>NZ_QENQ01000001.1:0-270640 GCF_003096275.1 Sphingomonas pokkalii
GCCGCCGTCATCGCCGCCTCCCGCATCGCAACCGCAGACTGCTCCGCCGCCGCCGCCACCTCGCTCGTCTTCCCCAGCATCCCCCGCGCCGAAGACGATGTGTGCAGCGTCTGCCCCCGCAACGCCTCGCCCTCGCGCGACGCGCGCTCGACAGTCGCGCCGATCGAGTCGCGGAACTCGCTGGCCAGCAGGTCGCGCGCCATCTGCGCGCTATGCTCGCGATACATGTTGTAGATTTCGACGGTGATGTCCGCTTCCAGGGCGGAAAGCCGCATCAGCGTATCGACCAGTATCGGCATCCGCTGGTCCGCAGTGCCGATTCGCCGCACCAGGACGTCCAGCGCCGCGCGATCGCTCGCGCTGATCATGGAAAGCAGCGCCATCGGCGGAATTCCCGCCTGATAGGCAGCCGCAACCGATCGCTCGATGGATTCGACCCAGGTATGGCCGGCGGTATCGAGGAAGCGATTGCGCAGAAACACCGCCCCCAGTTCGATCATCTGGGCCGTATCGGTGGGCACCCAGTCGCGCTGGTCGGGGAAGCACCGCACCCATTGGTGCCAATAGGCCGCGGAGACCAGTTCGATTTCGGATTCGAGAATTTCCCAGCAATCACGACTGGCCTGCAGCAAAGATCCTTCAAAATCGAACACGCGCAACCGTGCTTGCGTATCGATCCGAGCACTCATCGTGCCGGATGCCGCAAGTGCCTGGGTCGATACCGAATTCGTCACACCATTATCCCTGGTACGCGCGCCCCCAGCAGGCCGCATCGACACAGCTATGTGGCGTGGGTGGTTAAAAGCCGGTTAGGAGGGTAAAGTCGTTGCCGCTTCGCAGCATCTTGCGCCCACCACCCGGCTGAACCTAAGGGCAATCCGTCTTGCATCCTCGTCCGGCGGGATTAAGGAAGCCCGCGTCGACCGAAAGGATTTATCGTTGGCCAACGTCCGCAACACGGCACGACCGCTGTCGCCGCATCTCGGCATCTACAAATGGGGACCGCACATGGCGGTCTCGATCATCCACCGCGCCACCGGCTCCGGCATGGCCACGGTCGGCACCGGCCTGTTCGTCTGGTGGCTGGTCGCACTCGCCTATGGCCCCGATGCCTATGCGTGCTTCCTCGACGTGTTCACGCTGCAGAGCGGCCAGCTCAACATCCTGGGCTATGTCGTCGGGATCGGGCTGAGCCTGTCGTTCTTCCAGCACATGGCTTCGGGCGTGCGCCACCTGTTCCTCGATGCCGGCGCGAATTTCGAGCTGCGCGCGAACAAGCGCAGCGCGCTCACCACCTTCGCGTTCAGCATCCTCGCCACCGCGATCTTCTGGGTCGTGCTTCTGGAGAAGGCCCATGGGTAACGGCACCCGGCTCGGTCGCGTCCGCGGCCTCGGCTCCGCGCATGAGGGCGCGGGCGAATGGTGGAAGCACAAGCTTTCCGCCGGATCCAATCTGCTGCTGGTGCTCTGGCTGATCGTCTCGATCGCCATCCTGCCGGCCTATGATTACGCGACCGTCGCCGGCTGGATCGCCCAGCCGCTGGTCGCCGTGCCGCTGATCCTCCTGGTGCTCAGCGTCACCTTCCACTTCCGTCACGGCCTGCAGGTCGTGATCGAGGATTATCAGCACGACGAAAGCCGCTTCGTGCTGCTGGTCCTGCTCGAATATTTCACGATCACCGTCCGCGTGCTCGCGATCTTCTCGATCCTGAAGATCGCCTTCACCACCACCGGAGTGGCTGCCTGATGTCCGCCGCCTACAAGATCATCGATCACATCTACGATACCGTCGTCGTCGGCGCGGGCGGCTCGGGCCTCCGCGCGGTGATGGAAGTGGCGCAGTCGGGCCTCAAGACCGCCTGCATCACCAAGGTGTTCCCCACCCGCAGCCACACGGTCGCGGCGCAGGGCGGCATCGCCGCCAGCCTCGGCAACATGGGTCCGGACCACTGGACCTGGCACATGTACGACACCGTCAAGGGCTCCGACTGGCTCGGCGACCAGGACGCGATCGAGTATCTCACCCGCGAGGCCCCGGCCGCGGTGTACGAGCTCGAACATGCCGGCATGCCGTTCAGCCGCACCGACGAAGGCAAGATCTACCAGCGCCCGTTCGGCGGCATGATGCAGAACATGGGCGAAGGCCCGCCCGCGCAGCGCACCTGCGCCGCGGCGGACCGCACCGGCCATGCGATGCTGCACACGCTCTACCAGCAGAGCCTGAAGTACGATGCGGACTTCTTCATCGAATATTTCGCGCTCGACCTGATCATGGAAAATGGCGAGTGCCGCGGCGTGATCGCGCTGTGCATGGAAGACGGCTCGATCCACCGCTTCCGCAGCCATGCGGTGGTGCTGGCGACCGGCGGCTATGGCCGCGTCTACCAGTCGGCCACCTCGGCGCACACCTGCACCGGCGACGGCAACGCGATGGTGCTCCGCGCCGGCCTGCCGCTGCAGGACATGGAGTTCGTCCAGTTCCACCCGACCGGCATCTACGGCGCGGGCGTGCTGATCACCGAGGGTGCGCGCGGCGAAGGCGGCTATCTCACCAACTCCGAGGGTGAGCGCTTCATGGAGCGCTATGCGCCGTCCGCCAAGGATCTCGCCAGCCGCGACGTCGTGTCGCGCTCGATGGCGATGGAGATCCGCGAGGGCCGCGGCGTGGGCAAGGAGAAGGACCATATCTTCCTTCACCTCAACCATATCGACCCGAAGATCCTGGCAGAGCGCCTGCCCGGCATCACCGAGACCGGCAAGGTCTTCGCCGGCGTCGACCTCACCCGCCAGCCGCTGCCGGTGGTGCCGACCGTCCACTATAATATGGGCGGCATCCCTACCAACTATCACGGCGAAGTCGTCCATCTGAAGGATGGCAACCCGGATGCGGTGGTCCCCGGCCTGTTCGCGGTCGGCGAAGCGGCCTGCGTGTCGGTGCACGGCGCCAACCGCCTCGGCTCCAACTCGCTGATCGACCTCGTCGTGTTCGGCCGCGCGACCGGCAAGCGGATCGTCGACATCCTGAAGCCCAACACTCCGCACCACCCGCTGCCGAAGGATTCGGAAGCGCTGGCGCTGGGTCGCCTCGACCATTTCCGCAACGCGAACGGCGGCACCCGCACCGCGCAGCTGCGTGCCGACATGCAGAAGACGATGCAGCGCCACTGCGCCGTGTTCCGCACCGAGGAGCTGATGGCCGAGGGCGTGGGCCACATGGAGCAGGTCTACAAGGGCCTGGAGGACGTGCACGTCAGCGACCGCTCGCTGATCTGGAACACCGATCTCGTCGAGACGCTGGAGCTGGACAACCTGCTCGGCCAGGCGATGGTGACGATCCGCAGCGCGATCAACCGCAAGGAAAGCCGCGGCGCGCACATGCACGAGGACTTCCCCGAGCGCGACGACGCGGAGTGGATGAAGCACACCATCGCGACGTTTGATGGCTGGGGCGGCAAGGGCGGCAAGACCGAGCTCGATTACCGCCCGGTCCACGACTACACGCTCACCGACGCGATCGACTATATCAAGCCGAAGAAGCGGGTGTACTGATCCCGCGGAGCGGATGGGTTCAAGAAGAGGCCGGGGCGGCGACGCTCCGGCCTCTTTTGTTTGGGGTGTACGGCAGCAACAGCCTTTACCGAACCCCGAACCGCGCACTCGCCAGATGGTGCGCATGGCAGATCGCCACGGCCAGCGCGTCGGCGGCATCGGCGCCGACGATCTTCACCCCCGGCAGCAGCCGCGAGACCATCGCATGGACCTGCTCCTTGTCGGCATTGCCGACGCCGACGACGGACTTCTTGACCGTGCTCGGCTTATACTCGCCCACGTCGATGCCGACCCGCGCGGCGGCGCACAGCACCACCCCGCGCGCCTGGCCGAGCTTGAGCGTCGACTGCGCATTGGAATTGACGAACACTTCCTCGACCGCCGCCGCCTCGGGCGCGTGATCGGCGATCAGCGCGGCCAGCATCGCATCGAGATGCGCGAGCCGGCGCGGCAGCGTGGCCTTGGTGTCGGTGACGAGCTTGCCATGCGCGACATGGCCGATCCGGTTGCCCTCGGCGCGGATGAGACCCCAGCCGGTAGTCCCCAAGCCAGGATCAAGGCCAAGAATGATCATAGATCCTCCCCGTCCCGGGGAGGAGCGAGAAGATCAACCCAGCTTCTCCATCACGTCGTCGGGGATCTCGTAATTCCCCCACACCGTCTGCACGTCGTCGTCATCGTCGAGCGCGTCGAGCAGCTTGAACAGCGTCGCCGCGTCGTCGGCGCCCACCGTCACCATGGTCTGCGGCCGCCAGGCGAGCTTGGCGCCTTCGGACTCGCCGAGCACCGGCACCAGCGCCTTGGCGACTTCGTGCAGGTCGCCCTGCGCGGTCCAGATCTCGTGGCCGTCCTCGCTGCTGGTCACGTCCTCGGCACCCGCTTCCAGCGCCGCCTCGAACACCTTCTCGGCGTCGCCGGCGCTCGCCGGATAGGAGATCAGGCCCAGGCGATCGAAGCCGTGGCTCACCGAACCGGCGGTGCCCAGGTTGCCGCCATTCTTCGACACCGCGGTGCGCACGTTGGTCGCGGTGCGGTTGCGGTTGTCGGTCAGCGCCTCGATGATCAGCGAGACACCCGCCGGGCCGAAGCCCTCGTAGCGGATCTCTTCATAGTTATCGCCTTCGCCCTTGCTCGCCTTGTCGATCGCGCGCTGGATATTGTCCTTGGGCATCGACTGCGCCTTGGCGGCGTTGATCGCGGCGCGCAGGCGCGGGTTCATGTCCGGGTCCGCCAGACCCATCTTTGCCGCCACGGTGATTTCGCGGCTGAGCTTGGAGAACATCGCCGAGCGCTTCTTATCCTGCGCGCCCTTGCGGTGCATGATGTTCTTGAATTTGGAATGGCCTGCCATGGTGAACCCGAACTGCCTGCGGTGTGGAGGAGGTGGAAAGCGCTCGCCTTAGCGCGGATGGCCGGCGAGCGCCATCGCGGGGCTCAGATGCCCAGCGCCTGCTTGTAGGTTTCGAGCAGCATCTCGGCCTCTTCGCGGTGATGCTTTTCCATCTTCCGCAGGCGGACGATGGTGCGCATCGTCTTCACGTCGAAGCCGGTCGACTTGGCTTCGGCATAGACGTCCTTGATGTCGTCGGCGATGCCCTTCTTCTCCTCTTCGAGGCGCTCGACACGCTCGATCAGGAGGCGGAGCTGCTCGGCGGAAATATTGTCGGACATGGGTGTTCTAGCTCCTGAAGCATGGGATCGGACAAAGCGCCGCGCGAGACTCGCGCCGGCCGGTTCGTCCGACAAGGATTACGGAATCAGGCGCGCCCTGTACGCCAGCCGGGCCCCGCGCTCAACCACCGTCCTGCGGGAAGACCTGCCGCTTGCCGCCCAGCTTGTGCACCACGCCGCCGCGCACCACCGTGTCGACCCGCTCCAGCACCGTCACGTCCTGCAGCGGATCGCCGGAGACCGCGATCAGGTCCGCCGCCTTGCCCGGCTCCAGCGAGCCGAGCTGGTCCTTGCGGCCCAGCGCATCGGCGGCATCCAGCGTCGCCGCGCGAATCGCGCCCGCCGGGGTGAGCCCCGCGCGCACCAGCAGCGCGAACTCCTTCGCATTCTCGCCGTGCCGCGACACGCCGGTATCGGTCCCGAACGCGACCTTCACCCCCGCCTTGATCGCCCTGGCGTGGCTGGCCGCCGCCGACGCCGCGGCTGCTTCGGCCTTGGGGATGGTCGCGGGCGGCAGCTTGCCGGCGCGGGCATTGGCGAGCGCGGTGACCGGCGCGATCATCGTCGGCACCAGCCAGGTGCCGCGCGTCTTCATCGCGGCGATCGTGGCGTCGTCGAGGAAGCTGCCGTGCTCGATCGAATCGGCCCCCGCCTCCACCGCGCCGCGCACGCCCTCCGCGGCATGGGCGTGTACCGCCACGCGCCGGCCAAAGGCATGCGCGGTCTCGACAATCGCCTGCATCTCCTCGTCGGTCATCTGCTTGCCGAGGCCGCCCGCGACGTTGGAGAGCACGCCGCCGGTCGCGGCGAACTTGATCACCTGCGCGCCCAGCCCGATCTGCTGGCGTACCGCGCGGCGGCAATCGTCCGGGCCGTTGCAGGTGTTGATCTGGTGATGGGCAACCGTGTCGGCAAATTCCTCGGCGAGCCCGTTGGTGCCGTCGCCATGCCCGCCCGAGACCGAGATCATGCGGCCCGCATTGACGATTCGCGGACCCGCAATCGCACCGCGCTCCACGGCGTCGCGCAACGCGCGAATCGCCCGCGGATTGCTGCCGAGATCACGGACCGTGGTAAAGCCGGCCTCCAGATCGCGCCGCGCGTCTTCGATGCCGATGACGAATTCGTCTGCTTCGTCCTCGGTCAGCGCATTCATCCGCTCCTTCACCGGGTCGCCCTCGGAGAAGAGGTGGACGTGCAGGTCGATCAGGCCCGGCAGCACGAACTTGTCGCGCAGATCGACCAGCGCCGCCCCCGCCTCGGGCGCGACGAAGCCGTCGCGGACCTCGGCGACCTTGCCGTCGCGCAGGATGAGGGTGCTGTTGCCGCGCGGTGCCTGGCCGGGCTTGTCGAGCAGCCGCCCGGCCTGGACATAGGTGACCTTGGAGGAAGACTGGGCAAGCGCGGGGACGGCCACGGAACAAGCCAGCGCGGCCAGCAACAAGGTCTTCAATTCCCGTCTCCCCCTTATCGCCCCCAACTCAGGCGTGAGGGTCGGTCATGCTGGGAGGATCACTGGCCGGAAAGCTCTCGTCAAGCGCCTCGTCGAGCGCGTCGTCTCGCCCCTCGTTCTTCTTCAGGCTCTCTTCCATGCGCGCCAGCTGCTCGGGCGTCGCTGCGCCCTGGTACTTCGCCTTCCATTCGGCCTGGTCCATGCCGTAGACGATTCGACGCGCATCGGCCTTGGCGATGCTCGGGTCCGCCTCGTGGATCCAGTCGCCCAGGCAGTTGCGGCAAAAGCCCGAAAGCCCCATCAGATCAATATTCTGGGCATCGTGCCGGTGCCGCAGATGGCGCACCAGGCGGCGGAACGCCTTGGCTGCCGTTGCGTCGTCCAGGCGATCAAGTTCATCCATTCCGCACCTCCGCAGTTGATGTTAACGCATTTGGGACTAGAGGCGGGCACGCACAAGCCGAGGAAGACAGTGATGACACAGGCGATCTCCCCCCGCTCGCGCAAGGTGCGCGTTCTGGCAACGCTGGGCCCCGCCAGCGCGTCCCCCGAAATGATCGAGCGCCTGTTCCGCGCCGGCGCGGACGCATTTCGCATCAATATGAGCCATGGCGACCAGGCCTCGAAGGTGCCGCTCTTCGAAGCCATCCGGGCGATGGAGAAGACCACCGGGCGCCCGACCACGATCCTCGCGGATCTCCAGGGGCCGAAACTGCGCGTCGGCAAGTTCGCCGAGGGCAAGGTGATGCTCGTCACCGGGCACCAGTTCACGCTCGATCGCGATCCCACCCCGGGCGACGCCACCCGCGTCGAACTGCCCCACCGCGAGATCTTCGAAGCCGCGCACCCCGATGCGCGCCTGCTGCTCGACGACGGCAAGCTGGTGCTGCGCGTGACCGATGTGGCGCATGACCGGCTGACCACGATCGTCGAGGTCGGTGGTCCGCTCTCCAACAACAAGGGCCTGAACGTCCCCGATATGGTGCTGCCGCTGGCAGCGTTGACGGAAAAGGACCGCAGCGACCTGAGCTTCGCCGTCGAGCAGGGCGCCGACTGGATCGCCCTCAGCTTCGTTCAGCGGCCTGAGGACCTGATGGAAGCCCGTCGCCTGATCGGCGGCAAGGCGGCCCTGCTCGCCAAGATCGAAAAGCCGAGCGCCATCGCGCGCCTCGACGAGATCATGGAGCAGTGCGACGGCGTGATGGTCGCGCGCGGCGATCTGGGCGTGGAATTGCCGCCGCAATCGGTGCCGCCGTTGCAGAAGCGGATCGTCGAGACCGCGCGCCGCCTGGGCCGCCCGGTGATCGTCGCGACGCAGATGCTCGAATCGATGATCGAGAGCCCGTCGCCCACCCGCGCCGAAGTGTCCGACGTTGCGACGGCCGTGTATGACGGCGCCGACGCGATCATGCTCTCGGCCGAAAGCGCCGCAGGCAAATGGCCGGTCGAATCGGTGTCGATGATGAACTCGATCGCCGATGCGGTGGAGCGCGATCCCGCGCATGGCGACCGCGTCCATTTCACCGTCACCAAGCCCGATCCGACGACCGCGGACGCGCTTGCCGAAGCGGCGAAGAACATCGCCAGCACCGTTTCGGCCGCGGCGATCATCTGCTTCACCAGCTCCGGTTCCACCGCGCGCCGCATCGCCCGCGAGCGTCCCAGCGTGCCGATCCTGGTCCTCACGCCGGAGCGCGACACCGCCCGTCGTCTGGGCCTGCTCTGGGGCACCCATGCGGTGAACACCCGCGACGTCGACTCGTTCGAGGAGATGGTCGCCAAGGCCAAGCGCATGGCGCTGCGCCACGGGATCGCCAAGGCCGGTGACCGCGTGATCGTCTGCGCAGGCGTCCCGTTCAAGACGCCGGGCTCGACCAATGTGCTGCACGTCATCACGATCGTCGGTGACGAACTCACCAATTACCAGGGCGCCGAAGGCAACTGAACCGGATGCCCCCTCTCCGCAGGGCGAGGGGGCAAAGCCCCGCTCCTTCCCCGCTCCTAGCCACCGGCCACAATCGGCGCCGACACGGTCGGACACCATCACGCCATCTCGTTTTAGAGCGTTTTCACCTTGGGCGAAGACGCTCTACGTTGTTGATTGCCGCATTTTCCGAGCCGTTGACCGTAAACGGTCAACTTGAAAATGCTTTAGGCGCCGTCGAACAGCGGCAGCTCCCCGGCCTCTTCCTCGCGCTTGTCGAAATTGGAGATGCTGACGCCTAGCAGGCGGATTCCCTTGGCGGCCGGCAGCACCGATCGCACCAGATGCAGGCAGGCGGCATGAAGCTGCCCGCGCGTCGCAATAGGCGCCGGATGTGTCCGGCTGCGAGTGACGATCTGGAAATCGGCATATTTCACCTTCACGGTCGCGGTGCGGGCGAGCATGCCGGTGCGCTCCACCCACTCCCATACCTCGTCGGCCTGGCCGAGCACCGCCGCTTCGATGTCCCCGTCCTCGCTGAGATCGCGGCTGAAGGTGGTTTCGGAACCGGAGGATTTCCGCTCGCGATTGGGATTGACGGGGCGCTCGTCGATTCCCCGCGCAATCTGATGATACCATTCGGCGCTGCTGCCGAAATGCTGTTGCAGGAACACGAGCGGCTTGGCCCGCAGGTCCGCCCCCGTCTCGATCCCCAGCTTGCGCATCTTGGCGGCGGTAACCGGGCCGATCCCATGAAACCGGGAGACGGGCAGCCCCTCCACCCAGGCGGCACCCATGTCGGGCGTGACCGCGAACTGGCCGTTGGGCTTGCGATGGTCCGAGGCGAGCTTGGCGAGGAACTTGTTGTACGAGACGCCCGCCGAGGCGGTGAGCCCTGTCTCCGCCAGGATGCGCGCGCGAATCTCCTTCGCGGTCGCCCAGGCCGTGCCGATCCCCCGCCGATCCTCGGTCACGTCGAGATAGGCTTCGTCGAGCGACAGCGGCTGGATCAGATCGGTATAGTCGGCGAAGATCGCATGGATCTGCTGCGAGACGGCCTTGTATACGTCGAAGCGCGGCCGCACGAAGATCAGGTCCGGGCAGCGGCGCACCGCGGTGACGGACGGGAGGGCGGAGCGCACCCCGAAGGTCCGCGCCTCGTAGCTCGCCGCCGCCACCACCCCGCGCGCCGCGGCCGATCCCACCGCCACCGGTTTGCCGCGCAATGCCGGATCGTCGCGCTGCTCGACCGAGGCGAAGAACGCATCCATGTCGATATGCAGGATCTTCCGGGTGGGCGGGGCGGCCATGGCGCGGATATACCGCCGGATGAACGAATAGGGAACAGCATTTCCTCCCCAAGTCATTGTGAAACCGGCGGGCAGGCGGCAAGAGCGGGCCATGCCGAATCTTGCTCGCCTTTTCGCGTTTCTGCTCGCCTGCGCTGCCCTGGCGCCGTCTGCTGGCGCCAAGACGATCCTGTTCGTCGGGAACAGCTTCACCTATGGCGCGAACTCGCCGGTAATGCGCTACCGCCCCGATCGGGTGACCGACCTCAACCGCGAAGGGGTGGGGGGCGTACCGGCGCTGTTCAAGACATTCGCGATGGAGGCGGGGCTCGACTGGCAGGTGAGCCTGGAAACGGCCGGCGGCCGGGATCTCGGCTGGCATTTCGCCAACCGGCGCGCGCTGCTTGATCGGCGGTGGGACGTGGTGGTGCTGCAAGGCTATAGCACGCTCGATCCCGATCGGCCCGGCGATCCTACCCGTCACCTCGCCGCCGCCCGCGCGCTGGCCGAGATGTTCCACCATCGTAATCCGGCGGCACAGATCAATCTGGTCGCCACCTGGTCGCGCGCCGATCAGGTCTATCGCCCCGGCGGCCACTGGCATGGCCTCCCGGTCGGCCGGATGGCCGAGGACCTGCTGGCGGCGAACCGGCTGGGATTGACGCCGCGATCGGGATTCCATGCTGTGCTGCCGGTCGGCACCGCCTGGAATCGGGCGATGCGCGAAGGTATCGCCGATCCCAATCCCTATGACGGCGTCGCCTTCGGCCAGGTGAGCCTGTGGACCTGGGACCAGTATCACGCCAGCGCCGAGGGCTATTATCTGGAGGCGCTGGTCGAGTTCGGCGCGATCACCGGCCGCGATCCGCGCAGCCTGGGCCCGCGCGAGCGCGCTGCCGAGGATCTGGGGATCAACCCGGAGGTCGCCCGGCGGCTGCGCGACGTCGCCGCTGCCGAGCTGGCGGCTCAGCGGGTCGGCGGCGCGCCGTAATAGTCGGGGGCGCCGTCGAGGCGCACATCGATCCGGTCGAGCAGGAAGCCGGGGTCCATCGCGAACACCTCGATCTTGTGGGCGCCGGCCGCGAGCAGGCCGAGGTTGAGGGTGCGTATTGCGGTGTTGGAGAGGACGTTGGCCTTCCACTCGTCGCTGCGGCCATGGGTCTCGTAATCCAGCACGGTGATCGCACCGCCGTCCACCCGCACGCCGATCCGGAGCTTGTTGGCGGAGGTGAGCGCATGGACGGGCAGGCCAACGATCTTGAGCTCGGCATCGCCCTTGTTGCCCAGCACGAAGGGCAGGACGAGCGGCGCGGTGGCATCGGCCTTGTCGCTGGAGGGAAGGTCGAGCCTGCTGCGCAGCACCGCGCCGCGTGAGCCGAGTTCGGCGATGCGTTCCCAGGGCGTGCCCGCGAGTTTCAGGTCCGCCGGGGTAAGCGAAAGGATGTGGTTCACCTCGGGCGTGGCGTCGCCTGCAGGGAAGGGTTGCAGCACCGGTTCCAGATAGACCATCGCGCCGTTGCAGCGGATCTTGCCCGCGGCGATCGGGCCCTTGCCGTCATACTTCACCGCGACGCGCATCGCATAGCCGTTGCTGGCATCGAGCCGGCCGGCACGGGCGGAAAGCTCCACCCCTTCCAGCCCCTCGACCGTCCAGTCGCTCACCGCGCCCTTGCCATACACCGTCATGAACCGCGTTTCCGGCTTGCCGGGGGCGAAGGCGAGCGCGCGGGCATCCGCACCGCAGGGGGCAACGGGGGCGAGATCGATCTTCGGATAGGGCGGCTCGGCGAAGACGGCGAGCTGGCGCGGTGCCATGTCCATGATGCCGCGCCACTTGCCGCCATTCTGGGCATTGTAGGCGGCGGTATCGGCGACGATCGTCTGGTGGGCGGCGCGGGCTTGCTCCGCAAGCGCATTGGCGCTGGCGCGACCCTGGCGGGCGTAGAGCGCGGCGAGATCGAGCTTCAGGTTGCGCTCGTTGAGCTTGGCCGCGCCGCGCACCGGGTACAGCACCAGCTGGAAGAAGGCGTCGCGGCGATCGGCGGGCATGGTCGCGGCGAGCGCCTCGGTCTTGTCGAGCAGCGCCTGATAGCGGGCGATCCGCGCCTGCGCCTCGTCGCCGCCGGTGCGGACATAGTCGCCGATGCGGATCGGGGTTTCGGGCTCGACCGTGCTGAAGCCCATGAACTCGGGCTTCCGCTCCCAGGCGAGGTCGTAATAGTCCATCAGCACATCGGCGACGGCGGGCCCCTGTGCGCCGAACTGCTCCTTCGCCCAATCGGCGAGCTGCGCGCGCACCGGCTTGTTCAGCAGTTTCGCATCGAAGGCGATATCGAGGAAATAGCTGGCCAGCACCTCGCCCGGCTTGATGTCGCCGACATTGACCACCCACAGCTTGCGCGTGCCGGTCGCCCATGCCCGGTCCAGCTGTTCGCGGATCAGGCCGGGATGGGTGGTCGCCAGCCACAGATAGTCGTGCGGCCGGCCCCAATAGCTGATGTGATAGTAAAGGCCGGAACCGCCCTTGCGCGCGCGCTCGGCGGCGGTGGGCAGCTGGCCGAGATAGCCGTAATTGTCCTCGGGCCAGACGAGCGTCACGTCCTCGGGCACTTTCAGCCCGCTGCGATAGACGTCGAGCACTTCCTTGTAGAGGGTGAGCACCTGCGGCACCTGGTCCGCCGGCTTGCCCTGCGCGGTGGCGAGCAGGCCGCGCTGCAGGTCGATCGCCTGGGTGGTGGCGGCGAGCGCCTGTTCGGGGCTCTTGGCGCCTTCCAGCGCCGAGTCGTGCTTGCCGCGCAGCCCGATCGTATAGACGTTCTCGAAGCCCTTCACTTCGTCCACGCGGCGGCGCCAATAGTCGACCATGCGGTCGCGGTTGGTGAAGAAGTTGAACGGGCCCTCCGCCTTCTCGTCCCACTCGCGGACATTGTTGCGCATCATCGGCTCGGCGTGCGAGGTGCCGACGACGATGGCATAGGCTTTCGCCATCTCGGCATTGCCGGGGATCTGGTAGAAGGGCTTGGTGCTCTCGTGCATCGCCGGCCAGATCAGATTGGCCTTGAGCCGCCACATCAGCTCGAAGACACGGGCGTAGGTCTTGGGGCCGATATCGCCGGTCTCGGGCTCGTAGGTCTTGGCCGCCCAGGGCTGGAGGCCCCAATCCTCGTCGTTGAGGAAGATGCCGCGATACTGGACCGAAGGCGCGTCGGAGAGCAGGCGGCGGCCGTCGACCACCAGCCGGTCGGCATGGCGCGGCGTCACGTCCGCCCACCATTCCCAGGCCGAGATGCCGATTGCGCGGCTGAGGTCGACCGTGCCCCAGATCGCGCCGCGCGCGTCCGATCCGGCGATCAGCAGATAGGAGCGGCCGGGATGCTGCTTCGAAGGGGCGAGAACGCGGACATAGCGCTCCCATTGGCCGTCGAGCGCGGTGAGATCGACCTTCGCATCGGCCGCCACCGCACGGACCAACGCCGAATCCTTCTGCCCGATGACCACACAGAGCGTGCCGCAAGCGGTAAGGTCGCCCGCCACCACCGGCGTCTTGCCCACGCGCTTCCCGATGTCGCGGGCGAGCAGTTCGCCGGCCAGTTTCGCCGAGCCGGCATCGTCATGGACGATGGCCGGGACCGTGCGGCCATCGAACAACACCGCTTGCTGCGCAGACGCGGCGGCCGGCGTTCCCAGCAGCAACACCGTGGCCCAGCCGGCCAGAGCCTGCGATCGACGCCCGTTCATCCTGCGATCCCCTCTTGTCACCGGATCGGGATGTCGTCCCCCAACGCGGCCGTCAAGCTGGAGGTATGACAAAGGATCGAAATTGGTCAGGCCGCGATCGACTCCCGCCCGCAATAGCGCTGAAGGAACGCCTCGTGCGTCGGCAGCTTGGCCAGCTGCGCGGCGATTCCGGCACGCAGGTCGCCCAGCGCCCGCTCCAGATCGGCGGAGGGGATTTCGCCCGGCATCGGGTGATGCGCGCGCGGCACCACGCCCTGCCCCAGCATCACCGCATTCCAGCTATCGACACGAAACAGATCGTCGCCGCTCTGATATGCATTGGCCCCTTCCTCGAACAGGGCGATCCGCGCGGCAAGGCTGTCGGGAACGGCGCGGGCGGCATGGTCGCGCCAGAAGGGCTCGGGCCGATCGTTGCGCTTGTAGTGCAGGATGATGAAGTCGCGAATATGCTCCGCCTCCGCGCGCGCCTGCGCGTTGAAGCGCTGGGCCGCAGCCGCCATGTCGTGGCGGCGCGGGAAATTCTGCAACAGCCGCGTGACGGCGATCATCACCAGGTGGATGCTGGTCGATTCCAGCGGTTCGATAAAGCCGCTCGCAAGGCCCAGTGCGACGCAATTATGGTTCCAGCTCTTCTTCCGCATACCGGTGGTGAAGCGGATCAGTCGCGGATCGAACAGCGCCCTGCCCGGCACCGCCGCCAGCAGTTGCTCGCGGGCCGCATCGTCGTCCAGATAGTCGCTGGCGAACACGAAACCGTTGCCCATTCGATGCTGCAGCGGAATCCGCCAGCGCCACCCGGCGCCATGGGCTATGGCGCGGGTATAGGGGACCGGTGGCTCGGTGGTTTCGGACTGGACCGCAAAGGCGCGATCGGTGGGCAGCCAGTGCCGCCAATCGTCATAGCCGGTTTCCAGCGCGCCTTCGATCAGCAGCGCGCGGAAGCCGGTGCAATCGATGAACAGATCGCCTGCCAGTCGCTCGCCATTCTCCAGCAGCAAGGCGGCGATGTTCCCGCTTTCGCCGTCGCGTTCCACCGCGGTAATCTGGCCCTCCACCCGGCGTACGCCCGCGGGCTCTGCCAGCCCGCGCAGAAACACGGCATAGGCGGTCGCATCGAGATGATAGGCATAGCCAAGCGGGGCGGGATCGGCGGTGGCGAAGCGATTGGCCAGCGCCGCCTGGGTCTCGAGCGAATAGTCGCCATACTCACCGCCGAATCCGCGGGTCTTCGCCTCCAGCCAGAAATGCTGGAAATCCGCGAGCGGCAGCGACCGACCGACCGTGCCGAACGGGTGGAAATACCGCACGCCTTCGCGCAGCCAGTTTTCGAACGAGATGCCCAGCTTGAAGCTCGCATTGGTCTCGCGCATGAACACTGGTTCGCGAATGCCGAGCAGCGCGTGGAAGCTGCGTGCGGTGGGGATGGTCGATTCGCCGACGCCGACGGTGCCGATCGCATCGGATTCGACCAGCGTGATATCCAGCGACGCACCGAGATGCCGGACCAGCGCCGCCGCGGCCACCCATCCCGCCGTGCCGCCGCCGGCGATCACGACCCGAAACTGCTTCTGCTCCGCCATCCGCATTCCCCTGTTCGTCTGGTCACCGGTTCTGCCGCCGGACGCCCGCTCGCGCTTTGACCTTAAACGAAAAATACCGCGCTACGCGAGCAGACTTGTGCCGTGGCGACGGCCGGTTATGAACCTGCCCCATGCGCCATATCCTGCTGCTCGACCTGAAGGACGATCCCGAAGCGATCGCCGCCTATCGCCATTGGCACCGGCCCGGCGGCCCGCCGGCCGCAGTCAACCGATCGATCCGCGAGGCCGGAATCGAATCGATGGAAATCTGGCAGGCAGGCGACCGGCTGGTGATGGTGATGGAAACCGGCCCCGCCTTCGATCCCGAAGCCAAGCGCGCCCGCGATGCCGCCGATCCCGACGTGCAGGCTTGGGAGACGCTGATGGACGGTTTCCAGAAGCGCCTGGCCTTCGCCGCCGAGGACGTGAAATGGGTGCCGACCGAGCAGATCTATTCGCTTGAGGCCCAACCCTGAGCCCCAGGCTCGGGTCAAAGCTCCACGATCGCCTTCAACACCGTATCCGCCTCGGCGATCAACTCGGGAATCCGCTGCGGCACCGCGTCGATGGCGAGGCTGTGGGTATGGAGGATTTCGGTCGGGATATCGCCCGACCGCATCGCCGCGATCACGCGCTGGAAATCGCTTGCCAGCGCGTTGCGGCTGGCGAGCATCACCGTCTCGCGCTTGTGGAATTCGGGATCGGCGAAGCTCAGTTCGCCGGGCGCGACGCCGACCAGCACCAGCGCACCGCCATGCCCGACGAAATCGAGGCTGCGCCGCATTGCCGCCAACGAACCGGATGCGTCCACCACCACATCGAACATGTCGCCGCAGGTCCGCTCGATGAGCACGCTGCCCAGCGCCTCATCGGCCACCAGGCCTTCGAACCCCAGCTTGTTGCGGGCAAAGGCCAGGCGCGGCGCGCGCTGATCGACCAGGGTCACGTCGAACCCATCGAGGCGACCGAACAGCGCCGAGGCGATACCGATCGGGCCGGCGCCGACGACCAGCATCCGCCCTTCACCATCCTTGGGTGCGCGCGAAATCGCATGGGCGCCGATCGCCAGAAACTCGACCATCGCCGCCTGATCGAGCGTCAGCCCCGTCGCGTCGATCACCGCGCGTTCGGGCACCACCAGGAGATCGCACATTCCACCATCGCTATGCACGCCGAGCACGTTGATGTTGACGCAGGCGTTGGGCCGCCCCTTCCGGCAGGCGATGCAATGGCCGCAGGCAAGATAGGGGTTGATCGCAACGATCCGCCCAATCTCCAGCGTCGCCCCCTCGCCCAGTGCGACGATCTCGCCGCCCAGTTCATGGCCCATCACCCGCGGATAGCTGAGGAACGGATGCCGGCCCGAAAAGATGTGATAATCGGTGCCGCACAGGCCGACACGGCGCACACGGACCAGCACCTCGCCCGGGCCGGGCACCGGCGCCTCGCGGTTGACCTGGGCAAGCTGAAACGGCTCCTGGCAGATGATGGCGCGCATGATCGGTCTCCTAGCCCGCGCCTTGCCACGATAAATCGCGTATATGCAAGATTGTTTGCGCTAATGAATACACGCCCTAGGCGAGATCCAGCGCATAGGCCCGTATCGCATTGCCGCCAAAAACCGCCGTCGCCGCTTCCGGACAGTGGCGCGCGACGAACTGTTCGACGATCTCAAAAGTATCCCGGTAGCAGCCCGCGAGCGCGCAGACCGGCCAGTCCGATCCCCAGAGCACCCGGTCGGCACCGAAGCGGCTGAAGACATGATCCAGATAGCGTTCGAAATCGGAAAGCTGCCACGCCGCATGATCGGCCTCCGTCACAAGGCCGGACACTTTGCAGAACAGGTCCGGATGCTGCGCCGCCGCCGCGATCTGATCGGCCCAGGGGTGCCACGCCCCCGCCCGGATATCGGGCTTCGCGGCATGGTCGAGCACCAATCGGCCTTCGCCGCATCGATCGAGGAAGCGCGGCAGCGATCCCAGCTGCGCGGCATTGACGAGTATATCATAGGTCAGGCCGCGCGCGAGCACCGCCCCGACGCCCCGCACAAAGGCATCGCCGAGCAGGAAATCAGGATCCGGCTCGTCCTGCACGACATGGCGATAGCCGAGAATCGATTGCCCTGCCCGCTGCTCCAGTCGATCGGCAATATCCGCCGCGCGCAGATCGATCCAGCCCACCACCCCCGCGATACGCGGCTGGCGTTCGGCACAGGCGAGCAGGAAGTCGGTTTCCCCGTCGCACTGCCGTGCCTGCACCGCGACCGCGCGATCGACACCGGCAGTGTCCATCGCGGCGACCAGATCTTCGGCATCGAAATCGCGGGCGATCGCGCTGCCCGGTTCGATCCAGCCGAAACTTTCGGCCGTATAGGCCCAGAGGTGGTGATGAGCATCGATCCGCATGGTCGCCGCATAGCGCAAGCCGCGCCGGCGCCACCACCCAAAAGCTACCTGCCGACGCAGGGTGCATGGAAACCCGCGCTTGGCTGGGCGGTTATCCGTCCTGATACTGCGCGCCTGCGATTCGATCGGAACAGGAACCACCCATGACCGCCACGCCCGACCCCGGCCAAGACGCACCCGAAGGGCCCGCCCCCGCCGCCGAGACCCGGCAGCCGCTCCCGCGCGAGGGTCGAGTGGATGCGCTTGCCGGCCCACAACCCGACGGGATTCCGATGACCGGCGAGGAAGACCCGTTGGTGGAAGTGGAGCAGTTCAGCGAAGCGGTGCGCCGCTTCAGCGAAAGCGAACGGGACCGGAAGGCATAGCGCTGCCCCGCGCCGCTGCCATCACCGCACCACCGGCAGCGTCACTGCGGAGCCGCTGCACACCCGCTGCGTCGCCTTGCGATAGTCCTCCGGCTTGGCCTTATAGATGTTCGCCACGAAGGTCTGCGGGTTGCGGTCGATCACCGGGAACCAGCTCGACTGGACCTGCACCATGATCCGGTGCCCCTTCTTGAACACATGGTCGTGGTCGCGCAGCGGAAAGTCCCACGCGGTCACCTGGTCGGGCACCAGCGGCGTCGCCTGTTCGAAGCTCTTGAGATAGCGGCCGCGGCGGATCTCCATCGCGATCGGCAGTTCATAGCCGTTGAGGCCCTTGGCATAGGCGCCCAGCGCGGTCGGTGCCTTTTCATAGTCCTCGGGGAACACGTCGATCAGCTTGACGACGAAATCGCTGTCGGTGCCGCTGGTCGAGGCCATCAGCTTGGCGGTGACCTCGCCGGTGACGGTCAGGTCGTTCTCCAGTGGTGCGGAGACGTAGCTGAGCACGTCGGGCCGGTCGTCGACGAAGCGCTGGTCCTCGGCTTCCCACCAGCGCCAGTCGGGCGTCGCATAGGTGGCGGACATCGGGCGCGGCCGGAACGGCACGGGCCGCGCCGGATCGCTCACATAGTCGCGGCAGCCCTCGCCCGCTGCCGGCGCAGTGAAGCTCAGCGCGCCATCGGCGTGCAGATAGAGGTTCGTCGGCTGCGCATTGGCGAGCGGGTAGGTCTGGTACGTCTTCCACTGCCACGAGCCTGACTGGAAGCTCTTCAGCGCGTAGTCGGGCTTGGTGCCGGTGCCGTGCAGCCAATAGGCGAAGAACGGCGCCTCGACCTGCTCGATGAACTGGGTGCCGCTGTCGACGCCGAAGGGAATGCGGCCGAGGCTGTTGGCCGGCGTGTGCCAGGTGCCGTGCGCCCAGGGGCCTGCGACCATCAGCGCAAGCTTGTTCGGATCGTTGGCGCGCTGCTTTTCCCAGATCTTCCAGCTGCCCCAGGGGTCTTCCTGGTCCCAGTACCCGGCGACGTTGAGCGTCGGCACCGTCGTCTTGCCGAGCGCGTTCGACCAGACCTGCTTCTTCCAGTGATCGTCATAGTCGGGATGCTCGATCATCTCGCGATAGCGCGGCACCCGGCCCTTGAAATAGCGCTTCTCGATCTCGTCGGGCGAGCCGGCGTGGAGGAACCAGTCATAGGTGTCGTAGCGGTCGTAGAGGCTGATGCCGTCATTGGTCGTCTTGTCGGCCTGGAGGCCGTTCACCCAATCGCTGGCATAGGTCAGCCGCATCGCGCCCCAGCGGTGGAGATCGTCGTTCTTCCAGTAATCGATCCATGCCGCCTGCGGGCTGGTCGCCTTGAGCGCCGGGTGCGGCTTGGCGAGCGCGATCGCCGCGGTGAAGCCGGGATAGGAAACGCCCCACATGCCGACCTTGCCGTTGTTGGGCTTCACATTCTTTACCAGCCAGTCGATCGAATCATAGGCGTCGGTCGCCTCGTCGACCGCGCCCTTGCCGGTCTTCACCTCGGTGGAGAGGGTGAACGGCCCGCCCTCCGACTTGAAGCGGCCGCGCATGTCCTGGAACACGAAGATATAGCCGTCGCGCACCAGCGGCGCCCAGCTGTTCGGCACGCGGCCCGGTGCGGCATCGGGCGAACCATAGGGGCTGCGCTGGAACAGGATCGGCAGCGGGCCCTTGGCGTCCTTGGGCCGCAGGATGACGGTGTGGAGCTTCACCCCGTCGCGCATCGGAATCATCGCCTCTTCGAAGGTGAAGGGCGCTTCGCTCGCGACGGGGGCGGACTGCGGCGGCGCGGCGGCCGCGAGTGGGGCGGCAAGCGCCGCTAATGCTACCGTAACCAGCCAGTGCCGCATGTTCGTCGATCCCCCAGAAAGCGAGGGTGACTTGGTGCGGCAAGACGCCGCCGGGATCAAGCCGGCGGCGCGTAACCAACAGTTAGTCGACGCGGTGCTCGCCCTTCACCCAGCGCACGGTGCCCGAGCTGGCACGCATCACCACGCTCTCGGTGGTCATCTTGCCGCGTACCCGCTTCACGCCCGCCAGCAGCGAGCCGTCGGTGACGCCGGTCGCGGCGAAGATGCAGTCTCCCTTGGCGAGTTCGTCGAGCGAATAGATCTTGTCGAGATCCTCGATGCCCCATTTGTAGGCGCGGGCGCGCTCGTCTTCGTTGCGGAACACCAGCCGGCCCTGGAACTGGCCGCCCACGCAGCGCAGCGCCGCGCAGGCCAGCACCCCCTCTGGGGCGCCGCCCTGGCCCATATAGACGTCGATGGTCGTATCCGGGTCGCTGGTCGCGATCACCCCCGCCACGTCGCCGTCCGGGATCAGCATGATGCCGCAGCCGATGCCGCGCAGCTCGGCGACCAGCTTCTCGTGGCGCGGCCGATCGAGCACACAGGCGATGATCTCGTTGGGCTTCACGCCCTTCGCCGCGGCGATCGCCTCGATATTCTCGGTCGGGGTCTTGTTGAGATCGATCACGCCCTGCGGATAGCCGGGGCCGACCGCGATCTTGTCCATGTACACGTCGGGGGCGTTGAGCAGATTGCCCTCCTCCGCCACCGCCAGCACCGCCAGCGCGTTCGGGCCTGCCTTGGCGGTGATCGTCGTGCCTTCCAGCGGATCGAGCGCGATATCGATCTTCGGGCCCTTGCCGATCGCCGAGCCGACCTTCTCGCCGATATAGAGCATCGGCGCCTCGTCGCGCTCGCCTTCGCCGATCACCACGGTGCCGTCCATGTAGAGCTGGTTCAGTGCCTCGCGCATCGCCTCGACCGCAGCGGCATCGGCGGCCTTTTCGTCGCCCCGACCGACCAGGCTGGAGGCGGCGATCGCCGCCGCTTCGGTGACGCGCACCATTTCGAGCACCAGGACACGGTCGAGAACTTGGCTTGCGTTCGTCATCGGTCAACATCCCCTCATACGATTGTGCGTTGCGATAGGGACGCGGCGGCAAGCTGTCGAGGGCGCTAACGTTGTCAGCGCCCCTGTCTGAACGACTTGGTGATTTCTTTCCCCTTTCAGGATATAGTATTGCCGATTCGAGTTCCGGGACGAACGCAATGTTGCTGCCGCTGCTGTTGCTTGCCCAAACCAGCGCCGTTCCCACGGTGCTTGCGGACTATCGCGAACGGACCCGTGCCGAAATTCCCTGCCGAACGCCGAACGATCAGGGCGAGATCGTGGTCTGCGCCCGCCGCGAAGCCGATCGCTATCGGGTACCATTGGTTTCCAACGATCCCGGCAAGGATTCGGATGCCGCGCGGCTCAACCGGCTGATCGGCGATCGCGACCAGCAGGGCATCACCGCCTGCGGCAAGGGGGCGTTCATGGTGAAATGCGGGTCGGTGGGCGTGGCGGCCACCTTCGGCGCCGATGGGCGCGTCCACTATGTCCCGCGGGAGCTGGCACCGTAATTGCCGCAGACCCACGCAACCACATGAAAAGCGGCGCGTTGCGGGATGGGGACACGATAGGAGGGCCTATGTTGTTGATCGCACTGGCATTGCAAAGCGCGACCATGGCACCGCCCGCTATCGTTGCCGCTGCCCCCCGGATCATGCGCGCTACCCTGCGTCGCTCCGCACGGCCGGCGCCGTCGCCAACGCCCCTGCTTTCCGCCTGCCGCACGGCCAATCGCTGCGACGATCGCAACGCCCTTACCGGTTTCCGGGTGACCGCAGCACGCGCACCGCTGATCGACCGCAAGCTGGAGATGATCCATGCGGCGGAAGGCCCGAGCTGCGGCCTGACCGGTATGCCGGTATGCCCCGCGCGCGGACGCCGGATCCTTCAGCTCGCCTATTGATCGCGAAAGGCCGCACGCCGCCGATCACGCATCAAGGCCGATCACGCATCAAGAATGTGCATCCACATCGGCTCGCCGGTCAGGCTCTGGGATCCCCGCAGCTTTTCCAGCGCCTGGGCGATGCTGCGCTCCGGCGCTTCGTGCGTGACGATGGCGACCAACGCGCTGCCGTCCGGGCTGACCCCGCGCTGGATCAGGCTTTCGATCGAGACACCCGCATCGCGCATCGCCGCCGCGATCTCCGCCAGCACGCCGACGCGATCGGCCACGGTGAAGCGCACATAGGAACGGCCGCGGCGCTCGCCGCTGTCCGCGGCAGGCTGGGCGGCCAGTGCCGCGGCCGGCATCGCATAAGGCGGGCCATATTCGCCGCGGGCGATATCGATAAGGTCGGCGACCACCGCGCTGGCGGTGGGGCCGTCGCCCGCGCCCGGGCCCTGGAACAGCAGCCGGCCGACGAAATTGCCTTCCGCCACCACCGCATTCGTCGAACCCGTCACATGCGCCAGCGGATGGCCGAGCGGCACGAGGTGCGCGTGGACGCGCTGGAACAGGCCGTGCGCGCCCGCATCCGCGATGCCGAGCAGCCGGACACGGTAGCCCAGCGTCGCCGCCTCGGCGATGTCGGCCGCCAGGATGTGGCGGATGCCGCTCGCCTTCAGGTCACCGAAGGCGGGCTGGGTGCCGAAGGCGATGCTGGCAAGGATCGACAGCTTGTGCGCGGCGTCGATGCCGTCGATGTCGAAGGTCGGGTCCGCCTCGGCATAGCCGAGCGCCTGCGCCTCGGCGAGGATCTCGGCGAAGTCGCGGCCCTCGGCTTCCATCTTGGAGAGGATGAAATTGCAGGTGCCGTTGAGGATGCCGTACACGCGGCCGATCTCGTTGGCCGCCGCACCTTCGCGCAGGCCCTTGATCACCGGCACGCCGCCGGCCACCGCCGCTTCGAACTTGAGCGCACGTTGCGACGCTTCCGCCGCCTGCGCGAGTTCGAGGCCATGATGCGCGATCATCGCCTTGTTGGCGGTGACGAAGCTCTTGCCCGCACCCAGCGCTGCACGGGCGAGCGCGAGTGCCGGGCCGTCCGATCCACCGACCAGTTCCACCACCACATCGGCGTCGGCATGGCGCGCCAGCGCGACGGGATCATCGACCCAGTCGAAGCGCGACAGATCGATGCCGCGATCCTTGGTGCGGTCCCGGGCGGAGACGGCGACGACTTCGATCCGGCGGCCGGCGCGGCGGGTAATCAGCTCGGCATTGGCGTCGAGCAGGCGAATCACGCCGCCGCCCACCGTCCCGAGCCCCGCCAGTGCCACGCGCAACGCTTCCGCCATTCGTCGTTCCTTCAATTCCATACAGCGAGGCGGCGGCCGAAGCGCTTGTCGCTCCGCCGCCGCCCGCCGTCCCTAGCGTCTTCCATTCCTAGAAAGGAAGACAGATTTTGTCGCTGAAACCGGCGTACGCGGCCATATTATTTCTTGATCAGTCCGATCTCGACCAAGCGCTCGTGCAGATAATCATGCGCGGTGATCGGCTCCGGATAGCGGTTCGGATTGTCCGCGCTGATGCAGCCGGGCAGCGTCTTGATCAGGAAATCGGGCGCCGGATGCAGGAAGAACGGCATCGAATAGCGCGAATGGCCGCGGCGCTCCGGCGGCGGATTGACGACGCGGTGCGTGGTCGAGGGCAGCACATGGTTGGTCAGGCGCTGCAACATGTCGCCGACATTGATCACCATCGCGCCCTCGGGCGGCTTCACCGCCAGCCACTTGCCGTCGCGGTCGAGCAGTTCGAGCCCCGCTTCCTCCGCACCGAGCAGCAGCGTGATGAGGTTGATGTCCTCATGCGCGCCCGCGCGAACCTCGGGCGCGTCGGCATCGACCGGCGGATAGTGCAGCAGGCGCAGCACGGAGTTGCCGTCCTTCACCGCGGCATCGAACCAGTCCGGCGCGAGGCCCAGATAGCGAGCCACCGCCGAAAGCAGCTTGTCCCCCGCCGCGTCGAAGGCGCCGAACAGTTCGACGAACGTGTCACGGAAGCCCTCGGGCGCGGCAGGCCAGACGTTCGGCGCCATCAGGCCCGCAAAGCGGTGGCCGGCAGCCAGCTCGCGGCCGATGTGCCAGAATTCCTTGAGGTCGACATGGCTCGCGCCCTTGGCGATCTCGGTCTTGAACGGGGTATAGCCGCGTGCGCCGCCGCCGCCGGGAATGAAATGTGCCCGCTTCGCTTCCTCGGGAAGATCGAAGAACGCCTTGGTAAGGCGCCAGGCGCGCTCGATCAGTTCCTGCGATACGCCATGATCGCGCACCACCGCGAAGCCGAACCGCTGGAACGACTGGCCGAACGCCTGAGCGAACCCCTCTGGATCGCCGGCCTGCGCGTTCAGCGACAGCACCGGAATTTCGGCTAGGGTATCCAACATCGTCACTCCAAAAACAAAGCCCGTGGTTAGCCGCAGCGGCGGGCGGCGTACAAGCTTGGGAAGTTTCCCGATGGCCTGCCGCCGCGAAGCGTCAGCGGCCGACCTGCATCAGCCCCTTGGTCTTGCCGCCGCCGATATCGCCCAGTTGCAACGCGAACGGCTTGCCGTCTTCCGTCGTGCCGATCAGGTTCGCGTCCTTGGTCGTGACCTTGAAGCCCTGCTTGGTCATGTTGTCGCGGAACCAGTCGCGCACCACGGTGGGTTCGGCGGGACTTTCGAATTCGACGATGACCTTGCCGTCGCCGTTCTTTTCGCCATCGCCGCCATCGAGCCGCAGGTTGCGCAGCGTCGACCCGGGATAGAGCGTAACCCCTTCGATATCGAAATCCTTGGCGTTCAGCGCGCCCTTGGGCAAGGTGATCGAGCCTTCGATGCCCGGCGCCTTGATCTCCACGCGGCCATTGCCATCGGTAGCGAGGATCGCGTTGCCAGCGCTATCATTGTCTTCGATCGTGATGCTCGTGCCACCGTTGCACGCGGCGAGCGCGACGGTCAGCAACAGCGGGGCGAGAAAGCGAGTCATCGGGAAAATCCTCCGGTGGTTCGGGACGGCAATGTTGTTGCGCGCGGCCGTCCGTCAACCCGAAAAGGGGTGACGGGCCAGTCGCCTTCGGCCATTGCCAACGCATGGATTCGCCGTCCCGCACCATCGCTTCGGCCCAACAGGCCCCGATCGGCTTTGTAGAGTTCGTGACGCTGGCCGCCGCGTTGATGGCGCTGACCGCGCTGGGCATCGATTCGATGCTGCCGGCACTGCCCGCGATCGGCACCAGCCTGAGCGTCGAATCGGCCAATCACCGCCAGTTCGTGATTACCGCCTTCCTGATCGGCTTCGGCACCGCGCAGTTGCTCTATGGCCCCTTGTCCGATCGCTACGGACGGCGGCCGGTGCTGCTGGTCGCGCTCGGCTTTTATGTGACGACGAGCGGAATCGCCGCCATTTCCGGCAGCTTCGCGCTGCTGCTGGTGGCCCGCGTCGCAATGGGAACCGCTGCCGCGGGGTCGCGGGTGGTGACGGTCGCGATGGTCCGCGATTGCTATGCGGGGCGTGCGATGGCGCGGGTGATGAGCCTGGTATTCATCGTGTTCATGGCGGCGCCGATCTTCGCGCCCGCGGTGGGCCAGGCGATCCTGGCGGCGGGGGGATCGTGGCGTACGATCTTCTGGGGCTGCGGCGTGATTGCGGCCGCGGTGGGCCTGTGGTTCGCCCTGCGGATGCCCGAGACGCTGGGCACCGGCGAGCGCCAGCCGCTGCGGGCCGCACGGGTGATCGGCGATTACGGCACGATGCTGCGCGATCGGGCGGCGGTGGGCTACACCATCGCCACCGGCCTGCTTTCGGGCGCGCTGTTCGGCTTCATCGGCTCGATTCAGCAGGTCATGTCCGACGTGTTCCATCGGCCCGAATTGCTGACGCCGGTGTTCGCCGGCGTCGCGGGGACGATGGCGATCGGATCGTTCCTCAATTCGCGCATCGTGATGCGGCTGGGGACCCGCGTCATTTCGCACACCGCGCTGACGCTGTTGACCCTGGTTGCGGCCATCCATCTGGCCGTCACGCTGCTGGGACTGGAAACGCTGTGGAGCTTCGCGGTCCTGCAGGCGCTGATGATGGCATGTTTCGGCCTCGCCACCTCCAACTTCTCGGCGATGGCGATGGAGAAGATGGGCGCGATCGCCGGCACCGCGTCCAGCCTGCAGGGTTTCGTGACGACGCTGGTGGGCGCGCTGATCGGCGCGGCGATCGGCCAGGCCTTCGATGGCTCGACTGTACCCTTGTATAGCGGATTTCTCCTAATGGGCGGCCTATCGGTCGCGGTCGTAGCAATCACCGAGCGCGGACGGATGTTTCGGCCCAGCTGACCGGAACGCAGGGCGACCAGCGCCGTTGCGCTTCCATGCCCCGGCGGTGTTCGCCCGGGGGCGAATGAGGAGGATGAGCGATGAGCGGCCAGCAGCTTCCCGGCCAGGGGCCCGGCGACGACGGATATGACGCGGAAGGCTATGACGAAAGCCAGCGTGCCGAAATTCTGGAAGCGACCTCCGACGGCCCCGATGACGGTGCGATCCTGACCGACCTGACCCCCGATCTGGGCGGCGCGGAGGACGACGACGATGATCTCGACGCCCTCGCCATGACCGACGACGAGATCGGCGAAGAGGATGAAGACCTCGATCTGGACGAGGACGATCAGGACGAAGACGAGGTCCAGGCTGATTTCGACGATGACGATCTCGACGACGAAGATCTGGACGAAGAACTCGATGATCGCGACGACAAGGCGCTCGAGCCCTGATCGCGGGGGCAGGGTTCCCAGGAACCGGCGCATCCGCTGTTTCGTTCGCTTGCCTGTACTCGAGGAAAATCGGATGCGCCTGATCCCCTTCCTGCTTTTGTGCACGCTTGCCGCCTGTTCCGGCGGCGGTGAGTCCGCTCCTGCGGAAAACAGCACAGCGCACGGCAACCAGATGTCCGCCGCGCCGGCGCCGCACCCCTCCCCGCGCCAACCGGCGCCGCTGGAACCGCTCACGCCGCCCGCGCCGGGCCAGCCGGGCGGGCTGCCCGACGACCGCACGCCCGTCAGCGAAGCGCCGTTCACGCCGGACAGCGCACAGGGTGCCGCGAATATCGTCCAGACCTATTATGCCCTGATCGAGGCGCGCCGCTATGCCGAGGCCTGGGCACTGTGGAGCGATGGCGGCCGCGCCTCCGGCGGCGATGCCGCGCAATTCGCCGCGCGTTTCGCTCCCTATTCGGAATATCACGCCAATATCGGCGCGCCGGGGCAGATCGAAGCGGGCGCCGGGCAGCGCTATGTCACCGTGCCGGTGCAGATCTATGCCCGTATCAAGGCGAGCGGCAAGCCATTCTACCAGTTGGGCGACGTGACGCTCCACCGCACCGGCGACATCGACGGTGCCACGCCCGAGCAGCGCCAATGGCGGATCCGGGCGATCAAGTTCCAGGGCGACCCCGGCAAGCCGGCGCAATAGCTTTGCCTCGCGCGCTTCGGCGCTACAATGATGCCCATGGCCCGATTTGCGCGCATCATCACCGCCAGCCCCGCCGATATCGACGAACTGGGGCATGTGAACAACGCCGTCTGGGTCGCGTGGATTCAGGATCTCGCCGTCGCGCATTGGAACGCGCTGGCGACCGCGGCGGAGCGCGATGCCTGCATCTGGGTCGTGACGCGGCACGAGATCGATTATCGCGGCAATCTTCGCGTAGGCGAGACGGTGACCGCCGAGACCTGGGTACCCGATCCGCCGCGCGGGGCGCGGTTCGACCGGCAGGTTCGTTTCCTGTCGGCGCAGGGGAAGGTGCTGGTCGCGGCCGTGACCAGTTGGGCGCTGATCGATCGCGCCAGCGGACGGCTGATGCGAGTGCCGGCAGACATGGCCGAGCGGTTCCGCGAGGGGCCGGCGACCTCCTGAACAGGCGCGGCGCCGGAGCGCGATCTCTGACGAAGCGAGTCGCTGGCGCGACGGACCGTGGTTCGCGCCTGTCCGAATTTCGCCTATCGTGCCTGGCGATGGCTTCCTGGCGCGTTCCCGCTTCGCTGGCAGTAATGGCGCTGCCGCTGCTTCTTTCCGCGTGTCTGTTCGGTAGCGGCGGCGGCGAGAAGCGGCCGGCACCGATCCGTGAACGAGCCAAGGGGCCGATCACGCTGCACGGCCCCACGCCACGCGAAACGCAGCAATGCTTCACCGATCTCTCGCGCAGCGGCATCCGCTACAGCCCAATACCCGATCGCGATTTCGGCGGCGGCTGCGTGGTGCTCGGCGCGGTCCAGCTGCTTGATATCGGCGTGCCGGTCAGCGGGATCAAATCGATGCGCTGCCCGCTCGCCCGTGCCTTTGCCGGCTGGGTACGATTCGCCGTAGCCCCCGCGGCGCGGCAGATTCTGGGCAGCGATCTGGTCCGGGTGGAAAGCTTCGGCACCTATGCCTGCCGGGCCATTGTCGGTCGGCCCGAATCCGCCACCAAATTATCCGAACACGGGCTGGCCAATGCGATAGACATTTCCGGCTTCGTCCTGAAGGACGGCCGGCGCATCACCATCCTGCGCGACTGGCAATCGTCGGATCCGGACGTGCACCGCTTCCTGGAGGCGGTGCACGGATCGGCCTGCAAGCGCTTCGCGACCGTGCTGAGCCCGCGCTACAACGCCGCCCATCGCGACCATCTGCACTTCGACATGGGCCGCGGCCCCTTCTGCGCTTGACGCTTTTCAAGCGCGGCGGAACGGCCTAATCGACCATCAATGAGTGACACGAGAGTCCCGTCGCGCGTGTTTCGCCCTGCCCAGCAGGAAGCCGAAAGCGCCAACACCGCCACCGGCACCCCGCAGACCGAACATCCCGCCTATCGGCTGGCATTCCAGGACATGGACTTCCTGCTGCGCGAGGATCTGCGGCCGATCCGCTTCCAGCTGGAGCTGCTGAAGCCGCAGCTGCTGCTCGACGAAGCGAACATCGCCTCCACCTTCGTGATCTATGGATCGGCCCGCATCCCGGAGCCGGCCAAGGCCGAAGCCGTGCTGGCACTGGCCGAAACCGATCAGCAGAAGCGGATCGCCAACAGCCTGGTCGCCAAGTCCAAATATTATGATGTCGCCCGCCGGCTGGGGCAGATCGCCAGCAACTTCCCGCTCGATGCCGCCGGCAAGCGCCACTTCGTCGTCACCTCGGGCGGCGGCCCGTCGATCATGGAAGCGGCGAACCGCGGCGCGCGCGACGTGGGGGCGGAGACGATCGGCCTGAACATCGTGCTGCCGCACGAACAGGCGCCCAACCCCTATGTCACCCCGGGGCTGAGCATGCAGTTCCACTATTTCGCGCTCAGGAAGATGCACTTCCTGCTCCATGCGCGGGCGGTGGCGGTGTTCCCGGGCGGGTTCGGCACGTTCGACGAGAGCTTCGAGCTGCTCACGCTGATCCAGACCGGCAAGGTCGATCCGATCCCGGTGCTGTTCTACGGCAAGGAATTCTGGAACCGCGTCGTCAATTTCGAGGCGCTGTGCGACGAAGGCGTGATCTCGCCGCGCGACCTGAACCTGTTCCACTTCTGCGAAACCGCGGAAGAGGGCTGGGAGATCGTGCAGGATTTCTGGCGCAACAAGGAAAAGCCGGCCGCCTGATCGCGGCCCGCTATTCCCATATCCGATCGAACCGCGCACCCAGGCCGGTGAGCAATTCATATTGCGAGAGTCCGCTCAGCGCCGCGGTTTCGGGCAGGTCATAATCGATCGCTACCCAGTCGCCCTCGCCCAGCGACGGGGCGGCATCGACGCACAACGCGGTCAGGTCCATCGACACGCGACCGACCACCGGCAATGCCGCCTCCCCCGCCCGGCCGCAACCGCGATTCGAGAAGCAGCGCAGATAGCCATCGGCATAGCCGAGGTTGAGGATCGCCACCTCCATCTCGCGCGGCGCGGTATAGGTGGCGTTGTAGCCGATCGTCTCCCCGGCGGCGACGCGACGGCGCTGGAGGATCTGCGCCTCGGGCGTGACGACCTGGCGGATGCCGGCATGGCCGCTGCGATAGCGCCCGCCATACAGCGCGATGCCGGGCCGGGTGAGATCAAAATGATAGTCCGGCCCCAGCGCGATGCCGGCGCTGTTCGCCAGGCTCATCCGCCGCGCGGAGGTGCGGCCGGCCATGGCGGCGAAGCGATCGCGCTGACGGGCGTTGAGCGGCACCTCTTCGTCGGCGGAGACGAGGTGGCTCAGCAGCGTGTCGATCTCCAGCCCGTCGAGCAGCCCCGCGCTCACCTGTTCGGGGGCGACGCCCAGGCGGTTCATGCCGGTATCGACCATCACGTCGCATCCCCCTCCACCGGCTTCGCGCCAGCGCCGCACCTGTTCGGCACTGGCGAGCACCGGGCGGGCATTGGGCGGGCGATCGGCCATGTCTTCGGCACGCACGCCATGCAGAACGGAAACGGCGACGCCCAGATCGGCAAGCTCCCTCGCCTCGGCCCAGGTGGCGACGAAGAAATCGCGGCATCCCGCCGCCGCCAACCGCGCCGCCACGCCGCGGGCGCCCAGGCCGTATCCGTTCGCCTTCACTGCGGCACCGCACGCCGCGCGGCCGCTAAGGCCGGCGAGCAACGTCCAGTTCGCGGCAAGGGCGGCGGCATCCAGCCGCAGGCGCAGGGGAGAGCAGTTCATCCCCCGCCGGTTAGCGCCCCCGCCCGCGCAATGCCACCGTCTCCTTCAGCCCCAGCATCGTCACCACCAGCGCCATCGCCACCACCGCCATCGTGTACCACAGCCCGGCGACCGGGTTGCCGGTGCGCGCGACGATATATTGGCTGATGAACGGCAGGAAACCGCCGAAATAGCCAGTGCCGATATGATAGGGGATCGACATGGAAGAATAGCGGATGCGCGACGGGAACATTTCGCTGAGCAGTGCCGCCACCGGGCCGAAGGTCGCGCCGCACAGCGCCATCAGCACCGTCATCGCCACCAGGATCATCGCGATGTCGATCGCCGCCGGCACGATACGATCGAAATTATAGCCCGCATCCTTCAACGCGGCATCCACCGCAGCGGGATCGGTCTGCTGCACCACCTGCCCGCCAATCGTGACGACGACACTGGGCGCCTTCTGCGTCGTGTAGACTACGCCGCGCTTCGACAGATGATCGAGCATCCGGCCGCACGCATCGGCCTGGGTCGGCGCGAACGGATCATAGGCGCAATGCGGACCGAACACGACCACCGGCGCACGGATCGCCGCCTTGGCGAGCCCCGGATTGGCAGCACTGCCGATGACGTAGAAGCAGGGGAACAGCAGCAGCAGCGTGAGCGCATAGCCGATCGCGATCGGCGGCTTGCGGCCGACCGTGTCCGAAATCTTGCCGAACAAGATGAAGAAGCCGACACCGATCATCGCGCCGGCGCCCGTGATCAGTTGTGCCGCCGTCTGGTCCAGCCGCATCGGACCGGACAGGAAGGACAGCACCGAAAACATCGCGGTGTACCAGATCACGGTCAGCCCGGCCGCGATGCCGAACAGCGCGACGAACAGCCGCCTTTTGTTGCCCGGATAGGTGAAGCTTTCGAGGAACGGATTCCCGGCCGTCTCGCCCGCTTCCTTCATCGCCTTGAACACAGGGCTCTCGGACAGCTTGAGGCGCATCCACAGCGAAATACCGAGCAGGACCAGCGAGAACAGGAACGGCAGCCGCCAGCCCCAGGCGTCCCAGACGGCGGCGAACCCCAGCTTGAACAGCAGCACCACCACCAGGCTCAGGATGAAGCCGCCAACCACACTCGCCTGGATGAAGCTGGTGTGGAAGCCGGCGCGGCCCGGCGGGGAATGCTCGGCGACATAGATCGCCGCGCCGCCATATTCGCCACCCAGCGCCAGACCCTGCGCCACCCGCAGCAGCAGGATCAGGATCGGCGCCGCCGCCCCGATCGTCGCATAGCCCGGTACCAGCCCGATGCCGGCGGTCGCGAGGCCCATCACGGTGATCGTGACGAGGAAGGTGTATTTCCGCCCCATCCGATCGCCCAGAAACCCGAATAGCACCGCGCCGAGCGGCCGGAACCCGAACCCCACCGCAAAGGTGGCCCAGGACAGCAATGTCGCCAGCGTTTCGTTGCCGGAGGGGAAGAAGGTGCGCCCCAGAATGCCGGTGGCGGTCAGCGTGCCCCAGATAAAGAAATCATACCATTCAAAAACGGTCCCCAGCGACGACGCGCCGATCACCATCCGCATCTCATCCGCCGTGGGTTCGCCAACCGCGTCCGTCATCTCTACCTCCCCTTGCCGACGGCGTTCTACAGCATTTGTGAAAACCGTCGAGCGGATGCGGCGAGTGCATGGGCAAGGCTCATGCGGAAAGAAACGCATCCGGTTCGCCCGGATAAGGCGGGGATCCTCGCGGATGGCCGACCCCATCTGCGGCATCGCGTACATCTCGAGGGTTTTTCTACCAAGGTGCATTGAAACGGACCCATCCTGCCTCGCGCCGTCGTCCCGGCTTTCGCCGGGGACGGCTTGGAGAGTAGCGATGGGTTCATATCCCCGCAGCTTGGTTGTGCGACACTTTCCGCTGGGGATAATAGCGTCCGTTCCCGATCTTGTTCGGCGACGACGGCCGTTTACTTCCGCGCCACTTTCCATGACCCCTAGTATCGAAGCATCGAAATCGATCACATCGAAATTAAGGGGCAAGACGATGCCAGGAGGCGATACGCAACAATCTAAGCGGCGACGCCTAGGTTCGGCGCCGCATGGGGCAGCGCAACAACAGCGCGAACGCAGTTTGCCGAACCTGCGGGGACTGGATGAGACCCGCGCCAGCCTGAACGTCAGCCCCACGGTACGCGGCTTGGCAACAGACAGACAGATACTCAACGCGAAAAATGCGCGCGGCGAGTACGACTGGTCGAGCTTTCGTGGGACTTTGACGGATACGGACGAAACCAATGGCCGCGGAGAGCGGGGGGCGCGAACAGAAGGACGCGGTGCCGAAATTGAGGGGGGTCAACATGGAAAGTCCGTCGTCATCTGGGGCCCGATCGACCCTTCAAGTGGTGAAGGGACATCCATGAAGGCGACGATTGGCCCAGATCATAATCTTGGGTCACCGCCGACAAACGATGCAGCCAAAAAGAGGGTACAGGCCTTCAACATCATTTCTCCCGACAAGAATGCATACATTGCCGGTCATCTGTTGGCCGAAAAGCTCGGCGGCCCCGGTAGCGACCCTCGCAATCTGACCGCGATTACGCGCAGCGCAAATGCAGAGCATTCCACTGAAATTGAAAAGCCAGTCCGGAAAATGGTAAACCTTGAAGGTTATTGGATGAATTATAGTGTTATCGTGGAATATAAAACGAAAAATATCAGATTAGATTCCCGTAAGGCACGTGCGCTTACCCAAATAGGCGCATCAGGAATAAAAGTTACACGCAATATTGCAAAAGTAATATATGCCAGCAAGCTTGAAACTTCCTGTTCTCAGTTAGATAACTCTGGAAAACCTGCTGGAAAACATTTTTCCGCAAATATCAATATTCCACCGCCCTCGGATAACACAAAGAGTGAAGCAGTCATCGCCTCCATAGGCGATTCCGACGATGGCAGCGACGTCATCAAAACGAATATAGGTCACAGCGACCTGGTTCTAACGGAAACAAGTGAACTCCGATCAAGCGCTAATACTCGCGAAACGCTTGTAAAATATATTGAAATACTTGAAGAACAAGTTAAGGCCGAGTATGACAGGGGATATCAGGACGGGTTACGTGCAAGAGAGGAACAAAATCCAACTGTTGGCCAAAAGCGAAAACACGAATATGTTTCGTAGCTATCTCGTCACGATCAATAGATTCGGGCATTACCGCTACAGCACGCCCATTCAAGCCCCTTTGGCAATGGCGCGTGGCATCAATAGCTAGAGCATTTTCAAGTTGACCGTTTACGGTCAACGGCTCGGAAAATGTGGCAATCAACAACTTAGAGCGTCTTCACCCAAGGTGAAAACGCTCTAAGCGCGCACTCCTATCGCCGTGGGCGCGCGCGGCATTCTATCTGGAAGAAGGGCTGGCACATTAGCCACCAATCGCTTCCAGCGCCTCGCTCGCTTCCATCCACACCAGCTCGGCCGCTTCCAGTGCGGCAGCGGCTTCGGCGCGGCGCTTCATCAGGTCGGTCATGGTCAGCTTGGTCAGCGCGGCTTCGGCATTGGCGGGATCGAACATCGCCTGGTCCAGCGATTTGATCCGCTGGCCCAGCGTCGCCACTTCGGCTTCAGCGGCCTTGGCGGCCTTGCGCAGCGCCGTGCTCTTTTCGCGCGCTTCGGCGGCGGCCTTGCGGGCTTCCTTGCGATCGGCCTTTGACGCGCCGCCCTTGGCGCCGCTCGAGTCCTTCGAAAGCACGAAGCTGATATAATCGTCCAACGTGCCGTCGAACTCGCGCGCGGTGCCCTGGTCAACCAGCACCAGCCGATCGGCGGTCATCTCCAGCATATGGCGATCGTGGCTGACCACCACCACCGTGCCGGTATAGCCGTTGAGCGCCTGGATCAGCGCCTCGCGCGCATCGACGTCCAGGTGGTTGGTCGGCTCGTCGAGGATCAGCAGATGCGGCGCGTCGCGGGTAATCAGCGCCAGCGCCAGCCGCGCGCGCTCGCCGCCCGAAAGCTTGCCGACCTTGGTCGTCGCCTTGTCGCCGGAGAAACCGAACCGGCCTAGCTGCGCCCGCACGGCGCCGGGGCTGGCGCCGGCCATGTTGCGGGTCATGTGCTGCAAGGGCGTGTCGTCGCGGTCGAGCTCCTCCACCTGATACTGGGTGAAATACCCCACCTTCATCTTGCCGCTGCAGTTGATCCCGCCGTCCATCGGCGTCAGCTGGGCGGCGAGCAGCCGGGCAAGCGTGGTCTTGCCGTTGCCGTTGCGGCCGAGCAGCGCGATGCGGTCATCGGGATCGATGCGCAGGTTCAGCCGCTGCAGGATCGGCGTGGCGCCATAGCCGACGCTGGCCATGTCGAGCGTGATCAGCGGCGGGCGCAGCTCGTCCGGATTGGGGAAGTCGAAGCTGAGCGAGGGATCGTCGACCAGCTCGGCGATCGGCTGCATCCGCGCCAGCGCCTTTTGCCGGCTCTGCGCCTGCTTGGCGGTGGAGGCGCGGGCCGAGTTGCGGGCGATGTAATCCTGCAGCTTCTCGCGCTCGGCCTGCTGCTTGGCGCGGGCGGCGGCGAGCTGGGCCTGGCGCTCGGCGCGCTGGCGCTCGAACGCGTCATAACCGCCCGGATAGAGCGTCAGCTTGCCGCGCTCCAGATGCAGGATATGGTCGACGACATTGTTGAGGAAGTCGCGCTCGTGGCTGACCAGCAGGATCGTCGCGGGATAGGATTTGAGGAAGTCCTCCAGCCACAGCACTGCTTCGAGATCGAGGTGGTTCGACGGCTCGTCGAGCAGCAGCAGGTCGGGCTGCGAGAAGAGCAGGCTGGCCAGCGCCACGCGCATCCGCCAGCCGCCCGAGAAGCTTTCCAGCTCGCGATGCTGCATCTCCTCGTCGAAGCCGAGGCCGACGAGGATGCGTGCGGCGCGCGAGGGCGCGGCATGCGCGTCGATCGCGATCAGCCGCTCGTGGATCTCACCCAGCCGATCGGGATCGTGGCTGGTCTCACTCTCCTCCAGCAGCGCAGCGCGCTCGACATCGGCCGCGAGCACGGTTTCGAACGGCGTCGCGGTGCCGCCGGGCGCTTCCTGCGCGATATAGCCGAGCTTGGCGCCGCGCGGCATGTCGATGCTGCCGCCATCGGGTTCGAGCTGGTCGGCGATCACCTTCACCAGGGTGGACTTGCCCGCCCCGTTACGGCCGATCAGGCCGATGCGTCCGCGCGGCGGCAGCTTGGCCGTGGCGTTGTCGAGGATCGTGCGCCCGCCGAGGCGCACCGTGATATCGGTCAGGTTGAGCATGATCGGCAGCCGCCTAGCGCAAGGCGGCCCTTCGCACCAGTCATAGGCCCGCTCGGCACCGAATTCCGGGGCACCGCCGGTGGAACAGCAAAAAGGCCCGGCCGGCTATGCCGATCCGGGCCTTCCCTCTCCGTCTCGGGAACGGGTTCAGGCGATCGCCCGCGGCCTGCGCCGACGCAGCGCTCCGCCGATCAGGCCGATCCCGGCAATCAGCAGCGCCCAGCTGCGCGGTTCGGGCACTGCGGACACCGATTGCGCGACATAGCCAGCCAGCGCCGCATCGCTGACGCCGAACACGTAGAACTGGTTGGCGCCGGCCGTGCCCGGCACGAAGTCATTGTCGTTGGCGATATACAGCGTGTGCAGCGTCTGGCCGTTATACACCACGTCCTGCCCGAAGCTGACGCCTTCGATCTTGGCCGGGATCGCCGCCTTGTCGACGCCGCGGCCGGTGAGTTCCGCCACCAGATCCAGGAACGGCGCCGCACCCTTCGCCACTGCCTTGCTGGCCGCGGCCGCGCCGGTGAGGCCGGTGATGTCGGTCGCGTTCTTCAGGTCGATGAGGAACAACTGCTTCACCTTGGCATTGCTGCCGTCGCCCAGGCCCTTGCCGTCCCGTTCGTCCACCAGGAACTGGTGGTCGTTCACCGCCACGATCTCGCTGACGCCCGATCCGGTGGTGAGCTTGTAGCCATATTCGTGGGTGGTGCCGGTGGCGATATCGATGGTGACGATCCGCACCATCTTGTTGCTCGCGCTGATCGCGGCGTCCTGGGCCAGCGGCGCCTGCAGGATGCCGACCAGCGTCTTGCCGTCGGGCGTGATCGCCAGCCCTTCCATGCCCTTGTTGGCAACGCGTCCGCTGGTGTTGCCGCTGATCTCCACATCGCCCTGCGGCGAAAGCGTGGTGGCATAGAGTTTGCCGGGCAGCGGGAAGGTCTTGATCAGCGCGCCGGTCGCGCGATCGAACTGGCGCACATAGGGGCCATATTCGTCGGAGATGAAGACGCTCTTGCCGTCGTTGGAAACGCGGATCGCTTCCGGATCGAAGCGGCCGTCGGCGGGGTTGCCCGAAGTGCCGGCACCGAAATTGTCCGAACGACCGCTGAAATAATATTTGCCCGCACCATTCACCATCGGCGCGCCCGAACCCAGCGGGCTGCCATCGCTCCGGGTGCCCAGCCCGGCGCCGCTGCCATAGGTCAGCGCGGTCGGGCTATAGAGCAGCGTGGTCTTGGTCAGCTGCGGCGTGAGGGTGAAGGGCAGCGCGCCGCCGGCACTGGCCGTCAACGTCATCGACAGGGTGTGGAAGCGGCTGATGAACGAGGTGGTATCGTCGACCGCCGGATTATAGGCAGTGGCGTTGGGGCCGCGATCGGGCACCGCCAGGAAGGTGTTGCCGCCCGCATAGCTGAGGCCCGATCCGATTCCCCCCAGCACATTGGCGGGAAGCCCGTTCTCCAGCGTGTAGCCAAGGCCCGAGAGATCCCTGCCCGCGCCCGCCGCGCTGCCGGTGAGCCGCCCTTGCGCCAGCAGGACCAGCTGCGCATGGGCGGGCAGGATCGCCGCGCAGGACAGCGCGAGCCCAAATGCGTATTTCCGAAGCATGACATCCCCCTCGATCGCCGGACTCCGACGTTAATATATTTTTAACCGCATCAGATGACGCCGGCGTGACAGCGCCCTGTCCCCTTGCCAGGGTTGCGACCGCCGCGCGGCAGGCGTAGCCGACGGGAATGACCGACTCCGTTCTTGCGTTCGCCGATGCCCAGCTCGACGCCAGTGTCGAGCGCCTCGCCGCGCTGATGCGCGTGCCCTCCGTCTCCACCGATCCGGCCTATGCCGCCGAATGCCGCCGCGCCGCCGAGCAGCTCGCCGCCGAACTGGCCGAGCTCGGTTTCGCCGCCCGCGTCGCCGACACGCCGGGCCACCCGATGGTCGTCGCGCACCATGACGGCGACGGGCCGCACGTGCTGTTCTACGGCCATTACGACGTGCAGCCGGTCGACCCGCTCAACCTGTGGACACGCGACCCGTTCGATCCGTGGATCGATACCCGCGCGGACGGATCGAAGACGATCGTCGGCCGCGGCGCATCGGACGACAAGGGCCAGCTGCGGACCTTCGTCGAGGCGTGCCGCGCCTGGAAGGAAACAGAGGGCCGCCTGCCCTGCCGCGTCACCATCCTGTTCGAAGGCGAGGAAGAATCGGGCTCGACCAGCCTAGAGCCGTTCCTCCACGCCCATGCCGAAGAGCTGAAGGCCGATTTCGCACTCATTTGCGATACGCTGATGTGGGACCGCGACACCCCGGGCATCACCATCGGCCTGCGCGGCATGGCGGCGGGCCAGGTGACGGTGCGCGGGCCTTCGCGCGACCTCCACTCCGGCCTGTACGGCGGCGCCGCGCGCAACCCGATCCAGCTGCTCGCAGGCATTCTCGGCGAGATGAAGGACGCCGATGGCCGGGTGACGCTCGACGGTTTCTATGATGGCGTGCCGGACACCGATCCGACCGTGCTCGAAAGCTGGAACAAGCTCGGCTTCGATGCCGGCGAATTTCTGGGCGAAATCGGCCTGCGGGTGCCGGCCGGCGAAGCGGGCAGGACCGTGCTCGAACAGGTCTGGTCGCGCCCGACCGCCGAGATCAACGGCATCTGGGGCGGCTATACCGGTGAGGGGTTCAAGACCGTGATCCCGGCCGAGGCGCACGCCAAGGTGAGCTTCCGCTTGGTCGGCACCCAGGACCCCGATCAGGTCTGGGACGCGTTCCAGGCGCATGTCCGCCGCCGCCTGCCCGAGGATTGCACGGCCGAGTTCGAGAGCCGCGGCCCCGGCAGCTTCGCGATCAGCCTGGCGAGCGACAGCGGACCGCTGGTGGCGACGCAGGCGGCGCTCGATGCCGAATGGGGCAAATCGGCCCTGCTCGGCTGCGGCGGGTCGATTCCGGTCGTCAACTCTATCCGTTCGATCCTGGGCATGGACAGCGTGATGGTCGGCTTCGCGCTGCCCGACGACAATATCCATTCGCCCAACGAGAAGTACGAACTGAAGAGCTTCCACAAGGGCATCCGTTCCTGGGTGCGCATCCTCGGCGCGCTCGGCGAAACGGCACGGGCTCGGGCCGAGGCGGTAATCGCCTGAGAATCATTGACGTCGGCGGGCGGAAGCAGGATAGCAGGGCATGGTTCCCCTTTCGTTCGCCGGCCATGAACTTCGGGCGCTGCCCGAAGGTGCGCTCTATTGGCCGGCGCGGCGGGCGCTGCTCGTCGCCGATCTCCATTTCGAGAAAGCGAGCTGGTTCGCGCTCGGCGGCCAGATGCTGCCGCCCTATGACACGCTGGCGACGCTTGCTGCCATTACGGCGCTGGTCGATCGGCTACGGCCAGCGGAACTATGGTGTCTGGGGGACAGCTTCCACGATGCCGATGGCTGCGAGCGCCTGCCCGCGCAAGCGCGAACGATGCTGACGGCGCTCACCGCTGGCCTCGCCTGGCACTGGATCACCGGCAATCATGATCGTGTGCTGACCGATAGCTGCGGCGGCGTGGTGCACACGGAAGCGCTGGTCGACGGACTGGTGCTGCGCCATGAGGCGCTGGCGGGCGAAACGCGCCCCGAACTTTCGGGCCATTTCCACCCCAAGCTCCGCCTCACGATCCGCGGCCGGCACGTCGCCCGTCGCTGCTTCGTCGCGACGCAGCGCAAGCTGATCCTGCCCGCGTTCGGCGCGTTGACCGGCGGGCTGGACGCAGGACATCCCGAAATCGTGCGCGCGGTGGGGCCCGGCGCCGAGGCGCTGGTGGCCACCGAACACAAGCTGCTGCGATTCCCGCTGGCGGCGTGATCCCTGCCCGCCACCAGGGAAATCACACCTGCCTCACGAACATTTCGCCTCGCCCGAACCCATCTTGCTGACCTCGCACTTCGCGCCGCCGCGCAGTTCGACGTCGCCCGAACCCATGATGGCGATGCTGGCCGCACCCGGCACGTTCGCGCGCACATTGCCCGAGCCTGCGATCGAAATGTCCGCCGTCCCCGCCGTCAGGTTCTCGCCGCGCATATCGCCCGATCCCGCGACGGAAACGTCCAGCGACTCCGCCCGTCCGGCCACGGTGATGTTGCCCGAGCCGGCGATCGACAGCGACGCCTTGTTCGCCGATAGGACCGCGATGTCGAGGTCGCCCGATCCGGCGACGGCGCCATCGAAGGCGCCCTCAGCCCGCTCCACGCGCATCGTGCCCGATCCCGCCACCGTCGCGTTGGTGAGCTTCGGTATCACGACATGGATCTTCACGCCGCGATCGTCGCCGCCCAGCCAGCCGCTCCGGCTCTTGCGGGATACCTTCAGCGTCTTGCCGTCCAGGCGGATGTCAAGCTGATCGAGCGCCTTGGGGTCGCCCTCTGCCACCACTGAAAAGCTGCTGCCGGCACGGACATCGATATCGTCCGATCCCTTGAGCGCGACGCCGGTGAAACCGCTGGCTGCGAAGCTGCGGCTGCTGCCGCTGCCGGTCGCTCCCACCTTGGTGCCGCTGTTATCCCAGCCCGCATTGCAGGCAGTGGCGAATGGCAGCAGGGCGAGGACGGACAGCAGGCGCATGGCGAAATATCCTTCATTGTGTATTGCCGGAATAATACACGATATCCGCGTAACGAAAAGGGGGCGTGGCCGCTTTGGCCCGCCCCCTTTTGCTCCGACCCGTTCCGCGCCTCAGGCGGGAACCTTGTCCTTGTTGTGGATCGCTGCGGCCTTGCGCAGGATATCCAGGATCTTCTCCAGTGCCGCCGGCTCGGTCAGCTCTTCCATCGCCGCCAGTTCGCGGGCGAGGCGGCTGGCCGCGCCTTCGAAGATCTGGCGCTCGGAATAGCTCTGCTCGGGCTGATCATCAGCACGGAACAGATCGCGGACCACTTCGGCGATCGACACCAGATCGCCCGAGTTGATCTTCGCTTCATATTCCTGGGCGCGGCGCGACCACATGGTACGCTTGACCTTGGGCTTGCCCTTCAGCGTATCGAGCGCTTCGCGAAGCGTCTTGTCGCTGGAAAGCTTGCGCATCCCCACGCTTTCCGCCTTGTTGGTCGGAACGCGGAGCGTCATCTTCTCTTTTTCGAAACGCAGTACGTAGAGTTCGAGCTGCATTCCTGCAATTTCCTGCTTCTGCAGCTCGATAACACGGCCAACACCGTGCTTGGGGTAAACGACATAATCGCCGACGTCGAAGGACAGCGCCTTTGCAGCCATGTGCGAGGAACCTTTCGTGAATTACCGGCCCCGAGTGGATTGCGGAGCCCGTCCGAAACCGCGAAACGCGGCGGATAGGCTGGATCGGGGCATACGCTAGCGTCTCCGGGCGAAGGCGAGTCTGAAGCCTCCGTCTCGGCCCTTTTAACATGGTCGTAATAAAATTACCAGCCAAACGTCACCAGCGCCGCGCAGAAAACTGCACGGCGCGGTTGCATTCCCGTCGGAGAAAGCGCTGCGCAGGATGCGCAGACGCGGCGGATCAGGATCCGCTGCCGGGGTTCGGCGAGAAATACTTGTCGAACTTGTCGGTTTCGGCCTTCATCGCATCGGCATCGGCCGGCGCTTCGCCCTTGGTCGTGATGTTCGGCCACTGCTCCGAATAGGTCCGGTTCAGCTCGAGCCACTTTTCCAGGCCGTTTTCAGTATCGGGCAGGATCGCTTCGGCCGGGCATTCCGGCTCGCAAACGCCGCAATCGATGCATTCACTGGGGTTGATGACGAGCATATTCTCGCCTTCATAGAAGCAGTCGACTGGGCAAACCTCGACACAATCCATGTACTTGCACCGGATGCAGGCGTCGGTGACGACATAGGTCATGGGAGTAGCGGTCCTTGGTTGCGAACGATCAATGCGGGGCCCTGCTATGCGCGGCAGGGGCCTACGTCAATCGCCGGGCATGTCCTGAACGCCACGATCGGTGACGAGATCCTCGTAACAGCCCCGTGCTTCGCCCGGCGGCCCCCTGCGGATCGGCAGCGCGGCGACACGCAATACCCGCACCTTGCCCAGAAGCGGAAAAGCGAGAATCGCGCCGACCCGCACCGGCGCGGCCGAACGCTCCACCCGGCGGCCGTCGATCCGCAGCAAGCCCTTTTCGCACAAGGCCTGCGCGGCACTGCGGGTCTTCACGATCCGCGCGTACCAGAGGAAGCGATCGAGCCGCATGGCCGGACCATGGCCCTGGGGATCAGCCATTGCGAAGCGCCGCCAGCGCGGCAAAGGCGTTGCCGGGCACTGCCGCCGGCTTGGGCTTAGCGAGCGGGGTAAGCCCCTGCCAGATCCAGCGCTGCGGTGCATCGGCATCGCCACGCGCGGTGCGGAAGCCAAGCTGCGCCATCAGCCGCGCGATGGTCTCCGGCTTGAGGCCGATCGAGGTGGCGAGCGCGGGATCGGGCGCGAAGGGCTTGCGCCCCTGCCGTGCCTCGTGCGCCGCGCGGGCGATGCGCTCGACCAGATCGACCCGCACCGCCTGCGCACCGAACGGGCGGAAGCCATGCGCGAGATCGGCACCCTTCGCATCGCGCGGCAGCACCACCGCCGCATCGGGCGGCCCCTGCTCCAGCCCCATCAGCGCCCGGCGCCGGGCAGCGGCGCGCGGCTTGAGCAGCGCGGGGGCGAACAGGTCCAGCGTGCCGATCGTCATGCCGATCGTGCGCAGCCGGTGCCGGGCGGGACCGTCCAGCCCCTCGATCATCGTGCCGGCGGCCCTGCGGGGCAGCAGTCCGCCCTGTTCGAGCAGCGCGTTGGCCAGCGCGCGCAAGGGAGCCCCGGCCGCTTCCTCCCGCGTGATCGCATCCAACTTGGCGAGCACCGGCAGGTCCGCGGCGACCCGTTCGCCGAACCAACGCTCCAGCCGCGCCTGCGCCGCCGCCTTGGCCTGCGGATCGAGCACGTCGAGCGCGCGATCGAGCTGCACCCGCGGCCGGACAAGATTCGCACCGGGCTTGAGCAGCGCGACATCGTGCCCGCGCCAGTGAATGGCGCTGCCGACCTGCGCCAGTTCCGCATCCGGCGCCTCGGCCAACGCCGATCCACGGCGGCGATATTCGCCCGCCAGCCGCTTCTCGGCAGCGGCGAGCAGCATCCGCTTGTCCCCCGCCCGCGCCTCGGCGGCGACCTTGAATCGGAAGCCTTCGAGCGTACCGAGCGGATGTTCCTCCACGCTCACTTCGCCTTCGGGTCCGATCGTCACCGGCAGATTGGAGGCATCCGCCCCGATCTGGCGGAGCAGCACCGTGGTGCGCTTGTCGACGAAGCGCTGGGTGAGGCTGGCGTGGAGCGCGTCGGACAGCTTCTCCTCGATCGCCCGCGTCCGCTCGGCCCAATGGGCGGGTTCTTCCAGCCAATCGGCGCGGTGGGCGATATAGGCCCAGCTGCGCGCGGCGGCGATCCGCCCGGCGAGCGTCTCGACATCGCCGCCCATATTGTCCAGCCGCTGGATCTCGTCGGCGAACCATTGGTGCGGCACATGCCCGCGCCCTTCGGACAGATGCCCGAACAGCCTTCCTACGAAGCGCGCATGCGGATCGACGCCGAGCTTGCGGAAGTCGGGCAGCCCGCACGCGGCCCAGAGCCGTGCGACCATCCGGGGATGCCGAACCCGATCCCGGACCCAGCTTTCTTCGGACAGCCGCTTGAGCACGGCGAGGTCGGTCGCCTGCGGTGCGGCGTGCAGCACCTCGTCCTCTGGCTTGCGCTCCAGGCTGGCGATGAGCGCGTCGATGCTGTCGAAATCCGGCTCACCCTCGCGCCAGTAGAGATGCTCTAGCCGGGGCACCTGGTGCCCCTCGATCGCCAGCACTTCCTCGGGCGTGAAGGCGCTCGGACCCTCTTCGTGCAGCGCGCCGAAGGTGCCGTCCTTCTGGTGACGGCCGGCGCGGCCGGCGATCTGCGCCATTTCGGCGATGGTCAGCCGCCGCTGGCGGCGGCCGTCGAACTTGTGGAGCGAGGCGAAGGCGACATGGTGGACGTCCATGTTGAGCCCCATCCCGATCGCGTCGGTGGCGACAAGATAATCGACCTCGCCCGCCTGGAACATCGCCACCTGGGCGTTGCGGGTGCGCGGGGACAGCGCCCCCATCACCACCGCCGCGCCGCCGCGTAAGCGCCGCAGCGTCTCCGCCACGGCATAGACTTCCTCCGCCGAGAAGGCGACGATCGCCGAGCGGCGCGGCAGGCGGGAAAGCTTCTTGGCGCCGGCATAGCTGAGCGTCGAAAACCGCGGCCGGCCGACAATCTCCGCCTCGGGCACCAGCGCCTTGAGCATCGGCCGCAGGCTGTCCGAGCCGAGGATCATCGTTTCCTCGCGGCCGCGCGCGCGCAGCAGGCGATCGGTAAAGACATGGCCGCGCTCCGGATCGGCACCCAGCTGCGCCTCGTCGAGCGCGACGAACGCGGTCTCGCGCTCCAGCGGCATGCTCTCCGCCGTGCAGCAGAACCAGCGCGCCTTGGACGGCAGGATCTTTTCCTCGCCGGTGATCAACGCGACTTCCGCCGGCCCCTTCATCCGGACGACGCGGTCATACACCTCGCGCGCCAGCAGCCGCAGCGGAAAGCCGATCATGCCGCTGGCATGGCCGCACATCCGCTCCACCGCGAGGTGGGTCTTGCCGGTATTGGTGGGCCCGAGCACTGCCGTGACGGGGGAACGCGCGAACTGGCTCATGTCACCTGCCAAGATCGTCGCCCGAGCGACGTTAGGCAACTCCCCCGTGCCAGCTTTTACGCCTGCGCATTCGGTTTCGGCCGATCCGGCCGGTTCGGCGCGGCTTCCGCACGGGTTGGCGCGTCAAAGGCGTGGCAGCCGCCAACTTAATTTGACTTTAAGCCTTCGATTCCAGACTGATTCGATGGACGCGTCGCTTGTTCGGCGCAATCGGGCATCAGGGGCAGCACCGCTTGTTCTTTCGCGACGATCATGGATCGGGCCTCGCCGGCGGCGGTGGCGGGCTGGCGCGCGCGATCCCCGCGGTGGTGCCGACGCGGATCGGCAAGCGGCTCGCGACACTGGACCTCGTCCCCGATCTCGGCGCCGACATCGGTTCCCGCACCTGGTTTCGCGGCGCTGCCACCTGTGCCGCATTGTGCGCCGCGACCTGGATGCTCTCGCCGGGTTTCGACCGGCCGATCACCGGTATCGTCCCCGCGCCGCTGCGCGGCGAGGCCGAACAGGCGCAGCAGGCCCAGGCGATCGCGCCGCTCTCCAAGGGCTCGCGCACTGGCGTCCATGTCGCCGCGACCGGCCTGGTCAAGCCGCTCGCCGATACGCCCGAACGCCCCATCATCGAGCATGAGGCGCGGCTCGCCAGCGGCACGATGCTGCGCGGCGTGCTGCTGCGCTCCGGCGTGGGCGAGGCGGACGCCGGGATCGTCGCGAGCCTGGTCGCCGGTACGATGCCGCTCGGCCAGATCCAGCGTAACACGGTGCTGGAAATGACGCTGGGCCGCCGCGCCGATACGTCGCAGCCGCGCCCGCTCGAGAAGCTCGCCTTCCGCGCCGCGTTCGATCGCCGGATCGAAGTCACCCGCACCGGGGCAGCGCTGGCGATCACCTCGATCCCGATCGCGATCGATCGCACGCCGCTGCGCGTGCAGGGCCTGATCGGATCGAGCCTCTACCGCTCCGCCCGCGCCGCCGGCGCCCCTGCCAAGGCGGTGGAAAGCTTCCTGCGCACGCTCGCCAGCCGCGTCTCGGTGTCGAAGCTGGGATCGGCCTGCAAGTTCGACCTGATCCTCGGCCAGGCCCGCGCCGCGACCGGCGAGGTCCAATATGGCCAGCTGATGTATGCCGGCGTCACCGGCTGTGCGAACGGCGTCCAGCTCGCCCCCTGGGAGAGCGACGGCAAGACCGAATGGTTCGACGCCAGCGGCACCGGCAACAAGACCGGCATGATGACGATGCCGGTCAACGGCCGCTTCTCCTCCGCCTTCGGGATGCGGATGCACCCGATCCTGGGCTTCACCCGGATGCACAAGGGCATCGATATCGCCGCACCCTATGGCTCGCCGGTCTATGCCGCGGTCGACGGGGTGGTCCGCGTGGCAAGCCGGTCGGCCGGCTATGGCAATCTGATCCGCATCGATCATGGCGGCGGCTTTGGCACCGGCTATGCCCATCTGAGCAAGATCATGGTCCGTCCCGGCCAGTCGGTGCGCAAGGGCCAGCAGATCGGCCGCAGCGGCAATTCCGGGCTGTCGACCGGCCCCCACCTTCATTTCGAGACGACCCGGAACGGCCAGGCGGTCAATCCCCGCGCGGTGTCGTTCGTCTCGGTCCGGCGCCTGACCGGGGGTGCGCTCGGCGCATTCCGGGCCAAGCTGCACAGCCTGCTGGCGGTGCCGGTCGGCCACGGCGCGCAGCAGGCAGACGCCGAGTAGGCGCTACCGCCCCCGCGCGCGCCAGCGGCTCAGAATCGCCGCCAGAGCGCCCCCGCACCCCAGCCGAACAGGAACGATACGCCCACGGCGACCAGGCCGTAGAGGATCGACTGTTTCTCGGCGCTGGTGGCGACGAACTGCTCGAAGCCGGATTTGCGGATCTCGATTGGCCGCACCGCCGCCGCCAGCACACGGCCGTCGCGGATCAGGAAGGTTTCGGCGGTGAAACGCCCCACCGGCACTCGCGCCGGAATCGTCAGTCGCGCGCGATAGAGCACCCCATCGGTGATCTCCACCGCGCGCGGCGCCTCGTAGAAAAGGCGATTGCGCCGCTTGAGATCGACAAGGCCGCGATCGAACCGTGCCTGCACTTCGGGTGCGGCGGCCGAAGCGGGCGACAATTGCAGGCTGTCCAGCCCCAGTTCGTAAATGGCGCGGGTGCGTTCGTCGACCAGCTCGCCGATCGGACGCGACGAAGCGATGGCATAGAAACTGGGCGCAGAGCGATAGCGCATCTGATCGGCGTTCACCCAGATCCCGGCAACCTTGCTCTTTTCGCGGACCAACACCGATTCGGTCGGCCCCTTTACAACCACCACGACATCGGCCGGCTTCTCGCCCGCAGCCGGCGCGCGGCCGCCCGGATAGAGGATCGCGCCGAACAGCAGCAGTTCGGCGCCGGTGAAGCTGTAGGCGATTTCAATGTCGCGCTGGGATACGTCCGGCACCAGTTCCGGCTTGGCCTGCGCCATCAGCAGCGGGGCCAGCAGCGCCAGAAACCCCGCCCGTCTCACGCAACCGTCACCGAATAGATCTCGTCGGGCCGCCAGGCGAGGCCGAGCAGCATCCGCGCCGCGACCGTCAGCACGATCACCGCCAGCAACAGGCGCAGATATTCGGGCCTGGCCCTGGCCGCGAATCGCGCGCCGAGCTGCGCACCGATCACCGATCCCAGCAGCAGCAGGATCGCCAGCACGATATCGACCGCCTTGGTGGTGGTTGCGTGCACCATCGTCGCCACGGCGGTGGTGAACAGCGTCTGGAACAGCGAGGTGCCGACCACCGTCTGCGTGCCCATGCCGAGGATGTACAGCATTGCCGGCACCAGGATGAAGCCGCCGCCGACGCCGAGTAACATGGTGAGGATGCCGGTGAAAAAGCCAAGCAGCAGCGGCGCGAGCGGCGAGATATACAGGCCAGATGCATAGAATCGCCAGCGGAAGGGCAAGGCCGCGACCAGCGGATGATGGCGCCGCTTGCGCGCCTTCGCCACGGCGGCCCCGCGCGATACCCGGATCGCGCCGATCGATTCGCGGAACATCAGCCCGCCGATCGATCCGAGCAGCAACACATAGAGCACGCCGATCACGACATCGATCTGCCCCATCGCCTGCAATATCTTGAACAGCCAGGCGCCGACCATGCTGCCCAGCACGCCCCCGGCGACGAGCACCCCGCCCATCTGCAGGTCGACGCCCTTGCGGCGGAGATGCGCGAACACGCCGGATACGCTGGCGCCGGTCACCTGGCTGGCGGCGGAGGCCGCGGCGACGGTTGGCGGAATGCCGTAGAAGATCAGCAGGGGCGTCGTCAGGAAACCGCCACCGACCCCGAACATGCCCGAGAGCAGGCCCACGCCAAGCCCGAGGGCGACGATCACCAGCGCATTGACCGACAGGTTCGCGATCGGGAGGTAGAGATCCATGCGCGCCCAGCTCTACTCGCTTTAAGCATCGCTGCGAAAGGGCGAAGGGACGACATTTTCGCCCGCTATGTCTGTTTGGAACTGCGCCATGGCGCGTCCTTCGGCCGTTCAGAAATCGCTGCCGATCGACAGCGCCAGGCCCGAACCGGGGCGGCCATCGCCGGCAATGCGTTGCCGCCAGTCGAGCGCGATCCTGGCGCGGGAGGCGCCCAGCGGTACCCCCACGACCAGCGACGGCCCGGCATCCAGCCGCCGGGCCTCGCGCTGTGCCGCGCCCCACAAGCCGGCCCCGGACGAAACATCAATGCCATGCCCCTCGAAGAGCCGCCGGATCAGGCGCCCGGCGCCGTCGACATACGGCGCCGGCCGGCCGCGCAGGATCACCCCCGCCTGACCATAGGCTTCGATGCGCAACCGCGGGCCCAATGGGTGATCGATCCCGAAGATCACGCCGACGCCACTTCCCCCGGCGCCGCCATCCAGCGGAATGCGCCGCTCGACGATCAACCGGATGGGGCGTGCAACCTGCCATTCCAGTCCGATCGCGGCTTCCGCCCCCCGGCCCGCGAGCGGCCCCGCCACCCGTCCCACCGCCGCGATCGGCGTCTCGCTGCCCAGCGGACGGACGATCCGCAGGCCATATTGGCTCCCGCCGATCTGTCCGGCGCCGGGCACCGCACCGATGCCGCTGCCCGGTCGCGCCACCAGCCACAGGCTCGCCCGCCAGCGATCATACCGCCGGGCGACGACCGGCGGCGGCGGTGGCGCATCCGGCACGATCCGAGCCTTGGGCCCGGCCGGCACGGGGTCCGGCGCGGCGATGTCGGCGGGCCGCGCAAGCAGCACCGGCAAGCGCCCGCCGGCCGGCGGCGGCAGTGGCGAGGGCGACCGGTGTAGCGGTGCGGCGTCGGGCTGCCACCGCACAACATTCCGAGAGACGGAACTGCCATATGCGAGCGGCGGGAGCGGAGTCATGCGGGGGTGCGCCACTCGTCGCGACGGACCCGGCGGAACGAGCGGGGCCGGAAGCTCCGCCGCCGGCATCAGCATCATCGCACGCAAGCCGATCCACGCCAGCACCACCCCCCCGACGAATCGCAAGGGCCGGCCACTTCCCGGGCGGTTCATGCGGCAGCCGGATCGGCGCCCCCGCCCATTCCGGGAAAGTGATGCGCGGTCTTGTCCCACCGCAAGGGTCCGCCGCGCAACAGGCCGATATAGATCCCCAGCGCGCGCCGGGCAGCGAGCAGCGCGATCGCATTCGCCACCAGCATCCTGGGAATCGACCAGAGCGCTTCTCGCCAGCCATGGCCGCTGCCGACCAGCAGTACGCGCATCAGCAGCCGCCAGGCGAGCAGGCCCGTATTGACGAGCAACAGCACCGCCGCCCAGCCCTCAAGGCCGGGTGGCGAGGTGCCGGCCGCCAGGTGGAGGCCGCCGGAGATCGCCCAGAGCACCAGCGCGCCATAGGCAAGCGCGAGCACCGGCATGGCGAGCGTGACCCGCCGATCGCGCATCCGCATCCAATGATCGCCCAGCTCGCGCCAGCGCGCCCAGCCGGTGCGATCCCAGCCCGCCAGCGCGATGCCGGCCATCCACCGGGCCTTTTGCCGAACCGCGGTCGACAGCGTCGCTGGAAAGAAGGCCCGTACCGCGACCAGCGTGGCTTCTTCGCCGCGCACGGCCCGAACGAACACGCATGGCGCCCCCATTGCGCGTAGCGTGATGCCAAGCTCATAATCCTCGGTCAGGCTGGCCGCGTCGAACGGCACCCCCCGAAGGTCGGCGATACGCTGCACCAGATCGCGGCGAATGGCGCAGCCCACCCCGGCCAGCGGCATACTGGCGCGCAGCAATTGCCGCACCGGCAGGGCCATCCCGTGCGCCTGGGCGAACTCGTCGAGATAATGGCCCGAGACCATGCGCGAGCCGGACGCGACGAGCGGCACCACCGGTAGCTGCACCGCGCCATGCATATCGAGATAGGCGGAAAAGACCCGCAGCTCCGCGGGATCGACAACATCCTCGGCATCGTGCAGCACGATCGCATCCACCCGCGCCTGCTCCACCGCTTCGTCGCGCAGCAGCGCGCGCCACAGGCTGTTCAGGCAGTCCGCCTTGGTGGTAGGCCCGGGATTCGTGCCGACCACGAGCCGCACGCGCGCGTCCTCCGCCGCCACCCGCGCGACGGCGGCGATCGTGGCGGCGTCATTGGGATAGGTCCCGACATAGATACGGTAGGTCGCGCAGGGCCAGCGCTGCAAGGTCGACCGCAACATCGCCTCGATCACCGCGGATTCGTCCCAGGCAGGTACGAAGATCGCGAAACGTTTCGGCGCGCGGCCCTCCAGCGCGTCGGCCGAGACATGGCTTTGACGAAAAAGCCATATCCTAGCGATGTAGATCGCATCCATCAGCAGGTCATCGACGCCACCGATCGCCATGAACACCGCCGCGAAAAGCGTTACTTCCCGCGCCAGCCAGTCGATTGCCCCAATCATCATCGCATCCCCCCGATGACTCCGAAACGGACGGGGCGACGATTCCTTTCACAGACCGCAAGTTATCGTCACAACCCCCGAGAAGGATATGAGAAAAACTGCAGGAACGTCCATCATTTCGAAAGCTTAATGATCCACTTCCGATGCAACTATTGGCAGATTCGCCGGATATATCGGCGGGCCGCGCAGCGCGCCGGCGCAGGTGGTTTGAAAGAAAGGAACATTACGCCGGCGGCGCCGTTACGGCGCACGACATTCCTTTCGGATGCCCCCGCACCTTCGATCCGGCCGGGCGCAGCTTCGCCCGGCCGGATTCTTTTCATGCCCGTCTAGCGATAGAAGCCGGGCAGGACGCGGATCACCCTGCCGTAGCGCGGCTCCACCAGCAGCATGTCGCCATAATGGCGGACCCATACCCGGTGCATCCCCGCCGGCGGCAGGTGATACCGCCAGGGATCGGCGATCACATAGCGCGGCCCGTAATAGACCGGTCCAATCCTGGCTCCCGGCTGAAACCGGGAATAGCCAAAGGGGGCGCGCCACGATCCGCGCGCATAGAGATCGCCATGCCGCTCGCGCCAGGCCCGCCAGTCATTTTCCGCCCAGCGGCGCTCACGATCGCGCAGGTCTTCGCGATATTCGCGATGCGCCTCGCGCAGGTCCCGACGTTCCTCATGGATGCGTCGCGGATCGCCGGTGCGTTCGGCGCGGATCAGGTCGCGCTCCGCCTTGCGGATATCATGGACGTCGCCGCGCAACTCCGCGCGCGACTGTGCCGATGCCCCGATCGGCAACAGCATCGCGGGCATCGCGACTGCCGCGAGCAGCGCGGCGGTGACAAGCTTTCTCATCTGCGTCTCCCTTCCAACCGTCCCGGCCCGTCACCGGGCCGGCATGGGACGCAGCATGGCGGCAGGCGGCTGAACCGTGCTGGAACCGGACAGTCAGCCGCGGGAAAGCTCTGAATTACGGGCCGGTATTACCGCCGCCGCCTGCGCCGCCAGCGCCCGGCGCGCCCACGGTGCCGATATTGCCGAACAGATCCCGGAAGAAGCTGCGGCCGCGCCCCAGCGTCGGCGTCGTCTTGCCATAGGGGCTGATCGATGCCGCGAGTTCCACGCCCGTTTCGTCCACCGACGCGACATTCCCCGACGCGTCGAAGCGGATGCGCAGCGTCGTCTGCGTCTTCACGCGCGGATTGCGGAAGGCGAAATTGCTGCTGTCGCGCGAGACGTAGAACCACTCGCCTTCGTTGAACTGGCTGGTGAAGCTGGGCTGACCGAGCGTCTGCGCCACGGAGTCGCGGGTATCGATGCCAGGCTGCACCGACGCGACCAGATCGTGATCGACGACATAGCCCTGATGCGTCCGCACCGGCGTACAAGCGGTGGTGCCGAGCACGACCAACAACGCGGCGGTGCCGAGCGTGCGAACGGGAAGCGACATCAGGATCTCCAGGCAAACACACAGGCAACGCAGGGGCCCCCGGATTGCATCGCGGGCCGAACGCCTCAATATGCGGCAAAATGCGGCCAAACAAGGTCGCTTCCCGAGGAAGGCACGAACAACGGCGATGCGAATGCTCCAGCGGCTCTTCGGCCGGCCCGATCGCGGCACGGCGCCGCAGCTCTATGCGGGCGTGGTGGCGCGCGGCCGGGCGCCGCACTGGTACACCGACGGCGCGGTACCGGACACCGTCGATGGCCGGTTCGACATGATCGCTGCGATCCTCTGCATGGTCCTGCTGCGGCTCGAAGCGGAACCGGCGGGCATCCCGACCAGCACCGCGCTGGCGGAATGCTTCATAGACGATATGGACGGCCAGTTGCGCGAGATCGGTATCGGCGACATCATCGTCGGCAAGCATGTCGGGCGGATGATGGGCATGCTCGGCGGTCGCCTCGGCGCCTATCGCAGCGGACTGGCCGAGGGCGACCTCGCCCCGGCCCTCGTCCGCAACCTCTATCGCGGCACGGCCCCGGCGCCGTCCGCCCTCACCCATGTCACGGCGCGGCTGCGCGCCTTTCGCGATGCGCTGGCGGCGATCCCGCTCGCGCGTGTGATCGCAGGAGAACTGCCCGAATGACCGACCCCGAATTTTCCCGTCCCCACCGGCTCGACCAGATCGGCGCCGGCGAAAGCGAGGTTCGGATCGCCGCCGAGGATGCAGAGCGCGCCGCGCTCAGCCGCCGATTCGGCCTCAAGGCGATCGATACGCTGGAAGCCTCCTACCGCCTGCGCCGCGACGCGCAGGGCGTGGTGGCCCGCGGCCATCTCTCGGCGCGGCTGACCCAGGCCTGCGTCGTCACCGGCGATTCGCTGCCGGCCAGGGTGGAGCAGGATTTCGCAATCCGCTTCGTTCCCGAGCCCGCCGCCCAGGGCGAGGACGAAGTGGAGCTGACCGAGGACGAATGCGACACCGTCTTCTATACCGGCGGCACGATCGATCTGGGCGAGGCCGCCGCCGAGACGATGGCGCTGGAACTCGATCCCTATCCGCGCAGCGCGCGCGCCGCCGAAGTGCTGCGCGACGCCGGCGTGAAGAGCGAAGAAGAAGCGGCGCCGGTCAATGCGCTGGCGGGACTGAAGGATCTGCTCGCCAAGAAGTGAGCCGCTGCGGGCGGGTGGCAAGCAGGTACGCGGCCGCGCCAAGCGGAGGACGTGGGCCTGCCATCCGAAACGCGCGACGACCGGCAGGCGCAAGCGGTCAACGATCGATGCCGATGCCCCGGGCCAGCAGCTGCGCCACAACCTCGGCGATCGCCTCGGGCGGGCTTTCCTCGTCCCATACGCTATAGCGCAGGCCGAGGAACACGTTCATCCCCATGATCGCCCAGGCATGAATTTCGCTCACCTCGTCGCGCAGTTCGCCGCGCTCGGCACCGGCGCGCAACCGGGCGGCGATGCGTTCGGCGGTGCTGGCATAGTGATGGCGGAAGCTGGCGGGATCGACGAACTCCGCCTCGTCGATGATGCGGTAAATTTCCTTGTGGGTGCGCGCGAAGCCGATGAACGCCTGCAACGCCGCCCGTTCCGCATCGATCTGGTCGCGCGCGCCCCGTAGCGAGGGCGCGACATGGTCGCGCACCTGGTCGCTCATGTCGCGAACCAGCGCGCGGAACACTGCGTCCTTCGAATCGAAATAGGTGTAGAAGCTGCCCAGCGCCACGCCCGCGCGGCGCGTGATTCCGCTGATCGACCCTTCGTGGAACCCCTTCTCGCCGAATTCCGCCGCGGCGGCGTCCAGGATGGCGCGAAGCGTGCGCCGTCCGCGCTCGGTGCGCGGGACCTTGCCCTCGCTCGCAGCAGCGCCCGCATCCGCTCCGGAAGTGGCCGAAATGCCACGCTCCTCCGCCTTCATCCGCCTCCCCTTTCAATCCTAAGTTGAAACCCGGTTCAGGTTTCAGTATAACTTCCCATAACGGCTTACAACCCACGTCAACGATGGGTTGCACCAGGGGAGGATTACTACGCATGTCACGGCCCGACTCCGTCCGCATCGCCTTGCTCGCCAGCGCCGCGCTGCTTTCCGCCGCGCCAGCCTTCGCACAGGATAGCGCCACCACCGACCAGGTCGCGCAGGGCGCATCCCAAGGCGAAGAAATCATCGTCACCGCTCGCCGCCGCGAGGAAAGCCTGCTCGACGTGCCGATCGCCGTCACCGCGATCAGCGGCGCGCAGTTGAACGCGCAGGGCGCGCTCGACATCACCGACATCGCCCAATCGGCGCCGAACGTCTCGCTCGAGGTATCGCGCGGCACCAACAACACGCTTTCCGCCTTCATCCGCGGCGTCGGCCAGCAGGATCCGGTCGCAGGCTTCGAGGCGGGCGTGGGCCTCTATCTCGACGATGTGTACCTGAACCGGCCGCAGGCGGCGGTGCTCGACATCTACGACGTCGACCGGATCGAGGTGCTGCGCGGGCCCCAGGGTACGCTGTATGGCCGCAACACCATCGGCGGCGCGGTGAAATACGTCACCAAGCGGATCGGCGCCGACCCGCAGCTGCAACTGCGCGGCACCTATGGCACGTACAACCAGGCGGATCTGGTGGTGAGCGCCAGCGCGCCGCTAGGCGATACCGGCCTGAAGGTCAGCGCCGCCGGCGCGCGGCTCAGCCGGGGCGGCTTCGGCACCAACCTCACCACGGGGCAGGACAATTACAACAAGGATCTGTGGGCCGCGCGCGGTACGGTGGAATATGCCCCCAGCAGCAGCGCCTTCTTCCGCGTCTCGGGCGATTATACCCATGACAAGAGCAACCCGCGCGGCGGCCACCGGCTGATCCCCGGCATCGTCAGCGGCACGCCGGTGCTGAGCGACAAGTTCGATTCGCAGGGCGGCCTCGTCACCCCGAAGCAGGACGTGAAGGCATGGGGGGTCACCGGCCTTGCCGAACTGCACGCCGCCGACTGGCTGACCTTCCGCTCGATCACCGCCTATCGCAAGGATGACAGCGCGACCCCGATCGACTTCGACGCGCTGCCGGCGGTGCAGGTCGACGTGCCGGCCTTCTACAACAACAAGCAGTTCAGCCAGGAAGCGCAGCTGCTCGTGGATACCGGCGGCTTCTCCGGCCTGCTTGGTATCTACTATCTCGATGCAAAGGCGAAGACGGTGTTCGACGTGCGCCTGCCCGGCGGCGTGACCGCGCTGACCTTCGGCGATGTGAAGACCGACACCGTCGCGGTCTTCGGCGACTTCACCTACGACATCACGCCGATGCTCAGCGTCTCGGCCGGCGGGCGCTATACCTGGGACCAGCGCCAGTCGCGGGTATTGCGCCAGACCTTCCTGGGCGGCGGCTCGCCCTTTTTCGGGGGCACCGGTGCGCTGTTCGCCACCACCTCCGATTTCCGCGGCAGCGCCGACTTCAAGAAGTTCACGCCGCGCGCCTCGATCAGCTTCAAGCCGAGCAGTGATCACACGCTCTATGCAAGTTGGGCGGACGGCTTCAAGGGCGGCGGCTTCGATCCGCGCGGCCAGACCAGCGCGTGCCGCACCCCGACCGGCACGCCCTGCACGCCGGCCCAGGTCTATGACTTCATGTCGTTCGATCCGGAAACCGTCTCCAGCTACGAGATCGGGTACAAGGCGTCGCTGTTCGATCGCCGGCTGAGTTTCGCACTCGCCGCCTTCCATGCCGATTATACCGACGTGCAGGTGCCCGGCTCGATCGGCACCACGATCAACGGCCAGCAGAGCTTTATCGGCATCACCACCAATGCCGGCAAGGCGCGGATGCGGGGCGTCGAATTCGAAGGCAATCTGATCGCGGCGCGCGATCTCGGCGCGCCGGGCGGGACGCTCAACCTCAATTGGTCGGTCGGCTATCTCGATGCGCGCTACAAGCGCTTCATCGATTCGCGGGGAATCGACGTCGCCAATCGTCGCCGCATCCAGAACACGCCGGATTGGACCGCGAGCGGCACCATCGGCTATTCGGTGCCGGTGGGCAGCGAGGGCCAGGTGGCGGCGAGCGTCACCGCCTCCTATCGCAGCGCCTCGCAGCAGTTCGAGCTGCGCACGCCGATGCTCGACCAGCCGGGCTTCACCCTGTTCGACGCGAATGTGAACTGGGACATCACCAAGAAGCTGTCGATCGGCGTCCATGGCCGCAACCTGTTCGACAAGCGCTACATCGTCTCGGGCTACAACTTCCTCGCGCAGAACCCGGATACCGGCGACTTCCTGCGCACGCCGGCGGGGGCCTATGTACCGACACTGGGGACCGAGGGCGTGCTGACCGGCTATTACGGCAACCCGCGCCAGGTGTTCGTGACGGGGACGGTGAAGTTCTAGGGGACAACGCCAGCCAAAGGATCCTCGTCATTCCCGCGAAGGCGGAAATCCATTGGCCTGCACGCTGGGGGAAAGAACCGCGGCACCTGCGCGAATGGATCCCCGCCTTCGCGGGGATGACGAAGGATCTCCAGACTTCCCTCGGAACAACGAGGGCCGCTAGGCAGCGTTCACCATCTCTGGCCGAGGACCCACCATGCCCCCGCACCCCACCCGTCCCGCTGGCACACGCGGCCTCGTCCTTGCGATGCTGCTGCTGGTCTATATCTTCAACTTCCTCGACCGGCAGATCCTCTCGATCCTGGCGCAGCCGGTGAAGGCGGACCTGGGGCTCGACGACGGGCAGCTCGGCATGCTGGGCGGCTTTGCCTTCGCCTTGCTCTATTCCACCCTAGCCATCCCGCTGGCGATGCTGGCGGACCGCACCAGCCGCAGCTGGGTGATCGCGGTCTCGCTCGGCGTGTGGAGCGCGTTCACCGCGCTGTGCGGCACCGCGCAGCATTTCACGAGCATGTTCCTGTACCGCCTGGGCGTCGGCGTCGGCGAAGCGGGTGGCGTCGCGCCGAGCTATGCGCTGATCGCCGATGCCTGGCCGGCCGAGCGCCGGTCGCGCGCGCTCTCGATCTATTCGCTGGGCATTCCGCTCGGCTCGGCGGGGGGCGCACTGCTTGGCGGTTATATCGCGCAGACGGTGGAGTGGCGCACCGCCTTCCTCGTCGTCGGGCTGCTCGGGCTGGTGATCGCGGTGCCGTTCAAGTGGATCGTCCGCGATCCGCCGCGTGCCGCGCCGGCCAAGGATGCCATCCCGCTCCACCGCGTCTTCGCGATCCTTGCCGCCAAGCCCAGTTTCTGGCTGCTCGCCTTCGGCGCGGCGGCGGGATCGATGTGCGGCTATGGCGTGGCCTTCTGGCTGCCGAGCCTGATCCTGCGCAGCTTCCAGCTTAACCTGGCGCAGGTCGGCCAGTTCTTCGGCGGGCTCGCGCTCACCGGCGGCGTGGCCGGCATCCTGCTCGGCGGCTGGCTGGGCGACCGGCTCGGCGGCCGCGACCGGAAGTGGTACGCGCTGGCGCCGGCGATCTGCTATGTGCTGGGCCTGCCGCTGTTCGTCGTCGGCGTGCTGGCGCAGAGCTGGCAGGCAGCGTTCCTGCTGTTCGTGGTGCCACAGGCGCTGGTCTATGTGTGGCTCGGCCCGGTGCTCACCGCCGTCCAGCACCTCGTGCCACCACAGATGCGCGCCACCGCCTCGGCCTCGTTCCTGCTGATCAACAACCTGATCGGCCTCGGCCTCGGCAGCTGGGTGATCGGCCTGCTCTCCAAGCAGCTGACGCCCGCCTATGGCGCGGCAGACGGCCTGCGCTACGCGATCGCGGCGGGGCTCGGCCTCTACCTCGTCGCCGGCATCCTGATGGCGCTGGCGAGCCGGCGACTGGCACGGGACTGGGTCGAATAAAGGCGCGATTCCCGCTGTCGCGTGGTTACTTCTATAATAACCACATGAGCTATACCCCGACCGACCTCGCCAAAGCCGAGAAGAATGTGGTGCTCGCCGAGCGTCACATTGCCGCCCAGCAGGAAGTCCTCGCCATGATGCGCGCCGCCGGCAGCCCCACCGAGGGCGCCGAGGAACTGCTCGCCAAGTTCGAAGCCGGCCTCGGACGCGCCGAGCGCATCCGCGACTGGATCGCCAGCGGCCTCGGCGAGCGCGGCCGCGAACAGCAGCGTGCAGCGGCCTGATTACCGCTCCCGCGTCGCGGCGAAGGTCACCTTGTTGTAGCGCTCGGCGATATACCCCACTTCCCAAGCCGACTTGGCCAGGAAAACCGGATTGCCGTCGCGATCCTTGGCGAGCGCGCCGCGGTTAAGGTCCAGAAACTCCTTCAGCGCGGCGGCATCGTCCGACGCGACCCAGCGCGCGGTGTCATAGGGCGAGGGCTCCAGCACCGCGCCCACCTTATATTCCGCATCGAGCCGGCTGAGCAGCACGTCAAGCTGCAGCTGGCCGACCACGCCGATGATCCAGTTCGATCCGATCTCCGGATAGAAGACCTGGATCACGCCCTCTTCGGAGAGGTCGTCCAGCGCCTTGCGCAGCTGCTTGGTCTTGGTCGGGTCCTTGAGAGCCACGCGGCGCAGGATTTCCGGCGCGAAATTGGGCAGCCCGGTAAAGCGCACCCCCGCCCGCTCGGACAGCGTATCGCCCACCCGCAGCGTGCCGTGGTTGGGGATGCCGATGATGTCACCCGGAAACGCCTCGTCGGCCAGTTCGCGCTCGCGGGCGAAGAACAGGATCGGCGAATGGATCGCGATCGGCTTGCCATGGCCGGTCGGCACCAGCTTCATGCCGCGCTTGAACGTGCCCGAGACCAGCCGCATGAACGCGATGCGGTCGCGATGGTTGGGGTCCATGTTCGCCTGGACCTTGAACACGAAGCCGGTCACCTCGTCGCGGGTGGGCTCCACCGGCGCGGGCTCGGCCGGCAGCGCGTGCGGCGGCGGCGCGAACTCGGCGATCGCGGCGATCAGCGAATCCACGCCGAACTCCTTCAGCGCCGAACCGAAATAGACCGGCGTCATGTCGCCGTTGCGATAGGCCTCGCCGTCGAACTCGGCATAGCCGGCCTGAGCCAGCTCGACATCCTCGCGCAGCTTGGCGAGATTGTCGGCCGAGAGGATCGCATCGAGCTGCGGGTCGTCGACGCCGCTGGTCTGGATCACCTTGCCGTGGAACTCGCGGCTGTCGCCCTCGGGCAGCAGCAGGCGGTTGGTGGCGAGGTCGAAAATCCCCTCGAAGGTGCCGCCCATGCCCACCGGCCAGGTCATCGGCACCACGTCGAGCTGGAGCAGCTCGGCCACTTCGTCCAGCGTCGCGAACACCTCGCGGCCCTCGCGATCCACCTTGTTGACGAAGGTGATGATCGGCACGTTGCGCAGGCGGCAAACCTCGAACAGCTTGCGGGTCTGGCTCTCGATGCCCTTGGCGACGTCGATCACCATCACCGCCGAGTCGACGGCGGTCAGCGTGCGGTAGGTGTCCTCCGAGAAGTCTTCGTGGCCCGGCGTGTCGAGCAGGTTGAAGGTGATCCCGTCACGCTCGAAGGTCATCACCGAGCTGGTGACCGAGATGCCGCGCTGCTGCTCGATCTTCATCCAGTCCGAACGCGCGCGTCGGGCAGCACCGCGCGCCTTCACTTCACCGGCGAGATGGATCGCGCCGCCGAACAGCAGCAGCTTTTCGGTGAGCGTGGTCTTGCCCGCGTCCGGGTGCGAGATGATGGCGAACGTACGACGATCGGAGGGGGACATGCGGGTACTTCGAACGGGAGGGAGAATCGCGCCGCCTTAGTCGGTGGCGCGATTTTTATCCAGCGGGGAGAATCCGTTGGACTTCGCTTCGCCTCAGTGCGGTTCGGATCCCAGCAGGGCAGCGACGTCACGCGCGCCATGGATGAAGTGCAGCACTTCGATGTCCGGTGCCATGATACGATACAGGATCAGGTACTTGCCGAAAGCGCACCGGCGTATCCCGCGATGCGCGAAGGCTTCCAACAACGGATAGGCTGCCGGAAACGTAGAGAGCGCCCATGCGCGCTCCAGCAGTTCCACCGTGAAGGATGCCGCCCGCTCCGGATCATCTTGTGCGATCCAATCGCCGATCGCGCGGAGCTCGGCACGTGCAGTTTCCGTGAGGCGTACTTTCACTGCGGAGACCAGCGCGTCCGCATTTCCTCCATCACCTGCTCGATCGGCACCATGCGACCGGCATCCGCATCGGCGAGGCCTTGCTCGATCTTCGCGTGCATCGCGGCGCGCAGCATTTCCCGCTCGGTCACGATCCGCGCACCTTCCCGCAGCAGATCGTCACGAGAAGCGAAGCGTCCGGTCGCGAGAACGTCGTTGATCGCCTGCTCCAGCGGCGCACCGTAATCGGAGTGGTCGTCCATGCGCAGAAGATACGCCTTCCGGCGCCGCCTCGCAACGCAGACTCAATCCAGCAGCGTCACATCCATCGCGAAGCGCCGCGTCTCGCCGGGGGCGAGCCGCTGGATGCCGGGCTTGTCCCAGATCTCGCCGTCGAAGCCCGCGGGATCGGCGATGCCCCACCAGGGCTCGACGCAGACATAGCGCGCGCCGGGCTTGGTCCAGAGGCCGAGCACGCCGGTATCGGGGAAGCGGATGCGCAGCTGCGGGCCATCCTCCGCGCCGTACAGCAGACCGCGGCTGGCGAGATCGTCCCAGATCAGCGCGTCGGCGGTGAACAGGTCGTCGGACAGCGGCAGCGCCCGCCCCGCCACCGGGCTCGCGCGACGATCGGGCGCGATGCCGCCCTCGCCGATATAGCGGAGCGCCGAGAATTCCGGTGCGTCGAACAGGATGCGATGCGCCGCGCGCGGGTGCCCATAGGGCAGCGGCCAGGCAAAGGCGGGATGGAAGCCGAAGCTGGCCGGCATGTCCCGGCTGTCGCGGTTGGTCACCGCGATCTCGATCCAGAGCGTCGCTTCGTCCAGCCGATAGGTCGCGTCGAGCGTGAAAGCGAAGGGATAGGCCGCGCGCGTTTCGGCATCGTCCTGCAGCCGGAAGGTCGCGCGATCGGCGCGCTGCTCGATCAGCGCGAAGTCGCGACGACGGGCGAAGCCGTGCTGCGGCAGACGATAGTCTCGGCCGTCCAGCCGATAGCGATCGCCCACCAGCCGCCCCACGATGGGGAACAGCAATGGCGCCCTACCCGTCCAGAAGGCGGGATCGCCATCGGTCATCAGTTCGCGCCCGGCGACATCGCGGAGCGACGAAAGCTCCGCGCCGTGCGGATCGATCGCGGCCGAGAGCCGCGTGCTTGCGATTTCAATCATGCCGTCTCCCTTGGCTCCGGCTGGCGATACGCGCCGATTGCCCGGGGGGAAAGCGCTCAGAACCCCCAGCTCCACCGCACTACACCACCCATGTCGTTCGCGACACTGGCGAAATTTCCCGGCTGGTGGCGCAGGAACAGGTTGCTGCTGATATCGCCGTCCAGGAAGTTCCAGCGATAGCGCACCTCGTAGTCGATCTCGCGCCCGACGGGGGCAAGGTTGATCCGCGCACTGCTCCAGCTGGTCACGCTCTCCGTGCCATAATCCCAGCCCTGCGGTAGGCGCAGGCCGATGCCGCCGTGCGCGACGCGCAGCGGCTGCGCAACACGGAATCCGATCGAATCGCTGCCGAACACGCCGTCCTTTCCGACATCGGCGGCCCAGGCGTTGGTGCGGATCAGGCCCGCTCCTTCGAAACCGCCGCGCAACGCCGCCTGCGTCCAGCCCTTGCGCAGCGATCCGCCCAGGCTCCAGCCACCGCCCAGGCCCCAGCGCAGGCCAAGATCGGCGAACAGGCTGCTGGCCCGCGCCGCGCCCAGCCCCGCACCGAACCGCGCACCCAGCACCGTGTTGGCTTCTGCCAGCCGCGTCAGTGCCAGGCTGGCGTTCAGCCCGCCGAATCGACGGTCGAGCGCGATGGTCGCACGGCCATAGCCGTATCGCTGCCAGCGCGTGCGGAACGCGTCGATGTCGCCGGCATATTGGCTCATCACGTCGCCATATTCGCTGGCGACCGTCACGCCCCAGGCCCCGAGCGCGTGGCGCACCGCCGCCGATCCGCCAACCGCGACATCGAATCCAGGGGCGCTCAGCGGATCGCGCGCAATCAGGAATGCGGGATCATCGCGCCCGGCGAGTTGTGCCGTCAACGCGTTGCCGCTCTGGGCGACGCCGATCGCGAACTGCACCCGCCTGCCCAGCCGTCCGCTCACTGTCGTCGCCAGCATCCGCGCGACACTCGCATCGCGACTGGTGATGCCCAGCCGCTCGATCCGCACCGAATCGGTGGTCGGCACCAGCGACACGGCCACCCGCATCCCGCTGAACCCCATCGAGAAGCTGCGATCGCGCGTCGCCAGCAGCGCGGCAAGGTTGCGCGCCATCGGCTGGTGCTGGATCGTGCCGCCGACATCGGTTGCGAACGCACGCTGAAACGCATCGAGCACGACCATGCCGAGCGCGCCCTGCGTCGCATCCCCCATCGGGGCCGACAGCGTTCCGTTCACCGTCGTGGAAATGGCGGCGCTGCGCCCTGCGACCGACATGGTACCAACCGGCTGGAACGCCCGCGTCAGATCCAGCACGCCGCGGCCATAGATCGCATCGACGCCCGGATCGCCGACATCGCGGGCGGTGGCGTAGAGCAGGTCGACGATCTGCTTGCCGGTCAGGTTCGGGAAGGCTTGGGCCAGCAACGCGATCGCACCGGCGATCTGCGGGGCGGAGAAGGACGTGCCAGACCAGAGGAAGGCGCTGTTGGTGGCGTCGGGTGCCCGCACCCCTTCGCCCACCGCCGCCAGATACACGCTTGCGGACGTTCCGGCGCGGTTCGAGAAGCTGGAGATCACATCGTTGGCGTTCACCGATCCGGCGATGATCACCAGGCCGCGAGCGATGGCGCTGTTCATCGCGGGCGAGCTGAAGGCATCGGGGTTGGCGGCGCCGTCATTGCCGGCCGCCATCACCACGATCACGCCGGCCGCGGTGGCGCGGTCGATCGCCGCGCTCAGGCTCGACGAGGCGCCGTCGCCACCCAGCGAGATGTTCACCACACGCACGCCGGCCAGCCGCGCCCGATCCAGGGCCGTCGCGATCGCGCTGCCATCGAACTTGCAGGTTGTCGTATCCGATCCGTCGCAACTGCCCACGCGATCCGCGCGCCCGACCACCAGTTGCGCATCGAAGGCGACGCCTTGCGATCCCGAACCGTTCCGCCTGCCCGCGATCGTGAAGGCAACCGCCGTGCCATGGCCGCCGACATCGTCGATCGATCCATTGCCGGCGGTGTCGCTGGAACTGGCGAGGATTCGGCAAGTGCCGGTGCCCAGACCGCCGGAACAATCGCCAAACTCCTGGCTCTGCAGATCGATGCCCGAATCGATCACGCCGACTTTCACGCCGCTGCCGGTGGCGCCGGCATTATAGGCGACCAGCGCCCGCATCGACAGCGCGCCCACCGACGCGCGATACTCGCTGGTATCGTAGTTCGTAGGTGACGGCGCAGGCGTCGGCGCCGGGCTGGGCGCCGGCGTGGGGCTGGGGGCTGGGGCGGGCACCGGGGCGGGCGCCGGCGAGACCCCGCCACTGCCGCCGCCGCCGCTGCAAGCGCCAAGCGCCACCAAGCCGACGACCGAAGCCGACTGCATCCATCGCATGCCCAACGCCACCCGCATTCTCTGTCCTCGCCCGATCGGCTGCCTGCTTAGCGCATGATTGGTTTCGGCATGTTTACCAATACCCCCACGCGGGCGCTGGCGTCTTGCGGCCGGGCAGCCCACCCCCTACAGGCCGCAGCGATGCTCGCCCAGCTTTCGCACATCCGCAACTGGATCTTCGATCTGGACAATACGCTCTATCCGGCGAGCGCCAACCTGTTCGCGATGATCGATGCGCGGATCGGCGAATATGTCCAGCGCCTGCTCGGCTGCTCCCCGGAGGAAGCACGCCGGGTGCAGAAGGACTATTTCCACGCGCATGGCACCACCCTGTCCGGCCTGATCACCGACCACGGCACCGATCCGCATCATTATCTCGACTATGTGCACGACGTCGACATGAGCGTGCTCGAAGCGAATGAGGCGCTGATCGAAGCGCTGGCCCGCCTGCCCGGCCGCAAGCTGGTCTTCACCAACGGCGATGCCCCCTATGCCCGCAAGGTACTGGACAAGCTTGGCCTGGGCGAGACGTTCGAGGCGATCCACGATATCCACGCGACCAGCTATCGCCCCAAGCCCGAGGCATCCGCCTACCAGGGCCTGTGCGAGGCCTATGATCTGGACCCGCGCGAATCGCTGTTCGTCGAGGATATGGCGCGCAACCTGAAACCGGCCAAGGCGATCGGCATGACCACCGTCTGGATCGACAACGGCTCCGAACAGACGCCCGACGCCGACCGCAGTTTCATCGATTTCACCATCACCGATCTCGGAGCCTGGCTCCACACTGTTCTGGAGAGCTGACATGACCGATCTCGCCGCGACGATCGACGCCGCCTGGGAAGACCGCGCCAATCTGAGCTTCGCAACCACCGGCGCGGTGCGCGAAGCGGTGGCCGAAGCGCTGAACCTGCTCGATAGCGGCGCAGCGCGCGTCGCCGAGCCGACCGCAGAGGGCGGCTGGCAGGTCAACCAGTGGCTGAAAAAGGCGGTACTGCTCAGCTTCCGCCTCAACGACAATGTCGTCGTCCCCGGCCCCGAAGGCACCGCCTGGTTCGACAAGGTGCCGTCGAAGTTCACCGGCTGGGACGAAGCCGCATTCCGCACCGCCGGCTTCCGCGCGGTGCCGGGCAGCATCGTCCGCCACGGTGCGCACATCGCCAAGGGCGCGGTGCTGATGCCCAGCTTCGTCAATATCGGCGCCTATGTCGGTGAGGGCACCATGGTCGATACCTGGACCACTGTCGGCAGCTGCGCGCAGATCGGCCGGAACGTCCATTTGTCCGGCGGCGTCGGCATCGGCGGCGTGCTGGAGCCGCTGCAGGCCGACCCGGTGATCATCGGTGACGGCGCCTTCATCGGCGCGCGCTCGGAAGTGGCCGAAGGCGTGCGCGTCGGCGAAGGCGCAGTGCTGTCGATGGGCGTCTACCTCGGCGCCTCGACCAAGATCGTCGATCGCGCGACCGGCCAGGTCTATCGCGGCGAAGTGCCGCCCTATGCGGTGGTGGTGCCGGGCACGCTGCCCTCCGAGGACGGCAAGCCGGGGCTCTATTGCGCGGTGATCGTCAAGACGGTCGACGCCCAGACCCGCAGCAAGACCGGCATCAACGAACTGCTGCGCGACTGATCCGGCCGCGCCCCCTCGTTGGCACGAGGGGGCGTTCTCCGTCATTCCATCTGGTCGATCAGCGCCTGGATCGGCGCGAAGGCGAACGCCACCGAGCTGTCCGCCACGCCATAGGGGATGAACAGGCTATCGCCGTGGCGGATCGCGCCGCAGGTATAGACAACGTTAGGCACATAGCCTTCGCGATCCTGGTCGGCGGCGGCCAGCAGCGGCTCGCGCGAACGGGCCAGCACCTTCGACGGATCGTTCTTGTCGAGCAGCGCCGCGCCGATCGAATATTTGCGCATCGCGCCGACACCGTGGGTGAGCACCAGCCAGCCATCGTCGGTCTCGATCGGCGGGCCGCAATTGCCCATCTGCACCAGCTCCCAGGGGAAGCGCGGCTTGATGATCATCGCCCCGCCTTCCCAATGGGTGATGTCGTCCGAGGTGTGCAGGAAGATATTCTCGCCGTCTTGGCGGCCGAGCATCATATATTTCCCGTCCACCTTGCGCGGAAACAGCGCCATGCCCTTGTTGCGGGCGGCGCTGCCCGTCATCGGCACCAGGTCCAGCGAGCGCCAGTCGCGGGTCCGCAGCAGTTCCGACTGGATCACCGATCCGTTATAGGCCGTGTAGGTGCCGATCCATTCCGGCGTGCCATCGTCATGGAGGAAGTGGCAGATGCGCAGATCCTCCAGGCCGTTCGATTGGGCGCGGGTGATCGGGAAGATCACCGTGCCGGACAGCGTCGAATCGCGGTGGCGATAGATGCGCACCGGCCCTTCCATCGCGCGCTCGTCCGGCTCATGGGCATCGGCGGCGGTGGCGAAGGGCGGCTCGGGGGCAAGCACCAGTTCGCCGCCGTCGGTGATGATGCCTTCGCGAAACGCCACCGACGAGATGTGCCCTTCGCCCACCGCGCGCAACGACATCAGGATCCGCATGCTGCCCGGCGGCATCCCCGTCTGGTCGTAATGCGGCACTGCGCTCGGGTTCATCAGCGCGGCGGCGGCATAGCTGTATTCGTGGCAGAAATAGGCACCGAGCAACTGGCGCTTCTCGTCGCCGATCGCCGCGCCGTCCAGCTTCAGCATCGCTTCGATCTCGTCGTAGCGCGTCATGAACACGCGGCGCGTCTGCCAGTGGCGCGCCTCGAAATCCTTGAGCACCAGTTCCAGCTGCGCGCGCGCCTCGCCCGGCGACAGCGCCAGCACTTCGCTCACGATCCGTTCGGTGCGACTCGGCGCCCCGCCGTTGGTCGACGCCCAGGCGATATGGAACGGGCGCACCACGACGCGCGACGGATCTGCGCGCAGCCGCAGAGGATGGTGAAACAGTTCCGGCATTAGCAACCCCCGGGGAACGCGCTCGTTACGGCACCGTCCCCCGTATCGTTTCAGGCGACGGCCAGTTCCGGTCCTGCCACGCTTTTATTGCCCTTTGAAAGAGCAGAGATCGCGCAATTCGCCAGTTGGAGCGCAAGAATCGACTCGGCGCCCTGATTGCGGTTGAGTCCCGTCGGCATCAGCCCGTCAAAACAGCCGCCATCGGCAACGCTGGCCAGCGGGGTATCGAGATCGTTCGCCCCCAGATACCAGCGATAGGCGCGCATCGCCTCTTCCGCCCAGCGCCGCGCCCCCGTCACGTCGTGCGCGGCGATGCAGGCATCGATCGTCGCCTGCGCTTCGAGCGGCTGCTGATCGAACGGCAGCGGATCGGCATAGGGGCGGCCGAAGCTTTCGGTGCCGACCGCGCGGAACCGGCCTTCGGGCGACGTCTGGCGATCGACGATCCAGGCAAGCGTTTCGAGCCCGGTATCGACGAAATCGCGGCGGCCCAGCACCTGCCCCGCACGCAGCAGCGCTTCGGGCAGTCGGGCATTGTCATAGGCCAGCACGATCTCGAACCAGCTCCAGGCCGGGCGCCGCGCCGTTTCCAGCAGCGCGATCAGTTCATCGCCGAAGCGCGTCAGGATTTCGCGCGACAAGGCATGGCCGGGATGCGCCTCGGCCATGGCCGCCGCTCCCAGCATTGCAAAGGCGTGCGCGCGCGGGCTGCCGAGATCGAATGCGATCGACGCGGTCTCGTCGAACAGCACCGAGGCCCAGTCGCGATGCTTCTGCGCGCGCGCATCGCGGGCGGTAACCCCGAGCGCCCAAATCGCACGACCGTTCGAATCTTCCGAACCCTCGTCCTCGCACCAGCTGCGGTCGAAGTTCATGAAGTTGCGGAACCTGCCCTTTTCGGCATTCCAGGCATGCTGCACGAAGCCGCCATAGATCGCCGTCCAGCGATCGCGCACCACGTCGTCGATCCCGTCGATCCGGTTCATCAGGATCAGCGCGCGGGCATTGTCGTCGATGCAATAGCCATGGCGGCGATCCGGCACCGAATAGATCGAATGCTGGAGAATGCCGGTCGCATCGCTCATTCGCTCCACCGCGGTGAGTTCGGGACGAAGCGGGGGCAGTTCGGCAGATGATCGGCCGATGCGACTGGGCTTTTCGTCCAGGATAGCATCGAACGCCGCGATGGCGCGCTCCGCCAGCCGCGTCCACAACATCGTGCGGCCGCGGGCATAGGCGCGTTCGGCCATCGCACGCCGGGCCTGGCGGTCGCCCAGCAGGCGGCTGATCTCACGCGCGAACGCGGCGGCGTCCCCGAAGTCGACGAGCACGCCATGGCCGTCGGCAAGGATTTCGGTGGCGTGGATATAGGGGGTGGAAACCACCGGCTTGCCCATGCTCACGGCATAGGAAAGCGTGCCCGAGGTGATCTGGGCCGGGTTCAGATACGGGGTAACATACAGGTCCGCCGCCTGCAGATAGTCCAGCAGATCCCCCTGCTCGACGAAGCGGTTGACGAACTGGACGTTGCGGCCGAGTCCGGCTGCCTCCACCTGCGCCAGCAGCCGCTCGCGATAGGCCTCGCCTTCGTGGAGGACGAGATTGGGATGCGTCGCACCCAGCAGGACGTAGAGCGCGTCCGGATGCTCGGCCACCACCGCCGACATCGCCTCGATCACCGTCTCGATTCCCTTGTTGGGCGCCAGCAGGCCGAAGGTGAGGACGACGTCGCGGCCTTCCCAGCCGAACTGCGGCTTGAATTCGGCGGTGTCGGCAAAGACGCGATCGGGCACGCCATGGGGAATGACTTCGATCTTGCCGTCTTCGACGCCATGCACCCGCTTCAGGATCTCGCGACCCTTTTCGGCCATCACGATCAGCGTCGAGGCGCGGCGGATCAGCGCTTCCATCACCCGGCGCTCATCGGCGCTCGGCCGTTCCAGCACCGTATGCAGCGTAACGATGACGGGCAGCGATATACGGTCGGTCAGCGCCAGCAGCAATTCGCCGGCGGCGCCGCCGAAGATGCCATATTCATGCTGAATCCACAGTGCCTCGGCGCCGCTCGCCTCGATCTTGCGGGCGGTTTCCAGATAGGCGCCGCGATCGTTCTGCGCGATCGCGCCCGTTACCTGCGGCGGATAGGCATAATGGCCCGGGCGGTCATCCATCGCGTAGACGTCGACCTGAATCCCCGGATAGCGCTCGGAGAGCGCGCTGTAGGTATCGGTAGTAAAAGTGGCGATGCCGCATTTGCGCGGCAAGAAATTACCGATCAGGGCAAGATGCCGGATCCTCGGATGAATCGGAGACCGTGCCATGGCGGACCTTTCGCTACTGCATGATGGACTCGGCCCAATCATGGGCCGTAAGTCCTGTTAAACTCCCGTTTTTCAAATAGGTTGCAGTTTCGCTGCAATGCACAACCTTATACCTGACGAACCGTGCTGTAAATCTGCCGTTCAGCCGCGGCCGCGATATCCGGGAACGCCGTGATCGGGGATCCAGACATCCTCGGGCGGCTTGCCCGATTGCCAGAACACGTCGATCGGAATGCCGCCGCGCGGATACCAATATCCGCCGATGCGCAGCCATAGCGGCGCCATTTCCCGGAACAGCCGCTCGCCGATGCCGACGGTGCAGTCCTCGTGGAACGCGCCATGGTTGCGGAAACTGCCCAGGAACAGCTTGAGCGATTTCGATTCGACGATCCGCTCGCCCGGCACATAATCGATCACCAGATGCGCGAAATCGGGCGCGCCGGTGATCGGGCAGAGCGAGGTGAATTCGGGCGCGGCGAACCGCACCAGATAGCGCGTGCCCGCCCGGGGGTTAGGCACATAATCGAGTTCCGCCTCCTCCGGCGTGGCGGGCAGGGCGGATTGCTTTCCGAGATGCTTGGCGTCCATGCGCGCCATGTAGGCGTTTGCGGTGCGGTTTCCATAGGGCTAGAGGGACGGGTGACATCGCATCTCCTCGCCTGGCGAGGTGGTCTCATTTGAGGTTTGTCCCCCTCACCCTCTCCCTTGTGGGAGAGGGAGGGAGCCGCGAAGCGGCGAAAGGGTGAGGGGGACAGCGGCGCGAACATACTCGGCCCCGGAGAAAGGCAATATCGGAACGCCCATGGACGGATTGATCACCACCCACGCGCTCGCCGCTATGCTGGGCGCCGACGACCTGCTGGTCCTTGACGCCACCTATACCTCCACGATTCCCGGCGCGGCGAAGCAGGATCCGCGCGCTGAATTCGAGGCGGGGCATATCCCAGGTGCGCGGCTGCTCGATCTCGACACGCTGGTCGATGCCGAGAATCCGCTGCCGTCGATGCTGCCCAAGCGCAGCCTGTTCGAGGAACGGATGGCGCAGCTCGGCGTGACCGGCACGACGCGGATCGTCCTGTACGACAACAGCCCGCACCACACCGCCTGCCGCGCCTGGTGGGTGCTGCGGATGTTCGGGGTGAAGGCTGCGATCCTGGACGGGAATATGGGCCATTGGCGCGCCGAAGGGCGGCCGGTGCAGGCAGGCCCGCATCTGGCCGCCGCCACCGTCTTCAACGCCGGCGAACCGGCCGCGCAGCTGCGCACGCTGGACGACATGCGCAACACCACCGACCAGATCGTCGACGCCCGCTCGGCCGCGCGCTTCAGCGGCGACGAGCCCGATCCCCGCCCCGAATGCGCCGCCGGCCATATGCCGGATGCGAAGAACATCCCCTATGGCCGCTTCTTCGAAAGCGACGGCCGCTGGAAGTCGCCCGAGGGCATCCGCGCGGTGTTCGACGCCGCCGGGCTGGACCTGACCCGGCCGATGGTCGCCACCTGCGGCTCGGGTATCACCGCGTCGGTGATCGTCTTCGCCGCACACCTGCTGGGGCACGACATCGCACTCTACGACGGCAGCTGGACCGAATGGGGCGCGCAAGCAGATACCGCAAAGGTGCTCGGCGCATGAGCGGCCACGAGGACAAGGACGCGACCAAGCTCGTCCATGCCGGCCGCCGCCCCGAATGGACGGGAGGGATCGTCAACCCGCCGGTATGGCGTGCCTCGACAATCCTCTACGACAATATCGCGGAGATGCGCGAACGCGGCAGCGCGGATACGCATCACAAGCTCTATTACGGCCGGCGCGGCACCCCGACGCAGTGGTCGCTCGCCGACGCGCTGACCGAACTCGAACCCGGCGCCGAAGCGACGCTGCTCTATCCCTCGGGCGTCGCGGCGATCACCACCGCGCTGCTGGCGGTGCTGTCCCCCGGCGACGAGGTGTTGCTGCCCGACAGCAGCTACGAGCCGACCCGCGCCTTCGGCAACGGGATGCTCAAGCGGCTGGGCATCACCGCCACTTATTATGATCCGATGATCGGCGAAGGCATCGCCGCGCTTTGCAGCGAACGCACCAGGGCGATTTTCCTGGAAAGCCCGGGCAGCCTCACCTTCGAGGTGCAGGACGTGCCCGCCATCGTTGCCGTCGCCAAGGCGCGTGGCATCACCACGCTGCTCGACAATACCTGGGCGGGGCCGCTCTACTTCCCGGCGATCGGGAAGGGCATCGACTATACGATCCTGTCCTGCTCGAAATATGTCGTCGGCCATTCGGACGTGATGATGGGATCGGTCACGGCCGCGCCGGGCCAGTATGAGCGCCTGCGCGCCGCCACCTATCAGCTGGGCATGTGCGCCAGCCCCGACGACGCCTATCTCGCCGCGCGCGGGCTGCGGACGATGGACGTGCGGCTGCGCCAGTCCGGCGCCAGCGGCCTGAAGATCGCCCGGTGGCTGAAGACCCGGCCGGAAGTGGCGCGGGTGCTACACCCGGCGCTGCCCGATTGCCCGGGTCACGATCTGTTCGTGCGCGATTTCCGGGGTGCCAGCGGGCTGTTCTCGATCGTGCTCAAGGGCGGCAATGATGCGGCGCGCACGGCAATGATCGACGGCCTGCGCCATTTCGGCATCGGCTTCAGCTGGGGCGGCTATGAAAGCCTGGCCATTCCCGCCGATCCGCAGCGGATCCGCACTGCCAGCCGCTGGGAAGCCGAAGGCCCGGCGATCCGGCTCTATATCGGTCTGGAGGAGCCGGAAGACCTGATGGCCGACCTCGAAGCAGGCCTCGCCCGCTTCGCTGCCGCACACGGATGATGCGCGATATGCTCGACCGGTTCGCCGGCATGGGGATGCGTTTCCCCTCTCCGGCCGAACTGGGCGAGATGTCGGTGGCGCTGGGACTCGCGGCACTCGCCCTGGCGGTGGGCGTGCTGGTCGGCCAGCGGGTCGGCGCGCAGCTTGCGGGACTCTGGCATCGGGTGCTCGGCGAGCATGCCAACGGCATCCAGCCGCGGCTGTGCCGGATCACCCGCTATCTCACCACCGCGCTGCTGCTGTCGCCGCTGACCGGCGCCTGGCCCTGGCATCCGCCGACGACGCTGCTGCTCGGCATCCTGCTGGGATTGGTGATGGCGCTGGCGGTGGTGGAGGTGTTGCGCGGGCTGGGCCTGCCGCGGCTGATCACCTGGGCGATGGGCACGATCGCCTTCGCCTCGCTGCTCAGCAAGACGATGGGCGGGCTGGGCGTGATCGAGGCGCTGCTGGCACGGATCGGGTTCGACATCGGCACGCGGCGGCTGTCGCTGCTGTCGCTGCTCACCGTCGCGGTGACGGTGATCCTGATCTATGCGCTGGTGCGGCTGGCCAATCGGCTGCTGGCGGAATGGATCGGCCGGGCCCACGGCCTGGATGCGACCCAGCGGCTGCTGGGCCAGAAGCTGGCGAGTATCGCGATTCTGGCGGTGGCGTTCTTCGTCGGCATCGACCTGCTGGGTATCGACCTGACGAGCTTCGCGGTGTTCTCCGGCGCGTTTGGTCTGGCGATCGGCTTTGGCCTGCAGAAGACCGTCGGCAACCTCATCGCAGGCATCATCCTGCTGATGGATCGATCGATCAAGCCGGGCGACGTGATCGTGGTGGGCGACAGTTTCGGCTGGGTGAACAAGATCGGCGTGCGCGCCGTCTCCGTGATCACCCGCGACGGCAAGGAGCATCTGATTCCGAACGAGAATCTGATGACACAGGAAGTCGAGAACTGGTCCTACACCGATCGTAACGTGCGCGTGCGGATTCCGGTGACGGTGGCCTATGGGTGCGACCTGGAGCTTGCGCAGGACCTGATGCTGCGCGCCGCGACCGACAGCCCGCGCGTGCTCGATACGCCGGCGCCCAATGTGTGGCTAACCGCACTGGGCGAGAACGGCGCGGCACACGACATCCTGATCTGGATCAGCGATCCCGAAAGCGGCGTCGGCAATGTGAAGAGCGACGTGCTCAACCGGCTTTGGATACTGTTCGGCGAACACGGCATCACCGTGCCGGCACCGCGCCGGGACGTGCACATGCGCGCGCTGCCTCCCGCGGAATAGGGGCTGGCGGCGGGCGCCGGGTGCATTATCTTAGGCGGCGTGCGATCCCCTTCCGTCACCGCCCGCCTCGCCGATGGCGTCGCCTCGATCCCGGCGGCGCAGTGGGATGCCTGTGCCGGGGCCGGCAATCCCTTTCTCAGCCATATCTTCCTGTCGATCCTCGAGGCTTCGGGCTCGGCGACGGCGCGGGCCGGCTGGCAGCCGCTGCCGATCGTGGTCGACGATGCGGACGGCGTGCCCGCCGCCATCGCGCCCGCCTATGCCAAGAGCCACAGCCAGGGCGAATATGTGTTCGACCATAGCTGGGCGGACGCCTGGGAGCGCGCCGGTGGCCGCTATTACCCCAAGCTGCAGGTGGCAGTGCCGTTCACGCCCGTCCCCGGCCCACGGCTGCTGCTGCGCGATCCCGCGCTGGCGCCAGCGCTGATCGGCGCGATCGAAGCGGTGGTGGACCAGCACAAGCTCTCCTCCGGCCACGTCACCTTCGTCGCCGAAGCGCAGGTACCGCTGTTCGAAGCCGCAGGCTGGCTGATCCGCACCGGCACCCAGTTCCACTGGCACAATCAGGGCTATGCCAGCTTCGACGATTTCCTGGGCGCGCTCGCCAGCCGCAAGCGCAAGGCAATCCGCAAGGAACGCGCCGCCGCCGTCAAGGGACTGACCATCCGCCATTTGACCGGCGCGGAGATCACCGAAGCGCATTGGGATGCGTTCTGGGCCTTCTACCAGGATACCGGCAACCGCAAATGGGGCCGCCCCTACCTCACCCGCCCCTTCTTCTCGATGCTGGGCGAAGCGATGGGCGACCGCGTGCTGCTGATGTTCGCCGAACGCGACGGCCGCCCGATCGCCGGCGCGCTCAACCTTATCGGCGCCGATGCGCTCTACGGCCGCTATTGGGGCTGCGTGGAGGACGTGCCGTTCCTCCATTTCGAGCTTTGCTATTATCAGGCGATCGACGCCGCGATCCAGCGCGGCCTGCCCCGCGTCGAAGCCGGCGCGCAGGGCGAACACAAGCTCGCCCGCGGTTATGTGCCGGTAACGACCTGGTCCGCGCATTACCTGCCGGACCCCGGCTTCCGCCGCGCCGTCGCCGACTTTCTGGTGCGCGAACAGGCGGCGGTGGAACGCGAGCAGGAATATCTGGAAGAACTGACGCCGTTCAAGAAGGCGGAGTAGGCCCCTCTCGTCGTCCTCCGCCAAGGCTGAGCTATCGCCTTTGACCAAAAACCCTCGTCATTCCCGCGAAGGCGGGGATCCATTGTCGGTGATGCCGCGGTTCGTTTCCCTCAACGCACAGACGAATGGATTCCCGCCTTCGCGGGAATGACGAGGGTTATTCGGAACGCTCCCCCCTTAAGAAGGCGGCGCCGTCCCGTTCCCCGGCAGTTCGCCCGCCGCCTCGGCCTCACGGATCAGCACCGCTTCGGGTCGCGGAATCGGCAGGTCGCCGGGGTTGAGTTCCGGTCCCGGCACGTCATGATCCACGCGGTACAGCACGCTCGGCCCGTCCCGCCACACCGGGATCAGCCCCTGCTCATAGCGTTTGTCGAACGCCGGCGGGCGGATCAGCCAGACATAGTCGAACGCGTCGCGCGGGAAGAGCGCCAGGCTGCGCGCGATCGGGCGCCACCATTCGCGCGGGCACTGCACGTTGGTTACGAGCTCCGACGGATCATGCGCAAAGCGCTTTGCCGCGCGGTACCGCACCGTCAGCAACTGCCCGCCGGGCATCGACCATTGGTCGTTGGTATAGGCCAGCCGCCGCTCCAGCGCGAGGCCGGGGACGTGCTGCAGCCGCGTCATCGCCCATTCGTTGTAACAGGTCTCGCCGACAAAGCTCACCAGCCGCGCGCCGACCGGCAGATGCTCCAGCGCCTTCAGCTCGCGGTCATAGGCCTTGTCGTAGAGGTAGAAGCTTGCCGTCGTCGCGCCGATGCGCCCGAGGAAAAAGGCCAGGCCCAGCGCCGCCACCACCGCCGCGCCACGCATCGACAGGCCGGGCTTGGGGCGGATCGCCAGGATCGCGATGGCGATCAGGAACGGCACCAGCCGCATATCGGCATAGGCCGATCCGAACACCACACGCGGCAGCAGGATGTAGACGAGCAGCAGGAACAGCGCCGATAGGCCCAGGTTGCGCGAGTACTGGATGTTGGGGTCGCGGATCGCGCGGAGCATCAGCAGGAAGATCACGCCGACGCTGGCCAGATCGAACAGCTGCCAGCGATCACGGAACACCTGCGTCACCCACAGCGTCTTGGCGCGCCAGTTGAACCAGTCGAACGTCTGGCCCGACACATGCTCGCCGCCGCGCCAGAGCACCATCAGTACCGCAGGCAGCGCCATCGACAGGCACTGGATGCCGGCGAAGAAAAATGGCGCGATCCAGCCATTCTTCAGATCCTGATACCAGGGCAGCGCGCGGTTGCGGCGCAGGTCGTGCTGGCGGATCAGTTCGGCGGAGAAGGCGAGCACGCCCAGCACACCCCAGCCAAAGGTGTGCGCCACCCAGATCAATACCGAAATCGGCACGAACAGGATTGCACGCAGCCGAAACTTGCCCAGCCGCCCCAGCCGCAGCCAAAGCCCGAACGCCAGCATCGCCAGCCCCATCGAGAAGGCGAAATTGACGAAGCCGAAATGGAAGGGGAACGCATAAGCCAGCGGCAGCGCGAACAGCGCCGTCGCGGGGATACGACCATGCACTTCGCGCGCGATGAACAGGAACCCCGCCACCGTCATCGCCGGAATGGTGAGGACGATCAGCTTCACGCCAAGTTCCAGCCCGAACAGCTTAGCCATAGGGATGATCGCCAGATCAACCCCCAGGTTACCCATCAGCTGCCAGCGGAAATCATACCACTCGCGCAGCCAAGGCACCGAATCATAGGTAAACTGGACGCGGTAGCGCCCCATATGGCCGGGTAGATCGACGAGCGGCGGAATCTCCGGCCACAACAGCGGCACCATGGCGACCAGCGTCGCGAAGAGCACAAACCAGCGTGTCTGCCACCAGTGCAGCCGATCCCCTTGTTCCATCGGGCCGCTTTAATGCGCGCACGGCAGGTACGGCAAGCGCTAGTGGGACGAACGGACGACACGGTAGAGCATCGAGGGACCAGTCCGCGTCACCTCCACCAGATCGGGGGCTGGCGGGCGGCGGTCCGCGAAGCCCATCGTCCAGATATGATCGAAGGCGCGGCGGTTGAAACGTCGCACCACGGCCGACGACGGCCGCTAAGGAAATTTGCAGCGCGGATCGTAAGCAGCTGCGAGGGGTCACCGCGGTCCTCGGACCCAGCATCCGCCGGCCGATCGCGGAGCAGCGAGGCGATTCAACTTGGCTTCGAAAGCCATTCCGAGCTGCCCTCCGGCCCGGCCGCACCCGCCAAGCCCCGCAACGGTGCGAGCGGCGGCACCGCCGGCCATCGCAGCGGCACTGCACCGAGCAGCACCGCCGCCAGCGCCAGCGCGTTCCCACCAGCGTTTCGGGATTAATGGCGCGTCCCGCGTCCTACCAGCCGATAGACGCGCGGTGCCTCGCCGGGCGCGGAGACCTGCGCCAGCCAGCCCGGCACCTGCCCTGCCCGCAGCGCACCAGCGAGAAGGTCGGGCACGGGGCCCTTCGCGCCCAGTTCGTCGAACCCGTCGGGGCAGAGCGCGACATAGTCCACGCCCCAGCGCCGGGCGACGGCCTCGGCAGACGCGGGCGGGCTCAGGAACAGATCGACCATGGCACGATTTCCTTGGCAGTGCGGCGATAGGGGCCGGCGAGCAGCCGATGGCGGCTGGACGGAAGCAGATTGGCGCCGAGATCGATCGGCGCGGCGATCATGCCCGGTGGCAACGAAGTGACGCGCGCAGTGGCTGCCGGGCCGGTGCAGAGCGAAGTCGCGGCGGCGATCGTCGTCGCCTCCGCCCCGATCGGCGGGCCGAATGGCAGAATCATGCCGACGGGGAGCAAATCGGCGACGCCGGTCCCGTGCATTTCCATGCCGGACGGCGGCCTCAGCCGGTGCCGGGCGAGATCGGCGAAGCGCTGGCCTGCCAGCCAGTCGCGGATCTGCTGCAGCCGCACCCCGTCATCGGGCAGGCGCAATGCGGCCAGATGGGGCCAGTCCCGGATCGCCCAGGCGGCACCGAGCAGCAACGCCAATGCCAGCGCGACCCGGATGTCGCGCCCGACACTGAAAAGGAGGCCCGTTCCCATGAGAACGGGCTACGCGATCGTGGTTAATCGCGGGTTAGACCCGGCCTAGGGAAAAGCGCTCGGTCCCTGGAACCACGAGAGAACGCGGTTCAGCCGCCGCGGCGGCCGAGCAGGCGCAGGCGCAGCGCGTTGAGCTTGATGAAGCCCGCCGCGTCGCGCTGGTCATAGGCGCCCTGGTCGTCCTCGAAGGTCACGACCTTCTCGCTGTACAGCGTGTACGGCGACTTGCGGCCGGTAACGATCACGCTGCCCTTGTACAGCTTCAGCCGCACGGTGCCGGTGACCTTCTCCTGGCTATAGTCGACCGCCGCCTGAAGCATCTCACGCTCGGGCGAGAACCAGAAGCCGTTGTAGATCAGCTCGGCATAGCGCGGGGCCAGCTCGTCCTTGAGGTGCGCGGCGCCGCGATCGAGCGTGATCTGCTCGATGCCGCGATGGGCGAGGTGATAGATGGTGCCGCCCGGCGTCTCGTACATGCCGCGCGACTTCATGCCGACAAAGCGGTTCTCGACCAGGTCGAGCCGGCCGATACCGTGCTTGCGGCCGAGCTCGTTGAGCGCGGTCAGCAGCGTTGCGGGCGACATCGCCTGGCCGTTGAGCGCCACGCCGTCGCCGCGCTCGAAATCGATGGTGATCGTCTCGGGCGTGTCGGGCGCGTCTTCCGGGTTTACCGTGCGCGAATAGACGTAATCGGGCACTTCCTCCCACGGATCCTCGAGCACCTTGCCCTCGGACGAGGTGTGGAGAAGGTTCGCGTCGGTCGAGAAGGGCGACTCGCCGCGCTTGTCCTTGGTCACCGGGATCTGGTGCGATTCGGCGAACTCGATCAGCTTGGTGCGGCTGGTCAGGTCCCACTCACGCCACGGCGCGATCACCTTGATGTCGGGGTTCAGCGCGTAATAGCCGAGCTCGAAGCGGACCTGGTCGTTGCCCTTGCCGGTGGCGCCGTGGCTCACCGCATCGGCGCCGACTTGTCTGGCGATTTCGATCTGGCGCTTGGCGATCAGCGGTCGCGCGATCGAGGTGCCGAGCAGGTAGAGCCCCTCGTAGAGCGCATTGGCGCGCATCATCGGGAAGACATAGTCCTTCACGAATTCCTCGCGCACGTCCTCGATGAAGATGTGCTCGGGCTTCACGCCGGCCATCTCGGCCTTCTTGCGCGCGGGCTCCAGCTCCTCGCCCTGGCCGAGATCGGCGGTGAAGGTGACGACCTCGCAGTTATAAGTCTGCTGCAGCCATTTCAGGATCACGCTCGTGTCCAGGCCGCCCGAATAGGCGAGGACGACGCGATTGATCTTATCCGACATGGGGCAGGGACTCCGGGGTAAAAGGGATGGATGGATCGCCGGGCCTCTAGGGTCCCCGCGCCCGCCACGCAATATCTGCCAGCCCCGACGCCGCCGCGGCTAGACCGAATGGAGTCGCATCGGCGCGCCGGTTTCTGCCCGCAGTGCGACCTCCGCCTCCAACATATAGTCTCGGGTGATCGGCAAGGCGGTGCGCGAACGCGCGAATTGCAGCTGGTAATTCACCAACCCGCCATTGACGAAGCTCACATAGGATCCGGCGAGATAGTAGGTCCACATCCGGAAGAAGCGTTCGTCGTACAGGTCGACGATCGCGTCGTGCGCTGCCACGGTGCGGTCGTACCAGGCCTTTAGCGTATACGCGTAATGCAACCGCAGCACTTCCACGTCGGTGAGGAAGTAGCGCAACCCTTCATAGCCCTTGGCGATCTCCGACAGCGCCGGGATATAGCCGCCGGGGAAGATGTATTTCAGCGTGAACGCATCGGTATAACCCGGGGCCCCAGCCCGCCCGATCGTGTGGAGCAGCATCACGCCTTCGGGTGTCGTCAGTTCGCGGCACTTGGCGAAAAAAGTGCGGTATTGCGGCGTGCCGACATGCTCGAACATGCCGACCGAAACGATCCGGTCGAACTGTCCCTTCAGCGCACGATAGTCGATCAGCTCGAACTTGACCTTATCCGAGACGCCGGCCGCGGCCGCACGCTCACGCGCGATCTTCAACTGCTCCTCTGACAGGGTGATCCCCAGCACCTCGGCGCCGGTCGTCGCGTGGATATAGAGCGCCATGCCACCCCAGCCGCAGCCGATATCCAGCACGCGCATCCCCGGCTCGATCGCCAGCTTGGCCACGATATGCGCCTTCTTGTCGCGCTGTGCCTGCTCAATGCTGTTTCTCGGGTCGGTAAAGTAAGCGCAGCTATATTGCCGGTCGACATCGAGGAACAGGTCGTAGAGGCGCGCCGAAAGATCATAATGGTGGGCGACGTTCCGCTTCGATTGGCGCGCCATGTTGGTGCGGCCGATCATATGCGCCACCTTGCCGGTAAGCAGGCGGAACCGCGACGGATGGAGCACCGCATTGCTGGTTTCCCAGCGGTTGTTTGCTGTGACCATGGTAAGAAGATCGAGAATGTCGCCCTGCTCCAGCTGCAGGCTGCCATCCATATAGGTTTCGGCGGTGCCGAGTGCGGGATCGCGCACGATCCGCGCTTCGGCACCCCGCCCCAAGTGCATCGTCACCGGCGCAAGCTGCGGATCCGGGGCGCCGAAACTGCGCGAGCTACCATCGGCACGGACAAGCGTCAGCTGGCCGCGCTTCACCGCGCGGTCGAGGAAATGTTCAATCAGAGCCATTGCGATCCCGTACTGCGCTCATGTTTCGCCGAAACCCGCACCGCGTTTCCGCCGTTCGCAGCGAACGGCGGACGCGTTACGGGACGAGAACGAAACGCAACCTGAACGCAGGGGTTCACCTGCCCCGCAAAAAAGTCCCCGCTGCCCGCATCATTTCGCGCAGCGTGCAGACACGCTGTTGCAGATCACCGTGCCGTTCCCCAACGACACACGAAAGTTCAGTCCGCGCGGATCGGGCGCGCCTTCATAATAGTCGGTGCTGATCAGCTGCGCGCCCGAGGTGATCGCCGCATCCAGCCGACTGCGATCATGGTTGCGCGCCTCCAGCGTTTCGGAATCGGCGCGGGTCCGCACCATGAAGCCCGCACGCACCCGCCGCGTGATGGTGGCCATATCTTTGCTCGGGCTCTGCATGTTGAAGAATGCCGCTTCCGGCGCGTCCTCCGGATACCAGCCGAACATCATCCGCCCCTTCAGGCTGGCATGACCGCTACGGTAGCGCTCCTCGTTCGCCTCCGACGTATCCAGCACGAGCAGGAACTTGCCACGCGATGCGCCGACGGTCGGCCAGCGATGGGCGGTCACCGCCTCGCGCAGCGTCGGCAGATTGCCACGGACGTCGTCCGGGGTGATCACCCGCTCGCGGCCGAGGGTCGCGGCGATATCGCTATCCAGCGCGTCCAGTGTGGCGGCATCGAAGCCGATATCGGTGGTGCGCAGGCCCGGGATCGGCCGCACGTCGCTGGCATTGACCAGGAGCATCACCGGCAGATGGCCCGGATGCGCATCGGACCAGCGGCGGAAGATCGCCATGCAGGCGCGGAAGGTGCGGCAATGCGTCTGCCAATCGAGCCCCGGCACATGGATCGTTTTGGCGCCCGGTGCGGCCATCTCCGCCTTGATTTCGGCCGGACCATCCGCATAGGGCGCGGCATAGGCGCCGCCCTGCGGATCGGGCGCGACATCGATCTCGAGCTGGCGCAGGCCCAGCGCGAGCTGGCTTTCGAGCGGCGGATGGCCATAGGCCAGACCGTCCCATTCCTTCGGCGCGAGCGCGCGGATGCGGGCTTCCACCTGCGGCAACGGATAGGGGCGATAGCTGTTGTGCGAACCCAGCATCCGCACCTGATCGAGCCGCAGCGAATCGAGGCGCTTGTCGGCATCGGGCATCGACCCACCCGGCGCCATCGCCATCAGCAGCCCCGCCGCGCCGATCATCCACCCAATACGCATCATCATTCCTTTTCAAACGAACCCGTTGGCGGAGCCTGTGGCGAGCTTTCGTTCCGGAACCATGACAAGGGCGCACAGAAAAGCGGCGGCGGCGACAAAAATCGCCACCGCCGCCGAAAGGGGCGCTATTCGATCAGTTGCCGGTCGGGCCGGTCGGCGTGCTGGCCTGGGCCGATTGGCCGCTCGTCTGCGCCTGCGCCGCGGCCGCCTGAATCTTCTGGTTCAACGCGGGATCGGCGGCCATCGCCTGGCTGATCTCGTTGAAGCGCTGCGGCTGCAAACCCGATTCCGTGATCGCCGCCACGAAGCGCGTGTTCTTTTCCGCCGCCGGGACGGTGGTATCGGCGTTGATCTTGTTCACTGCCAACGCTGCCGCGGCATATTGCTTGACCTCGGCATCGGTGACGGCGCTCGTTGTCGTCGTCGCCTGCGCCGAGCCCGTTGCGGCCTGTGCCGGCGCCTCGGCGGACTGGGCCGGGGCGGCATGGTCCGCCATGTCATGATCGGCCGGAGCCTGGGGAGCGGTGGTCTGGGCCATCGCCCCCGTCGCCATCAGCACACCCGCGGCGGCCATGGTCGAAAACAGCATTTTCATCATCATCTCCTCGCAACAATGAAACTCTCTACGAAAGGGGTAACGTGCAGTTGGGGAAAGGGTTCGGGCCCGCCCAGGCTCTTCACGACGGGTCGTGGCGGGGGCGGGACAACGCGAACCCGCCCGCAGCCAAATCCCATGACTGGAAATCGCACGGTTTTTCGACTATGTGCAGCGAATGCAGACAGTGTCGGCCGCGCCCATGCCCATCCCCGGGCACATCGATCCCGTGCCCGTTCCGCGTGCCCAGAGCCCGCGCCCGGATGGTCGTGTCGACCTGATCGGTCTTTCCCGTGACGGCATTCGCGCCGCGCTGGAGACTGCCGGTCTCGAACCGAAACAGGCCAAGCTGCGCGCCAAGCAGCTGTGGCACTGGATCTACAATCGCGGCGCCACCGACTTCTCGGCGATGACCGACATCGCCAAGGCGCAGCACCCGTGGCTGGCCGAACGCTTCGTGATCGGCCGCCCCGACGTGGTCGAGGCGCAGGTCTCGAACGACGGCACCCGCAAGTGGCTGCTCCGCTCGCCCGACGGGCAGGATTACGAGATGGTGTTCATCCCCGACGCCGATCGGGGCACGCTCTGCGTCTCCAGCCAGGTGGGCTGCACGCTCAATTGCCGCTTCTGCCATACCGGCACGATGCGGCTGGTGCGCAACCTTACCGCCGGCGAGATCGTCGGCCAGGTGATGCTCGCGCGCGATTCGCTCGGCGAATGGCCGAGCCAGCCCGAAGGCCGCCTGCTCACCAACATCGTGATGATGGGCATGGGCGAGCCGCTCTATAATTTCGACGAGGTGAAGGCCGGCCTCCAGATCGTCATGGACGGCGACGGCCTGGCGCTGTCCAAGCGCCGCATCACCCTTTCCACCTCGGGCGTGGTGCCGATCATGGCGCGCGCCGGCGAGGAGATCGGCGTGAACCTGGCAGTATCGCTCCACGCGGTCACCAAGGACGTGCGCGACGAGATCGTGCCGCTCAACAAGAAATACGGCATCGAGGAGCTGCTCCAGGCCTGCGCCGACTATCCGGGCGCCAACAATGCCCGCCGCATCACCTTCGAATATGTGATGCTGAAGGACAAGAACGACAGCGACGCCGACGCGCACGAGCTGGTCCGCCTGCTGCGCAAGTACAAGCTGCCCGCCAAGGTGAACCTGATCCCGTTCAACCCCTGGCCGGGCGCGCCGTACGAATGCTCGACGCCCGAGCGGATCCGGTCCTTCTCGAACATCGTGTTCGAAGGCGGCATCTCGGCGCCGGTGCGCACCCCGCGCGGGCGCGACATCGATGCGGCGTGCGGCCAGCTGAAGACCGCATCGGAGAAGAAGAGCCGCGCGCAGCTCGACCGCGAGGCCGAAGAGAAGTTCGCAGCGCTCGGTTGAGCAGCGGCGGGCGGTTCGGCTAGGATGGCAGCCATGCTGTCGATCCTGCTGAGTCTCGCCCTCGCCGCCCCTGCTGGTCCCTGCGCCGACGCAAAGACCACCGTGGCAATGGATATCTGCCTAGACAAGGTTAGCGCCGCCGCCGATGCTGAAATGGCGCGCTACCTCGCAGCCGCTCGCAAGCGCGCCGCTGCGGACAATCAGGGGCTTGCCGGTGCGATCGATCTGGCGCAGGCGCAGTGGCTCGACTTCCGCAAGGCCGAATGCGCCGCCGTTTATGCCTATTGGCAGGGCGGAACGATCCGCGGCGCGATGTTCCACAACTGCCGCATTGATCTTACCCGCGCGCGCACCCACTGGCTGTGGAAGACGTGGCTGACCTATCCCGATTCGACCCCGCCGATCCTGCCCGAGCCCGGCGTCAGCGCGGACGGAACATCCTGAACAGCGCGTCCTCGCTAATCTCAAAATAGTCGGCCGGGCCGCCGCCGCGCAGGATCGGCCGGGCGCGGGCGGTCTGGTAGACGCCGTCCTCCAACATCGCCTTGTCGATATGGATGCCGATGGCTTCGCCCAGGACGAGCCAGGTGTCGACTTCGGCACCTTCCTTGTTTTCCAGGCGGATCAGCTGGGTCAGCCGGCATTCGAACTGTGCGGGGCTGGCGGCGACCCGGTCCGGCCGCACGGTGCGCGACGGCAGCGTCTCGATTCCCGCGAGGGTGAATTCGTCCACCTCCGGCCCGGCCATCGCGGCACTGGCATTCATCGCCTCCGCCAGCGGGCGGGTGGCGAGGTTCCAGACGAATTCCTTCGTCTCGGCGATGTTGGCGACGCTGTCCTTCCACCCGGTCGAGGCGAAGCCGAGGATCGGCGGCCGATAGTTGAACAGATTGAAGAAGCTGTAGGGCGCAAGGTTGCGCACGCCATTTGCCGAGACCGTACTCACCCAGCCGATCGGGCGCGGGCCGACAATGGCATTGAGCGGATCGTGCGCCAGGCCGTGCCCGCTGCCGGGTTCATAGAAATGGAAATCGGTGGGCATGGTGGCTCCCGCAAAATATCGTGTGCGCAAAACCGATTCCGCTCGGCGCGCGAATCCCCTACTATCGGCGACGCAGCCAGCCCAGCCCCCTGTTCGCCTCCTCCATTCGGGGCGAGGACAAGGTTGGCCGAACATGGCAAGGGATATGCAGATGGCCGACCACCCCCGTCTGATCTACCGCCACCGGCTGGTTACGCGACTGTGGCACTGGATCAATGCGATCGTGCTGATGATCCTGGTCGGCAGCGGGCTGATGATCTTCAACGCCCATCCCCGGCTATATTGGGGGCAATATGGCGCGAATTTCGACGCCGCCTGGCTCACCCTGCCGCGATTTCCCGGCTGGATGACGATCCCGTCCTACTACAGCCTGGCCGGCGCGAGGCACTGGCATCTGTTCTTCGCACTGGTGCTGGCGTTCGGATTGCTGCTGTATGTACTGTGGAGCCTGGCGAACGGTCACATCGCCCGCGACCTTCGCATCCGCGCCCGCGAACTGGGGCCGCAGCACCTCTGGGCCGATTTGAAGGCGCATCTCGCGTTGCGCTTTCATGATCCCGATGCTCCCGCCGCGTACAATATCTTCCAGAAGATCGCCTATGTCGGCACGCTGTTCGTGCTGCTGCCGACGGTGATCTTTTCCGGCCTGGCGCTGTCGCCGGGAATGGACGCGGCCTGGCCCTGGCTGACGGCGGTCTTCGGCGGACGGCAATCGGCACGATCGGTACATTTCCTTGCAATGGCGGCGATCCTTGCCTTCCTGCTCGTCCATCTGACGCTGGTGCTGCTCGCAGGGCCTTTCAACGAAATGCGATCGATGATTACCGGGTGGTGGCGCGTGCCGACGGAGGACGAAGCATGATCGTTACCCGACGCGCCCTGCTCGTCGCCGGCAGCGCCGGCCTGCTGACCGGCTGCGACCGGTTCACCGACAGTCCGGTCCTCGCAAGCGCGGAGGAAGCGCATCGTTTCCTGCAGCGCTCGATCGGCCGCGGGGCGCTCGCCACCGAGTTCCGGCCGGAACAGCGCAGCCCCCGCTTCCGCGTCAACGGCACGCACCACCCGAACACGCCCGAATACAATATCTGGGCCGGCACCCGCTTCGTCGACTGGCGATTGGCGGTGGACGGCATGGTCGCCCGCCCGCTCCGGCTCAGCCTCGGCCAGCTCCAGGCGATGCCGCAGCGCGCACAGATCACGCGGCACGACTGCGTCGAGGGGTGGAGTGCGATCGGCAAGTGGCAGGGGCCGCAGCTCGCGACCGTGCTCCAGGCGGCGGGGATCAGCCCGCTGGCGCGCTACATCGTGTTCCACTGCGCGGATCGATACGGCAACAGCAACTATTACGAATCGATCGACATGATCGATGCGCTGCATCCCCAGACGATCCTTGCCTGGGCGCTCAACGATCGGCTGCTCGATATCGGCCATGGCGCGCCGCTGCGGCTGCGAGTCGAACGCCAGCTCGGCTACAAGCACGCCAAGTATCTGACGCGGATCGAAGCCGTCGCCTCGCTCGCCCGGATCGGCGCGGGCAAGGGAGGCACCTGGGAGGATAGCAACGGCTATCAATGGTATGCGGGAATCTGATCCCCGTCAGCGCCGCAGGCAGGCGAGCGCCGCCGCATCGATCGCGCTTGCCGCCCCGTCGAGCACATAGCTTTCGGCGAACGGCATTCCGTTCGCAGCCACGCTTTCCACGCTGAGCGCCCGCCCGCCCCGCATCGCCGCGACGATCGCCGCGCCGGCGCGCGCATCCGGTGCCCAGGCATCGCGCGGCCCGGCGACGAGCGTGAAGCGCCGCTCGCCTGCGGTCAGCACCACGCGCGCGTCCTTGCCGCGATCATGGCCAAGCCGCACGTGCAGCTGGTTGCGCAGCCCCCTGCCCGGCCAGGTGGCGATGCTGACGAACGCGCCGTTCCGCCGTGCCCGGTCGATCGGCCGGGCGATGGCGAAGCAATGCAACGGCGCGGCTTCGCGAAACGCGCCCCAGCTCTGGTAGATGCCGATCGTCGAACGCCCGGCGGCAGCCTCCCCGGCCATCAGCAACAGTGCGAGAAGGCCGATCATGCCGGCGCGGCACCACGCCCGGTGCCGAGATGCACCAGTGTTTCGACGCCCGCCTCGATCCGGACGATCGATCCCTGCGGCAGGTCCGGCGCCACCGGCGCATCGAACTGCGGCAGCACGTCGCGGCCGGTCATCACCCCGCGCAGGATCCGGCTCGACATGCCGTGCATGATCACCAGCCGGTCGCCGGGATCCTCGTCGGTATCGGCCAGCCAGCCCGAAACACGGGTGGCGATCGAATCATACCACTCGCCGCCTTCGGGCGGGCGCGTGTACAACCCGTGCTCGGCATCGAGGAAGGATCCGACCTCCCGCTCCAGATCGGCATAATAGCGGCCGCTCCACCGGCCCATGCCGATCTCGACAAGGCGATCGTCGGTCCGCGCCTGATGCCAGTCGAGCTCGAGATGCTCGGCGATGATCGCCAGCGTCTGCAAGGCACGTCCGGCGCTCGACGCCCAAAGCGCCATTTTCGGCCGGGGGCCGAGCATGGCGCGCAACGCCGCGCCCATCGCATCCGCCTGCGCGAATCCGGCGCGGGTCAACGGAGTATGCAGGTGATCGCCCTGCATCCGGCGGGCGATGTTGAACACCGTCTCGCCATGCCGCGCGATGAAATCGCGGCCCTTGCGCTTGGTCGCCATGGCGCTTCTCTCAGGCGAAACGCGCGGAAACGCAATGTCCCATTTTGGCCCGATTTCGTTCAGCGCGGCGACAGCGATGCGGGCGCAACTGCTGTGGCGCTCGCGGAGCACGCGGGGAACGAACGGGAGGATACCGACATCGCAGGCGGCGCCGAGCATATCGGCCCGCGCCACCCGTCCTTGCCCCAAGCGACCAGCCGAGGCCCTGTGCCTGCGGCCGATCCCGGCCCGGCCCGATAGGGCGGGCTCTTGTTAGGAGTATTGTATGCGTACCAAGCTTTCCATCGTCGCCCTGGTGGCCAGTTCCGCCGTCGGCGCCCCGGCCTTCGCCCAGTCGCAGGACCAGAGCTTCGCCGGATCGCACGCCGAAGTGATCGCCGGCTGGGACCGCGTGAACGACAAGTCGTCGTTCGATGCCTCGCGCGACGGCGTCACTTTCGGCGGCAATATCGGCTACGACATCCAGCGCGGCAGCACCGTGTTCGGCGTCGAGGGCGAAGTCACCGGCTCCAGCATCAGCGACCGCAGCAGCAACGTGCTGAACGCCGGCGATCGGCTCCGCGTGAAGGCGGGCCGCGATCTCTATGTCGGCGGCCGCCTCGGCTTCCTCGCTGGCCCGAACACGCTGCTCTACGCCAAGGCCGGCTACACCAACGCCCAGTTCATCACCGACTATAGCTCGCCCAACAGCACGCCCGCGCTCGATCTGCGCGCGCGGGACAATCTCGGCGGCTGGCGTCTCGGCGCGGGTGCCGAGTTCAAGCTGACCAACCAGGTCTTCGCCAAGGCGGAATATCGCTATTCCAACTATGGCTCGCAGGCGAACGGCGTCGATCCCGAACGCCACCAGATCGTCACCGGCATCGGCGTGCGCTTCTGATCACCGAAAAGGCGTTTCGTCTGTTGAAAAGGGGGTCGGAGCGGGGTTGCTCCGGCCCTTTTTCGCGTTAAGGGTACGTCATGGCGCATTGCCACCGGCCGGGTCGCGCCGGGTGAAATGTTGGGCGACGGCCCGGGGGTTTGAGGTACATGAAGGCGACGATCGAACGCGCAACTCTGCTGAGGGGCCTGAGCCACGTCCAGTCCGTGGTTGAGCGGCGCAACACGATTCCGATCCTGTCCAACGTGCTGATCGATGCACAGCTCGGCGGATCGCTGCGGCTGATGGCCACCGATCTCGATCTGCAGATCGACGAGACGATTCCGGCGGCAGTCGACCAGGTCGGCGCGACGACCGTCTCGGCGCACACGCTGTTCGACATCGTCCGCAAGCTGCCCGAGGGTTCGCAGGTGGTGCTCACCGCGGCCGAGGGCAAGTTGACGGTGGTGGCGGGCCGCGCCCGCTTCCAGCTGGGCACGCTGCCGCGCGACGATTTCCCGATGATCGCCGAGGGCGAGCTGCCGACGACGTTCGAGCTGCCGGCCGAAACGCTGAAGCAGATCATCGACAAGACCCGATTCGCGATCTCCACCGAAGAGACGCGCTATTATCTGAACGGCATCTTCTTCCATGTGACGGACGACGCCAACCGCCTGCTGCGCGCCGCCGCGACCGACGGCCACCGGCTGGCCCGCGTCACCGTGCCCTGCCCCGAGGGCGCGGACGCGATGCCGGGCGTGATCGTGCCGCGCAAGTGCGTGGCGGAGCTGCGCAAGCTGCTCGACGAGGTCGATGGTTCGGTGGGCGTATCGCTCTCGCCGTCGAAGATCCGCTTCGATCTGGGCCAGGCGATCCTCACGTCGAAGCTGATCGACGGCACCTTCCCCGATTACAGCCGCGTGATCCCGACCGCGAACGACAAGCTGCTCAAGCTCGATCCGAAGAGCCTGATGCAGGGCGTCGACCGCGTATCGACCATCGCGACCGAGAAGACCCGCGCGGTGAAAATGGCGCTGGAGCGCGACAAGGTCGTGCTTTCGGTCACCAGCCCCGAGAATGGCGTCGCCGCCGAAGAAGTGCCCGGTGAATATGCCGCAATGGGCTTCGAGATCGGTTTCAACAGCCGCTATCTGATGGATATTCTCGGCCAGATCGAAGGCGACCTGGTCGAAGTGCATCTCGCCGATGCCGCCGCGCCGACGCTGATTCGCGAGAATGATGCATCGCCCGCGCTCTACGTATTGATGCCGATGCGGGTTTGACCGCACGCGAAGAATCCATTTCTTCGCAAATACTTGTGATGGTTTATGGGTGCTTTCCGACCCGATCCGCGCTTTCCCCGGCTTTGCCGGTGGAAGGCCGCGGCGCATAGGGTTGGCCGTGCCCCGAGGGTCGCACTTACGGGACGTGGGTCGGACGGCGGATCTTTGCGGATGCGTCGTCCGGCTCGGGCAACTTGAAAGATCCCCCGTTCTCGTCTATTGACATCCATGTCAGTTATCAGGATCGGATGGAATGGCGACCCAGCCCCCCCAGACGCTCAATCCCGGTGTGCCATTGCGGCGCGAATGGGGTACCGCCTTCGCGGCGCTGCGCCGTCTGCTCGCAAATGGCGACGATACCGAACAGGTTTTCCGCATCATGCGTGCGCTGAATGGAGACGTCACGCAGCGCAACTATCGCAAGCTGCTGCGGGTGCAGGGCGGCGGCAAGCTGGCCTATCGCCGGCTGGAACTTGCCCAGCGCCTGTGCGACCGCAGCTGGATCGACAGCTTCGCCCCCGGCACGCTTGGCGCGGCCTATCGCGATTTCCTGGACAGCACCGGCTATTCGGCCGACGGGCTGGTGCAGGTGAGCATGGTCGAAGGCGGCTTCCAGGGCATCGACGTCGAACATCCCTATGCCTGGATGGGGCGGCGCGAACGCGACATCCACGACATCTGGCATGTGCTGACCGGCTACAAAGCCGACGAACATCTCGGCGAACTCTGCCTCGTCGCCTTCTCCTATGCGCAGACCGGCGGCCTTGGCTGGGGCTTCATCGCGCTGGGCGGAGCAATAAAGAGCATTCGCACCACCGGCCGCTTCGATTGCGTGAAAGCGATCTGCGAAGGCTACCGCCACGGCAAGCGCGCCCGCTGGCTGCACGGCGAGGATTATGAAGCGCTGCTCGAAGAGCCGCTGGAAACGGCGCGGCGGCGGCTGGGTATTGCCGAACCTGCACGCTATCGCATCGCCCAGGCACGGCTGGAAGCGGCGGGGATCGACGCGCTTTAGCGTGGGATGCCATGATGTTGACCCGTTGACCCACCGGGACTGGCCCGCCACGGCGGGGCAACATCACGTCCCCTCGCTTAGGGCGTCTTTCCCTTCTCCAGGTCCGATTTCATCTGGGCGGCCAAGGCGTCCAGCATCTCGGCACTGAACAGGTCCTCCGGCACGGCGAAGCGCTTGGGATCGATCCTGCCCGTTTCCAGCCGGTCCAGTTGCATCTTCGCCCCCATCATCGCCCCCTGGACCGAAAGCGGGGCGCCCTTCTGGCGGATCACGGCGAGGATGGCGCGGAAATGCCCGCCCTTGTCCATCGGGGCGAACGCCGTGAGAAACGTGCCGACCATCGCTTGCAGCACGGGACCGACCGGCGCCAGCTGCGGCGCATCGGTGCAGGCCATATCCATGCTGCCGGCGGGATCGCGCTTGCCCTTGGGCCACACCCGCCATCCCTGCCCCTTCAGCCCCAGCACTTCCGTGGCAGGCAACGGTTCGACGGTCGGCGTTATCGGGTCCGGCGTGGCCAGCTTTGCGGTCTGGGGATCGGCGCGGAACAGCACGCCGAGGAACTTCAGCATATCGTCGCGGCGACCGGTGATCGAGATGCCGCCGAATTTTTCCAGCGTCAGATATTCCGCTCCGCCATGACGGAGATAGACGAACTCACCCACCTCGACGCGCGCATCGCCATTGTCCGCGACTTCCACCGTCAACCGGTCGTCGCCGGCGCGGTACAAGGCGGAGACATCCGCGAGCGCCGGCCACGGGGCCAGCACCAGCAGCAAGGCGAGCGCGCGCGCGAGGCGGCGAGACATCATCACTTCTTGGTCGGGCTGGCTTCCGGTGCGGGCGCCGGGGCAGGTGCGGGTGCGGGTGCGGTGCCTGGTGCCGGTGCGGCCCCGGCCTTGTCGCCGGCTGCCTTGGCGGCTTCGAGCGCCTTGTTCGCCTGATCCATGATCCGCTGGCGCAGCGCCGCGCGGTCAAGCACCTTCGGCAGCGCGAATTCGGTCGCCGGAATCGCGCCGGGCTTCACGTCCTGCAAGGTCAGCGCATCGCCCAGGCGCAGCACCATGCCCTTGCCGACCACGTCTTCCAGTACCTTTTCCGCCTTGGGAATGCTGGTGAACATCGTCGCCATGCGGGCGCTGGTCAGGCGCGTCTGCATCCCGATCGCCGCGGCGACATTGGCGAAGCGCGAATCCTTGCTCACTACGATGCGGATCGAATCGCCATTGGGATTGCCCTTGGGCTGGACGCTCCAGATCGTGCCCTTCTGGTCGGCGACCTTTTCCTCGCCCACTTCCACCGCCTCATACTCCGGATCCTGCGGCAGCGCCTGGGGCTTCATGCCCTTTTCCTTGGCGATATCCTGGGTCGCGCCAACGAAATCGGCGAAGCTGGCGGCGAACTTGTCGTTGCCTTCGCTGATGACGACATAGTCGGTGCCGCCCTTACGGATCAGCGTCTGCGGGCCGGCTTCCACCTTTGCATCGCCATTGGCAGCGGCCTTGACGGTGATGGTGCCACGGCCGCCGGCGGCGGTGTAGCGCACCGTCACATCCTCGGGCGCCTTGGAACAGGCCGCGACCAGTAGCAGCGCGGCAATCGTGAGAGTCTTGCGGATCATGTGTTTCTATCCCTTCGCCCCGGTCTATCGGCCAAGCGGTGTTCGTGGGCAAGGTGCTGCGCTACAGCCCCTTTCATGGCCGTCAAGCGTCTCCTGCTCACCGACTTCCGCAATCACGCCGATGCGCTGCTGGCGCCCGGTGCGACGTTCGTGGTGCTGAGCGGGGAGAATGGCGCGGGCAAGACCAATATTCTGGAGGCGGTGTCGCTGCTGGCCCCCGGTCGGGGGCTGCGCGGCGCCCCGCTTGGGGAAATGGCACGCCAGGGCGGCGCCGGCGGCTTCGGCGTTGCCGCAACGCTCGACGATGCCGAGATCGGCACCGGGACCCGCGCCGATTCGCCCGAACGGCGGATCGTACGCGTCAATGGCGCTACCGCCGCCGCCACCAGCCTGGCGCAGTGGCTGGTCGTCCTTTGGCTCACGCCGGCGATGGACCGGCTGTTTCTCGAAGCACCGGGCGAACGCCGCCGTTTCCTCGACCGGCTGACGCTGGCGCTCAATCCGCGCCACGCCCATGAAGCGACCCGCTACGAAGCGGCGATGCGCGAACGCAACCGGCTGCTTGCCGACGAGCGGCCCCCCGATCCCGCCTGGCTGGATGCGCTGGAAGCACGGATGGCCGAGCACGGTGCCGCGATCGATGCCGCGCGCCGCGATGCCGTTGCCGCGCTGGACGCCCGCCTTGCGAACCAGCCGCAGGGGCCCTTCGCCCGCGCCGGGCTCGCCCTGGAGGGCTGGCAGGGCGACGCGGCGTTGCTGGCGGCCGCCTTGCGCGAGGGCCGGCGGCGCGATGCCGCCGCCGGCCGCACGCTGGCGGGACCGCACCGCGCCGACCTGCGGGTGACGCATCTCGACAAGGGCCAGCCGGCACATCTCTGCTCTACCGGCGAACAGAAGGCGCTGCTGCTCGGCATCGTCCTCGCCCATGCCGAACTGGTAGCGGACCGCGCCGGCCGTTCGCCGATCCTGTTGCTCGACGAAGTCGCTGCGCATCTCGATCCCGGTCGCCGGGCGGCGCTGTTCGAGCGGCTGGCCGGACGCGGCCAGGTCTGGATGACCGGCACCGAGCCGGCACTGTTCGAAGCCGTGCCCGCCAGCGCGACCCGCTATCGGGTGGCGGAGGGGCGCGTCGAGCCGGGCTGAGGCCTGCCCATTTCGCTTTCGTTTCGTGCCCTGAATCCCTATATCCTCGGCATGGCAGACACTCCCAAGACGAACGATCCCAACGCGAACGAATATGGCGCCGATTCCATCAAGGTCCTCAAGGGCCTCGACGCGGTCCGCAAGCGCCCCGGCATGTATATCGGCGACACCGACGACGGTTCGGGCCTCCACCACATGGTGTTCGAGGTTTCCGACAATGCGATCGACGAGGCGCTGGCCGGCCATTGCGACCTGATCCAGATCACGCTCAACGCCGACGGATCGGTCTCGGTCGAGGATAATGGCCGCGGCATTCCGACCGGCATCCACTCCGAAGAGGGCGTGTCCGCCGCCGAAGTGATCATGACCCAGCTCCATGCGGGCGGCAAGTTCGAGAACACCTCGGACTCGAACGCCTACAAGGTTTCGGGCGGCCTGCACGGCGTGGGCGTGTCGGTGGTGAACGCGCTCAGCGAGTGGCTCGATCTCAACATCTGGCGCGACGGCGAGGAGCATTACATGCGCTTCCGCCACGGCGATGCCGAGGCGCCGCTCAAGGTGATCGGCCCGGCGAACGGCAAGAAGGGCACGCGCGTGACCTTCCTCGCCAGCCCGGAGACGTTCAAGATCACCGAGTACGACTTCGAGAAGCTCGAGCATCGCTATCGCGAACTCGCCTTCCTCAATTCGGGCGTGCGCCTGTTCCTGCGCGACGCGCGGCACGAGGAAGTCAAGGAAGTCGAGCTGTTCTATGAGGGCGGCATCGCCGCGTTCGTGAAGTATCTCGATCGCAACAAGGTCGCGCTGATGCCCGATCCGGTGGCGATCAGCGGCACCCGCGACGACGTGACGATCGACGTCGCGCTGGAGTGGAACGACAGCTATTACGAAAACGTCCTCTGCTTCACCAACAACATCCCGCAGCGCGACGGCGGCACCCATCTCGCGGCGTTCCGCGCGGCGCTGACCCGCACGCTGAACGGCTATGCCGACAAGTCGGGGATGCTGAAGAAGGAGAAGGTCAGCCTCACCGGCGACGACATGCGCGAGGGGCTCACCGCGATCGTCTCGGTCAAGCTGCCGGACCCCAAGTTCAGCAGCCAGACCAAGGACAAGCTGGTCTCCTCCGAAGTCCGCCAGCCGCTCGAAAGCCTGATGGCCGACAAGCTGGCCGAATGGCTGGAGGAAAATCCCGCGGTTGCCAAGCAGATCATCCAGAAGGTGATCGACGCCGCCGCCGCGCGCGAGGCCGCCAAGCGTGCCCGCGAGCTCACCCGGCGCAAGGGCGTGATGGATATCGCCAGCCTGCCCGGCAAGCTCGCCGACTGCCAGGAGCGCGATCCCGCCAAGTCCGAACTGTTCTTCGTCGAGGGTGACTCGGCCGGTGGCTCGGCCAAGCAGGGCCGCGACCGCCACTTCCAGGCGATCCTGCCGTTGCGCGGCAAGATCCTCAACGTCGAGCGCGCGCGCTTCGACCGGATGCTCGCCAGCCGCGAAATCGGCACGATCATCACCGCGCTCGGCACCGGCATCCGCGACGATTTCAACATCGAGAAGCTGCGCTACCACAAGATCGTCATCATGACCGACGCAGACGTGGACGGCGCGCACATCCGCACGCTGCTGCTCACCTTCTTCTACCGCCAGATGCCCGAGATCATCACGGGCGGGCACCTCTATATCGCGCAGCCGCCGCTCTATAAGGCGACCAAGGGCCGCTCCGAGGTGTATCTGAAGGACGATGCCGCGCTCGACCAGTATCTGGTCGATGCCGGCGTCGGCGGTACGGTGCTCGACACCAATGGCAGCCAGCGCTCGGGCGAGGACCTGCGCACGCTGGTCGAGCATGCCCGCCGCATGCGCACCCTCATGCGCTACGTGCCGCGCCGCTACGATCCGATGATCATCGAATCGCTGGCGCTGGGCGGCGCGCTCGATCCGTCGGTGAGCCGCGAACAGCATGCCGAGGAACTGAAGACCGTCGTCGCCCGGCTCAACGCCGCCGACACCGAGGCCCGGTGGAGCGCGCGCATCACCGAGGATGGCGGCTATCATTTCGAGCGGCTGTGGCGCGGGGTGACCGACCACCACATCGTCGAGGCGAACTTCCTCGTCTCGGCCGAGGCGCGCAAGCTGCACACGCTGGCGAGCGAGCAGGCGGCGGCCTATCTGACGCCGTCCAAGCTCGTCTCGAACAAGGGCCTCGCGACCGAGGTGGATGCGCCGGTGCCCGAGGACGACGCGCCCGTCGCGGTCGGCAAGGGCGAGAGCCTGGTGTCGCGCCCGTCGCAGCTGCTCGACGCGATCCTCGCCTTCGGGCGCAAGGGGCTGGCGATCCAGCGCTACAAGGGTCTGGGCGAGATGAATGCGGAGCAGCTGTGGGAGACCACGCTCGACCCGCAGAATCGCTCGATGCTGCAGGTGGCGATCGACCAGGCCGACGTGGCCGACGCGATCTTCACTCAGCTGATGGGCGACGTGGTCGAACCGCGCCGCGACTTCATCCAGGAGAATGCGCTCAGCGTCGCCAATCTCGACGTTTGATCTGTCGCTCGACGGGCGGCCGGTGAGGGGTTAGCGGACCAGCGAGGGGCGGTTGAAGTCGGTTTCGACCTTCGATTGTCCCCTTGCCTCCTTTCCGGCAGCGCCATGTCGTGCATCGTCGGCGTTCTGGGTGGTGGCATTCTGAAGCCAGCTGGCTGTTCGCGCCTGGTTGCGGACATGCCTATGCCAGTTCAAACAGGCATTATGCGCGCGAGCAAGACTGTTGGGATCGCCACCGTCGTCATGGTTCTTTGCGCGTGGGTTTACATTGCGCTCTCGGGAGAACCGCGTTTGCCGACGAGCATCGCAAACGGCCGATATTCGAACGGCTGTTGCGGCACGATCGTTTTGCACGACGGGGTGATGACCGTTGCAAATCAGCGCGTTGATTACATCGTCGAGCGGGATAAGGCAGGCCCGTATGTTCTGCCAACGGCATACGTTGGAGCGTCAGCGCATGCCATCGTGGTCAGGTCTGATGCTTACCCGCTGAAGCTACGTATCGACGATCCAGCTCATCCTCACCCGTTAGAATTGCTTGGTGATGCTGCGGATGGCGGACGGTATTCGTTCGCACGGGTGAACGGCATCTGTGGACGCCCCTTCGGATGCAAGCGGTAAATCGGGGTAATGTTGGCACGTAGTCGGATGCTGTCATCTCCCTCAAGTGGTGATCAACACCTCCACTTTGGCACATCGATGCCGTCGGGGGGCGTCCACCCCATCAGCTAACCGCTCGCTTTCAGGCCACGGTGGTCCAATGCGAACCGGGCGTACTTTCCCTCTCCCGCCTGCGGGAGAGGGAGATGGAGACACGGATGCCGCTCTACCCCGCCGACGCACAGCCGATGCTGTGCCGGTCGGTCAGCGGCCCCGCCGGAACTGGCGCTTCCGGCTGCAACCCCGCAAAAAGCTGATCCAAACCGTCGCGACGCGCGTATAGGAAGCCAAACCCGTCATCCCAGGAGTTGCCATGCCTACCGTACTCATCACCGGCGCCACCGCCGGGATCGGCGAAGCTTCGGTCCGTGCCTTTGCCGATGCCGGCTGGCATGTGGTGGCGACCGGCCGCCGCGCCGATCGCCTGGAAAAGCTGGCCGGGGAGCGCGTCCACACCCTCGCCTTCGACATTCGCGACGAAGCGGCGCGCGATGCGGCGCTGGACAGCCTGCCCGCCCCCTTCTCGGACATCGACCTGCTGATCAACAATGCCGGCCTCGCGCTCGGCCTGGAGCCCGCCCACAAGGCGTCGCTCGACAAGTGGCGGACGATGATCGACACCAACGTCACCGCTTTGGTCTCGATCACCCACAAGCTGCTGCCGGGGCTGGTCGCGCGCAAGGGCGGGATCATCAACCTGTCGTCGGTGGCGGCGACCTATCCCTATCCCGGCGGCAATGTGTACGGCGCGACCAAGGCGTTCGTCCGCCAGTTCACGCTCAACCTGCGCGCCGACCTGATCGGCACCGGCGTGCGCGTCACCTCGATCGAGCCGGGCATGGTCGAAACCGAATTCACCCTGGTCCGCACCGGCAGCCAGGACGCCTCGGACAAGGTCTATGCCGGCGTCAACCCGATGACCGCCGAGGACATCGCCGAGACGATGCTGTGGGTGGCGACGCTGCCGCCGCACTTCACCGTCAACACGCTGGAACTGATGCCGGTGAACCAGGGCAACGGCCCGTTCGCGGTGCACCGCGAAGGCTGAGCGGAGCGTCCCCCCGCATCTTCCGCCGCTCCGCGGCTCCCTCCCCCTCCCACAAGGGGAGAGGGAGCCGCACTCCCTGACGCCATCTCCCCGCGCCGGCAGCGTGAGGGTGGCCGCCCCCACCCCTTAAACTTCCGCTTGCCCCCTCCCAACCCGAACCCTCTGGCACGGTCGGTTGCCGCCCCCCATCTCCTGTCCATGACAGCCTTTTCGCTCCTCGATCTCGTCCCGGTAGTCCAGGGTGGCACCGTTCCGCAGGCGCTGGCCAATGCCGCCGATCTCGCCGCCCATGCCGAACGGATCGGCTTTCAGCGCTATTGGGTGGCGGAGCATCACGGCATGGAAGGCATTGCCAGCGCCGCCACCGCCGTGGTGATCGCGCATGTCGCGCAGGCGACCAGGACGATCCGGGTCGGCGCCGGCGGGATCATGCTGCCCAACCATTCCCCGCTGCAGATCGCCGAGGCATTCGGCACACTCGATGCGCTGTTTCCCGGCCGCATCGATCTCGGCCTCGGCCGCGCACCTGGATCGGATCAGCGCGTCGCCGCCGCGATCCGGCGCAACCTGGACAGCGACGGCAACGAATTCCCGCGCGACGTGATGGAGTTGCAAAGCTATTTCGCCGATGATGGCCGCACCGGCATCCGCGCGACGCCGGGGGCAGGTGCCGATGTGAAGCTTTGGATTCTCGGCTCCAGCACCTTCGGCGCGCAGCTCGCCGCCGCACTCGGCCTGCCCTACGCCTTTGCCTCGCATTTCGCCCCGGGAATGCTCGACGAAGCGATCGCCGTCTATCGGCGTAATTTTCGCCCGTCCGAAGCGCTGGCCAAGCCGCACCTGATGCTCGGCTTCAACGTCTTTGCCGCCGACAGCGATGAAGAGGGCGCGTATCTGGCCAGTTCGCAGCAACAGGCGTTCGTCGCGCTCCGCACCACCGGCACCGGCGTTCGGCTACCGCCGCCGGTGCGCGGCTATCGCGAGGGCCTGGGCACGCAGGGCAATGCCATGCTCGACCATGTCCTGTCCGCATCGGCAATCGGCGGCCCCGCCAAGATCCGGCGCGAGATCGAAGCGTTCCTCGAACGCACCCAGGCGGACGAACTGATGCTCACCAGCGCGATGTACGATCACCAGGCCCGCAAGCGCAGCCTGGAGATCGCGGCCGAGGCGATGCGCGCGGTCGAGCCAGCCTGAGCTTCAGCCCGCCGCCGGCAGGCGGAGGCGGACGAGCAGGCCGCCCAGATCCTCGCTCTCTTCCAGACTGGCGGTGCCGCCATAGATTTCGGCGACGTCGCGCACGATCGCCAGGCCCAGCCCGGTGCCGGGCTTGCCGGTATCCAGCCGTACGCCGCGATCGAAGATTCGGATGCGATCTGCCTCGGGAATGCCCATGCCGTCGTCCTCGACGAGGATCTCGACATAGCCTGCCTCCAGCCGCGCGGTCACGAACACGCTGCCGCCGCCATATTTCGCGGCGTTCTCGACCAGATTGCCGAGGATCTCGTCGAGATCCTGCCGCTCGATATGGGCAACGGCATCCTTCACCCCGTCCACATCGATACGGACATTGGGGTAGAGCCGCGCCACGGCCCGCTCGACCGCCACGATCGACGACCAAACTTCCGCCCGGCTGTGCGCACTGCCGCGCCGCCCGACCGCGCGGGCGCGGGCGAGATGGTGGTCGATCTGCCGCCGCATCGTCCGCGCCTCGCGGATCACCGTATCGGGCAGATCGGCCTGCCCCGCCGCCGCTGCATTCATGATCACGCTCAGCGGCGTCTTCAACGCATGGGCGAGGTTGCCGGCATGGCGCCGCGCCTCTTCCGCCTGACGGTCGTTATGCTCCACCAGTGCGTTGAGCTCGTCGACCATCGGCCCCACTTCCGCTGGCAACGCCCCCGCGACGCGCTTGGTGTGGCCGGCGCGCAGGCGAGCGATCTCGCGCCGCACCTTACGCAGCGGCCGCAGGCCATACCATGTCTGCAGCGCCGCCATCGCGACCAGCCCCAGCCCCAGCAGCGCGAAGCTGCGCACCAATGTTCGGCGCACCGTGGCGATCTGCGCATCCAGCGTCTCGCGAGTCTCCGCCACCTGGAATCGCCACAGCACCGGCGATCCCGGCAGTGTCAGATCGCGCTCGGCGATGCGCAGCCGCTGGTTGCCGGGATCATCGCGGTTGGCGCCGGAACGCTTGTCGACGAATTCGTCGCTGTCATAGAAATGGATGTTGCGGTCCTGATAGACCTTGTTCGACTTCAGTCGTCGATCCCACAGCGACATCGACGGGAACGCTTCGTAGCCTTTGCCGCTGATCTGCCAATAGGCGCCCGAATTGGGCTCGAGGAAGCGCTGGTCGGCAAGCTGCCGGTTCAGGACCACTTCCCCGCGCGAACCCAGCTCGGCGGAAACGATCAGGGAGGAAACGAGATAGTCCAGCTGGTCGTCGAAATTGCGGGTGATCGCACCGGTCAGCACCCGATCCAGGGCGAGCCCGCCACCGACCAGCAGCAGCAGGATCCAGGCGGTCGCCACCAGCAGCATCCGGCGGCTGACCGATCCGGTGACGCGCACCGGCCGGCTCTCGCGGGGATCGGTATCGGCAGGCGCGGACGCCGCACCTTCGGACGTGTCGCTGGAGATCGGTGCTGCGTCCACCCGTGCGGCCTCAGGCGAAGCCGGATTCGTCGAGGCTGTAGCCCAGGCCGCGAATGGTGGTGATCACATCGGCGCCCAGCTTCTTGCGGATGCGCGTCACGAACACTTCGATCGTGTTCGAATCGCGATCGAAATCCTGGTCGTAGATATGCTCGATCAGCTCGGTACGGCTCACCACCTTGCCCTTGTGGTGGAGCAGATAGCTGAGCAGCTTATATTCCTGCGCGGTCAGCTTCACCGGCTCGCCCGCCTTGGTGACCTTGCCCGAGCGGGTGTCGAGGCGGATGTCGCCCGCGGTCAGCTCGGCCGAGGCGTTGCCCGAAGCGCGGCGGATCAGCGCGCGCAGGCGGGCGATCAGTTCCTCGGTCTGGAACGGCTTGGCGACATAATCGTCGGCGCCGGCATCCAGGCCCGCCACCTTGTCCGACCAGCTGTCCCGCGCGGTCAGCACCAGCACCGGCATGGTGCGGCCTTCCTTCCGCCAGCGATCGAGCACGGTAAGCCCGTCGATCTCCGGCAAGCCCAGATCGAGAATCACCGCGTCATATTGCTCGGTGGAGCCAAGGAAATGCCCCTCCTCGCCATCGGTCGCGAGATCGACGGCATAGCCCGCGCCTTCCAGGGCGGTGCGGAGCTGGATGCCGAGATTGGGTTCGTCCTCGACGATCAGAAGTCGCATTCGCTGTCCGTCCTTTTCTTGTGGTCTGCTCAGCTGCCCATGCGGCGGAGGATCTGGCCGGTATGGCCATCCACCTCCACCCAGATCACCGATCCATTGCGCAGGAATTTGAGCGTGTAAATGTCGGTACCGGGATCATAGTCGAATCCCAGATATTGGGCGCCCGGCATCCGGGGAATCACCCGCCGCTCGATCTCGCGCGCGGGCAGATTCTGGCCGCGAAGCCGCCGCTCCCGCGCCGCACGCTGGCCGTCGTCCTGGGCCGCGTCGAGCGGACGCGCCACGATCGGGCTCGTGAGCGCGAGGCTCGCAAGACACGCGATCAGAACAGGCTTGACCAACATCGGCATTGGCATGGCATAGGGTCCGGGCATTGAATAGCCCCTGAACATGCGCGTCAGCCATGGTTCGGGAATTGTGGCTTTCGCGCATCGGCCGCCGCTTGCCGGGGCGGGTTCGGGCCCCTAGGTGCTGCGTCATGGCTGCTCCGGTGCTTTCCTATGAAGGGCTGGGTCTCGTTCAGGGATCCGGCTGGCTTTTCCGCAATCTCGACCTGCATGTCGGCGAGCGCGATCGGCTCGCGCTGATCGGCCGCAACGGGGCGGGCAAGACGACGCTGCTCAAGCTGATCGCCGGCGCGATCGACAGCGACGAGGGTCGCCGCACCATCGTGCCCGGCACGCGCGTGATCCTGCTGGAGCAGGAACCGCGCATGACCGGCTGCACCACGCTGATGGACTATGTCCTCTCCGGCGACGACGCCCCCGCCCAGCACGAGGCCGAGGCGATCGCCGACCAGCTCGGCATCGACCTCAGCCGCGAAGCGGCGACGGCCAGCGGCGGCGAGCGCCGCCGTGCCGCCATCGCCCGCGCGCTGGCGCAGGATCCCGACGTGCTCCTGCTCGACGAGCCGACCAACCATCTCGATCTCGGTGCGATCGAATGGCTGGAAGACTGGCTGACGCGCTACAAGGGCGCCTTTATCGTCATCAGCCACGATCGTACCTTCCTCACCCGTCTCACCCGCCAGACGCTGTGGCTCGATCGCGGTTCCATCCGCCGCGCCGAGATCGGCTTCGGCGGGTTCGAAGCATGGACCGAGCAGGTCTATGCCGAGGAGGAGCGCAACGCCCAGCGGCTCGACGCCAAGCTCAAGATCGAGGAGCATTGGCTCCAGCGCGGCGTCACCGGCCGCCGTCGCCGCAACCAGGGCCGCCTGTCCAAGCTGAAGGAAATGCGCGCCGAACGCGCCGCGATGACGGGCCCGCAGGGTACCGCCGCGCTCGCCACCGCCTCGGACGGCAACCAGACCAAGGTGGTGATCGACGCCAAGCACGTCACCAAGCGCTTCGGCGAGCGGACGATCATCAAGGACCTGAGCTTCCGCGTCACCAAGGGCGACCGGATCGGCATCGTCGGATCGAACGGCGCGGGCAAGTCGACGCTGCTCAAGATGCTCACCGGCGAGCTCCAGCCCGACGAAGGGAGCGTGAAGCTCTCGCAGACGCTCGACGCGATCATCATCGACCAGCAGCGCAGCCTGATGGCGCCCGACAAGCGGGTGCGCGACGTGCTGGCGGACGGCGGCGACTGGATCGACGTGCAGGGCGCGCGCAAGCACGTCCATGGCTATCTCAAGGAGTTCCTGTTCGATCCCAGCATCGCCGAGGCGCGGATCGGCACGCTCTCGGGCGGCGAGCGCTCGCGCCTGCTGCTCGCGCGCGAATTCGCCCGGCCGTCCAACCTGCTGGTGCTCGACGAGCCGACCAACGATCTCGACCTCGAGACGCTCGACCTGCTTCAGGAAGTGATCGCCGATTATGCCGGCACGGTGCTGATCGTCAGCCACGATCGCGACTTTCTCGACCGCACCGTCACGGTGACGCTGGGGCTGGACGGCAGCGGCACGGTGGACGTGGTGGTCGGCGGCTATGCCGACTGGGAGGCCAAGCGCCGCCCGCGGATCGAGGCGAAAAAGGCGAGCAAGCCGGCCCCAGCGCCCGTGGCCGAAACCCCCAAGGCCCGCACCAAGCTGAGCTACAAGGACCAGCGCGACTACGAACTCCTGCCCAAGCGCATCGAGGAGATCGACCAGACGATCGCCCGCGACGAGGCGCTGCTGGCCGATCCTGCGCTCTACACCAAGGATCCGGCGAAGTTCGCCAAGCTGAGCGAGGGCATCGCGCGGCTGCGCGACGAGAAGGATGCCGCCGAGTTGCGCTGGCTGGAACTGGCGGAAATGGCCGAAGGGCTGGGTTGAGGGCGGGTCTAAAGGGCCGGCGGGAGATCAGGGCGCGGCGCCTTCTGCGCTCACGGTAGACGAACGAGCGCCCATCCGCGAAGTCAGGTCCCGGGCGCCTGCTGCCCACCATCATCGTCGCGCGCCACATAGCTGATACAATACCAATTCTTTCTTGCCTGCTGCTGACCTACGCCCGGCGTTGTTCGGAGCCGTGTCCTTCCGATAGTAGCGCCCCGGTCGCAATTTGAGGCCGATTGATGCCTCGACTGACATTGACGGATGACATTCTACCACGCTAGCCTTGTCGCGTGGTGAAGACGCGGGGCGCACCACAAACGGCTATTGGGGGAAAGCGGATGGCCAGGGCATCCACGTCGCAAGGCATTGGTAGCACTCGCGAAATCGACTTCACAAACGCGGAGGAGGTCCGCGCGCAGCGCGTTCCTTTTGTCCGGACGCCACTGGTACCCGCCGCCCGCAGCCTGATCGACCGGCTACGCAACTTTTTCGCGCGGCGCGCCAGCCCCTTCCGAGCCTCCGCCATCGCCTTCGCCATCGATCAAGCCGAAGGACTCAGCAAAAGCGTAGGTGCTGGTGACAAAAGGGTGTCGCTCGCGCCGGGTTCAACAACCCTGGTCTCCCTCCAAGTGCAACTCGAATCCTATGCGGGCAGCGCCTTCCATCGTGCCGAAGAGGCGTTAAGCGGTCTCGACACCTCCATCGCCCAAGAAAGTCAGTGGCTGAACCAGTGCCGGCCAAAGGGCATCATCGATATGATGTCGGCACATCTCGATCGCACGACCGAAGAACACAAGGAGGCCATTCTCGCTAGCGCCTCCAACCTAAAGAGCGCAAAAGACGAGCTGACAGTATTTCGCAAAAATCACGGCCTGAGCGACGATGTCAAACCAGGAAAGAAAATTGACATGGCCGTTATTGGCCAGCTTGGAATCCTGACCGTAGGAGAATTTGTCATAAATTCTCTCTACCAATCCACCCAATTGCAAAACGGTCTTGTCGGCGGATTCAGCGCTGCCCTCCTCGCATCTGGCGTTTTCATATTATGCGGAATAGGGCTTGGGGTAGGCAGGCAACTGCGGCTCAAGCAGGACCGCGGAAGGTGGGGTGGTTACGCGCTTATCGCAGCTGCGCTTCTCGTCGCTGGCTGGGCCATATCACTCCTCAGCCTCGCACGTGTTGCGGGCGCCCATGGCGACACCGATCCATATGGGACAGCACAACGGCAAATCTGGCATTTCGGCGCGATCTTGAACGCGCTGAGCGATTTCACGGCCTTCTCCTTCGCCCTTATATCCTTCGCTGTGATCTTCCTGATCTCCTGGAAATTCCTGACATATTCGGGCGGGTATTTGGGGCTGCGCAGCAGAGGGGCGAAAATTGATGCGGCCGAGCCGGACTTGCGCGAGAAGATCACCCAGGCGAAAGACCATATCAAAAAATTTTCCGATGATTTTGATCATTGGCTCGACGAAGGCCCCGCTGTCATCACGGCGTGCAAATCAAGCATTCGCGCGCTCGCCGCAACCGGCGACAAGGTCGTCACCCAGTTTCTTTCTGATTCACAAGACATCGAACACGCGGCACGCCTATTCGATGCCTATGTTAGGCAAAATGGCGGGGCGAATATCGGCGAACTCTGGGTCAACATCGACAAGAAGCTCAAGGAACATCTTGCTCAAATAAGGAGCAAGCATGCCACGCTCGTGGGCGACGCAGAAACGCTGTGCAAGCGGGAGGACATTGACGACGACTCCATTGCCGGCGCCCGAAAGGCGTTTGCCGCGAAGCTGGCAGTTGCCAGCAAGGAACTGGCGAAAGCCGAGGCCGCACCCGAGCGCGCTCAGCCCACCGGCAGCAACCCGTCGGTCGGCGATGGGATCGTCACGAGCAAGATGAAAGCGCCGCACGCCCGCACCGCAGCCTCCGTGTAAAATCCCGCTTCGATACGAACATCCCACCCACAAGGCAAAACACGACCGTGGCGCGTTCTACCGCAAAAACCAAGCCGACCCGCTCCGGTGTGCTCTGGATCAGTGGATTCGCGGTCGCCATATCCCTAGTCGCCGGCGGTGCCGGGTATCTCTCCTATCTCAGCCATGCTCAGGCGGTCGATCCGGAAACCCTTTGCCTCCTCAACCACGAAGCACCGGTGGCAGCGCTCGTAATGATCGACGTGACCGATCGGATCGAGCAGAGAAACGTCAAGATGATCGAGGCCAACGTCCTCGGTATTGCGAAGAAGCTTCCCCGAGCCTCCAAGTTGATCGTCGTTCCCTTCGACGATGACACCACGAGCGCGCTTACACCCAAATACCAGAACTGCGTCGCGGCGAAGGGTGCGGATGCCCGGATGGACGAAAATGCGAAATTTCTGGATCCCATTTACAAGCAATTCCTCGCTACGCTGGGCGACGGAGTGCGCAATGCGGTGAACGATGCGCCAACGTCACACAGTTCGCCGATTACCCAGCAGATCATCCGTGCGGGCAGCAGCCCCTCGCTGGGCTGGGTGGGCACCCAGCGGAAGCTGATCCTGATTACAGACGGACTGCAAACCGGAGCGATCGGCCGCCGCTCGGTCGCCTTGCCGAAGCCGGAGAGCCAGCCGCTGGAAGGGGTGGACGTCGTATTCATCGAGGTAGGCAACAGGCGCGACAAGAGCAGACAGTCGAAGCGCTTGCGCACGGCGTGGGAGCGGTGGCTGAAGGCGGCGGGCGCATCCTCCTTGAAGATGATCGATCCAAGCCATCCCGCAACCGAACTATAGCCGGTCGCACCGCCCGTCGTCGGGCGACCGGCCTTCCGCGCAGCCGGTCGCTTTTCGCCAGTGTTGCCCTAAACCCGCTTGCCCTGTCGCCCGGCCAACTCCACCACATATTGCCAGGCCACGCGCCCCGAGCGGCTGCCCCGCCGGGTCGCCCATTGGATCGCGTCCGCCGGCTCGAACACCAGCCCATACGCCTCGGCATAACCGCGCACGATCGCGACATAGGTGTCCTGATTGACCATATGGAAGCCCAGCGACAGGCCGAAGCGATCCGCCAGTGCCAGATCGTCGTCGACCGAATCGCGCGGATTGATCGCGCTCGATTGCGCTTCGATATCCCGCGGCAGCAGGTGGCGGCGGTTGGACGTGACCAGCAGCCGGCAATTGGCCGGCCGCGCCTCTGCGCCGCCTTCCAGTATCGATCGCAGCGCGCGGGCATCGGCTGCGGCGTCGAAGCCCAGATCGTCGATGAAGATCGCGAACGGCCGATCGGTGCCGGCCAGCAGTGCGAATAGATCGGGCAGCGTTTCCAGATGCGTCGTCGCCGCTTCGACCAGCGCCAGTCGCCCGCCCTGCGCCTGCACCGCGCCCACCGCACCCTTCACCAGCGCCGACTTGCCGGTGCCGCGCGCGCCCCAGAGCAACACATCCTGCGCGGCATGGCCGGCCGAAAGCCGCTCAAGATTGGCGAGGAGCGCGACGCGTTGCTTTTCGACCCCCTGCAGCAGCGCCAGCGGCATCGGCGCGAACGCACGGGCCGGAGCCAGATCGCGGCCACGCCATATATAGGCGGGATGCACCGCCAGGTCGGTGGGCGGCGCAGGCGGCGGCGCCAGGCGCTCCAGCGCCTCGGCGATACGGATCAGCGGATCGATCATCGCGCCGCTATAGCGGAAAAGATCGGCAGCGCGAGGGCGACTCCGCGGGGGCCGAACCGTAGCCGCAGCGACCAGATCGCGGTTTACCGAGATAAACCGAGATGAATTTTACCGGGTCCGTAACCATTTCGTCTCGAGCTTGTTTCAAGCCATGGTACAAACGCAATTGTGCGCGCACAGGGAGCTTCATCGAATGTCGGAATCGAAACCGATCACGCCCGTCATTCTTTCGGGCGGCTCGGGAACGCGCCTCTGGCCAATGTCCCGGCCGGAGCGACCGAAACAGTTGCTTTCGCTGACGGCGGAAGAAACCATGCTGCAACTTACGGCACGGCGCGCTTCCGGGGATCGCTTCACCCCGCCGATCATTGTCGCCAACGCGTTCCACGCCGATCTGGTGGAGGAGCAGCTGGCGCTGGTCGATCAAGGCGTGAAGGCGCTGATCCTCGAGCCGATCGGGCGCAATACCGCCCCGGCGATCGCGCTGGCGGCGATGGCGGCCGGCGGCGGAAGCGAACCGATACTCGTGATGCCCTCCGATCATGTGATCAGCGATGTCACGGCGTTCCATGCCGCGATCGAAGCGGCGCTGCCGCTGGTCAACGAAGGCTGGCTGGTCACCTTCGGCATCACCCCTGATTCGCCGGAGATCGGCTATGGCTGGATCAAGATCGGCGAGGAACAGCTTGCCCCCGGCGTCTTTCGCGTCGACCGCTTTGTCGAGAAACCGCCGCGCGATCGGGCGGAGGCGATGCTGGCGTCGGGCGATCACGCCTGGAACGGCGGCATCTTCCTGTTCCGGGCCGACATGTATCTGGGCACCCTCAGCGTCTTCGCCCCGGAGATGCTGGTCGCCGCCCAGCAATCGATGGATCGGGCACGGCGCGAAGGTACCCGCATTTTCCCCGATGCCGAAAGCTTCGCCGCCTGCCCCGCCGATTCGATCGATTACGCGGTGATGGAAAAGGCGCCCCGCGTCGCCGTGGTGCCGGTTTCGATGGGCTGGAGCGATGTCGGCAGTTGGGATGCGCTGCACGCGATCAGCAATCCGGACGAGGGCGGCAATGTCGTGCGCGGCGACGTCGTCGCCATCGAAGCCCGCAACTGCCTGGTGCAGAGCGAGCCGGGCAAGCGCGTCGCCCTGGTCGGCGTACAGGATCTGATCGTCGTCGCATCGGGCGCCGATGTGCTGGTGTTGCCCCGCGGCCGCAGCCAGGAGGTCAAGAAGCTGATCGACGCGATGCAGGGATGAACCGCCGGCGGCGGTGCCGTGCATCGCCCCGGAATGCATGCGCCGCCGGCCGCAACGCTGCGACCCGGCGGCGGCATGGTTCGAACGTCGCTTATTGCGGCGTCTTCACACTCGCATCGCGGTTATCGCCCTGGGGCGATTTCAGGATGTCCTGCGTGGTGGTGCCCTTGTCGACCACATTGGTCTGCGGGCTGCCGGCGTTGCTGCGCACACCGGCATCGGCGCTGGCGGCACCGGCCTGATCCAACGTGGCGGTCTCGCTCTGGCTGCGCGCCGCCGATCCGCCGAACAGCGCTTCCAGCGCCTGGTCGGACGGGGCGGTATCCTGCGGGCGGGCGGCACCCGGCTGCGGCGGGCGCAGCGAGAAGTCGGGCGGGATCACCAGCGGCGCCTGGCGGGCCACCGCGAACTCGTCCGGACGTGCCCGGTCATACCCCTTCTTGCCGCACGCCGAGAGCGAGGCCACCAGGGCGACGCCGGTCGCGACGAGGATCAACTTACGCATTAAATTTCTTCTCCACAGGGGCAGGCGACTTGGGGTTCTTGTCGCGAACGAGCAGGGCACGAAGCAGCAGGATCACCACGCCGATGGTAATCGCGGCATCGGCCACGTTGAAGACCAAAAAGGGGCGCCACTCGCCGAAATGCAGGTCGGCGAAATCGACGACATAGCCGAGGCGGCTGCGATCGAGGATGTTGCCGCAGGCACCGCCCAGGACCAGGCCGAGCGCGAACACGTCGCCCGCCTTCTTCTCGCGCAGCATCCATACCAGCACGCCGATGGCGATCGCCGCGGTCATCAGCACCAGCAGCCAGCGCGTCGTCGGGCTGTTGGCCGAGAGCAGGCCCAGCGACACGCCGATATTCTTCACGAAGCGCAGGTCGAAGAACGAGGTGATCGTCAACGAATCATTCTGCACCACCAGCCCGAGCGGACCGGTGACGATATACTTGGTCAGCTGGTCGATCACGAAAACGCCCAGCGCCGTGGCAAAGCCAACCATCCGCACCGACTTCATCACGACACCACCTCTGCGCAACGGTCGCACAATGCGCCATCCTGCGTCACTTCGGGAAGATGGCGCCAACACCGGCCGCATTTGTGGCGCTGGGTGGGCGTGACCGTGACCTCGCCCCCATGTTCGACCTTGGCGACGATGAACAGCTCGGCGAGTTCCTCCGCCGGCATCGGCAGGCTCGGCACGGTCACCTCCGCCTCGAGGCTGGAGCGGACCTTCTTCTCGCGGCGATAGGGCTCGATCGCCTCGGTGACCGTCTGGCGCAGCGCGCGGATCGCGGTCCAGTCATGCTCGACCGCGGCGCCTTCCGGCAGCACCGGCCATTCGAGCTCGTGGACCGATCCGTCCTCGCTCGGGAAGCGGGCCTGCCACACTTCCTCGGCGGTGAAGGCGAGGATCGGCGCGGCGTAGCGGACCAGCGCGTGGAACAGCAGGTCCAGCACGGTGCGATAGGCGCGGCGCTTGGGATCGCGCTCCGCATCGCAATAGAGGCAGTCCTTGCGGATATCGAAGAAGAAGGCCGAGAGGTCCTCGTTCATGAAATCGCCGAGCGCGCGCGCATAGCGATTGAACTCGAACGCCTCCGCCGCCGACCGCAGCTCCGCGTCAAGCGCCGCCAGCTTGTGGAGCACATAGCGCTCCAGCTCGGGCATGTCGGCCACCGCCACCTTCTCGGCCTCGCCGAACCCGTCGAGCGCGCCGAGCAGATAGCGGAAGGTGTTGCGGATCTTGCGATACGCGTCGCCGGTGCCGGCGAGGACTTCCTTGCCGATGCGGACGTCGTCGAAATAGTCGGTCTGCGCGACCCAGAGGCGCAGGATGTCCGCGCCGCTCTCGCCGATGATCTTCAGCGGATCGACGACGTTGCCGAGCGACTTGGACATCTTCTTGCCCTGGCCGTCGAGCGCGAAGCCGTGCGTGAGCACCGCGTCATAGGGCGCCCGGCCGCGGGTCCCTGCCGATTCGAGCAGCGACGACTGGAACCAGCCGCGATGCTGGTCTGAACCTTCGAGATAGAGGTTGGCGCGCACGCCCTCGCCATAGCGCGCCTCGATCACGAAGCTGTGGGTCGAGCCGCTGTCGAACCACACGTCGAGGATGTCGGTGACGACCTCATAGTCCTCGGCCCGGTAGTCGGGGCCGAGCAGCGCCTGGTGGTCGGCCTGGAACCAGGCATCGGCCCCGCCGGCGCGGAAGGCGTCGAGGATGCGTGCGTTGACCGCAGGGTCGCGCAGATAGTCGCCGGTGGCGCGGTTGACGTAGAGCGCGATCGGCACGCCCCAGGCGCGCTGGCGGCTGATCACCCAGTCCGGACGGCCCTCCACCATCGCGCGGATGCGGTTGATCGAGCGCTCGGGCACCCAGCGGGTGCGTTCGATGGAATCGAGCGCGATGGCGCGGAGGGTGGGCATATTTCCCTCTCCCCTTGTGGGAGAGGGAGGGAGCGCCGAAGGCGCGGAAGGGTGAGGGGGAGTGCTGGGTGTGGCGGATACGTCCCCCTCACCCTTCCCACTCGCTTGCGCGAGCGGGCCCCTTCCCTCTCCCACAAGGGGAGAGGGAGTTGGCTTGTCCATCGGAATGAACCACTGCGGCGTCGCGCGGAAGATGATCTTCGCCTTGCTCCGCCAGCTGTGCGGATAGCTGTGCTGGAAGTCGTCCGAGGCGGCGAGCAGCGCGCCGGCGGCGCGCAGGTCCGAGCAGATCGGGCCTTCGGCGCTGACGAACTTCTTGTTGATCACCGAACCCTGGCCGCCGAGCCACAGCCAGTCGGCGCGGTACATGCCCGCGCCGTCGACCGCGAAGACGGGGTCGATGCCGTGCGCCTTGCACAGCAGGAAGTCGTCCTCGCCATGATCCGGCGCCATATGGACAAGGCCCGTACCCGCATCGGTGGTGACGAAGTCGCCGGGCAGGAACGGCCGCGGCTTGGCGAAGAACCCGCCGAGCGCGTGCATCGGGTGGCGCGCAACGGCGCCTTCGAGAGCCCAGCCGCCCTTATAATAGACATCGACGGCGTCGCTATTGTCCCAAGCGGAGCCGATCCGCTTCAGGAAGGTCGGCACCAGTGCGGTCGCCACCAGGAATTTCTTGCCCGCAAGTCCGGCGAGCGCAGGCTCCTCAAGAGCGCCCGCCTTCAGCTCGAAAAGCGAATATTCGACGTCCGGGCCATACGCCAACGCCTGGTTCACCGGAATCGTCCAAGGCGTGGTCGTCCAGATCACCGCATGCGCGCCAACCAGTTCGGGCGCGTTCGGCGCCTCGGTGATCTCGAACGCCACGTCGATCTGCGTGGACGTGATGTCCTCATATTCGACCTCGGCCTCGGCCAGCGCGGTCTTTTCGACCGGCGACCACATCACCGGCTTGGCGCCGCGATAGAGCTGGCCGGTCTCGGCGAACTTGAGCAGCTCGGCCGCGATCCGCGCCTCGGCGTCGAACTTCATGGTGAGATAGGGATCGTCCCAATCGCCCAGGATGCCGAGCCGCTCGAACTGGCCGCGCTGCACCGCCACCCACTTTTCGGCATAGGCACGGCATTCCGCGCGGAAGGCGACGGGGTCGACTTCGTCCTTGTTGAGCTTCTTGGCGCGGTACGCTTCCTCGACCTTCCACTCGATCGGCAGGCCGTGGCAGTCCCAGCCGGGGACATAGGGCGCGTCCTTGCCCATCAGGCTCTGCGAGCGGACGACGATGTCCTTCAGGATCTTGTTGAGCGCATGGCCCATATGGATGTCGCCATTGGCGTAGGGCGGGCCGTCGTGCAGCAGGAAGCGCTCGCGGCCGGCGCGGGCCTCGCGCAGCTTCTGGTACAGGTTAATGCGCGCCCAGCGCTCGAGGATGGCGGGCTCCTTGGCAGCAAGGCCGGCCTTCATCGGGAAATCGGTCTTCGGCAGGAAGACGGTGTCGCGCCAGTCGCGCTGGGTGTCGGTTGCTTCAGTCATGGGTCGCGCGGGATTAGCCGGTGTGGGAGGGGAAGTCATCCCTTCTCCGTTCGGAGGGTTGGCCGCGTGTTTCCTCCCCTGCCCAGAGCCAAGCAATCGCAAAGGAATTTTGAGGCCGCGGCTCCCCTGACAATACTCTGTCATTCCCGCGCAGGCGGGAATCCATTCGCCTGTGCGCTGGGAGCAAGAACCGCGGCACCAGCGCCAATGGATCCCCGCCTTCGCGGGGATGACGGCTTGGTTTTTCCTTGGGCGATAGCTCTGCCCTGGCGGGGGAGGAAACGGCTATCTACTCGTGCGCGCCGTTGGGCTTCGGCGTCACCGCCTTGGCGTGCGCGCCCGACTTGCAGGCGCGGATCGTCTCGGGCTCGGGTCGCGCGCCGCGCGCCTCGAACACCGCCATGTACCCGCCCGCCGACGCCATCGGCAGCATCGAGACCTGCGCATAGCCCACCGCGGCGAACTCGCATTTGAGCAACGCGGGCGGGGTGCCGTGATTCTCGGTCGCCCGATCGGCATCGACCACGATCACCTGCCCGCCCGGCGCCAGCGACGGGCGGAGCCGCCACAGGAACTCGTACGGCGATTCGATCTCGTGATACATGTGCACCATCAGCACGCGATCGAAGCTGTTCTCCGGCAGCCGGGGATCGGCCGGCAGCCCAAGCCGCACGCTGACATTGTCGAGCTTCTCGCGCACCACGCGCGTCGCGAGCTGGCTGATATAATCGGGGACGATGTCCTCGGCGACCACCCGCCCCTTGGCGCCGACGCGCTGGCCGAGGCGGATCGTGTAATAGCCCTCGCCCGCGCCGATATCGGCCACGGTCATGCCCGGCTTGATGCCGGCCAGATCCATCACCTTGCCCGCTTCGTTCAGCCGGTCGCGCGCCTCCTCGTTCGACCAGCGCGACGAGACGATCGTCGCCACCGGCCGGTCCGCGGCCGGGAAGCCGGTGTTCGACGAATCGCCGCTTTCGTTGCGCAGACCCGGCGAACCGCCGTCGCACGCCGCCAGCAGCAGCGTCACGCCGAGCAGCAGGGGCCGCACGGGCAAGCTCAATCGACATCCTCCACCACGACGGCTTCGCCCGTCACCCGCTGTGCTAGCGCGGCGGCCATGAAGCTGTCGAGATCGCCGTCGAGCACGTCGCTCGGCGCGGTGGAGGTAACACCGGTGCGCAGGTCCTTCACCAGCTGGTAGGGCTGGAGCACGTAGGAGCGGATCTGGTGGCCCCAGCCGATATCGGTCTTGGTGGCGTTGACCGCATTGGCCGCCGCTTCGCGCTCGGCCAACTCGCGCTCGTACAGGCGCGCACGGAGCTGGTTATAGGCCTCGGCCCGGTTCTTGTGCTGCGAACGCTGGTTCTGGCACTGCACGACGATGCCGGTCGGCAAGTGGGTGATGCGCACTGCCGAGTCGGTGGTGTTGATGTGCTGTCCGCCCGCACCCGAGGCGCGATAGGTGTCGATGCGCAGCTCGCTCTCGTTGATCTCGATGTCGATATTGTCGTCGATCACCGGATAGACCCAGACGCTGGCGAAGCTGGTCTGGCGGCGCGCGTTCGAATCGAACGGGCTGATGCGGACCAGGCGGTGAACGCCGCTCTCGGTCTTGGCATAGCCATAGGCGTTCTCGCCCTTGAACAACAGCGTCGCCGACTTGATGCCCGCCTGTTCGCCGGCGTGATAGTCGATCAGCTCGACCTTGTAGCCGTGGCGCTCGGCCCAGCGCGTGTACATGCGCTGGAGCATTTCGGCCCAGTCGTTCGATTCGGTGCCGCCGGCGCCGGCGTTGATCTCGATATAGGTATCGTTGGGATCGGCCTCGCCCGAGAGCAGCGCCTTGACCTTGTCGCCATCGGCGCGCTCGGCAAGCTGGCGCAGGCTGGCGGTGCCGTCGGCGGCCATTTCCTCGTCGCCCTCGGCCTCGGCCATCTCGATCAGCTCGACCGTGTCGCTCAGCTCACTCTCGATCGCGCGCGTCGCGGTGATCGATTCGTCGAGGCGGCGACGCTCGCGCATCACGTCCTGCGCCTTCTTGGCGTCGTTCCACAGCGTCGGATCCTCGACGCGCGCGTTGAGCTCGTCGAGGCGGCGCAGCGCGCGGTCCCAGTCGAGCGAGCGGCGCAGCAGCGCGAGCGCCGCGTTGATCTTGTCGACATATGCCTGCGCTTCAGCGCGCATGTTCCAAACCTTCCGAAGTAATCGCCGGCCGCATCACGGACGATGCGGCGATTCAAGCCAATATAGGGTGCGCCGGCCCCGCTAGTAGATTCCGCCCTGGCGTTGCAAGAAGTCGCTGTCGCCCTGGCGATCGGCCTTGCGCTGCGTGGTCGGGGCAGCGGCGGGCGCAACCTCCGCATTCGCCGTGCGCCGGGTGCGGCGCGGATCGCTTTCCGGACGGAATGCTTCCCAGATGATCGGCGACAGCGGATCCTCGGTCGGCCAGCCGCCCTGCACCGGACGCCCGCTGCCGCGGTCGATCCGCACCATGCGGATGCCCGGCGGCGCGGTGAAGGGCAGCACGTCCATGCCCTTGAACGCCGGCACGGCGAATTCCTTGAAGATCGGCGCGGCGATCGATCCGCCCTGGGCATAACCGCCCAGGTTCGACGGGCTGTCATAGCCGAGATACAGGCCGCCGATCATCTGCGGGGTGCCGCCGACGAACCACACATCGGTCGGCCCGTTGGTGGTACCGGTCTTGCCCATGATCGGCCGGCCGAGATCGCGCAATACGGTTGCGGTGCCGCGCTGGATCACGCCCTCGGTGATATGGACCATCTGATAGGCGACCATCGGATCGAGCACCTGTCGCGCCCGCGAAACCGGTCGCGGCATCGGCTTGCCGTTCCAATCGGGCGCGTTGCACCCCTGGCACGCACGCCAGTTGGCGGGGAAGATCACCCGCCCGCGGCGATCCTGCACGAAATCGATCAGGGTGGGATTGAGCGCCCGGCCATGGTTCACCAGGATCGAATAGGCGTTCACCATCCGCAGCACGGTCGTCTCGCCGGCACCCAGCGCATAGGAGAGATAGGGATTGAACCGCGTCTTCGAAATGCCGATGCGCTGGATGAGGTCGACGACCTTGTCCATGCCGGTGGTGTTGGCGATCTGCACCGTCATCAGGTTGCGCGATTGCTCGATGCCCCAGCGCAGCGTGTGCGGGCCGGCGCCGCGGGCATTGCCGAAGTTGCGGAAGCACTTCTGGCCCAGCCCCGCCCCCTGCCACACGCAGAATGGGCCGTCGACGACGATCGAGGCGGGCGTCATCCCGTTCTCGAGCGCGGCGGCATAGACGATCGGCTTGATCGTCGATCCCGGCTGGCGGGTTGCCTGGGTGGCGCGATTGAACGCCTGCAGCCTGGAATCGAACCCGCCCTGCATCGCCAGGATGCGGCCGGTGGACGGGTCTTCGACGACCATGCCGCCGGAAATCTTCGGCACGCTGCGCAGGCTCCAGCCGCCACCTTCGGGCGCGACCGCCACGATGTCGCCCACCTTGATCGCATCGAAGGCATGGCCGCCCTTGCCGCGGATCGGCATGGCGGCTGCAGCGGCGGGCAGCACACCAGTCTCGCCATCGTCGAAGCCAAGCTGGGCCGCGCGGGAATCACGCGCGATCACGACTGCGGCGCGCCAATTGTCGTAATCGACGCCGATATTCTTGGAAGCAAAGGCCGAATACCAGCCATCGCCTTCGAACGCGACGGTGCCGATCGGGCCGGACCAGCCCCGCCCGCGATCGAAGCGCAACAGCCCGTCCCGCAACGCCCGCTGGGCATAGGCCTGCAACTGCGGGTCCAGCGAGCTGCGTACCCACAGGCCGCCATCATACACGCTATAGGGGCCGTCCTCGCGATTCTCGCCGAACTCCCGCGCGAGCTGGCGGCGGACTTCCTCGACGAAATAGCCGCCCACCCGCTCGAAGCGCGGCGTCTGGCGCGGCACGGTGCCGAGCGGTGCCGCTACGGCCGAATCATGCTGTGCCTGATCGATGAAGCCGTTGCGCAGCATCTCACCCAGCACCCAGTTGCGGCGGGCGAGCGCCCGCTGCGTATTGCGATCGGGATCGTAATTGGCCGGCCCCTTGGGCAGGATCGCCAGATAGGCGAGCTGCGATAGCGCCAGCTTGTCGAGCGGTTTGCCGAAATAGGCCTCGCTCGCCGCCGCCACGCCGCCCGAATTGCGCCCCAGCTCAATGGAATTGAGGTACAATTCCATGATCTGCTGCTTGCTGAGCGTATCCTCGATCCGCCAGGCAAGGATTGCTTCCTTCAGCTTGCGCATATAGCTCGCCTCGTTGCCGACGGCGAGGTTCTTGGCGACCTGCTGGGTGATGGTGGAGGTGCCGCGCGGCGTCTTGCCGCGGATCAGGCCCTCACCGGCAGCGCGCACCAAGCCGGGGAAATCGAGCCCATGGTGCGAGAAAAAGGTGCGATCTTCCGCCGCCATGAAGGCGCGTACCAGCAGCGGCGGGAACTCATTATAGCTCAGCTGTACCCGCCGCATCTGGGCATAGGCATGGATCGGCGCCCCATCGGCGGCGCGCACATAGCTGGGCAGCTGCGGTTCATAGCGACGCAGCGTCTCCACCGATGGAAGGTGGCGCGCGACGAGCAGCCACAGCAGGAACGCCCCCAGCCCGGCCAGCAGCGCCAGCGTCGCCAGCACGCGGAACCACCAGCGTCGCCGCAGCCGCTGCCAGCGCCCGCGCCAGCGGCCGGGCTCCCGCTCGATACGCAGATGGGTGGGGGAAGTGTCGCCGTCGGCCATGCGGCGGGGGGTGTAGCACCTTTTCCGCGCGAGAAAAGGGAGCGGTGTCGGCGGCCTGCCGCAGGTTCAGCGGCGCGGGCCGCGCGTGGCGAGAAAGATCTCGGTGGCGCGACGCACGCTCGCCGCCAATTGTGCACGCCCCGCCGCCGAACCGAGGAAGCGCAGATCCTGCGGGTTCGAGACATAGCCCAGTTCGAACAGCACCGAGGGCACGTCCGGCGCTTTCAGCACCGCCAGCGCCGCCATCCGCCGCGGGCGCGGGTGCAGCCGCATCGCCACGCCCGCCTCGCGCTCCAGCAGATCGGCATAGCGGGCGGAAACCTCCATCGTCCGCCGCTGCGCCAGATCGATCAGCAGCGATGCGACATCAGCCCCGGCCGCCCGCAGATCGACGCCCGGCAGCAGATCGGCGCGGTTCTCCCGGGCCGCCAGCCGTGCGGCTTCCTTGTCGGATGCGACTTCGGACAAGGTATAGATCGTGCCGCCGGACGCCTTCGCATCGGTTGCGCCGTCGCAGTGCAGCGAAAGGAACAGCGCCGCGCCCATCCGGCGAGCACGCTCGGTGCGCTGCTCGAGCGAGACGAACCGATCATCCTCACGCGTCATCGCCACACGTACCCGGCGCGACGCAAGCAGGGCGTCTCGAATCGCGCGCGCGGCGGCCAGCGTCAGCGTCTTCTCCGGCACGCCGCCGACACCGATCGCGCCGGGATCGCGCCCGCCATGCCCGGGATCGAGCACCACCAATGGTAGGTCGGGGCCGGGCGCCACCATCGGGGAACCGGCGATCAGGGCCATTGCGAGCAGCACCCCGCCGCCTATGCCGCGCGCGGCGCCTGCCGGTCCAGCGATATCGCGGCGCCATGGTTAACCCGATGCCAAGCTTTGGGCGGTAGCCTGCCGCCGGTCGTCGACAGGGGCGCCCTCGCGGGGCGGAAAGATACAAGTCCCCTTCTTCCGGCGCCAGTTGCCGCAACGACATAGCGGTGCTAGGCAAGTAACGCTTCCGGCATTGCGCCGGATCAGGCCGCGGCCCTAAATGTCGCGACAGTTCAGGTTGACGCTCGCATGAGGCAATTTCCCCACCGTCCGCATCGCCAGGCCCTCGCGGCCGGCAGCGTGGCGATGGTGGAGCAAGGGGACCGCTGGTCCGCTCGTGCCCGTGCAGCAACAGCAGTTTTTGAAACCCGCGCCACCGCGATCGGCACCGCCGGTCGCGGGCGCTTCTTATATCGCGCGCTCGCGCCCCATTCCTTCGAGGAACTGTGCCGGCGCGCCCGGAGAATCATCAATGACCATGCGTATGCTGATCGACGCACGCCACCGGGAAGAAACCCGCGTGGCCGTCGTCAAAGGGAATCGAATCGAGGAATTTGACTTCGAGTCCGCTGAGCGCAAGCAGCTCAAGGGCAATATCTATCTCGCGAAGGTAACCCGTGTCGAGCCGTCGCTGCAGGCGGCGTTCGTCGATTACGGCGGCAACCGCCACGGCTTCCTCGCCTTCTCGGAAATTCATCCCGACTATTACCAGATTCCCAAAGAAGACCGCGAAGCACTGCTGCGCGAAGAGGCCGAGCATGCCGCGCAGGAAGCCGCGCTGCGAGAGGCCGACGGGGATGACGACGACGATCACCACGATCATGACGACCATGAAGACGGCGTCGAAGTCGTCGAGCGTAGCCATGACGACGAGGAAGCATCCGACGGCGAGGACGCAGCCCAGGGCGGTCGCCGCCGCCGCGGCCGTGGCGGCAATGGCGACGAAGCCGAAGCGCTGCGCCAGCGCCGCATGAATCTGCGCCGCCGCTACAAGATCCAGGACGTGATCCGCCGCCGCCAGGTGCTGCTGGTCCAGGTCGTCAAGGAAGAGCGCGGCAACAAGGGTGCGGCGCTGACCACCTATCTCAGCCTTGCCGGCCGCTACTGCGTGCTGATGCCGAACACCGCGCATGGCGGCGGCATCTCGCGCAAGATCAACTCGGCCGCCGATCGCAAGCGCCTCAAGGGCATCATGGCGGACCTCAAGCTGCCTGCCTCGATGGGCTGCATCGTCCGCACCGCCGGCCTCCAGCGGACCAAGACCGAGATCAAGCGCGATTTCGATTATCTCGCCCGCCTTTGGGACGAGATCCGCGAGAAGACGCTGTCTTCTTCCGCGCCCGCGCTGGTCTATGGCGACAGCGACCTGATGAAGCGGGCGATCCGCGACATCTATAACCGCGACATCGACGAGGTGATCGTCGAGGGCGAGGAAGGCTATCGCCAGGCCAAGGACTTCATGAAGCTCCTGATGCCGAGCCATGCCCGCAAGGTGCGGCAATATGCCGATGCGGTGCCGCTGTTCCAGCGCGCCGGCGTCGAGGAGCAGCTGTCGGCGATGTACCATCCGGTGGTGCAGCTCAAGTCGGGCGGCTATCTGGTGATCAACCCGACCGAGGCGCTGGTGTCGATCGACATCAACTCGGGGCGGTCGACGCGCGAGCACAATATCGAGCAGACCGCGACCGCGACCAACCTCGAGGCCGCCCAGGAAATCGCCCGCCAGCTCCGCCTGCGCGACATGGCGGGCCTGGTCGTGATCGACTTCATCGACATGGATCATTCGTCCAACGTCCGTAAGGTCGAGAAGGCGATGAAGGAGGCGCTGAAGAACGATCGCGCCCGCATCCAGGTCGGCCGCATCTCGCCGTTCGGCCTGATGGAAATGAGCCGCCAGCGCCTGCGCACCGGCGTGCTCGAAGCCTCCACCCGCACCTGCCCGCATTGCGAAGGCACCGGCCTCGTCCGCACCGCATCGTCGGCGGGCCTGTCGGCACTGCGCATGATCGAGGACGAGGCAGCCCGCGGCCGCGGCTCGGAAATCCTGCTGCGCGCCAGCCAGGAAGCCGCCTTCTACGTGCTCAACAAGAAGCGCGGTGAGCTGGCCGAGATCGAAGATCGCTACGGCGTGATGATCGAAGTCGCGGCGGACGGCGAACTGGAAGGCGCGCGCATGACGGTCGAGGCCTCGGGCCCGCCGCCGGCCTATGCACCGAAGATCGAGCCGCTGCTCGAGGAGCCGGAAGAGGACTTCGTCGAGGAGATCGAGGAAGAGGAAGAGGAGCTCGAAGCGGAAGCGGACGCCGAAGCCGCCGAACCGCGCGAGCGTGGCGAACGCCCGGAGCGCGGCGAGCGTGAGGGCGAAGGCCGCGGTAAGCGCCGTCGCCGCCGTCGCGGTCGCGGCCGTCGTGGTCGCGAGGAAGGCGAAGCCGGTCAGGACGAGCAGGTCGAGACCGAAGGCGCCGAGGGCGATGTCGAGGCCGACGAGGCCGACCCGGCCGAAGTCGAGGCGGCTGCCGAGACCGAGGAAACCGCTGCCCAGCGCGAGGAAGGCGAGCGCAACCGCAAGCGCCGTCGTCGCGGCCGTCGCGGCGGCCGTCGCGGTGCCGGTGAAGAGGGTGCCGAGCAGGCCGCCGACGACGCTGGCGAGGCCGATGAGGCCGAAGCGCCCGTCGCCGCGCCCGAGCCCGTAGCCGAAGCAGCCCCTGCCCCGGCAGCGGTAGAGGCGGAGACCGAAGCGGCACCGGCGCCGAAGAAGCGCCGCAGCCGCAAGAAGGCGGAAACCGAAGCCGCACCGGCCGCCGAAGCGCCGGTTGTTGCCGAGGCCCCTGCGGAGGAAGCACCGGCCAAGCCGAAGCGCACCCGCCGCAAGAAGGCCGATGTCGAAGCGGAAGCCGCGCCTGTCGCCGCCGAAGCGCCGGCAGAAGAAGCGCCGGCCAAGCCGAAGCGCACCCGTCGCAAGAAGGCAGACGTCGCGGCCGAAACCGCACCCGAGGCGCCAGCCGTCGACGCACCGGCGGCGCAGGACGCGATTCCGGCAGCCGAGGAGCCGGCCGCAGCGGAAGCCACGTCCGACGCGTCTGGCGAGGAAGGTCAGCCGCGCCGCGGCTGGTGGCAGCGGACCTTCGGCGCCTGATGACGTTTCCCGGCGCGGCCACATGCCGCGCCGGGGCTTCATGATCGGTTCAGGGCCGCCTCGCCAGGGCGACGCCGCGAACGAGTTCTCCGGGAGTAGGGATCATGGCGCGCATCCACCGATTGGCCACGCTGCTCGCGATGCTGTGTCTCGCACTGTTCGCGACACGCCCGGCGATGGCGCAATCGGTGTTACGCGACGCCGAGACCGAGGCGCTGCTGGCGGACATGGCCAAGCCGCTGTTCGCCGCCGCCGGGCTGAATCCGGCCAATGGCAAGGTGGTGCTGATCGCCGATCCGTCGATCAACGCCTTCGTCGCTGGCGGGCAGATCGTCTATATCAATTCGGGCCTGATCGATGCAGCCGATACCGCCAATCAGGTTCAGGGCGTCGTCGCCCACGAAATCGGCCACATCGTCGGCGGGCACGCGGTTTTCCAGCGCGACGGCGGCTATGGCAACATCTCGATCCTCAGCCTGTTGCTGGGCGCGGCGGCGATGGCCGCGGGTTCGGCCGAAGCCGGCACCGGCATCCTGATGGCCGGCCAGCGCGCCGCAATCGGCAAGTATCTCGCCTATAGCCGCGTGCAGGAATCCTCCGCCGATGCGGCGGGCGTGCGCTTCCTCAACACCGCCGGCATCAGCGGCAAGGGGATGCTCGGCTTCTTCCAGAAGCTGACGCAGGAAATGCACCGCTATGGCTATTACAGCACCAGCCCGGAGGTGGATCCGTTCGCGCAGACCCACCCAATGTCGCAGGATCGCGTCCAGACGCTGACGACCGATCTTCAGAATTCGCCCAGCTGGAACAAGCCGCTGGATGCGGACCTCGAACGCCGCTTCAAGCGCGTCCAGGCCAAGCTGCGCGGCTATACCAACGATCCGAAGAAGACGCTGCGCATCTATCCCAAGACCGACACCTCGGCGCCGGCGCATTATGCCCGTGCCTACGCCTATCATCAGTCCGGCTATCCCGAACAGGCCGCCGAAGAAACCGCGGCACTGGTCAAAATGGCGCCGAACGACCCGTATTTCCTCGAGTTGCAGGGCCAGATCCTGCTCGAATCGGGCCATCCCAAGGCTGCGCTCGATCCACTGCGCAAGGCGACACAGCTTTCGAACAACGCGCCGCTGATCGCCAGCACGTTCGGCCACGCACTGGTTGCGACCGAGGACAAGGCGAACCTGAAGGAAGCCGAGCAGGTGCTGCGCGATTCGCTGACCCGCGATCGCGACAATCCCTTCGCCTGGATCAACCTCGGCACCGTCTATGATCGGATGGGCGACGAGCCGCGCACCGCGCTCGCCACCGCAGAACGCGCCAATCTGATCGGCGATGCCGGCACGGCGATGCTCAGCGCACGCCGGGCGATGGCCGGCCTGCCGCAAGGATCGCCCGAATGGATCCGCGCACAGGATATCGCGATGGTCTCCGAACAGGCGATGAAAGACGACAAGCGCAACAAGGGGCGCGGCGGACAATAATGAATCGGTTGAAACTATTCTTCGCCGGCGTGCTCCTCGTCGCCGCGCTGCTGGGTGGCCTTGGCGCGCTCGGGCTGCAACGGCTGTTGCCGGGGATCGGCGGCAGCCAGGCGCAGGTGGAACGGATCGTCCACAACTATCTGCTCGATAACCCGGCGATCCTGCGCGAGATGATGGAGCGGCTGCAGCAGCAGGAAAATGCCGAAGCGCTGAAGGCGCAGGGCGATGCCCAGGCCGCCGTGCCCGCCGCGCTCCCCGCCCTCACCACGCCGTTCGGCAGCGCCTGGGCGGGAAACCCCAAGGGCGACGTGACCGTCACCGTTTTCATGGACTATGCCTGCGGCTATTGCCGCGCCAGCCTGCCGGCGCTGGCCGAGCTGATCGCCAAGGATCCCAACGTCCGGGTCATCTATCGCGAGTATCCGGTGCTGGGCGAGGCGAGTGTCACTGCCGCGCGCTTCGCCCTGGCCGCGGCGCAGCAGGGCAAGTTCCGTGCGTTTCACGATGCCCTGTTCGCCAGCGATGGCCCCAGCAATGCCGCGATCGGGGCGGCGTTGGCCAAGGCCGGACTGGATCCGGCCGCGACGCAGAAACTGGCCACGAGCGAAGCGATCGCGAAGGAGATCGATCGTAACCATCAGATCGGCGCAAAGCTGGCGATGAACGGCACGCCCGCCTGGGTGGTGGGCAGGCAGATCCTCTACGGCGCGCGCGATTATCAGGCGCTGGCCGACGCGGTCGCAGCCGCGCGGAAGGCGAAGTAAGGGTCCACCCCCAAAGCTGAAGCCGTATCCTCCCCCGCCAGGGGGAGGTGGTCCGCGAAGCGGGTCGGAGGGGGAGGATGCCAGACCGATAGCGGCGTGCGTCCTCCCCCTCCGCCAGGCTGCGCCTGCCACCTCCCCTTGGCGGGGGAGGATACGGCTTCGATGCAAATACTCTATCGTCGAAGGACTTGGTCCCACACCTTGCCCCGGGGTGAACGCCACCCTAGCTATCGGGCTCCTTCCGGCCGGGGCTATCCTTTCATGCAACCCATCCTGTCGCTGCGCCAGGTCAGCAAGACCTACGCATCGGGCCACACCGCGCTCGATCATGTCGATCTCGATATCAAGCGTGGCGAGATCTTCGCATTGCTGGGCCCCAACGGCGCCGGCAAGACCACGCTGATCTCGATCATCTGCGGCATCGTCACGCCCAGCACGGGCACGATCCTCGTCGATGGCGATGATGCGATCCGCCACCCCCGCACCGCCCGCGCCAAGATCGGGCTGGTGCCGCAGGAGGTGGCGGTCGACATGTTCTCGCGCGTCGGCTCGGCCGCCCGATTCTCGCGCGGGCTGTTCGGCAAGGCGCCCGATGCCGCCTATTGCGACCAGTTGCTGAAAGACCTTTCCCTTTGGGACAAGCGCGACGCGAAGGTGATGGAGCTTTCGGGCGGGATGAAGCGTCGGGTGATGATCGCCAAAGCGCTTTCGCACGAGCCGGACATCCTCTTCCTCGACGAACCCACTGCTGGCGTCGATGTCGAGCTGCGCCGCGACATGTGGAAGCTGATCGGCCGGCTGCGCGATCGTGGCACCACCATCATCCTGACGACGCATTACATCGAAGAGGCCGAGGAGATGGCCGACCGGGTCGGCGTGATCGACAAGGGCAAGCTGTTGCTCGTCGAGGAAAAGGCCACGCTGATGCGCAAGCTCGGCAAGCGCGAGCTGGATCTGAGCCTGGTCGAGCCGCTGGCCGCGCTGCCGCCCGAACTCGCCGACTGGCAGCTGAGCCTGGAGGATGAAGGCCGCCGCCTGCGCTACACCTTCGATGCCCAGGCGGAACGCACCGGCATCCCGTCGCTGCTGCGCACGCTGCATGATCTGGGCATCGCCTTCAAGGATCTCGATACCTCGAAGTCGAGCCTGGAAGACATCTTCGTCGATCTGGTGGGAGCACGCGGATGAGCGGCATCAATTTTCACGGCATCCGGGCGATCTACACATTCGAAATGGCGCGCACGATGCGCACCTTGTGGCAATCGATCGCGACACCGGTCATCACTACCTCGCTCTATTTCATCGTATTCGGCGGGGCGATCGGCAGCCGGATCGATTCGATCGGTGGCGTACACTATGGCAGCTTTCTGGTGCCGGGGCTGATCATGCTGTCCCTCTTGACCCAGAGCATCGCCAACGCCTCGATCGGCATCTATTTCCCCAAGTTCACCGGCACCGTGTTCGAACTGCTGTCCGCTCCGATCTCGGCGATCGAGATGGTGGTCGGGTTCGTCGGCGCCGCCGCCACCAAATCGGTGGTGATCGGGCTGATCATCCTCGCCACCTCTGCACTGTTCGTGCCGCTCAGGATCGATCATCCGGCAGCGATGCTCGCCTTCCTGGTGCTCACGTCGATCACCTTCAGCATGTTCGGCTTCATCATCGGCATCTGGGCGCGCAGCTTCGAACAGCTGAACATCGTGCCGTCGCTGCTGGTGACGCCGCTCACCTTTCTCGGCGGGGCCTTCTACTCGATCGACATGTTGCCCCAGCCCTGGCACACGGTCAGCCTGTTCAACCCGGTCGTATATCTGGTCAGCGGCTTCCGCTGGAGCTTCTTCGGCAAGGGCGATGTCGCGATCGGGTGGAGCCTGGGCTTCACCGGCGGCTTTCTGCTGCTGTGCCTTGCGCTGATCGTGTGGATCTTCCGCACCGGATATCGGCTGAAGAACTGACGCGCCCCTATAGCAGCACGTCGACAGCGTGGATTGCCACGCCGACCATACCGCCCACCAGCGTGCCGTTGATGCGGATATATTGCAGATCGCGGCCCACCGCATTCTCGAGGCGGGAGGTGACGGTCTGCGCGTCCCATCCGCGGATCGTATCCGATACCAGCCGGACGATGCCGTCGCCATAATCGGATGCGGCGCCCACGGCGGTACGGCGGACGAAGCGATTGATCGTGCGCGCCAGCCGGGCGTCGGTCTGCAGCGTGCCGCCGAACTGGCGCAGCGCCTCGCCCATCCGGCCGCCCAGGGCACGCTCGGGATCGCGCGCCAAGCGCAGCATCGCCGCGCGGCTCTGCTCCCACAGCCCATCGATCCAGCGCTGAAAGCCCTGGTTCTCGAGCATCTCCAGCTTGAACGCCTCCACCCGTGCGCGCAGCTCCGGATCGTGCTGCAGCCGCTCGGCGAGGCGCTCCAGCCCTTCCTCCACCTTGCCACGCACGGGATGTTCGGGGTCTTCGGCCATCTCGTCGATCAGCTTCTTCAGCCCCTCGATGATCTTGGTGGCCAGCGTCTCGTCCAGCCCGGTCCAGCGCATCACCGCGCCCGCGCGGGCATGAACCATCTCACGGATCAGATGCTCGTTGGCCTCCAGGATGCGCGCGCCGCCGCGGATCATCGAATCCAGCAGCGGCAGGTGGCGACCATTGGCGATCGCCGCTGCCAGCGCCTGGCCGAACAGCGGCGCGACATCGATCGCACGGAGCCGGGACGCGATCGCCCCCTTGGCCATGCCGCCCAGCCGCACCTGATCGAGCGATTCGAGAATATTGGCCGCCAGCCGGGAGGCGCCCGCGCCGATCCGGCCGGTGCCGTGCGCCGGCGCCGCGAGCCAGCGCCCGGCCGCCCCCGCCACGTCCAGCCGCTGCATCCGCCGCGCCACCACCCGCGGGATCAGGAAATTGGCGCGCAGGAACTGGCCCAGCGTCTCGGCGATGCGATCCTTGTTGCGCGGGATGATCGCGGTGTGCGGGATCGGCAGGTGCAGCGGGTGGCGAAACAACGCCGTCACCGCGAACCAGTCGGCCAGACCACCTACCATCGCCGCTTCGGCAAAGGCACGCACGAACGGGAGAACGGGGTGCAGATCCGCATAATGGCGCGCGAGCAGGAACAACGCTGCCATGAACAGCAGCAGGCCGGTGGCAGCCCGCCGCATCCGGCGGAGGCCAGAGGGAGCACTGTCGGCGGACAAGGAGGAGACTGGGGCCATGGCGAGCGGAACGCGGCTCAGCGCCACATGCTCCCCGGGCGGGACATCAGGCAGGAACGGGAGGGCATCCGGCGGTCGTTCATGCCGCAGACCATGCCCTCCCCCAGCCCGGCTCGCAAGCAAGCCGCGTCGATATCACTCCGCCGGCTGGACGCCGTCGTCGCCCGGCTTGTGATCGATCGCCCCCGCCTCGGGCGCAGGCCCGAGCACGCGGCTGCCGTCATCGCCCGGACGATAGGTGAGCAGCCGCCGCGACAGGCGCGGACCCAGCCAGCCCTCCAGCCCCACCGCGAGGCTGAACAGCGCCGGCACGATCACCAACGTGAGCAGCGTCGAGACGATCAGACCGCCGATCACCACCACGCCCATCGGCGCGCGGAACGACGAGTCGCCGTTCAGCGAGAGGGCGGTCGGCACCATGCCGGCCACCATCGCGATGGTGGTCATCAAGATCGGCTGAGCGCGCTTGTGGCCGGCATCGACGATCGCCGCCACCTTCGGCACGCCCTTCTCCATCTCTTCCAGCGCGAAATCGACGAGCAGGATCGAGTTCTTCGCGACGATCCCGAACAGCATCAGGATACCGATATAGACCGGCAGGCTGATCGGCATCCCCAGCAGGGCAAGCATCACCAACCCGCCCAGCGGCGCGTTGAGCAGCGAGCCCATGTTGACGATCGGCGAAACGAAGCGGCGATACAGCAGCACCATCACCGCGAAGACCAGGAAGATGCCCGATGCCAGCGCGATGAGGAAGTTGGTGATCATCTCCGCCTGCCACTTGGCCTGGCCCACCGTCATCTCGGTCACGCCCATCGGCAGCGCCTTCATGATCGGCAGCGCGTGGATCTCCTTCATCACGTCACCGGAAACATAGGGCTTTCCGGTCGCCGGGTTCATCGCGAGATCGCCGCCGACGACAAGCCGCCGCTGCAGGTTCAGGCGATCGATCTTGGTCGGCCCGGCGGCGAAACGGATGTCCGCCACCGCCGACAGCGGCACCGATCCGCCGTTACCCGTCTGTACGCGCATGTTCTGGAGCGTTTCCAGCTTGGCGCGCGCATCCTGGTTGAGCGCAACCCGGATCGGGATCTGCCGATCGGAAAGCGAGAAGCGCGCACTGTTCTGCTCAATGTCCCCCAGCGTAGCGACGCGGATGGCATTGGACAGCGCGGCGGTGGTTACGCCAAGATCGGCGGCGAGGTCGAGCCGCGGCGAGATCACGATTTCCGGCCGCTGCAGATCGCCCGAGACGCGCGGCGCGACGACCGATTTCAGCCCCTCCATCTGCTTCACCAGCGTGAGCGCAGTCTGGTTGAGCAGCACCGGATCCTCACCACCCAGCGTGATCGTCAGGTCCCGCCCCGAGGAGCCCCAGCCGAACTGCGAACGGAAGTTCACCCGCGCATCCGGAATGGCGAGCAGCTTGGGTGCCACACGCTTTTCGAATTCGGTGCTCTTCTCGGTGCGTCCGCTCTTCTTGTCGGCCAGGTCGGCGGTCACGCGGCCATTGGCGACGAAGGTACGGGCATAGGTATGTTCCACCCCCGGTTCGGCGCGCAGGATCGCGGCGACCTGCTGCACGACGCGGTCGGTCTGCGCCAGCGTGGTGCCGGGCACCATTTCGATCGTGGCGGTCACGCTATCCTGGTCCTGCGCCGGCTGGAAGGTCTGCGGCATCAGCACCATCAGCGCGACGGTGCCGCCCAGCGACAGCACATAGGCGAGAATCGCAACCCAGCGATGCAGCAGCGTCCATTCCAGCAGCCGCACATATAGTCGCATCACCGGCCCGCCACCATGTTCGACATGGCCGTGCGCCTTCAGGAAATAGGCGGCGATCATCGGCGTGAGCATCCGGGCGACGGCCAGCGACATCAGCACCGCAGCAACGACCGTCAGGCCGAAATTCTTGAAGAACTGGCCCGAAATGCCGGGCATCAGGCCCACCGGCAGGAACACCGCGACGATCGACATGGTGGTGGCAAGCACCGCCACGCCGATCTCGTCGGCCGCGTCGATCGAAGCCTGATAGGCCGATTTGCCCATCCGCATGTGGCGGACGATGTTCTCGATCTCCACGATCGCATCGTCCACCAGCACGCCCGCCACCAGGCTGAGCGCAAGCAGCGTCATCTGGTTGAGCGTGAAGCCCAGCATGTCCATGAACCAGAAGCTGGGAATCGCCGATAGCGGGATGGCCAGTGCCGAGATCACCGTCGCCCGCCAGTCGCGCAGGAACAGGAAGACGACGACCACGGCGAGCACCGCGCCTTCGATCATCGCCTCCATCGCGGTATGATATTGCTCCAGGGCGTATTTGCTCTGGTTGTTGAGCAGCTCGAAACGAACCTTTGGATTGTTCTTTTCCAGCGCCCGCAGCTTCTGCTGCGCCTCTTCGAAGATGGTGACGTCCGATGCGCCCTTGGCGCGCTGGATGTCGAACGAAATCACCGGATGCCCGTCATAGCGCGCCAGCTTGCGCTGCTCGGCATAGCCATCCTTCACCAGCGCGATATCCGCAAGCCGCACGGTACGGCCGACGCCGGTCGAAATCTGGGTCTGGCCCAGCGTATAGGCGTCCTTGGCGTTGCCGACGACGCGCAGCGACTGTTCGAAGCCCGAAATCTCGGCACGGCCGCCCGCGGCGTTCAGGTTCACCTGGCGCAACTGCTGGTTCACCTGGCTCGCGGTCAGGCCGAAGCTGGCGAGCTTGGCGGGATCGAGCACGACGCTGATCTCGCGATTGACGCCACCATTGCGCTGTACGGCGGCCATGCCGTTGATCGACAGCAACTCCTTGGTGACGCTGTTGTCGATATACCAGGAAAGCTGCTCCACCGTCATGTCGGTGGCGGTGGCGGCGAAGCTGGCCACTTCGTTGTCGCTCGCGCTGTCGACGCGGCCGACCTGCGGCTCCAGGATGCCGTCGGGCAGGTTGCCGCGGATCTGCTGGATCGCGCTGCGCACGTCTTCCACCGCGCGATCGATCGGGGTGCCGATCGCCAGCTGCACCACCGTCTGGCTGTTGCCTTCCGAGACGGTCGAGTTGATCTCGTCGATGCCCTGCAGGCTGCGGACCGCGGATTCGACTTTCTGGGTGATCTGCGTCTCCAGCTCGCTCGGCGCGGCGCCGGGCTGGCTGATCGAAATCCAGACGATCGGAAAGTCGATGTCCGGGCTGTTGTTCACGTCCATGCGGCTGAAGCTGACCAGCCCGGCGATGGTGAGGAACAGGAACAGGACGATCGGCGGTACCGGATTGCGGATGGCCCAGGCCGAGATGTTGCGAAAGCTCATCGCGCCGATCCCTTACTTCTTCTCGAGCTGGGGTATGACCTTCTGGCCCGGATTGAGGAACGCACCCGCGGTCATCACCACGCGTTCGGTGCCGTCCAGCCCAGTCCTGATCTGAACGCCCTGATCGGAAACGTCGCCGGTGGTTACCGGACGGCGGACCGCTTCGTTCCTGTCGTTCAGGATGTAGACGTAATTGCCCTGCTGGTCGCTCTGCACCGCAGATTGCGGGAGCATCACCGCCGTCACATTGCCTGCGACGATGGTCGCGCTGGCGAAACCGCCGGGACGCAGCGCCGGGCTATAAGGCAGCTCCACCCGCGCGATGCCGAGCCGCGTCGTCGGATCGATCACCGGCGAAACCTGCCAGACCTGCCCCTTGAAGCGCAGTTGGGTGCCGACCGGGGTTACTTCGGCAGGGGCGCCGACGCGGAGCTTCTGGACATCGGATTCGGCGAGCTGGGTACGCAGTTCGAACTTGCCGCCCATCGCCATGCGGAACAGCGCGCCCGATGCGGAACTCACGATCTGGCCCGGTTCGATCTGGCGCGCGAGCACCAGGCCGGCTTCCGGCGCGCGGATATCGAGCCGGTGGTTGCGCGCCTGGGTTTCGGCGAGTTGCGCCTTGGCGACGCGGACACGGGCAAGCGCCTGGTCGCGGGTGGCGGTGCGCTGGTCGATATCGGCGCGCGAAATGAACCCGTTGCTCACCAGCTTCTGGGCGCGTTCGAGATTGGCCTGGGCCAACTTCGCCTCGGCTTCGGCGACGCGGATCTGCGCTGCCAGCGACTCGGCAGTCTGCACCTGCACCGAACGATCGACCACGGCCAGCACCTGGCCCTTCTCCACCCAGCTGCCGGCATCCACCAGCACCCGCGTGACGATTCCGCCTTCGCCGGCAACGCCCACCGGCATCTCGCGCTTGGCGGCCAGCGAGCCGTTGCCGGTGACGATCGTCGAAATCGCCTGGCGGCCCGGCGCGGCGACCGTCACCGTCTGCAACTGGGTCTGGGCCTTGCCGTCCTTCGCGGCCGGCACCTGCTCGCCGGCTGGGCTGCGCATGATCAAAGCGGCTGCGATCACGACCAGAACGAAGGCGGCCAGGCCGATCCACAGCCAGCGCCGTCCACGCCGCTCCGGTTCCCCCTCGAAACCGAGCCGCTCCTGCCGTCCCAACATGCCTGCCTCGTAATTCATGCGCCTACCCCGCTCGGGACGAGCGATCGTCTCCGGTCGCACTGTATTATCGGAATATATCACCGGCCACAAGGCCGATGTACCACGCCCCGACGAATGCCTGCTTGTACACGTTCGTTCAAGTCACAGCCAAGAAAATCTCCTGTATGTGCGCTTCCGTGCAAGTAACGATGGATCCCGCCTTCGGCAGATCCGTTCAGGCTGTGTTCGTCTGCGGCCGTCGACAAGCCGGTGCAGGGAAACGACCAACCACTGGAGAAATACCCATGATCCGCACCTTGCCGCTCGCCGCCCTGGTGGCGCTGGCTACCGCGCCCACGGCATTTGCCCAGGCCGGCCCGGTCACCCAGGCGCTGCCTGCCGATGCCACCGTGCTCGACGTGGTCGCCGAAGGGACGACCACGCGCGTGCCCGATCTCGCCGTGATCCAGGCCGGAGTCGTCATCGCAGCGCCGACGGCCGCGGCGGCCATGCAGCAGAATGCCGCCCGCATGGCGGCGGTGCTGGCGGCGCTGCGCAAGGCGGGAATCGCCGAACGCGACCTGCAGACCACCGCGGTCAGCCTCTCGCCGCAATATCGCTATCAGGAGAACAAGCCTCCGGTGATCACCGGCTATCAGGCGTCGAACCAGGTGACGGTGCGGTTTCGCGATGTGGCGAAGAGCGGCCCGATCCTGGACATTCTGGTCGCCCAGGGCGCGAACAACATCGCCGGCCCGCACCTGACGCTGTCGGATGAAGAGGGCGCGCTCGACGAGGCTCGTCGCGATGCGATCGCCCGCGCCCGCGCCCGCGCGACGCTCTACGCGCAGGCCGCGGGTCTCAAAGTGGAGCGCATCCTGCTGATATCGGAGAGCGGCAGTTCCGTGCCACCAGCGCCGATGCCGATGCTCGCGATGCGCGCCAAGGCATTCGCGCCGCAGGAAGACAGCGCGATCGTGCCCGGCGAGCAGAAGATCACCGCCAGCGTTTCGGTGCGCTTCCTGCTCAAATAGGTCGCTGCGCGGCCGCCACGCAGCCACGAAAAAGGGCCGCCCCGGCAGGGCGGCCCTTTTGTTCGTCGATCGCGGGCGGTCGCCGATTAGCGGACGGCGCCGCGGCGAACCAAGTTCACGATCGCGAGCAGGATGACGGCACCAACCAGCGATACCAGGAACGTCATCGGCGTGATGACGCCGCTGTTGATGTTACCACCGAACAACAGTCCGCCGATAAAGGCGCCGACGATGCCGACGACGATGTTCAGGAAGATGCCCTGCTGGGCATCGGTCCGCATGATGATGCTTGCAAGCCAACCGACCACACCGCCGATGACGAGCCAAACGATAAAGCCTACCATTCGTCCCTCCTTTTACTTGCCCGGCGCCCCGGGCGACGAAAAGGAAATCGATCGATCGTCTAGTTTGTTCCGGGGCCTTATTTTCTGGAGCCGGGGGAACCAATGCGCAGGGGCAGCGCCTCCTCGTTCAGAATTTCTGCTGACGCTCGTACAACGAACGATAATGCTGGATCCGCGTCACGCGCAGGCCCGGCATCCCCGATCGATCGATCGCGCGCTGCCAGCCGGCGAATTCCTCCACCGTCAGGCCGTACCGCTCGCAAACCTCATCGACCGTCAGCAGTCCGCCGTTCACCGCGGCGACGACTTCGGCCTTGCGGCGAACCACCCAGCGCGTGGTTTCCGGCGGCGGCAGCGTCTCCAGCGTCAGCGGCTCGCCGAGCGGACCGATAACCTTTGCGGGACGGATCTTCTGGTTTTCAATCATCTACCAACCTCTTGGGCCGAGGCCCCGTTACGCGACACGGCAGCGACTGTTACGCACTCGTCTTGAACATCGGCTAAAATGGCAAGGTAAACGCGCACTTCACTATTCCTGCCACCGCCGTAACGCGGCGGCGGCCCCCAGGTGGAATGCACCATGGGCGGGGGCGAGCAGTGCAGCGCGCGGCAGTGGCATAGACAGGCGTGTCTGGATCCGCGCCGTTGGGCTTGCGGCCTGCCGCGCGGCGATGCCGACCAGCAGCACCGCGAGGCCAATCGGCATCGCGGCGGCTGTCGGGTCGCTGGCCAAACGGGCAAAACTCAAATCCACCAATGCATTCCAGTTCGCTTTATCTAAAATTGGCTTTTACGCCGGCAGTGCTGAAGGCCGGGTAAAAGCCAAGCAAAGGGTAGCTTAACCTGGTTCCCGAAGGCTTTCCGAGCGCACCGGGTAGCGTCCGGAACGGGAAACCCCTATTTGGCCGGCCATGAACCCAGGTGATTTCCAGCTGCCCGAGCCGTTGTCGGCGCGGCGAATCGTCGTTGCCATGTCCGGCGGCGTCGATTCGTCGGTCGTGGCAGCGCTCGCGGCGCGCAGCGGGGCGGAAACGATCGGCATCACGCTCCAGCTCTACGATCATGGCGAAGCGGTGGGCCGGGCCGGCAGTTGCTGCGCGGGCCGCGACATTCGCGACGCCCGGGCGGTGTGCGACAGGCTGGGCATCGCCCATTATGTGTTCGATCACGCCAGCAGCTTCCGCACCCAGGTGATCGACGACTTCGCCGACGAGTATCTCGCCGGCCGCACGCCCATTCCGTGCGTGAAATGCAATATGGGCCCGAAATTCACCGATCTGTTCGCGCTCGCCCGCGATCTCGGGGCCGATTGTCTCGCCACCGGACATTATGTCCGCCGTGCCGTCGGGCCGCAGGGCGCCGAACTTCATCGCGCCGCCGATCCGGCGCGCGACCAGAGCTATTTCCTGTTTGCGACAACCGCGGCGCAGCTCGATTTCCTCCGCTTCCCGCTGGGCGGCCTGCCAAAGCCGGCAGTGCGCGCACTGGCGGCGGAGCTGGATCTGGCGGTGGCGGGGAAGCCCGACAGTCAGGATATCTGCTTCGTCCCCGACGGCGATTACGCATCGCTGGTAAAGAAGCTGCGGCCTGAGGCGGCAGACGGCGGCGACATCGTCGACGAAGCGGGCCGCAAGCTGGGGGAGCATCGCGGGCTGATCCACTTCACCGTCGGCCAGCGCCGCGGGCTCGAGATCGGCGGCGCCGCCGAACCCTATTACGTCCTGCGACTCGATGCCGCCACCCAGCAGGTGATCGTCGGCCCGCGCCGCGCGCTGGCCGTACGCGCCGCGCGACTGGAAGGCGTCAACTGGCTGGCCGGCGACTATCAGGGGCCGATGCACGCCAAAGTCCGCAGCCTCGCCAAGCCGGTGCCCGCCCGTTTCGATGGCGAACGCCTGGTGTTCGAGGAACCCGAATATGGCGTCGCACCCGGGCAGGCGGCGGTGCTCTATGCCGCGGATCGCGTGCTCGGCGGCGGCTGGATCGCGGGAACCGAACGCGCGGAATAGCCTGGCCGCCGCCGCACGATTCGACGAATGGCCGGCACCCAGGCTTGCATCCCGGCCAACGGGCTGCAAGATGCTGGCGGAACTGAATGAAAACGGGTGTTGTTGGTCCGGGCGCACCTGCGGCGATCGTAATGCACGGGGGGCGTGCGGGGAATGAAATGCGTGCATTGAGCGTAGAGTCCATGGTTGAATCCGGCGCGTCGGTGATCCGTGCGGAGGCAGCAGCGCTGACGCTGCTCGCCGAGAAACTGGACCACCGGTTCGCCGAAGCCGTCGAGCTGCTCGTGCAGACGCCGGGCCGGGTCGTTCTCGCCGGCATGGGCAAATCGGGGCATATCGCCCGCAAGATCGCGGCGACGCTTTCCGCCACGGGCAGCGCCGCCTATTTCCTGCATCCCGGCGAGGCTTCGCACGGCGATCTGGGCATGCTGCGCGAAGGCGACCTGCTGCTGCTGCTCTCCAATTCCGGCCAGACCGCGGAAATCGCCGCCGTGCTTTCGCACGCCGAACGGCTGAAGGTGCCCGCGATCGCGATCACCGCCGGGGCGGAATCGATGGTAGCGCGGCGATCGACGGTGACGCTGCTGCTCCCGCCCTGTAGCGAGGCGTGCCCGGAAGGGATCGCGCCGACCACCTCCACCACGATGATGCTGGCACTCGGGGACGCGTTGGCGGTGTCGGCGATGCGCAAGCGCGGCATCTCGCGCACGCAGCTGGCCCACTGGCATCCCGGCGGCCGGATCGGCTGGGGGATGCAGACGATCAAGGCCTTTATCGGCGAGAGCGAACCGCTGCCGCTGGTGCGCGCCGATGCCAGCGCCCGAGACGTCGTTCTGGAGATGACCTCGTTCGGCAAGGGGGTCGCCGGCGTGGTCGACGCGGAAGGCGATCTGATCGGCGTGATCACCGATGGCGATCTGCGGCGGGCATTCGATCGGATGCTGATCGCGGTCGCCGGCGACATCATGTCGCGCGATCCGATCACCATCGCCAAGCACGCCTCGGTGGACGATGCGATCGCCCGGATGCAGCAGAACAAGATCACCGTCCTGTTCGTGATGGAAACCGAAACGTCGCGCCGGCCCTGGGGGCTGCTGCACATCCACGATCTCCGCCTCAACGTATGATCCCGAACCCGGCCGTCGACGTGCCCGTGCAAGGCGAAGGAATCATCGTGATCCCGGCGCGCTATGCGTCGTCGCGCTATCCCGGCAAGCCGCTCGCATTGCTGCGCGGCGCAACCGGGATCGCGCAGCCGCTGATCGCGCGCAGCATCGCGGCGGCGCGATCGGCCAGGCTGCCCCTGCCGCTGCACATCGCGACCGACGACGATCGCATCGCAGCGGCAGTGCAGGCGCTTGGCGAACAGCCGGTGCTGACGCCCGCCAGCTGCTTGAACGGCACCGAACGCGTTGCCGCCGCGATCGAGGCGCTGGCGATCTCGCCCAGCTACGCCATCAATTTTCAGGGCGACGCGCTGCTCACGCCGCCCCAGTTCGTCGCCGCTCTCGCCGACTGGATGGAGCGCCATCCCGACTGCGCCGTCGCCACCGTGGCGGTCCCCTGTTCGGCAAGCGTCTATGCCCATCTGGTGATCGATCAGGCCGCCGGCCGAAGCGGCGGCACCACCGTCGTCGTCGATTCGAAGGGGCGGGCGCTCTATTTCTCGAAGCGGGTGCTGCCGTTCATGGGCGGACCGCCGCTGGAAGGCGCGATCCCGGTGCTGCTCCATCTCGGCCTCTACGCCTATCGGCCGGAGGCACTGCAGCGCTACCGCGCGCTTCCCCCCTCGCCCGCCGAACTGGCCGAAGGGCTGGAGCAGCTGCGTTTCCTCCATCACGGCATTCCGATCGACGTCGTCGTGCTGGATGCGCCGGACTGGGATCCGATCGAACTCAACAATCCCAGCGATCTTGCCCCGATCGAAGCCATTCTCGCTGCCCGCGGGCTCGCCTGACATGCTTGTCCGGCGGCAGGAACCGGCAATGTTCCTGCGTGTTCCCCCCTTCCCGCGGGCGCGGGCACTGCCGATCGTGGTGCCAGCTTCGCACGACGAAGAATGCGATCCCGATGCCTTGGCAGAAGCCCTGCGCCGCGATCGGATCGGAGGGGCGTTCTGGGGTGCGCAGCCGCGCTTCCCGGCGGGTCGCGACATCCTTCTGGCGCCCGCCGACGCAACGCAGCGTGCTGCGATGGTGGCGGCGCTGTCCCCCGAGCAACAGGGCCGGGCGGTTCTTGTCCGGCACGCCGGCAGCGGCCTTCCCCAGCTTGCAAGCGGGGAGGCGATCGATCCATGGGCGCTTGCCGAGCAGGCATCGCTGCTGCTGATCGACGCGAACGACGAACTGGCACTGGTGGCGGCACTTGCCGGGCGCGCGATCCGGATATTCGGCCCCGGCCGCTTCGACGGCGTCGAGACGCCGGGGGGCATCGGGCGCATACTCCATGCCGAATTGCTGGCGGGCCGCAACTATCGTGATCCGTTCACCGGCGCCCCCTGCAGCATCGCCGCGATCGTCGACCAGCTCGCCGCCTGGCGCCGCCTGATCGACGGCAATCGCGGCATCGGCCAGGTGCTGGGCGTGGCCGGATGGAAACGGGAAACCGTGGAAGCGCTGCTCTGGAACGGCGGCAGCGGCCCGCGCTATCGCCCCTCGCCCGCCACGCCGGGCACGGCGCTGCTGTGGCGGACGCGGGTTCCCGGCGCGACGCTGCGTCGGCTCGAACGCCGCGGCGCGCAGATCGCGGAGCTCGAAGACGGCTTCCTGCGCTCTGCCGGCCTGGGGGCCAACTGCGTGCCGCCGCTGTCGGTCGCGGTCGATTTTCGCGGCATCCATTTCGATCCCGCCCAGCCAAGCGATCTCGAAGTCCTGATCGAGACGGCCGCATTCGATCCCGCAACCCTCGAACGGGCGTCGGCCCTGATCCGGCGGATCGTCGATGCCGGGCTGGGCAAATATGGCCGCGGCCTGGAACGGCTCGCGCCGCCGGGCGGGGATCGCCGTCATGTGCTCGTCACCGGGCAGGTGGAAGATGATCGCTCGGTTCGTACCGGCGGGGGCGGCAAGACCAATCTGGAGCTCCTCCAGGCTGCCCGCGCCGCCGAGCCCGATGCGTTCCTGATCTACAAGCCCCACCCCGATGTGGAGGCCGGCCATCGCAAGGGGGCGATCGACGACGGCGTGGCCGCCCGCTACGCCGATCGCATCGAGCGGCAGGCGCCGATTTCGAGCCTGCTCGATATCGCGGATGCGGTGCATGTGCTGACATCCCTTGCCGGGTTCGAAGCCCTGTTGCGCAACAGGGAAGTGATCACCCACGGCGTGCCATTCTATGCGGGTTGGGGGCTCACCACCGATCTCGGGCCGGTACCCGCCCGCCGCACCGCCCGCCGCACCCTGCCAGAACTGGTCGCTGCGGCGCTGATCCTCTACCCCCGCTATCTTGATCCGGTGACCGGGTTGCCCTGCGACGTCGAACGCCTGGTCGAACGGATGATCGCGGGACAAACGGTAACCCCGACGCCTCTAGAACGATTGCGCACGGCACAGGGTATGGTTAGACGGATGTTAGTCCGTATCGGATCGGGTGTATGAAGCGGATCCATCGCCCCAGGCGATCCTTTTTGTTCCTGCAGGGGCCACCGGGGCCGTTCTTCTGGCAGCTGGGCCGGAAGATCGCCGCGCATGGCGTATCCGTCCATCGCATCAACCTGAACGGCGGCGACGTCTATGACTGGCCCGGCGAAGCGACCGACTATCGCGGATTGCCAGGCCATTGGCCGATCTTCCTCGATCGCTTCCTGCGCGAGAATGCGATCACCGATCTGGTCCTGTACGGCGATTGCCGCCCGATGCATCTTGCGGCGCATCGGCTGGCCAAGCTGCGCGGCGTCGCGATCCATGTCTTCGAAGAAGGGTATATCCGCCCCGACTGGATGACGCTGGAGCCGGACGGGGTGAACGGCCATTCCACGCTGAATCGCGATCCAGAAGCCCTGCTGGCCCGCGCCCGCACCCTGCCGCCGCTTCCGAACCTGCCGCCGATCACTGCCAGCTTCGGCCGACGCGCACGCGATTCCTACTGGTATTATCACCGCGTCGTCACCGGGCGCCTGCGCTTTCCATTCTACACGTCGCACCGCAAGACCATCATCGTGATCGAAGGCTTTGGCTGGATGCGCAAGTTCCTGCTGTCCCGCCGCCGGACCGTGCAGGCGGGCGAAACGCTGGCACTGCTGAAGGACAAGCCCTTCTATCTCTTCGCGCTCCAGCTGAACGGCGACTATCAGATCCGCGAACATTCGCCGTTCGGGACGATGTACACCGCTGCGGATTATGTGCTGGACAGTTTCGCCCATAACGCACCGCCGGGCACGCATCTGCTGGTGAAGGAACATCCGCTCGATTGCAGCTTCCACAATTGGCGCCGCTTTCTGCGCCACCGGGCCCGTGCGCTCGGGATCGAGGATCGCGTCCACCATCTCGATGGCGGCGATCTCGTCGCACTGGCAGAACAGGCCAAGGGGATGGTCTGCGTGAACAGCACCTCCGGTACGCTCGCGCTCGCCGCAGGCCGGCCGGTGATCGTGCTGGGCGATGCGATCTACGACGTGCCCGGGATCACGCACCAGGGGCATCTGGACGCGTTCTGGGACGCACCGGCCGCGCCGGACATGGCATTGTTCGATGCGTTCCGCCGCGTGCTGCACCAGCACTGCCTGATCCGCGGCGGTCTCGCGAGCGAGTCCGCAACCGAAACCCTGATCGAAACCAGCTTCGAACGGCTGATGGGCCGCGAGAAACGCGAAATCCCGGACTTCGAAACGGTTTCGATCATCGCCTGAAGCGCGGAGCGATCAGGCCCCCGGCTCCAGCCCCGAATCGTCCAGCATCCCGCGTCGCCGCAGGGCAAGGAACAGCCGGTTCACCAGCGGATTGGACCATCCACAATTGGTAGCGAAGTCGCGCTGCAAGGTATCATGGTGCAACTGGTGCGCCGCGGGCGTCATCAGCAACCGGCAGCGGCGCAGCGCCGTCACGATCCAGGGATTACGCTCGCGATGGAGCGATCCGTGGAAATATTGCGCGAAGGCACCACCCACGATCAGGGCAAGGCCCCCCGCCGCCGCCCAGCCGGGAAGCAGCCCGGCATAGGCGGTGGCGTTGAGCAGGAGCGAAACAGGCAGTGCTGCCAGGATCACGGTGCTGCCGATCAGCCGCCACAGGTCGCGCCGGCCAAGCGCGTTCGGGCGCGGATGGTGGTTCTTGAAATCATAGACCAGGCGGTCGAGCGGCCCCACCTTCGACATCCGTTCGCGCCACAGCAGCTTATATGCTTCGGACTCGCGCGATCCCGGATAAAAATACAGCGCATCCAGGCCTTTGCCCGCGGGACAGGGGCGATAATCCATATACATATGGACCAGCCCCGAGGCGAGATCGGCAGCATACCACCCCACCAGCAGCGCCGGAATCGCCCACCAGCTGGGATCCAGCAGCACTGCCAGAACATTGCCTGCCAGCGACAGCAGGAACAATGGCATCAGTATCTGTCGTGCCATCCTCGGCCCCATGCGGTGCCGCCGGCAGGGCGGCTCGTCTCAGAATTCTCCCTAGCCATTGCGCCACCGCACAGCAACGGGTTGCTTTATCGGGCCCGGCGGCGCAATTCGGCGGCCCACCCACTGTTCCGGCGTTCCAGCAGCATTCGCCAATCGGCCGAGGCAGACTCCGTTCCAGCGACCATGCAGCGCGATCTTCTCATCGATGTAAGCCGGCTGATCTGGCGCACCTGGACCGGCCGTCTGCCAACCGGCATCGACCGGGTCTGCCTGGCCTATGTCGATCGCTTCGCCGCCCGCGCCCAGGCCGTGGTCCAGCGCGGCAATCTGCGCCAGGTCCTCACGCCCGCGCTGTCCGACGCGATCTTCCGGCTGATCCGCGAGGGAGGCCCCGGCTTCCGCACCCGCGCGCCGCGGCTGGCAATGCGTGCGGTGGTGGCGCAGCGCGGCGGTCAGGCGGGCAACGGGCGCCTCTACCTCAATGTCGGCCATACCGGGCTCGACGCGACCGGGCTGGTGACCTGGGCCCAGCGGGCGCAGGTGCGGCCGGTCTATCTGATCCACGACCTGATCCCGCTCACCCACCCCGAATTCTGCCGCGTCGGCGAGGATCTCCGCCACCACCGCCGCATGGCCAACGCCCTCGCCAGCGCCACCGGCATCATCGGCAATTCGCAGGCGACGCTCGACGATTTCGCCGCCTTTGCCGCGGCCGAGGGCAAGCCCTGCCCGCCGATGCTGGCGGCGCTGCTCGGCGGCCATCCCCTCCCCGCCGACGCGCCGCCGAGCGCGCTGGACCGGCCCTATTTCGTCACCCTCGGCACGATCGAGGGGCGCAAGAACCACGTCCTGCTGCTCCAGCTCTGGCGCCGGCTGATCACCCACAATGCCGCCGCCTGCCCAAAGCTGGTCATCATCGGACAGCGCGGCTGGGAAGCACAGACGGCGCTGGCGATGCTCGACCGGTTGCCGATGCTCCAGGGCCATGTCACGGTGATCGAGGATTGCGACGACCGGGCGCTGGCCGGCCATCTGCGCGGCGCCCGCGCGCTGCTGATGCCCAGCTTCGCCGAAGGCTATGGCCTGCCGGTGGTGGAGGCGCTCGGTGTCGGCACGCCGGTGGTGGCGAGCGACCTGCCGGTGTTCCGCGAACTCGCCGGCGACCTGCCAATCTATTGCGATCCGCTCGATGGCGCGGCGTGGCTCGCGGCGATTGCCCACCACCTGCAGGACGGCGATGTCCGCGCGGCGCAGCTGGCGCGCGTGCAGGGCTATGCCATGCCCAGCTGGGAGGGGCATTTCGCCGCGGTCGAGCCCTGGCTCGCCGGCCTCTGAATCCGGAAGGTCCAGGGGGTTCTGTTGCCCGGCCCCCCTGGCGGCCGCTGGAGTCCACTTCTGTTGCCCGGTGTGGCCCAACCGCGCATTTTAGAATAACCTTAGGCCGTTAAGCCGTGAGGTTACGCCGCAATAGCGAGTGCTTCGTTATCGTTGGCACTTGTGTAATGGGCCGTTGCGGTGGTCCCATTCCGAGCGAAGACAGCGCTTTTCAATACACGTCGATCCTGGTTCGGCCCCGTCAGAAACGGTGTCCAGATACACCACCGGTTATGGTGGAGCCGCCGGGTACTGCCCCCGGGTCCGCTGCATCTATTGCACGCCATTGTTTATCGCCATAGCCGGGCGAACCCGGCAAAACCCCATATAGGGCCTTTGCGCTTAATGAAAAGGTCAGGTTGCACGGATTAAGCGCCTTCACACCGCCCCATTCGGTTGGCATGGAGAGTGCATCATGTTGACGCAGCGTTCCCGCTACGCGCTCCGCGCAATGCTCTTCCTTGCCGAACAGCCGATCAGCGGCGCGCCCGTGCCGATGAATCGCATCGCCGCGGAGGCCAATGTTCCGCGCAAGTTCCTCGAGTTGATCCTGGCCGATCTACGGGAGGCGAACTTCCTCACCTCCACGCGCGGCAAGATGGGCGGCTATCGTCTTGCCCGCCCGGCGCACCTCATCTCGCTGGGCGAGATCATCCGGGTGATCGAAGGGCCGCTGGCGCTGGTCCCCTGCGTCAGCCGCACCGCCTACCGCCCCTGCAACGACTGCAAGGATGAGGCCGCCTGCGCGATCCGCCAGGCGATGGCCCGGGTACGCGACGAAACCGCCCGTATCCTGGACGGCACCAGCCTGGCCGATGCCGTGGCAGAGGATCTCGCGGCGGCCTAAGCCGCCTCGTTCCGCTTCTTCAGTTCGTCGCGAATCTCGCGCAGCAGCACCACATCGGCGGGATCGGCGGCAGGCGGCGCGACACCCGCGGCTTTTTCCCGCTCGGCCGCGGCGAGCACCTTGTTCACCATCCGCATCAGCACGAACACGATGAACGCCAGGATGATGAAGTTGATCACCACGGTGATGAACTGGCCGAAGCCGAACAGCGGCACGCCCGCCGCCTTCAGCGCGGCATAGCTGGTCGTCGAACCGCTATAGCTTGCCGGAATCGCACCCAGCCGAATGAAATAGCCGGAAAAGTCGACGCCCCCGAACAGCGCGCCGACGACCGGCATAATGATATCGTCGGTCAGCGACTTGGTGATGTTGCCGAACGCCGCGCCGATGATCACGCCGACCGCGAGATCGAGCACGTTCCCCCGTGCGATGAACGCCTTGAAGTCCTTCAACATCCGCCGTCTCTCCCATTGCGAAACGGGCGGACCATGGCCAAGTCCGATCGAAGCGCCAAGCCCCCTGCGGATCCGATTTCGCTTCCGTACCGGAGTGTAGGCATCGTATAAGACACCCTGTTGATGGGATTTGGAGGTTGCTTCCCCATGAAGTTTCGTACCGCACTCGTGCCGATCGCAGCCCTGTCGCTCTCGGCCTGCGGGCTCAACAGCGTCCCCACCGCCGAGGAGAACGCCAAGGCGAAATGGGCGGACGTGCAGGCACAATATCAGCGCCGCGCCGATCTGGTGCCGAACCTCGTCGCGACGGTGAAGGGCTCGGCGGCGTCGGAAGGCAAGATCCTGGCGGACGTGATGAACGCCCGCGCCAAGGCGACCTCGGTGCAGGTCAACGCCAATGATCTCACCGATCCGGCCAAGGTCCAGCAGTTCCAGGCGGCGCAGCAGCAGCTGGGCGGCTCGCTCTCGCGCCTGCTCGCGACCACCGAGGCCTATCCGGACCTGAAGAGCCAGGCGAACTTCACGACGCTGATGAGCCAGCTCGAAGGCACCGAGAACCGCATCACCATTGCGATCCGCGACTATAACCAGGCGGTGCAGGACTATAACACCCGCATCCGCACCTTCCCCGACGCGGTGGGCGCCAAGATCTTCTACGGCGCCAAGCCGATGACGCCGTTCCAGGCCAAGGCCGGCGCCGACGTCGCACCCACGGTGAACTTCGGGAACGGCAACTGATCCGTCCCGCCCCCGGAGCGTCGCTGATGCGTGTGCTGCGTTTCCTCGTGCTGCTCGTCGCCCTGTTGGCCGGGGCGACGAGCGCGCTGGCGGATCCGACCTTTCCGAAGCTGACCGGCCGGGTGGTGGACGATGCGCACCTGCTCTCGCCGGAGCAGGTGGCGCAGCTCACCCAGCTTTCGCGCGACATCCAGCAGGCGTCGAGCCGGCAATTCTACATTGCCACGATCCCGGACCTGCAGGGTTATGACATCGCCGATTACGGCTATCAGCTCGGCCGCACCTGGGGCCTCGGCCAGAAAGGCGCGGATAACGGCATAATCCTGATCGTCGCTCCCAGCGAACGGCGGGTGACAATCCAGGTAGGCTACGGCCTCGAACCGATCATGACCGACGCGCTGTCGAGCCAGATCATCAACGGCATCATCGTCCCGAGATTCAAGGCGGGCGACATGGCAGGCGGCATCGTGGCGGGCGCGCAGGCTATCGCCGAGCAGATGAAACAGCCGCTGGAGGCCGCCGAGCAGAAGGCCAAGGCGGCACAGGATGCCGCGACCAAGTCTTCCGCACGAAAGCGCCATGGCGGAGGCTTGCCGATCGGGCTGCTGTTCTGGTTCATCATCCTCGTCGTCGTTCTGGTGCCGATGCTGGCGCGCTTCGGCGGGCGGCGGCGCCCGGGCCCGTGGGACGGCGACGCCTATCGCGACCGTGACAGCGGCGTGCTGCCGATCGTGCTTTGGACCATTGCTAACGAAATCGGACGCGAGGCGAGCCGCCGCAATGATGGCTGGGGCGGCGGCGGTGGTTGGAGCGGCGGCGATGACGGCAGCTGGGGTGACGGTGGCGGCGGCGGCGATGATTTCTCCGGCGGCGGCGGGTCGTTCGGCGGCGGCGGGGCTTCGGGGAGCTGGTGAGGATGCGATTGACCGATCAGGACCGCGCACGGGTCGCGACCGCCGTGGCGGCAGCCGAGGCGAACACCAGCGGCGAGATCGTCACGGTGCTCGCGCGCCGATCCGACGATTATGCCGATGTCGCGCTGCAATGGGCGGCACTCGCCATGCTGCTGGTGCTCGCGCTGCTCGCATGGCAGCCCTGGCCGATCGAATGGCTGCACAGCCGGATGATCGATCCCTGGGCGCAGACCGTGCCGGCGCACTGGTACCTCACCGCCGCGCTGGTGGTCAGCGCGCTCACCTTCCTCATCGTCCGCGTCGCGCTGGCAAAGGACGCACTGCGCATCGCGCTCGCCCCGGGATCGACCAAGACGCGGCGGGTCCATGCCCGCGCGCTGACGCTGTTCCGTACGGCGGCGGAGAAGCGGACCACGGGGTCCACCGGCGTGCTGCTCTACCTCAGCCTCGCCGAGCACCGCGCGGAGATTCTCGCCGATTCGGCGATCCATTCGCGCGTCACGCCCGAGATATGGGGGGCGGCGATGGCGGCATTGCTCGCCGAGGTGAAGCACGGGCGCGTCGCCGAGGGCATGGCGGCGGCGGTGGCGCAGATCGGCATCGTGCTCGCCGAGCATTTCCCGCGCGCCGCCGACGATGTGAACGAGCTTCCCGATCGGCTGATCGAACTCTAAGGCAGCGCGCATGACCGACGAACCGATCGAGACCCCTTGGGCGGGCAAGTGGATCACCGTGCGCCGCCAGGGCAAATGGGAATATGTCGCCCGCGCCCGCGGCATCCGCGCCGTAGTGATCGTCGCGATCGACGAGGAGGACCGCGTCATTCTGGTCGACCAGTACCGGGTGCCGATGGGCCGCCGCTCGATCGAGCTGCCCGCCGGACTGATCGGCGATACCGAGGAAGGCGACACGGTCGAGGCCGCCGCCCGCCGCGAGCTGGCGGAAGAGGCGGGCTATGCTTGCGAACGCGTCGAGGAACTTGGCGAGTATTTCGCCTCGCCCGGCATGGTGAGCGAAAGCTTCACGCTGGTGCGCGCGCATGGACTGACGCGAATCGGCGCGGGCGGCGGCGTGGATGGCGAGGACATCAACGTCCACCATGTGCCGATGGCCGAACTGCCGTCGTTCATCGACGAATGCCGCGCGCAGGGCATGGGTGTCGACGTGAAGATGTTGCTGCTGCTCAGCGGCGCGCTGCTGGGGCGGGGCTGAGGCGCGCTTCTACGGATCGGCCAACACCACCTGTCATCCCCGCGCAGGCGGGGATCCATTGGTGGGAACCGCACGGCTCGATCCCAAGCGTCCTGGCAAATGGATCCCCGCCTGCGCGGGGATGACGACGAAAGCTTCAGCACTTCATCCGCAGCTTCCCCACGGGGAAGCGCGCGCAATCAGCGGAAATTGTCGGCGTAGGCCTGCAGCTTGAGCTTGCGCTGCGGCGCCGGCACCACGTGATAGGCATAGCCCTCGCGCTCGGCATAGTCCTTGGCCGCTTCCAGCGTCGGGAAGGACAAGCGCAGCTGGTTCGCCGTCTCGCCGCCGCCGGCCCAGCCGGTCAGCGGATCGGGGCGCTGCGGCGTGTGCGGCTCGAACTCGAGGACCCAGTTGTCGGTCCGGGCGCGGCCGGACTGCATCGCGTTCTTGACGCGCTGATAGATGCGAGCGGACTTCATGGGACCGCTCCTTAGCGCGCCCCGCGCGCCCTTGCATCAGCGTTTTTCGTCCGTAGCGTTGCGGAGGCCGCGGCGGGATCGTCCGGCCAGGGATGGCGCGGATAGCGGCCGCGCATTTCCTTGGCCACCGCCACCCAGCTGCCCTTCCAGAAGCCGGGCAGATCGCGGGTGGTCTGAATGGGGCGGCCAGCGGGCGAGGTGAGGCTGAGCACCAGCGGCACATTGCCGCCGATCATCGGATGCTCGGCCAGGCCGAACAGCGCCTGGACGCGCACCTCGACGGTGGGGCCGGCCTCGGCGGCATAGTCGATCGCGTGGCTGGAGCCGGCAGGCGTCTCGAAGCGCGCAGGCGCGAGCCGGTCGAGCGTCTTCTGTCCGTCCCAGCCGAGCAGGTTCTGCAGCGCCTGGCTGAGCGATTCGGGGGACACCGCGTCGAGCCGGCGCTTGCCCTCCAGCGCGGCGGGCAGCCAGTCGTCGAGCGTGGCGAGCAGCGCCGCGTCGGTCAGCGCCTCGATCCCGGCATAGGCAGCGCGGGTGCGGAGCGCCTGGCCGGTGTCGGACCAGGGGAGCAGGTGCAGCCCATGGCTGCGCACGCCTTCGAGTAGCGCCGATTCGATTTCCGCTGGCGACGCGCCCGAATCGCTGCCGCCGGAGAGGCGCACGGCGCCCAGCCGGCGCTCGCGCAGCGCTTCGATGCGGCCGGTGGTAGGATCGAAGCTGACCGTGCGGCGCGTCTCGATCCGGTCGGCGAACAGCGATTCGACCGTGGCGGCGTCGATCGACGCGGCGGAAAGGATGCGCGCGCCGGCGGCCATGCCCTGCGTCTCGGCGACGGCGAGCCAATCGGCGCGGGCGAGCGGCGAGGTCGGATCGAGCTTGAATCCGCGCCCGCCGACCGAGGCCCAGGTCTCGCCCGAGCCGTCACGGCGCTTGGCCACCCGATCGGGGAAGGCGAGCGCGACGCAGAGGGCGACGTCTTCACCCTGCACTCCCCCTCCCGCGCGCGGGAGGGGGCCGGGGGGTGGGCCCCCGGCATCCGCACCGGATTCGCGCGTGGAGAGCGGGCGCCCACCCCCTAGCCCCCTCCCGCGCGCGGGAGGGGGGACCAGCTTGCTCCAGCGTTCGGCCAGGCGCCGCGCGTTCTCCGCACGCTGGCCGCGTTCGCCCTCCCACCGGCGCAGGCGCAGTTCCAGATCCGCATCATTGCCCCCAAGCCCCCGCTCGCCGAGCAGCACCGCCACCGCCGCGGCCGTTCGCGCCATGCCGCGTTCGCTCGCGCGGACCAGCATGTGGCCGAGCCGTGGCGGCAGCGGCAGGCGGGCGATCGCCTTGCCATGCTCGGTCGGGCGGCCATCGCCGTCGATCGCCTCCAGCGCCCCCAGCCGCGCCCGCGCCTCGGCGATGGCCGCCTCGGGCGGCGGATCGAGCCAGGCGAGCTGGCGCGGATCGGTCACACCCCAAAGCGCGCAATCGAGCATCAGCGCCGACAGATCGGCTTCCAGGATTTCCGGCGGATCGAAGCGCGGCAGCCCCGCCGTCGCCGCTTCTTCCCACAGCCGATAGGCGGTCCCCGGCCCCTGCCGCGCCGCGCGGCCCGCGCGCTGGGTGACCGCCGCCTGGCTCGCCCGCTCGGTCACCAGCCGCGTCATTCCCGCCGCACGATCGTAGCGTGGGCGGCGCGCGAGCCCCGAATCGACCACCACCCGGATGCCGTCGAGCGTCAGCGAGGTCTCGGCGATCGAGGTCGCCAGCACGATCTTGCGCCGCCCTTGCTGGTCGGGCGCGATCGCCGCGCGCTGGGCGGCGGGCTCCAGGCTGCCATGCAGCCGGTGGAGCACCGCGCCGCCAATGTCGCCCAGCCGCTCGGCCGTCCGCTCGATCTCCGCGACGCCGGGCAGGAAGGCGAGGATACCCCCCGTCTCCTCCCGCAGCGCCTGTCGCACCGCGCCCGCCACCGAATCCTCGATCCGCGCCTCGGCCGCACGGCCGAGATGGCGCAGCGTCAGCGGAAAGCTGCGGCCTTCGCTCTCCACCACCGGTGCGTCGCCCATCAGTCCGGAAAAACGGCTTCCGTCCAGCGTCGCGGACATCGCGACCAGCCGCAGGTCCGGCCGCAGCGCGGCCTGCGCATCCAGCGCCAGCGCGAGGCCGAAATCGCTGTCGAGGCTGCGCTCATGCACTTCGTCGAACAGCACGGCGGAGACGCCGGCCAGTTCCGGATCGGACTGGATGCGGTTGACGAAAATGCCCTCGGTAACGACCGTCACCCGCGTCGCCGCCGAGCGCTTGCTGTCCATCCGCGTGGCATAGCCATAGGTCTTGCCGACGCTCTCGCCCGCCAGCGCCGCCATCCGCTCCGCCGCCGCGCGCGCCGCGAGTCTGCGGGGGGAGAGCAGCAGGATCTCGCCATCGCACCAGGCCGCACCGAGCAGCGCCGGCGCCACCGCCGTGGTCTTGCCCGCCCCTGGCGGTGCCACCAGCACGGCATTGCTGCGTTCGCGCAGCGCATCGAGCAGCACCGGCAACACGGCGTGGATCGGCAGGGTGGACGTCATCAGGCTGCAACCATTCGGGACAAGCGTGGTTAGGCGGACTCACCGCCAGAGGAGCGCGACATGGCACGAATCCTTTCCCAGTTCACCATCACGCCGGATAGCGACGGCGACTACACGCTGCATCTGGAAGACGAGGAAGGCGAAACCATCGAGCTGAGCGCAAGCTATGAACAGCTCGACCTGATCGTCGAAGCGATTGAGGACGCACTGGATATCGACGAGGACGACGTAATCGAAGTCGAAGACGAAGAAAAATCGACCGAGGAGTAACCCCGGCGGCGCGCGTCAATAGGCGCGCGCCACCGCGAATTCCACGGCTTCGACCATCGCGTCCTTCGCCTCGCAGGCGCGGAAGCCGCCCAGCGCATCGATCGCGCGCTGGCCATAATGGCGGGCCCGCGCCAGCGTATCGTCCACCGCGCGGCAGCTGCGCACCAGACGGATCGCCTCGGCGAAATCCTCGTCCGCGATGCGGCGGCCCGAAATCGCTTCCTTCCAGAAGGCGCGTTCCGCTTCGTTGCCGCGCGCATAGGCGAGGATCACCGGCAGCGTCATCTTGCCTTCGCGGAAATCGTCGCCGGCATCCTTCCCCATGGTCGACGCGTCCGAGACATAGTCGATCGCATCGTCGACCAGCTGGAAGGCGATGCCGAGGTTGCGGCCATAGGCATCGAGCGCCAGCTCCTCCGCCTCGGGCCGCTCGGCGACCACGGCGGCGACGCGGCAGGCCGCGGCGAACAGCGCGGCGGTCTTGGCGCCGATGATGTCGAGATAGCGATCCTCGGAAAGGTCGATCCGGCGCACCGCAGTCAGCTGGTTCACCTCGCCCTCGGCGATGATCGCGCTGGCACCGGAGAGGATGCGCAGCGCCTTCAGGCTCTCGGCCTCGACCATCAGCTCGAACGAGCGGCTGAACAGGAAGTCGCCGACCAGCACGCTCGCCGGGTTGCCCCAGATGATATTGGCGGTGCGGCGGCCCCGGCGCAGGTCCGAGCTGTCGACCACGTCGTCATGGAGCAGGGTCGCGGTGTGGATGAACTCCACGGCAGCGGCCAGCTTGTGGTGGCGCGTGCCGGTATAGCCGAGCAGCCGGGCGCTGGCGAGCGTCAGCATCGGCCGCATCCGCTTGCCGCCGCCGGCGATCAGATGGCCGGCGAGTTCGGGAATCAACGGGATTTCCGACTGCATGCGATCGAGGATCACCGCGTTCACCAGGTTCATGTCCTGGGCGACCAGCGCCATGATCGGATCGAGCGAGGGTTGGGTTCGCGACCCCAGGCGGTGGACGGTAGCGCTCATATGCACGTGCCTCTGGCCTTTGTGCATTGCAAAGGCAAGAGGTGCTTGCATGGCCGTGCCGCAGCGGCAATGGAGATTCGCATGACCGACGCGACGCTGACCCGCTATCGCCAGAGCATCGACAATATCGATGCGGCGCTCGTCTTCATGCTCGCCGAGCGCTTCAAGGTGACCCAGGCGGTCGGCCGCTACAAGGCCGAATCCGGGCTGCCCCCCGCCGATCCCGGCCGGGAGGAAGCGCAGATCGCCCGCCTGCGCGCGCTGGCCCAGGATGCCGATCTCGATCCCGAATTTTCCGAGAAGTTCCTGCGTTTCATCATCGACGAGGTGATCCGCCACCATCGCCAGGCCCAGGAAGCCGGAGCCGGAACCGCGGGGGACTGACTCCGTTGCTGGGCGTACCACCCAAGGGGGCAAGCGCTTGAGCGACGATTACCTGATCTTCCGACCCGACGATGTCGACCTCACCCGCTCGCCGCTGCGCGCAGGCGTGGACGAGCCGACCTATGTGCTGGGTGCCTTCAACCCCGGCTTCGCGCGGCTGCCGAACGGCAATCTGCTGCTGATGGTCCGCGTCGCGGAAGCGCTGCGCGATCCGGTCGTCGGCGATCAGGCGCGGGCGATTCGCTGGACGCCCTCGGGCTATGTGCTGGACGCCCATCCGGTCGCCGGCCTAGACATGGACGATCCGCGCCAGTTCGCGCTGAAGGCACGCAGCCCCCGACTGCTGGGCCTCACCTCGCTCTCCTGGCTGCTGCCGGTCGAACTGGATGCGGCGGGCCGTGCGGTGGTGGCGGTGCACTATGACAAGGCGATCGCGCCCTCGGCCTCGTACCTCGACTATGGCGTCGAGGATGCACGGATCACGTTGATCGACGGCACCTACTGGATGACGGTGTGCGGCGTCTCCGCCGAGCGCCACTGCACCGCGATGTACCGATCTTCGACGGGGTTGGACTGGGACCTGCTGGGCGTGGTGCTCGACCATCAGAACAAGGACATGATCCTGTTCGAGGGGCGGATCGGCGGGTTCTTCCATGCGCTCACCAGGCCATTGGGAGAAGTGTATTTCGCCTATCCCGATGATTCGCCGTATCTCGGCGGCCCGTCGATCCACCTCGCCCGTTCGCCGGACGGGCTGCACTGGAAGCCGCTCGACCAGCCCGGCCTGCGCGCCCGCAAGGGCTCCACCTCGAACCAGCGGATCGGCGGCGGCAGCCAGCCGGTGCTGACCGATGCGGGCTGGCTGATGATCTATCACGGCGTCGAGAAGCGCGACACCGTGGGCATCTATCGCAGCTTCTGGGCGCTGCTCGATCGCGACGATCCCAGCGTCATCCTGCGCCAGGAAGACACGGTGCCGCTGCTGGAAGCCAATCCGGCACTGACCGCGGACATCGCGCACCAGCTCTATCTGCCAACGCCGGTGGTGTTCACCACCGGACTCGTCGACGCCGGCGATCGGTACATCGTCGCCAGCGGCGAAGCGGATCTGGCCTGCCGGATCACCCACATCCCGAAGGAACGCTTCCGATGACCGAACCGCTGTGGTGGCAGACCGGCGTGATCTATCAGGTCTATCCGCGCTCGTTTGCCGATGCGAACGGCGACGGGATCGGCGATCTGGCGGGCATCACCGCACGGCTCGACTATCTGGTGGATCTCGGCGTCGACGCGGTCTGGCTCTCCCCGATCTTCCCATCGCCGATGGCGGATTTCGGCTATGACGTGGCCGATTATTGCGGGGTCGATCCGCGCTTCGGCACGCTCGCGGACTTCGACCGCTTGCGCGACGCCGCCCACGCGCGCGGCCTCAAGCTGCTGCTCGATTTCGTGCCCAACCACAGCTCGAGCGAGCATCCCTGGTTCCTGGAGAGCCGGTCGTCACGCACGAACCCCAAGCGCGACTGGTATATCTGGCGCGATCCCGCGCCCGATGGCGGCCCACCCAACAACTGGCAAAGCTATTTCGGCGGCAGCGCGTGGGAATGGGACGCGGCGACCGGCCAATATTATCTCCACCAGTTCCTGAAGGAACAGCCCGAGCTCAACTGGCGCAACCCGGAGCTGCGCGCGGCGATGCTCGATGCCATGCGCTTCTGGTTCGATCGCGGGGTCGACGGCTTCCGCATCGACGTCCTGTGGCTGGCGATCAAGCACCCCGACTTCCCCGACAACCCCGCCAATCCGGACTGGCGCGTGGGGATGCAGGACATCGAGCGGCTGCTGCCCGCCCATTCGGCCGACCAGCCCGAGATGATGGGAATCATCGCCGCGATGCGCGAGGTGGCGGACGCCTATCCCGAGCGCGTGCTGATCGGCGAGATCTACCTGCCGATCCCGCGCCTCGTCGCCTATTATGGCGAGGGCGGCAATGGCGTGCACCTGCCCTTCAACTTCCATCTGCTCGATGCGCGCTGGGACGCCGGGGCGCTGGCGCAGCTGATCGCCGACTATGAAGGCGCGCTGCCCGCCGATGGCTGGCCCAACTGGGTGCTCGGCAACCACGACAAGCCGCGCGTGGCCTCGCGGGTGGGGCCGGCGCAGGCGGCGGTTGCGATGCTGCTGCTGCTCACCCTGCGCGGCACCCCGACATTGTACCAGGGGGACGAGCTGGGCATGCCCAACGTCGCCATCCCGCCCGAGCGGGTGCAGGACCCGCAGGCGCTGCGCGAGCCCGATACCGCCTTCAACCGCGACGAGGTCCGGACGCCGATGCCGTGGGATGCCAGCGCGCATGCCGGGTTCAGCACGGTCGAGCCCTGGTTGCCGCTCAACCCGGACTGGGCCGAGCGCAACGTGATGGTGCAGCGGGACGACGCAGGCTCGATGCTCACCTTCACCCGCGCGCTGCTCGCGCTGCGACGGGCGCATCGGGCACTATCCGTGGGGAGCTGGCACGCCGTGTCGAGCGACGGTGCGGTGCTTGCCTATGAACGGCGGCATAGCGAGGAGCGGGTGCTGGTGGCGCTGAACCTGTCGAATGCGGCGCAGACGCTGGTGTTGCCGGCATGGGCGGAAACGTTGACGCCCGCGCTCACCACGCCCCCTACCCGTCATCCCCGCCTTCGCGGGGATGACGGCGGGATTGCGGATGGCGCTGTCCTCTCCCTCGCCCCGAACCAAGGCATTTTGCTCGCATGACCACCCCGTCCGTGCCCCTGCGAAAGCAGGGGCCCAGTGCCACACGCGATTCGCTCTCCAACCCTGGGCCCCTGCTTTCGCAGGGGCACGGCACCGCTTCGGGCATAGCCGTATGAAGATCGCCATGCTCGCGCCGATCGCCTGGCGCACCCCGCCGCGACATTATGGCCCGTGGGAGCTGGTAACGAGCCTGCTCACCGAGGCGCTGGTCGCCAGGGGCGTGGACGTCACCCTGTTCGCCACGCAGGATTCGGTCACCACCGCCCGCCTCGCCGGGGTGGTGCCGCGCGGCTATGAAGAGGATCCGGCGATCGACGCGAAAGTATGGGAGTTCGCCCATCTCTCGCACCTGTTCGCCCGCGCCGCCGAGTTCGACCTGATCCACAACCAGGCCGATTTCCCTGCCCACGCCTTCGCGCCGCTGGTCGACACGCCGATGGTCACGACGATCCACGGCTTTTCGTCCGAGCGGATCCTGCCGATGTACCAGCCCTTTCAGGACCGGGTGCACTATGTCGCGATCTCCGATGCCGATCGGCACCCGGCGCTGCGCTATGCCGCGACGATCCACCACGGCATCCCGCTGGACGACTTCACCTTCGACGCGACCGGGAGCGACGACCTGCTGTTCTTCGGCCGGATGCATCCGGACAAGGGCGCGGCCGAGGCGATCGCGGTTGCACAGGCCACCGGCCGCCGCCTGAACCTGTACGGTATCATTCAGGATCACGGCTATTTCGAGCGCGCGGTGCAGCCGCACCTCGACGACCGCATCGTCTATCACGGCCCGGTCGGCGGCGAGGCGCGCATCCGGGCGCTGGGCAGCGCCCGCGCGCTACTCCACCTGATCCACTTCGACGAACCCTTCGGCCTGTCGGTGATCGAGGCCATGGCCTGCGGCACCCCCGTGATCGCCATCCGTCGCGGATCGATGCCCGAGCTCATCGACGACGGCACAACGGGTCTGCTGCTCTCCTCGGCGGAGGAAGCGGTGGTGGCGGTGGATCGCGCCGCAGCGATCGATCGCGCCGCCTGCCGCGCCGCCGTCGAAGCCCGCTTTTCGGTCGAGGCGATGGCGGATCGGTATATCGCCCTGTACCGCCGCATCCTTGACGGCTGATCGGCGGGCGGGCGGTTCAGGCCTCCACGGCGCCGAACGGATTCCCCTTACGTCGCGGCTCCGGCGAACGCCGGTCGAGCGCCGAACGGATGCGGTCTGCCAGCTGCTCCCGGCGATAGGGCTTGCCGATAACGTCCAGATTGGTGCCGCGCGGAATGTCGGCGACAAGATCCTCGTTATAGCCCGTGGTCATCAGCACCGGCGTCTCCGGCTGAAGGGTACGAAACTGCTCGACCAGTTCGAGCCCGCTCATGCCGCCGGGCATGACGATATCGGTGAACAGAAGGTCGATCGTCTCGGTCTTGATCCGCTCCAGCGCCTCTTCGCCGCTGGCGGCCAGCAGCACGCGATAGCCGAGCGCCATGAGCTGTTCCTGTGCGAGCGCACGGACGTCGTCGCTGTCTTCCACCAGCAGGATCGTCTCGCTGCCCCCCGCCACGCCGGCGCCAGCCTCCAGCTTTGGCGCCAGGGGCGGTGCGACCGTGGCGGCGCTGGTCGCGGTGGGAAACAGCATTCGCACCTCGGTTCCCTCGCCGGCGATGCTGTCGATTTCCAGCCGACCCAGCGATTGCTGAACGAAGCCGTGCACCATGGCCAGGCCCAGGCCGGTGCCGCGCTCGGCGCCCTTGGTCGTAAAAAAGGGTTCGATGGCGCGGCGGCGCACTTCCTCCGTCATGCCGGTGCCTTCGTCGCGGATCGTCAGCACCACATAATCGCCTTCGGGCAGCTGGTGCATCGGTGCGTCACCGTTGAGCTTCCAAAGCCGCGTCGAAATCGTCACGGTGCCGCCGCGGGGCATCGCATCGCGCGCGTTCAGCAACACGTTGAGGATCGCCATTTCGAGATGGGTCGGGTCGATCTGCACCGGGGGCAGCCGGCGCTCGAGCGTCGTGACCAGCCGGATCTGCGCGCCCACCGTGTTGTCGAGCAGATCGCCGAATTCATGGATCAGCTGGTTGAGCTCTACCCGCCTCGGTTCCAGTCGCGTCTTGCGGGCGAAGGCGAGCAGCTGCCGCGTCAGCTTCGATCCGCGATCGGCGGCACGCGCCGCGTTGGTCAGCAGTCTCTGGTGCCGTTCGTCCGCCACCTGCGTCGCGACGATGTCGATATTGCCAGAGACGACCTGGAGCAGATTATTGAAATCATGTGCAAGGCCGGCGGTCAGCTGGCCGATCGCCTCCATCTTCTGCGCCTGGCGGAATGCCTGCTCCGAGGCGCGGCGCCGCGTCACGTCCAACTGGCTGGCGAAGAAGTAAAGCAGTTCACCATCCGCATCGAGAACCGGAGCGACGAACACCGCGTTCCAGAAGGGGGATCCGTCGCGCCGATAGTTGATCAGTTCCAGCGCAATGGCTTCTCGTTGCCGGATCGCCTCGCGCAGTTCGGCGACCGCGTCTCGATCGGTCTCCGCGCCCTGCAGGAACCGGCAGTTGCGACCGAGGATTTCGCTTTCCTCATATCCGGTAAGGTCGAGAAACGCCTTGTTCGCGAAGACGATCGGGTTATCGCTCTGCCTCGGATCGGTGATGATCATTGGCATCCGCGTCATTTGCAGCGCAGCGAAGAAGATCGTGCCGCGATCGCCCAGGCCCGGCACCATCACCGTCGACCGCTTCCAGTGATGCGTCGGGTTGGCGCCGGTCGGGCTGTAGGAGGTGCCGTCCTTCAGGTCGGTGCCCGCAGGCACCCCGGTCGCTGCCGGCTTTTCCACCTCGTCACTTCCCACGCGCTTCCTCACGATCACGATCGCATCGGGCAGGATAATGCACAAGCCGCTGTTTCGGTTGCGAACCTTTGCATAGGTTCGAAAAAAGCGTCACCCGCGCCAGTGCAGCAGGGGCCATCCCCGCACCGCCGCGAGTCGCGCCAGCGGTCCATGGGCATTGACGGCGAAGGCCTCGTCGGCCCAGGCGAGCAGCGGCGCATCGGAGACATGGTCCGAATAGGCACGGACATGGCAGTCGGCACGGTTCAGCCCTGCCGCCGCCAACCAATTTTCAATCATGTGGAGCTTTACGGGGCCGTAACAGTTCTCGCCCTCGAGATCGGAGAGAATATGCCCGCGCCCATCCCGCTTCGCATTGGTGGCGATCACATCGTCGAAGCCCAGCCGCCTGCCGATCGCCTCTGCATAATAGCGGTGGGACGCGGTTGCCATCACCAGCCGGTATCCGGCGGCGCGATCCGCGGCAATCTGGTCCTGGGCGCCACGCAGCACGCCTTCGCGCATCTCCAGCTCGGCAAAGGCTTCGGCAACCGCCGCCAGCTCCGCCGGCGGCAGCGCCCGGCCCAGCATCAGCCGATGGGAGAGCCGCTTCAGCGCGGCGCGATCCATGCGCCGCAGCAGATAGGCGACGCCGCCCAGGCCGGCGATCGGCAGCAAGGCCAGCCGCCACGGCGCACGGGCCCGCGCAACGTGGAGCAGAAACCGCGTCCAAGTCGGCTTCGCGGTGATCGTCTTGTCCATGTCGTAGATTGCGAGGCGTTCCATTGCGCTCTCTAGCCACGGGAAAACTTGCTGTTCCAGCAGGAATCGCGGAAAGGGTGATTCGATGAGGGCAGCAGCCGATTTCGAACGGACCGACGCAAACGGGGAAGCGGTGCTCCGCTTCTCCGGTGATCTGTCGCTCGCCTTTCTGGGCGACCTTCCGAATAGGCTGGAAGCCATCGACGGTGCGGTGACGCGCCTCGATCTCAGCGCCGTAGGCCGGATGGATACGGTTGGCGCCTGGGTGATCCACCGCTTTGCGCGCGATCGCGGCGCGACGATCGACGGGCTGGATGCCGACGAACAGCACCTGCTCGACCAGGTGGTCGCCGCCGAACATCCGATCCAGCTCCCGCCGCCGTCGCCAGGGTCGTTTACCCGTGCGCTCAACGAAATCGGCGCTGCGGTCGTGAATTCGGGCAAGACGCTGTATGGCCTGCTCGGCTTCATGGGCGCGACCGTGATCGCGCTGTGGAACGTCATCACCCATCCGCGTCGCTTCCGCTTCAACGCGACGGTACAGCGCTTCGAGGTTGTCGGCGTCGGCGCGCTCGGCATCATCGGGCTGATGAGCTTCCTGATCGGCATCGTCATTGCCCAGCAGGGATCGGTGCAGTTGCGCCAGTTCGGTGCGGAAATCTACACGATCAATCTCCTCGGCCGCATCACCTTGCGCGAACTTGGCATCCTGATGACCGCGATCATGATCGCAGGTCGATCCGGTTCCGCCTTCGCCGCGCAGATCGGCACGATGAAGCTGACCGAGGAAATCGATGCGATGCGCACGATCGGCGTATCGCCGATGGAGGCGCTGGTGCTCCCCCGCACGCTGGCGGTGGTGTTCATGCTGCCGCTGCTCGGCTTCTATTCCTCGATCATCTCGATCATCGGCGGCGGCCTGCTCTGCTGGGTCAGCCTCGATATCCCGCCCGTCACCTTCATCCAGCGCATCCGCGAAGTGGTGCCGCTCACCGATCTCTGGGTCGGGCTGGTCAAGGCGCCGGTGTTCGGCGCGATCATCGCCCTGGCGGGTTGCTTCCACGGGATGCAGGTGGAAGGCGATGCCGAGCAGGTCGGCCAGCGCACGACGACGGCGGTGGTGCAGGCGATCTTCCTGGTGATCGTGCTCGACGCCTTCTTCGCCGTGTTCTTCAGCGAGATCGGCTGGATATGAACCAATCCTCTGACGAACAGGAAATCCTGATCCGCGTGCGCGGCCTGCGCAACGGATTCGGCGAGCAGATCGTCCACGACAATCTCGATCTCGACGTGCGCCGTGGCGAAATCCTGGGCGTGGTCGGTGGTTCGGGCACCGGCAAGTCGGTGCTGATGCGTTCGATCATCGGCCTGCAGCCCCCGCTGGACGGCACCGTGGAAGTGTTCGGCGAGAATTCGCTGGGCCGCGAGGAAACCGATGCCGTGGCGATGCGCAAGCGCTGGGGCGTGCTGTTCCAGGGCGGGGCGCTGTTTTCCACGCTCACCGTTTCCGAGAATGTGCAGGTCCCGCTCAAGGAATTCTATCCCGGGCTCGATCAGGCGCTGCTGGAGGAAATCGCCGCCTACAAGGTGGTGATGACCGGCCTCCCTCCCGAGGCTGCGCCAAAATATCCTGCCGAGCTTTCGGGCGGCATGAAGAAGCGCGCCGGCCTTGCCCGCGCGCTGGCGCTCGATCCCGATCTGTTGTTCCTCGACGAACCGACGGCCGGGCTCGATCCGATCGGCGCTGCGGCGTTCGACGAACTCACCGCCTCGCTCCAGAAGACGCTCGGCCTCACGGTGTTCCTGATCACCCATGATCTGGATACGCTCTATGCCATTTGCGATCGCGTGGCGGTGCTGGCGGACAAGCGCGTGATCGCGGTCGGCACCATTGATGAGCTGCTGGCGTTGGACCACCCGTGGATCCAGGAATATTTCAACGGACCGCGCGGGCGCGCCGCGGTCGCGGGCCCGAACCGGCGCGTGCATGAGGATAAGAGGGGCTGATGGAAACGCGTTCGAATCATGTGCTGGTCGGCGCGGTGGTGCTGATCCTGCTCGCGGTGCTCGCGCTGTTCATCGTCTGGCTGTCGCGGCTGGGCGGCGGCGACGAGCGCCAGTACGACATCTTCTTCAAACAGTCCGTCGACGGCCTGAGCCCCGGCTCGTCGGTCAGCTTCTCGGGCGTGCCCGCCGGACAGGTGAAGGAAATCCAGTTCTGGCGGCCCGATCCCAGCCTGGTGCGCGTGCGCATCAGCGTGCGGCCGGACGTGCCGATCCTGGAAGGCACCAACGCCACCATCCAGGGCAGCTTCACCGGCCCCAGCACCGTGCAGCTGGACGGGGCAGTGAAGGGCCAGCCGCCGATCGAATGCCCGAAGGACAATCCCCTCGCCGCCTGCCCGCTGGGCGTGCCGGTGATTCCGACCAAGCAGGGCGGCCTGGGCGCGCTGCTCAGCTCGGCGCCGAAGCTTCTCGAACGCCTTACCACGCTCACCGAACGCGTCTCCGACCTGCTCGATGCGAAGAACCAGGCCTCGATCTCTGGCATTCTCGCGAACACCAATAGGTTGACCAAGTCGCTTGCCGATCGCGGTCCCGAAATCGCCGCGACACTGGCGGAAACCCGCGTCGCCATCCAGCAGGCGGGCATGGCCGCGCAGCAGATCGGCCAGCTCGCCGAGACGACCAACGGGATGATGGCAAGCGACATCAAGCCGACCATCGCCAATCTGAATGCGACGATCACCGCGGCACGCAAGAGCGTCGAGACGCTGGATGCAACGATCGGCGATGCGCGGCCCGGCATCCAGACTTTTTCGAACAAGACGATGCCCGAGGTCGGCCAGCTCGTGCAGGATCTGCGCGAAATGTCGATCGCGCTCACCAATGTCGCGCACCGGCTGGATCAGGGGGGAGCTTCCAGCCTGATCTCCGCGCCTGCGCTGCCCACCTATAAGCCGAAGAAGTGAGGACCCGGATGAAGAAGCCTGCCATCGCCGCCGCGCTGCTTGCTGCCGTGCCGCTGTCGGCGTGCATCTCGTTCGGTGCCAAGCCGCCGCCCTCCCTGCTGACGCTGCAGCCCGCAGCCGCGCTGCCTGCCGGCGCGGTACAGCAGTCCGCGGACGTGAAGGCCGTCGCGATCGCACCGATCAACGCGCCGCAGGAGCTGGCGACGACGCGTGTCCCGGTCCATTCGGGGCCGAACGGCACGACGATCGCCTATGTGAAGGAAGCCCAGTGGGTCGAAGGCCCGGCAAGCCTGTTCGGCCGGCTTCTGGCGGATACGATCGCCGCACGAACGGGGCGGATCGTGTTGAGCCGCCGGCAGTCGCTCACCACGCCCAGCGCGAGCCTGGGCGGCGATCTGCGCGCTTTCGGCGTCGATGCGGCCCGGATGGAGGCTGTCGTCACCTTCGACGCCGCGATCGGTCGCGAAGGCGCGCAGGGCTTCGAACGCCGCCGCTTCGAGGCGCGGGTGCCGGTGCAGGCGATCGAAAACGCCAGCATCGGACCGGCGCTCAATCAGGCCGCGAACCAGGTTGCCGCGGAGGTCGCGGACTGGCTCGGCAAATAGCCCTGCCCTCCCACGTCAGGGGCGGCGGCGCACCGCTACCGGCAGATCGCAGACGTTCAGGCCCGTTGCCACGGTTGGCGGCGCCGGGTGTTCCCGCAGAGCGATCATTGCGGCGTAGCGTTCGTTATCGGTGGCGCGATACTGGAAATGCGGGCGCTCGTCCGGCGGCAACTGGCTGGCGAGTCGTGCCCATAGGATTCCCGTCCGCTCCGCCGCATCCGCATAGACGCCCATCGGCGCGTCGCTCCGCGGCAGACCGGAAAGATGTTGCATCCCTTCGATCACTCGCCCCACCACGGTATAGTTGCGATCCAACCGCCGCGCCGACTGGCCGATCGGCGTAAACAGCTCGGCGCCGGTGCCGGTATCGGGCAGTTGATCGCGCGCCACGCCGACCATGCCATAGCAATGGGTGAGCCACGTCGCCTTGCCGTCGGTAGCGATTGGCCAGCCATCGGCGGTGATGCCGGTGGCGCTGGCGTAGGAATCGGGTTTCGAAAGTCGCAGCGCGGGCGAGACCCCCGCAACCTCGAACTCCGATGGCGGCCGAGCGAGGATTTCGGGCGGCAGCGGCTTCTTCTCGGTCGGGTCGCCCCATTGCGCGACCCAGTTCTCCTGCACGCGATAGACGCTTTCGCCGTCCCACCAGCGCGCCATCGCCAGCTTGCGGATGTTGTTCACATGCGCCGGTGCGAGCCGCGCAGCCAGCCGGACCACCACCTGACGACCGCTCTTCAGCTGCAGCAGCAGAATCTCGTCCGCGGGGATGTCCCGCCAATCCTCCGCCGCCGGTTCGGCTGCGGCCGCGTTCGGCCGCAGGGGGGCCGCCGTTTGCGGGGAATTCTGGGCGGAAAGCGGCGCGATCGTGATGGTAGCGACGAGGGCGAGCAGGGATTTTACCATGGATGTAGCTTCGCATGCGAACCGACGCTTGCCTAGGGCGAGAAGGAACGGTAGGGCACGCGCCTTCCAGGTATCCTGCGGAGCGGTGGCCGAGTGGTCGAAGGCGCTCGCCTGGAAAGTGAGTATACGGCAAAACCGTATCGAGGGTTCGAATCCCTCCCGCTCCGCCACCTGCGCCCTTTTTGGGGCTCGCCAAGTCGCTCAAAAATTGCCAGAAAACCCTTACAAATCAGCGGTTTTGGTTCGCTACGTTTCACTCAGTCCGACACGACCTGACGCGATGCCGGCACGACATGTTGCCCCAGCAGATTGGCGAACGAGCTCGATCGTCCGTACAGGCAGCCCGCCACGCCGTCGCTGACGCCCTCCGCAATCTTGAAGCGATAGGTTGCATAGAGGCTGTGCATGTCGCGCGGTTGCTGCGGGACGACCGCGTGCGGGGCATTTGCCGAAAGCAGCGCATATCTGGTGCGCGTTGGCGAACCGGGCACCGTCCACCCGGGCAACACCTGCCCGGCGATGTCCAGATCGATGCCGCGACCGCGCCGGCCCGGGCAGCAGGTTCGCCGGATCAGCCGGGTGCCGGATGTCGAAACAGGATGCGTTGATCGTCGAACCTATTGCCTTCGCGTACCGTCGGTACCGGTCAGCGCAAGCATCGCAAAGCTGGCGAGCCAATGCTCCCCCATATAGTCCCCGGCCACTTCGTCGATGGCCGTTGCGAGATGCTGCGCTGCGGCTGCGTTCAATACGCTTGCGACTGAATCGGAGACCGAACGTGCCAAGCTTCGCATGGCCCAAGCGCGGCTGAGGTTGAGGCCGTCGAGATGGGCGATCTTGCCGTCGCTGCGGTCGCTGACCTGCGCCGGCGTAAACAGCGCGGCGGGCCGGCCGGCGGCGAGATCGGGCAGGAATGCGGAGAACCACGGCGCGAACTGCTCTGCCGGCAGCAGCGCCTGCATCGCCAGCGCTTCGGTCAGCGTCGGGGACAGGAAATCCTCGCCGCTCGGCTCCCAGGCCTGGGCGCTGCGATCGTTCGAGAACCATAGCCACGCGCGATCGCGGAGCAGCGTGCGGAATGCACCGTCGTTCGCCACCCGCGCATAGCGCTCCGCCAGCACTAGCGCGAAGGCGGTGTTGGAGTGGAAGCCCGCGCGCACCGGATAGTGCAGCTTGGGCAGGAAATCCTGGAAGCGCGCGACGAACGCATCCGCCAATGGTTGGACGGTCAGGGCATGGGGACTGTCCGCGACGATCAGTTCGCCGGCCAGCATCAATGCCCAGGACCAGCCATAGGGTCGCTCGAAGCCGCGCGCGCTGGCGCGATCGAGATAGGCCCGTTCCGCCTCTACCTTCTCGGGCGTGAACGCGCGGGCGAACAGCGCGTCGATCGCGGCTACTTCCGCAAGGTCGGGGAACAGCCGGCGGATGCGCGCGAGCAGCCAATAGCCATGGACGCAGCTGTGCCAGTCGAAGCTGCCGTAGAAGATCGGGTGGACGACCTGCGGGAGATAGGCGTCCGCATCGCCGCCCATCACATGGTCCGCCTTGTGCGGATAGGCGCGCTCGACATGGCCGAGCGCGATGCGGGCGAAGCGGGCGGCGAGATCAGGGGTCATTTCGGGCCTCCCGGAAAGGCGAGCAGCGTCAGCGCCGCGATGTTGAAGACGAGCAGCAGCAGCGCGGTCGGTGCCTGCACGCGGATCACCGCGAACCGGTCGCGCAGTTCCAGCGCGGCGACGGGCACGATGTTGAAATTGGCCGCCATCGGTGTGAGCAGCGTGCCGCAAAAGCCCGACAACATGCCCAGCGCCGCCACCGCGGCGGGATCGCCATGCAGCTGTTGGATGAGGATCGGCACGCCGAAGGCGAGGGTTAGGATGGGGAATGCGGCGAAGGCATTGCCCAACACGATCGTGAACAGCGCCATGCCCAGGCCATAGACCAGCGACGCGACCAGGGGCGTGTCGATCGCGACCAGCCCGAGCACGCCGCCCGCCACCACCTTGCCGACGCCGGCCAGCGCGAAGATGCCGCCCAACGCTGCCAGCATCTGCGGCAGGACTATCGGCCAGCCGATCCCGTCGACCAGGCGCCGCGCCTCGCAGGCGGCGGTGCCGCGCGGCGGGCGGGTGAGGCGCAGCGCGAGGACCAGCGCGATCGCCGCCCCGGCAACGAGCGCAGCGAGCGTCACCTGTTTGGGATCGACCAGCGCGAGGCCCCCCAGCCGCCCCGCGGGCAGCGCCAGCGTGCCGCCGAGCGTGACGATCGGCAGCGCCAGCGCCGGCAGGAACAGCCGCGCGCCCCATCGCCGCGCAAACGCGGCGCGGGTCGCCTCGTCGCTCGTCGCGACCGGGGCGGGCCGGAGGCCCAGCGTCGCCAGCGCGACCATCGCGAGGACGAGGCCGCCATTGACCAGATCGGGCAGCCAAGGCCCCGCGCCGAGCGTCACGGCAAAGGCGCCCCAGAAAGCGGCGTTGCGCCAATGCCGGGGCGCCCCCGTGTCGCGGGCATGGTGCAGCGCGACCGCGGCGGGCAGCATGGCGGCGGCGATGCCGATCGCGTCGAGCCCGATCATCGCGAGAGGGTCCGATCCAGTCGCAGCAGCCGCGCCCCATGGATCAGCAGCGCGGCAAGCGCGGTGGGGATCGCCCACAGCGCCACTTCCAGCGGCGCGACGGTCACGCCCTCCTGCTGCAGGATCGCGCGGATCAGCAGGATCGAGCCGACCGCGATGAACACGTCCTCACCGAAGAACAGCGCGATATTGTCGACCGCGGCGGCATGGGCGCGGAGGCGCTGGCGGGTGTCGTCGTCGAGCGGGGCGTCGGCGTCGCGTTCGGCGGCGCCCTCGACCATCGGCGCGACGATCGGGCGGACCATCGGCACATGCCCGCCCAGCGCGGTGAGGCCGAGCGCCGCCGCCGCCTGCCGCAGCAGGAAATAGCCGAGCAGCACGCGCCCCGCCGTCGCGCGCCGCAGCCGCTGCACCACCGCGCGCGCCTGTTCGCGCAGCCCGGCACGCTCCAGCAGCCCGATCGCCGGCAGCGCCAGCCAGGCGACGGCGAGGAAGCGCGCATCGACAAAGGCCTTGCCGATCAGCGCGATCACCGCGAGCGGGCCATGGCCGGCCGCCGCCGCGCTGGCGAACGCCGCGGCGGTGACCACCAGCAGCGGATGGACGCGCAGCGCGAAGCCCAGGACGATGATGACGACGCCCGACAGGACCAGCATCGCCGCCCCTACAGCGTGGCGGCGGCGCGGGCCGCCTGGTTATACTGGCCGGAGAGGCGGCGGAGCAGCCCGGCGGCCTGGGCCAGCGCCGCCGCGTCCGGGCCGTCGCCGGCGATCGGCTCGGCGAGCACCGTCTCGCGGATCGCGCGATAGGCGGCGCAGAATGCCACGCCCGCCGGTGTCGCGCCGATCAGCTTTTCCTTGCCCGCCCGGCGCGTCGACACCAGCCCGGCCTTTTCGAGCTTGCGGATCGCATAGGTGACGAGGTGCGTGTCCTCGATGTCGAGCACCAGCGCGATGTCGGCGAGCCGCTTGGGCCGGTCGCGGTGACGGACGGTATGGAGGATCAGCACCTCAAGCGGGGCCAGCGCGATGCCGGCGGCGGCGGCGCAGCGCGCGATCCAGCGATGATAGGCGGTGGCGGCGAGGGTGAGGCTGAACTCCAGCTCCGACAAGGCCGGCGCGGCGCCATCGGCAAGATGCGCCGACGAGACGATCGCTTTTGCCCCTTGCTGACCTGCCATGCGTCCCTCCCGCTTGCAGTCGCAAGGTTGCGCTATGCAAGCGAACTGTCAACATTTATGCTGCGATTCGTCGATAAATTGTAAGTGGGGATGCGCGGCATGGGCGGGTGGCGGTTCTGGATCGATCGTGGCGGCACCTTTACCGACATCGTCGCGCGCGCGCCCGACGGCACCCTTTCCACCGCCAAGCTGCTCAGCGAGAATCCTGAACTTTATGCCGATGCGGCGATCGCCGGGATCCGCCAGATCCTCGGGCTCGGGGCGGACGATCCCTGGCCCATGGGCGCGATCGACGAAGTGAAGATGGGCACCACCGTCGCCACCAATGCGCTGCTCGAACGCAAGGGCGCGCGGACGCTGCTGGTGGTCGATCGCGGCTTTGCCGACCTGCTGGCGATCGGCAACCAGGCGCGGCCGGCGCTGTTCGATCTGGCGATTCGGCCGGCGCTGCCGCTCCATGACGGCGTGCTGGAGATCGGCGGGCGGATCGATCGCGACGGCCGTACCGTCGTGCCGCTCGACGCGGCGGCGGTGCTGGCCGATCTCCGCGCGGCGCGGGCGGCGGGCCATGCGGCGGTGGCGATCGCGCTCACCCATGCCTGGGCCTATCCGGCGATCGAGGCGCGGGTGGCCGAGCTCGCCCGCGCGGCGGGGTTCGCGCAGGTCTCCGCCAGCCATGCAGTCAGCCCGCTGATCGGGCTGGTCGCGCGCGGGCGGACCAGCGTGGTCGACGCCTATCTGTCGCCGGTGCTGCGCCGCTATGTCGATCGGGTGGCGGGCGCGCTGGGCAGCACGCCGCTCCATTTCATGCAGTCCAATGGCGGGCTGGCCGATGCCGCGCATTTCCAGGGCAAGGACGCCATCCTTTCCGGCCCGGCCGGGGGCGTGGTCGCCGCGGCGCGGACCGCCGCGCGCGCGGGGTTCGACCGGGTGATCGGCTTCGACATGGGCGGCACCTCCACCGACGTGGCGCTTTATGCCGGCCGCTTCGAGCGCGTGTTCGATGCGGAGGTGGCCGGGGTGGAGATGCGCGTGCCGATGATGGCGATCGAGACGGTCGCCGCCGGCGGCGGATCGATCCTGCACTTCGACGGTGCGCGCTATCGGGTGGGGCCGGACAGCGCCGGCGCGAACCCCGGCCCCGCCGCCTATCGCCGCGGCGGGCCGCTGACGGTGACCGACGCGAACGTGCTGGTCGGCAAGATCCGGCCCGAGCATTTTCCCGCCGTGTTCGGCCCCACCGGCGACCAGCCGCTCGACCGGGACGCGGTGGCAGCGGGCTTTGCCGCGCTGGCGGCGCGCATCGCGGCGGCAACCGGCACGCCGCAGGACCCGCGCGCGGTGGCGGAAGGCTATCTTTCGATCGCGGTCGCCCATATGGCGGCGGCGATCAAGCGCGTCGCCCTGGAACGCGGCGAGGACGTCACCGGCTTCGTGCTGCAATGTTTCGGCGGGGCGGGCGGGCAGCATGCCTGCCGCGTCGCCGAGCTGCTCGGCATGCGCCAGGTGCTGATCCATCCGCTGGCGGGGGTGCTTTCCGCCTATGGCATGGGGCTGGCGGACCGCGCGGCGCTGCGCCAGCGCTCGGTCGAGCAGGTCCTCGCCGAGGCCGTCGTCGCGGATCTCGACGCGCTCGCGGCGGCGCTGGGCGACGAGGCCGCCGACGATCTCGGCGGCGGCGGCGCGGTGTGTCGCACCGCCACCGCGCATCTGCGCTATGCCGGCACCGACACGGCACTCGGCGTACCGCTCGATACGGCGGCGGCGATGCGGGCGGCGTTCGAAACCGCGCATCAGGCGCGGTTCGGCTTTGCCAGCCCCGGTCGCGCGATCGTGATCGAGAGCCTGATGGTCGAGGCGGTGCTGCCCGGCGAACCCGCCGCGCCGCCGCCGCTGCCGCCGCGCGACGGGCCGCTGCCTGCGCCGCTGGCGGTGGTGCCGGTATGGACCGGCGGCGCCGAGCATAACGTGCCGGTGCGCGACCGCGCGACGCTGCGCCCCGGCGACCGGCTGGAAGGGCCGGTGCTGATCCGCGAGGCGACCGCGACGACGATGGTGGAACCCGGCTGGGTGCTCGGCGTGCGCGACGGCGGCGAGCTGGTGCTGGACCATGACGGCGCCGGTGCGCGAATCGAGGCCGATCCGGCGATCGCCGATCCGGTCCAGCTGGAGCTGTTCAACACCCAGTTCATGGGCATTGCCGAGCGGATGGGGGTGGTGCTGCGCAACACCTCCAGCAGCGTCAACATGAAGGAGCGGCTCGATTTCTCCTGCGCGCTGTTCGATGCCGAGGGGCGGCTGGTGGCGAATGCGCCGCACGTCCCCGTGCATCTCGGCGCGATGAGCGACAGCGTGCGCACGGTGCTGGCGCGGCGCGGTGCGACGCTGAAGCCGGGCGATGCGATCGCGCTCAACGATCCCTTCCATGGCGGCACGCATCTGCCCGACGTGACCGTGATCACCCCGGTATTCGATGGCGGCGCGCTCCGCTTCTTCGTCGCCAATCGTGGGCATCATGCCGATATCGGCGGGCTCACGCCGGGATCGACGCCGCCCGAATCGGCGCGGCTCGCCGAAGAAGGCGTGGTGATCGACGATTTCCTGCTCGTCGACGGCGGCGTGTTCCAGGAAGCTGCCTTCCGCCGGCTGCTGACCGAGGCCGAATGGCCGGCGCGCAACCCCGACGTCAACGTCGCCGACATCAAGGCGCAGCTTGCCGCCAATGCCAGCGGCGTGGCCGAGCTGCAGGCGCTGGTCGCCGCGCGCGGCTGGCCGATGGTCCGCGCCTATATGGGCCATGTCATGGCCAATGCCGAGGAGAGCATCCGCCGGGTGGTCGCGGGCCTGCGCGACGGCGCGTTCGAGGACCGGCTCGACAGCGGGGCGCCGCTCAAGGTGGCGGTGACGATCGATTCGGGCACGCGCACCGCGGTGATCGACTTCACCGGCACCGGCCCGGCGAGCGCGGGCAATTTCAACGCACCGCCCTCGGTCACGCGCGCGGTGGTGCTCTATGCCTTTCGCTGCCTGGCGGGGCAGGCGATCCCGCTCAACGAAGGCTGTCTCGCCCCCTTGCGCATCGTCATCCCCGAAGGATCCTTCCTCGCGCCGCCGCCGGGCAGCGCGGTGGTGGCCGGCAATACCGAGGTCAGCCAGGCGCTGTGCAACGCGCTGCTCGGCGCGCTGGGGGCGGCGGCGGCCTCGCAGGGGACGATGAACAACTTCCTGTTCGGCAACGACCATCATCAATATTACGAGACGATCTGCGGCGGGGCGGGAGCGGGGCCGGGCTTCGCCGGCGCCTCGGCGGTGCACACCCATATGACCAATACCCGGATCACCGATCCCGAGGTCCTGGAGCTGCGGTACCCGGTGCGGCTCGACCGGTTCGCGATCCGGCGCGGATCGGGCGGGGCGGGGCAATGGCCGGGCGGCGACGGCGCAGTGCGCGCGGTGACGATGCTGGAGCCGATGACGGTGACGCTGGTCGCCTCGCGTCGGACGGTGGCACCGTTCGGGCTTGCCGGTGGGAGCCCGGGTCAGCCTGGCAACCAGCGGATCGAACGCGCGGACGGCCGCATCGAGCCGATCGGCGGCACCGCGCGCGTCGAGCTGGGTAGCGGGGACCGGATTGTCATCGAAACCCCCGGCGGGGGCGGCTTTGGCGCTAGCGGCCGATGACATGATATTGGCCTGTAAGCGCCCGGTCGTCTGGCCGCCTCTACACGAGCGGCCAGCGGCAGCAGCACGATCCGCCGGGCTTCGGCATCGATGCGCGCGGCGCGTCCATCGGCCAGATAGCGCACGACCACCGGGGTACAGGCAAGACCGCCCATCGCTTCATCGTGATGCTGAATCCCCCTTCGAAATGGTGGCGGCGGCGCTCAGGCGCGCTTGCCTGATCCTGCGCGGCAGCGGCTGGCGAGCAGGAGCAGGATGATCGTTGCTGCGGAGGCGCCACCGATAGCCGTGCATGCCGCATCGGACAGCGGAATCTCCAGCCCAGCCAGCGCGGCCATCGCATAGCCCGCGGTACCGAAGCTCAACGCCACCACCAGCCAGCCGACCGCGCGGCGATAGCGGCGCACGGTTGCGGTCGAGCGGCCGCCGGTGCGAAGCAGCCGCCCGACGATCTGGCTGTCCAGCGTATCCGCCAGCATCATGCCGATGGCGAAAGTCGCCGCGATCACCAGCGCCGCCATCGTGCCGCCCTCGGCGGTCGCTGCGGCACCCCAGGCGGCCGCTTGGGTGGCGGTGTCGAATACCAGCCCGAAGATCGCACCGATCGCGACCACGGCCAGCGGATGCGTGCTGTTGCGCAGCCGCTTCGGCACCAGCCCGCTCCGCCATCCCACCGGCGTATAGCGTGCCTGCGTCAGCAACGCGTGCAGATTGAGCGTGCCGACGACCAGCAAAAGGAAGATGACGGCGACATCGATCAGAGGCGCGGTCCAGGCAGGCAGCGCGAAGGCATCCGCCGCCAGCGACACGCCGATGGCGACGACCGCGACCGACAGACTGTGACCGAACGCGAACAAGGTGCCGACCCATAGAGCGAGCCGGGGACGAACCTCGGCGGCGCGGAACACGATATTGTCGATCACGGCGACATGATCGGGGTCGAGCCCGTGGCGCAGCCCGAGCAGAAACATCAGCCAAAGGGCGGAAAGTGCCATCATGCTTCCGCCTCGATCACCCGAACGCCCCGCGCATCGAGCTTCGCGAGCCGCGCCGGCAATGCCTTGCTGATCGCGAGGCGCCGCGGGCGCGGCGCCTTCTTCCATTCGCGGCATTCCGGCAGGGTGCGCCCGCACGCGACGCACCATCCGGTACGCCCGTCAAACCGGCAGACGCTGATGCAGGGGGTTTTCACGACGAGGCCCCCGTGACTCGCACGCCCATCCCCTCATGTCTGCCGCCGCCGCGCGATGCGTGGAGGGCCCTGGAAGTTCGGAAGAGGGCCATGGCGACTCTGATGATATAATGTATCATGAGAGTCGCCATGGCAAATTCGCACGCGTTGTACAACAAGCACGTCGCGAAGAGAGCGATGCCCGGAATACGCTTGGTGCGGCCGGGTCAGTCCAGTCCGCGATTGTGGAGCAGCGCGTCGGCAGTGGGCATGCGCCCGCGGAACGCCGCATAGCTCTTCGCCGGATCGCGGGTGTTGCCGCGTTCCAGCACCTCATGGCGCAGCTTCGCCGCCAGTACCGGATCGTAGATGTTGCCTGCCTCCTTGAAGGCCTGGAAGCCATCTGCGTCCATCACTTCCGCCCAGGTATAGGCGTAATAGCCGGCCGAATAACCACCGTCGAAGATGTGGCTGAACTGGGCAAGGCGGTGACGCATCCCCACTTCCTCCGGCACGTCGAGCGCCTTCAGTTCCGCCGCTTCCCACGCGCGGGCATCGAAATCGGCGGGAATGCCCGTCAGCGAATGCAACCGCATGTCCAGAATCGCGGAGGACAGCTGCTGGACGGTCAGATAGCCCTGGTTGAAAGTCCGCGATTCCTGCAGCGCCAGCAGCATCGCCTCCGGCATCGGCTCGCCGGCCGCGTTGCGGGCATATTTGCGCAGCGTCTCGGGCTCGATGACCCAATGTTCATAGACCTGGCTCGGGAATTCGACGAAATCGCGCGACACCGCGGTACCGGAAAGGCTGGGATAGCGCACCTTGCTCAGCAGGCCGTGCAAACCGTGGCCGAATTCGTGGAACAGGGTCCGCGCCTCGTCGAGCGAGATCAGCGCAGGCTGGCCGGGCGCCGGCGGCACGATATTCTGGTTGTTCACGACGATCGGATGCTCGCCGAACAGGTCGTTCTGGTCGCGCAGGCTGTTCATCCACGCGCCGGGCCGCTTGGTCGGTCGTGCAAACCAGTCGGCATAGAACAGACCGATCTTGCGCCCGTCCGCCTCGCACAATTCCCACACCCGCACGCCCTCGGCATAGACGGGCACGTCCTTCCGCTCGTGCGCGGTGATGCCATACAGCTTGTTGGTCGTATCGAACAGCGCTGCGACCATGTTGTCGAGCAGCAGATATTGTTTCACCGCGCCCTCATCGAGCGCGAAACGTTCCTTGCGCACCTGCTCGGCATAATAGCGCCAGTCCCAGGGCTCCACCTTGGCAATGCCGTCTCTGGCGGCGTGTGCGGCAATGTCGCGCAGTTCTTCCTTCGCGCGGGCCAGCGCTGGACGATAGACCCGCATCAGCAATTCGGTCGCGGCGGCGGGCGTCTTGGCCATCTGGTCCCGCAGCACGAAGGCGGCATGGCTTTCGGCACCCAACAGCCTGGCCCGTTCGATGCGAAGCGCGACCATCCGGGCGATGATCGCATTGGTATCATTGGCATTGCCGTTGTCACCACGCATCACGAATGCGCGCCAGATCTTTTCGCGCGCCGCGCGGTTCGGCGCGGCGGTGAGGAACGGCTCGGCAGCGGAGCGGGTCGCGGGGAACAGATAGCTGCCCGCATGGCCGGCGCCTTGCGCGGCGGTGGCCGCAGCGCTGCGCTGATCCTCGGGCAGACCCGCAACCTCGTCGGCGTGCAGCAACACGCTGCCGGCCTTCTGATCGGCGAGCAGCTTCTGCCCGAAATCGACGCCGAGTGTGGCGAGTTCCTCGTTGATCGCGGCGACACGGGCGCGCTGCGCCGGATCGAGTGCCGCGCCGGCGCGGACGAACCGGCGATGGGTTTCCTCCAACAACCGGGCCTGTTCCGGCGATAGCTGCAAAAGCGCGCGCCCTTTCCACAGCGCATCGACACGCCCGAACAGCGCCGGGTCCAGCATCGTTTCGTTGGTCAGCCGCGTCAGCTTGGGCGTCACCTGCTCCTCGATACGCTGGATCGCATCGCTCGCGTCGGCCGAGGCGACGTTGAAAAAGGTGCCGGCGATCCGGCCGAGCGGCCGGGCGGCCCCCTCCATCGCCTCGATCGTGTTGGCAAAGCTGGGCGCTGCGGGATTGTCGGCGATGCGGCGATAATCGACGCTGGCCTCGGTGAGCGCAGCGTCGAACGCCGGCGCATAATGTTCCGGGCGTATCCGATCATAGGGCGGCACGCCGTCTGGCGTGGTCCAACGCGCGAGCAATGGATTGGCGGTCTGGTTTGAATCCGCGCGAGGCGCTTGCACGGCGGCGGGATCGGGAAGCGAGGAAGCCAGCATGGTGACCAAAACAGTATAGGCAAGCAACAACGTTCGCACGTTTATTTTCCACTCTGCTTCCTGGATATAACCGTTGGCGTCAGGTCCGCGGCGTTGCGTCGGCTATGGAAGCAGGGTGGCACATTCGGCGCAGCGACCATGGCTTTCTATGCTGCCGCGGGCGAGCCGGAAATCGATGCGCCGCGCCGGCGCAATGCCGAGACGCACAGAAAGCATCGATATGGATTCACCGCGGCCCGGCAGTTACGGGTACGCGGGTACGCGGGAGGATCGCGCGCTGATCATGCCGATGCTGCCAAACGAGCGCGACGTGCGTTTCGGCTGTATCGGAACCCAGTACGCCGCAGCCATCACCAGGAGGAATCCCATGAAGCGCATTGCCCTATCGCTGGCCTTTGCCGGCCTCGTCGCTGCTCCATCGCTCGCCTTGGCACAGGCAAACTCCGCCCCTGCCGCCGCTGCCTTCACGCTCCCGGCCTTGCCCTATTCCGCCGGCGCGCTGGAGCCCGCGATCGACGCGCAGACGATGACCATCCACCACGACAAGCATCATCAGGCCTATGTCGATGCGCTGAACAAGGCGGTCGCCGCCGATACGGCGCTGGCAGGCCAGTCGCTTGAACAGCTCGTCGCCAAGGCGGGTACGCTGCCGGCAGTGGTCCGCAACAATGCCGGGGGGCATTGGAACCATAGCTTCTTCTGGAAAACGATGGCGCCCCCTGCGCAGGTTGGCGCGCCCTCCCCCGCGCTCGCCGGCGCGATCACCGCCAGCTTCGGTTCGCTCGACAAGTTCAAGGCCGCGTTCAAGGATGCCGGAACCAAGCGTTTCGGCTCCGGCTGGGTTTGGCTGATCGTGGGTGCCGACGGCAAGCTCGCCATCACCTCCACCCCCAATCAGGATAATCCGCTGATGGACGTGGCCGAAACCAAGGGCACGCCGATCCTCGGCAACGATGTGTGGGAACACGCTTATTATCTGAAATACCAAAATCGCCGCGCCGACTATCTCGACGGCTGGTGGCAGGTGGTGAACTGGGCAGAGGTCTCGCGGCGGTACGCGCAAGCGACCGCAGGGCGCTGATCCGTCCGATAGCGCAGCTGCGCGCACGGGCCGGCACGACGAGGGCACAAGGAGAAAGAAGGGGCCGCGAGATCGATCCGCGGCCCCTTCCGAAAGGCATTGCTTCCGTGCGGACGATCGGAGGTTCTTCCGCGCCTCAATGGGGCTGCGACGCCGCGATCCTCATGCCGCTGGTCCCTGCTTCTGGTGTCTCCGTCGCGGCCTTGGGATCGGCGCTTTTGGATCGGGGCCGACATTGGTGCGCTGGGCGTGCGGCAGAGGTTTAGAGCGGGATGACAGGATGTTGGCCCGCCGATCGGCAGCCCGCCCCGCGCGCACCGTCAGTCCTTGAACGGCTTTATCGTCTGGATCGTACCGTCGGGATTGAACGTCAGCTCGGTCATCTTGGCGGAGCGCAGATGGTTCTTATTGGACAGCTGCGTATCGTGGTAGGCGAGATACCATTTGCCCTTGAACGCGAAGACGGAGCCATGGCTGGTCCAGCCCTGGACCGGCTCCAGAATGCGCCCGGTATATTTGAACGGCCCATAGGGGTTGTCGCCAATGGCGTAGGCCAGGAAATGCGTGTCGCCGGTCGAATACATGTAGTAATATTTGCCGCCGCGCTTGAACATCCACGATCCCTCGAAGAAGCGGCGATCATGGTCGCCACCCAGGACGGGCTTGCCCTTTTCATCGAGGATCACGGCATCGCGCAGCGGCTCGGCGAGTTGCTTCATGTCCGGGCTTAGCCGCGCGACCTTGCCCGATAGCGCCGGCTGATCGTCCTTCTTCAGATCGGTATCGCCGGCATTGGGATCATATTTTCCCGTCGCCCAGCGTTGCAGCTGACCGCCCCAGATCCCTCCAAGATACAGATAGCTCTGGCCATCCTCGTCGGTGAACACGGCCGGATCCATCGAATAGGCACCCTGGATCGGCTGCGGCTCGGCCTTGAACGGCCCCACCGGCGAGGCGGAAGTGGCGACTCCGATACGGAAAACGCCCTGCTTATCCTTGGCGGGGAAATAAAGATAATAGGTGCCGTTCTTATACGCGGCATCCGGGGCCCAGGCCTTTTCGGATGCCCAGGGGACCTGCTTCAGATCGAGCGCGACCGGATGCACCGTCACTGCGCCGCCCGGCCGATCCATGCTCAACACCTGATAGTCGTGCATCGCATATTGGCTCCCGAGGTCGTCGTCGGGAATGCCGGCATCGACGTCGTGGCTGGGGTAGATATAGATCTTGCCGTCAAAGACGTGCGCCGAAGGGTCCGCGAAGAACAAATCCTTCACCAGCGGCTGCGCCAGATACTGCTTGCCATCGGGGCTGCGCGCAGCGGCCGGCGAATCGGTACCGCCGGACGCATTTGCGATCGTGTCGTTCGGCACGCCGCCGCTGGAGCAGCCGGCAAGGAACGCCAGCGCGGCCGTGGTCGAGCAAAGTTTCAGCGATAGACGCAACGGCCGATCCTCTCATCTTTCTTCCGCAGCTTCTGCTGCCTGGCGATAGCGCTACCATTGCTTTTGCGGTCGGGGCAAGGGCGTAGCGAGCGATCGCGGTTTACGACGCCCGGGCAAGCGCGCAGCACCGAGCCGCGTGTGGGAACCCGGCAAGGCCGGTGACGGTCCTACAGCATCTTTTCGCCGACGTTGGAAACATGCCCGCTCTTGCAGGGCCGTAGCAAAATGTTGAAAGTACGCTGCTATCGCCCTGTCGTGCGGTATCGCGCAGCCATCGACAGCCCATCCCCGCAAACGGAGAACCATGATCAGCCCCCGCCCTTTTCCGCGTCGCAGCGGCCAATGGCTCTGGCCTGCCCTGGCGCTTCTTGCCCTGTCGCTGGCCGGCATCGCGATCCATCTTGCCCTTGGATTCGCGACGGGTTTCGCGCTCGACAGCCGCATCCTGCTGGCGCTGCGTGAACCCGGTGCGCTAGCTACCCCGATCGGGCCCAGTTGGTTGCTGCAATCGGCCATCGACATCAGCGCGATCGGCGGCTTCACGGTGCTCTGCCTGTTCGGCAGCGCCACCGTTCTGTTCCTCTTCGCCTTTGGCCGGCGCGCGGAAGCGTTGCTGCTTGCAGGCTCGATGCTGGGGGCATCGACGTTCAACGCGTTGCTCAAGCTGATCTGGCAACGCCCGCGCCCGGAACTGGTACCGCATCTGGCAGAGGTTTCGAACGCAAGCTTTCCCAGCGGCCATGCGATGACCTCTGCCGCCGTCTATCTCACCCTCGCGGTGATGCTTGCGCAGACCGAGAGCAGCCGCTGGGCGCGCGCCTATTTGCTCGCCTTCGCCGTGCTGATCGTGCTGCTGATCGGGTGCAGCCGCGTCTATCTGGGCGTGCATTGGCCTTCGGACGTGTTGGCCGGCTGGTGCTTCGGGACGCTCTGGGCGCTCGCGATGTTCGCGATCAACGCGCGGCTGCACCGCCGCTGAAGATCAGCCGTCCGACGCCTGGGTCGTCCAGCCGAGCCGGGGAATGGTGATCGAGCGCTTGCCCGACAGGTCGACGCGGGTGACGAACAGTCCCTTGCTCTCGATATACTGCATCAGCCGCCGCACCCGCCCGAGCGAGCTGGTGCCGTAGCTGGTCGCGATATCGGTATCGCTGGGACAGGGCAGCCCCTCGCGCGCCGCCTTGGCGACGAGAAGGAACGGCCCCAGCATGTCGTCGGGCAGCGCGCGCGCCGCTTCCAGCGCCTGCGCCCAATCGTCGTCGGGATCGCCATGGATGCCCGCCCGTGCCGCCGATAGCCGGCGGACGAAGCCCGACAGGTCGAGCGGTGGGCGGTTGAGCCCCACCATCCGGCAGCGCACCTGGAAATCCTGGTACAGCACTGCCGGCGAGCGCAGCGTCGACTGCTCGTCCTCGACGATCGCGCGCAGCACATCGGCGACGAGGCCGGCGACTTCCTCCGGATCGCGATCTGGCTCGACTTCCATCGGCGCGGGCGCGGAGCGTGCAAGCTGCTCGAGCACGGTTTCCGGCTGGGCATAGGCATGCGCGGGCGGCGGGGCCGGCGGCACCCATTCCGGCTCGGCGGGGGCGAGCAGCAGGTCCTTGATGTCTTCCGTGGGCGCCTGCGGGAGCGGCGTCAGCTTGGGGCTGGAGCTACGCGCGCTGGTCTCCACCGATCCGATGCGGATCGCCACCGGCCGCCGGGTGATCGCCGGGCCCAGTCCCAGGAAATGCCCGCGCGCAAGGTCGCGGATCGCTTCGGCCTGGCGGCGTTCCATCCCGAGCAGGTCGGCGGCGCGCTGCATGTCGATATCGAGAAAGGTGCGGCCCATCAGGAAGTTCGAGGCTTCCGCCGCGACATTCTTGGCGAGCTTGGCGAGGCGCTGCGTCGCGATCACCCCGGCCAGGCCGCGCTTGCGGCCGCGGCACATCAGGTTGGTCATCGCCGAGAGCGAGGCGCGGCGGACCTCTTCCGCCACTTCGCCGCCACCGGCGGGCGCGAACAGCTGGGCCTCGTCGACCACCACCAACGCCGGATACCAATGGTCGCGCGGCGCATCGAACAGGCCGTTGAGGAAGGTCGCGGCGCAGCGCATCTGGCCTTCCGCCTCCAACCCCTCAAGGCTGAGCACCACCGACGCGCGATGTTCGCGGATACGCGCGGCGAAGCGGGCGACGTCGCGCTCGCTATGATCGACCGCCTCGATCGCGAGATGGCCGTAGCGATCCGACAGCGTGACGAAATCGCCCTCGGGATCGATCACCACCTGCTGGACATGGCCGGCGGATTGTTCGAGCAGCCGGCGCAGCAGGTGCGACTTGCCGGAGCCCGAATTGCCCTGGACGAGCAACCGGGTCGCAAGCAACTCCTCCAGATCGACCGGCACGGGGCTGCCCGTGCCGTCGACGCCCATGTCCACGCTGACGGTCATCGCGGCCGCTTTGCCGGATCAGGGGGGGCAGCGGCAAGGGTGTACCCCACGAAAACTGTGGGCGGTTACGCCGGATTCGACGATGCCAGCCGCTGGCGCCGCCGTTCCAGCGCTTCCATTGTCTTTTCCGCAAGCAGCGCCAGCCGGGCGGTATCCCGTTCGGTCAGCTGCGGCCGTGCCGTGCTGTCGATCACGCACAGCGTGCCGATCCGCCGGCCGCTGGGCGTACGCAGCGGCGCCCCGGCATAGAAGCGGATATTGGGATCGCCGGTGACGAGCGGATTCTCCGAAAACCGCGGATCCGACTTCGCATCGTTCACCACGAACACGTCCGGCCCCCGAATCGCATGGGTACAAAAGGAAATCGAACGCGGCGTCTCCCGCGGTTCCAGGCCGACCCGCGCCTTGAACCATTGGCGGTTCTCGTCGATCAACGAGATGAGCGCGATCGGCACGCCCAGCGCGGCCGCAGCCTCACGAACGATTGCGTCGAATTCGGCTTCATTCGGGGTGTCCAGCACGCCATAGCCCTTGAGCTCGGCGATGCGAGCGGGTTCATCGGCGGGTTCGAGCGCCATCGTCCGGTAGTTCCTTACGTTTGCACCCCCCGGCACAATCGGGCTAATAGCTTGGCCCAAGTTAACAATTGCTCGACGACGCAGCCGTGCGGCGGGCATCCCAGATGGCAGTGATGCGCGCCGATTCCATTGAACATCTCCGCCGGTTTTTCGGCTATGACGCGTTTCGCGGGGTGCAATCCTCGGTGGTGGATCGCGTGCTGGCCGGGCAGCGCACGCTGGCGGTGATGCCCACCGGCGCGGGCAAGTCGCTCACCTATCAGCTGCCCTCGGTGATGCTGGACGGAACCTGCATCGTCGTCAGCCCGCTGATCGCGCTGATGCACGATCAGTTGCGCGCCGCCGAGGCGGTGGGCATCCGCGCGGCCACCCTCACATCGGTCGATGACAATCGTGCCGAGACGATCGAACGCTTCCGCGCCGGCGCGCTCGATCTGCTCTACATCGCGCCGGAGCGCGCCTCAGGCGAAGGCTTCCGCAACCTGCTCACCCAGGCGCCGCTCAGCCTGTTCGCGATCGACGAGGCGCATTGCGTTTCCGAATGGGGGCATGATTTCCGCCCCGATTATCGGCTGCTGCGCCCGCTGCTCGATCGCTTTCCGGAGGTGCCGCGTCTCGCGCTCACCGCCACGGCCGACGCGCATACCCGTGCCGACATCCTCGAACAGCTCGGCATTCCGGAAGACGGGCTGATCGTCGCCGGTTTCGACCGGCCGAACATCCGCTACCATATCGCCCCGCGCGAGAACACGACGCGGCAGATCATCGACGTGGTGGCGGAAAATCCGGGCCCCGGCATCGTCTATGCCCAGACCCGCAAGGGCGTGGAACAGCTTGCCGAAAAACTGGCGGCGGAAACCGGCCGCCCCGTCCTCCCCTATCATGCCGGCCTCGATCCGGAGGTGCGGCGGCGCAACCAGGCGCGGTTCGTGGCGAGCGAAGACATGGTCGTCGTGGCCACGGTCGCGTTCGGCATGGGTATCGACAAGCCCGACGTGCGCTTCGTCGCCCATGCCGGCCTGCCCAAGTCGATCGAGGCGTACTACCAGGAAACCGGCCGCGCCGGCCGCGACGGCGATCCGTCGGTCGCGCATCTCTTCTGGGGCGCCGATGATTTCGCCCGCGCCCGCCAGCGGATCGGCGAGGTCGAGCCCGCCCGCCAGCCGGGCGAGCGGGCGCGGCTTACCGCGCTCGGCGCGCTGGTCGAGACGGCGGGGTGTCGGCGCCGCATCCTGCTCAAACATTTCGGCGAGGATGCGCCCGAGACCTGCGGCAATTGCGACAATTGCCTCAATCCCCCGGCGGCGATCGACGCGAGCGTCACCGCGCAGAAATTTCTCTCGGCGGTGTTCCGCACCGGCATGCTCTATGGTGTCGGCTATATCGAAGGCATTCTTACCGGCGTCTCCAGCGAGCGCAGCCTGATGAACGGGCATGAGAAGCTATCGGTGTTCGGCATCGTCGACGGCGACGAGGTGGCGATGCTCAAGCCCGTGTCGCGCGCGCTGCTGCTGCGCGATGCCCTGCGCACCAACGAACATGGCGGGCTGGAATTCGGCCCCGAGGCGCGACCGATCCTGAAGGGCGAGGCAAAGCTGGAACTGGTCCTGCCCCCCAAGCGCGAGCGGCGTCGCCGCGGCGCCAAAGGATCGGTGCCCAACCCGGTTGGCAACCCGCTGTTCGAGGCGCTGCGGGCAAAGCGCCGCGAGATCGCGCAGGAGACTGGCCTTCCACCCTATGTCATCTTCCACGATTCGGTGCTGCGCGACATGGCGATGGTGCGGCCCGCCTCGCTGGCGGCGCTGGGCCAGTTGTCCGGCGTCGGCGCCCGCAAGCTCGATGCCTATGGACAGGACTTTCTGGACGTGATCCGTCAGTTCTGATCGGCTTCCACGACACCTCGCCCCGCGCTACAGCACACCCGCAATTCAGACGGAGAACCTGCTGCCATGCCCAACAAGATCGACGACCGCATCTCGGTGGCGCCGCAGATCCGGCCCGAAGACGTTCCGGCACTCGCCGCGTCTGGCTTCGTCCACATCATCAACAATCGCCCCGAGGGTGAGGAGTTCGGCCAGCCGACCGGAATGGAAATTGCCGAGGCGGCCGAGGCGGCGGGCCTTGGTTATACCGAGATCCCGGTGACGCCCGGCGGCTTCTCGATGGCGCAGGTCGAAGCGATGGCCGAAGCGCTCGGCTCGGTCGATGGGCCGGTGCTCGCCTATTGCCGTTCGGGCACGCGCTCCTGCAATCTCTGGGCGCTCGCCGCCGCGCATAAGGGCGGCGACCCGGCAGAGCTCATCGCGAAGGGCGCCGGGGCCGGCTACGACCTGTCCGGTATCCGCCCTGCGCTGGAACAACTCGCAGGGCGATAAGCTCGGTATCGGCAGCGGCCGGATAGCTCGACGGCGGGCAGCGTGGCCTCATAGCCGCGCGCAGCACGCGATCGCTTGCGTCAGCACTCCTCCGGCCAGTAGAGCCGCATCGGATTGGCGACGAGCAGCTTGTGTTGCAGCTCCGCCGTCGGTGCGATGCGCGGGATCATGTCGACCAGCGCGCCATCGTCGGGGATCGCGTCCTGCATGTTCGGGTGCGGCCAGTCGGTGCCCCACAGCACGCGATCCGGATAGTCGGCGACCAGCGGCGCCACGGCGGCGGCGAAATCGTCCCAGGGCGGCCCCTTGGCGTCGAGCCGGTCGGGGCAGGTGACCTTGGTCCAGATGTCGTCTCGGCTGTCGAGCAGCGCACGGAACGCCTGCATGTCGGGGCCGTGGGGCCCCTGCGCCACGTCCGGCCGGCCCATATGGTCGATCACCAGCAGCGTCGGGATCGCATCCAGGAAGGGGCGCAGTTCGGCCAGGATGTCGGCCTCGAAATAGACCACGACATGCCAGCCGAGCGGCTGGATACGGCGGGCAATTTCCAGGAACTTGTCCTTGGGCGCATCGTCCACGAGGCGCTTGAGGAAGTTGAAGCGGACGCCGCGGATGCCGCCTTCGTGCAGTCGTTCCAGCTCGGCGTCGCTGATCGCGGGATCGACCACCACCACACCGCGGGCCTTGCCGTTCGACTTAGCGATTCCGTTCAGCGTCGCAGCGTTGTCGGTGCCGTGACAGCTCGCCTGGACGATGACGTTGCGCGCGAAGCCGAGCCGGTCGCGAAGTGCGAACAGCATGTCGGGGCCGGCATCCTCGGGCAGATATTTGGCCTTGGCGCTGAACGGGAACTCCGCCATCGGCCCGAACACATGGCAATGCGCGTCGACCGCGCCCGGCGGCGGGGTGAAGCGGGGCACGCTGGGATCGGCATGCCAGCTGGTGATGCGGCTCATGCGAAAACCTCTCCGTCCATCAGCTTGCGCGCGGTGCGCAGCATGGCCGAGGTGACCACCGCGCCGCTTTCGTCCAGTTCCATCACGCAGGTCGTCTCGCCGGTCGGGTGTTCGACCGACAGCGTCTTGTGGCTACCCTCCGGGATCACCGCCACGTCGGCCGCGGGCGATCCGGGGATCAGGCAGGCGGTGGCGACGCTGACGGCGCCGAGTACGCCGATCGAAGCATGGGCGCGGTGGGGGATGAAGCTGCGCACCGTTACCGCGCCGCCATGCTGCGGCGGGGCGACAAGCATCATCTTCGGCACCGATTTCTCGCGCACATCGCCCAGGTGCATCCGTTCGCCCACCGCCAGCCGGATCGCCTCGATGCGGGCCTTGAGCGCGCTGTCGGCATCCAGCGTGTCGCGATCCTCATAACCGGTGACGCCGACATCTTCGGCCTTCATCACCACGCAGGGCATGCCGTTGTCGATCAGCGTGACCGGCACGCCCTCCACCACGTCCACCGCATTGCCGCTGGGCAGCAGCGCGCCGCAGGAGGAGCCGGCGGTATCGCGGAACTCGAGCGGGATGGCTGCGGCGGTGCCGGGCACGCCGTCGATCCGGGCGTCGCCGGCATAGGTCACGCGACCGCCCGGGGTCTGGACCAGGATATCGGCGCGCTGGCCGGTATTGACCAGATAGACGCGGACGCGGGTCTCGCCGTCCTGGGGTGCGACCAGCCCGCGTTCGATCGCGAACGGGCCGATGCCGGCGAGGATGTTGCCGCAATTCTGCGCGTCCGAGACGATCGCCTGGTCGACGAATACCTGGAGAAACAGATAGTCGACATCGGCGCCGTCGCGGGTGGATTTGCTGACCACCGCGACCTTGCTGGTCAGCGGATCGGCGCCGCCCATGCCGTCGATCTGGCGCGGATCGGGCGAGCCCATGATGCGCAGCAGGAAGGCGTCGCGCGCGGCGGGGTCGGCGGGCAGATCCTCGGCAAGGAAGAACGCGCCCTTCGACGTGCCGCCGCGCATCCACATCACCCGGGCGGAGCGAGGCTTAGACATATTTGAGGCCCATCTCTGCAAGGCGCGGGCGCATATTGTAGATGTCGAGCCCGAGTTCGCCGGCGGCCAGCCGCTTGCGCTTCGCCTCTTCCGCCGCCTCGCGGGCCTCCGCCTTTTCGAGCACGGCCGCGGCCTCGGCGCGCGGGACGACGCACACGCCGTCGTCATCCGCGACGATCACGTCGCCGGCGTTCACCAGCGCGTTGGCGCACACGATCGGCACGTTGACCGAGCCGAGCGTGCCCTTGATCGTGCCCTGCGCATGGACCGCCTTGGACCAGACCGGAAAGCCCATCGCGGTCAGGTCGCGCACGTCGCGCACGCCGGCGTCGATGATCAGCCCACGGCAGCCGCGCGCCTGCGCCGAGGTGGCGAGCAGATCGCCGAAATAGCCGTCGGTGCAGGGGCTGGTCGGCGCCAGCACGAGGATGTCGCCCTCACGCAGCTGCTCGATCGCGACATGCACCATCCAATTGTCGCCCGGCGGGGCGGAGATCGTCACGGCGCTGCCGGCGATGCGGGCGCCGGCATAAATGGGCCGCATATGCGGTGCGAGCAGGCCGGTGCGGCCCTGCGCCTCGTGCACGGTTGCGACGCCCGCCTGGGCGAGGCCGTCGATCACCGCAGGATCGGCGCGTTCGATGTTCTGGACGACGATGCCCGACATGGCAGCTCCTCATATATTTTGTCGGTGGAGGTGCGCGCATGGCGCATCTGCATCCAATCGGAAGGATGGCATGGACATTAGATTTTGCTAATCCTGGTCCGTGCAAGTCGATCAGCTCAATATCCGTCATCTTGCCGCGATGGCCGCCGCGGTGCGTCTGGGCAGCGTCAGCCGCGCGGCGGAGGCGGTGCACCTCACCCAGCCCGCCGCGACGCAGGGCATCGCCAAGCTGGAAGCGCTGCTCGGCCTTGCGCTGTTCGAGCGCCGGGCGACCGGCATGGAACCCACCGAGGCGGCGCGGCGGCTGGTGCCGCGCGTCGAGGCGGCGCTGCGGCTGATCGGCAGCAATCGGGTGACCGCGGCGCAGCTCCGCGCCTTTGTCGCGCTGGCGCAGCAGGGAAGCTATCCGGCGGCGGCACGGGCGGCGGGGGTGACCGTCTCCTCGTTGCACCGCGCGGTAGGCGACCTGGCGCTGGCGCTGGGGCAAAGGCTGGTCGATCGACGCGGGCGCGGGCTGGTGCTGACCCATCACGGCGCGCAGGTGGCGCGTCGGCTGCGGCTGGCGCTGGCGGAATTGCGCGCCGGAGTGGAGGATCTGGGCGAGCTGCTCGGCCGCAGCGCGGGGCGCATCTCGGTGGGCGCGATGCCGCTGTGCCGGGCGCGGCTATTGCCCCATACGATCAATGCCTTCCGCCGCGCGCATCCGGGCATCGACATTCTGGTTCATGAAGGCGCGCATGGCGAGCTGGTCGGCCCCTTGCGCGACGGCGAGATCGACCTGATGATCGGCGCACTACGCGATCCCGAGACGCTGGGGCCGGATCTGGTGCAGGCCCGGCTGTTCGACGATCGGCCGACGATCATCGGCCGCGCCGGGCATCCGTTGGCAGCGGAAGCGGACCGGCTGGCGGCGCTGCATCGCTATGGCTGGATCGTCCCGCCCGAGGGAACGCCGCTGCGCACGCTGTGGCGCAACCTGTTCGATGCGATCGGCGACACGCTGCCGCCCGTGCCGATCGAATGCGGATCGGTGATGACGATCCGCGAACTGCTCCAGGCGGGGGACGAACTGACGCTGCTGTCGGTGGACCAGCTTTCGGTCGAGCTGGCGAGCGGGATGCTGGTCGATCTCGGCCCGGCGCCCGGCAGCGTCACCCGCACGATCGGGGTGACGCACCGCAACGACTGGCGGCCCACCCGCGCGCAAGCGGGGTTCCTGGCGCTGCTTCAGGCCTCGGCAGCGCAGCTCTATACGTAAAAACTTATAGCGGCCGGGCGGATTCGATTGGCCGCGCCCGCCGGCCTCGGCCATGCCGCCCCCATGCAAGACACGATCGCCCTGATCGGCTTTGGAGAGGCTGGTTCCACCTTCGCCCGTGCCGGCGGATGGGACGCGGCGTGCGTGTTCGATCGCAAGACCGGGACCCCCGAGGCCAAGGCGATGCAGGCGCGCTATGACGAGGCGGGCGTGACCGGCGCCGCGACGCTGGCCGAGGCGCTGGCCAGGCGCCCGCTGGTCCTGTCGCTCGTCACGGCCGACCAGGCGCTCGCTGCCGCCGAAGCCGCCGCCCCGCACCTGGCAGCCGGTGCGCTCTATTGCGACGGCAACAGCGTCGCACCGCAGACCAAGCAGGCCGCCGCGCGTGCGGTGGAGGCGGCGGGGGCGCATTATGTCGACCTTGCCATCCTCGCGCCCGTCGATCCCGCCCGGCTCGCCGTGCCGCTGCTGCTGAGCGGCGGACGGGCATCGACGGCGGCGGAAGCGCTGGCCGCGCTCGGCTTCCAGAACCTCCGCATCGCCGGCGACGCGGTCGGCCGCGCCTCGTCGATCAAGATGATCCGATCGGTGATGGTGAAGGGCATCGAGGCGCTGACCGCCGAATGCGTGCTCGCCGCCGAAGCGGCAGGCGTACGCGACGAGGTGCTGGCCTCGCTCGACGCCAGCGAGCGCCCCCGCCCCTGGGAGGCGCGCGCCGACTATAATCTCGACCGCATGATGATCCACGGGCTGCGCCGCGCCGCCGAGATGGAGGAAGTGGTCAAGACGCTGGAGGCGCTGGGCACCGGCGCCGAGATGACCCGCGGCACCGTGCGCCGCCAGCGCGCGATCGGCGCGCTCGGGCTCGGCACACCACCCGAGGGGCTGGCCCCCAAGCTCGCCGCGATCGAGGAGAGGACGAAACCCGCATGACGATGATCATCGACTGTCACGGCCACTATACCGTGCTCCCCAAGGGGCATGATGCGTGGCGCGAGGCGCAGAAGGCCGCCTTCAAGGCCGGCGAGACGCCGCCGCCTTACCCGCACATCAGCGACGACGAGATCCGCGAGACGATCGAGGCCAACCAGCTGCGCCTGATCAAGGAGCGCGGTGCAGACCTGACGATCTTCTCGCCCCGCGCCTCGGCGATGGCGCCGCATGTCGGCGACGAGACCGTCGCGAAGGAATGGGCGCGCCGCTGCAACGACCTGATCGCCCGCGTCGTCGGCCTCTATCCCGAAACCTTTGTCGGCGTGTGCATGCTGCCGCAAAGCCCCAAGGCCGATATGCAGGGTTCGGTCGAGGAGCTGGAACGCTGCGTCACCGAGCTGGGCTTTATCGGCTGCAACCTCAATCCCGATCCGGGGGGCGGCCATTTCACCCATCCGCCGCTCACCGACCGCTACTGGTACCCCTTCTACGAGAAGATGGTCGAGCTGGACGTGCCGGCGATGATTCACGTCTCGGGCAGCTGCAACCCGGCGATGCACGCGACCGGCGGCTATTACATCGCCGCCGACACGGTGGCGTTCATGCAGTTGCTCGAAGGCGATCTGTTCAAGGATTTCCCGACGCTGCGCTTCATCATCCCGCATGGCGGCGGCGCGGTGCCCTATCATTGGGGGCGCTATCGCGGGCTGGCGGACATGCTGAAAAAACCGTCGCTCGACACGCATCTGATGCACAACATCTTCTTCGATACCTGCGTCTATCACCAGCCGGGCATCGATCTGCTGGCCGATGTGATCGACAACAAGAACATCCTGTTCGGCTCCGAAATGGTCGGCGCGGTGCGCGGCATCGATCCCACCACCGGGCATTATTTCGACGATACCAAGCGCTATGTCGACGCGCTGGATATCAGCGATGCCGAACGCCACGCGATCTTCGAGGGCAATGCCCGCCGCGTCTTCCCGCGGCTCGACGCCAAGCTGAAAGCGAGGGGGCTATGACCACCGACATCCACGCCTATCTGGCCGATCTGGAGGATATCCCGGGCACCCGCGTCTACACCGCGGCGCGGGCGCGGCAGGGCTATTGGATGAACCAGTTCGCGATGAGCCTGATGCAGGCCGAGAACCGCGAACGCTTCAAGGCCGACGAGCGCGCCTATCTCGACGCCTGGCCGCTGAGCGAGGACCAGAAGCAGGCGCTGCTGGACCGCGACTATAATCGCTGCCTCGATCTGGGCGGCAACATCTATTTCCTCGCCAAGCTCTTCTCCACCGACGGGCTCAGCTTCCTGCAGGCGGTGGGCACGATGACGGGCATGCGCCCGGAGGAATATCAGGCGATGATGGTCGCCGGCGGCCGTAGCCCGCAGGGCGTCCGCTCGATCCGGGAGAAGCGTTGATGGCACGGATTACCGCGGGCGTCGCGACCAGCCACGTCCCCGCCGTGGGCGCGGCGATCGATCTCGGCAAGACCGCCGAGCCCTATTGGCAGCCGGTGTTCGCCGGCTATGACTGGTCCAAGCAGTGGATCGGGCAAGAGAAGCCCGATGTCGTGATCCTGGTCTACAACGACCACGCCTCTGCGTTCGACATGCGGATCATCCCTACCTTCGCGATCGGCTGTGCCGAGCGCTACGGCATTTGCGATGAGGGCTGGGGGCCGCGTCCGGTACCGGAGGTGATCGGCCATCCCGATCTCGCCTGGCATATCGCGCAGAGCTGTATCCTCGACGAGTTCGACCTGACGATCGTCAACGAGATGCAGGTCGATCACGGCCTTACCGTGCCGCTGAGCCTGCTGTTCGGCCAGCCCGAGGCCTGGCCGGTCAAGGTGGTGCCGCTGGCGGTGAACGTCGTCACCTATCCGCCGCCTTCGGGCAATCGCTGCTGGCTGCTCGGCGAGGCGATCGCGCGGGCGGTGGAAAGCTATCCCGAAGACCTCAACGTGCAGGTCTGGGGCACCGGGGGCATGAGCCACCAGCTCCAGGGGCCGCGCGCCGGGCTGATCAACGCCGAATGGGACAATCGCTTCCTCGATCTGATGAGCGGCCCGTATGGCGACGAACTGCGCGCGATCCCGCATATCGAATATCTGCGTGAGACGGGGTCCGAGGGCATCGAGATGGTGATGTGGCTGATCATGCGCGGCGCGCTGGGGCGCGATGTACGGGCGCTGCACCGCCATTATCACGTACCCGCTTCCAACACCGCGGTCGGGCATCTCGTGCTCGAACCCGTCCGCTGATCCAGACCTTACAGGAGAAACCCATGCGTATTGCCCTGGCCGGCGCCGGCGCGTTCGGCGAAAAGCATCTCGACGGCCTCAAGCTGATCGACGGGGTGGAGATCACCTCGATCATCAGCCGCACTGCCGAGCAGGCCGCCGCCGTCGCCGAGAAATATGGCGCCAGGCATCACTCCACCGAGCTGGCCGATGCGCTGGCCCGCGACGACGTCGACGCAGTGATCCTCTGCACCCCCACCCAGATGCACGCCGAACAGGCGATCGCCTGCATGAACGCGGGCAAGCACGTCCAGGTCGAGATCCCGCTCGCCGACAGCTGGGCGGATTCGCAGGCGGTGCTGGCCAAGCAGCAGGAAACCGGGCTGGTCTGCATGGTCGGCCATACCCGCCGCTTCAATCCCAGCCATCAATGGGTCCACAACCGCATCACCGCAGGCGAGCTGGCGGTCCAGCAGATGGACGTGCAGACCTATTTCTTCCGCCGCAAGAACATCAACGCCAAGGGCCAGCCGCGCAGCTGGACCGACCATCTGCTGTGGCACCACGCGGCGCACACGGTGGACCTGTTCACCTATCAGGCCGGCAAGATCGTCCAGGCGCATGCGGTGCAGGGGCCGATCCATCCCGAGCTGGGCATCGCGATGGACATGTCGATCCAGCTGAAGAGCGAAAGCGGGGCGATCTGCACCCTGTCGCTCAGCTTCAACAATGACGGGCCGCTCGGCACCTTCTTCCGCTATATCTGCGACAACGGCACCTATATCGCCCGCTACGACGATCTGGTGGACGGCAAGGAAGCGCCGATCGACGTCAGCAAGGTCGATGTGTCGATGAACGGCATCGAACTGCAGGACCGCGAATTCGTCGCGGCGATCCGCGAGGGGCGCGAGCCCAACAGCTCGGTGGGCAAGGTGTTCGATTGCTACCGCGTGCTCGGCGAGCTGGAGACGCAGCTGGCGGGGTGAGGGCGTGCTATCCTCCCCCGCCAGGGGGAGGTGGCCCGCGTCAGCAGGTCGGAGGGGGAGGACGTACGCCGGCCATGGTTCAGGCATCCGCCCCCTCCGTCGCCTTCGGCGCCACCTCCCCCTGGCGGGGGAGGATACAGGGAAGCACTATCCCGCCCGGAACCCGCGTGGCGACATCCCGACATGCCGCGCGAAGAAGCGCGAGAAATAGGCCGGGTCCTCGAAGCCGACCGCGTCGGCGATCTCGCTCACCGAGAGCTGCGAATAGAGCAGCAGCCGCCGCGCTTCGAGCAGTGCCCGCGCGTCGAGCATCGCCGCCGGGCTGCTCCCCGCCACGCGCGAACAGGCCAGCCGCAGCGCGGTGACGCTCACCCCCAGCACGCGGGCATGCACCGCCACCGGCTCGCGCAGGCGGAAACGCGCTTCGATGCGCGCCCGCAGACGCGCGACGATCTCCGCCTCCCGCCGGCTGCCCGATCCGGTGCCGCCCGCCGGCCGCGCCTGGCGCAGACTGCGCACCAGGATGGAGAGCAGCGCCGCTTCCACCGCGGCGCGCTGGCCGGGCGCGGACCAGTTGAGTTCCTGCTGCACCTCGCCGAGCGCTGCCGCGACCGCCTCGCCCCCGGCCGTGTCGAGGGCCAGCGCCTGCGGTTCGCGGAACAGCGTCTCGAGCGCATTGTCGCGGGTGGCGAGCTGCGCGAGATACGCGTCGGCGATGGTGCACACCCAGCCGCGCGACTCCGAATGCCAGGTGAAGCCATGGACGATCCCCGCCGGCACCAGTAGCAGCGCGGGCGCATCGAACGCGACCGTCTCCGCCTCCGCGGTCATCGATCCGCCGCCCTCGGCGATGAGGATGACATGGTGGAGGTCGCGATGAAGGTGCGGGCGGATCGTCCATTCGCTGGGCCGCGAACGGTCGTCGAGGCTTTCGACATGCACAAAGCCTTCGGCGACACTGCGCTGGGGCTCGCCATAGAGATAAAAGGCCGGGATCGGGCTACGCTCACGCATTGTCGGACTGTCGCATGGACGGTCGAATCGTCCAAGTAAAAGGTTGACCTCTCCCTCACGGTTCCCGGGCGACCGCGGCACCATCGCGTCCAACGAACAAGGATGGAGAGGCGCATATGCGTACCCAGGTTGCGATCATCGGTGCGGGCCCCGCGGGGCTGCTGCTCGGCCATTTGTTGCGGGCGGAGGGGATCGAGGTCGTCGTGGTCGAGCGCGCCACCCCCGACTATATTCTCGGCCGCATTCGCGCCGGCGTGCTGGAGCGCACCGCCACCACGCTCATGGAGCGGATCGGCATCGCCGAGCGGATGCGCCGCGAGGGCCTGCCGCATGACGGCTTCGCGCTGGCGGACGGCGACCGGCTGATCCGCATCCCGGTGACCGAGCTCACCGGCCATCATGTGCTGGTCTATGGCCAGACCGAGCTGACCCGCGACCTGATGGACACCGCCCCCGAACGCGGCCTGCAGGTGATCTACGAGGCGGCCGATGTCGCGCTGCACGATGTCGAGGGCGACGCGCCGTATGTCACCTACACCAAGGACGGCCTGGCGGAACGGATCGACGCCGCCTTTATCTGCGGGTGCGACGGGTTTCACGGCCCCTCGCGCAAGGCGATCCCGGCCAGCGTCGGCACGGCGTTCGAGAAAGTCTATCCGTTCGGCTGGCTCGGCATTCTCGCCGATGTGCCACCGTGCGACCATGAGCTGATCTACGCCAATCACGACCGCGGCTTCGCGCTCGCCTCGATGCGCTCGGCGACGCGTAGCCGCTACTATATCCAGGTGTCGCTCGACGAGAAGCTGGAGGACTGGCCCGACGATCGGCTGTGGGACGAACTGGCGGTGCGGCTGGGGCCGGAGGCGGCGGCGAACCTCACCCGCGGGCCGGCGCTGGAAAAGTCGATCGCGCCGCTGCGCTCGTTCGTGTTCGAGCCGATGCGCCATGGCCGGTTGCTGCTCGCCGGCGACAGCGCGCATATCGTGCCGCCCACCGGCGCCAAGGGGCTCAATCTCGCCGCGTCGGACGTGCACTATCTGTCCGAAGCGCTGGTCCGCCACTTCAAGGCGGGCGATCAGGACGCGATCGGCGGATATTCGCAAAAGGCGCTCGCCCGGGTCTGGAAATCGGAGCGCTTCTCGTGGCAACTGACCAAGCTGATGCATCGTTTCCCGGATAACGATGCGTTCGATCGCCGGATGCAGCTGGCCGACCTGGACTATATCGCCACGTCGCGCGCGGCCCAGACGACGATCGCCGAAAACTATGTAGGATTGCCGCTCTGACCATGCCGACGCTACCCACCCGCACCATCGGCCCCTTCACCGTCTCGGCGATCGGGCTCGGTTGCATGAACCTCAGCCACGCCTATCTGCCGCGCCCCGATGCGGCCGAGGCGGAGCGGCTGCTGCTGCATGCGCTGGATGCGGGGATCACGTTCCTGGATACCGCCGCGCTCTACGGCTTCGGCGCGAACGAGGAACTGCTGGGGCGCAGCGTGATGCACCGGCGCGACGCGTTCGTGCTGGCCAGCAAATGCGTGCTCGGCGAAATCGATGGCAAGCGCGGGCTGGACGGCTCACCGGCCGCGATCACGCGGGTGCTGGAGGATTCGCTCCGCCGGCTACGCACCGATCATATCGATCTCTATTACATGCACCGGCTAGACCCGAACGTGCCGATCGAGGAGTCGGTCGGCGCGCTGGCGCGCGCGGTGGAGGCGGGCAAGATCCGCGCGATCGGCCTGTCCGAAATGTCGGCGGCGACGCTGCGACGGGCGCACGCCGTGCATCCGATCGCGGCGATGCAGACCGAATATTCGCCCTGGACGCGCAACCCCGAAATCGCAGTGCTCGATGCCTGTGCAGAGCTGGGGACAGGGTTCGTCGCCTTCTCGCCGGTGGCGCGGGGGCTGCTCGCCGGCGGCGTGGGTGCTGCGGGCGTGCCACAGGGCGATCTTCGCGGCGGCATGCCGCGCTTCCAGGGCGAGAACCTGGCCCGCAACCTCGAGCTGGCGGCGCGCTTCCGGGCGATCGCCGAGGCGGCCGGGTGCACCATGGCCCAGCTGTGCATGGCCTGGGTGCTCTCGCGCCGCGATTTCGTGGTGCCGATCCCGGGGACGACGCGGATCGATCACCTCGACGATCTGCTCGGCACCTTCGCGCACCCGGTTTCCGCGGAGTTGCTGGCGCAGGTCGACGCGCTTTATCCCCCCAACGCGGCCGCTGGGGCACGCTATGCCGCCGACGCGCAGGCGCAGGTCGACACCGAAGTGTGGGACGACGAACCGCTGGCGTCGTAACGGCGCGTTACCCCGCCAGCATCCGAAACGCCTTGCGATTGGCAACGGCGGCACCGGCATGGCCACGCATCAGCCGCTCGGCCTTGTCGGCATCGCCGGAGCGCATGGCGTCGAACACCGCGTGATGCTCGCGGTGCGCGGCCGAGAGGTGGACATATTCGCCTTCCAGATCCTCCCAGTCGAGTGCCAGCGCCGCCGCCGAAGCAAAGGGCAGATGGTTGTTGCGCGCCAGTGCCAGTGCGATGGAAGGGTTGCCGCTGGCCGCGATAAGCAGATCGTGAAACGCGAGGTTGTAGCGATAGAATCCGTCCAGATCGCCATCGACAAGATGTCCCTTGGCGAACAGCGCATCGCCTTCGGCAAGGATGGCGCCGAAGCGCGTCGCCTCGTCGGCGGTCAGGCCGCGCTCGGTGACCCGGCGCGCCGCCAGCCCTTCCAGCACGCCGCGGACTTCGATCGCGCCGGTGATCGCCGCGGCATCGACGGCGCTGGGCGTATAGCCCCGCGCGCCCAGCTTCACCACCAGCCCTTCATGCTCCAGCGCGCGCAACGCGGTGCGCACCGGCATGCGCGATACACCGAGCGCCTCCGCGGTGGGAATCTCGGCAATGCGGTCACCCGGCTGGATCGTCCCGTCGGCGATCATCCGGCGGAGCGCGACCAGCACCTGCTGGCCCGGCTTTGCAGGCTTTTCCATCGTGCCCGCTTAAAGCACCGCCGGGCCCGCGGGCCAAGGGGTCAGGCAGCCGGTTCCACCTCGGGCGCGCGTTCGGCGGCGATGGCGCGATCGATCAACAACCGCGAGCGCACGCCGCCGGCATCGATGTTGAGCTTCATCAGCTTGCGCTCCGGATAGCGCAGCAGATTGGCCTGTTGCCGTTCCAGCATCTCCAGATCCTCGCCGAAGATCGTGCCCTGGCCGGTGCGGATCGTATCGGTCAGCGCGGTATCGGCCACGGCAAAGCGCCGCGCCATGCCCCAGAAATAATGGTGCGAGGTCTCGGTCTCGGGGGTGATGAAGTCGACGACGGTACTCGATGCCTTCCAGCGATCCTCGGCGTGATAGCCGCCCTTTCCCTGCAGCGCGACGCCCACTTCGATCAGCACATGGCTGGGCAAGGTGAAACGACAGATCTGCCAGCGATCGACCGGCTGGTCGTCGGGCAGGCCGGCGCCGCGCAGCGCCATCTTCCAGAAGGGCGGCGCCTCGATTCCGTCCATGAACCGGCGCGTGACGACCTGTTCACCCTCGATCAGCGTTTCGACCGGCGCCTCGTCGATTTCCTTCTGGCCGATGCTGGTGCTGTGGACGTAGGTTTCGTGGGTCAGGTCCATCAGATTGTCGACCATCAGCCGATAGTCGCAGTTGATATGGTAATAGCCGCCGCCATAGGCCCATTCGGGGCTTTCCGCCCATTCGAGATGGTGGAGCTTGCCCGGGTCCGCGGTTTCGAAATCGCCGGGCCACACCCAGATAAAGCCATAGCGCTCGATCACGGCAAAGCGGCGGACGCCGGCGAACTTCTCCACCCGCTGCCCGGGCATCGAGGTCGCGCGGCCGGCACAGCCCATCACCAGCCCATGATAGCCACAGACCAGTTCGCCATCGCGGACGAAGCCGAGCGAGAGCGGCGCGCCGCGATGGGGGCAGAAGTCCTCGAGGGCCGTCACCTGCCCTTCGGCATTGCGAAAGAACACCATGGGCGCGGCGCAGATCGTCCGGCCCAGCGGACGATCGGCAAGCTCGCTGGACGCCGCGGCGACATACCAGGCGTGCAGGGGCCAGGTGGTGGCGGAGCGATCGGGGGACTGCTTCGACGGAATCATCTGCCTCTCCATGGCCTATCGCCGCTTTATTGGATCCAATACAGGCGAGATTGCGATGCTTGTCAAGCAGGTCGGTGGCGCAATCACGCGCCAGCACCCGTACGTTGGGCCTTGTTTTGCCGGGTCTGGAAGCTATTCCGATGCCACCATGCCACGCGATCCATCCCGGCGGGCGCCTGCCCGATCGCGCGCACGGCGCCGCATCCGTCGATCCACGCGAAACCGTCTCTCTGCGGGCCGCGTTGAAGGCGCCCATGCGTAAGGATCAGGACGTGCGGGAAGGCAGGACCCCTCCCCGGCTGGCATTGCCGGATGTGACGTTGTGCGCGGTCACCTCGGCCAATGTGGCGGCAACGATCGCCGCCATGGAGGCGTGCACCGCCAAGATCGATTTCGGTGCCGCGATCCTGCTTACCGACAGCGCAGTGCGCATCGATCACCCGGCGATCGAGGTGCGTTCGATCCCCCGCCTTGTTTCCACCGCCGCCTATTCCACCTTCCTTCTCCGCCATCTGCTGCCGCATATCGCAACCTCCCACTGCCTCGTCGTGCAATGGGACGGCCACGTCCTCGATGCGGCGCGATGGCAAGAAGCGTTCCTCGAATTCGATTATATCGGCGCGCGCTGGCCGCAATTCGGCGATGGCAGCGATGTCGGCAATGGCGGCTTCTCCTTGCGCAGCCGCAGGTTGCTGCAGCTTTGCGCCGCATCCGAATTCGACGGCCATCACCCCGAGGACGTGGCGATCTGCCGCACCAACCGCGCCTGGCTCGAGGCGCAGGGGATTCGCTTCGCCCCCGGGGCGCTGGCTGATGCTTTCTCGACCGAGCGCGCCGGCACGCTCGATCACAGCTTCGGCTATCACGGCGCGTTCAACATGCCGAAGGCACTGGGCGCGCAGCGATTCTGGGACATCTACCGCACGCTCGATGCCCATGGTTCGGTCTGGTACGATTTCTGGCGCATCCTGCTGGGGGTGCTTCCGGGCAGGGGCGGGATTTCCCGCGGCCTGCGGCTGGCCCGGGATCGCATCCGCTCCGCCAGATAGGGCTTTATGCGGCATCGGTGGATGGTGTAGGCGGCTGCGATGGGAATGGTTCTGTGAACAATCCGCTGCCGGGCTTGCCGCTGATCGAATCGCCGCTGTTCGAATCCCTCAAGTCGACGATCGCGACGACTCCCGAAGAAGCGCGTATCGCCACCAGCCTGCATGAACGGGGCTATGCGGTGTTCGACTTTCCCGATGCCGATCTCGATGCCCGTATAGATCGGATCAAGGCCAATCTCGCGCCGCGCTACGGGATCGATTTCGAAAGCCCGGATAGCGACAAGACGTTGGGAGAGCGCCGCATCCAGGATGCCTGGACCTTCGACGACGATGTCCGCGCGATCGCGGGCAACGCCGCCGTTCTGGATCTGCTTGGCCGCCTGTACGGCCGCCGCGCCTTCCCGTTCCAGACGCTGAACTTCCCGGTCGGCACCCAGCAGGAGGCGCATTCGGATTCGGTGCATTTTTCCAGCCTGCCCGAACGCTTCATGTGCGGGGTCTGGCTGGCGATGGAAGATGTGGGGCCGGATGCCGGCCCGCTCTTCTATCTGCCCGGCTCGCACCGATGGCCGATCATGACGAATGCACTGATCGGCCGAAAGGGACATGGCGTGCCGCTGGAATCGGCGCAGCATCCCTATGGCGCCGCCTGGGATGCCTTGCAGCAGGCATATGGCCTCCAGCCGGAGCCGTTTATCGCACGGCGCGGACAGGCGCTGATCTGGTCTGCGAATCTGCTGCATGGCGGAATGCCGCAGACCGATCCGCGCAGGACCCGCTGGTCGCAAGTGACCCATTATTATTTCGACGACTGCATCTACTACACGCCGGCATTTTCCGACGAGCATCTCGGCAAGCTGCAGTTGCGGGAGCCTGTCGCGATCCATGACGGAACGACGCGACCGAACAGCTATCAGGGCGAGCCGCTGCCGAAACCGCAACGCAAGCGGCGCGGGCTCCGGCGGCTCTTTTCCCGCTAGAGAGCGTTTTCACCTTGGGCGAAGACGCTCTACGTTGGTGATTGCCGCATTTTCCGAGCCGTTGACCGTAAACGCTCAACTTGAAAATGCGCCAGGATCGGCCCGGCTGCCACGCTCGGTCGCCCGGCGCTGTCAGGCGTAGCAACCGGTCGGAGCGTCAGCGGACCGACCCCAGGACCGCTCAGAACGGCACGTCGTCGTCCAGATCGTCCGGGAAACCGCCCCCGAAGCCGCCGCTGGCAGCACCGCCGCTGCGCTGGCCGCCACCGTTGAAGGTGTTGCCGCCCCGACCGGCCGGGGCACCGCCGCCGAAGCCGCCGCCACTGCCGCCGCCGCCGAACGATTCGTCCGCGCCCCAATCGTCGCCGCCACCGCTGCTACGGCCGCCGCCCATGCCGCCGCCCTGGCCGCCGCCGGGACCGTCGAGCAGCACCATCTGCGCGTTGAAACCCTGCAGCACGATCTCGGTCGAATAGCGGTCGGCGCCGCTCTGGTCCTGCCACTTGCGGGTCTGAAGCTGGCCTTCGAGATAGACCTTGCTGCCCTTGCGCAGATAGCGTTCGGCGACGTTGGCCAGGCCTTCGGAAAAGATCTTCACCGTGTGCCATTCGGTCTTCTCGCGCTTCTCGCCGCTGTTGCGGTCCTTCCAGCTTTCCGAGGTGGCGATGCGCAGCTCGACCACCTTGCCGCCGTTCTGAAACGCCCGGCTCTCGGGGTCGCGCCCCAGATTGCCGACCAGGATCACCTTGTTGACGCTGCCCGCCATGCTTCAAAAACTCCGATTTCGATGATGCGCCCGCGCGAGGGGACGCTAAAACACGCCTGTATGGCCGAGATCATTAACCTGAACAAAGCGCGAAAAGCGAGAGCCAAAGCGATCGCACGTACGGAAGCCGATGCCAACCGCACACGCCATGGCCGGACCAAGGCGGAGAAAGCGCGCGACGCGGCGGAGGCCGAACGAAAGGCCCGCGCGCTCGACCAGGCGAAACGCGAGCGGCCGGAGGACTAACGCCGCGCTTCGTCGCGTCGTGCTGGCAAAGCAGAACGCATCGTGTACAACGAACGCCGTCCGATGCAGCCGCCGCTACCCTATCCTGCGCTTCACGCCAGCCATTCCGGCGTGTGGATCACCACGGCCGAGGGCACGCGGGGGTTGAGCCGGGGCGAGGCGATCCGCATCGCCGCGGATACGCCCGTGCTGCTGCTCAATGCCCCGCTCGTCGGCCAGCGGCTCGGCCATCCCGAACTCAGCGGCCTCGATCTGCTCGAACTGTTCGCATTCCTCCGGCCGGCGCAGTTCATGGTGCCGACGCCGAAGGGGCTCGCCCGCGCCTGCGGCCTGCAGCCTCCGGCCGAGGATGCGCAGGTCGCCCCGCTTCTTCGCGACGCCGCCGCCGCCCTGCTCTCGCTGGCCGAAGGCGCCTGGCCCGAACGCGAGGGGGCGTGGCACGGACTACAGTCGTTGGGCCGGCTCCGCTGGCCCTGGGCGGCAGCGCTCGGCCAGCGCCTGGCCAAGCCCGAACGCGCCGAGCGCTGGCTGTTCTCCAAGCTGCCCGAATGGGAGGAAAGCGCGCCCCGCCCCGCCCCGCGCACGATCACCCTCGACGCGGCAGACGTGGCGGAACGCCTCGCCCGTCTTACCGGCTCGGACGCCGAACCGCGCCAGGGCCAGCGCGACTATGCCGAAGCCGTGGCACAGGCCTTTGCGCCGCGCAGCATGGCCGACACCCCGAACATGGTGCTGGCCGAAGCCGGCACCGGCATCGGCAAGACGCTCGGCTACCTCGCCCCGGCCTCGCTCTGGGCGGAGCGTTCGGGGGGGCCGGTATGGGTTTCGACATTTACCAAGGCCCTGCAACGCCAGCTTGGCAAGGAGGGCGAACGGCTGTTTCCCGATCCCACGATGCGCCGCGCGCGCATCGTCACGCGCAAGGGGCGGGAAAACTATGTCTGCCTGCTCAACCTGGAAGATGCACTGCAAGGCGGATTCGCTGGGCGCGCCGCCATTCTCGCCCAGCTGGTGGCGCGCTGGGCGGCCTATACCGCCGATGGCGACATGATCGGTGGCGACCTGCCCGGCTGGCTGCCGACGCTGTTCCGCCGCAACGGCTCCACCGCGCTCACCGATCGCCGCGGCGAATGCATCTATGCCGGCTGCCCGCACTATCGGAAATGCTTCATCGAGCGTGCCGTCCGCGCCAGCGCCGATGCCGATATCGTCATCGCGAACCATGCGCTGGTGATGGTGAACGCCGCACGCGGCCGGGAGAACCAGACACGGCCGACGCGCTATGTGTTCGACGAAGGCCATCACCTGTTCGATGCCGCCGATGCGATGTTCTCGGTCGCGCTTACCGGGCAGGAATCGATCGAGCTGCGCCGCTGGCTGACCGGCCCCGAATCCGGCTCGCGCGGACGCCGCCGGGGTCTGGCCGCGCGCCTGTCGGACGTCGCCAGCTATGACGACGCCGGCGGCCGCGCGATCGCCGAGGCAGTCGACGCCGCCCGCGCCCTGCCGAGCGACGGCTGGCTCCAGCGGCTGAACGAAGGCGAACCGTTCGGCCCCGTGGAAGCGCTGCTCGCCGCCGTGCGGGGGCTGGTCTATGCCCGCGACGTCGATGGCGCCGCCGAGGCAGGCTACGGCCTCGAAACCGAGCTCTCCGAACCCGATGCCGCGCTGGTCGAAGCCGCCGGCGCCGCCACCGCCGCGCTCGATGCGCTGCTCCGCCCAATGGTGGTGCTCGGCCGCCGGCTGGAGGCGGTGCTCGCCGAGGCGCCCGACTGGATGGACGGCCCGGCACGCGCCCGCATCGAAGGCGCGATCGCCTCGCTCGCCTGGCGGGTGGACACGGTGGGGGCGTGGCTGGCGCTGATCGCCAGGATCGGCGGCCCCGCCGATCCCGAATTCGTCGACTGGCTGGCGATCGATCGCGTCGATGGACGCGAATATGATATCGGCCTGCACCGCCACTGGCTCGATCCTGCCCGGCCGCTGGCCAAGACGGTGCTCGAACCCGCGCACGGCGTGCTCGTCACCTCCGCCACCTTGCGCGCCGGTGGCGACTGGGACGTGGCCGAAGCGCGCTCGGGCGCGACCCATCTGCCGCGGCCGGCCCAGCGCTTCGAGGCGAAGAGCCCGTTCGACTATCCCAACCAGGCAGAAGTGCTGATCGTCACCGACGTGAAGCGCGGCGACCTGCCCGCGCTGGCCAATGCCTATGCCCGGCTGATCGCGGCAGCAGGCGGCGGCACGCTCGGCCTTTTCACGGCGATCCGCCGCTTGCGCGCGGTCCACGCCCGCATCGCCGATCGGCTGGCGCGCGATGGCCTCCCCCTGCTCGCCCAACATGTCGATCCGATCGACACCGGCACCCTGGTCGATATCTTCCGCGACGATCCGCGTGCCTCGCTGATCGGCACCGATGCCCTGCGGGACGGCGTCGACGTACCGGGCGATTCGTTGCGGCTGGTGGTGATGGAAGGCGTGCCCTGGCCCAAGCCGAGCGTGCTGCACGCCGCACGGCGGCTGGCGGGCGGCGGCTCGGCCTATGACGATCGCATCGTACGCGCCCGGCTCGCCCAGGCGTTCGGCCGGCTGATTCGCCGGGCGGATGATCGCGGCGCCTTCGTTCTGCTTTCCGCCGCCACGCCCTCGCGGCTGCTCGATGCATTCCCGCCGGGCACCCGCATCACCCGCACCACGCTCGATTCCGCGGTGGAGCGGGTTCGGCTTTCCTTGGGCGCCGGGTTGCGGCATGAGGCCCCGGAAACCGCCAGCACCAACGTCGGGGATGCATGAAGACACTCCTGGTCCTGCGCCATGCGAAGTCGGGTTGGGACGATCCCGTCGCCCGTGACTTCGATCGTCCGTTGAACCCGAAGGGCCAGCGGGCAGCGGTCACGATGGGGCGCTATCTCCGCGACCAGCGGCTGCATTTCGATCATGTCGCCGCATCGCCGGCCGTGCGCGTGCAGGAAACGCTGGCACAGGTGGCGATCGGCTATGGGGCGACGATCGCACCCGCCTGGGATCAAAAACTCTATCTGGCGTCCGTCGGCTCGCTGCTCGACGCGATCGAAGCATTTCCCGATACGGCGGCGACGGTGCTGCTCGCCGGCCACAATCCGGGCCTGGAGGAGTTGGTGCTGGATTGCACCGCGGAAAGCGGTGCGCTTCGCGGCGAAGTCGAACGGAAATTCCCGACGGCGGCATTGGCGGAACTGCGCTTTCCCGTCGATCACTGGGCCGATGCCCCCGCCAGGGGCGCCGAGCTGATACGTTTCGTCCGCCCGCGGGACCTGGATCCCAGCCTTGGGCCCGACGGCTAAGGGATCAGCCGTCGGCGTCCAGCGCTTCGGCCAGCGCTTCGCGGATCGCCCGCAGTTCCTCGGCCCGCCCCTTGCCACGCGCGGCCTTTTCATCAGCCAGCAGGCGCTGCACGCCACGAATGGAATAGCCTTCCTGGCTCAGCAGGTGATGGATGCGGCGCACCAGCGCGACATCATCGGGGCGATAATAGCGGCGGTTGCCCGCACGGGTGAGCGGCTTCAGCTGGGGAAAACGCGTTTCCCAATAGCGCAAGATATGCTGGGGCCGGCCGATTTCCGCGGCTAGCTCACCGATGGTCAGCAACGCACCAGCGGCCTTTTCGGTCGCCGGCATGTCGTGTCTCAGCGGGCCGAGACGATGCGGTCACGCATCATCTGGCTGGCCCGGAAGGTGAGTACGCGGCGCGGCGCGATCGGCACTTCCACGCCGGTCTTCGGATTGCGACCGATCCGTTCGCCCTTGTCGCGAAGCACGAAGCTGCCGAAGCCGGAGATCTTGACGTTCTCGCCGCGCGCTAGCGCCTCGCACATGTGCTTCAGGATCTGCTCGACCAGGCGCGACGCGTCAGCGCGGGACAAGCCCACTTCCCGATGCAGTGATTCTGCCAGATCTGCTCTGGTGAGCGTTCCCGCGGCACTCATCTCGGCAATTCCTTTCATTTTGATCGGGTACCCGTACCAGATTGCTACGCGCTATCAAGATCGATGTTGAAGCCTTAGAAACTCGCCAGACATACTCTGGAAAAACACGTAAGCGCCTAAACTTAGTTCAATCTGGTTCAAAATCGGATAACAGCGGCGCCCCAGGTGAAGCCGCCGCCCATCGCTTCCAGCACCAACAGGTCGCCGCGCTGGATTCGGCCATCGCGCACCGCCGTATCCAATGCGAGCGGCACCGACGCCGCCGAGGTATTGGCGTGGCGATCGACGGTGACGATCACCTTTTCCGGCGCAAGGTCGAGCTTGCGGGCGGTGGCGTCGAGGATGCGGGCATTGGCCTGGTGCGGCACCACCCAATCGACATCGCCCGGCTGGAGCCCGGCGGCGGCGAGCGATTCCTGCATCACCGATGCAAGGTTGGTCACGGCGTGGCGGAACACCTCGCGCCCCTTCATCCGCAGCTTGCCGACGGTACCGGTGGTGGACACGCCGCCATCGACATAGAGCAGGTCGTTATAGCGGCCATCGGCGTGGAGCTTGGTAGCGAGGATGCCCTGCGGCGCATCGCCCTCCGCCTCCCGCGCCTCGAGCACGATCGCGCCGGCGCCGTCGCCGAACAGCACGCAGGTGGTGCGGTCTTCCCAGTCGAGGATGCGGCTGAACGTCTCGGCACCGATCACCAGCGCGCGGCGATGGACGCCCGCCCGCAGCATCGAATCGGCGACCTGCACCGCATAGAGGAATCCCGAGCACACCGCCGCCACGTCGAAGGCGACGCAGTCGAGGATACCGAGCGCGTTCTGCACGCGCGTCGCGGTGGCAGGGAAGGTCTGGTCCGGAGTCGCCGTGGCGAGCACGATCAGGTCGATCGAGGCCGCCTCGACGCCTGCCGACGCCAGCGCCGCCCGTGCAGCATCGGCGGCCAGCGTGCCGGTGGTCTCCTCCGGCCCGGCGATGTGGCGGAAACGGATGCCGGTCCGCTCGACGATCCATTCGTCGCTGGTATCGACGCGCTCCGCCAGCTCCGCGTTGGAAACACGCTGCGCCGGCAGGGCGGAACCCGTGCCGAGAATCACCGAAAATACGGTCATGCGACCCCTTCTATCCCGTCTCTTACGCGGCCTTGGCCTCGAAGTTCCCCAGATCCTCGGCAATACGCCGGGTAAGTTCGTCGCGCACCATCTTGGCGGCAAAGCCGATCGCGGTATCGACGCCGACTTCGTTCGCGCCGCCATGGCTCTTCACGACGATGCCGTTGAGCCCGAGGAAAACGGCACCATTATGGTTGTTCGGGTCGAGATGGTGGCGCAGGAGCTCGGTCGCCGGCTTCGAGATCAGGAAGCCGAGCTTCGAGCGCAGCGAGGAACTGAACGCGCGACGCAGCAGATCCGCGACGAATCGGGCAGTGCCCTCGGCAGTCTTGAGCGCGATATTGCCCGAGAATCCGTCGCAGACGATCACGTCGACATCGCCGCGCGACAGCCGGTTGCCTTCGATGAAGCCGGTGAATTCGAGCGGCAGATGCTTGGCGGCACGCAGCTGGGCGGCAGCATCGCGGATGCTGTCGGTGCCCTTCATCTCTTCCGTACCGATGTTGAGCAGCGCAACGCGCGGACGCGCGAGATCAAGCGCGGTGCGCGCGTACGCCGCGCCCATCACCGCGAACTGGACGAGGTTGCGCTCGTCCACCTCGGTATTGGCGCCGAGGTCGAGCATCACCGTGTCGTTGGCGCCGAGCGAGGGCAGCAGCGCGGCGAGCGCCGGCCGGTCGATCCCCGCCATGGTGCGGAGCGACAGCTTGGCCATCGCCATCAAGGCGCCGGTATTGCCCGAAGAGACCGCGGCACCCGCACGCCCCTGCTTCACCAGATCGATGGCAATGCCCATCGAAGTGGTCTTGGCGCGGCGAATCGCCTGGCTCGGCTTGGCATCGGCCGCAACGACCTCGGCCGCGTGCACGATCTCGCACGCAGCTGCCAGATTGGGATGCGCCTTCAGGCCGTCACGAATGCGCGCTTCATCGCCGACAAGGATGAATTCCATCCCGTCGAAACGGCGACGTGCGCGCGCAGCTCCCGCCAGCATGACGGCAATCCCCTCGTCGCCGCCCATTGCATCGACGGCGATTCGCGAGGGAATGGTCATACCGGGTACCCCCCGTTGCGGACCGTGGTTCAGCCCTCGACCGAAACGATCTCGCGGCCGTTATAATGGCCGCAGGCGGGGCACAGATTGTGCGGGCGCTTGAGTTCGCCGCAGTTCGGGCACTCTTGGAACGACTCGACGGTCAGCGCATCGTGCGAGCGACGCATGCCGCGCTTCGACGGCGAGGTCTTTCTCTTAGGAACGGCCATTTCGGCACCTTCAACAAGCTAATGAATCAATAAGTCGCGATACGCCCACAGGGTTGTTCGGGCAAGCGACGGCTAGGCCGGCCGCTTGCCGGACCAGCAGGCAGGTCACGAAGCGAGCCCGCGCGTATAGCGATTCTTGTCCGCGTTGCAAGCAGAAGCGGCGCGTGGCAGGAGTTCCAGCCTTGCTTCTAAGGGGGACGCGATGTTTTTTCTGCCGGTTACACTGACGAGCGCGGGCGCCGCGGCGCTGCTGAACCTGTGGCTGGCGATTCGCGTCATCCGACTGCGATTCGCCGAAAAGGTATTGATCGGCGACGGCGGCAGCCCCCGCCTGCTCGCGCGGATGCGCGCGCAGATGAACTTCGTCGAATATACGCCGATCATCCTGATTCTGATCGGCCTGATCGAACTGGCCCAGGGCGCACGCTTCTATCTGTGGGTGGTCGCCACCGCCTATCTCATCGGTCGGGTGCTGCACGCCTTCGGCATGGACGGCTGGCTGCTCGGCCGTCAGATCGGCACCGTGCTCACCTTCCTGACGCTGGCGGGCCTGGGCCTCTATGCGGCGTGGCTGGGCTATACCGGCACCAACCCGCTCCACTGAGCCTCCGGATTACGCGCGCGCCAGAACCGAATCGGCGACGAAGGGGTTGGTGCGCCGCTCATGGCCGAAATTGCTCGGCTGGCCATGGCCGGGGACGAACACCGTTTCATCCCCCAGCGGCCATAGCCGGGTGGTGATCGCGTCGATCAGGTCCTGATGGTTGCCCAGGGGGAAGTCGGTCCGCCCGATCGATCCCTGGAACAGCACGTCGCCGACGATCGCGAGCCGCGATTCGGGATGGTGGAACACCACATGGCCCGGCGTGTGGCCGGGGCAGTGATAGACGTCGAGCACCAGCGCGCCCACCGTCACCTGGTCGCCCTGCACCAGCCAGCGATCCGGCTCGAACGGCGCGCCGGGCACGCCATAGCTGCGGCCGTCATCGCCGAGCCGCGCGATCCAGAAGCGATCCTCCTCGTGCGGTCCCTCGATCGGCACGCCCAACTCCCGGGCGAAGATGCCGGCGGATCCGCAATGATCGATATGGCCGTGGGTGATCAGCAGCTTTTCGATCGTCACCCCGTGCTGGGCGGCCGCCGCGCGCAGCTTGTCGAGATCGCCGCCTGGATCGACAAAGGCGCCGCGCATCGTGCGCGTGCACCACAGCAGCGTGCAATTCTGCTGTAACGGCGTGACCGGAACGATTGCCGCGCGAAGCGGCGGCTGGGCTGCGGAGTCTTGGGCGTTCGCCATCCCGCTTCGCTAGTCGGCTTGGCCGCGCGGGGCAACCAATGCTTGCCCTGCGGCCTTCGGGCCTGCATTCCGGCCGGCCGATGGAATTGCGCGCACCCTTCGTCCTGCTTGATGATGCCCGATCGGAGGGGGAACCCGCGCGCCTCTATACCGATCCGGTCGCGATCGTGGCGGCGCACCGCCTGGAAGAGGTGGCACCCGCGCTGGCGCGGCTGCGCGCCGCGGCGGGCGAAGGGCTCGATGCCGCCGGCGTCATCGCCTATGAAGCCGGCGCGGCGTTCGAACCTTCGGCGCCGCAGCGCACCGGCGCCGGGCCGCTGCTGTGGTTCGGCCTGTTCCGCGGCTATCGCTCGATCGCAAGCAGCGCGGTGGCGGCGTTGCTCCCCGATCCGGCCGGTGCCTGGGCGGGCATGCCCCGGCCAAAGGTGGACCGCGCCGCCTATGCCCGCGCCTGCGCCCATGTGCTCGATTACATCGCCGCTGGCGACATCTATCAGGCCAACCTTACCTTCCGAGCGGAGGTGCCCTTTGCCGGGCATCCGGCGGCGCTGTACGCCCTGCTCCGTGCGCGGGGCGGCGGCGGGCTGGGCGCGCTGGTCTTCACCGGCGCGCAGTGGCTGCTCAGCGTCTCGCCCGAATTGTTCTTCACGCTGGATGCCGGGCTGCTCACCGCACGCCCGATGAAGGGAACGGCGCGGCGGGATGCCGATCCCACGATCGATGCCGCCCGCGCCGAGGCGCTGCAGCGCGATCCCAAGCAGCGCGCCGAGAACCTGATGATCGTCGATCTGATGCGGAACGATCTCGCGCGCGTCGCGCGGCCGGGGAGCGTCGCGGTGCCGAAGCTGTTCGCGATCGAATCCTATCCCACCGTGCATCAGATGACGTCCACCGTGACCGCACGCCTGGCCGATGGGCTGGGCCCGGTAGATGCGCTGGCGGCGCTGTTCCCCTGCGGATCGGTAACCGGTGCCCCGAAGATCCGTGCAATGCAGGTTATTGCCGAAGTCGAACCCGATACGCGACAATCCTATACAGGATCTATCGGGAGGATCGACGCCGATGGGGCTGCTGCATTCAATGTTGCCATCCGCACCCTGCGGATCGACGCGCCGAACAGCGCGGTGCGGATCGACGCACAGGGCCCTGCGATACTCGGCATCGGCTCGGGCGTGGTCGCCGATTCGACGGTGGACGACGAATGGGCGGAATGCCTCGCCAAGGGCGCGTTCGTGACCCAGGGGGAGCCGGGCTTTGATCTCCTGGAGACCATGCGGTTCGATCCAGAGGAGGGCATCCTGCTGCTCGACCGGCATCTCGAGCGCATTCGCGCGAGCGCCGAACAGTTCGGATTCGCCTTCAATCGCCATGTCGTCCGCAATGAGCTCCAGGCAGCAACCTTTCGCTTGCGCACGCCCGCGCGCGTACGCCTGGCGCTCGGGCGCAGCGGTGCGCTCGCGATCGGCATCGCCCCGCTGCCCGATCCGGTGCACGGCCCCGTCCGGGTGCGCATCGTGCCGCACCGCGTACCGGCGGAGGATTTCCGCCTGGCACACAAGACGACGCGCCGATCGCTTTACGATATTCCGCGCCGCGCCGCTGGAAGCTGGGAGATCCTGTTCACCGATGCCGCGGGTTATCTGACAGAGGGCAGCTTCACCTCGCTGTTCGTCCCGCGCGATGGGGTGCTCGTCACCCCGCCCCGTGCGCGCGGTCTGCTCCCCGGCGTGCTGCGCGCCGAGCTGCTGGCGACGGGCCGCGCCATCGAAGGCGATCTGCGGCCGGAGGATCTGCGCGACGGATTCTTCGTCGGCAACGCGCTGCGTGGGTTGGTTGCAGCCGTTACAGTTGCAGAAAGCGCCGAAGCGGACCTATAGGCGCGCATCTTTCCCGGAAAAGGCGCCTAGACCCATGCAGACTTCCGCCGCGCTCCAGCGCATCCAGCCCTCCGCCACGCTCGCCATGACCAGCCGCGTGTTCGAGCTGAAGCGTGCCGGCGTCGACGTGATCGGCCTGGGCGCCGGCGAGCCCGATTTCGACACGCCCGACTTCGTCAAGGAAGCCGCGATCGAGGCGATCCGCAGCGGCAAGACCAAGTACACCAATGTCGACGGCACGCCCGAGCTGAAGGAGGCGGTGATCGCCAAGTTCAAGCGCGACAACGGCCTGGACTACACGGCCCCGCAGATCACCATCAACGTGGGCGGCAAGCACACGCTGTTCAACGCGATCGTCGCGACGGTGGAAGCCGGCGACGAGGTGATCGTCCCCGCGCCCTATTGGGTCAGCTATCCTGACGTAATTCAGTTCGCGGGCGGCACGCCGGTGTTCATCGCCGCCGGCGCCGAGCAGAACTACAAGATCACGCCCGCCCGGCTCGAGGCGGCGATCACCCCCAAGACCAAGTGGGTGATCCTCAACTCGCCGTCCAACCCCACCGGCGCCGCCTATTCGGCCGCCGAGCTCAAGGCGCTGGGCGAGGTGATCGAGCGTCACCCGCATGTCTGGGTGTTCGCCGACGACATGTACGAGCACATCCTGTACGACGGCTTCGAATTCGCCACGATCGCGCAGGTCTGCCCGTCGCTCTACGAGCGCACGCTCACCGTCAACGGCTGCTCCAAGGCCTATGCGATGACTGGCTGGCGGATCGGCTTCGCCGGCGGCCCGGCGCCGCTGATCAAGGCGATCGCCAAGCTCCAGTCGCAGTCGACCTCGAATCCCTGCTCGATCGCCCAGGCGGCGGCCGTCGCGGCGCTGACCGGCGACCAGGGCTTCCTCAAGGACCGCGCCGCCGCCTTCCAGACGCGCCGCGACCTCGTCGTCGGCATGCTGAACGACATCGACGGGATGACCTGTCCGACGCCGGAAGGCGCCTTCTACGTCTATCCGGAATTCAGCGGCCTGATCGGCAAGACCACGCCCAAGGGCAAGGTGATCGCCACCGACGAGGACATGATCGGCTATTTCCTCGACGACGCCCGCGTCGCGGCGGTGCATGGTGCCGCCTTCGGCCTGTCGCCGGCGATGCGGATCAGCTATGCGACGTCCGAGGCCCTGCTCCGCGAGGCGTGCACGCGCATCCAGGCGGCTTGCGCCGATCTGCGCTGAACCGACGCCGCACTTCCGCGGGGGCCGAAGCGACCTTAGAAAGGGCCATCATGACCCGACGCTCGTTCCGGCTCCCGCTCGCTGTCGTCCTCCTTGGCGGCGGTGCGCTATTGTTGCTCGCCGCGGGCGGGCCCTCGATCGAAACGGCCGTGCCGGTGCCCCTGCCGTCGATCGACGTGCCCAAGGCCAGGGGCCCGCAGGTGGCCGTGCTCGCCGGCGGCTGCTTCTGGGGCATGGAAGCAGTGTTTCAATCGGTGAAGGGCGTGCAGTCCGTCACCAGCGGCTATGCCGGCGGCAGCGCCGGCACCGCCACCTATGCGCAGGTCTCCACCGAAAAGACCGGCCATGCCGAAGCGGTGAAGATCGTCTATGATCCGACGCGGGTCAGCTATGGCACGCTGCTGCGCATCTATTTCGCGGTCGCGCATGATCCGACCCAGCTCAACCGCCAGGGCCCCGATCGCGGGCCCAGCTATCGCTCGGCGATCTTCCCCCAGAATGGCGCGCAGCGCCGGGTGGCCGAAGCCTATATCGCCCTGCTGGGCCGAACGAAAACCTTCCCGCGCCCGATCGTGACCCGCCTCGAATCCGGCCACTTCTATCCGGCCGAGGCCTATCACCAGGACTTCTTCTGGCGACACCCGACGCACCCCTATATCGTGCGCTGGGACAAGCCGAAGGTGGCCGCGTTCCGCAGCGCCTTCCCGCAGCTCGCCAACTAGTTGCGCTGTTCCCACCAGATCCAGCGAAGCACATCGGGCAACGCCGCACCGCCATCTGCATCGGAATGGCCGCCCTCCGTCCAGCGATAGGCCACGTCATAGCGGGGGCCGGGCAGCTTCTGCGCATCGGCATGGGCATTGGCCCATTGCAGGCTCTTCAGCATCTGCTGATTGGCGAGGAACCAGTTGCCATGTTCGTTGTCGAGATCGTCGATCCCATCCTGCAGGAAGATGCGCAGCGGGCGGATCGGGCTCTTGCGGATCAGGGCGGGATAGAGATCGCCGCCATAGGCGCGCGGCTGGCCGTCGGGGCCCAGCTGGAGGCCGATCGAGGTATAGCTGCCGATGAAGCTGATCACCCCGCCAAACGCATCCGGGTGCCGCCACGCGACGGTCCAGGCGGCGATCGCGCCGCTGGAAGTGCCGCCGATCGCACGTCGTTTCGGATCGTTGGAAAAGCGCCAGCGCTGCGCGACCGCGGGGAGCAGCTCGTGCAACGTCATGCGGCTATAATCGTCGGATAGCGCGTCATATTCCTCGACCCGGTGATCGGGGTTCTGCATCCCCAGATCCTCCGGATAATGCTCGGAACGGTTGCCCGGCGTGACGAAGACGCCCAGCGTCTGCGGGATTTCCCCTCGTCCGATCAGCGTATCGAGCACTGCGGGGATCCGCAGCGATCCTGTGGGATTGATCGCCCGCTGCCCGTCGTGAAACAGCAACAGGTTCGGCGCACGCGCAGGATCATAGCCCGCCGGGACATAGACCCAGTAGCGGCGGACGGTGCCGGGATAGACGCGGGAATGCAGCTCGAACGGCCCTTCGAGCCGGCTCCGGGCAACGGCATCGGCAACCGCCGGCACGGGGGAGGGCGCCCCCGCCTGCGACAATAGGGGTGCCATCGTCGCCAGGAGAACGCCCATCAGGATCGTTCGCATCGCCAGAGCCCCCTTCCCCATCTCACCCACCGCTCGCCGGCGGATCCATGCGCTTGTCCGGCGCATAAAGGCCGGTCCGCGCCGGCACTACAACACGGATCACAGTACCCTGCGGCGAACGCCGGACGATCGACAGGCTGCCCCCCAGTCGTGCCGCCCGCTCGCGCATCCCGGTGAAGCCGTAATGGCCATCGCGGCCACCCGCCGCCAGCACTTCCGGGGCGATGCCGCGGCCGTCGTCGCCGATCGCCATGACCAGGTGTCGCCGCCCATAGTCGAGCCGGATCCGGAGCTGCGAGCCGCCGGCATGGCGGAGCGCGTTGGATACCGCCTCCACCATGATCGCCACCAGCTCCTCCGCCGCCGGAGCGCAGAGCATCCGCGCCGCGCCCTGTTCCTCCAATGTCCAGGAGATCGCCGCCGGCACCAGTTGCGCCAGCAGCGGTTCCAGCCGCGCGCGCAGCCACACAGGCCCCATCGTTTCGCGTAGTGCCCGCACGCGTTCGCGGCCTTCCATCAGCACGTCATCCGCCCGTTCCAGCGCGCCTTCCAGGGTGTCGCGCGCCGGCGCGCCCCGCGGCAACTGCTCGACCGCCGACTGGAAGCGCAGCATCAGCCCCTGGAAACCCTGCAACAGCGTGTCGTGCAGTTCGCGGGCGATGCGCTCGCGTTCGTCCAGCTGGGCGCGGATCCCGGCACGCGCCCGCTCGGCAACGACCGCGAGGCGCCGGCGGTAGAGCAGCCACAACAAGGTCGCGCCTGCCGCCACGCACAGCGCCAGGAACCAGCGCGTCTGGTAGAAGCGCGGCGCGATGCGGAAGGCAAGCACCGCACCTTGTTCGTTCCAGACGCCGTCATTGTTCGCCGCGATCACCCGAAAGCGATACGCGCCCGGCGCCAGATTGGTGTACAGCGCCTGCCGTCGATCCTGCGCGTCGGTCCAGCCCGGCTCCACCCCTTCCAGCATATAGCGAAAGCGGTTGGCATGGGCATCGGTGAGGCTGAGCGCGGTATAGTCGATCTCCAGCCGATCGGTGCCGGCCGGCAGTTCGATCGGCGATCCGCCCGCCTCCCATCGCCGCCCGCCCGCCGAAAGCGCCCGGATCACCACGGGCGGCACCAGCCGATTGCCCGTCAGGCTTGCAGGATCGATCGTGGCGAGACCCTTGTTGGTTGCGAACCAAAGGCGGCCGGTGGCGTCCTGCGCAATGTCGTTGCCTTCGCCCACGTTCAGATTCGAACGCGCGGTGAAGCCTTCATAATAGCCGAAGCGCCGGAAGGGCAGCGGCGTGCCCGGACGATCGAACGCCGCCTCCAACGCAGCCCGCGTCGTCCGCAGGATGCCGTTGCTGCCGACCAGCCAGACCGTACCGTCGTCCGTCGGCAGGATGCCCATGATCCCGGTGAGCGCGGGATAGGCACGCGCCGTCAGCTGTGCCAGCCGCTTGCCGTCCCAACGCCCCAGTCCGGCCTCGGCACCGACGAGCAGATATGGCCCGATGGTGCGAAAGCTGGTCGTGCTGCCGATCGTCTGGTCTTCGCGGCGCCATAAAGGCGATTCGCGGCCATCGCGAAAGAAGCGCAGCCCCTTGCTCGCCCGGCCGATAATCAGCCCCTGGCCGAACGGCTCGATCTTGCCCACCGTGCCGGTGCGCAATCCCCCCGGTCCCGCGGACGGCACCAGGCGCGCGCCATCCAGCCGATACAGCCGGTCCATGCCGCTCCAGAAGGTGCCCTGCGCGTCCAGTGCGCAGGCGATCGACAGCGGCTCGCCGATTTCGGTGACCTTGCGGACCCGCCCCTCCTCCAGATCGAGCAGGAAATTGCCCGCCAGGCTGAACGTCAGCAGCCGCCGCGCATCGCCGCACAGCACGCCGATCGAGGCCTTGTCGAAGATCCGCGTGGGCGCCGTGCTGCCGGCATCGATGCGATAGATTCCGGCAAGCCCGGCGATGAACAGCGCCCGGCCGTCCGCCGCCCGCACGAAACCGGTAACCAGCCCATCATTGGGCTCGGCCCGGACGATGTTCGTCGCGGAAAGGCGATCCAGGCCCGATTCGGTGCCGATCCAGATATTGGCTTCGCGATCTTCCGCCATCGCGACGCTCAGCGACGACGTCAGTCCCTGCGCCGCCCCCATCCGCTCGGGCGGCAGCAAGGATCCGGCTGCGGCGCGGAACCGGGTGAGCCCATCGTCCTGCGCGATCATCCACAGATTGCCGGCGCGATCGAACCGCATCCCCCGGCGCACATAGGGCGTGTTCGCACCGGTCAGTGCAAAGCGGGCGCCCCGGCCATCGATCCGGCGCAGCCCGGCATCGTCGCCCAGCCAGATCGCGCCGCGCGGATCCTGCGCGAGCGCGCCGTTGGTTGCGCTGCGGACGGGCAGTGCCTCGAACCGCGTGGCGCCCCGCCGCAGCCGCAGCAGCAGCGGCGGCGGCGCGATATAGACGCTGCCGTCCGCAGCGGCGAGGATCGGCCCCATCCTGCCCAGCGTATAGCCTTGCGCCGCGCCGATCGGGGTCCAACGGCCGGCCTGCAGCCGGCCGAGATGCAGTTCCCCGCGGCTGTCCGCGCTGAACCAGATCGATCCGTCGCGGGTCTCGACGATCGTGTCGACGCCGCCGCTCGGCTTCCACGGATTGGCATCGCGCAGCACCCCGTTCCGCAGCACGGCGATGCCGCCATAGTCATAGCCGACCCAGAGATCGCCGTTGCGGGCCGCCAGCAGCGCCGTGACCTGCAGGGATCGGCGTTGCCCATCCTCGGGCGGGTCGATGCGTTCGAAGCGGATGCCGTCGAACCGATAGAGCCCGGTGGAGGTGCCCAGCCAGAGGAAACCGTCCCGCCCCTGCGCGATCGCGCGGATGCTGGACGGCGCGCCGTCGCCCAACGTCCAGCGCGTGTGCCGCAGTTCCGCCAGCCCCCGGCCCGGGGGCGCCGCGGCCGGCACCGCGACGGGACCGGCCAGGGCGGAGCACGCGATCCACAGGCATGCGGCAGCCGCCAGCAAGGGGAAGCGGAAAGGGGTCATGCCGACATCCTAAAGCCACTGCGCGCCCGATGCAGCTACGCAAAGGGCGGCCGCAGAAGAAAGGCGGTTGCGTATGCACCGCTTCCGCGCCACCCGATCCTTCGCCTCCCCCGAAACACGGATCGACGATGATCATTCACAGCCACGAAGTCCAGGATATCGATGTGCCCGGCAGCGGCACGATGCGGATGCATCTGTTCCGCCCCGCGGTGGAAGGGCGCTTTCCCGGCCTGCTCCTGTTCTCGGAAATCTATCAGGTGACGGCGCCGATCCGGCGGCTGGCGGCAATGCTGGCAGGCAACGGCCATGTCGTCGCCGTGCCGGAGGTCTATCACGAATTCGAACCGGCCGGCACCGTGCTCGCTTATGATCCCGCCGGCACCGATCGGGGCAATGCGCTCAAGATCACCAAGCCGGTCGCCGCCTTCGACGCGGACGCCGGTGCCGCGCTGACGGCGCTCGCCGCCCACCCGGCCTGCACCGGCCGGCTCGGCACGTTCGGGGTCTGCCTCGGCGGCCATCTCGCCTATCGCGCGGCTCTCGATCCCCGCGTTTCGGCGGCGGCGTGCTTCTACCCGACCGATATCCATTCGGGCACGCTCGGCGAAGGGCGCGCCGACGACAGCCTCGCCCGGATGGCGGAGCTGCGGGCGCAGATCCTGTTCGTCTGGGGCCGGCAGGATCCGCACATCCCCTTTGCCGGACGCGAAGCGATTCGCGCGCGCCTTGAAGCCGTGGGCGCCTCCTATGCGTGGCACGAGGTGAACGCGCAGCATGCCTTTCTCCGCGACGAAGGTCCGCGCTACGATCCCGCGCTTTTCCTCGAAACCATGGCGCTCACCCTCGCTTTTTATCGGCGCACGCTGGCCTGACGATCCCGGACCAGGCTGAACCCGATCCGCCAGCAGGAAAAGGAATCCCCCGCACCATGACGTCCGACATTCCCGCCGCACCCGAAGCCGGGCATCGGATCGAGACGGTCGAAACCGTCTATCAAGGCTGGGGCCGGATGCTGCTCGCCACGCTGGTCACGCCCGATGGCAGTCACATCACGCGCCAGATCGAGGATCATGGCGATGCCGTCGCGGTGCTCCCCTATGATGCCGATAGGGGCACGGTGATGCTCGTTCGCCAATCGCGGCCGCCCCTGCTGCTGCGCGGCCGCACCGAACCGCTGTTCGAAGCGATCGCCGGCCGCGTCGATCCCGGCGAGCTGCCCACGGAGACCGCACGCCGCGAGGCGATGGAGGAAGCCGGACTGCGCCTGACCGTATTGGCACCGGTCGGCGATTTCCATGCGATGCCGGCGGTGTCGACGGAGATGCTGACGCTGTATCTGGCACCCTATGCGGCGGTGGACCGCATTGCCGCCGGCGGCGGAATCGCCGCCGATCACGAGGATATCGAGGTGGTCGAGCTGCCGCTCGCTACCTTGTGGGCAAGGGGCATGGCGGCGCTGGCCGATATGAAGACGGCGCTGCTGGTCCTTGCGCTTCGCGAACGCCTTGCCGCAGGCGCCTGGCCGCCCGCCGCCGGATCGGGCGGCTTGGCGCTTGCACCGCCCGCCACCCCACCTGCATAAGGGCCGTGCATGGAAGGCCCCTATCTCTCCACCGTATCGGAAACGATTCAGGCCGCGATCGCGCCGGTGTTTCTGCTCGCCGGTATCGGCGCCTTCCTCAACACGATGGTCGGGCGGCTTGCCCGTATCGTCGATCGGGCCCGCTCGATCGAGGAACTCCATCCCCGTTCCAGCGGCCCCGAGCATGAACGCCATGTGTGGGAGCTGCGCATCATCGATCGCCGCATCTCGGTGATCAACAACGCGATCTTCCTGTGCACTGCCAGCGCGCTGGCGATCTGCCTCGTCGTCGCGCTGATGTTCGTTTCCCGCCTCGCCAACCTGCATGTCGGCATCTGGGTGGCGGTGGCCTTCATCATCTCGATGCTGCTGCTGATTTCGGGCCTGATCTATTTCCTGATCGAAGTCCGCATGTCGCTGCGCGCGATCCATGTTCGCGAGGAACTGCTCGAACTCGATCGCTGAGGGTCTGTTTGGAAATGCGCCGTGACGCATGTCGCGGCTTTCCGAACAGAGGCGGAGCGGTTCCGCAAGATCGGTCGGGCAGCGCCGCGAACGTCCGCCTAGCAAGGCGTCGCCACGGAGGAACCGATGCAGACGCCCCTCGCCCGCTACCATGCCCGGATGCAGCGCGTGCTCGACCATGTCGACACGCATGCCGAGGACGATCTCGACCTGGAGACACTGGCGGGCGTCGCGGCGTTTTCGAAGCATCATTTCCACCGCCAGTTCAGCGCGCTGTTCGGCCTGTCGGTGCATCGTTATGTCCAGCTCGTGCGGATGAAGCGGGCGTCGTACCGCCTCGCCTATCGGCCGGGCGAAGCGATCACCGGCATCGCGCTCGACGCCGGCTATGACGCGCCCGAGGCGTTCGCCCGAGCCTTCCGCCAGCGCTTCGGCCAGGCGCCCTCGCAGTTCCGCGCGGCGCCGGACTGGCATCCCTGGCACGCGGCCCTCGCGCCGCTCACCGTAGCCCGGAGACAGACGATGCAGACCCGATTCACCCTCGACGACGTGACCACGCTCGATTTCCCCGCCACCCCGGTGGCATTCCTAACCCACCGGGGCGATCCCGCCCGGCTCGGCGATACGATCCGCCGCTTCATCGCCTGGCGCAAATCCAGCGGCCACCGCCCGCCGGCCAGCGCCACCTACACCATCTTCCACACCGATCCGCGCACCACGCCGCCCGAAGACTATCGCCTCGATCTCTGCGCGGGCACCGCCCGTCCGGTGGCGGAGCCGGCGCACGGGATCGAACCCGGCCTGATCCCGGCCGGCCGCTGCGCGATGCTGCGAGTGGTGGGCCAGGCCGACGACCTCGAACCCGCGGCGCTCTTCCTGTATCGCGAATGGCTGCCGGCAAGCGGCGAGGAGCCTGGCGATTTCCCGCTTTTCGCCCGACGCGTCGCCTTCTTCCCCGACGTGCCCGACCACGAAGCCGTGACCGAGCTCCACCTGCCGCTTCGTTAAATCTGCGGTAACCGTCGGTGACCCGGCCACCGATTCATCCCCCAAAATTTATTTGCAGTTCTACGTTCGTTCCCTTGCCTTTTCGGAAGGCAAGGGAAGACCGCGCGTCGCGCCGTTTTCGCCCACCCTCCGGCGCCATGAAGCGAGTCATTTCGGCGACGAGGCGTTGCAATCCCGCCCGATTTGGGCTCTTGTGTCGGAACGCCGATTGGCACAATCTGTTGTGGTCGTACCAAGGGGCAAGCCCAAGCACTGGTAACCTGTTGTCCGCACCCCCACATGCGGCACGGGTAGACTCGCGCCGGGCGCCGGGCCGATGGACACTTTTTGTTCTCGCGCAAACCCGGCTGGTGCTACGATCGCTACGGTGCCCCGAGTCGGTTGTTGCGTGAAGCAGGAAAACAGGGGTCCGAGTCATGGAATTCAGGGACAGTGAGAACAGCGTGAACGAGACCGCCACCATCGAAGCCGCCGCCGCCAGCACGGCCCTCGACAGCAAGGCGATCGCGCCGCAGCCCTATCCGGTCGAGGTCGATCATGCGCGCGACGCACTGCTCACCGATTTCGGCAAGGAGACGCTGAAGGACCGCTATCTGCTCCCCGGCGAAAGCTATCAGGACCTGTTCGTCCGCGTCGCCTCGGCCTATGCCGATGATCAGGCGCATGCTCAGCGCCTGTACGACTATATCTCCAAGCTGTGGTTCATGCCGGCCACCCCGGTGCTGTCGAACGGCGGCACGGGCCGCGGCCTGCCGATCAGCTGCTATCTCAACTCGGTGCCGGACAGCCTGGACGGCATCGTCCAGACCTGGAACGAGAATGTCTGGCTCGCCTCGCGCGGCGGCGGCATCGGCACCTATTGGGGCAGCGTGCGCGGCATCGGCGAGCCGGTGGGCCTCAACGGCAAGACCAGCGGCATCATCCCCTTCGTCCGCGTGATGGATTCGCTGACGCTCGCGATCTCGCAAGGCTCGCTGCGCCGCGGCTCGGCCGCCTGCTATCTCGACATCAGCCACCCGGAGATCGAGGAGTTCCTCGAGATCCGCAAGCCCTCGGGCGACTTCAACCGCAAGGCGCTGAACCTGCACCACGGCGTGCTGATCCCCGACGCCTTCATGGAAGCGGTGCGCGACGGCCGCGAATGGCAGCTGAAGAGCCCGAAAGACGGCTCGGTTCGGGCCACGGTCGATGCGCGCGCGCTGTTCCAGAAGCTGGTCGAGACCCGCCTCGCCACCGGCGAGCCGTACATCGTGTTCTCGGACCACGTGAACTCGACCATGCCGAAGCACCATCGCGATCTGGGCCTCAAGGTCTCGACCTCGAACCTGTGCTCGGAAATCACGCTGCCGACGGGCCGCGACCATCTCGGCAATGATCGCACCGCGGTGTGCTGCCTGTCCTCGCTCAACCTCGAGACCTGGGACGAGTGGAACAAGGACAAGCGCTTCATCGAGGACGTGATGCGCTTCCTCGACAATGTGCTGACCGACTATATCGAGCGCGCGCCCGACGAGATGGCCCGCGCCCGCTATTCGGCGGCGCGCGAGCGCTCGGTCGGCCTCGGCGTGATGGGCTTCCACAGCTTCCTCCAGGCGCGCGGCATCCCGTTCGAAGGCGCGATGGCGAAGAGCTGGAATCTCCGCATCTTCAAGCATGTCAGCGCGCAGGTGAACGAAGCCTCGATGGCGCTCGCCGTCGAGCGCGGCCCCTGCCCGGACGCCGCCGACATGGGCGTGATGGAGCGGTTCAGCTGCAAGATGGCGATCGCGCCGACCGCGTCGATCTCGATCATCTGCGGCGGCACCAGTGCCTGCATCGAGCCGATCCCGGCCAATATCTACACCCACAAGACGCTCAGCGGCTCCTTCTCGGTGCGCAATCCGTATCTGGAGAAGCTGCTCAAGGAGAAGTCGAAGAATTCCGACGCGGTGTGGAATTCGATCCTGGAGCAGGGCGGCTCGGTCCAGCACCTCGACTTCCTGACGCCGGAAGAGAAGGACACGTACAAGACCAGCTTCGAGATCGACCAGCGCTGGATCCTCGAACTGGCGGGCGATCGCGCGCCGTTCATCGACCAGGCGCAGTCGCTCAACCTGTTCATCCCGGCCGACGTGGAAAAGTGGGACCTGCTGATGCTCCACTTCCGCGCCTGGGAGCTGGGCATCAAGTCGCTCTACTATCTCCGCTCCAAATCGGTGCAGCGCGCCGGCTTCGCGGGCGGGGTCGAGGCCGACAACACGATCGAGAAGCCCAAGTTCGATCTGGGTGAATCGACGGATTACGACGAATGCCTGGCCTGCCAGTGAGGAAACGGGATGGAGGAACGCGGCGCCTCTGAAAACCCCTCTCCCCCTGTGGGAGAGGGAGGGGCCCGCGCTGCGCAGCAGCGTGGGAGGGTGAGGGGGACACGGGGCGACCAAAAGCCCCGCGGCAATGCCGCCGGCCTCACCAAGCGCCAGCTTCTTCCGTCCACTACCGCTACCCGCTCGCGCGCGCATCGCCGCGATGCGGGTCCCGTCGAACGGACATTATGGGCAGCGCTGCGCCGCGCGCTGCCGCACGCAAGGTTTCGCAGACAAGTGCCGATGGGTGTCTATCACGCCGATTTCTGTTCGCATGGCGCGAAGCTGATCGTCGAAGTCGACGACGCGACGCATGCCGTGCGTAGGGATCGCGATGCGGTGCGCACGCGGTTCCTGAACGGCGAAGGCTATCGCGTGCTGCGCTTCTGGAACAACGAGGTGATGACCAACCTCGATGGCGTGCTCGCGGAAATTGCGCGGCATGTGGATGCGGGGGGCCAGGCGTGAACCCGCGCCCCCCTCACCCTTCCGCCGCTTCGCGGCTCCCTCCCTCTCCCACAAGGGGAGAGGGAGCAGGTCGTCGTTTTTCCCTCTCCCCTTGTAGGAGAGGGAAGGGTGAGGGGGATACGGTCCTCCCCCACCCCAACCGCTCAAGCCTCTTCTTCGAAAATCTCCACCGCGACATCGGCGTTGGCGGAAAGGCGCACCTTGTCGCCCTCCACTTCGGCGACCAGGCCACCAGAGATATAGTGATGATGCCCTTCATGGCTGCCCTCGGCGCCGTCGATCTGGGCACCGGAGTCCTTCTTGGTCAGCTTGATGCGGTCGCCTTCGACCTTGTCGACGGTGCCGACATGGACGCCGTCGGCGCCGATGACTTCCATATGCTCCTGGATCGCGCTCAGATCTGCCATGAGTCTTCTCCTGCTGGGGGTTCGCGCATCAAACGCTCGCGCACGGCAATCGATGCACGCCGCGTCGCGCGTCGTCAGCCATACCAAGGGATAGCCGCATGAAGCCCCGCACCCTCCTCGCCGTCGCCGCCCTCACCCTGCTCGCCGCCTGCGCGCACCAGGTGCCGAGCGCGGTGCAGCCGCAGGCGCCGGGCTTCCTCGCCGGGCTGTGGCACGGCTTCATCTTCCCCGCCGCCTGGGGGCTATCGCTGATTTTTCCGGACGTCGCGGTCTATGCGGTGCCGAACAATGGCGGCTGGTATGATTTCGGCTTCTTCATCGGCGTGGTGTTCTTAGGGGTAGGCGCGCAGGGTGGCCGCAAGGTCGTCTATCGCGAGCGCGTCATTGTGCGCGATGGGATGAAGACCGTCCGCGGACGGGTGATCGACCAATGACACGCACGCTCGCCATCCAGGCTGGCCTGGGCATCGCTTCGGGCACGGCGGGACTGATCGTCCTCCTCCGCCCCGCGGCGGCGCGCGGGCTGCTGCGCATGGAGGCCAGCGAGCCGGCGACCTATGCGCTGCGCATCGCCGGCATGATGCTGGTCGCGCTCGGCCTGTTCCTCACCGGCTTCGCGCTGGCCTTTGCGAGCGCGGGAGGGGTGGCGTGAGGGATACCGTCCAACTCGAGCGCGGCGGCTATCAAGCAACCGGTAAACACTGGTTTGCCCTGAAGCTGATTATAGGCCTCGGCATTTTGGGGCTGCTCAGCATGCTGCCCGTCAAAGACAACATCATGCACTGGGGATATGTCGCCGTCGCATCCCACGGGATTTTCGAGGCCCTTCGACTTCTTCTCACGCCCCACCGCAGCCATGAGGCGGCTGAGGAAGGCCAGTCACCTCGTACCATTCGCGTTCAAGGAGCATTGCTGCTGGTTGCCTGGGCAGCGATCCTATTCTTCGCCATTCAAAAATTGTTCTGATCCGGAGTACCCCAGATGTCGCTTCTCGAAGCCCGCAAGACCTACAAGCCCTTCGAATATCCCTGGGCCTATGAATATTGGAAGCGCCAGCAGCAGGTGCACTGGCTGCCGGAGGAAGTGCCGCTGGGCGAGGATTGCCGCGACTGGGCGCAGAAGCTGTCGGATCACGAGCGCAACCTGCTGACGCAGATCTTCCGCTTCTTCACCCAGGCCGATGTGGAAGTGCAGGATTGCTACCACGAGAAATACGGCCGCGTGTTCAAGCCGACCGAGGTGAAGATGATGCTCACCGCCTTCTCCAACATGGAGACGGTGCACATCGCGGCGTACAGCCACCTGCTCGACACGATCGGCATGCCCGAGACCGAATACAGCGCCTTCCTCCAGTACAAGGAGATGAAGGACAAGCACGACTATCTCGCCACCTTCGGCGTCGACACCGACGAGGATATCGCCAAGACGCTGGCGATGTTCGGCGGCTTCACCGAGGGGCTGCAGCTGTTCGCCAGCTTCGCGATGCTGATGAACTTCCCGCGCTTCAACAAGATGAAGGGCATGGGCCAGATCGTCACCTGGTCGATCCGCGACGAGAGCCTGCACTGCGAAGGCATCATCAAGCTGTTCCACACCTTCTGCAAGGAGCGGAACTGCATGACGCCGAGCGTGCGCGACGACATTCTGGACATGTGCCAGAAGACCGTCCGCATCGAGGACGCGTTCATCGACCTGGTGTTCGAGATGGGCCCGGTGAACGGCATGACGCCGAAGGACATCAAGAAGTACGTCCGTTTCATCGCCGACTGGCGCCTTGGCCAGCTGGGCCTGAAGCCGATCTACATGATCGACGAGCACCCCCTGCCCTGGCTCGCCCCGCTGCTCAACGGCGTGGAGCACGCCAATTTCTTCGAGACGCGGGCGACCGAATATTCGAAGGCAGCGACGCGCGGCAACTGGAACGAGGTGTGGGACAGCTTCGACAAGCGCCGCCAGGCCAAGACCAGCACCATCGCCAACGAGGATGCGATCGAAGGCGACATGTTCGCCAAGGCCGGCATCGCGGCGGAGTAACGATCCCCGCGCCAAGGCGGTCGCATTGGTGTTTGCGCACGCCCTCCCTGCTTGCAGGGGCGGCGTGCGCCCGAGCCCAGACCTAACCGAAAAAGCCCCACCCCATGCCTCCCCAAGCCCGCACGATCCGCATCGCCGCCGCGCTGATCCTGGACGATGCAGGCCGCCTGCTGCTGGTCCGCAAGACGGGCACCGCCTGGTTCATGCAAGCCGGCGGCAAGATCGAGGCCGGGGAAACCCCGCTCAATGCGTTGCAGCGCGAGCTTCACGAAGAGATCGGCCTGGTGCTGGAAGCAGACGATGCCCGCTATCTCGGCCGCTTCACCGCCCCGGCCGCCAACGAGCCCGGCCACATCGTCGAGGCGGAAACCTTCCATGTGCGGATGCGGGGCACAGCCGCCATCCAGGCCGAAATCGAACAGGCCATCTGGGTCGATCGGATCGCGGCGGCGGCGCTACCCCTCGCCCCCCTCACCTGCGATCACCTCCTGCCCCTCTCCGCGACGCTGTGACCAGCCCGCAGGGGCATTCGGACGCCTTGTAGAGGCTGTGTCGCTCCCAATATGTTCGATAGTCTTTGAAACCGTCGAACGGCATGTGCTTCCGGTGCCGCGCACGCAAAGATGCGATTCGCCTGAACTTCCTCAACTTCGCGCAACCTTCGGCAACCTGCCGCACGGCTCAGAACAGCGCCAGAATCGCCCGCAACAGATCGGCGATGCCGCTGGCGCTGACCGGCAGCACCAGCAGGATCAGCGCATAGATCAGGAACATCCGCGTCAGGAATCGCTCGCGGCGGCCCGGCGGGGCGGGCATGGGTCTCGGCGGCTCGGGCCGCGGCCAGACGCGATTCTCATCGAAGAACATGCCCGGACACGCTGCCGCACCGCGTCTCCACCCGCAACCACCCCTTGGGTCAGCCGTGGGGAGTGCGCGACCGGCACCCCGCCGGCTCAGTCCAGATTGGGCCGCAGATAGCGCGCCGCCAGTTCCTCGCTGATGCCGCGGCGTACGGCATAGTCCTTGAGCTGGTCCGGCCCGACGCGCGCCACGCCGAAATATTCGGCTTGGGGGTGCCCGAAATAGAAGCCCGAGACCGCCGCCGTGGGCAGCATCGCGAAGCTCTCGGTGAGGCTGATGCCGGTGCGCTTGTGGGCGCCCAGCAGGTCGAACAGGATCGGCTTGAGGCTGTGTTCGGGGCAGGCCGGATAGCCCGGCGCCGGGCGGATGCCGCGATACTGCTCGCGGACCAGCGCGTCATTGTCGAGCTGCTCACCCTCGGCATAGCCCCACAGCGCGGTGCGGACGAACTGGTGGAGCCGCTCCGCGAACGCCTCGGCAAGACGGTCCGCCAGCGCCTTGAGCAGGATGTCCGAATAGTCGTCGATCGCCGCCTTGAAGCGGGCGAGGTGCGGCTCGATGCCATGAATCGAGACCGCGAAGCCCCCGATCCAGTCGCCATCATGATCGATGAAGTCGGCCAGGCACATGTTCGCCCGGCCCTCGCGCTTGGCGATCTGCTGGCGCAGGAACGGCAGGCGGACATGGCTCTCGTTCTCGAGATGCACGATCACGTCGTCGCCCTCGCGGCGGCACGGCCACAGCCCGGCGACGCCGCGCGCGGTGAGCCAGCGCTCGGCGATGATCTTGTCGAGCATCTTCTGGGCGTCGGCGAACAGCGAGGTCGCGCTTTCGCCGACCACTTCATCGGTGAGGATCGCGGGATAGTTGCCGGCCAGTTCCCAGGCGCGGAAGAAGGGCGTCCAGTCGATATAGTCGCGCAGGTCCTTCAGGTCCCAGTCGTCGAACGTGTGGACGCCCGGCATGCGCGGCTTGCCCGGCTTGAGGCTCATGTCGGCCTCGAACGCGTTGGCGCGGGCGTCTTCCAGCGGCAGCAGCTCGCTCTGGCCCTTGCCGGCGCGGGCTGCACGGACATGCTCATACTCGTCCGCCACCTTGGCGACGTACGGATCGCGCTGGGTGTCGGAGACCAGCGCCGTCGCCACGCCGACCGCGCGGCTGGCGTCGAGCACATGCACCACCGGGCCGGTATAGGCCGGGTCGATGCGCAGCGCGGTGTGGACGCGGCTGGTGGTCGCCCCGCCGATCAGCAGCGGCATGGTCATGTTCGCGCGCTGCATTTCCTCGGCGACGGTCACCATCTCGTCGAGGCTGGGGGTGATCAGGCCGGACAGGCCGATCATGTCGGCATCGTTGTCGATCGCCGCCTGGAGGATGGTCGACCAGGGCACCATCACGCCCAGGTCCACCACGTCGAAGCCGTTGCACTGGAGCACGACGCCGACGATGTTCTTGCCGATATCGTGCACGTCGCCCTTCACCGTGGCGAGCACGATCTTGCCCTTGCCCTTGGCGCCTTCTTCCTTCTCCGCCTCGATATAGGGGAGCAGGTGGGCGACGGCCTTCTTCATCACGCGGGCGGACTTCACCACCTGCGGCAGGAACATCTTGCCCGAACCGAACAGGTCGCCGACGACGTTCATGCCGTCCATCAGCGGGCCCTCGATCACCTCGATCGGGCGCGCGAAGATCTGACGGCATTCCTCGGTATCCTCGACGACATGCGCATCGATGCCCTTGACCAGCGCATGCTCGAGCCGCTTGGCGACCGGCCAGCTGCGCCACTCGGCCGCCTGCTTCTCGGCCACCGCATCGGTGCCGCGATACTTTTCGGCCAGCGCCACCAGCCGCTCGCCGGCATCGGGATCGCGGTTGAGCACCACGTCCTCGCACGCCACGCGCAGCTCGGGGTCGATCGCGTCATAGACGTCGAGCTGGCCGGCGTTGACGATCGCCATGTCCATGCCCGCGGGGATCGCGTGGTAGAGGAACACGCTGTGCATCGCCCGGCGCACCGGCTCGTTGCCGCGGAAGCTGAACGACAGGTTCGACAGGCCGCCCGAGATATGGACGTGCGGGCAGCGCTTCTTGATCTCGCGGCACGCCTCGATGAAGTCGACGCCGTAATTGTTGTGCTCCTCGATGCCCGTCGCCACCGCGAAGACGTTGGGATCGAAGATGATGTCCTCGGGCGGGAAGCCGATGCCGGTGAGCAGCTTGTAGGCGCGCTCGCAGATCTCGACCTTCCGCTGCTGCGTGTCCGCCTGCCCCACCTCGTCGAAGGCCATGACGACCACGGCCGCGCCGTACGCCATGCACTTGCGGGCGTGCGCAAGGAACGCCTCCTCGCCTTCCTTCATGCTGATCGAGTTGACGATCGGCTTGCCCGAGACGCACTTGAGCCCCGCCTCGATCACGTCCCACTTGGAGCTGTCGATCATCACCGGCACGCGGGCGATGTCCGGCTCGGCGGCGATCAGCTTGAGGAAGGTGGTCATCGCCTCGACGGCGTCGAGCAGGCCCTCGTCCATGTTGACGTCGATCACCTGCGCGCCGTTCTCGACCTGCTGGCGCGCGACTTCGACCGCGGCGGGATAGTCGCCGGCCATCACCAGTTTCTTGAAGCGGGCCGATCCGGTGACGTTGGTGCGCTCGCCGACATTGACGAAGTTGGTGGAGGAAGGCGTGGTCATGATCAAAACTCATCCCCCTCCCGCTTGCGGGAGGGGCTAGGGGTGGGCGCCCGCTATCCACGGGCCGTATCGCTGGAGGCGAGCGGGCGCCCACCCCCGACCCCTCCCGCACGCGGGAGGGGAGAGAAGTCACGCCGCCATGGTGAACGGTTCGAGGCCGGCGAGCCGCGTGCGCACTTCCGGCGTGGGGATGCTGCGCGGGCTGAGCCCCTGCACCGCCTTGGCGATCGCGCCGATATGCGCGGGCGTCGAGCCGCAGCAGCCGCCGAGGATGTTGACCTGCCCCGCATCGGCCCATTCCTTGACGAGGCCGGCGGTGGTCGCCGGCAGCTCGTCATAGGCGCCGAGTTCGTTGGGCAGGCCGGCGTTCGGGTACACCATGATCAGCGTGTCGCAGAGCGCCGACAGCGTCTTCACATGCGGGCGGAGCTGCTCGGCGCCGAACGAGCAGTTGAGCCCGATCGTCACCGGCTTGGCATGGCGCACCGCGTGCCAGAAGGCCTCGACCGTATGGCCGGAGAGGTTGCGGCCGGACAGGTCGGTGAGCGTCATCGACAGCATGATCGGCAGGTCGCGGCCCAGCGCCTCGCCCGCTTCGATCGCCGCCATGATGCCGGCCTTGGCGTTGAGCGTGTCGAACACCGTCTCGATCAGCACGAAGTCGATGCCGCCTTCGACCAGCGCGTCGATCTGCTCGCGGTAGACGTCCTTGAGGTAATCGAAGTCGATCTCGCGATAGCCGGGATCGTTGACGTCGGGGCTCAGCGACAGCGTCTTGTTGGTCGGCCCGAGTGCGCCGGCAACGAAGCGCGGACGGCCGTCCTTGGCCTCATACTCGTCGGCGATGCTGCGGGCGAGCTTCGCGCTCTCGATGTTGATCTCGCGGACCAGATGCTCGGCGCCGTAATCGGCCTGGCTGATCCGGTTGGCGGAGAAGGTGTTGGTCTCGGCGATGTCGGCGCCGGCCTCGAAATAGGCGCGGTGGATCGAGCCGGGCACCTCGGGCTTGGTCAGCGCGAGGATGTCGTTGTTGCCCTTCTGATCGTGGCTAAGGCCCAGCGTGCCGGCATAGGCGGCCTCGTCGAGCTTCCAGTTCTGGATCTCGGTGCCGAACGCGCCGTCGGTGATCAGGATGCGCTTGGCGGCTTCGCCCAGCAGTTTCTCGCGTGCAGTCATGTCAAATTCCTCTCCCCCTCCCGCGTGCGGGAGGGGGTTGGGGGGTGGGCCCCCGCCATCCACGAGCGATGCATCAGGTGGTGAGCGTGGGCCCACCCCCTGCCCCCTCCCGCTCGCGGGAGGGGGTTCAAAAGATCAGGCCGCCGCTACCGCCGCCTGCTGCCGCGGGCGCAGGCCCAGCAGGTGGCAGATCGCGTAGCTCAGCTCGGCGCGGTTGAGCGTGTAGAAGTGGAACTGCCGCACCCCGCCCGCATAGAGCTTGCGGCACAGTTCCGCCGCAAGCGTCGCCGAAACCAGCTGCCGCGCCGCCGGATGGTCGTCGAGCCCCTCGAACGCCTTCTCCATCCAGGCCGGCACGTCCGTCCCGCACATCGCCGACATCTTCACCACGCTGGCATAGTTCATCACCGGCATGATGCCCGGCACGATCTCGGCATCGATCCCCGCCGCCGCTGCGCGGTCGCGGAAGCGCAGGAAGGTCTCGGCCTCGAAGAAGAACTGGGTGATCGCGCGGTTGGCGCCGGCGTCGATCTTGCGCTTCAGGTTGTCGAGATCGGCCTCGGGGCTCGGCGAATCCGGGTGGCATTCGGGATAGGCGCTCACCGAAATCTCGAACGGGTGGAGCCGGCGCAGACCCGCGACGAGATCGGCCGCATTCTCATAGCCGCCGGGATGGGTGCGATACTTCTCGCCGGCGCGCGGCGGATCGCCGCGCAGCGCCACGATATGCCGCACGCCCGCCGCCCAATATTCCTCGGCGATCTGGTCGATCTCCTCGCGGGTCGCCTCGACGCAGGTCAGGTGCGCGGCAGCAGCCAGCGGCGTCTCGCGCGCGATCTTCGAGACCGTGGCATGGGTGCGCTCGCGCGTCGTGCCGCCGGCGCCATAGGTGACGCTCACGAACCGGGGCCCGAGCGGCGACAGCGTCTCGATCGAGGCCCAAAGCGTCTCTTCCATCTTCTCGGTCTTGGGCGGGAAGAATTCGAAGCTCACCGCCACATCGCCCGCCACATCGGCGAACAGGGGCGGTGCCATGGGGTCTACGATACTCATGCCGCCTTCACCTTTTCCACGCTCTCCCCGGTCTTGCGACCGAGCCATAATTTCACCGTCAGTGCGCCGCCTTCCAGCGTCTGCACCTGCACCGGGGCGAGCCCGGCGCGATCGAACCAGCCGAGCATCTGCTCGTCCGAGAACCCCAGTCGCGCATGCGCATCGCGGGTGCGCAGCTCCTCGCGCTCGTGCGGCGCGAAATCGACGATCAGCAGCCGCCCGCCGGGGCCGAGCACGCGTGCGGCCTCGCCGATCGCCGCCGCCGGCTGCTGTGCGAAGTGGAGCACATGATGCAATATAGCAGTATCCGCAGCGCCATCCGCCAAGGGCAGCGCATAGAGATCGGCCTGGCGCAATTCGGCATGGCCGAGATCGGCGAGCTTGGCGCGCGCCAGCCGCAGCATTTCGGAGGAACGATCGATCCCCAGCGCCTGCGCGGCGCGTGGCCCGAACAGCTCGAGCATCCGACCGGTACCGGTGCCGATATCGACCAGCGTGCCGAGTGACCCTTCGCCCAGCGCCGCCCCCATCGCCGCCTCGACTTCGCTCTCGGCGACGTGGAGCGAGCGGATCGCGTCCCACTGGCCGGCATTCGCCTCAAACCAGCTTTCCGCAGCACTGGCCCGGTCTGCACGGACCGCCGAGAGCCGCGCCTGATCGGCGACCACCCAGGGGTCACCCGCCATCTCCCAGGCATCGAGTGCCGCCAGCACCGGAACGGTCACCGCCTGCCGGCCGAGCGCCACGAACACCCAGCTGCCTTCCTTGCGGCGCTCGGCCACGCCGGCGTCGCACAGGATCTTCACATGGCGCGAGACGCGCGGCTGGCTCTGCCCCAACACCTGCGCCAGTTCCCCCACGCTCAGCTCCATCGCGCGCAGCAGCGCGACGATCCGCAGCCGGGTCGAATCCGCAAGCGCGCGGAAGATGGCGAGAGGTTCGGTCATGGGTGGGATAGAGATATAAAGATATCTTTATATCTGGTCAACGCATCGCTGCGCGGTTGCGTGCGTTTGCGGCTCTGGCTAGCCCGAGCCCAAACCCCGTGAAGGAACCCCTTTCCATGCGCAAGCTTCTCCTCCTCCCCGTCGCCGCCGTTGCGCTCACCGCCCTTGCGGCCTGCGGCAACCAGGCGAAGAACGAAGCCGCCGAAGCCAATGAGGCGATGGCCGGCGACAGCAACACGATGGGCGACGCGGTGGCCGATGTGAACGCAGCCGAAGACGCCGCGTTCGCGGATGCGGAAAATGCCTATACGGGCAACACGACAGCGATCGGCAACGAGATCGTCGATTGAGGCGTTTGCCCAGCCTTCCCCCTTTCCCGGAGCATGCCAATGCCGCCTCTTCGCCCGCTCGGCGCCTCAGGTCTTGAGATCACGCCGCTCGTTCTCGGCGGCAACGTCTTCGGCTGGACCGCCGACAAGGCCGCCAGCTTCCGCATCCTCGATCGCTTCGCCGAGCGCGGCGGAGTGATGATCGACACCGCCGATGTCTATTCTGCCTGGGTCTCGGGCCATCAGGGCGGCGAATCCGAAAGCGTGATCGGGGAGTGGCTGCGCAGCTCGGGCAAGCGCGACCAGGTGCTGATCGCCACCAAGGTCGGCATGTTGCCCGGCGAAGGCGGCGAGAAGCTGGCCCCGGCGCGCATCGCGGCGGCGGCCGAAGCCTCGCTTCGGCGGCTCGGCGTCGAGACGATCGATCTCTATTTCGCGCATCAGGACGATGAGGACGTGGCCCAGGCGGACTATCTCGCGGCGTTCGGCAAGCTGATCGACGCGGGCAAGGTCCGCGCGCTGGGGGCATCCAACTTCCATGCGATGCGGCTCAAGTCGGCGCTCGATCTGGCGGCGAAGGAGGGCCTGCCGCACTTCCGCGTGCTCCAGCCCGAATATAACCTGGTCAGCCGCCGCAAGTTCGAGGGCGAACTGCAGGACCTGTGCATCACCCATAATCTGGGGGTGATCCCCTATTATGGCCTCGCTTCGGGCTTCCTCACCGGCAAGTATCGCAGCGAAGCCGATCTTTCGAAGAGCGTGCGCGGCGGCGGCATGGCCAAGCTGCTCGCCGGGAAAGGGCGCCCGATGCTGGCGGTGATGGACGAGGTTGCGGCCGAGACCGGCGCCAGCCTCGCCCAGATCGCGCTCGCCTGGCTGGCGGCGCAGGACGGCGTCACCGCGCCGATCGCCAGCGCGACCAGCATCGCGCAGCTCGACGAACTGATCGGCGCCTGGGACGTGGAACTCACCCACGACCAGCTTGATCGCCTCACGGCCGCCGGGGCCTGATGACCGCCGCCGACCTGATCGACCGCATCGTCGCGCAGCTCGTCCGCCGCCATGGCGGCACCGTGCGGCGCTGGAAGACGGTGCTGGGCAAGGTGCGCGTCTATGACGCCGAGACGCACCCGCACTGCAACTGGTCGCTGGCCCCCAGCGGCGCGGCGGGCGACGTCGCCGCAGTGGAGAAGCTGCTCGACGAGCTGCGGATCACCTACCCGATCGTGACCGGCTGACCCCTCGCGCCGTCATCCAAGCGAAAGCCGGGATGACGAAAAGAAAAAAGGGCGGAGCACTTGGTGCCCCGCCCCCCTTTTTTTCCCCTCCGGCAGCCTTTAGAGGCCAACCTTCAGCGTCAGGAAGAACTGCTGCGGTGCGCCGATCATCAGCGTCTGGTTGTCGCCGCTGTTGCCGAAGCCGTTCGTGCCGATCGTCGATACGTACTTCTTGTCGAACAGGTTGGTGACATTGCCCTGCAGCTCCAGCTTGCGGCCGCCAAGGTCGAACTTGTAGCCCAGCGTCGCATCCACCACCACGCGGCCGTCCACGAACTGGTCGTTGGTGTAGGTGAAGTAGCGCTTGCTCATATAGTTGGCGCCGACGCGGGCGTTGAAGCCCTGGCCGGTCCAGGTCACTTCGCCCTTCAGCATGTGCTTCGGCGAATCGACCACGGTCTTGCCCTTGGTGGGGATCACCGCCGTCGCGGTGGTGACATTGTCGCGATAGGTCGAGTCGTTGTAGCTGTACGAGCCGAACAGCCCGAAGCCCATCGGCAGGCGCACATCGCCCGTCGCCTCGACACCGATCGAGCGCGCGTCGCCCACATTCTGCAGGATCGCCGGGTTGCCGACGATGCCGGCACTCGTCGTCACCGCCAGCAGGCGGTTGCGGAAGTTGACATAATAGCCCGCCAGCGAGCCGGTGAAGATGCCGGAGCGGAAACGGCCGCCCACTTCATAGGTATCCGAGGCTTCCGGCTTGAGCTTGGTCGCGCCGTTGTTGAGCGCGTTGAAGCCGGCCTGCGTCGTCGCGAACGGACCGCTGGTCGCCGCGGACACGAAGGCGCGGGTCACTTGCGTGAAGCCGGCGAACAGTTCGGCGTTCGGCGTAACGCGGTAGTTCAGGCCGACATGCGGCTGGAACCAGTCCGTCACCTTGATCTTGCCGCCGGCCAGTCCGCCCGCGACGATCGGCGTCGCGCGATTGGTGACAGCGAAGCCCTTCCAGCCCAGGTTCGCGGTCAGCGCGCCGAGCTCGATCTTGTCCTGCACGAAATACTGGACGGTGTCGGTCTGGTAGCGCCAATACCATTGGGTGGCGAAGGGGTTGCTCTGGAATTCCAGGCTGTCACGGCCCGGATCGGTGCGGCTATCCAGTGCGTAGAAGCGCCGCGCCTGGCGGAAATTGTTCCGCTCGTACCAACCGCCCACGGTGATGTCGTTGGCGCCGATCTTGGTGCCGATATTGCCGAACACGCCGCCGCGGCGGATGTCATATTCGGTAGTGCGCAGCGACATCGGCACGCCGTTGGGCGAGGCGAGATAGGGAGTGTACCACAGGCCTTGGCCGTGATTGTTGTGGTAATAGCCCTTCAGCACGCCATGGATCGCCGAATCGCTGGTCGTCTCGAGCCCTGCCGACGCGAGATAGTCGCGGCGCAAGCCGGCGGCGTTGTAATAGGCGTCGTCCGGGTTGAGGAACGGCGCGGGATAGACCGTGCCGGCACCCGGGTTCGTCGGGACCACACCGGTGTACCGATTGTTCGCACCGATATCCGAAACCAGGATCGCCTTGGCATAGTCGTTCGAGATATTGTCCCAGCCATAGCCGAGACGCTTGATCATATTGAGCGACATATCCTGATAGTCGTTCTCGCGACGATCGGAGAAGTCGAACGTGCCCACCGCGCGCAGCTCCGGCGTGAGCGGGGTGACGATCTTGCCGTTGACCTGGTTGATGCGCTGCGAACCCCAGCCCTTCCACTTGTCGGTATCCGAGTGGAGGTAGGAGAGGTAGGCGCGGGTGCCGCCCGGGGTCAGCTCGCCGAAATCGAGCCGGCCGAACACGCGCCAGAAATTGTTGCTGCCGCCGGTGGCGTTGACGTCGATGCCCAGCGTCTCCTTGGGATCGCTCGACAGGAATTCGAGCGTGCCGCCAAGGTTGTTGGTCGCCTGGGTGTCGATCGAGCCCGAACCCTGCGACACGCGCGTCTCGGCGATATTCTCGCTGATGATCGCGCGGCTGATGTGCAGGCCGTTGACGTTGCCGTAGCTGGCGTCGCCCAGCGGAATGCCGTCCAGCGTGAAGCCCAGCTGGTTCTGGTTGAAGCTGCGGATCGAGATGCGGCCCGCCCATTCATAGGCACCGAACGGATCGGCGCCCTGGAAATTGACGCCCGGCAGCTTCTCGATCGCCTTCAAGGGGCTGGTGCCCGGCGCGAGCAGCGCGATGTCGCTCTGCGTCAGCGTCTGGATCTGGCGGGTTTCGCCTTTGCCGATCACGACGATTTCGTCGCTGCCCCCTGCGGTGTCGGTATCCGGCAGCACGGCGGCGGTGGTCGTCTGCGCGAAGGCCGCGCCGGAAACGAAGAACGACGTGCCGGCAAGCAGGCCGGCGGCGAGCATACGAATGCGCATGCGCATGAACCCCTTGGAAAGCACCAGGCCCAGTGCCCGTGCTTCGCGGCGGCTACGCGCGCTGCGTTGCAACATTTGGCTGTTGCCGTTGCAGAACGATGGCAGCTGCGCGACATTCCGGTGACGAAGCCGTAAACACGCGGAAATCTCCGCATTTGCGGGAGGGGGCAGCGATGCGATGATCCGGCTGGCACGCAAGATTGCCCCCTTGTGTTGCCCAATTGCAACACTATCTGCTGGTCACATTCGAACAGGGATCAGGCATGAACCTCGAGAAATTCACCGAACGCGCCAAGGGCTTCCTGCAATCGGCGCAGACCGTGGCGATCCGCATGAACCATCAGCGGATCAGCCCCGAACATCTTCTGAAGGCGCTGCTCGAGGACGAGCAGGGCATGGCCAGCGGCCTGATCCAGGCGGCGGGCGGCGACGCCAAGCGCGCGCTGAGCGAGACCGACCTCGCCCTTTCCAAGATCCCCGCCGTCAGCGGCTCGGGCGCGCAGTCGACGCCCGGCCTTGATAACGACCTGGTGCGCGTGCTCGACCAGGCAGAGACGATCGCGCAGAAGTCCGGCGACAGTTATGTCACCGTCGAACGCCTGCTCGTCGCGCTGGCGCTCAGCCTCAACACGGCTGCCGGCAAGGCGCTGCAGGCCGCGAACGCCAGGCCCGAGGCGCTGAACACCGCGATCAGTTCCATGCGCGGCGGCCGCACCGCCGACACCGCCTCGGCCGAGGATCGCTATGACGCGCTGAAGAAATTCGCCCGCGACCTGACCGAGGCGGCGCGCGCCGGCAAGCTCGATCCGGTGATCGGCCGCGACGAGGAGATTCGCCGCACGATCCAGATCCTTGCCCGCCGCACCAAGAACAACCCCGTGCTGATCGGCGAACCCGGCGTCGGCAAGACCGCGATTGCGGAAGGCCTCGCGCTGCGCATCGCCAATGGCGACGTGCCCGATACGCTGAAGGACCGCACGCTGATGGCGCTCGACATGGGCAGCCTGATTGCGGGTGCCAAATATCGCGGCGAGTTCGAGGAGCGGCTGAAGGGCGTGCTCGATGAGGTGAAGGCCGCCGAGGGCCATGTCGTGCTGTTCATCGACGAGATGCACACGCTGATCGGCGCCGGCAAGGCCGAGGGCGCGATGGACGCCGGCAATCTGCTGAAGCCCGCGCTCGCGCGCGGCGAACTGCACTGCATTGGTGCCACCACGCTCGACGAGTATCAGAAGCATGTCGAGAAGGACCCCGCGCTCCAGCGGCGGTTCCAGCCGGTGTTCGTCGGCGAGCCGACGGTCGAGGACACGATCTCGATCCTGCGCGGGCTCAAGGAGAAGTATGAGCTGCACCACGGCGTGCGGATCACCGACGCGGCGATCGTCAGTGCCGCGACGCTCTCCAACCGCTACATCGCCGACCGCTTCCTGCCCGACAAGGCGATCGACCTGATGGACGAGGCCGCGAGCCGCATCCGCATGGAAGTGGAGAGCAAGCCCGAGGAGATCGAGAATCTCGACCGGCGGATCATCCAGCTCAAGATAGAGCGCGAGGCGCTGAAGCGCGAAACCGACGAGGCCTCGCGCGACCGGCTCGCCACGCTGGAAGAGGATCTCGCCAATCTTGAGCAGCAATCGGCCGAGCTGACCACCCGCTGGCAGGCGGAGAAGGACAAGATCAACGCCGAGGCGACGATCAAGGCCCAGCTCGACCAGGCGCGGATCGAACTCGACCAGGCACAGCGTGCGGGCGACCTCGCGCGCGCCGGCGAGCTGTCCTATGGCGTGATCCCCCAGCTTACCCGCCAGCTCGACGAAGCGCAGAACGTCACCAAGGGCGCGATGCTGCGCGAGGAAGTGACCGCCGACGACATCGCCGGGGTGGTCGCGCGCTGGACCGGCATCCCGATGGAGCGGATGCTCGAGGGCGAGCGCGAGAAGCTGCTCCACATGGAGGAACAGCTCGGCAAGCGCGTGATCGGCCAGGCCGATGCGGTGAAGGCGGTCTCCACCGCCGTGCGCCGCAGCCGTGCAGGGCTGCAGGATCCGAACCGACCGCTCGGCTCCTTCCTGTTCCTCGGGCCGACGGGCGTGGGCAAGACCGAGCTGACCAAGGCGCTCGCCGAGTTCCTTTTCGACGATCCCAACGCGATGGTGCGCATCGACATGAGCGAGTTCATGGAGAAGCACGCGGTCGCGCGGCTGATCGGCGCCCCGCCGGGCTATGTGGGGTATGAGGAAGGCGGCGTCCTCACCGAAGCGGTGCGGCGGCGCCCCTATCAGGTGGTGCTGTTCGACGAGGTGGAGAAGGCGCACAACGACGTGTTCAACATCCTCCTCCAAGTGCTGGACGACGGTCGCCTGACCGACGGCCAGGGCCGCACGGTGGACTTCTCGAACACGATCGTGATCCTCACCTCGAACCTGGGCAGCCAGTTCCTCACCAACCTGGCCGATGGCCATCCGGTGGAGGAAGTCGAGCCGCAGGTGATGGACGTGGTGCGGGCGCATTTCCGCCCCGAGTTCCTCAACCGGCTGGACGAGATCATCCTGTTCCACCGGCTGGGCGCGGACCATATGGCGCCGATCGTCGACATCCAGGTCGGCCGTGTGGGCAAGCTGCTCAAGGACCGCAAGGTGACGATCGACCTCACCCCGGCAGCGCGCGAGTGGCTGGGCCGGGTGGGCTATGACCCGGTGTACGGCGCGCGACCGCTGAAGCGCGCGGTGCAGCGTTATCTACAGGATCCGCTGGCCGACCTGATCCTGCGCGGCGCGGTGAAGGACGGGTCTACGGTGCATGTCGACGAAGGCGACGGGGCACTGGCGCTACGCGTAGAATGAAGGTCCGGAGGAAGGGCTATAACAGCCCTTCCTCCTACCCCGAGCAAGCGAAAGTCAGCAGCCGCCATTGGGCTGACAGCTCCCCGTTTGCACCCGCTCGATATTCTGCCGGTCAGACTGACGAAGTTCAGCCCATTGCGCGCGGGTGTGGCAGACCTTGCGCTTCTGCAACCGGCTTCCAAGTACCTCTTCCTTCACGCAGACCATTTCGTTCGGATCGCGCGCGCCACGCGTCGACGTCTCCGGCTTCTTCGTCGCCGTATCGGGCTGCTGCGCCGCAGCCACGCCCATCGACAGCAACCCTACCAGCGCCGCAGCCCCCCAAACCAGACGATTGCTGTTCACACAATTTCTCCCCAATCCACGACTCACTAAGACATGCCGTACGATACTATAGTTCGTATCCGAATTTCTTCGCCCACGGCGCGATCACCGGAAAGATCGACGAGAGATGATCCCGATAGCGGTGCCAACGCCCCGCAGCCCGCTGGTAGATCGGTTCGGTAACCTGCGAATAACTGGCGGTAGTGATGAGACCACGTTCACGCGCTGTACGCCGATGGTCGAGCGCTTCGGCCGTCCACGAAAGCCCCAGCCAATCGAATAGCGGACGCACTTCCGCCTCCACGTCTTGCACAAGCCGTTCATAGACGACGGAGCGTGTCGGCACGCCGAGCAATGCTTGCGCTCGCTCCCAGTGCGCAAAACTCGCATCGTAGAAATCCGCAGCGTCCTCGAGCCGCAGGAAGTTCGACATAGCCCGATTCAGCCGAAAATTGCTCATAAGGCAGCTAAGCAGAACGTCGCACGGGTGGCGAAGCGCCAGGATGATCCGCGCCTGCGGGAAAAGCCGGCGGATCAGGGGCACTTTGTAGAGATAGAGGGGCGACTTATCGATTAGCATCCGCCCTGCGGGCGCCGCGCCATACCGTTCCACTTCGGCAAAATAATGTGCACGGGCCGCACGAACGGCGCCTTCGTCCATCGCCGCCAACGCCTCCATTCCACCGATGGCATCCTCCACGGCGTTCAGTGCAGGCTTTTCTTCCAGAACCATCGTGTCGGGATGGCCCATCAAGATCGTGTCCAGCAACGTTGTCCCTGACCGCGGAAAGCCCAGAAGAAAGACCGGATCTGCCTCGGTGAAGGCTGGGTCTGGCGTCCAGCCCCGCGCCCAATCGGATTGCATCCTGCCGATCTCACCGCGTACCTGGGCCCGCAATTGCGCGGCGCGAGATAACGGCGCAGATTCATGCCCCGCATGAAGCCGCCCGGTTTCTTCGATCCAGTGAAATGCCTCGTCCGCCCGGCCGAGGCGATCCAGCACCATCGCACGCAGATGGGCGGTGCGTTCAGGTTCGATCTCCGCTGGGACGCGCTCTAAGCAATCGAGCGCTTCCTGAAAGCGATCGGCGCGACGATGATCAAGTGCAGCCAAGAAAGCGCGCGTTCCCGCGTCGATGGCGTTGGCGGCGGCACGCTCGAGAAGCGGTGCCAGTTCGTCGCCCCGATTGTGATGTTCATAATGGATCGCAAGCCCCAAATAGGCCAACGCCTCCTGTGGGCGGTTTGCCAAGACGCGGAGATAGGCCTGTTCGGCCTTGTCCGTTTCCATCAGAATGCCATATTCAATGGCGAGCTTGAGCTGCATCCCCATATCGTCGGGATCGCGATCGGCTGCCGCTTCCAGCGCCTCCAACGCAAGTTCGTGACGCGCCTGCTCCTTCAACAGGATATACAGTTCGTGCAGCGGCCGAGGGTCTTGGGGAAAGTCACGTGCCGCATTCCGCAAAGCGGCTTCGGCCTCAGCCATTCTGCCTGCCGCCCGATAGGTGAGCGCCAGATTGAGCCGCGTCGGCGCGGCCGCAGGGTCCAGCGCGACCGCGCGCTCCAGCGCCGAAAGGGCGCCTTCCAGATCCCCGACGGCGGAACGAGCATTGCCGAGATTGTTCAAGCTATCGACATCGTTCGGCATCCGCGCGATGACGAATGCATAGGCTTCCACCGCCTCTTCGAACCGAGACAGTGTCTGCGCGACAAAGCCGCGATACCGCGCGATCCGCAAGGACGGGTCCGCCGCCGCCCGTGCCATGGTCGCGATGCCGAACGCCTCGGCATGGCGGCCGCGATCGATTTCGATCGCGATACGATTACAGGCGATGGTAACATCCTCCGGCCGCAAACGGCTGGCCTCCTCTAGGTGTATCGCCGCTGTTTCCAATGCGCCTTGCCTAGCGCAAACCATGCCGAGAAACGCACGGAGCGGCGCCGGATCCGGGCTTGCCGGCAACGCCGCTTCCGCCAACGCCCGCGCCCCAACCAGATCGCCGGATTGGGCGAGGCCCATCGCCTGACGGAGCGCAGGGGATTCAAGTGCAGATGAGGAAGCGGCTGATTTCATGGCAGTCCCTTGTGCGCGTATCGCAAGCCGGAAAACAAGTGGGGCGGCCGGCAACCCGCCGACCGCCCCGAGAAGAACCGTAATCGCTCGCGTCAGAAGTTGAGCGTCACGCCGGCGAAAATATAGCGGCCAAGCGCATCATAGGTCGCCGGATAGGTGTTGCCGTTGCAGGGCCCGGTCGGGCACTGGTTCGAACCCGCACGGCCGGCGTTGCCGGACGTAACGAGCGGCGGCTCCAGATCGAACAGATTGTTTACGCCCAAACGGAACGTGTAGGTCTTACCGATCTGCACCGTGCTCATCAGGTCGATATAGTTATACGGCTTGAGGCGGCTGCCAGGGTCGAACGCGAAAGCCCCCTTCAGCGCTTCATCCGGGCTCGTCGCCTGCGAGTGGATCGCACCGATGTAACGCCACTGCGCCGAAATGCCGACGGTCTGGTTCACCTGCCAGCTGGTGCGCAGCTTATGCCGCCATTTCGGCAGCGGCGCACCGGCATTGGTGGTGCCGCCGATGCTGCACGTCGAACCGTAATAGCCTGCGCAATCATAGGGCTTGCTCAAGCCGTTATCGACCCGATAGCTATCCAGATAAGTGCCCTGCATGTTGAACGACAGGCGGCCCAGCGACCCCAATCCAACGGCGTAGCTCGCACCGACTTCGATGCCCTTGTTCTGCAGCGAACCGACATTGTTCGGCAGATCCGAAACAAAGCCGCCCGGAGTCAACCACAGCGAACCTGCTGCGTCACGACGTACCAACGCGCACGATGCTGGCGTGAACGTCGCCGTTGCCTTTGCGCAATCCTGCAGGATTGCGTCCTGACCGAAAGCGCGGATCGCGTTCTTGATCTTGATGTCGAAGTAATCGACCGTGACCGCCAGGCCCCGTACGAAGCTGGGCTGGAACACGAGACCGACCGTCTTGGTCGTCGCGATTTCCGGCTGCAGGTTCGGGTTGCCCCCGATCAGGCCATTATACTGGCCGGCTGGATTGCCCGTCACGCCCTGCCCGACAGCGATACCCTGCGCACGGCAGCCATAATTGGTTGCAGTGATCGGGCCGATGTCCGCGCATGGGTCGACCGAGCCGTTTAGACCCACCGTCGCCGTCGAGAACAGCTCCTGCAGGTTCGGTGCACGGACGGCGCGGTTATACGTACCGCGAAAACGAATATCCGAAACCGGCGCGAAATCGATGCCAACCTTGTAGGTATCGGTATCGAACTTGTTGTCACGGCTCGTCTTGTACGACGAGCGACGATAGCCAGCATTCAGCGACAACGCTTCGACAAAGCCATTCTGCACAATCGGGATCTGCGTCTCGCCAAAGAATTCGTAGACGCGGAAATTACCGGAGATCGGCAGCGTCTTGCCGCCCTGGCCGGTCAAATCGCCAGCCTGGAAGGCACTGTCGGTCTGCAGATCAAGCGACGAGCGACGCCATTCGACGCCAAGGTTGACGCCGATGCCGTCGGTAGCCCAGGGCAGGCGCGCCCCATATTGGCCGAGATCGCCAGTGAACGAAACGTTCGCCACCTGCTCGGTGGTGTTGCCGCGCTGGAAGCCGGTGGCCGACAGATAGGCCACCGATGCCGGGCTAGCCTGGCCGGGGCCAGCGAACACGTTATAAGGCACGCACGCCGCGTCGCTGCCGTCGAGGACCGAGCGGCAGACAGGATTGACGCCCGGAACGCGGGGATCATCGACGACATCGAGCGCACGGGTCAAACGTGCGACCGAAAACTCGTTCAGATAGGTCTGCGAGTAGTTGACCCGACCGTATTGATAGGAAGCATCGTAGCTCCAGACCGGCGACAGGTCCCCCTTGGCGCCGAGCACACCGCGGAAATTGGTGTGCTGCAGATCGGCCTGACGCGGGCCACCTTCGGTGTTGCGGCGCAACAGCTGCATGAACGCGCGGTTATACGGAGTGCCGGTGCGCGGATCGAAGAAGGTAACCGGAGCCGCACCGGGATTCGGGTTATATGGTGCCGCTGCTGCAAGCGGGAAATCGCCCAGGAAGCCATTGATAAGGTTGCCCGATGCGCAAATCACCGAACGCTGCGCCGCGCTCATCAGCGGATTGTCGCAATTGACCGTCAGCGTGTTGCCGAAATCGCCCGACGGCGCGATCTGCGCCACCGTGCGATCATCCATGAACATGAACTCGAGATACGGCTTGAACGCGTCCTCGACCTCATAGTTCACGAAGGCCCCGGCAGTGAAGCGCGTATCCGGACGCTGAAAATAGTTGGTCGGAGCAAAGTTGAAGCGGGTCGTCGTATTCTCGAAACCACCGTTCGGCATGAACGTGTATACGGTCGACGAACTGGTGTTGAGCCGCGGATCGAACAGAATCGCCGTGCCGTTGCCGGACGTCAGCGAGCCGCCGCACTGGGGACGGCCGGCGCCGTTGTTCTGGATCGTACAAGCGCTGTAATCTCGCTTCGCCTGCGTAACGGCTTTTACCTTGCGATAGCCGAAATAGGCCATGGCGTGACCACCGTCGCCCAGCTTGGTTCCGAACGCCACGGTGCTGTCGAACGCGCCACCATCGACGACGCTACCCGTCGGATAGTCGAAGCCCTTCTGCCCGGCGGCTGTCCGCGCGTTCAGCAACGGCGGGGTGAGCTTGTTGCGATTGCTATGCTGATAGACACTGTATTGGCCGTCGACCCGGAACCCTTCGAAGTCGGTATCCAAGATGAAGTTGACGACACCCGCAACGGCATCCGCGCCGTACGTCGACGATGCGCCGCCGGTGAGCACTTCTACGCGCTTCACCATCGCCGCCGGGATGATGTTGATGTCGGCAGCGGACCCGCCGCCGGGGGCCGGGGTGCCCGGCATCAGCCGGCGACCGTTGACCAGCGTCATCGTGCGGCTGGTGCCAAGGCCGCGCAAGTCGACCGTGGCGGTGCCGGTTGCACCATTGGCGAGCGAGCTTGCCTGGCTGGCGGCGACGGACGGCAGCGAGTTCAGCATGTCTTCGACACGAGTCACACCCTGCGCCTTGATATCCTCGCTCGAAACAACCGTAACCGGTGCCGTGGAGGTCAGGTTCGGCTGCGGGATGCGTGATCCGGTGACCACAATATCCTGCGAGCCTTGCGCAGTTTCATCCGTCTGCGGTACCGTATCCTGGGCCAGGGCAGGAGACGCCGTAAGCATCCCCGCTAGGACGACTGCAGATAAGGCAATCCCCCCCCGCAGCTTCAGTTGCGTGTTCTTCATGAATTTCCCTCGTTTGCCCCGTGCCGGCTAGGCCGGAGTATACTCCCCGCTCGATCCCAGCGACGCCTCATACGCACCGGGCAGAGCATGTTCTCAAGAAAACAAGGAAGCCCCTGCGCTGTAAAGATTACATCGTACTTTCTGGCAACGGTTTCATCAGCGTGTCGCCGATTAGCAACACCTCAGTTTGAAAGTATCGCTCGAAACTTTCCGAAAGACATAATGTTACGCGATCGCGAGCAGTACGCCGAAAATTCGGGCATCATTTCCGCCGTCCCCTCAGCAGAATTGTCGCCCATGCAATATAACTCCACTTCGTTGCGCAACGAAAGGCAGCAAGAGAAGGTAGAATGCGCAAGGAGCTACGGTGGCATCGCCTTTGCCAGAAAGCTTGACGCCGGAATGGAGCGGATCACGACGCCGCGCCCGTCTCCTGTTTCAGAAGCCGAATAGGGGGGACTGCGCCAAAGCTCCCATGCTGATGTGCAACGGCATTTCGCGGCACGCTGGCGAAGACGAAGCGGGTGCTCGGCCGAAACGAGATTTCGGGCCTCCGAACCGGGCCATTGCATCCTCCAACGCCTACCCGCCAAGGCGATATGTGTCGATACGGTTACACCCGCGCAGCATTGATCTTACCGCCCCCATCTAAGGGTTTACACGTAGGCGTGCCAGTTCCATGCGGTCGAAAGGCTTCCCGCGATGGCTTTCGCAGTTTCGCACGAAGCTCAAATCCCGGATCGCAGTTCAGCGATTGCCGGCAAAAAAGGGAATGTGTATGAAGCAGTTCGCGTATGCGCTGCGTGCCACGACTGCGGTTGCCGCTCTCGGCACTGCCGTATTGGCCGCCACGCCTGTATGGGCGCAGGACAAGGCCGAAACGGCAACAGCTGAGCAGGCCGGCCCCAGCGAAATCATCGTAACCGGCTCGCGTATCGCTAGGCCCGATCTCCAGGCCTCGGTCCCCGTCGCCGTCATTAGCTCGGCACGCATCGAGCAGACAGGCGCATCGAACATTCAGGACGTACTCGCGACGCTGCCGGCGGTGGGCCAGAATGTCAGCCGTACCAGCTCGAACTTCTCGAACACTGGCAACGGCACCGCAACCGTCAATCTGCGCAACCTCGGTTCTTCGCGCACTCTGGTGCTGATCGATGGCCGCCGTTCGCTCGGCATCGCCGGCAGCTCGGCAGTGGACGTCAACAACATTCCAACAGATCTGGTAGAGCGCGTCGAAGTCGTTACCGGCGGCGCCTCCGCGGTGTACGGTTCCGAAGCGGTTGCGGGCGTGGTGAACTTCGTCCTCAAGAACAACTTCGAAGGCCTGCGCTTGCGCGCACAGAACACCGTGTCGGACAAGGGCGATGCGCCGCGCCAGTATGTATCGATCACCGGCGGGCACAATTTCGCCGAAGGTCGCGGTAACGTCACCGCCAACTTCAGCTATGACAACGACCACGGCCTGCCGTCGCGCAACCGCAGCTTCTCGGCGACCGACGTGCCGAACCGCAGCTCCTATGCCGCGCAGGGCCTGTTCGACGTCAGCAACCCGAACCAGACCCAATTCTCGCCGAGCACCGGACGCACCTTCACCTTCAACGGCGCGAACAACCTGAAGGGCTATCAGGGCGCGAACACCGACGGCTATAACCGCAACGGCGATCGCCTGCTGTCGGTGCCGGTCGAGCGCTACCAGGGTGCGCTGCTGGCGCATTACGACTTCTCGGATGCGTTCAAGCTCTACGCCCAGGGCCAGTACACCCACACCAACTCGAACGCCTCGCTCGAGCCCTCGGCCATCGCCAACACCGGCCCCGGCGCGGCGCTGAGCTTCGACGGATCGCCCTATGCCGGCATCCCGATCACCAGCCCGTACGTGCCGGCCGCAATCCGCGCAGCGGCGATCGCCAACGGCACCAACGTGATCCAGTTCCGTCGCCGTTCGAACGACATCTTCAGCCGCAGCAACAAGAACGATCGCGATTTCTATCGCGGCGTGATCGGCGCGAAGGGCGAGTTCAACGCCGGCACGACCTGGTCGTACGACCTCTATTACGAGCACTCGGAAAGCCGCGATCACACCACCGCGCAGGCGATCTACACGCCCAACTATGGTGCGGCGCTGAACAACGAGATCGGGCCGGACGGCAATGTGCGCTGTTCGGATGCGGCGGCGCGGGCTGCGGGCTGCGTGCCGATCAACATCTTCGGCTTCAACACCGTCACCGCGGCGCCCGCCAAGTTCCTGCAGACCTATACCGGCCCGACCCGCAACGTCACGCTGGTCGACGGCAACACCGTCCAGCTGACCAACGGCTCGAACGTCGCGTTCGACTATCTGGCGAAGGTGAAGCAGGACGTGGTGTCCGGCAGCATCAACGGCGACCTGTTCTCGCTGTGGGGCGGCCCGGTGGCGATCTCGTTCGGCGGCGAATATCGCCACGAGAAGAGCACCGAAGTCTATGATCCGTTCACCCAGGCCGGCCTCAGCTCGGGTAACCAGATCACCAACACCAAGGGCAGCTTCAACGTCAAGGAAGGCTTCGTCGAAGTCGTCGCGCCGATCGTGGAAAACCGTCCGGGCCTGCACTATCTCGGCCTCGAAGGCGCCGCCTGCTATGCCGACTATTCGACCGTTGGCGGCGTGTGGAGCTTCAAGGGCGGCGGCAGCTATGCCCCGACCAGCGACATCCGTTTCCGCGCGATCTATTCGCGCGCGACCCGCGCCCCGAACATCGGCGAACTCTATTCGTCGCTGAGCCAGACCTTCCCGGCCGTCACCGATCCGTGCGACCAGGGCGGCGGCAATGGCGACGGCGCCGCGATCGGTGCGCTGCCGGCGGCGTGCCGGACCATCCCAGGTATCGCCAACACGGTCGCCACGCGCGGTTCGTTCGCCTACACCACCTCGCAGATCCAGACGATCGACGGTCTGCTGGGCGGCAACCCGAAGCTGCGCGAAGAAACCGCCGACACGATCACCGTCGGCACGGTGATCACGCCGACGTTCTTCAAGAACTTCAGCATGACCGTGGATTATTACCACATCAAGGTGAAGAACGCGATCGGCATCATCGGCCAGCAGGTTTCGGTGAGCCAGTGCTTCCAGACGAACAACCCGCTGTTCTGCAGCAACATCGTGCGCGATGCCAACGGCTTCATCAGCCGGGTCAACGCGCTCAACCTGAACACGGGCTCGTTCCTGGTTTCGGGCATCGACGTCGAGGCGCGCTATGCCATCCCGGTCGGTGCGTCGCGGTTCGACTTCGACGTGATGTACAACCACCGCTTCAAGCAGGAGCAGACGCCGTTCCCGGGTGGTCCGGTGCAGAACGAACTGGGCCAGGCCGATTGCTATAGCTGCGGCCGCCTCGGTTCGGGATTCAAGGATCGCGGCGTGGCGAACGTCACGTTCAGCGCGCCGAAGTTCCAGCTGAACTACCGCCTCGACTATATGGGCCCGCTGACCGACAACCTCGACGGCAGCACGCCGCCGACCCGGATCTCGGCCTATGTCTACCACAACCTGCAGGGCAAGGTGATGGTGGGCGGCAAGCAGAGGATGGAGCTGTATGCCGGCATCAACAACCTGCTCGACACCAAGCCGCCGCGCTTCGGCGACACCAACCCGGTGACCTGGCCGGGCACGCAGACCGTGGCCGACACCTACGACCTGTACGGCCGCATGCTGTACATGGGTGCGACCTTCAAGTTCTGATCCGATCGGAACCGAAAGGTTTGGGGGCGGTACTATTCGGAGTACCGCCCCTATTTTTTTGCGAAGTTCAGCGCATCCGTGGCATCGCGCCCGCAACCAGAAGCGGGTCGATCCGCGCGCCGCGCCACATCAGGCCCCAATGCAGGTGCGGTCCCGTCGCCCGGCCGGTCGCGCCGACGGCGGCGATGGGTTGTCCCTGGGCAATGCGATCACCGAGACGCACATCGATCCGCGACAGGTGAAGAAAAGCGCTCGACAGGCCCATCCCATGATCGAGCATCAGCAGATGGCCTTCCAGCGTGAAGGGCGCCTCCGCGGCCAGGATCACCACGCCGTCCGCAGGCGCACGCACCGGCGCTCCGGTGGGCAGGGCCAGATCAATGCCCGAATGATAGGCCCCAGGCTCGCCGGCATAAATGCGCTGCGAACCGAACAGGGTGGAAATCCGGCCGATTGCCGGCCAGCGAAAGGCCTGCCGCCAACCGTCGGCACCGGTTTCGCGTGCACGCGCGGCAACGATCTGCGCGAGTTCGGCCGGACGGCGGGCCGCAAATTCGGCGCTGGGCACGGGATATTTGGGAAGGCTGTCGAGCCGCGAAATCTTCCAGTGCCGAACGGCAATGGCGAGGTCCTCCCGAACGCTGCCGCCATCTCGCAGCACCGCCTCCAGCCTGGCGACGGGCGCGGCATCGCGGTCGAAAGCGATCGGAAAGCACCCGTCCGCCGCAAAGGCGATCGGCTGCGCCTCCAGGCTGAGCCGAACGGTGCCAGGGGGGACGCGCCCCAGCGCCCACCCCCCTTGCTCCATCCGACCATCCAGCGCGAACGGGCCAGTCGGGGCGGCGAGCGCCGCAGCGCGCGTACCGGCCAACGAGGACAGTGCTACCAGCCCCGCGGCGAACCGCCGCCGGCCGAGCATCAGGCGGAAAGCGCCTTAACGGCCGCTTCGGCGCTCACATAGGGCTCCTGCCGACCGACGCTCCAATACCGAAGCTCGTCAATCGGGATCCGCTCGCCGGTGACGGCGCACAGCACATGGTCGCCGGGCGCGAGCACGCGGAAGCCATTGGCCATATAGTGCAGCTTGGCGACGCGGGCAGTGTTGGACATCAGCATGGGCGGCGCCATTCCTGCAATTCAGTGGTGGTTCGGGTGCGCCTCACAGCAGCGTCGGCTGCTCGGGCTTGGGCGGAACATAGGCCTTGGCCTGCCCGCGCTCAACCCGGGCATCCACCGATCCGTCGGCGAAATGCAGCGTCACGGCCTGTGCCGCCCGCGCATCCTCGGCCGAGGCGACCACCTTGCCGGTGCCGCGCCCCTCCACCCAGGCATAGCCCTTCTTCAGCGGCAGTTCGGGATCGAGCAGTTCGAGATGCCGGCCCATCGCCGCCAGCCGTTCGGCGGCGGTGGCGAAGCGGCGTTCGAGGCTGGCGAGCTTGAGCGCCTCGGCCGGGCGGGCGAAACGCTGGCGGAGTGCTGCCAGCTCGCGATCCGCAGCCCGATCGAGCGCGATGCCGCCCAGCCGCTGCCGTGCCGTCGCCAGCCGCTGCTCCAGCGTCGCCGGGCGCAGCGCGGCGCCGGCGCGATCCAGCTGGCCGCGCGCTGCCGTCACCCGTCGCTCGAGCCCAAGGCCTAGCCGCGCGCCAGCATCGTCAAGTCGCTGGCGCTGCGGCCCCAGCAGCGCATCGCGGCGCGGCAACACGCGGACGAGCGCCGCCAGCTGCTCGCCGGCGCGTTCGTGGTAGCGGCGCACGCAGCGCTCGGTGCGGTGCGCCAGCGTGGCGATGCCGTGGCGCACCTCCGCCAGCACCGGCACCGCGATCTCCGCCGCCGCGGTGGGCGTCGGTGCGCGGAGATCGGCAGCGAAGTCGCACAACGTCGTATCGGTCTCGTGGCCCACCGCCGAGATGATGGGAATGCGGCACTCGGCCACCGCCCGCACCACGACTTCCTCGTTGAACGACCACAGGTCCTCGACCGAGCCGCCGCCGCGCGCGACGATCACCAGGTCCGGGCGCGGCACTGGGCCGCCGGGCGCGATCGCATCGAACCCGCGCACCGCCCGAGCGACCTCCTGCGCCGATCCGTCGCCCTGCACCTTCACCGGCCAGACGAGAACATGGCTGGGGAAGCGGTCCTCCAGCCGGTGGAGAATGTCGCGGATCACCGCGCCCGTAGGCGAGGTCACCACGCCGATCACATTCGGCATATAGGGCAGCGGCTGTTTCCGCTCCCGGTCGAACAGCCCCTCGCCCGCCAGCTTGGCCTTGAGCTTCTCCAGCAGCGCCATCAGCGCGCCTTCGCCGGCCAGCTCCATCCGCTCGATGACGATCTGGTATTTGGAGCGGCCGGGATAGATGGTGAGCTTGCCGGTGGCGATCACCTCCAGCCCGTCCTGCGGCTGGAACGGCAGCGCCGAGGCCGCGCCGCGCCAGATCACCCCGTCGATCACCGCGTCCATGTCCTTGAGCGCCAGATAGGCGTGCCCCGAGGCGGCGCGCTTCCAGCCCGAAATCTCGCCGCGCAGGCGGACATGGCCGAACTCGCCCTCCACCATCCGCTTCAGCCGGCCGGAGAGTTCGCTCACGCTCATCGGTGCCGCGTTGTCCCCGGGCACCGCCTCGGCTACGAGCCGCGCCGATGAAGTCTCGAAAAGGGGGTCGGCCATGAACGTCCTGCTACTGGGGTCGGGGGGTCGCGAACATGCGCTCGCCTGGAAACTCGCGCAATCGCCGCTGCTGACGCAGCTCTTCGCCGCACCGGGCAATCCGGGCATAGCGGCGCATGCGACCTGCGTCGACCTCGCCGCGACCGATCCGGCGGCTGTGCTCGCCTTCGCGCAGGCGCATGCCATCGGCCTGGTCGTCGTCGGCCCCGAAGCGCCGCTGGTGGCGGGCGTCGGCGATGTGCTGCGCGACGCCGGCATCCCCGTGTTCGGGCCGAATCGCCTGCCGGCGCAGCTGGAAGGATCGAAGGGTTTCACCAAGGATCTGTGCGCCCGCGCCGGCATCCCCACCGCCGGCTATGTCCACGTCCATGCGCTCGACGAGGCACTGGCGGCGCTGGAGCCGTTCGGCCTGCCGGTCGTCGTAAAGGCCGACGGCCTCGCCGCCGGCAAGGGCGTGACGGTGGCCATGACCCGCGACGAGGCGATGGGCGCACTTACCGCGATCTTCGCCGATGCCGGCGCGAGCGCGGTGATCGAAGAGTTTCTCGACGGCGAGGAAGCCAGCCTGTTCGTCATCACCGACGGGACGGATGCCGTGCTGTTCGGATCGGCGCAGGACCACAAGCGCGTCGGCGAAGGCGATGTCGGCCCCAATACCGGCGGCATGGGCGCCTATAGCCCCGCCCCCGTGCTCACGCCCGCGCAGGAGCGCGCCGCGATGGATCAGATCGTGCTGCCCACCATCGCCACGCTCGCCGCCGAGGGCATTCCCTATTCGGGCGTGCTCTATGCCGGGCTGATGCTGACGAAGACCGGCCCCAAGCTGATCGAATACAACGCCCGCTTCGGCGATCCCGAATGCCAGGTGCTGATGCTGCGGCTGGAGGACGACCTGCTGGCGTTGCTGCTCGCCACCGCGCGCGGCGAGCTGGCCGGCCGCCCCGCCCCGCGCTTCCGCCCCGATACGGCGCTGACCGTGGTGATGGCGGCACGCGGCTATCCCGGCACGCCGGAGACCGGCGGCCGGATCGAGGGCCTTGCGGCGGCCGAGGCGGGGGGCGTGCAGGTGTTCCACGCCGGCACCCGGCGCCAGGGCGATGCGCTGGTGGCAAGCGGCGGCCGGGTGCTGAACGTCACCGCGATCGGGCCGGATATCCTCGCCGCCCAGGCCGCCGCCTATCGCGGCATCGACGCGATCGATTTCCCTACCGGATTCTGCCGCCGCGACATTGGCTGGCGCGAAGTGGCACGCACCAGGGGCTGAAATGCGCCGGGGGCAGCGGCAGCCGCGGCTGCCCCCGAAGCGCCTAGCCTCAGGGCTTTTCGTCGACGAACGTCGCGAAGCGCCCGACCAGCATGTCCCACAGTTCCAGATCCTTGCGAAACAGCGCGTCGGGAATCGCCTGATCTTCGAAATTCACGTCATATTCGAGCGCGGCTTCGCCCTGTCCGTCCGAATAGGCGCGGGCAAAGCGATGCTTGCTGTTCCAGACATTGGCGCGCTCCGGGGACAATTTGTTCGTCCAACCGATATAGAACTGGATATCGCCGCAATTCCGGTGCGCTTCGCAATTGAGGAAGAAGATCGTAAACTTGTACCCGGAAGCGACGCTGCGGATAATCGGATCGCCTTCGCCGTCCTTGGTGAGTTCCGACTTATACCCTGCATCCTTCAGCGCCCGAGCTACGCTCTGCGGATCGGAGGATCGCACCTGCGCCTCGGCCTGGGCCGCAAGCGACAGGCTGGCAAGCGCCGCCAACACCAGCATTTTCATCGATTCACCTTTCTACCCGCCCCGCATATTTGCTCCCGTTCGCCGGGCGAATGCGCGCACCACCTTGCCTGCCGGATTTCCCGCGCGGGGTCCATGGCGAAGCGCTGGACGCGGCGGCAACGCGCGCTAATGCAGAAACATCGACGGATCCGGAGCGTAGGACATGAACGATCAGGCGGCGCAGGGATATGGAACAGTGGCGGCGACCACGGAATCGGGGTGGCTGACCCTGTCGTTCGTACTGATTGCGATCGGGATCGCGTTGGCCCTGTTCATTCTGTTCTGGGGCACGCGTCTGGCGGTCAAGCGCAGGCAGGCCCGCGCCGAACTGGCAGAGCGTGGCGAACTGCCCGTCCATGATGCCGACCCGCCTGCCCCGGCCGCGGAACTGCCGGCAGCGACGACACCCGAGTCCCCTTCCCAGCCGGCGCCCACGCCGATCGCCGACGAGCCGATCGCCGCTGCCGCCGCGCTGACGGAAAGCCCGGCGACGCTGGCCGCCGACGCGGCGGCCGCCCAACCTCCCGCCCCTGCCGCACAGGAGGACCTCACCCGGCTGAAGGGCGTCGGCCCGAAGCTCGCGGCCCGGCTGGGAGAACTGGGAATCACCGGCTTCGCCGCGCTGGCTGCGTTGGATGATGCCCAGGCCCACGCCCTCGACGCCCAGCTCGGCAGTTTCCAAGGCCGGATGTTCCGCGATCGCTGGATCGAACAGGCGCGCTTCCTGGCGGCCGGGGATAAGGCCGGATATGAGGCGGTGTTCGGAAAGCTCTGACACCCTGGCCTGGAAACCGGCGCCGGGCCGGCGCCGGAGGCTGCTTACGCCTGCTCCCGGCGCACCAGAAGCTTGTCGATCTTGCGGCCGTCGAGATCGACAATCTCGAATTTCCAGCCTTCCACCAGGAAGGATTCGCCTTCGCCGGGCAGATGCTTGAGTACCGCCAACGCCAGCCCCGCCACCGTTGCGTAATCGCGATCGTCGGGCAATTCGATACCGAGCCGTTCGGCCAGCGTATCCGCCGGCGTCGCGCCGGCGACGAGCAGCGAGCCGTCGTCGCGCACGACGATGTTGGGATTATCGCCCGGCTCGGCATCCGAAGCGAACTCGCCGGCGATGGCGGCCAGCAGATTGGCAGGCGTGACGATGCCTTCGAAATGGCCATATTCGTCATGGACCAGCCCCATCGGCACTTCCGCCTGGCGCAGCGCGGTGAGCGCATCCATCGCATCGACCTGATCGGGCAGAATCGGGGCGCGGCGCATCAGCTTGCGCAGGTCCAACGGCTCGCCGCGGAACAGCGCGGCAGCGATATCGCGCGCCTGCACGACGCCGATCACCGAATCGATCGATCCTTCCGCCACCGGCAGCCGGGTATGCGGCGTGGCCAGCAGTTCCTCGCGGATGCCCGCCCCGTCGAGATTCACGTCGAGCCAGTCGACCTGGGTACGCGGCGTCATCACTTCGCGCACCGGCCGATCGGCCAGGCGCACCACACCGGAGATGATCGAGCGTTCATGCTCCTCGATCACGCCGGACTTGCTGGCTTCGGCGACGATCAGGTGCAGTTCCTCTGCCGTTACGCGATTTTCCGATTCGCGCTTCAGCCCGAGCACGCGGAAGACCAGCCCGGTCGACGAATCGAGCAGCCAGACCAGAGGTGCGGTAGCGCCGGAAAGCCAGCGCATCGGCAGCGCAACCGCCGCGGCGATCGGTTCGGGCGAGCGCAGCGCGAACTGCTTGGGCACCAGCTCGCCGACCACCAGCGAGAAGAAGGTAGTGAGCCCGATCACGAGGGTGATCGCCACGGTATCGGCGATATCCGCCGGGACGCCCAGCGCCGCCATGCGTTCGGCCACGGGCCCGCCCAGGCTGGCGCCCGAATAGGCGCCGGTGGCGATGCCGATCAGCGTGATGCCGATCTGAACCGTGGAAAGGAACTTGCCGGGATCGGCCGCCAGCTCGATCGCCATCTTGGCGCCGCGCCGGCCGACACGGGCCAACGCCTCCAGCCGCGCCGGGCGGGCGGAAACAATCGCCAGCTCGGACATGGAAAAGATGCCGTTGATCGCGATCAGCACGAAGATGATCGCAAGGTCGATCCAGGGAAAGGGCGCGCTCATGGTGCGACACCCCCATACAAGCAGCCGCGCCCCGTTCACAACCTTTCGCAGGTGCAATTCGCACGGCAGTGCCGCGAATCTGCCCGCTTCCGACGTCGCAGACCGAAACCACGCCGGCAATCATAGCCTCTGCCACCGTCGGACGGCGGGTGCCCAGCGATGCGAATCGGAAGTTCCTACCGATGGAATAGAAGCATCAAAGCTGCTGCGCCGCCAGGATTGCCGGGTCGCTCGCCAAGGCGTGGAGATAGGCGTGACGTTCCGGCGAACCCAAGCGAAAGGCGCGCAACTGCCGCTGCTGCGCATCGCTGAGCCGGAACTGACGATAGCCCCGCGCGCGCAGACAGGCGGCGACCGTATCCTGAAGCAACGTCCGCACTTGCTTCATCCGGCGGGCAGGCTGCGTCCGTTCGACGATTCGCGCCGAATCGACGGCAACGCCCATCATGCGGTTGACGTCGCCCGTCATCGCCGAGACGCCGAGATTGTTCTCGTTGTTCTCGAGCTGTTTCGACGCATCCTTGAACACCTTTGCCGCTTCGGTGTTGGAGACGTCGAGATAATAGCCTTCGCGACCGCAGGCGACCGCATCGTCGCGATAGGTTGCCAGCGTAACGCCGGGCTTGCCCCAACTCAGCATCGGCGGCTTGGCTGCAAGCGCCACCTGCGGCGCGAGCAGGGGCAGCAGGAAAAGGCAATGGACGGCGCGCATCACAACCTCCACTCCGAAGGGCAGCAATCAAGTCTCGCACGAATCCGGGCTGGAGTCGACGCGACGACGTCAGCGGCGGTCGCGGAAGAAGTCCCGGAGCAACAGCGCGGCCTCGCGCTCGCCGATCCCCGGATAGACCTCGGGGCGGTGGTGGCAGGTGGGCTGGCCGAACAGTCGAGGCCCGTGTTCGACGGCACCGCCCTTGGGATCGCCGGCACCGTAATAGAGCCTGGCGATCCGGGCATGGGCGATCGCGCCTGCGCACATCGCACATGGCTCGAGCGTCACCCAAAGGTCGCAATCCTCCAGTCGATCGCGGCCCAGCGCCTTCGCCGCCGCGCGAATCGCGCGCATTTCGGCATGGGCGCTGGGATCGTGCAGTCGCCGCGGCGCGTTGCCCGCCACCGCAACGATTATCGCATGGCGTACCACGACGGCGCCAACCGGAACCTCGCCTTCGGCAGCAGCCTGCGCGGCAGCATCGAGCGCGGCACGCATGGCGGGGGGGAGCGGGAACATCGCACCCGCTTAGCCGCCCGGCGCGGGATGGAATAGTCGCCACAGCGCATAGCCGGAGCCGGGCAGGAACCCCAATGCCGTCAATCCACAGGCGATGCCGAAGGCCCGGCCCGGTCCCTCCGCCAGATAGACGCCGAGCGGCGGCAGCAGGGCCGCGGCGGCGATCCGGCCGGTAGGTGGCGGCGTCACTGTGCAGGCGAGGGCGCGGGCGCCGGCGCCTTCTTCACGTCGATCGTCGGCACCGAAACGCGCTTTTCCTTCATTTCGACGGTCGGCACGCGCACGGTGCTGTTCGATTCGCCCACTGTTACCGATCCGGTCTCGGCCGAAACCGTCGGCAACTTGCCGCCGCGAACATCGAGATTGATAAAACCCAGCGCAATCAGCACCACGGCAATCAGCACGAGAATGCCCAACAGCCCCAATATTGCGCGCATGACCCGTATCTCCTAATCGTTTCACCTGCCTAACGCCTTGCGCCCCGCGCGAGTTGCGCCCGGATCGCGGTGAATCGGTTGACGGCGGCCCGCTTTGCCGCTACCTGCGCGGCCTTTCCGGCTTTCTGCCCAACTCAGGATTTGAAGCGATGTCGCGCATTTGCGAGCTGACCGGCAAGGGCCGGCAGGTGGGACACAATGTTTCCCACGCCAATAACAAGACCAAGCGTACGTTCCTGCCGAACCTGCAGAACGTGACGCTGCTCTCCGACGCGCTGGGCAAGGGCGTGCGTCTGCGCGTTTCCACCCATGGCCTGCGTTCGGTGGAGCATGTCGGCGGCCTGGACAACTGGCTGCTGAAGACCAATGACGAGGATCTGTCGCTGCGTGCGCGCCGTCTGAAGCGCGAAGTGCGCAAGGCCAGCGCCGGCACCGCTGCCGCCTGATTCTTCGTACAGGTACGAACAAAACCCGCTGGCGCATCGCGGCAGCGGGTTTTGTCGTGGGCGACGCCGGCACCGACGCCCGATGCCGGCGGAGGTCTCGATCGATCCGGCGCGGCCGCCCGAATCGAAACGACTCAGAGCTCCAGCCGGAATTTGAGCAGCAGCGTCTGCTGCCACCATTGCTCATTGTCATCAGAGACCATCCACAGGACGAGCGCATTGCCTTCGCGCGCGACCGCGAGGCCTTCGAAATTGTCATGCTGGAACGGCGGCGAGAAGTCGGCGATCTCGGTTCCACGCAGCACGTCGCCCGCCGCTGCACCGCGCAGATCGACCAGGTCGATCTTGACGGTGAATAGCGCAGGGAACCCGAATCGCCGTTCCAGCACCAGCAAGCGCCCGTCCGGCAGCGCCACCGCGTCGCTGGGATCATAGCCGGGCGGCGGCACAAAGCGCAGACGGATCGGGCGCGGCGAATCGCGGACTGGATCCCCCGGAAACAGCAGTACGTCGCGTTCCGCACCGTGCCCCTTGCCGGGCGGCCTCGCCGTTTCGCCGATAACGACGAAGCGGCCATCGGGCAGGCGCGCCATCGATTCGGGCCCGCCATTGGCAGGCCAATTCCGCATCTCGGGCGGGTGTGCCACCCGCTCGCCATGGCGGAAATCCGCGTCATAGCGCCAGATGGCGTTATGCGATTCGAAGCCTACCCAGAATTTTCCGGTCGCGGGATCGCGGGTTAGCGATTCGGAGTCGCGATCACCCTTGAACGCGGCAATCCCCGGGCCGTTCGGAACTTCGCCGAATCGGATGTCGAACGGCTGCCAGTCGGCGCCCATGCGGAACCGGACGATATTGCCGCGATCGCTGAGCAGGACGATCTGGTCGCCGATCACCTGCAGTGCGGAGAAGCCGGAAAAGCCGCGATCCGGGCTGGTGAGCCGCACCCCGCCCAGATAGCGAAGCCTGCCGATTCGCGTACGGACTGGGTCCCCCGGTGCCAAGGGAACGGGCTGCGCCGCCATCACCGGAATCCGACCGATCGGCGTTCGCAAGACCTTGCCCGACGCGCTGAGCGACAGCAGCGCCAACGCCAGGGGCGGAAAGGCGACAATTCGGAGCCAGGAACGCATCGCCCCTCCTTAGCGGTTCGATGCGGCACGACCAGCGCTGCACGTGCGAATATGAACGCAGGATAACCATCTCGTTCAGCGTTCGATCAAGGGAACTGCGATAGAGAGGCTTTGTTGTAAGCGCGTACCAGCTTCTCGCGTAGCGTATCGAGAGGCGAAGGGGGGCCGGGACCGCAAGGGTCCGGCCCCCCTCTGTTTTTCAGTACATGTGCTGCCCGCCGTTGATCGACAGCGTCGAACCAGTGACGAAGCCGGCATCTTCCGAGCAGAGAAATGCCACGCCGCGGGCGATTTCATGCGCCTGGCCGAGGCGACCGACCGGAATCTTGGCGACGATTTTTTCCAGCACGTCGGCGGGAACCGCCGAGACCATGTCCGTATCGATATAGCCCGGGGCGATCGCATTGACCGTAACGCCGAAGCGCGCGCCTTCCTGCGAAAGTGCCTTGGTGAAGCCGTGGATGCCGGACTTGGCAGCGGCATAGTTCACCTGGCCGTACTGACCGGCCTGACCGTTGATCGAGCCGATATTGACGATGCGGCCCCATTTGCGCGTGCGCATGCCTGGGAACACCGCATGGGCCATGTTGAAACAGCCGCCCAGGTTGATGCGGATCACGTCTTCCCACATCTCGCGCGACATCTTCAGGATGGTGCCGTCGCGGGTGATGCCGGCATTGTTGACGACGATATCGACGGGGCCGAGATCCGCCTCGACCTTCTTCACGCCTTCGGCACAGGCATCGAAATCGCCGACATCCCACTTATACGCCTTGATACCGGTGCGTTCGGTGAAGGCCGCAGCCTTTTCGTCATTGCCGGCATAGTTGGCAGCGACGGTGACCCCCGCGTCCTTGAGCGCCAGACTGATCGCCTCACCGATACCGCGGGTACCACCGGTAACGATCGCTACTCGTGCCATATGCCTTCCTCTCCACAATCAACCCAAGAAATGGCTAGGCGGGGACCACCCAGCCGGAAAGTTCGCGCCCGATGATATTGCTGAGCAACTCCATGCCCGGCGCGCTATCATTGAGACAAGGCAAATATGCGAAATCCGTGCCGCCCGCAGCGAGAAAGGATTCGCGGCCACGAATCGCGAGTTCCTCCAGCGTTTCCAGACAGTCGGCGGAAAAGCCCGGCGCGACGATCGCGATGCGCTTCACGCCCTTGCCGGGCAATGCTTCCAGCACCGTATCGGTTGCCGGCTCCAACCATTTGGCGCGGCCAAAGCGCGACTGGAAGGTAACGATCAGGTCACGGCCCAGCGCCTCGCCGAGCAAGCGCCCGGTCTTGCGGCAATGGCAGTGATAGGGATCGCCCAGTTCGAGCGTGCGCTGCGGCATCCCGTGGAAACTGGCGATCACCGCATCGGGCACGAAATCGAGCGCGGCGATTGCCCCCTCCACGCTGGCCTTCAGCGCGGCGATATAGGCCGGATCGTCGTGATAGGGCGGCAGTGTGCGGATCGCCGGCTGCCAGCGCATCGCCGCCAGCGCGGCAAAGGCACTGTCGTTCGCGGTCGCGGTCGTCGCCGCGCAATATTGCGGATAGAGCGGCGCGATCAGGATGCGCTCACACCCCTTCGCCTTCATCGCGGCAAGCTGGTCGCCGATCGAGGGCCGGCCATATCGCATCGCATAATCGACCAGCACCTGCGGCCCGAACGCGCCTTCCAGCGCGCGTGCCTGGGCCTTGGTGATCGCGGCGAGCGGGGAACCGTCCTCGCGCCAGACCTGCGCATAGGCATGGGCCGACTTTTTGGGCCGGGTGCGCAGGATGATGCCCCGCAGGATCGGCTGCCAAAGGAGCGGCGGGATCTCCACCACCCGCCGATCGGACAGGAACTCGCCCAGATAGCGCTTCACCGCCGGCGCGTCGGGCGCGTCGGGCGTTCCGAGATTGGTGAGGAGCACGCCGATGCGGGCGGGCGGGATCGCGGGATGGTCGGCAGGCAGGGTCATTCGACCTCCGATAGCAGGGGAAGGCGCCGGAAACGGGTGCCGGTGGCGGTTTGCAGCGCATTGGCGATCGCCGGCGCGGTCGGCGGAACCGCCAGTTCGCTCACCCCGCCGGGATCCGATCCGCTGGGCAGGATCTCGACGGTGATGTCGGGCGTGCCGGCAAGCGTGGGCAGGCCAAGATCGGCAAGGCCCTGCGCATCGGCGACATTTTCGGTGAAGCTGGTGCTCGCGCCCAGCGCGGCGGCCAGGCCGAAGAGCAGGCCGCCTTCGATCTGCTGACGCACGAGATCGGGGTTGACCACGCGGCCGCAATCCACCGCGGCCACCAGCCGCTCCACGACGATCTCGCGCTGCGGCGTCAGCCGCGCCTCGGCCATCACCGCGATGAACGATCCGCGAAAGGCGTGCGCCGCAAGCCCCTGGCCGCTGCCCGGTTCGCCCCCCTGCCAGCCGCCGAGTTGCGCCGCCGTCTGCAGGCAGCGCGCCAGTCGCGGCTGATCGCCGAGCATCGCCATGCGGAACGACAACGGATCGCGATTGGCGACATGCGCCAGTTCATCGACGAAGCTTTCGGCGAAGAAGCAGGTGTAACTATGTGCGCCTGAACGCCAATAGCCGGTGGGCACGCCGATTTCGGCAGGATGATGATCGATCGCGGCATGGGGAATCGCATAGGCCGGCATCGCCCCCGCCACTGCCGAAGGATCGCCGCCGCCCGGAAGCGCCAGCGATGCCGCCACCACCGGATCCCCGCCGATCAGCCGCGATGCCAGTTCACGCCCGGTTTCCGGGGCGGCGACCTTGGCCAGCCACGCCTCGATCGTGCCCCCCTGCCCCAGCTTCGCGGTGAGCCGCGCCGCCGCCGGGGGACGGAAACGATCGCGGCGCAGATCTTCGTCCCGCGGCCAGGTGAGTTGCACCGGCCGCGCCACGGATTGCGAGAGCAGCGCCGCCTGCACTGCCACCGCATGTTCCAGCCTCGCGCCGAACGCGCCACCGCCCAGCATCGGATGCACGATCACCCGCGCCGGATCGATCCCCAGCGCATCCGCCGCCGCCGCCCGCGCCAGGCCCGGCGCCTCGGTGGGCAGCCACAGGGAAAGGCGACCATGGGCATAGTCGGCCGTGCAGGTCATCGGTTCCAGCGCCGCATGGGGGGCAAGGCCGACCTGATATTCCGCCGTCACCACCCGCGCGCCGCGAAACGCGGTGGCGAGATCGCCCCGCTCCTCGATCCGGCGGCCATCGCCATCAAAGGCCGTGGTGAGCGCGGCGTCGATCGAATCATCGTTGACCACCGCCGCGGGCAGGCGGAAGCGCGGGCGCATCGCGTGCAGTGCGCGTTCCGCCGCCCACCAGTTCGTCGCGACCGCCGCCACCCAATGCCGTGTGGTGACGACCGAAAGCACGCCGCGCACGCGATCGGCCGCGGCACGATCGACCTGCGCCAATTCGGTTTCCCCGATAGGCCCCTGGCGGATCGCCGCGAACACCATGCCGGGCAGGCGGACATCGGCCGCGAAATTGGCGCTGCCATCGATCTTCGCCGGCGCATCGAGCCGCGGCAGCGGCTGGCCGTACAGCCGGGCGCCCTCCCCCCGCAGCGGCAGTTGCGACGGCGGCCGATGGCGCGCCGCCGCTTCGGCCAGTTCGCCGAAGCCGAGCCGCTGGTTGCCATGAATCACCACGCCGTGGGCAGTGCCGCAGGCTTGCCAATCAACCCCCCAGCGGGCTGCGGCTGCCTTGCACAACAGCACGCGGGCGGCCGCGCCGGCCTGGCGCAACGGCTCCTCGAAATTCCGCACCGAGGTGGAGCAGGCGGTGAGCACCAGCCCGGCGCGCGCGGCATGGCTGCGTTGCAACTGTTCCGGCAGGCCACCCAGCGCCAGTTCGAACAGGCTGCGCGCCGCAAGCGGATTGGCATATAACGGGTTCAGCGGCGCCGGCTCCACACCGACGCGCTGCCAATCGGCGCCCAGTTCATCGGCGAGGATCTGCGGCAGAGCGGTATAGACGCCCTGGCCCATTTCCGCCTGGGGAACGGCAATGGCGACATGGCCGTCCCGCCCGATCTTCAGCCAGGCGCCGAACAGGCTTTCCCCCGGCGCGGCTGTGAGGTTGGGCGCATAGCTGCGCGGCCAGAAACTCCAGGCGACGACGAGCCCCAGCCCCGCCCCGCCGCCGATCAACAGCCTGCGCCGATCGAGCCTGATGCGGGATGCGGGTTTGCCAGCCATCGGCCCGCTCTATCGCGGGTGCACGCGGGATGCCAGCATGGGCTTTCGATCACCCTGATCGCCCCCTTGGGTTCGGCGCGTTTTGGCTCTATCGCAGGCACCACTGTTTCTTACGCCGGGGATCGAACGTGCTGCCCACCCTGCTCGCCGCTGCCGGCGGCCATCTTCATTTCACCGATCTCCATCTGGATCCGGTGGCCATCAACCTCGGCTTCTTTCACATCAAATGGTATTCGCTGGCCTATATCAGCGGCATCCTGCTGGGCTGGCTGTATCTGATGAAGCTGCTGGCTGCACCGGGCGCGCCGATGGCCAAACGCCATGCCGACGATCTGGTATTCTATGCGACGCTGGGCATCATCCTGGGCGGACGGCTGGGCTATGTGCTGTTCTACGCGCCGGAAATGCTGACTCACCCGCTGCAGATCCTGATGCTGTGGGAAGGCGGCATGAGCTTCCATGGCGGCGTGATCGGCACCTCGCTGGCGATCCTGTGGCTCGCCCGCCAGCACAAGCTCGATTGGCTGCGCATCCACGACTATGTCGTCTGCTGCGCGCCGTTCGGGCTGTTCTTCGGCCGGCTCGCCAATTTCGTGAACGGCGAGCTGTGGGGCAAGCCGGGCGACGTGCCCTGGGCGATCGTGTTTCCGGGCACGGTTCGCGCCGGCCTGATCGAGCCGGCCCGCCACCCGAGCCAGCTGTACGAAGCGGGGCTGGAAGGCCTGCTGCTGTTCGTCATCCTTTGGTTCTTCTTCTGGCGCACCGATGCGCGCTACCAGCCCGGCAAGCTCGCCGGCATCTTCCTGCTCGGCTATGGCCTGTGCCGCTTCTTCGTCGAATTCTTCCGCGAACCCGATCGCCAGCTGATCTGGCTGGTGGACCGGACGGGGCTGCACATGGGCCAGTGGCTGTGCCTGCCGATGATCGCGGGCGGCATCCTGCTGATCGTCACCGCCAAGGGGCGCCGCAAGCGCGTGGAAGCGATCACCGGGCCGAGCGTGGCCTGACCTGCCGGCGATGACCAATCCTCTCGACGCCAAGCCCGAAGACCGCCGCGACAATGCCGCGGAGCCTGCGCTGCCCGAGCGGCTGGCGCGGGCGATCACCCTTGCCGGGCCGATCCCGCTCTCCCAGTTCATGGGTGCGGCGAACGCGCATTATTACGGCACCCGCGATCCGCTGGGCGCGCGCGGCGACTTCACCACCGCGCCCGAGATCAGCCAGATGTTCGGCGAACTGATCGGCCTGTGGCTGGCCGATCTGTGGGACCGCGCCGGCCGCCCGGAGCCTGCCCGCTATGTCGAATTCGGTCCCGGCCGCGGCACGCTGGCGGCGGACGCGCTGCGGGCGATGGGCAAGGCCGGGTTCGCGCCGCCGGTCGACTTTCTGGAGACCAGCCCGGTGCTGCGCGCCGCCCAGAAGGAGCGCGTGCCGCACGCAGCATGGCATCTCGACCTTGCCGGCCTGCCCGACGATGCGCCGCTGCTGGTGGTGGCCAACGAATTTTTCGACGCACTGCCGATCCGCCAGCTGGTGCATACTGCGCAGGGCTGGCGCGAACGCCTGGTCGCCTGCCAGGACACGCTGTTCCTGCCGGTGATCGGCGATCGCGGCTTCGACGCGGTGATCCCCCCCGCGCTGCGTCACGCCGCGCCTGGTGCGATCCTGGAAACCTCGCCGGCCTGCGTGGCCCTGCTGCGCGCGCTCGCCCAGCGGCTGCGCGCGCAAGGCGGCGCGGCGCTGATCCTCGACTATGGCTATGAAGGCCCGGCGATCGGCGACACGCTGCAGGCGGTGCGCGGCCATGCCTTCGCCAATCCGTTCGACGCGCCCGGTGAGGCGGACCTGACCGCGCATGTCGATTTCGGCACGCTCAAGGAAGCCGCGGCGGCCGAAGGGCTCACCGTCCATGGCCCGGTGACGCAGGGCGATTTCCTGAAAGCGCTTGGCATCGACGCGCGCGCCCGGGCGCTCGCCCGCAGCGCGCCCGAGCGTGGCGACGCGATCGCCGCCGATCGCAACCGGCTGGTCGCGGACGATCAGATGGGATCGCTGTTCAAGGTGCTGGCATTGACCGCGCCGGGATGGCCGGTGCCGGCCGGGTTCGCATGAACGATCGCGAGGCCACGCCAGCCGATGCCGCTGCGATCGACGCCCTGTTCCGCGAAAGCTTCGCGGCGACCTTTGCGCACCTCTATGCGCCGGAGGATCTCGCCAGTTTCTTTGCCGGCTTCACCGTGGCGGGCTGGACTGGGGAACTCGCCAGCCCCGATTTCGCGTTCCGGGTGATCGAGGATGGCGAAGGGCTGGCCGGCTATTGCAAGCTCGGCCCTACCAGCCTGCCCGTGACGCCCGAGGGACCGGCGATCGAGCTGCGCCAGCTCTATCTGCGCGATCGCGCCAAGGGCAGCGGCGCTGCCCAGACGCTGATGGGCTGGGCCCTGGCCACCGCGCGCGCGCGCGGCGCGGCGGAGCTCTGGCTTTCCGTCTATATCGACAATCACCGCGCCAGGCGCTTCTACCAGCGCTACGGCTTTGAAGATCGGGGACCCTATGCCTTCATGGTGGGCAACCATGCCGATGAGGATCGGCTGATGCGGCTGGCGCTGTGAGCGGCGTGGAAACGATCCGCGCCCGCGCACTTGACGGCGTGGCGCACGGCTTTCTCGGCCGCGCCGGCGGGGTTTCGACCGGGCTGGTCGCGGGGCTGAACGTCGGCACCGGATCGAACGACGATCCTGCCGCGATTGCCGAGAATCGCTGCCGAGCGGTGCGAGCGGTATTGCCGGGCGCGCCGTTGGTGACGGCCTATCAGGTGCATTCGGCCGACGCGGTTTCGGTGATCGCCCCGTTCGAGGACGGTCATCGCCCCCGCGCCGATGCGCTGGCGACCCGCCGGCCCGGGCTCGTGCTCGGCATTCTGACGGCCGATTGCGCGCCGGTGCTGTTCGCCGATCGCGAGGCGGGCGTGGTCGCCGCCGCCCATGCCGGCTGGAAAGGCGCGATCGGCGGCGTGACGGATTCGACGATCGCGGCGATGGAAGCGCTTGGCGCGCGCCGCGATCGGATCGCCGCCGCGGTCGGCCCGTGCATCGCCCGCGCCAGCTACGAGGTCGATGCCGCCTTCTTCCAGCGCTTCTGCGAGCAGGACCCGGCCAACGAACGCTTCTTCGCCGATGGCCAGCCAGAGCATTTCCAGTTCGACCTGGAGGCCTATGTCGTCCACCGCCTGGCGCTGGCCGGACTGCGGACGATCGAAGCGCTGGGCATGGACACCTATGCGAACGAGGCCCGCTTCTTCAGCTTTCGCCGCGCGACGCACCGCGGCGAGCCCGATTACGGGCGACAGATCAGCCTGATCGGATTGGCCGGATAGACGACGCGGCCGTTAGGCCGCGTCTTCCACCAGGATTTCGGGGGGATGGAGGCGCAAGCGGTTCACCTTGCGCTCGTCGGCGTCGATCACTTCCAGCGTCCAGCCGCTGCCATGTTCGAGGCATTCGCCGACTTCGGGGACATGGCCCGCCAGCACGAAGGCGAGGCCGCCGATCGTATCGACATCTTCCTCCACCTCGGCCAGCCGAGGATCGACCATCTCGGCGACGTCCTCCAGCTCGGCCCTGGCATCGGCTTCCCAGCCGCCGCCATCGATCGGCACGATCAACGCGGCGGGGGCCTCGTCATGCTCGTCCTCGATCTCGCCGACGATTTCCTCGATCAGGTCCTCGATCGTGATCAGCCCCTCGGTACCCGAATATTCGTCGAGCACCACGGCGAGGTGGGTGCGCTTCACCCGCATCTGCGCGAGCAGATCGAGCGCGCCCATCGATTGCGGCACGTAGAGCGGCTGGCGGATCAGACCGGCGATGCTGGCGGGATGGTCCTCGCCCTTGGCCAGGATCTCGAACACGTCCTTGATATGGACCATGCCGATGATCGTATCGAGTTCCTCGCGATAGACCGGCAGGCGGCTGTGTCCCGCCTCGGCGAAGAGCTGGACGAGGTCGGCGAAGCTGGTCTGCTCCTCCACCGCGATGATGTCTGCGCGGGGTACGCCGACGTCACCCGCATCGCGCTCGCCGAAATGCAGCAGGTTCTTGAGCATCTGCCGTTCGATCGGCGCAAGATCGCCGGCCGGCGCACGGGCGCCGTCGCTTTCATGCTCGTCGATGGCTTCTTCCAGGCGCTCGCGCAGCGTTTCTTCCTGTTCCTCGCCGAACAGAAGCGCGCGCAAGCTGCGCCAGATGCCGCCGCTTTCGTGTTGATGGTCGGGCGAGCCGGTACTGGGGCCCTCTTTCATGTTGGTGTTCAGTCCTCGCGTACGGGATAGGGATCGTGCAGATTCAGGGCTGCCATCGCGGCCTGTTCCATTGCTTCCATGGCTTCCGCTTCGGCATCCCCCATATGGTCATAGCCTAGCAGATGCAGCATCCCATGGACAATCAGATGCGTGGCATGATCGTCCACGGAAATGCCGCGCTCACCGGCTTCCACCGAACAGACGCCGTGCGCAAGCACGATATCGCCCAGCAATACTTCGCCATCGTCGCTGTTCTGGGTGACGGCATCGAGCAGATCGGGCTGGATCATCGGGAAGGACAGCACGTTGGTCGGCTTGTCCTTGTCGCGATATTGCCGGTTGAGCGCGTGGACTTCGTCGTCGCTGGTGAAGCGCACCGCGACTTCGATCACCGTGGGCAAGCCACGCCATTCGGCATAGGGCGTCTGGGCGATCGCCGCTTCGGCCGCGCGCAACGCGAGCGCATCCCAATCGCCTTCCGGCCAGGGAGTTTCGGGAAGGGCGGCAACGTCGAGCATCAGGCGAGGTCCGTCTTGAAGAAAAGGTGCATGGTAGCCTTGGTCGGAAGGCAGCGCACGTAACGCCAGCGACTATGCAACGTCGTCGCCCTCATACGCCGCGACGATGCGACCGACGATCGGGTGCCGCACCACGTCACCCACGCCGAAGCGCACCATCGAGATGCCCTCCACGCCTTCCAGCCGGTTGACCGCGTCGTTGAGCCCCGAGGCGTTCGGGCCACCGGGCAGATCGGTCTGTTTGGGATCGCCGCAGATCACCATCCGGCTGTTCTGGCCGAAGCGGGTGAGGAACATCTTCATCTGCATCGGCGTGGTGTTCTGCGCCTCGTCGAGGATCACGAACGCGTCCGCCAGCGTGCGGCCGCGCATGAAGGCGATCGGCGCGATCTCGATCTCGCCCGAGGCAATGCGCCGTTCGACCTGCTCGGCGGGCAGGCAGTCGTACAATGCATCGTAGATCGGGCGAAGATAGGGATCGACCTTCTCCTTCATGTCGCCGGGCAGGAAGCCGAGCCGCTCGCCCGCCTCCACCGCCGGACGCGACAGGATCAGCCGCTGGACGCTGCCGGTGATCAGCTGCGCCACCGCCTGGGCAACGGCGAGATAGGTCTTGCCCGTGCCCGCCGGCCCGAGCGCGAAGATCAGGTCGTTCGAGGCAAGCTCGCGCATGTAATGCGTCTGCGTCACCGAACGCGGCACGATCGTCTTCTTCCGGGTTCGAATCATGACCGAGGGCTTGGGCGCATTGCCGGCCGGCTCGGCACGGACGATGCCGGTGAACATCGGTTCGCTCGACATCGCGATCACGGCATCGATCAGCCCGCCATCGACTTCCTCGCCGCGGATCACCCGGCTGTGCAGTTCCTGCAGCACTTCCCGAGCGTGGGCGACCGCTTCCGCCGTGCCTTCGATCACGACGCGCTGGCCGCGCGCGTGGATATACACGCCAAGGCGCTCCTCCAGCATCAGCAGGTTTGCGTCGAACTCCCCGAAGAGCTGCGGCAGGAGCTGGGGCTTGTCGAAATTCACCTCTACCCGGGAGCGTTCACCGGACTGGGCGGGGACAGGCTTGCGGCTCATGCGGTCCTTTCAATGCTGGGAGCAGTCACGCGGATCACGCGGCCCCGGCGGGGCAAACCTTGGCATGGTGCGGAGGTTCCTTGCGGCATGATCGAAAACGAGGATGGCAGAGGAAATCGCGGCTGCACAGGGCTTAGATGCCCAAAGCCGCGATAGTAGCTCGGTGTGACGCACATGCGACATTCGCAACGTCGCCGCGCTTCAGCCGGCCGCGACGATCCTGCCAGCCAGCGAGTTGGGGCCGGCGCTGACCAGCTCGACCTCGATCAGATCGCCGATCTTCGCGTCCGTTTCCAGATGGACCGATTGCAGCCAGGGCGATTTGCCGATCATCTGGCCGGGGCGCCGCCCCACCCGCTCGATCAGCACCGAACAGCGCCGACCGACGCTGGCGTCGTTGAATGCCTGCGAATGGCGGCCCAGCGCGGCCTGCAGCCGCTGCAGCCGCACGTCCGCCACGTCCGCTGGCAAATACTGATCGACCATCTCGGCCGCCGGCGTGCCGGGACGCGGCGAGTATTTGAAGCTGAAACACTGGGCATAGCCGACCGCGTCGACCAGCTGCAGCGTCTCCTCGAACTCGGCCTCGGTCTCGCCGGGGAAGGCGACGATGAAGTCGCCCGAGAGCGCGATGTCCGGCCGCGCGGCGCGGACGCGCTCCAGGATCCGCAGGTAGGAGTCGCGGGTGTGGCTCCGGTTCATCGCCTTGAGGATGCGGTCGCTGCCCGCCTGCACCGGCAGGTGGAGGAACGGCATCAGCTTGGCCACCGAGGCATGCGCCTCGATCAACCCCTCGGCCATGTCGTTGGGATGGCTGGTGGTGTAGCGGATACGGGCGAGCCCCTCGATCCGGTCCAGCGCCACGATCAGGTCGTGCAGGCCGCGGCCATCGGCGTCGCCCCAGGCGTTGACGTTCTGGCCGAGCAGCGTGATCTCGCGGGCGCCGGCATCGACCAGCGCCTTCGCCTCGTCGACGATCGCTGCATAAGGCCGGCTGACCTCGGCGCCGCGCGTATAGGGTACCACGCAGTAGGTGCAGAACTTGTCGCAGCCTTCCTGCACGGTGAGGAACGCGCTCGGCCCCACCTTGCGCCGCGCGGGCAGCTTGCCGAACTTGCTGGCGATCGGCATGTCCGTATCCAGGCCGAGCTGGCCCTCGGCCGCCTTGGCGACCAGATCGGGCAGGTTGTGATAGGCCTGCGGGCCGACCACCACGTCCACCTTGGCGCGACGGGCGATCTCCTCGCCCTCGGCTTGCGCGACGCAGCCGGCGACCGCGATCATGGGCTTGCCGGCCTCGCGCAGCTTGAGCCGCCCGATCTCCGAATAGACCTTCTCGGTCGCCTTTTCGCGGATGTGGCAGGTGTTGAGCACGACGAGATCGGCCTGATCCGCCTCGGCGGCGACAAGGCCCTGGGCGGCCATCAGCTCGCCCATGCGCTCGCCGTCATAGACGTTCATCTGGCAGCCGTACGACTTGACGTGATAGGTCTTTGGGGTGGTCATGATCGGCGCGCCTATACGCGCAAAAGCAGGCGAGAAACAGGCCTTGGGCATGTTTACGCGAGCACCACACCCGCACCGTCCTCCCGGCTTTCGCCGGGACGACGACTTATGAGGCTTGCGCCGTCGCGCCCGCTCGCGGCGCCTTGTACCCGATCGGGTCTTCCGCGAACCGGAAGGGCCGCAGTGGATGTCCTAGCGCGCGCACCATCGCCTCCTCGATCCGCCGCCGACTCTCCGCAGCGATCGCCTTTCGGCCGGGGAAGTCGCGCGGATCGAAGGGCTCGAGGAAATGGACGCGCAGCCGGAAACGCTGCCTGCGGGCCAGCACGCGCTTGGCGTTGTTGAGGCCCCGTTCCTGCCCGATCCAGGCGATGTCCTCGCCCGCCGCGCCGTAATCGAGCATCACCGGCTGCACCATCACGCCGGGCGGCGGCGGTTCCAGCACGCGCAGCATCGGCGTCTTGAACGGCAGCAGCGACTTGCCGTCGGTCGTCGTGCCTTCGGGGAAGACGGTGACCGCCCAGGTCTCGGCCAGCGCATCGCGCAGCTGGTTAATCTGCTCGGCCACGCCCATGCGGTTCTCGCGCTTCACATAGACGGTGCGGTTGAGCCCGGCGAGCCAGCCGACCAGCGGCGAGGCGCCGATCTCCGCCTTGGCGACGAAGGCGGTGCCGCTCGCCCCGCCCAGCGCCAGGATGTCGATCCAGCTGAGATGGTTGGATACGTAGAACACGTCGCGCTTGAGCGGCGTACCGACGCACCGCACCTTGGCGCCGGCGATCCGCGCTGCGCTGGCCAGGAACAGGCGCGGCCAGGGCGAGGGCAGCCGCACCAACCGGAACAGATAATGGAGCGGCACATGGATCAGCACCGCCAGCACCAACCGAGCGACGCGGAACCAGACGCGCGCGCGCTCGCTGGCGGTCAGCTGCGTCGGCAGCCCCTGGGTCGCTTCCTCGCGGCGGCGCCGGGCGCGCTCAGTTCTTGCGGTCGAGCGCAACCCCGTACAGTTCCATGCGGTGATCGACCAGGCGGAAGCCCAGCCGTTCTGCGATCTGCTTCTGCAGCAACTCGAGCTCGGGATCGACGAACTCGATCACCTTGCCGCTTTCGACGTCGATCAGATGATCGTGATGCGCCTCGGGCGCCGGCTCGTAGCGGGCGCGGCCATCGCCAAAATCATGTCGGTCGAGAATGCCCGCCTCTTCGAACAGCCGCACGGTGCGATACACCGTGGCAATCGAGATGCCCGGATCGATCGCTGCGGCACGTTCATAGACCTTTTCCACATCGGGGTGGTCGTCGGCGTCGGAGAGAACGCGCGCGATCACCTTGCGCTGTTCGGTGATGCGCAACCCCTTTTCGTGGCACAGCGCTTCGAGATCGATCTTGCGAGACATTGCGCCCGTGTAGCCCGATTACGCCGCAGGGAAAAGAGCATGTCTTGCTATCACGCTGATCGATCCCATGCGAAAACGCCGGCCCGGGGGCATCCCCCAGGCCGGCGTTCGCAATTGCTGATCCCGAGGATCGAAGCCGATCAGCGCGTCTTGCGACGCTTGGTGCCGAGACCGATCTTCTTCGCCAGGCTGCGGCGCTGTTCCGCATAGTTCGGCGCAACCATCGGATAATCGGCCGGGAGATTCCACTTGGCGCGATACTGTTCCGGGGTCATCTGATAGTGAGTCATCAGGTGACGCTTCAGCATCTTCAGCTTCTTGCCGTCTTCGAGGCAGACGATGTAATCCGGCTTCACCGAAGCGCGTACCGAAACCGCGGGCTCCTGCTTCACTTCCGGCTCGGGCTGCACGGTGCCGAGGCCCGTCAGCGCCGTGTGCACGTTCTGAATGAGCTGCGGAACGTCCGAAACGGCGACGCTGTTATTGCTGACGTGCGCAGCAACAATATCAGCGGTCAGCGCAATAAGCGTTTCGTGAATGTCAGATGAAGCGTCCATGATATTCCTTTCGACCCGTTATACTGGCGACTATCAAGCGTGCCGCCTGAACAGCCCTATCGTACCAAGTCGAACGAATGGCAAGAGATGACATCACAAGTCCAGAAAAATTTTTATCCTAGCGATCGTGCCAATGTGAGAGCATCGAAAGATTGCCCAGAAGTTCCACGATAATAGCCGCGCCTTTCACCAATCTTACAAAAGCCCTGGCGATGATAAAGCCGCATGGCATCATTGCCGGCGCGCACTTCGAGATGCAATTTAACGGCACGACGTCCGAGCGCCTCTGCGATCACTGCACGTAACAAAGCACCGCCGATGCCCCGCCCGCGCATTTCGGGATGGGTAGCCAGCAACAACAATTCCGCTTCGTCCAGCATCGCCCGCGCCATCGCGAAGCCGCAATCCTTGCCGTCGATACTTGCGATGGTCAGCCAGACCCCGGAAAGCGCCATCATCCCCATGCACTGCGGGGTGGTCCAGGCCTCACCATATTGGGGATCGAAGGCCGCCTGCATGATGACATTGACCGACGCGAGATCCTGCGCGCCGCCTTCGCGCAGTTCGATGGGAAGAAGAGTCGTGCTCATGCCAGTCCGCGCTCCGCGAGCGTTTTCGCATCGGGCGCCCTGCCATAGAGCGGGCGCGGTGCCAGTTCCGTGCAGGCGGGTGGAAGCAGCACCGCATCGGCCGCGCGCGGCAGCGCATCGCGGACATCCAGCTCCCCCGCCAGCGCGATCAAGCGGCGGACACCGCTGCCGACCGCCGGCCGGCCATCCAGTTCCTGCAGCGCCGCCTCCGGCACCAGCGACGCCAGCGGGCCGGTTTCAAGCAATGGTCCGCCCGTGAAATGTTGGACGAAGACTTCGCCATGACCGCCTTCCAACACAACGGCCAGGCGGTCGAGATCGCGCTCCGCAGCGAAGGCCGCCGCTGCGAGCAGCGCCATCGAGGAATAGCCCCGCACCGGCACGCCCCAACCGATCGCCAGACCGCGCGCCGCCGCCAGGCCAACGCGGACGCCCGTGAAGCTGCCCGGGCCGACATCCACAAGGATGGCATCGGCCCGGCCACCGCCGGGCAACTCGGCGATCATCGGGATCAGCCGTTCGGCATGGCCGCGTCCGACCACTTCGTGCCGCTCGGCCAGCAGGATATCCCCCGCCAGCAATGCCACCGAACAGGCGGCCGTGGCGGTTTCGATGATAAGCGTTCGCGGGGCTTCAGCCATTGCCCCGCGCTAGCCAGAAGTTGGACAAAAGGTCAAATGACGCGATTGAAGCGATCAAAGGCAGGCCGCGGCGACCGATCGTAGATCGTCGACGGATCGCCAACGCCGAGCGTCGAGATGAAGTTGGATTTGACGCGCGGCTGATCCGCGAAGAAGGCTTCGTCGACCTTGGCGTTGTCGAAGCCCGACATCGGGCCGGTATCGAAGCCCAGCGCACGCGCGGCGATGATGAAATAGGCGCCCTGCAGCGAAGAATTGCGGAACGCATGCTCGCGCCGGCCTTCGTCGGTGGGGAACCAGTTCCTGGCTTCGGGGGCATGCGGGAACAGTTCCGGCAGATGTTCGTGGAAGTCCATGTCGTAGCCGATGATAACGCTGGCCGGAGCCTTGCGGATCTTATCGGCATTGCTGCCGCTGGCGAAGCTCGCGAGCCTGTCCTTGCCTTCCTGGCTGAGGATCCAGACGAACCGGGCCGACTGCTGGTTGACGGACGTCGGCCCCATCTTGAGTAGATCATAGATGCGCGCGATATCCGCCTCGGTGACCGGCGCATCGGTATAGCCGTTATAGCTGCGCGCGGTGCGGAAGATTGTGTCGAGCGCGACATCGTTGAGCGGCTGGCCCATCGAATTCAGTCCTTTTCAGCTTGGGGAGGAAGACGAAGGCGACAACGCTCAGACGGCGCGCACCTCAGTCACTTCTGGAACATAATATTTCAGCAATTGCTCGATACCATTCTTCAGCGTCGCGGTGGACGAAGGGCAACCGGCGCAGGCACCCTGCATCTGCAAATAAACCTTCCCCGCATCGAACCCGCGATAGATGATGTCGCCGCCGTCATTGGCCACCGCCGGGCGGATGCGTGTATCGATCAATTCACGGATCTGGGCGACGATATCGGCATCCTCGGGATTGTCACCGAAATCGGCACTTTCGGGCGGCACGCTGAAGCCGGCGGCACCTTGCACGAACAGCGGCATGTTGGCCGAAAAATGATCGAGCAGGATGCCGAGCACGTCCGGTTTGAGCCCGGCCCAGTCGACGCCGGGTGCAGCCGTCACCGAAATGAAGTCCCGCCCGAAGAACACGCCGGTCACGTCGCCCAGCCCGAACAGCGCGATCGCGAGCGGCGACGCCTCCGCATCCTCGGGGCTGGCGAAGTCGCGCGTGCCTACCTCCATCACCACCCGTCCGGGCAGGAACTTGATGGTGGCGGGGTTTGGCGTCAGTTCGGTCTCGATCAGCATGGCGCCCACATGGGACGCGCCGCCCGCGGGATCAAGCGGCCGTCTGCCGAGTGGCGGAAAGAAGCGCTATCCCGCATCGGCCAGCAGCGTTTCCACCCAGTCGGGCACCAACCTGCCGGCGGGGCCCCTCCGGGTCTCCGCGAACCAGTGGCTGCCTTCGGATGGCTCCAAATTCATCTCCAGCGTATCCGCGCCATGATGCCGCGCCAGCCGTACGAATCCGGCCGCCGGATAGACCGCGCCCGACGTTCCGATCGAGACGAACAGGTCCGCTTCCGCGAGCGCTGCTTCGATCCGTTCCATCTGATAGGGCATCTCGCCGAAGAACACGATGTCGGGGCGCAATGCCAGCATCCCGCAATTGGGACATTCGGATTGCGGCGGCAGTGCGTCGCCCCAAGGTTCGCGCACGCCGCACGCCGCACACAGCGCGGACAGCAACTCGCCATGCATGTGGAGCAGCCGCCGGGCACCCGCGCGCTCGTGCAGATCGTCCACATTCTGGGTGACGATCAGCAACCCGCCCGGCCATGCCGCATCCAGCCGCGCCAACGCCCGGTGCGCCGCGTTGGGCATCACGCCGGCCAGCGCCGTCCGCCGCAGATCGTAGAAGCGGTGCACGAGCGCCGGATCCCGCGCCAGCGCCTCGGGGGTGCAGACATCCTCCACTCGATGCCCTTCCCACAGGCCGCCGGGTCCCCGGAAGGTCGCGACGCCGCTTTCCGCCGAAATGCCGGCTCCGGTGAGGACGAGGATATTGCGCATGTTCGGCATGGTCTCTCCCGCTCCGCCCTATCTTCGCCGCAAACCGACGTTTGGATCAACGCCTCATCGCTGGAGACGATCATGCACGCGCTCGCCCTGGTGCTTCTCCTGCTGCCGCAACTGCAAGTGCGCGGCCCGGTCGCCGATGACGACGGCACCGGCCGCACCCGACAACGGGGCTGCCGCGAGAATCGAGGCGACGAGATCGTCGTGTGCCGGCGTGCCGATCCGAACGGCGACCGGCTGGGCCGCCTTCCCGATCTGCCCCGCCGCAGAGGTTTCGTACCGGCGGTGCGGTTGCCAGACGGGAGCGAGGCACGGGCGGGGGCGGTGCCGCACGATGCCGGCATCGCCGTGGTGCCGGCCGCGATGGTCACCCTTCGGATCCCGCTCGGCAGGCACAAGAAAAAGCCGCAGGCCGATCAAAAATAGCCTCTGTCGTTCGGCGCCGGGATCGTGCAACAGCGCGAGCCATGACGAGCATCGGCATCTTCGGCAGCATGGGGCGGATGGGCCAGGCGATCAGCGCCGCCCTTCCCGAATTCGGCGCGCAGGCAGCGGGCGGCGTGGACGTGGGCGGCGATCCCGCGGCGCTGGCCCGCAAGGCCGATGTGATCGTTGATTTCTCGGCACCTGCAGCGCTTGAGGCGCATCTCGCCGCTGCACGCGCGGCACGAACCCCGATTGTCGTCGGCACCACCGGCCTGGCCGAGCGCCACCACCGGATGATCGATGCCGCCACCGCCGAAATCGCGGTTCTGCAGACCGGCAACACCTCGCTCGGCATCGGCCTGCTCGCCGCGCTGGTGCGCGAGGCAGCGAGCCGGCTCGGCCAGGATTGGGATATCGAGATCGTCGAGATGCATCATCGCAACAAGGCGGATGCGCCGTCAGGCACGGCACTGATGCTGGGCACCGCCGCCGCCGAGGCGACCGGCACGACGCTGGCCGAAGCGGGGGTGAGCGGGCGCGCCGGCCTCACCGGCCCGCGCGCCGCCGGAACCATCGGCATGGCCAGCCTGCGCGGCGGATCGGTGATCGGTGATCACAGCGTCGTCTTCGCAACCGAAGGCGAACGGATCGAATTGACCCACCGCGCCGACGATCGCGCGATTTTCGCCAAGGGAGCGATCCGCGCGGCGCTGTGGCTCGCGGGCCGCGAACCCGGCCGCTACACGATGGACCAGGTTCTCGGCGTGTGAAGAAGGCAGACGTCGTCGCGTTCTTTGCTCGGCTGGCGGCGGACAATCCGCATCCGGAAACCGAACTCGAATCGGTCAACACCTTCACGCTGCTCGTGGCGGTCGTGCTTTCCGCCCAGGCGACCGACGCAGGCGTCAACAAGGCCACCCGCCGCTTGTTCGCCACCGTCGATACGCCCGAAAAGATGATCGCCCTCGGCGAGGCGGGGCTGAAGGAACACATCAAGACGATCGGCCTGTTCAACACCAAGGCCAAGAACGTCATCGCCCTTTCCGAGGCCCTGCTTCGCGATCATGGCGGGGAGGTGCCCGCCGATCGGGACGCGCTGGAGCAGCTCCCCGGCGTCGGCCGCAAGACCGCCAATGTGGTGATGAACGTGGCGTTCGGCCACGAGACCTTTGCCGTCGACACCCATTTGTTCCGCGTCTGCAACCGCACCGGGCTGGCGCCGGGCAAGACGCCGCTGGCGGTGGAGCAGAAGCTGGAAAAGGCCGTGCCGCAGCCCTTCCGGCTGCACGCCCATCACTGGCTGATCCTGCACGGCCGCTATATCTGCAAGGCACGGACTCCCGATTGCTGGCGCTGCCCGGTGGCGGATCTGTGCGCCTTCAAACCGAAGACGCCGCCGCCCGCAGGAAAAGCGGCATAGGCTTTCCTACATCGGAAATGCGTAGTCCGGCGAAACGGGCTGGCCTTCGCCGATTTGCTTTGCTAGGCGGACTGCCCACGCACCCGTAGCTCAGCTGGATAGAGCGCTGCCCTCCGAAGGCAGAGGCCACAGGTTCGAATCCTGTCGGGTGCGCCATCTTTTCAATGACTTAGCGCAGCAGCGCGACGGCCGTACGGAAAATGTACGGAAAACATCGTCAGACGAAATGCGATCAAATGAACGCGCGTCGAGGTGATTCGGCGGGGGGGAGTGTGGGTCAAACAACCTCTCCCACCGATCGCATGCGAGTTGGCGAGAGGCACCGCTCCCTGTTTCGTAAAGCGCTGTCCCGAACATTGCCGGGTCACTTGCTCCACCCGCTGCAGTGGATACTCACACTATCGCACCACCACTCACTTCGACGGCCATGAGCAGCCCCCACCGGGTGGTCCGGGTTGTTAGTTAGTGCATTGTTGTCTCCGCCGCCATTGCCGGGCGTAGGTG
>NZ_QENQ01000001.1:273240-398023 GCF_003096275.1 Sphingomonas pokkalii
AACAAAGGCTGAGATTTTCATCCACACCAAGATACTGCGATACGCTGCTCTGCCGAGTTGGTGTTTGCGTCAAGCAAATGCCCAGCGTTGTCGTTGGTGGTGTGGACTCTCAAGCGTGAGGTAAGGGCATTTGGTGGATGCCTTGGCATGTACAGGCGATGAAGGACGTGGCACGCTGCGATAAGCGTCGGTGAGCTGTGAGCAAGCTTTGACCCGACGATTTCCGAATGGGGAAACCCACCTTCACCAATTAATTCAGTGGTTGAGCGATCAACTACCGAGTTAATTGGGGCAAGGTATCACCGAAGTGAATACATAGCTTTGGTGAAGCGAACCCGGCGAACTGAAACATCTCAGTACCCGGAGGAAAAGACATCAACCGAGATTCCGTTAGTAGTGGCGAGCGAACGCGGACCAGGCCAGTGCCTTGATTTCAACTAGCAGAACAACCTGGAAAGGTTGGCCATAGCGGGTGACAGCCCCGTATGCGAAAGTGATGATCAAGGACTCGAGTAGGGCGGGACACGTGAAATCCTGTCTGAACATGGGGGGACCACCCTCCAAGCCTAAATACTCGTACATGACCGATAGCGAACTAGTACCGTGAGGGAAAGGTGAAAAGCACCCCGATGAGGGGAGTGAAACAGTACCTGAAACCGAATGCCTACAAGCAGTTGGAGGGTCCTTGAGGCCTGACAGCGTACCTCTTGCATAATGGGTCTGTGACTTAATGTATCAAGCAAGCTTAAGCCGATAGGTGTAGGCGCAGCGAAAGCGAGTCTGAATAGGGCGACTTAGTTTGATGCATTAGACCCGAAACCCGGCGATCTATGCATGACCAGGATGAAGGTGGGGTAACACCCACTGGAGGTCCGAACCGATTAACGTTGAAAAGTTACCGGATGAGTTGTGCTTAGGGGTGAAAGGCCAATCAAGCCGGGAAATAGCTGGTTCTCCGCGAAAACTATTGAGGTAGTGCCTCGGATGGACACCCTAGGGGGTAGAGCACTGGATGGATGCGGGGGTCGCGAGATCTACCAATTCTAACCAAACTCCGAATACCTAGGAGTGATATCCGGGAGACAGACGGCGGGTGCTAAGGTCCGTCGTCAAAAGGGAAACAGCCCTGACCTACAGCTAAGGTCCCCAAGTCACGTCTAAGTGGGAAAGCATGTGGGAATCCCAAAACAACCAGGAGGTTGGCTTAGAAGCAGCCATCCTTTAAAGAAAGCGTAACAGCTCACTGGTCTAAACAAGGGTTCCTGCGGCGAAGATGTAACGGGGCTCAAGACGTGCACCGAAGCTTAGGGTTCATCGTAAGATGAGCGGTAGCGGAGCGTTCCGTAAGCCTGTGAAGTGGAAGGGTAACCGACCATGGAGGTATCGGAAGTGCGAATGCAGACATGAGTAGCGATAAAGAGGGTGAGATGCCCTCTCGCCGAAAGACCAAGGGTTCCTGCGCAAGGCTAATCCGCGCAGGGTGAGCCGGCCCCTAAGACGAGCCCGAAGGGGGTAGTCGATGGGAACCACGTTAATATTCGTGGGCCTGGTGGTGTGTGACGGATTGCGTGTGTTGTCAGTTCTTATCGGATTGAACTGGCTTCGAAGCAGTCCCGGGAAATAGCCCCACCGTATAGACCGTACCCGAAACCGACACAGGTGGTCTGGTAGAGTATACCAAGGCGCTTGAGAGAAGTGTCCTGAAGGAACTCGGCAAATTGCCTCCGTACCTTCGGAAGAAGGAGGCCCTGCATCTGGGCAACCAGTTGCAGGGGGCACAGGCCAGGGGGTAGCGACTGTTTAGCAAAAACACAGGGCTCTGCTAAGTCGGCTTCAAGACGACGTATAGGGCCTGACGCCTGCCCGGTGCCTGAAGGTTAAGTGGAGGAGTGCAAGCTCCGAAATGAAGCCCAGGTAAACGGCGGCCGTAACTATAACGGTCCTAAGGTAGCGAAATTCCTTGTCGGGTAAGTTCCGACCTGCACGAATGGCGTAACGACTTCCCCACTGTCTCCAGGACATGCTCAGCGAAATTGAATTCTCCGTGAAGATGCGGAGTACCCGCGGTTAGACGGAAAGACCCCGTGCACCTTTACTGCAGCTTCAGAGTGGCAGTGGAGAACAACTGTGTAGAATAGGTGGGAGGCTTTGAAGCACCGGCGCCAGCTGGTGTGGAGCCACCAAGTGAAATACCACCCTGTTGTTCTTTACTGTCTAACCTCGTACCGTCATCCGGTACAGGGACCCTCTGTGGCGGGTAGTTTGACTGGGGCGGTCGCCTCCTAAAGAGTAACGGAGGCGCGCGAAGGTTGGCTCAGGCCGGTTGGAAACCGGCTGTTAGAGTGCAATGGCATAAGCCAGCCTGACTGCGAGACTGACAAGTCGAGCAGAGACGAAAGTCGGTCATAGTGATCCGGTGGTCCCTCGTGGAAGGGCCATCGCTCAACGGATAAAAGGTACGCCGGGGATAACAGGCTGATAACCCCCAAGAGCTCATATCGACGGGGTTGTTTGGCACCTCGATGTCGGCTCATCACATCCTGGGGCTGGAGCAGGTCCCAAGGGTTTGGCTGTTCGCCAATTAAAGTGGTACGTGAGCTGGGTTCAGAACGTCGCGAGACAGTTTGGTCCCTATCTGCCGTGGGCGTCGAAATTTGAGAGGAGTTGACCCTAGTACGAGAGGACCGGGTTGAACATACCTCTGGTGTACCTGTCGTCGTGCCAACGGCGCAGCAGGGTAGCTATGTATGGACGGGATAACCGCTGAAAGCATCTAAGCGGGAAGCCTCCCTCGAGATAAGATTTCATAGAGCGGTCGAAGACCACGACCTTGATAGATCGGATGTGGAAGCGCGGTAACGCGTGGAGCTAACCGATACTAATTGCTCTTTTCGCGCTTGAGAGTTTCACACCCCCATCGACAACCCTGGGTTGTCTGGATCCGGGTGGATGAACATCCAGCCTTTGCAAGTTGCACGATTTGAAAAACACGTTCCGCCACACCGGCTTCATTGCTTGGTGGCCATAGCGTCTGTGACCCACCCGATCCCATCCCGAACTCGGCCGTGAAACCAGACAGCGCCAATGGTACTATTGCTCAAGCAATGGAAGAGTAGGTCGCCGCCAGGCATTGAAGCCGGTGTGACGGAACAAAACCCATTCACAATTGTCCCCCGTTCTGCCCCCAAAAGGGCACCAGCATTGGCGCGGGGTGGAGCAGCCCGGTAGCTCGTCAGGCTCATAACCTGAAGGCCGCAGGTTCAAATCCTGCCCCCGCAACCAATCACCAACACACCAAACCGCTTGCGCCTGATTTTCGGTGACCGCCGCGCCGTTCAGTGAAGAGCACCGCGTCGGTGGAGTGGCTTCTATGCGGGAGCCCCCAATCGGTCAACACCATTTTGCACTTTTATGTCGCTTTTCCACGAAAATATGCGCAACTAGCTGATTATACGACATTTATTTTAAGGGCCAGCAAGCCCTCGACGAGGTTCCGGACCTCGAATCGCCGCCCGAATCGCCGAATCAGGGGTCAGAATCGGCAAAATCGGGGGCGGATCGGGCGCGAAAGCGGCGTCGGAACGTCCCAACCCCTGGCCGCGCGGCGATGCAGACGCCTCACGCCGTCTGTATATATGCCCGCATCGCCTCGGCTTCGGATTCGATGCGATCGATGCGGAACTTCACCAGGTCGCCGATCGAGATGAAGCCGATGCACGCCTCTTCTTCGACAACCGGCAGGTGGCGGATGCGCCGGCGCGTCATCAACGCCAGCGCGCCGAGCACGCTTTCCTGGGGACTGACCGTAATGGCGGGTGCGGTCATCACCTGCGACACCGGCAGCTCCAAGCCGAGCGCGCCTTCGCGCTCGATGCAGTGGATCACGTCGCGTTCGGAAAAGATGCCGACCACCTGACCATTTTGCAGAACCGGAACCGCGCCAATCTTGCGCGCCGCAAGCAGCCGGACCGCTTCCGCGACCGTGCTGCTGGAGGGGATCGACACAACCTCCCGCCCCTTGCCTTCGAGGATTGCCGCGATGCTCATCGCATTCTCTCCTATGGCTTCATTTATTAGGCGTTGTTTATCCCACGATTCGCCCCAAGTTGCAAAGCCATGGAGCAGCCGAACGGACTCGACGATCCCGCCTATGCCGCCTTTGCCTGGCGGCGCTTCCGCCGGATTCTTGGCTGGATGGCGCTGGTGGCACTGCTCGCCGCCGGCGTCGCGGAATTCTGGCTCTACAGGAGCATGGGCGAGTTGCGGATCGTCACGGCGATCGCGACGTTCCTTGGCGTCTTCCTGACGGTGATGCTGGCGGCGGGGCTGATGGGGCTGATGTTTCTCAGCTCGGGCACCGGCCACGACGCCCAGGTCGAGGATCCGCTGAAGGACGAAGTCGATATCGACTGACCCACCGCGACGGCGGCACAGCAAAAAGGCCCGCCTCCACCAGGGAAGCGGGCCTTCTATCTTCTATAGCACGATCGCCAGGTTCAGGCGGCGGGCGCCTCGACCTCGTCGGCCTTGGTGGTGCGACGGCGGCGCGGCTTCTTCGGCGCCTCTTCTTCGGCCGATGCCGCATCGGTGCCGATCGCAGGCGGCAGCACGGCGAAATCGAGCCCCTGGGGCGCTTCCTCCTCGCGTGCCGGCTGTTCGCGCCGCGGGCGACCGCGACGACGCGGCGCCGCCGCTTCGCCGGCCGCTTCGGCAACCGATGCCGCGGGTGCGGGTGCCGCAACCTCTGTCGGCGCCGACTCCGCTACCTGCACGATCACATTGCCATTGGCCACGCCGTTCCCACGGCCGTTCCGGCGATCCTCGCGGCCTTCGCGCGGTTCACGACCTTCGCGGCTATCCCGGGATTCGCGATTATCCCGGGCTTCGCGATCGAAACGCGGTTCGCGGTCGCGGCGCTGCTGCGGCTGATACTGGCGCGGCGATTCCTGATCGTCCTCGCGGCCGGCTTCGCCTTCCATCTCGAACTCTTCCTCGTCGCCGTCGAAACCTTCGCGCTGGCGGCGCTGCTGGTTCTGCTCTTCGAAGCGCGAACGGTTCTCGTTCAGGACGCGGAAATAATGATCCGCGAACTGGAGATAATATTCGGCGTTGACCCGATCACCCTGCATCTGGGCATCGCGGGCGAGATTCTTGTATTTTTCGAGCAACTGCGCGGCATTGCCACGGGCACGGTTATCAATGCGACTGCCATTGCCCTGATTGTTCGAGCTTCCGCCCTGGCGCTGTTGCTGCCCGCCACGGCCGCGACGGCGGCCGGCCTGACGATTGTTCATCAAGGTCTCAGTGTCCTGTCTTTACAAAGCCGTCCGTCGATTCATCGAGGTTCCGGATGCAGGGTTACATTCGCGGAGAGCCCCGGATCGCCCGGCGCTTCCCGCCTGCCACGGCCGCCGGACTGCAGCGGCGCACATGACCATGGAGTCGGGCCTCAGCCCTTTATTTCAACGACTTGGTTGAAGGTGCCTCGCCCCGGCGTTCTTCTAGCCGCTGGCGCCCCAATCTCCAAGCAGAAATATGAGACGAATGCGCGCGATTTCAAGTCAGCCGGACCACGCGCGGCCGCCCACCCATATCTTTATAGACGCGTGAAGACAGACCCTGTTCCTGACCGAGGAAAGAAACTGCATCGCCTTGCGTCCAGCCGATCTCAAGGATCGCCGCGCCACCGGGGGCGAGCAGGGCCGGGAGAGCAGGGACGATGCGGCGATAATCGGCGAGGCCGTCACTGCCAGCGAACAGCGCTTCCGCCGGCTCGTGGTCAAGGACTTGCGGGGGAAGCGGCTCGTCCGAGCCGATATAGGGCGGGTTGGCAAGGATAAGGTCGAAGCACCCCTCGATGCCGGCAGTCCAATTGCCGAGGCGGAACACCGCGCGGGTCGCCATCCCCAGCGCCTCGGCGTTGCGCCGGGCATAGCCGAGCGCGGTTTCGGACGCGTCGATCCCCAGCCCTTCCGCCTCGGGCCATTCGGCGAGCGCGGCGAGGAGCAGCGTGCCCGGCCCGGTGCCGAGATCGAGGATGTGCCGCGGCGCGCGGGCGCCGAACCAGGCGAGCGCGGTTTCGATCAGCGTCTCGCTGTCGGGGCGCGGGATCAGCACCCCGGGGCCGACGGCGAGGTCAATCGTCCAGAAGGCGCGGGTGCCGGTGATATAGGCGACCGGCTCGTGGGTGAGGCGACGCGCGAGCAGGGCCGCGAAGGACTCGGGCTCCGGATCGCGCAGGCGGCCGAGCAGGAGCCTGTCGCGCGTGGTGCCGAGGGCGTGGGCCATCAGCAGCTCGGCGTCGAGCCGGGGGGTATCGGATACGGCGTCGAGCCGGCGGGTGGCATCGGCGAGCGCTGCCCGTACGCTGCGTTCGCTCACGGCAGCATCTCAGCCGTCGAGCTGGGCAAGCCGGTCGGCCTCGTCCTGCGAGACCAGCGCGCCGACCAGTTCGTCGAGCTCGCCTTCGAGGATCTCCGGCAGGCGGTGCAGCGTCAGGTTGATGCGGTGGTCGGTCACCCGCCCTTGCGGGAAGTTGTACGTGCGGATCCGCTCCGAACGATCGCCCGAACCAACCATCGAGCGGCGCGCGCCGACGCGCTCGGCGGCCAGCCGCTCACGCTCGGCCTCGTACAGGCGGGTGCGCAGCACCTTCATCGCCTTGGCCTTGTTCTTGTGCTGCGAGCGCTCGTCCTGCTGGATCACGACGATCCCCGTGGGCAAGTGCGTGATCCGCACCGCGCTGTCGGTGGTGTTGACGCCCTGCCCGCCGGGGCCGGAAGCGCGGTAGATGTCGATGCGCAGGTCCTTGTCGTCGATCTGCACATCCGCCTCCTCGGCCTCGGGCAGCACCGCGACGGTAGCGGCGGAGGTGTGGATGCGGCCGCCCGCTTCGGTGGCGGGGACGCGCTGCACCCGGTGCACGCCGCTCTCGAACTTGAGCTTGGCGAACACGCCGGTACCGGTGATGCCGACCACGACTTCCTTGAAGCCGCCGGCTTCGGAGCTGCTCGCCGAGATCAGCTCGGTCCGCCAGCCGAGCCGATCGGCGTAGCGCTGGTACATGCGCAGCAGATCGCCGGCGAACAGCGCGGCTTCGTCGCCGCCCACGCCGGCGCGGATTTCGAGCAGCGCCGGGCGCTCGTCCGCCGCATCCCTGGGGAGAAGTGCCAGCGCCAGCTTGCGTTCGGCCTCGGCGAGCGTGCCCTCGTTGGCGCGGAGTTCCTCCACCGCCATCGCGCGCAGCTCGTCATCGGCCTCCTGCGTCATCTGCTGGAGCGACTGGCCCTCGGCGCGCAGGCGGCGGACATTGCCCGCCGCGACCGCGACCGGCTCGATCTCGGCATATTCCTTCGAGACCTGGACGAAGCGATCGCCGGCGAGCTCGCCCGACGCCATCAGCGCCTGCAACTCGTCGCGCCGCGCCTCGATCGCCGCGATGCGGTCCGGCGGGATGCGGGTCATTCGCTAACCCTGAAACCGCCGCGAAGTCGCCAAATGGCGGCAGCGCTCTCAGGGACATCTCCTGCTTCAACCTCGATGGGGCCGAAACGTCCCTCAAGGGCAGACTTCACCTGAACCGCACAACCGTCGTCCGGAAACTGTCCGCCCTTGATCCGGATTGTCGCAATCGAATTAGGCTCACCCGGTAAGGCGTCGACGATCATGACCATGCCGGATGCGGACCATGCTCGATCGTAGCGCTTGTTCTTTTTGCCACTGTAAGTCGTGAAAACTGAATTGCCGCCGCGCCGTATTACAGCCGCCATCTGGCCGACTAGCTCTTCGGAAGCTTTGTTTTCTGGCACAAGACCAACGTCAGCCCGATTCGTCTCTGGCTCTGCAAGCATCATCGCGAGCCGCTCGACGCCGGCCGCCCAGCCCACGCCCGCCGTCTCGGGTCCGCCGAGCGAGCCGATCAGCCCATCATAGCGGCCGCCGGCCAGCACCGTGCCCTGCGCACCCAGCCGATCGGTGACGAACTCGAACGCCGTGTGGCGGTAATAATCGAGCCCGCGCACCAACCGCGCGTTGCGCTCAAACTTGACGCCAGCAGCTTCCAGCCCGGCCTTAACCGCATCGAAGAAAGCACGTGCCTCGTCGGTCAGGTAGGCGTCGATGTCCGGCGCGCTGTCGGCGATCGGGCGATCGCGCGGGTCCTTCGAATCGAGGATGCGCAGCGGATTCTTTTCCAGACGCGCCAGGCTGTCCTCGGACAGCGCGCCCTTGTGCGCCTCGAAATGCGCGACCAGCGCGGTGCGCCAGGCGTCGCGCGTCGCGGCATCGCCCAGCGTGTTGAGCTGCAGCGTCACGCCCTCGGCGATGCCGAGTTCCTTGAGCAGCTGGTCGGCCAGCACCAGCAGCTCGACATCGGCGGCGGGTTCGGGCGCACCGAGGATCTCGGCGTCGATCTGGTGGAACTGGCGGTAGCGGCCCTTTTGCGGGCGCTCGTAGCGGAACACCGGGCCCGAGGTCGCGACCTTCAGCGGCGCGAACTGCTGCCAGCCCTCGCTGATATAGGCGCGGGCGATGCCTGCGGTGAATTCGGGGCGCAGCGTGATCGAATCGCCGCCGCGATCCTCGAAGGTGTACATCTCCTTGGAGACGACGTCCGAGGTCTCGCCCATCGAGCGGGCGAACACGCCGGTCGCCTCGAAGATCGGGATTTCGAGCCGCTGGAAGCAATAGAGCTTGCGCACCCGATCGAACGTTTCGAGCACCGCGGCGAAACGCCGCTGGTCTTCGCCGAAAATGTCCTGGGTGCCCCGGATGCGCTGGGGAGTCTGGATACGTGCCATTTGGGCGCGGCTATTAGGCTGGTTTCGAGCGGGGGGCAATGTGCACCAGATCCTCCCCGAGGTGTAACCGGCTTTGCGCTCACCCCCTCCCCCCTCGCGGGGGAGGGAGGGGCCCGCTGCCGAAGGCAGTGGGAGGGAGAGGGGGGCGATTTGCACCGCAAATCGCGCGGTTGCTTCGCAACCGCCCACCCTCTCCAAGCTCCGCTAGGCAGCAAGCTGCCAAGCTATGCTATCCTCCCCCATCGAGGGGGAGGATAGGGAAGTTTTACAACGCCGCGACGAAGGCGCGGGCGTTGGCGCCGACATCGGCCGCGCTGAGGCCGACCTTGTACAGTGCCGAGCCAAGACCGAAGCCCGCCGCGCCGGCCGCTTTCCACGGGCCCATATTGTCCGGCGCGATGCCGCCGACCGGCAGGACGCGCGCCTCCTTGGGCAGCACCGCGCGCATCGCCTTCAGAACCACCGGGCTCGCGGCTTCCGCCGGAAACAGCTTGAGCGCGGTCGCGCCGGCATCGAGCGCCGCGAAGGCTTCGCTCGGCGTGGCAATTCCGGGCAGCGATACGAGGCCCGCCGCCGCGCTCGCCCGGATCACGTCGAGATTGGCGTTGGGCGAGATGATCATCGTGCCGCCGGCCGCGGCCACCGCCTGCACCTGCTCCACCTTCAGCACCGTGCCCGCACCGATCACCGCCCGGCCGGCGAAACGCTTGGCGAGACGCGAGACGCTCTCCAGCGGCTCGGGCGAGTTCATCGGCACTTCGATCAGGGTAAAGCCGGCCGCGACCAGTTCCTCGCCAATCGCCTCGACCTCGTCGGGCTTCACCCCGCGCAGGATCGCGATCAGCGGGCACTTGGCAAAGGCGGCGTCGAAATCGGCAATGTGGCTCATGCAATCTGCTCCGCTAGGGCGAGGATTCCGGCAACGAACGCGTCATGGCTGCTGGCGATCACCGCCTGCCGGCCATGGGCCGCGATCGCCGCAGCGTAGAGGCCGCCCAACATCGGGTCGGCAAGGATGTGGACGGTGTCGTGGCCGGCATGTTCCAGCCGCACGGCGACGTCGCTGCCGATCAGCAGCCCGCTGGCAAAGGCGGCCGCATCGGCGTCGTCGCGCACGCCCAGCATCTTCGCGGCACGGATGCCGAACAGCGCGGCGGCAAGGTCGCGCTTGCGGCCCTCCTCCACCCCGGCATGGAAGGCGGGACCAACATGGACCTCGCCGCCGAGCTGGGCGGCAAGCAGGCCATGGCTGCGAAGGAGCGCGAACAGCTCGCCGGTCATCGCGGTGGTGAAGTCGGCGATACGCCCGTCCACCATCTCCACCCATTTGCAATGGGTACCCGGCTGGACGAGCAGCGCGTCGGCAGGCGCGAGCCCGGCGCGCACCGCACCGAGCAATTGCACCTCCTCGCCGCGCATCACATCCGGCCGGCCGCTGACCCGCGTCGACACCCCCGGCACGATCGCACTGCGCTCCTCGACCCAGAGCAGCCCGGCGGCCAGCTCGGCGATCCCCGCGGGGGCCGCGACATAGGGCGCCGGCGCCCAGCCGATATTGGCACCGACCATGCCTGCCATCAGCAACGGAAGATCGCCGTGGCGCGCACGGATACCCGCGGCCTCGGCGGCGAAATCGGTGACCGCGGTCACGCCCTTGCCGTCGCGTTCGGTGTGGGCGACGCGGCCGTCCTCGATCACGAAGACGCGGCGATTGGTGGTGCCCCAGTCGACGGCGAGGAAGGAGCCCGAAAAACGCGTACCCATGCCGGCATCCCCCTCAGCGACGAAATTGCTGTAACGCGATCGCAGGAGCTGCGAGCGACGTTCGTTCATTTATCGGATATATCGGGGTTGTCCAGCCGCACGGCTGGAGTAGTCTGTCCGGGATGCGCGGCGTGCGCCTGCACGCGATGCCCAAGAACAGGAAGCACCAGCGAGGATGTCCACGTCCCTTTCGACTCAGCCTGACGATCTCCGCTCGGGGCTCGGCCGCAACCTCACCTATGGCCTGCTCGACGCACTCGGACGGGCGATCGTCACCGGCCGTTACGAGAAGGTGCCCTTCCCCACCGAGGCGGAACTGGCCAAGCAGCACGGTGTCAGCCGGTCCGTGACGCGCGAGGCGGTGAAGATGCTCACCGCCAAGGGATTGCTCAGCGCGCGGCCGCGCCAGGGCACGGTGGTGCAGCCAGCCTCGTCGTGGAACCTGTTCGATACCGATGTACTCCGCTGGTTGCTCGAACGGCAATTCTCGGTCGATCTGCTGCGCCAGTTCAGCCAGCTGCGTATCGCGATCGAGCCGGAAGCCGCGGCACTGGCGGCGCAGTTCGGCACGGGGGAAGACCTGCGGCAGATCTCGGCCGGGCTCGCCCGGATGGAGGCGGCCGAGCGCGGCCAGGACGATACGCTGGACGCCGATATCGCTTTTCACGTCGCGGTGCTGCGCGCGTCGGGCAATCCCTTCTACGCGCAGTTCCGCGACATGGTGGCAACGGCCCTGCGCACCTCGATCCGCTTCACCAACCGGATCAAGGGCCGCACCGCCAGCGTGGCGGACCATGCCGCGGTGCGCGACGCGATCGCCGCCAAGGATCCCGCCACCGCGCGTACCGCGATGCGGACGCTGATCGGCGACGTGGTCGAACTGATCGAAACGGTGGAGGGCACGGAAACCCCGGCCTGACGCCCCCGCCAATCCCGGCGGGGGAGCACCTTTCAATGGCTGTCGCGCGGCAGGCCCTTGCTCTGGGCGATACGCTGATACTTCACCGCGCTTTCGAACACTGCGCCGCCGTCGAACTGGCCGACCAGCCCGCGATGGATTTCCTGCCACGGCGTCTGCGATTCCGGCACATAGTCGATGCCGAGCGCGGCGCGGCGCTGCGCCAGCTCCTCGTCGCTGACCAGCATGTTCGCCGAGCGCGTGTTGAGGTCGATGCGGATGCGGTCGCCGGTGCGGACCAGTGCAAGGCCGCCGCCCACCGCCGCCTCGGGTGCCGCGTTGAGGATCGAGGGGCTGCCGCTGGTGCCCGACTGGCGGCCGTCGCCCAGGCAGGGCAGCGCATGGACGCCCGCCTGGATCAGCGCGACCGGCGGGCGCATGTTCACCACCTCGGCCCCGCCCGGATAGCCGACCGGCCCGGCACCGCGCATGATCAGGATGCTGTTCTCGTCGATGCCGAGCGACGGATCGTCGATCCGGTGATGGTAATCCTCCGGCCCGTCGAACACGAAGGCGGTGCCTTCGAACGCGCCGGGATCGTCGGGGTTGGAAAGGTAGCGGGCGCGGAACTCGTCCGAGATCACGCTGAGCTTCATCACCGCATTGTCGAACAGATTGCCCGACAGCACGGTCAGCCCCGCCGCTGGCCGCAGCGGCGTGGCGAGCGGACGGATCACGTCGCCATCCTCGATCTCGGCGGTGCCGATATTCTCGCCGATGGTGCGGCCGTTGACGGTCAGCGCGTCGTTGTGGAGCAGCCCGGCGCGATAGAGTTCGCCCATCACCGCAGGCACGCCGCCGGCGCGGTAGAAATCCTCGCCAAGATACTTACCCGCCGGCTGGAGGTTGACCAGCAGCGGCACGTCGGCGCCGTAGGATTCCCAGTCTTCCAGGGTCAGCTCGACACCGATGTGGCGGGCGATCGCGTTGAGGTGGATCGGCGCGTTGGTCGATCCGCCGATAGCGGAATTGACGCGGATCGCGTTGAGGAAGGCTTCCCGGGTCAGCACGTCGCTGGGCTTGCGATCGGCCAGCGTCATCTCGACGATCTGCAGGCCGGTGCGATAGGCGCATTCCGCGCGGTCGCGGTACGGCGCGGGAATCGCCGCCGAGCCGGGCAGCGACATGCCGAGCGCCTCCGCCATCGCGTTCATCGTCGTCGCGGTGCCCATGGTGTTGCACCAGCCGGTCGACGGCGCCGACGAGGCGACGAGCTGGATGAAGCCCTTATAGTCGATCTCGCCCGCCGCGAGCATCTCGCGCGCCTTCCACACGATCGTGCCCGATCCGGTGCGCTCGCCCTTGAACCAGCCGTTGAGCATCGGGCCGACCGACAGCGCGATTGCGGGGATGTTCACGGTGGCCGCGGCCATCAGGCAGGCCGGGGTCGTCTTGTCGCAGCCGATCGTCAGCACCACGCCGTCGATCGGATAGCCGTACAGCGTCTCGACGAGGCTGAGATAGGCGAGGTTGCGGTCGAGCCCCGCGGTCGGGCGCTTGCCGGTTTCCTGGATCGGATGCGTCGGGAACTCGATGGCGATGCCGCCTGCGTCGCGAATGCCCTCGCGCACTCGCTTGGCGAGTTCGAGATGGTGGCGGTTGCAGGGGCTGAGGTCGCTGCCGGTCTGGGCGATGCCGATGATCGGCTTGCCCGATTGCAGTTCCTCAAGGCTCAGGCCGAAGTTCAGATAGCGCTCGACGTACAGCGCCGTCATATCGGGGTTATCGGGATTGTCGAACCAGGCACGGGAGCGCAGCGGCGTACGGCGAGTTCCAGCTTCTTCGGTCATCATTCCTCCGCTACGGCGCAACTTGGGGCGTATCTGCGGCTCTTGATAACCGCGGCGCACGTCCATAGGAAGCATATATATCTTATAAAAGGATGGCCTGATATGTCGGAGCGGATTCGTCTGGGGTTGGTGGGCATCGGCAAGATCGCGCGCGATCAGCATCTGCCGGCGCTGGAAGGCGATGACCGTTTCGAACTGGTCGCCACCGCCAGCCGCAATGCCTCGGTCGACGGCGTCGCAGCGCACAAGGACATCGAATCGCTGATCGCCGGCGGGCACGATCTCAACGCCGTCTCGCTCTGCACCCCGCCCGAGGGCCGCTACGACCAGGCACGCATCGCCATCGAGGCCGGGCTGAACGTGATGCTGGAAAAGCCGCCGGCCGCGACGCTCACCGAGATCGCCGACCTCGCCGAACGCGCCCGCGCGCATGGCGTGACGCTGTTCACCACCTGGCATTCGCGCGAGGCTGCCGGCGTCGAGCCCGCCAAGGCCTGGCTCGAAGGCAAGAAGATCACCGCCGCGCGCATCACCTGGCGCGAGGATATCCGCCGCTGGCATCCGGGGCAGGAATGGATCCTCGCCGCGGGCGGCTTCGGCGTGTTCGATCCCGGCATCAACGCGCTGTCGATCGTCACCAAGATCCTGCCGGACGCGCTGCTGCTCGACCAGGCCTGGATGGAAGTGCCCGAGGGCCGCGCCTCGCCGCTCCGCGCCAAGCTCCACATGCGCAGCGGCGGTGCCGTGGTGACCGCGGACTTCGATTTCCTCCAGACGGGCCCGCAGACCTGGGACATCGAGGTCGACACCGATGCCGGCACGCTGCGCCTCGGCATGGGCGGCAGCATCCTGCAGCTGCCCGGCGAGACGGAACAGAAGGCCCCGGACCGGGAATATGCGCGGCTCTACGCGCGCTTCGCCGATCTGGTGGCGGCGCGCGAGAGCGATGTCGACGTCCGCCCGCTCCAGCTGGTGGCGGACGCCTTTCTGGTCGGAGAACGCACGATCGGCGAAACCTTCGCCTTCTGATCCGGCTCTGGAGCCCGCATCCTCCGGCCGCTGCGGCAGGATGCGGGCTCCGCCCTGGATCGCCGCGTTTCATCAAACCCGTACAAGTCGCTACGTCTTTCGACATATTTTGCGACAACTCTTTTGTGGCACTGCGGCAACGTGCCATTTATTGGCTAGTTTGGCAGTGACCGGTGGTTCGGCATTCCTCGAACCATCCCTAAACGGGTTCAGAAATTTTGAGCGCACCGACCAGCTATCGCCGTTCGGGCCTGATCGTCTTTGCATCAGCCCTGCTCCTCGCCTCCTGCAGCGCGGGCGACAGCGCCGGCAAACAAGGCGGGCGCAAAGGTGCATCCGGTCCGCCCCGGGTGGGGTATGTCGTCGTGCAGCCGAGCCGTGTGCCGATGACGACCGAACTGGCCGGCCGCGTCACGCCCTTCCAGATGTCGCAGGTGCGGCCCCAGGTGGCAGGGATCGTCCAGCAGCGCCTCTTCAAGGAAGGCCAGATCGTCCAACAGGGCCAGACGCTCTATCAGATCGATCCCAGCCTGTACCGCGCCAGCGTGGCGCAGGCCGAAGCGAATCTGCAGAACGCCCAGGCCAATCTGGAAGCGGCCCGCACCAAGGCCGATCGCTACAAGCCGCTCGCGCAGATGCAGGCCGTGAGCCAGCAGGATTATACCGACGCCGTGGCGCAATCGCGCCAGGCCGCTGCACAGGTCGCGCAGTTCCGCGCCGCACTGCAAACCGCGCAGATCAACCTGCGCTTCACCCGCGTGCCAGCGCCGATCACCGGCCGCATCGGCCGATCGCTATTCACCGAAGGCGCGCTCGTCACCGCCAACCAGGCGGATCCGCTGGCAGTGATCGAACGGCTCGACCCGATCTTCGTCGATATCCAGCAATCGAGCGCCGATCTGCTCGCGCTGCGCAAGGCGCTCGCCCGCGACGGCATCGCGCCGGTCAGCGCCACGGTGCGGCTGAAGCTGGAAGATGGCAGCGATTATGGTGCCACGGGCACCGTCGAGTTCACCGAGGTGATCGTCAACGAAAGCACCGGCACCGTAACGCTGCGCGCGCGCTTCCCCAACACGCAGAACATCCTGCTGCCGGGCATGTTCGTCCGCGCCCAGTTCGCCCAGGCGATCGATACCCAGGCCTATCTGGTGCCGCAGGCCGGCGTGTCACGCGATCCCAAGGGCAATGCGACCGTCTATGTCGTCGGCCCCGGCAACAAGGCGGTGCCGCGCACGGTCGTCGCCGATCGCACGATCGGCCAGAATTGGGTGGTGACGCAAGGGCTTGTGCCGGGGGATAAGGTGATCGTCCAGGGCACTGCGAACCTCCGCCCCGATATCGACGTCAAGCCGGTGCCGGCGAGCGCGCCGCAGAAGATCGAGCCGCCCAGAAAGGGGCAGAAACCGGGTCAGGGCGGCAGCCAGGCCAAGGCGGGCTGATCGATGTCGCGCATCTTCATCGATCGGCCGATCTTCGCCTGGGTGCTCGCCATCATCGTGATGCTGATGGGGCTGGGGGCGATCTTCTCGCTGCCGATCGCGCAATATCCGGACATCGCCCCGCCGCAGGTCAACATCCGCGCCACCTATCCCGGCGCCTCGGCCGAGACGGTGCAGAACAGCGTCACCCAGGTGATCGAGCAGCAGCTGAGCGGCATCGACGGCCTGCTCTATTTCAGCAGCTCGTCCACCTCGCGTGGCCAGGTGACGATCTCGGCGACCTTCGAAAAGGGTACCAACCCGGACATCGCCCAGGTGCAGGTGCAGAACAAGGTGCAGCAGGCGCTTTCCCGCCTGCCCAGCCAGGTGCAGCAGCAGGGCCTGACGGTCACCAAGTCGAACCCCGACTTCCTGATGATCGTCGGCGTGTATGACGAAACCGACAAGCGCACCAATCTCGACGTGTCGGACTGGCTCGCCTCCAATCTGCAGGATCCGCTGTCCCGCATCGAAGGCGTAGGCGATACCAATGTGTTCGGTGCGCCCTATGCGATGCGCATCTGGCTCAACCCCGCGCGCCTCGCCAGCTATGGCCTGATTCCGAACGATATCATCACCGCAATTCAGGCGCAGAACACCGAAATCGCCGCCGGCGAGCTGGGCGGCCAGCCGATGCCGCAGGAGCAGATGCTCAACGCGACGGTGACCTCGCAGTCGCGGCTGCAGACGCCCGAGCAGTTCGCCAACATCATCGTCAAGACCGATCCTACCGGCGCAGCGGTGAAGCTGCGCGACGTCGCCCGCGTCGAGCTCGGCTCGGACAACTATAATTCGTCGAGCCGGATCAACGGCCACCCCGGTGCCGGCCTCGCCATTTCGCTGTCGCCTGGCGCCGATGCGCTGAAGACCGCCGACTTGGTCAAGCAGCAGGTGGAAGCCGCGTCCAAGAGCTTCCCCGCGGGCTTCAAATACGCCTATGCCAACGACACCACCGGCTTCATCAAGCTCTCGATCGAAGAGGTGGTGAAGACGCTGGTCGAGGCGATCATCCTCGTCGTCATCGTGATGTTCGTGTTCCTGCAGAGCTGGCGCGCCACGCTCGTCCCGGCGATCGCGGTGCCGGTGGTGCTGCTCGGCACGTTCGGCGTGTTCTATGCCCTGGGCTTCACGATCAACACGCTGACCCTGTTCGGCCTTGTCCTCGCCATCGGCCTGCTCGTCGACGACGCCATCGTCGTCGTCGAGAATGTCGAGCGGCTGATGGAAGAGAATCCGGAAATGACGCCGCGTGAGGCGACGATCCGATCGATGGACGAGATCCAGGTCGCCCTGGTCGCGATCGCGCTGGTCCTCTCGGCGGTATTCCTGCCGATGGCGTTCTTCGGCGGGTCGACCGGCGTGATCTATCGCCAGTTCTCGGTGACGATCGTCTCGGCGATGGTGCTGTCGGTGCTGGTCGCACTGGTGCTGAGCCCGGCGCTCACCGCGACACTGCTCAGGCAGAAGAGCCAGGAAAAGGACGTCGAGGACAGCTGGCTCGCCCGCCGTTTTCCCTGGATCGGGCGCGGACTGACCACCGCCAAGACCAGGTTCAACAACGGCTTCGACCGCGGCGTCGATCGCTATACCCGCGGCGTGCAGGCGGTGGTCGACCGCAAGTGGATCTTCCTGCTGCTCTATCTGGCCGTCTGCGCACTGCTGGTGCTGATGTTCGTGCGCCTGCCCACCGGCTTCCTGCCGACCGAAGACCAGGGTGCGGCCTCGATTCAGTTCCGGCTGCCGGCCGGCGCCACCATGTCGCGCACCAAGGAAGTGCAGCTGGCGGTGGAGAAATATTTCCTGACGCAGGAGGCCAAGAACGTCTCGGTCATGTTCTCGGTCGCGGGCGGCGGTGGTGGTGGTGGCCCCGCCGGTCAGAATACCGGCCAGGGCTTCCTCAACTTCGCCGACTGGTCGGAGCGCAAGGGCAGAGAGAACAGCGCGGACGGGATCGTCCAGCGCGCCTCGGGCGCCTTCCGCAACTTCCGCGACGCGCAGGTCTTCGCGCTGGTGCCGCCGGCAATCCGCGGTCTCGGCCAGTCGACCGGCTTCACGATGGAGCTGCTCAATTCGAGCGGCATGCCGCGCGACCAGTTCCTCGCGGCGCGCGACAAGCTGCTCGCCGCCGCCGCAGCGGATCCGGAACTGGCCGCCGTCCGCCTGACCGACCTGCCCGACGTCGCGACGCTCAAGGTCGATCTCGACCAGCAGAAGCTCGCCACGCTGGGGCTCAACCAGACCGACGTGAACTCGACGCTGTCGACCGCCTGGGGCGGCCGCTACGTCAACGACTTCATCGATCGCGGCCGGGTGAAGCGCGTCTATGTGCAGGGCGACGCGCCCTATCGCTCGGAGCCGAGCGACCTCGCCCAGTGGTTCGTCCGCAGCAATAACGGCCAGATGGCGCCGTTCACCTCCTTCGCCACGACCAGCTGGGCGACGGCGCCGACCTCGATGGCGCGCTTCAACGGCGTCCAGTCCTTCGAGTTCAGCGGCCAGGCCGCCCCCGGCAAGAGCTCTGGCGAGGCGATGAAGCGCATCGCCGAACTTGCCGCGGAGATTCCGGGCACCAGCATCGCCTGGGCGGGCCTGTCCTATCAGGAGCGGCTGTCCTCGGGCCAGGCGCCCCTGCTCTACGGCGTGTCGCTGCTCGTCGTGTTCCTGTGCCTCGCCGCGCTCTATGAAAGCTGGTCGATCCCGATCGCGGTGCTGCTGGTCATCCCGCTCGGCCTGGTCGGCGCGATCTTCGCGGTGACGCTGCGCGGCCTGCAGAACGACGTCTATCTCCAGATCGGCCTGCTCACCACCATGGGCCTCGCCGCCAAGAACGCGATCCTGATGATCGAGTTCGCCGAACAGGCCGAGAAGCAGGGCAAGCGGGTGATCGAGGCGGCGCTGGAAGCAGCCCGCATCCGCCTTCGCCCGATCCTGATGACCAGCCTTGCCTTCATCTTCGGCGTGCTGCCGCTCGCCATTTCCACCGGCGCCGGCGCCAACAGCCGCGTCGCGATCGGCACCTCGGTGATCGGCGGCATGCTGACGGCGACGATCCTCGCCATCTTCTACATCCCGCTTTTCTTCGTGCTCGTCCGCCGCGGCGTGCGCGACGGTCTGGCGGCGCTGCGCAACCGCCGCCACCGCAACACCCCGGAAGCCCAGGCATGAACCGCGCGCTGCTCCTCCTCTCCACCGCCATGCTGGCCGGCTGTTCGATGGCCCCGAAGGACGTGCGGCCGGCAGCCCCGGTGCCACCGAGCTGGCCGACCGGCGATTCCTATCTGCGGGAGAGCGAGGCAGGCCTGCCCGCGCTCAACTGGCGCGACGTGTTCCGGGACGCACGGCTCCAGACGCTGATCGCGCAGGCCCTGGCCAATAACCGCGACCTGCGCGTGGCGGCCGCCAATATCGCCGCCGCGCGTGCGCAGTACCAGATCCAGCGCGGCGCGCAGCTGCCCCAGGTCGATGCCAACCTCGGCATCACCGAACGGCGCGGCAACGGGACCAATATCGGCAACGGCGCCATCCCGGGAAATGGCAACACCGGCGGCAACACGGGCGGCAATGTCAGCGGGGGCGGCAATGTCGGCGGCGGCCTGCGCACCAACTATTCGACCCAGCTGGGCATCACCGGCTTCGAACTCGACCTGTTCGGCCGGCTCGCCTCGCTTACCCGCGCCCAGCAGAACAGCTATTTCGCCACCGAAGCCGGCGCGCGCGCGACGCGGCTGACCCTGGTCGGCGATATCGCAACCGCCTGGCTTACCTATGCGTCGGACGCGAGCCTGCTCGAGGTCGCGCAGCAGACCGCGAAAAGCGCCGAGGACAGCGTACGCCTCACCCGCGCCCGGCTGGAAGGCGGCATCGCGCCGCGCACCGATCTGCGCCAGGCGGAACAGACGCTGGCTACCGCGCAGAATGACGTCGCCCGGCAGACGGCCGCGCTGGCGCAGGACGTGAACGCCTTGCGGCTGCTGGCCGGTTCGGAAATCGATCCGGCGCTGCTCCCGGCCTCGATCGAACAGGCCGCCCCCAGCGTCGCGGCAGTGCCTGCCGGGCTCGATTCGAGCATCCTGCTGCGCCGCCCGGACGTGGTGCAGGCCGAATATCAGCTGCGCGCCGCCAATGCCCAGATCGGTGCGGCGCGCGCGGCGCTGTTCCCACGGATCAGCCTCACCACCGTGCTCGGCTTCGCCAGCACCGCGCTGTCCAGCCTGTTCGATGGCGATGCCTTCACCTGGCAGGCAGGCGGCAATGCCGCATATTCGATCTTCCGCGGCGGCGCCGCCCGCGCGAATGTGCGGCTCACCGAAGCGCAGCAGCAAGCGGCGGTCGCCAGCTACGAGCGCGCCATCCAGACCGCGTTTCGCGACGTCGCAAATGCGCTCGCCACGCGCGGCACCATCGACGCCCAGCTGCGCGCCACGCAACTCCAGGCCGACGCCGCCGCCGATAGCTACAAGCTGGCGACCGCCCGCTATCGGGGCGGAATCGATACGTTCCTGCAAAGCCTCGACGCGCAACGCTCGCTCTACACCGCGCAGCGCCAGCTGGTAACGGTGCAGCTGACGGCAGCAACCAACCGGGTGAATCTCTATCGATCGCTCGGCGGCGATTCGCAGCTGGAAGCGACCGTGCAAGGCCCGCAAGCGGCCCGCGGGGCCGGAACCCCGGCCAATCCAGGCGGTTGACCGAACGCCCCTGCTTGTGGCAGGCGCATCTGCGTTGGGCGGGTATAGCACAATGGTAGTGCAGCAGCCTTCCAAGCTGAATACGCGGGTTCGATTCCCGCTACCCGCTCCACCTGACCAAGCATGACAGCCGATCCCGCCCCGCTCGCACTTTATGTGCATTGGCCGTTCTGCGTGTCCAAATGCCCCTATTGCGACTTCAACAGCCATGTCCGCGACGCGGTGGACCAGGCGCGCTGGCGGACAGCGCTGCTGACCGATCTGGCGCATGAGGCGGCAATGCTGCCCGGCCGGCGGCTCGGCTCGATCTTCTTCGGCGGCGGCACCCCCTCGCTGATGCCGCCCGAGACGGTGGCGGCGATCATCGACGCGGCAGCCAGGGCCTGGACGTTCGACGATGGCATCGAGATCACGCTGGAGGCCAACCCATCGTCGGTGGAAGCGGCGCGATTCGCCGATATCGCCGCGGCCGGCGTGAACCGCGTTTCCCTGGGCCTGCAGGCGCTCGACGACGACGCGCTGCGCTTCCTTGGGCGCGCGCACGGCGTGGAAGAAGGGCTGGCCGCGCTGGCCACGGCGCAGGCAGCCTTCCGGCGCGTAAGCTTCGACCTGATCTATGCGCGCCCTGGCCAGTCCCTCGACGCATGGGAGGCGGAGCTGCGCCGCGCGATCGGCTTCGGGACCGAGCATCTGTCGCTGTACCAGCTCACCATCGAGCCCGGCACGCGCTTCGCCACCCTCGCCGCCAAGGGCCAGCTGACGATCCCCGACGCCGATACCGGCGCCGACCTGTTCGAGACGACGCGCGCGATCACCGCCGCCGCAGGCCTGCCGGCCTATGAAATTTCCAATCACGCCCGGCCGGGGGCGGAAAGCCGGCATAACCTGACCTATTGGCGCTATCGCGACTATGCCGGCATCGGCCCCGGCGCGCATGGGCGGCGCGGCGGGCTTGCCACGCTGCGCCACAAGAAGCCGGAGAACTGGCTGACGGCAATCGACCGCAACGGCCATGGCATGGAGCGCGAGGATCGGCTTGCGCCGGTCGACCGCGCCATCGAAGCGCTGCTGATGGGCCTCCGCATCGGTGAGGGCGTGAACCTCGACCGCATTGCCGCCCTGGCCGATGGCGTCCCCCCGATCGACGCGGCCGCGCTCGATCGCATCGTCCGGCAGGGTCTGGCCGAGCGGAGCGGCAGCCGGCTGCGGGTCACCGACGCCGGGATGCCCGTGCTCGAAGCGATCCTGCGCGACGTGGTGGCCTGAACCCTGTAGCCGCGCTCCCGGCGGAAGCCGGAGGGGCGGCGGCGGGAAGCCGCCCTGCTTCGTCAGTTCGCGCTCGCCGGGGCAGCCGATACCGTGATGATCGATCCGTCGCGCACTTCCTGCACCTCCAGCGCGCGGGCGGCGACACCGTCGCGGCCGAAACGGAAGGCGCCGTCGACCCCGCCGAAATCATGGTCGACCAGCATCGAGGCCGGGAAATCGGTGTTGTTCTTCCAGTCGCGGGCGATGCGGACGGTCAACAGAACCGCATCATAGCCGAGCGCCGAGAGGCGATAGGGCGCGGCGCCGAAGCGGGTACGATACTTCACCGCATATTGCCGGTACACGCCGTCGGGCACGCTGGCGAACCAGGAGCCGTTGAGCACGGGCCGGCTGGCGATCGCGGAATCGGTGTTCCACAATTCGGTACCCAAGATGCGCGCAGCCTTGCCGCCGGGCGCGCGCCGCAGCACCGGCACCGCCACCGTTGCGGTTCCGGCGCTGCCCGCGATCAGGATGGCCTGGTACGGCACGCCCGCCAGCTTCGCGATCGCCTGGTTCATCGAACCCGGCCGCGCATCGTAGTTATGCATCGCCAGCACCTTGCCGCCCGCGCTTTCCACCGCGCGCAGGAACGCGGTCGAGGCGCGCTGCCCATAGATCCCCGAAGGGATCAGCCCGGCGAAGTTGGTGATCCCGGTGCCCTTGGCATAGTTCACGACCCGTTCGATCGACTGGGCAGGCGAATAGCCGAGCAGGTACACGCCGCCGCCGGCCGCGCTCGAATCGTTGGAGAAGCTGAGCACCGGCACCCGCGCCTTGCGCGCGACGGGCGCCACCGCGCGGGCATCCTCGGCAAGCAAGGGCCCGAGAATCAGCTTGTTGCCCTCGGCGATCGCACGCTCCGCCGCCGCCAGCGCCCCGCCGGGACCGGCGGTATCATAGCTGGTGATGCGGATCGCATCGGTGTTGGTATCGAGAATCGCCAGCTGCGTCGCGTTCTGCAGCGACCGCCCGAGTCCGGCGTTGTTGCCGCTGAGCGGGACCAGCAACGCCACCCGATGGCGGGCGACATCCTGCGGCAATCCCTGCGAGATCGGCGCGTTCGGCCGCTCTTCCGGCCGCTCGGGCGGTGCCGGGGGCGCCGGGGGCGGACCACCCCGGGGACCGACGCACGCGCTGGCCAGCAGGGCGAGACCGGTGACGGCCAAACGAAGGGACGCGACGCGCCCCGGTTGCGATCTGCCGCTACCCTCTGCCATGACACTCCCCGATGGAAAACACGCTTGCGCCCGGCCTCTATATCGTGGCCACCCCGATCGGCAATCTCGGTGACCTGTCGCCGCGCGCCAGCATGATACTCTCTCAAGCCGATGTGGTTGCAGTGGAAGACAGCCGGGTGACCGCCGGGCTGCTCCGCCACATCGGCGTGAAGCGGCCGATGCTGCCCTATCACGATCACAATGCCGATGCCGTGCGCCCCGGCCTGATCGCCCGCATGGGCAGCGAAGCGGTGGCGCTGGTTTCCGATGCCGGCACGCCGTTGATCTCCGATCCGGGCTACAAGCTGGTCCGCGATGCCCGCGCCGCCGGCCACATGGTGGTGACGATTCCGGGGCCCTGCGCGGCGATCGCCGCACTGACGCTGGCGGGGCTGCCGACCGATCGCTTCTTCTTCCTCGGCTTCCTGCCGAGCAAGGCCCATGCAAGGGCCGAGGCGATTGCGGAGGTGGCCGCCATCCGGGCGACGCTGATCTTCTACGAATCGGGCCCGCGCCTGTCGGCCTGCCTGTCCGCCCTCGCCGAGGGGTTGGGCGACCGCGAGGCGGGCGTCGCGCGCGAGATCACCAAGAAGTTCGAGGAATGCGTGACCGGCACCCTTACCACCCTTGCCGCCCGCTATGCCGAGGCGCCGCCCAAGGGCGAGATCGTCATCGTCGTCGGCCCGCCCGGCGAAGCCCCGCCCGCGACCCTGGAAGACGGCGAGGCGGCGCTGGTGGAAGCCCTTACCCGCCTGCCCGCGTCCAAGGCGGCCGGCGAGGTGGCCAAGAAGCTGGGGCTGGACCGCAAGGCGCTCTATGCCCGGGCGATGGAACTGAAAGGGTGAGGGATCGCCGCGCCGCCGAGCTGCGCGGCCGCGACGGCGAGCGTCGCGCCGCCTGGTGGCTGTGGCTGCGCGGCTGGCGCATCCTCGACCAGCGGGTGCGCACCCCCGCCGGCGAAGTCGACATCGTGGCAAGGCGCGGCACCCTTGTCGCGTTCGTCGAGGTGAAGACCCGCAAGTCCGCCGCGGAACTCGATTACGCCATCGACGAACGCCGCTTGGCCCGGGTCGCCGCCGCCGCCGAACTGCTGATGCCGCGCTATGCCGGGCCCGGCGACGATATCCGCGTCGACGTGATCCTCATTGCCCCGCGCACGCTGCCTCGCCATATCGAGAATGCCTGGATCGGGTGACCTAGCCCGGCAAGACACCCAAGGAGGCCCAATGTCGCTCACCGTCGCCGTGCAGATGGACCCGCTCGATTCGATCAACATCGCAGGCGATTCGACCTTCGCGCTGATGCTCTCCGCCCAGGCGCGCGGGCATAGGCTGTTCCACTACGCCCCCGAGGACCTGAACTACAGCGCCGGCCGCGTCTGGACCAAGGCGCATCCGGTGACCGTGCAGCGGGTGGCAGGCAATCACTTCAGCTTCGGCGATCCCGTGAGCCTCGATCTCGGCGACGAGGCGGACGTGGTGCTGATGCGCCAGGACCCGCCCTTCGATCTCGGCTATATCACCGCCACCCACCTGCTCGAGCGCATCGCCGACCGGACGCTGGTGGTGAACGATCCCGCCCATGTCCGCAACGCACCCGAAAAGGTCTGGGTGCTCGATTTCGCGCAGTTCATGCCGCCGACGTTGGTCACCCGCTCGGTCGAGGAGGCGAAGGCGTTCCTTGCCGAACATGGCGAGATCGTCGTCAAGCCGCTCCACGGCAATGGCGGCAAGGCGATCTTCAAGATCGGCCGCGACGGCGCCAACCTCTCCTCGCTGATCGAGGTGTTCAACACCGCCTATCGCGAGCCGCACATGGTGCAGGCCTTCCTTCCCGACATCGTGAAGGGCGACAAGCGGATCGTGCTGGTCGATGGCGAGGTCGCCGGCGCGATCAACCGGCTGCCGGGCGAGGGCGAGATCCGATCGAATCTTGCCGTCGGCGGATCGGCGGCGAAGACCGAACTCACCGACAGGGAGAAGGAAATCTGCGCCGTGCTGGGGCCGGACCTGAAGAAGCGCGGGCTCCTTTTCGTCGGCATCGACGTTATCGGAGGGCAATGGCTGACCGAAATCAACGTCACCTCTCCGACAGGAATCGTCGCGATCGACCGGTTCAACGGCACCGATACGGCGGGCATGATCTGGGATGCGATCGAAGGTCGCGTCGCCGCGCGCCGCTAGGCAGCGTTTGAGCGATGGGAGCGATGCTCGCCTGGGGCTATTGGGGCATCTTCCTGCTGATGGTGCTCGAAAACGTCATTCCCCCGGTGCCTTCGGAAGCGATCATGGGAATCGCCGGGATTGGCGCGGCCAAGGGGCATTTCGATCCGGCGCTGCTGGTGCTGGTCGGCACGCTCGGCACCGTGCTGGGCAATTTGTTCTGGTGGGAGATCGGACGCCGGCTCGGCTACGAGCGGCTGAGGCCCTTCGTCGCGCGCTGGGGGCGCTGGCTGACCGTGGAGTGGCACGATGTCGAACGGTTCAAGGGCTATTTCGATCGCTGGGGCGGGCCCACGATCTTCGTCTTTCGCTTCATGCCGTTCGGCCGAACGATCATCTCGCTGCCGGCCGGGCTGATGCACATGCCGTTCTGGCGGTTCTGCGCCTATACGGCGGCGGGGAGCGCGATCTGGAACGCAGCACTGGTCGGTGTGGGCTATGGGCTGGGCGCGGCGGTAGCGGAGATCGACCGGTTCGTGACGCCGGCGATCGTTATCGGGGTTGTCGCGATGCTGATCTTCTATGTGTGGCGCGTGCTGACCTGGAAGCCGCGCCGGGCCTGACTCACGCCCGCGCCTGACTCACGCGCGCGGGTGTGCGGCGCGGTACACGTCCAGCAGATGCGCGGCATCGACCGCGGTATAGACCTGCGTCGAGCTGAGGCTGGCATGGCCCAGCAGCTCCTGCAGCGCGCGCAGGTCCGCGCCGCGGCCGAGCAGGTGCGTCGCGAAGCTGTGCCGCAGCGCGTGCGGCGTGGTGCGATCGGACAGGCCCAGGCTGGCCCGCGCCGAGCGTACCGCCTTGCGAATCGCGCCCGGCGGCAGCGGCCCGCCCTTGGCGCCGCGAAACAGCGGCAGGTCGCGCGCGATTCCCCAGGGGCAGGCGGCGACATAGGCCTCGATTGCCACGCGCACCTCCGGCAGCAGCGGCACGTCGCGGGTCTTGTCGCGCTTGCCGGTAACGCGCAGCGTCGCGCCGAGCGGCAACGCCGCACCAGTTAGCGCCACCGCCTCGCCGATGCGCAGGCCGGCGCCATACAGCAGCAGCAGCACCGCCCAGTCGCGCGCGGCGATCCAGGGTTCGCGCGCCTCGTCCGACGCCCATTCTGCCAGCGCCACCGCCTCGTGCGGCGCGATCGGGCGCGGCAGGCTCTTCTTCACCTTGGGGCCGCGCAGCCGGGGCAGTTGGGCATCGTCGCCGCCGGCGAATTTCAGGAAGGCGCGAATGGCCGAAAGCTCGCGCGCGGCGGACGTGTTCGACAGGCCTTCGTCGCGGCGCACCGAGAGGTAGGCACGCAGGTCTGCCGCGCTGACCTTGGCGAGCGCGTCCTGGGCAACCGGGCCGCCCCAATGGCGCTGGAGAAAGGCAAGCAACCGGATCGCGGTCGCCTCATAGGCGCGGATCGTGTGCGCGGACCGCCGCCGGTCGCGGCCGAGATGCTCGGCGAAGCGGCGCGGCAGGGGGAGGTCGGTCATGGGTGCGGCGGCCCCGCGTTGGGCGGGAGCGCTCCAAAGAGACCGTCGTCATTCCCGCGAAGGCGGGAATCCATTGTCCTGTACGCTGGGGAAAGGAACCGCGGCATCAGCGCCAATGGATCCCCGCCTTCGCGGGGATGACAACGGACTTGAACGGACGCCGTTGCATCGCATGGCTGGGAAGCGGGAAGGCCGCAGCGGAGTCCGAAACTTCCACGTCAGTCTCTCCCCTAGCCCCTCCCGCAAGCGGGAGGGGAATTTACACTTCAGCCCAGACTCAGCCGATCGTCTGGCCGGTCTTCGCCCAATCGGCCATGAACGCCTCGATGCCCTTGTCGGTCAGCGGGTGCTTGACCAGCTGCTTGATCACCGCCGGCGGCGCGGTCATCACGTCGGCGCCGATCTTGGCGGCCTGGAGCACGTGCACCGGATGGCGGACGCTGGCGACCAGGATCTCGGTGGCGAAATCGTAATTGTCGTAGATCAGGCGGATGTCTTCGATCAGGTCCATGCCGTCGAAGCCGATATCGTCGTGCCGGCCGACGAAGGGCGAGATGAAGGTCGCGCCTGCCTTGGCGGCCAGCAGCGCCTGGTTGGCCGAGAAGCAGAGCGTGACGTTGGTCATCGTGCCGTCATCGGTCAGCGCCTTGCACGCCTTGAGGCCATCGATCGTCAGCGGCAGCTTCACCGCCACATTGTCGGCAATCTTGCGGACGATTTCCGCCTCGCGCATCATGCCTGCATAGTCGAGCGCGACCACTTCGGCCGAGACCGGGCCTTCGACGATCGCGCAGATCTCCGCCACCACTTCCAGGAAGTTGCGGCCCGACTTGGCGATCAGCGACGGATTGGTGGTGACGCCATCGAGCAGCCCGGCATCAGCCAGGTCGCGAATGTCGTCGATGATGGCGGTGTCGGCGAAGAACTTCATGGCAGCAAACCTTCCGGTGGAATGTCGGCGCCCGCCTAGCCGACCCGGCCGCCGCGGGCAAACCCTCTCGCGCGATCGCCGTGCACCAGCATCAGCTTCACCTGCGGCGTTTGCAGCTTGGCGATCGTCACCCGATAGGTGCCGGGCTGGAGCCGGTAATAGACGATCTTCGCGATCCCGGCACAGGCGATCCCGTTCCGGCGCGCCTCCATGCGCAGCGGACGGCCCTTTTCCCGCGCCACATCGATCCAGCCGGGCTGATCGGCGACGATGCCGAAGGCGCCCGCCTTGCGGATCGTGACCTGCGTTTCCGCCGCGCCGTTCTTCGCGGGTATCGTCGTCGCGTGACGGGTATCGAGCCCGGTGCCGCTGCGCTCCCACCCGCCAAGGGTTCGCGGAAGCGCCGCGCATTCCGGCGCCATCAACGCCAGTGCAGCTATGATTGTGAGCATCGCCGACTCCCTGGTTCAGCGATCCGGTGTTCTATCTTCGTTCCACAGGCCCGGCAAGATGGATTCAATCGGCCACCAGCATCAGCTTCGCCTTGGCCTGGCGCAGACCGCTCACAAAGACGCGGTAGGTGCCCGGCGCCAACTGGAAACGAACGATCTTGCGGATCGTCGAGCAGTCGGGCCCATGGCCATGCGCGACCGACGCGAGCGCCGCGCCGCCCGCGGCACCCGGCAGCACATCGATCCACCCCGGCTGATCGAGCGCGATGCCGTACCGCCCGGCCTTGGCGATGCGGAATTCGATCATCGCCGCCCGGCCGGGCTTGGCCTGCGCCGGCAGCCCCTTCAGCGTCGCGCCATCCACGGTATCGAGCGATACCGCCTTGTCGCGCACCAGTGCATCGCCCGGCATGTTCCAGCCGGCCAGTGCGGCGGGCAGGCTGGCATCGGTTGCCTTGCAGGCGGTGGTCGCCTGGGCGGGAACCGGCGGGGCAGGCACCGCCTGGGCAAGCAGCAGGGCGAAAACGAGCATCGGCGGATCTCCTCAGAGCGACGAACCGGCGATACGGGATTCCCGTTCCGCGGAAAATGCCCATATGACGGGCCGATCATGGCCCGCGCGCGCATTCTCGTCCTCCATCCGGCTCTGGGGCCGCTCGACTATCGCGTGCCGCCGGGCATGGAGGTCGCGCCCGGCAGCATCGTGATCGTGCCGATCGGCCCGCGCCAGTTCGCCGGCGTGGTGTGGGAAGCCGAGCGGCTGCCGACCGAGGAGATCGGCGACAATCGGTTGCGCGCGATTCTCGCCGTGGCAGACGCGCCGCCGATCCCCGCGCCGGTGCGGCGGCTGATCGAATGGACCGCGGACTATTACCTGGCGCCCCCTTCGGCGGTGCTGGCCATGTCCCTGCGCACCTCCGCTGCCTTCGAGGCCGCGCCGACGATCACCGAATATCGCGCGACCGGGCAGGTGCCGGACCGGCTCACCCCCCAGCGCGCCCAGGCGCTGGAGCGGATCGGCGCGCGGCAGGGGCTGGTGCGCGAACTCGCCGCCATCGCCGAGGTCTCCGACGCGGTGATTCGCGGATTGGTGAAGACCGGCGCGATCGAAGCCATCACCGTCGACACCCAGGCGCCCTATCCGCTGCCCGATCCTGGCTTTGGTCCGCCGCAGCTCAATCCCGCCCAGGCGGCGGTGGCGGGCGGACTGCGCGCGGCGGTGGAAGCCGCCGCCTTCCAGCCCTTCCTGCTCGACGGCGTCACCGGATCGGGCAAGACCGAGGTCTATTTCGAGGCGGTCGCCGCCGCGATCGAAGCCGGCAGGCAGACATTGGTGCTGCTCCCCGAAATCGCGCTGACCGAGCCCTTTCTCACGCGCTTTGCCAGGCGCTTCGGCTGTGAGCCGGTGGCCTGGCATTCGGGCCTGCGCAGTTCCGAGCGGCGCCGGGCATGGCGCGCGATCGCCAGCGGCGAGGCGCTGGTGACGGTGGGCGCGCGCTCGGCCCTGTTCCTGCCCTATCCCAAGCTCGGCCTGATCGTGGTCGACGAGGCGCACGAGACCAGCTTCAAGCAGGAAGAAGGCGTGCACTATCACGCCCGCGACGTGGCGGTGATGCGCGGCATGTTCGAGCGCTGCCCGGTCGTCCTCGCCTCCGCCACCCCGGCGATCGAGACGCGGCACCAGGTCGAGGTCGGCCGCTATGCCGAACTCAAGCTGCCAGGCCGCTACGGCGCCGCCGAACTGCCGAAGATCGAGGCGATCGATCTGATCCGCGAGCCGCCGGAGCGCGGCCGCTGGCTGGCGCCCCGGCTGGTCGCGGCGATCGAGGAGACGCTGAAGCGCGGCGAACAGTCGCTCTTGTTCCTCAACCGGCGCGGCTATGCGCCGCTGACGCTGTGCCGCCACTGCGGCCACCGCTTCCAGTGCCCGAACTGCACGGCATGGATGGTCGAGCACCGGCTGCTCCACCGCCTCTCCTGCCATCACTGCGGCCATACCATGCCGACGCCGAGCATGTGCCCCGAGTGCAAGTCCGACGACACTTTGGTCGCCTGCGGCCCCGGCGTCGAGCGGATCGCCGACGAAGTCGCGGCATTGTGGCCCGAGGCGCGTACCGCGATCGTCACGTCGGACACGCTCTGGTCGCCCGCCAAGGCGGCCGAGTTCGTGTCGCGGATGGAGCATGGCGCGATCGACATCGTCGTCGGCACCCAGCTGGTCACCAAGGGCTATCACTTCCCCAACCTGACCTTGGTCGGCGTGGTCGATGCCGATCTCGGGCTCGACGGCGGCGATCTGCGCGCGTCCGAACGCACCTTTCAGCAGATCATGCAGGTCGCCGGGCGCGCCGGGCGCGGCGAGAAGCCGGGCACCGTGTTCATCCAGACGCACGCCCCCGAGGCACGGGTGATGCAGGCGCTCGTCTCCGGCGATGCCGAGGCCTTCTATGCGGCGGAAACCGAGGCGCGCCGTCACGCCGACGCGCCGCCTTTCGGCCGCTATGCCGCGATCATCGTCTCCTCCGAGGACAAGGCGGCGGCGGAGGAAACCGCACGGATGATCGGCCGCTCGGCGCCGGAAAGCGCAGCGATGCACGTTTATGGCCCCGCGCCTGCACCGCTCGCGATGCTGCGCGGGCGACATCGCTTCCGCCTGCTGGTCCACGCCAAGCGCGGCTTTGCGGTGCAGGATGCGATCCGCGACTGGTTGGGCGCGCTCAGCTGGACCGCGCGGGTGCGCGTGGCGGTGGACGTGGACCCGTATAGCTTCGTCTAGGCAACGCGCATTTTTGCATTTCCGTATAAGTATCGACGCGATATTCCCGCGACGGGGCAATCCGCGCTCCGGGGGGAATGGAACATGAAAGGGTTTGCATCGCTGGCGCTTGTGCTGGCGAGCTTGGTGTCGACGCCGGCGATGGCCGACTGGCGGGTGGCGGAAACCGATCATTTCGTCGTCTATGCCAACACCTCGGAGGCGTCGTTGCGCCGCTATGCCGAGCAGCTGGAGAAGTTCGACAAGGCCTTGCGCCTCACCCGCGGACTGAAGGAATCGCCGCTCGGCAAGGCGGGACGCGTCACCGTCTATTTTGTCGGCAACCAGGACCGGGTGGCGTCGCTTGCCGGGGATTCGGAGATCGCCGGATTCTACATTCCACGCGCGGGCGCCTCGGTAGCGTTCGTGCCGGGCAACATGGGCGGCGACAGCCCGATGGCGTTCAATTCGCAACAGGTGTTGCAGCACGAATATGCCCATCACTTCATGTTCACCAACTGGCCCGATGCGGCCTTTCCCTCCTGGGTTTCCGAAGGCTGGGCGGAATTCAACGCGACGGCGAAGTTCGATCGTGATGGCGCCTTCCAGTTCGGTTCGGCGCCGCAATACCGCGCTTATGGGCTGTTGACCGGCAACCCGCTGCCGATCGAGAAGATCCTCGCGGGTGCCGCCGGCAAGCTGCGATCGGACCAGCGCGACGCGCTCTATGGCCGCGGCTGGGCGCTGATGCATTATCTTACCTTCGAACCGAGCCGCAAAGGCCAGCTTGCTACCTATCTCGACGCGATCAGCCGCGATCGGAAATCGCCCGAAGCCGCTGCCGCCCTGGCTTTCGGCGATCTTCGCGCGCTGCATCGCGAACTGGAGAAGTTTCTCAGCAAACCGCGAATCAGCGGCTTTCGCGTCAAACCCGAAAGTCTGACGATTCCGCCGGTGGCGGTGCGCGTGCTGCGGCCCGGCGAAGCGGCGATCTTGCCGGTGCGCTTCCGCTCCGAAGCGGGGGTGAACGACGAGACCGCACCACCGGTCTATGCCGATGCCCGGAAGATTGCGGCGCATTTTCCCGACGACCCTGCCGTGCAGCGGGGGCTGGCCGAAGCGGCATATGATGCGAAGGACTATGCCGCCGCCCTGACCGCGGCCAACAAGGCCATCGCGGCCGATCCCAAGCTGATCGAGGCGCATTGCTATCGCGCGATGGCGCAGATGGCGATCGCCCTGGCCGCCAAGGACGACCGGCCCGAGACCTGGCTGGAGATCCGCCGCAGCATCGCCCGCGCCAACCGGCTCGATACCGAAGATCCCCGGCCACTGATCCTCTATTTCCGCAGCTATGCGGAACATGGCATGATGCCGCCCAAGGTGGCCCGCGACGGGCTGCTCCACGCCTATGAACTGGCGCCGCAGGATCGCGGGTTGCGGATGCAGACGGCAGCGATGCTGATCGGGGACGGCAAGCTGGAGGAAGCGCGGGCGATGCTGCTCGTGCTCACCTATGATCCCCACGCATCGGGGATGGGCGACGCGGCATCGAAGATGATCGATACGATCGATGCGACCCTGAAGAGCGGCAAGCCTGTCGTCCCCGCGCCGGATGCAACGCCCCGACCCGGACAATAGCCGTGTCAAGCGGGCTTGCACCGGCTTGAACCGCCGCGCCTTTTCGCCGAAAGCGCAGGCCATGGGTTCAACCGGGGTGTTTCCGCAGATGCGGCAGATGATGGTGCTGGTGGCGATGCTGGTCGCCTGGATCGCGCCGGCGCGCGCCGACGATATTTCGGCGGCGGGGCGCGGCGTGGTGCGGATCGTCACCATCGCGGTCGCCGATGACGAAGTGGTCGGCTTCGGCCATGGCAGCGGCTTCGCGGTGGCACCGAACCGCATCGTCACCAACGCCCATGTCGTCGAACTCGCCTCGCGCTACCCCGGCAATGTGGTGATCGGCGTGGTGCCGTCCGAAGGCAGCAAGTCGTTCCAGGGCAAGCTGATCGCCATCGATACCAAGCGCGATCTCGCGCTGATCGAATTCACCGGCACGAAGCTGCCGCCGCTGGCGCTCTTCAATGGCGCGGTCACCGATGGCGAGGCGCTGATCGCGCTCGGCTATCCCGGCAATGTCGATATCGCCACCGCGCGATCGGCGGCGGATTTCATCACCCCGCAGTCGCCGGTGCGCTCGCAGGGCGGCTTTGCCGGGACGCGCACGCTGGAGGGCATTTCGGTGTTGCTCCACACCGCGAACATCGCGCGCGGCAATTCGGGCGGGCCGCTGCTCGACACCTGCGGCAGGGTGCTCGGCGTCAATTCGGCGATCACCAATGCGGAGGAAGGCGATGCCACCTTCGCCTTCGCCATTTCCGATGCGGAGCTGACCGCGTTCCTGCGCGATGCCAAGCAGCCGGTGGTGACGGTGGACGCACCGTGCATCAGCGTCGAACAGCGCATGGCGCTCGACAAGAGTGCCGAGGAAAAGGACCGGGCCGATGCCGCCGCCCGCGTGGCGATGGCCGAATCTGCCGCCGCACGCACCCGCGAAGCCGCCATTGAAAAGGCCCGCGCCGCCAACGAGTCGGCGCGCGAAACCTATATGGCCGGCGCGGCGGTGCTGCTGGTGTTCGGGGCACTGGCGCTGGGCGCGGCGGGGCTGCTGCTCTCGCGCGACCAGCAGCGCCCGGGCATCTGGTCCGCGGTGGGCGGGGGCGCGCTGCTGCTCGGCGCAGTGGCGCTGTTCGTGCTGCGACCGAGCTTCGACGAGGCCGACATCGCCACACCCGGCGACGGCAACAGCAGCGCCGAGGCGAAACTGCCCGCCGGGACGGCGCAGGGGCCGCTGCTCTGCACGATCGTGCCCGACCGCAGCCGCATCACCGTGTCCGCGACGCCGCCGGTGACGCTCAATGCCGGGCCGGACGGCTGCTTCGACGGCGGCACCCAATATGCCGAATCGGGGCGGCGCTGGCAGCGGGTGGTGGTGCCGGAGGACGAGCAGACGGTGTCGATCCGCGAATTCGATCCGGACAGCGAAACCTATAGCGAGACCCGCTACCTGCTCTCTGCCGCCGACATGCAGCGGGTGCGGGAAGTGCGGCCCACCGTGCCGATCAAGCAATGCACCGCCGACCAGGCGGCGCGGGCAAGCCTGGCCAGCCTGCAGCAGTCGATCCGCGCCGCGCTGCCGCCGACCTATAACGAGAAGCTGGTCTATCACTGCGCGCCCGCGGCGGGGCAATAGCATTCACTTCCGCTCGCGCACCCCTTCGCGGGCGCGCAGCTCGCGCTTGCGCGCGAGGCCATAGGCATAGCCGCCCATGCTGCCGTCGCCGCGCTGGGCGCGGTGGCAGGGCACCAGGATCGCCACCGGATTGGCACCGCAGGCCGTTCCCGCCGCGCGCACCGCGGCAGGCGCGCCCGCCATCGCCGCCAGCTGGGCATAGCTGCGCGTCTCACCCGGCGGGATCGCCCGCAGCGCCTGCCACACCGCTTCCTGAAAGGCGGTGCCCCGCACGTCGAGCGGCAGTTCGGCATGGCGGCCCGGCTGTTCGACTTCGGCGACCACCTGCGCGGCGAGGGCGGCCAGCGGCGCGCCCCCTTCCACGATCTGCGCCGCAGGGAAGCGCCGGGCGAGCGCCGCGGCGTCTTCGTCGAAGGCGACGCGGCAGAGCCCCTTGTCGGTGGCCGCGATCAGCAACGGGCCCAGGCTGGTCGCCGCGACCGTCCAGCGGATCGTCACCCCCGCGCCGCCGGCCCGCCAGGCGCCGGGCGTCATCCCCAGCCGGGCATCGGCCTGCTCGTAGAATCGGCTGGGTGCGGCATAGCCGGCCGCATAGATCGCCTGGGTCACGCTTTCCTCCGCAGCGAGCGCCGCCGCCATCCGCCGCGCGCGCAGGCCGCGCGCATAGGCGGCGGGCGTCACGCCGGTGGCGCGCTTGAACAGCCGGTTGAAATGATGGGGCGCATAGCCGACCGCCGCCGCCAGCGCCTCCAGCCCGATCCCCTCCTGCGCCGCTTCGATGAGCTGAGCGGCGCGCGCCACGGCTTCGGCATCGCGCGCCACCTCGTCCGGCCGACAGCGCAGGCAGGGGCGGAATCCCGCCGCCCGCGCATCCGCGCCATCGGCATAGAAACGAACATGCTCGCGCCGCGGGCGCCGGGCGGGACAGCTCGGCTTGCAATAGATTCGCGTGGTGGTGACGGCGACCAGGAAACGGCCGTCCTGCGCGCGATCGCGTGCGGCGAACGCGGCCCAGCAGGCGTCTTCGGACAGGATGCGATCGGTCATGCCGCGATCCTATCGACGAGACGCCGCCACCGCACCCCGCGGCTTGCGTTCAAAGCGACGATTCGTCCGGGATCGATTCGCCGCGCAGCCGCGCCTCCAGCTCCGCCAGCACCGCATCCTGCCCACGAAAGGCACGCTGCAGATCGCGCCGGCCGAGCGGCATCAGGAACTCGCAGCCATGCCGGTCCTGCTCCCGCCACACCACCCGCGCCTCCCGCGCGCCTGCACCGGACAGGCCGATCCAGATGAGTGTGCCCACCGGCAACGCGACATCGGCGACGAACAGGAAGCCGGTACGCGAGAAATTCTCCACCATCGCATCGAAGGGGCGCCCGTCCATCCCGCGTACGGTGGTTTCCCGATGCACAAGAAACCGCACCGCGCCGCGCGCATCCATGCTTCCCCAAACCTCGAGTCTTGCGACCAGCACCTGCGTCGGTTCCCCTGTGGAGCCTCCAGCTTCGCAAATCGGAGTTAACACCTCCTCTATGCCGCAGGCCTTCTTGACGCAGGGCAGCATTACTGCCATATGCCGCCGCGCATCGAGGCTTCAAAGCAGCGTGATCGGCGGCGCGCCCCCAAGGGGGAAGGCTCCGCACGGCTCTGCCTCGTTGATTTCACGGCTTCCCAAATCACGCGGGGCGTCACTTCGTTGACCCCGCCTTCGCGCGCCTTGCAGACGTGCGCGCCGGCCGCATCTATAAGGTTTTCCAATGCAATTCAAAGAACTCGGCCTTTCCGAGACCGTCCTGGCTGCGCTTGCCGCCAAGGGCTATACCGACGCGACCCCCATCCAGGCCCAGTCGATCCCCGCGCTGCTCGAAGGCCGCGACCTGCTCGGCATCGCCCAGACCGGCACCGGCAAGACCGCGGCGTTCATGCTGCCGTCGATCGACCGGCTGATCGCCTCTGGCCGCCGCGCCCAGCCGCGCGGCTGCCGCATGCTCGTCCTCGCGCCGACCCGCGAGCTCGCCGCGCAGATCGCCGACAATGCCAAGCATTATGCCAGCGGCACCGGCCTGCGCATCGCCACCGTGTTCGGCGGCACCTCGGTCCACAAGAACAAGACCGATCTGGCGCGCGGCGTCGACATCCTCGTCGCCACGCCGGGCCGCCTCGTCGACCTGCTCGACCAGTGCTACATGATCCTGCTCGGCATCGAGATCCTGGTGCTCGACGAAGCCGACCAGATGCTCGACCTCGGCTTCATCCATGCGCTGCGCCGCATCGTGAAGGAACTGCCGGCCAAGCGCCAGTCGCTGTTCTTTTCGGCGACCATGCCCAAGTCGATCCGCGAGCTGGCCAGCCAGTTCATCCACAATCCGGTGGAAGTGAAGGTGACCCCGGTCGCCACCACGGCGGAGCGCGTCGAGCAGTTCGTCACCTATGTGAACCAGACCGAGAAGCAGGCGCTGCTGACGATGCAGCTGCGCAATCTCGAGATCGATCGCGCGCTGATCTTCACCCGCACCAAGCATGGCGCCGACCGCGTCGTCCGCCTGCTCGCCGGCAACGGCATCGCCGCCAACGCGATCCACGGCAACAAGAGCCAGCCGCAGCGCGAGCGGGCGCTGGGCGAGTTCCGCTCGGGCAAGGTCAAGCTGATGGTGGCGACCGACATCGCCGCGCGCGGCATCGACGTGTCGGGGGTGAGCCATGTGTTCAACTTCGAGCTGCCCAACGTGCCGGAGCAATATGTCCACCGCATCGGCCGCACCGCGCGCGCCGGCGCCGACGGCATCGCGATCAGCTACTGCGCCGATGACGAGCGTCCATATCTGAAGGACATCGAGCGGCTGACCCGCCAGAAGCTCACCGTGCAGCCGCTGCCGGAGAATTTCAAGGCCGAGGCGGACAAGATCAAGGCAACCCGCTCGCCGATGCCGGCCAGCCGCGACGAGCAGAACGGCCGCAACGGCCGCGCGATGCAGCATGCCCAGGGGCGTCGTGGCGACGGCCAGCCGGCGCGCGGCGGGCGTGGCGGTCCGCGTGGCGATGCGCCGCGTGGCGGCGAGCAGCGCCGGGCCGAGGGTCCGCGCGGCGAGCAGCCGCGTCGCCAGGAGGGGGCCGGCCCTGCCGGTGCCGGCCGCGGTCCGGGCGCCCCCAAGCGCAAGTTCCAGGCACGTCCCGCCGGCGGCGGCAATCGTAGCCAAGGCGGCGGCCAGGGCGGCCGCGCCCGCTGATCGATCGCGCACCGGAATCGGGCTTGAATCGGGTGCGCGCCGTCTAAGGACGGCACGTTCCGGCCGGGCCTGATCGGATCGCAGCCCGATCCGATCGGATTATTTCAGAGGCGGGCGGGTTCACCGCCCGCCTTTTTCTTGCGCGTTTCCTGGCCATGCCCGGACCCGTCCGAAAATGGCTTGTGACGTTTCAGGGACTCGGGTTGCATCGCTGCAATCGCGATGCTAGCAGCCCCGCAACCCATCGGGGGCGCAGTATGCGTCGCCCCCCTTTTGTGCATGGGGTCACTTCCGACCCTCCGAGAGGAAACGAATCGCGTGGAGAATTCCGGCGGTATTCAGGCAAGCCTAAGCGGACGCTACGCAACCGCGCTGTTCGAGCTGGCACGGGACGCCAAGGCCATCGAGGCCGTTGAGGCGAGCCTGGCCACGGTGCGTGCGGCACTCGACGAATCGCCCGAGTTCAAGGCGCTGACCACCAGCCCGCTGATCGGCCGCAAGGACGCCGGCAAGGGCGTGGCCGCCGCGGCGGGTGCGATGGCGCTGGATGCGACGACGACCAAGTTCCTCGGCGTGCTCGCCGAGAACCGCCGTCTGGCGCAGCTGCCGGCGATCATCCGCACCTTCCGCATGCTGGCCACCAGCTATCGCGGTGAAACCACGGCGGAAGTGGCCTCGGCACACCCGCTCGATGCCGAGCAGGTGGACGCGCTGAAGGCACAGCTGCGCACCCGTATCGGCCGCGAGGTCTCGGTCGACCTGTCGGTCGATCCCTCGCTGCTCGGCGGCCTGGTCGTGAAGATCGGCAGCCAGATGATCGATTCGTCGATCAAGACCCGACTGAACTCCCTCGCGCACGCGATGAAAGGCTGAAGGCTCAAGAAGATGGATATCCGCGCCGCAGAAATCTCGAAGGTCATCAAGGACCAGATCGCCAATTTCGGCACCGAAGCACAGGTTTCGGAAATCGGCCAGGTGCTGTCCGTCGGCGACGGCATCGCGCGCATCCACGGTCTGGACAATGTCCAGGCGGGTGAGATGGTCGAATTCGCCAACGGCGTGCAGGGCATGGCGCTCAACCTCGAGGCCGACAATGTCGGCGTCGTGATCTTCGGCTCGGACGCCCAGATCAAGGAAGGCGACACCGTCAAGCGCACCGGCACGATCGTGGACGTCCCCGTCGGCAAGGGCCTGCTCGGCCGCGTCGTCGACGGTCTCGGCAACCCGATCGATGGCAAGGGCCCGATCGAATATACCGAGCGTCGCCGCGTCGAAGTGAAGGCGCCGGGCATCATCCCGCGCAAGTCGGTGCACGAGCCGGTGCAGACCGGCCTCAAGGCGATCGACGCGCTGGTGCCGATCGGCCGTGGCCAGCGCGAGCTGATCATCGGCGACCGCCAGACCGGCAAGACCGCCGTCGCGATCGACACCTTCATCAACCAGAAGGGCCCGAACGCGTCGGACGACGACAAGAAGAAGCTGTTCTGCATCTACGTCGCCGTCGGCCAGAAGCGCTCGACCGTCGCGCAGATCGTCCGCCAGCTCGAAGAGAATGGCGCGATGGAATATTCGATCGTCGTCGCCGCCACCGCGTCGGAGCCGGCCCCGCTGCAGTTCCTCGCGCCCTATACCGGCTGCGCGATGGGCGAGTATTTCCGCGACAACGGCATGCACGCCGTGATCGTGTATGACGATCTTTCGAAGCAGGCCGTCGCCTATCGTCAGATGTCGCTGCTGCTCCGCCGCCCGCCGGGCCGCGAAGCCTATCCGGGCGACGTGTTCTATCTCCACAGCCGCCTGCTCGAGCGCGCCGCGAAGATGAACGACGCCAATGGCTCGGGCTCGCTGACCGCGCTGCCGATCATCGAGACCCAGGCGGGCGACGTGTCGGCCTATATCCCGACCAACGTGATCTCGATCACCGACGGCCAGATCTTCCTCGAGACCAACCTGTTCTACCAGGGCATCCGTCCCGCGATCAACGTGGGTCTGTCGGTGTCGCGCGTCGGTTCGTCGGCGCAGACCAAGGCGATGAAGAAGGTGTCGGGCTCGATCAAGCTCGAGCTCGCCCAGTATCGCGAAATGGCCGCGTTCGCGCAGTTCGGTTCGGACCTCGATGCCTCGACCCAGAAGCTGCTGAATCGTGGTGCGCGCCTGACCGAGCTGCTCAAGCAGCCGCAGTTCAGCCCGCTGCCGTTCGAAGAGCAGACCATCTCGATCTTCGCCGGCACCAACGGCTACCTCGACAATGTCGCGGTGAAGGACGTGGTCCGCTTCGAAGCCGCGATGCTCGCGCACTTCCGTTCGCAGCATGCCGCGGTGCTGGACGAGATCCGCACCACCAAGGCGTTCGAGAACGGCACGCGAGACAAGGTGAAGGCCGTCCTCGACGCCTTCGCCAAGACCTTCGCCTAAGGAACGTTAGCCGGATGGCCAACCTCAAGGAACTCAAGGGCCGGATCGCCTCGGTCAAGTCGACCCAGAAGATCACCAAGGCCAAGCAGATGGTCGCGGCGGCGAAGCTGCGGAAGGCGCAAGCCGCCGCAGAAGCCGCGCGTCCCTATGCCCAGCGCCTCGAGGGCGTGGTCGCCAGCCTGGCGAGCAAGGTGGGGGCGAGCGACAGCGCGCCCCGTCTGCTCGCCGGCACCGGCAAGGCGGATACGCACCTGCTGCTCGTCGCCAATGGCGACAAGGGCCTGTCGGGTGCGTTCAACGCCAACATCGTCAAGGCGGCGATCCTCAAGGCACGCACGCTGATCGCCGAGGGCAAGACGGTGAAGTTCTACCTCGTCGGCCGCAAGGGCCGCGCGGTGATCGCCCGCACCTTTCCCGGCGCGATCGTCGCCCAGTTCGACACGACCGCGGTGCGCACCCCGGGCTTCGACGAGGCCCGCGCCATCGCCAAGGACGTGACCGACCGCTTCTTCGCGGGCGAGTTCGACGTGGCGACCCTGTTCTACTCGCACTTCCGCTCGGCGCTGGCCCAGGTGCCGACCGAGCAGCAGCTGATCCCGGTTTCGGTCCCCGCGACCACCGAGGCCAGCTCGAGCGCCGCGGTGGAATATGAGCCGGACGAAGAGGCGATCCTCGCCGATCTGCTGCCGCGCAACCTGACGGTGCAGCTGTTCAAGGCGCTGCTCGAGAACCAGGCCAGCGAGCAAGGTGCGTCGATGACCGCGATGGACAACGCGACGCGCAATGCCGGCGATCTGATCAACCGGCTGACGATCCAGTATAACCGTTCCCGCCAGGCCGCGATCACGACCGAACTGGTGGAAATCATTTCGGGCGCCGAAGCGCTCTAAAAGCTGCACGAAGCAAGGAAAGCAACAATGGCAACCGCCGCTGTAGACACCACCCCGACCACGGGCACCAACAATGTCGGCCGCATCAGCCAGGTGATCGGCGCGGTCGTCGACGTGACGTTCGAGAACAACCTGCCGGCGATCCTTTCGGCGCTGGAGACCCAGAACAACGGCAACCGCCTGGTTCTCGAAGTCGCGCAGCATCTGGGCGAGAACACCGTCCGCACGATCGCGATGGACGCCACCGAGGGCCTGACCCGCGGCCAGACCGTCGTCGACACCGGCAACCAGATCCAGGTGCCCGTCGGCCCGGCGACGCTCGGCCGCATCCTCAACGTCGTCGGCGAGCCGATCGACGAGCGCGGCCCGGTCGGCACCGACCTGCGCGCCCCGATCCACGCCGAGGCCCCGCTGTTCGTCGACCAGTCGACCGACAGCGCCATCCTCGTCACCGGCATCAAGGTGATCGACCTGCTCGCGCCTTATGCGAAGGGCGGCAAGATCGGCCTGTTCGGCGGCGCCGGCGTGGGCAAGACCGTGCTCATCCAGGAACTGATCAACAACATCGCGAAGGGCCATGGCGGCACTTCGGTGTTCGCGGGCGTGGGCGAGCGTACCCGTGAGGGCAACGATCTCTATCACGAGTTCCTCGACGCCGGCGTTATCGCCAAGGACGCCGACGGCAACGCCATCACCGAGGGCTCGAAGGTCGCGCTGGTCTATGGCCAGATGAACGAGCCGCCGGGCGCCCGTGCCCGCGTCGCGCTTTCGGGCCTGACGATCGCCGAATATTTCCGCGACGTCGAAGGCCAGGACGTGCTGTTCTTCGTCGACAACATCTTCCGCTTCACCCAGGCGGGCGCGGAAGTGTCGGCACTGCTCGGCCGTATTCCGTCGGCAGTGGGCTATCAGCCGACCCTGTCGACCGACATGGGCGCGCTGCAGGAGCGCATCACCTCCACCAACAAGGGGTCGATCACCTCGGTGCAGGCCGTGTACGTGCCCGCCGACGATCTTACCGATCCGGCGCCGGCGACCTCGTTCGCCCACCTGGACGCGACGACCGTGCTCAACCGCGCCATCTCCGAGCTGGGCATCTACCCGGCCGTCGATCCGCTCGACTCGACCAGCCGCGTGCTCGAACCGCGCGTCGTCGGCCAGGAGCATTACGAAACGGCACGTGCGGTGCAGGCGATCCTGCAGAAGTACAAGTCGCTGCAGGACATCATCGCGATCCTGGGCATGGACGAGCTTTCCGAAGAGGATAAGCTGACCGTCGCCCGCGCCCGCAAGATCCAGCGCTTCCTCAGCCAGCCGTTCCACGTCGCCGAAGTGTTCACCGGCATTCCGGGCGCCTTCGTGCAGCTGGAAGACACGGTGCGCTCGTTCAAGGCGGTGGTCGACGGCGAGTATGACCATCTGCCGGAAGCGGCCTTCTACATGGTCGGCGGCATCGACGACGCGATCGCCAAGGCCAAGAAGCTCGCCGACGAGGCGTAACGACAATCTCCCTCTCCCCATCGGGGAGAGGGTTGGGGAGAGGGGCCTGTAACGAGGTGCATCGCTCTCCCCCTCTCCCCCACCCTCTCCCCGATGGGGAGAGGGAGTAAGGTAAGAACATGCTGCACTTCGAACTCGTCACCCCGGAACGTCTCGTCCGCTCGGAAGAGGTCCATATGGTCGTCGTCCCCGGCAGCGAGGGCGATTTCGGCGTGCTCGAAGGCCATGCGCCGGTCATGTCGACGATCCGCGACGGCAATATCGAGCTCTACAAGGCCGGGGCGACCACGCCCGAGCTGATCCGCGTTGAAGGCGGGTTCGCCGAGGTCAACGAGCGCGGCCTGACCGTGCTGGCCGAACGCGCCGAATAACCGGCGCGGCGCTTCAAGGGCGCCGCAGCCGATAGTCCCAGCGATTGGGCTTGCTGCCATCCAGCTTCATGATCTCGGCGTGGAGGATATCGCCCTCGCGCCAATAATGGATTCGCTGCGGGTAATCATGCGCGGCATTTTCGAACGTCACCTCCTGGGGTGCATGGCGAACCGCGCGGAACCTGCCCGCCGGGCCCCCGTCCGGCGATAGCACCTCCAGCGCCACGGGCTGCCCGTCGACCGCGATCGACAGGAATTCGACGAATCCGCTTTTCCCGTCGCGCACCGTCTGCGCGGTCGCCAGCTTCACGCCGCCGCGCGTCGGCGCCCAATGCTCGCAGGTCTGGCTGCCGTCACCGCCCTGCGTGCACCAATAGCCGGTGAGCCAGCCCAGCGGATCGGCCTCCTGCCCAAGCGCCGGCGCCGCAAACAACACTCCCAATATCCAAGCCCATCGGTACGCCATCTCGTCCGCCCCCTTCAACGCAGGATAGTTAGGCAAATCGCAAGGCCCCGCAGGCTATCGACTCCTGGACCGAATTGGGATGAGAAGTTTCGATGAGCGCGTTCGGACGTCGCGGCGGCACGGGAAACAGCAGCGTCGGGCGGGCGAGCTTCGGGGTTGCCCGGCCAATGCAGGGCGGCGCGGTGCAGCGGCCGTCCGCGACCGCCTACGCCCTGCCCTCCGTCGAAGCCCTGCCGATGGCGGGCATCGCCTCCGCTACGGCCGGTGCCGATGCGCTGCAGCGCCTGGCGGACCGCCAATCCGGCCCCGCTGACGCGGGCGTCCCCCGCCAGGAGGGCTTCGAGGCATCGGTCCACCGCATCAAGGAACAGGTGCTGCCGCGACTGCTGGAGCGGGTGGACGCCGAAGCGGCCGCGACGCTCGCCAAGGACGAACTGGCCGAGGAATTCCGCCCGATCATCGGCGAAGTGCTCGCCGAGCTGCGGCTCACGCTCAACCGCCGCGAACAGTTCGCGCTGGAAAAGGTGCTGGTCGACGAATTGCTGGGGCTCGGCCCGCTTGAGGAGCTGCTGGCCGATCCCGCCGTCAGCGACATCATGGTCAACGGCCCCGAGCAGACCTATGTCGAGCGGCGCGGCAAGCTGGAGCTCGCCAATGTGCAGTTTCGTGACGAGGAGCATCTGTTCCAGGTCGCGCAGCGCATCTGCAACGCCGTGGGCCGGCGGGTGGACCAGACGACACCGCTCGCCGATGCCCGGCTGAAGGATGGCAGCCGCGTCAACGTGATCGTGCCGCCGCTGAGCTTGCGCGGCACCGCAATCTCGATTCGCAAATTCTCCTCCAAGCCGATCACGCTCGACATGATGGCACGCGGCGGATCGATGTCGGAGGCAATGGCCACGGTGCTGAAGGTGGCCGGCGCCAGCCGGTTCAACATCGTCATTTCGGGCGGCACCGGCTCGGGCAAGACGACGATGCTCAACGCGATCTCGAAGATGATCGATCCGGGCGAGCGCGTGCTGACGATCGAGGACGCGGCCGAGCTGCGCCTGCAGCAGCCGCATTGGCTGCCGCTGGAAACCCGCCCGCCGAACCTGGAAGGTCAGGGCGAGATCACCATCCGCGATCTGGTGAAGAACGCGCTGCGGATGCGGCCCGATCGCATCATCCTGGGCGAAATCCGCGGTGCCGAATGCTTCGACCTGCTGTCCGCGATGAACACCGGCCATGACGGATCGATGTGTACGCTCCATTCCAACAGCCCGCGTGAGGCGCTGGCACGGATGGAGAATATGGTGATGATGTCCGACATCAAGGTGCCGAAGGAAGCGATCAGCCGCCAGATCGCCGATTCGGTGGACCTGATCGTGCAGGTGAAGCGCCTGCGCGACGGCAGCCGCCGCGTTACCAACATCACCGAAGTGATCGGCATGGAAGGCCCGGTGATCGTCACCCAGGAGCTGTTCCGCTTCGAATATCTCGACGAAGGCACCGACGGGAAGATCATCGGCGAATATCGCTCGATGGGCCTGCGCCCCTACACGCTGGAAAAGGCCCGCCAGTTCGGATTCGACCACGCCCTGCTGGAGGCGTGCCTGTAGCCATCCCCTATCCGGCGTGGAGTGCCAGGCTTGCCAGCAGCAGCGTCGCGAACAGCGCGGCCATCTGGATCGCCATCCACGGCATCACGCCGACCCGTTCGAGATCGCGGCGGCGACGCCGCCGATGTTCGGCCAGCCCGCTTGCGATCGCCACCAACACCGCCGCCCCCGCCGCGCACCAAAATTCCAGTTGCATCGTCAATCTGTTGCTCCACACTCCCGGCCGCTATCAGGGAGCCCTACACCATGCGTCATAGCCTCATCGGCATCGCCGTCGCGACCGCCGCCCTTGCTGTCGCCGGCGTCGCCGCCCACCAACCCGCCGCCAAGAATGCGGCGATCGACGCAGCGGTTGCCGCACCCACGCGCAGCCCGGCCAACACCGCCCGCGACCAATATCGCCACCCCGCCGAAACGCTCGCCTTTTTCGGCGTGAAGCCCGGCGATACGGTGGTGGAGATCTGGCCCGGCGGCGGCTGGTATACCGAAATCCTCGCGCCGCTCACCCGTGGCAAGGGGACCCTCTACGCGGCCGTTCCGAACAATGGCAGCAAGGGGGTCGATGCGCTGAAGGCGAAGCAGCCCGCCCTTTACGGTCCCATCCGGGTCGTCAGCTTCCCGGCGGCCCAGGGCCAGGCCAAGGTGCCCGATGGCACCGCCGATGTGGTGCTCACCTTCCGCAACGTCCATAACTGGCGCATGGGCTATCAGCGCGACGGCGAGGATTATTCGGCAGAAGCGTTCAAGCAGATGTACGCGATGCTGAAAAAGGGGGGTACGCTCGGCATCGAGGATCACCGCCTGCCCGAAAATGCCAGCGCCGAGCGCGAGACGAGCAGCGGGTACATCAAGGTATCGACGGTCCGTCGCCTCGCCGAAGCGGCGGGCTTCCAGTTCGTCGGCGCCTCGGAAGTGAACGCCAACAAGGCCGATACCGCCGATTGGCCGAACGGCGTGTGGACGCTGCCTCCCACCTATGCGCTGAAGGACCAGGATCGCGCCAAATATGCAGCGATCGGGGAGAGCGACCGCATGACGCTGAAGTTCCGCAAGCCCTGAATGCCCGCCCCCGGCCCTGCTTCCACGATTGTCGGAGAAGCGGGGCCGCGGCTTAGCGTTTGTCGGCCTGCAATGTCAGCGCGCCGAAGGTTACGAACACCAAGGTGGTGCCGCTACGCGCCCGATAGGCGCCACCGGCATCGGACAGATAGAGCGCGACGGCGGTGAACTGCCATGCCTGTTGTTCGGTACAGGCCACCTTCCGCGTCGTGAACAGGGGCAGCCTGTTCCGCTTGCCGAACTGCCGCGCCAGCCGCGCGTCCGCCCCCAGTGCCACCGGCACGGATGGGTGGTCCCAGCCCCACAGGAACGTGCCGTCCAGCATGTTGTAGGTGCCGATCACCTGGACCGGCGCACTATAGGCATGGGCTCGGCCGATGAATCGGATCACCCCCTGGACAAGGTCGAGATCCCAATCGGCATAGTCGCGCCCCACCGTCCGCTGGAACACCGCGGTCTTCAGGACGATCTCCGCCTCTGCCTTGGCGAACAGCTCCGCCTCAGGCTCCAGCAGCCGCTGCCGCGGATCGCCCGCCAAAGCGGATCCGAACAGCAACAGCGCCGCCAGCGCCCCGATCACGCTACTTGCCGAGCTTCTCGATCTTTTCCTGCAGCTTGGCGAGTTCGGCCTTCAGCGTCGAAACATCGTCCTCGCTCGATCCAGCGTCGGGCTGTGCCGGCGCCGCCGGTCCCGGCGGATGCATCGCGCCGCCGGGCTGGAAGGCACTGGCAGCGGCTTCGAACATCGCCATGTTGCGCTTGGCGATCTCCGCGAAAGGCGAATTGGCGAATGCCCCCTCGACCGCCGACTTGAACTGTTCCTGGTTGCGCCGGAAGCTGTCCATCGATGCTTCCAGATAGCCCGGCACCATCGCCTGCATCGAATCGCCGTAGAGCGAGATCAGCTGGCGCAGGAAGTTCACCGGGAGCATCGTCTGCCCCCGCGATTCCTCTTCCATGATGATCTGGGTGAGGACGTTATGCGTGATGTCTTCGTCGGTCTTGGCATCGACGACCTTGAAGTCGCGGCCTTCGCGCGTCATCGCGGCAAGATGCTCCAGCGTGATGTACGAAGAGGTCTCGGTATTATACAGCCGACGGTTCGCATATTTCTTGATGATGACCGGCCCGTTTCCAGGTGCAGCTTTCTTCATTGGAACCCCCGCGCGTGACAGATCCGCACCTAACTACAGTTTCTGACGCGTCGCAACACGGACCGCGTCCTTTGCCGCTTTTTCTCGCATTGCTGCGCAACGAAACGGCAGCCTCGCCGGAACGGCGGGCGGCGGCACTGGCGGGACTGGCGGCGTATCAACGCGCGGAACGCCCGGCAGCACGGCCGGAGAAGCCGGTGATCGCGCGCGCCGGACGCGCCATGCTGCGCGATTATGGCGGCAGCGGCAGGCCGGTGGTGTTCATCCCTTCGCTGATCAACCCGCCGGTGGTACTCGATCTCGCCCGTGGAAAATCGCTGCTGCGCTGGCTGGCGCGCCAGGGCGTCCGGCCCCTGCTCGTCGACTGGGGCAGCCCGACCCCTGAAACGCGCGATCTGGACGTGACCGGCCATGTCGAAGCACTGCTGCTGCCGCTGCTGCGCCAATTGGCGCGGCCGCCGGTGCTCGCCGGCTATTGCCTTGGCGGCACGATGGCGATCGCCGCGGCGCAGGCGATCGAAACGGCGGGACTGGTGACAATCGCTGCGCCCTGGCATTTCGCCGGCTATGGGGCCGGACTGGACGCCATGGCCGCGTTGTGGGACCAGGCCTATCCCACCTGCGAACGGCTGGGCCTGGTGCCGATGGAAGTGCTGCAGGCAGGCTTCTGGCACCTCGATCCGCGGCGCACCATCCTGAAATATGAGCGATTCGGCCGCCTGCGTCGCAACGATCCCGAAGCGCGCGCCTTTGTCGTGCTGGAGGATTGGGCGAATGGCGGCGCGCCGCTCACCTTCGGCGCCGGGCGACAGCTGTTCGACGACTTTCTGGCGGCGGACCTGCCCGGCCGGGGGCGCTGGACGGTTGCCGGCGCGACGGTGAACCCGAGCGCGCTGACGCTACCGGCGCTTTCGCTGGTATCGACAACCGATCGCATCGTTCCTGCCGCCAGCGCTGCGCGGATCGGCACGGTGCGGGAAATGGCACTCGGCCATGTCGGCATGATCGTCGGCGGCCGTGCCCGCCGGGCGGTTTGGGAACCGCTTGCGGACTGGCTAACCGCCCTGCCGCGCACTAGATAGCGAGCAAACACACCCAGGAGACCAGCATGACCGACGTCGTGATCACCGCCGCCAAGCGTACCCCCGTGGGCAGCTTTCTCGGTGCCTTCGCCGCCACCCCCGCGCACGAGCTTGGCCGCATCGCGATCGAAGCGGCGCTCGCCGAGGCCGGCGTGAAGGGCGAGGAAGTCTCCGAAGTGATCCTCGGCCAGGTGCTCACCGCCGCGCAGGGCCAGAACCCTGCCCGCCAGGCATCGATGAACGCCGGCGTGCCGAAGGAAGTCCCGGCCTGGAGCGTGCAGCAGGTCTGCGGCTCGGGCCTCCGCGCGGTGGCACTCGGCTTCCAGGCGATCCGGAACGGCGATGCGGACATCATCGTGGCCGGCGGCCAGGAGTCGATGTCGATGAGCACCCACGCGCAGTCGCTGCGTCCGGGCACCAAGATGGGCGATGTCAGCCTGGTCGATACGATGATCAAGGACGGCCTGACCGACGTGTTCAACGGCTATCACATGGGCATCACGGCCGAAAATCTCGCCGAGCAGTATCAGGTGACCCGCGCCGATCAGGACAGCTTTGCCGTGCGCTCGCAAAATCTGGCGGAGAAGGCCCGCGCCGACGGCCGCTTCAAGGACGAGATCGCGCCGGTGACGATCAAGACCCGCAAGGGCGAGACGGTGGTCGACCAGGATGAGTATATTCGGGCCGGCGCCACGCTCGACAGCGTTTCCGGCCTGCGCCCCGCCTTCAAGAAGGACGGCACCGTCACTGCCGCGAACGCATCGGGCCTGAACGACGGCGCCGCGGCGCTGGTGCTGATGTCGCGTGCCGAAGCCGAAAAGCGCGGCGCGCCGATCCTCGCCGCGATCAAGAGCTGGGCGAGCGTGGGCGTGGATCCCTCGATCATGGGCATCGGCCCCGTTCCTGCCAGCAAGAAGGCGTTGGAGAAGGCCGGCTGGACGATCGCCGATCTGGATCTGATCGAAGCCAATGAAGCGTTCGCCGCGCAGGCGCTGTCGGTCGGCAAGGAGCTTGGCTGGGATGCGGACAAGGTGAACGTGAACGGCGGCGCGATCGCCATCGGCCATCCGATCGGCGCATCCGGTGCGCGCATCCTGACCACCCTCGTGCACGAAATGCAGAAGCGCGACGCCAAGAAGGGCCTGGCGACGCTTTGCATCGGCGGCGGCATGGGCATCGCGATGTGCGTCGAGCGGGAGTGATTCTGAACGTACGCCGAACGAGAGAGCCGAGGAGCGATCCTCGGCTTTTTTTTTCAGCTGAGGAGATATTGTGCGGGGACCCCTTGCTTGAAACTCTTGTTACAATATTTCCCAAGTTAGCTGCATTTGGAAACATAAACCCCATAAATGTTGCCAACTCGCAACACCCAGCGACGAAATTCGTCACATTCATGTAAGGCTCTTGTAAGGTTTGCGTGCGAGAGGTGGAATTACCCCCATCAGGCATTCCGCCTGGAGGGGCAATCCATGAAACTTTCCTATCTGCTCGGGGCAACTGCGCTAGCCAGCGCCGCCGCCCTCTTCCCGCAGACGTCGTTCGCGCAATCGGAAGACGCAACAGCCAGCGCCCAGAAGCCGCAAGCAGAAGGCGAGGCGATCCTCGTCACCGGTTCGCGCATTCGCCAGCCGAACCTTGAATCCACCTCTCCGATTACCAGCATCTCGGGCGAAGAATTCTTCGAAACCGGACAGATCTCGGTCGGCGACGTTCTCAACGACCTGCCGCAGCTTCGCAACACCTACAGCCAGCAGAACTCGACGCGCTTCTTGGGGACGCGCGGCCTGAACTTGCTCGACCTGCGTGGGCTTGGCTCGCAGCGTACACTGGTCCTCGTCAATGGCCGCCGCCATGTGGCAGGCGACATCCTTGTCAACGGCGTTTCGCCCGACATCAACACGATCCCGACCGACCTCATCCAGTCGGTAGACATTCGTACCGGTGGCCGTTCTTCGGTCTATGGTTCGGACGCGATCGCCGGTGTCGTCAACTTCATCCTCAAGCAGGATTATGACGGCATTCAGCTGCGCGGCCAGGCGGGCGCGAATCTCGATTATAAGGATGCGGGCAACCAGTATTTGTCCGCCCTCATCGGCAAGAACTTTGCGGAAGGCCGCGGCAACGTCGCCCTCAATGTCGAATATGCCCACCAGTCGGCCTATTTCGGTTCGGGACGGCCCAATCTGCGCCAGAACGACGGCTTCGTCGTTACCGACACTGATCCGGCCGGGTCGATCAACGGCTCCGACGGCATTCCCGATCGGACCTTCTATCGCGACATCCGCTCGGCGACCATCTCCACCGGCGGTCAGCTCGGCTTCACCAGCCCAACCGGCGCCTGCGGCCGCGACGCCGCCAACGCCGCCTTCACCTGCGCCTTTCTGTTCCAGCCGGACGGCTCGCTGATCCCGCAGACGGGAACCCGCGTCGGCATCGGGCCCAACGGCAATTTCATCGGCGGCAACGGCTATTCGGGTCGCGAAGGGAGCCTGCTGACCCTATCGCCGGACCTGGAGCGCTTGTCGGTGAACGTCATCGGCCATTTCGACGTCAGCCCCGCCTTCGTGCCGTTTGTCGAAGCCAAATATGTTCGCGCGCGCGCCTTTGGCTCACAAAGTGGCCCGTTCTTCTCGCAGGGCACCACGCTCGGCGACGATCCCTCGAACAACCGCGAGCGCCCGCGCCTCGACAATCCGTATCTGAGCGCGCAGGCGCGTTCGGTGATCGAAGCGCAGGTCCGTGCAGGCGGCGGCAACCCCACCAATGCAACCCGCTTCTCGCTTCGCAAGAACTGGGTCGAACTCGGCATTCGCGACGAACGGATCACGCGTGAAACCTTCCGGGCTGTCGGCGGTGTCCGTGGCGACTTCAACGATGACTGGAACTACGAAGTTTCCGTCAACTATGGCGAGCACAAAGAAAAGAACCTGATCACCGGTAACATCAACATCCAGCGATATCTGCTGGCGCTTGATACCGTTCGCGATTCTACCGGCCAGATCGTCTGCCGTTCGAAGATCGACCCGGCTGCACGCATCGCCTATGTGGAAAATGCCGCCATTCTCGCACAGGACGTTGCCGCCTGCGTTCCCCTCAATCCTTTCGGCGATGGTTCCTCGTCGCAAGCAGCACGCAGCTATCTGACCGTGCCGTCCGTGGCGCAGGGCAAGATCACCCAATTCGTGGCGTCCGGCTTCGTTTCGGGCGATTTCAGCCAGCTGTTCGAATTGCCAGGTGGCCCAATCGGCTTCTCGGTCGGCGCCGAATATCGCCGGGAGACCAACTTCTACGACCTCGATGACCTGACGCAGGCCGGATATGCGTTCTACAACGCGATCCCGGAATTCACCTCGCCGGCGTTCGAAGTGAAGGAAGCCTTTGGCGAACTCAGCATTCCGCTGCTCCGCGAGACACCGTTCTTCCACGACCTGACCCTCAGTGGCGCGGGCCGTATCGCAAACTACAAGGGACGGACGGGAACAGTGTTCGCCTGGGATGCCGGCATCAACTGGGCGCCAATTCCCGACCTGCGGTTCCGTGGCAACTATTCGCGCTCGGTGCGCGCGCCGAACCTGTCGGAGCTGTACTCGTCACAGAGCCAGAACTTCGCACCAGGCTTCGCCGACCCGTGCTCGGACCGGAACATCGCCACCGGTTCTACGACGCGCGCGGCCAACTGCAACGCAGCCGGCCGCCCGGCGGGCTATGACTTCGTCTACGTGCAGTCGCTCGAAATTCTCAGCGGCGGTAATCCCGGCCTGAGGGAGGAAACCTCCACCAGCTATACGATCGGAGGCATTTTCGAGCCGCGCTTCCTGCCGGGCTTCTCGGTATCGGTCGACTATTATGACATCAATGTCGAGAACGTGATCTCGTCGGTCTCGGCGCAGACCATTGTCAATCAGTGCTACGATCAGGCGTCGTTGAACAACCCGTTCTGCGGCCTGTTCCAGCGCGCGGGCGCCAACGGCGGCCCGCGTGGTGAGGTACCCTTCCAGATCCTGGAAGGTTCGCTCCTGCAATCCACGCTCAACTTCGCGCGCCTCAAGGCTCGCGGCATCGACACCAACGTAAACTTTCGTCGTACCTTCAACTGGGGCACGGTGAACCTGATGGGGATCTATACCCGGACATTGCAGCGCGACGACTTCACCAACCCGGCAGACCCGAACCGCATCAATCGTCTTCTGGGCGAGCTCAACGACCCGAAGAACGAGTTCCGGATTAACAGCAGCGTGAAAGTCGGCAAGATAACGCTCGGCTACGAACTGCGCTGGATCGACAAGATGTACCTCAACACCTTCGAAGACTTTAATAGTCTTCAGGGTCGTCCGCCCGAAAATGCAGATTATGCGGCAGTTCAGTTCTATCCGAGCGTGACGTATCACAACGCTCGCGTCGATCTGGACGTCAACGATCGCTTCAATCTCTACCTGGGCATCGACAATATCGGTAACAAGCAGCCCCCGTTCGGCCTCACCGGCGTGGGCGGCGGTTCCGGGATCTACGATGTCCGGGGTCGCTATGGGTATCTTGGCTTCGTGGCCAAGTTCTGATCCATCCTAATCGGAGGGGAGGGCCGGGGATTTCCCCGGCCCTTTTCTTTTGGTAGCCTGCCGCAATGGCATTTTCGAGCGACGCCGCAGCCCGCCTGATCGAGCAAGGCCGCAGCGATGCCGCGATTACGCTCGCGCGAGCCGCCGCTGACCGCAGCGATCCTGCCGCACTGCTGCAACTCGCTATCTGGTATCTGGTCGGGCGCTATCTACCCCGGGACCTCGTCACTGCTCGTCACTTTCTGCGCCGCGCTTCCGCAGCGGGCAGCATCGACGCAACACGTATGGAAATTGCGCTGACCGCCAATGGTTCGGGCGCCGACCGCGATTGGCCAGGTGCCGTGGCGCTGCTGCGTGCTGCCGCAAAGTTGGATTCGGTGGCGGCGGACGAGCTTCAGCTTGTGGAGCGGATGGCGTTGGGTCCCAGGGGCGAGCCTATTCGACCCCCGGCGCCTGAACTGCTATGCGAATCTCCAGAGATTCGTCGCTACCGCAGCTTTATCTCGCCCGAGGAATGCCGCCATCTCGCCCGATCGGCCGAGAACCTGCTGGCACCAGCCAAAGTCATCGATCCCGCAACCAATCGCCTGATCGACCACCCGATCCGTACGTCGGACTTCGCGGTGATCGGTCCGACGCGCGAGGATCTCGTCATCCAGGCAATCCTGCGGCGAATCGCAATGGCAAGCGATACGGCCGTAGAGCAAGGCGAGCCCCTCAATATTCTTCGGTATGCCGTGGGCCAACAATACCGACTGCATTCGGATGCCCTTCCCAACGTCGCGAACCAGCGTGCGAAGACGGCGATTATGTACTTGAACGATAATTTTGAAGGCGGTGGGACTCTGTTTCCGGAGGCAGAGGTACAGATTGATCCGGTGGCTGGCGACCTCCTACTATTCACCAATACGCTGCCAAACGGCCGCCCTGATCCCGTCGCCCGCCATGCCGGCCTGCCTGTGGTTCAGGGCACAAAATGGATCGCCACGCGATGGATTAGAGCAAGCGCCTTCGACGTGTGGAATCCGACCTGAGCGCACCGTGCCTGGCGTCCCGAGAGCGCTGATACGTTAGCCGCTATTCCGCAGCGCCGTCGCGATTGCGTTGATCGACAGCAGGATGCCTTCGCCGATCCGGGGATCGTCCTCGCCCGCGCGGTGGCGCTTCATCAGTTCGATCTGGAGCAGATTGAGCGGCTCGATATACGGCAGCCGCAGCCGGATCGAGGTGTCGAGCAGCGGGTGCTTTTCCAGCAGCCTGGTCTGGCGCGTCACCTGCAGCAGCCCGTCATGCGTCTGGTCCCACCCGCTGCGGATCCGCCCGAAAATGCCGTCGCGCAGTTCGGCCTCCTCGACCAGCGCAGCATAATGGCTGGCGATGCCCATGTCGGACTTGGCCAGCACCTGCTCCATATTGTCGAGCGTCGCACGGAACAGCGGCCAGGCGCTGGCCATTTCGCGCAGCAGCCCCTTGTCCTCGAACGCTTCGAGCGCCGCGCCGACGCCGTACCAGCCCGGCAGCATCACCCGCGCCTGCGCCCAGCTGAACACCCAGGGGATGGCGCGCAGATCCTCGATCGCGTCGCTCTTCTTGCGGCTGGCCGGGCGCGAGCCGATCTTGAGGCCGGCGATCTCGGCGATCGGCGTCATCTGGCGGAAGAAGGTGGTGAAGCCCGGCGTCTCGTAGACGAGCCCGCGATAGGCGCGGAACGCGGTTTCCGAAAGCTGGTCCATCGCCGCTGCGAAGCGATCGGCGTCGGCAGGGGCGAGCTGTTCGGGCTCGAGGCTGGCGAGCAGGGTGGCCGAGGCCATCGCCTCCAAATTGGTCATCGCGCTTTCCGGCGAGCCGTACTTGGCGGCGATCACCTCGCCCTGTTCGGTGATGCGGATGCGGCCCTGCACCGTCCCCGGTGGCTGGGCGAGGATCGCCGAGAAGCTCGACCCGCCGCCACGCCCCACCGCGCCGCCGCGCCCGTGGAACAGCTGCATCGCCACGCCCGCCTGCTCGAACACCGGCTTGAGCGCGGTCGAGCCGCGGCTGAGCTGCCAGGTCGAGGTGAGGTAGCCGCCGTCCTTGTTCGAATCGGAATAGCCGATCATCACTTCCTGGTGCCCGCGCGCCGCGGCGATGGCGGCGACTTCGGGCAGGCCGAGCCAGGCCTCCATGATCGGCGGCGCGGCCTCGAGATCGGCGATCGTTTCGAACAGCGGGATCGCCATGATGTGCGCCTGCGGGGTTTCGCCCGGCACATAGAGCCCGGCTTCCTTGAGCAGGACATGCACCTCGAGCAGGTCGGAGACCGATTGCGCCATCGAGACGATATAGTGGCGGATGCAGTCGCGCCCGTAGCGCGCATGTGCCGCCGCCGCCTCGCGGACGATCGCCAGCTCGGACGCGGTTTCCTCCGAATAGACCGCATAGGGGCTGGTCAGCGGCCGGGCATTGGCCAGTTCGCGGCGCAGCAGATCGATCCGCGCCTGCTCGTCGAGCGCGGCATAGTCGTCGCAGACGCCGGCCGATTTGAGCAGTTCCGCCACCACCCGTTGATGGATCGCGCTGTTCTGGCGCATGTCGAGCGTGGCGAGATGGAAGCCGAAGGTTTCCACCGCGCGGATCAGCCGCCCGAGCGCGCCGCCGGTAGCGAGTGGCCCGCCATTCGCCAGGCCACGCGCGATGGCGACGAGATCCTCGCGAAACTCCGACGGATGGCCATAGGGTGCAGCCGGGATCGGCGAGGGGCGGCCGGGGCGCTTGCCGACCAGCTTTTCATGGGTGGCGGAGAGGCGCGCATAGATGCCGGTCAGCGCACGCCGATAGGGTTCGTCGCTGCGGCTCTTGCCGGTGTCGCCGCTCGCCTCCGCCAGCTTCAGCACCGCCTCCGGCACCTCGGTATGCTCGGTCGAGATGGACAGTTCGGCGCCCAGTGCGTGGACCGATTCGAGATAATGGTCGAGCACCGTCTCGGCCGCGCGGGCGAGCGCGAAGCGCATCGATTCGGCGGTGACGAACGGGTTGCCGTCGCGGTCGCCGCCGATCCAGCTGCCGGGGCGCAGGAAGCTCGGCGCGTGATCGCCCAGCGCGCGGTCCCAGCGGGCGTAGAGCGCGGGCAGGACGGGCAGGAACACGTCGCGGAAATAGGACAAGGCGGTCTCGACCTCGTCGGGCACGCCCAGCTTCTCGCGGCGCAGGACGCGGGTCTGCCAGAGCAGCGCGATCTGGCGGAGGATCGCCTCCTCCACCTGGTCGCCGTCCGCCGTCTCGGTCACGCCCTGGTCGCGCAGCCGCATCAGCTCTGCCACGCGATTCTTGTGATCGATCATGGACTTGCGCCGCACCTCGGTGGGATGCGCAGTGAGCACCGGGCTGACCAGCGCATGGTCGAGCAGCGCCATCACCGGTTCGCGGCCGATGCCGGCCTTGGCCAGCCGCTCCAGCGCAGCGGCGACATCGGCATCCTTCTCGGTCGCCACGCCCTGGCGATCCTCGGCGAGATTGGCGAGCATCGAGAACAGCATGAAGCCGCGCACGAAATCGAGCGTTTCATCAAGGCTCAGCCGATCGAGGCCGGAATCGATCGCGCCCGCACCCGCGACACCGCGATGGCGATCGACCGAGGTCGCGCGGATATATTCGATCCGCTTGAACAGTGCCTCGCCGCCATAGGCACGGATGACGTCGCCCAGCAGCCGCCCAAGAAAGCGGATGTCGGGATTGTTGGTGATTGCGATGCTGGCCATGTGCGCGATTGCTGCACTGCAAAGCGAACGCGGTCAACTTGTTCGCGCTATCAGACTCCCTAGCTTAAGGCCATGGATTTAGTTGCATTTGCAACCCACAGCGCCCGGCGCGCGATGATCGGCCAGATCCGGGCGGTATTCAATGATGCCGCACGCGGCGAAACGCCGGTCGTGCGCCGGCCGGACGGGCTCTTCGGCCCCGAATCGGTGGTGTGGCGTGTGCATGGCGACGTGACCACGATGATGGTCGGCGGGGTCGCGGCGCTGCTGCTGCAAATGCTCCATCCGGCCGTGCTGGCGGGGGTGTGGGACCATTCCAAGTTCCGCCACGACATGCTCGGCAGGCTACGCCGCACCGCGCGCTTCATCGCGCTGACCAGCTATGGCGGCCGCGACGAGGCCGAGGCAGCGATCGCCCGGGTCCGCGACATCCATCACCATGTCCGGGGCACGCTGCCGGATGGAACGCCCTATCGCGCCGACGATCCCCGGCTGCTCGCCTGGGTGCACGTGACCGAGTCGGTGAGTTTCCTCGACGGCTGGATCCGCTATGCCGAGCCGGCAATGCCCCGGGCGGACCAGGATCGTTACTTCGCCGAGTTCGCACAGGTCGCCGAGGCGCTGGGCGCGGATCCGGTGCCGCGGAGCCGCGCCGATGCGATGGCGCTGATCGCCACGATGCGCCCGGCATTGCGTTACGATGCGCGCACGCACGACGTCGCCAGGCTGCTGCTGGAACAGCCGGCGCCGAACCTGGCGACCAAGCCGTTCCAAGCACTGGCTTTTGCCGCCGCGATCGATCTGCTGCCGGATTGGGCGCGGCAGATGCATGGCCGCACCACACCGGCGCTGGCCAAACCGGCGCTGCGGATGGGCACCAGGGGGTTGGCCGAAACGCTGCGTTGGGCGTTCCGCTGAGCGTTCAGCCCGCCGTCACCGGCTGCGGCCGGGTCATGCTCGCCAACAGCAGCGTCAGAATGCCGGCAAAGATCGGCGCCAGCCACAACGCGTTCCAGCCCCAACGGAACTGGCTCTCGGCACCGATCACCACGCCGCTGACGAAGCCGAGCCACAGCGCCAGATACGGCACCCAGCCGAACCTGTCGGCATCGCCCATCAGCGCCGCGGCGAGCTTCTGGCCCATCTTGACCAACGATCCGGTCATGTAGGTCAGGCCGATCGTGACTTCGCCGTCACGCTGAAACACGCCATTCTCCGCGCCCATCGCCCCGGCCATCAGCAGCAGCACGATCGGCCCCGGTGCCACCATCGCGGTTCCAGCCGCGAGCGCCAGCAGCAGCGTGACAACCGCCATGACGACGGGCTGGTGCCGCCGGGGCCGCGCGCGCACGATGACACTGGACAGGATCACGCCCGCCACGAAGCTCATCACCAGCGATGCGGCGATGGCGGCGTCATGCGGGGATCCGCTGCCCAGGCCCACGCCGAGCCGGGTGGAATTGCCGCTCATGAACGAGGCGAAGAAGCCGCCCAGGCTCGTGAAGGCAAGCGCATCGACGAAGCCGGCGAGCGCCGCCAGGAGGATCGCCAGGGCGATCAGCGGGGACTCTGTACGTTGCATGGCTATCCTTTGCCCCAAGCCGGTCCCGCCCGCCAAGAGCCCTTGTTTGACTTCCGCACGCCGCCCACGGCAAATGGAGGCGATGAACGGTTCGGTCGCGGCCCAGATCGGGCCTATCCTTCCCTGGCTCGATCTGTTCGGGATCGCGGTGTTCGCCGCAACCGGCGCGCTGGCGGCAACGCGGCGCGGCCAGACGATCGTCACCGCCACTTTCTTCGCACTGGTCACCGGCGTCGGCGGCGGCACGGTGCGCGATCTGCTGATCGGTGCGCCGGTCTTCTGGATACACGATGCCAGCGTCGCTTCGCTGTGCCTGGGCATGTCGGCGATCGTCTGGATCACGCCCCAGCGCTGGTGGAGCGACCGCAGCTTCGCCTGGCTCGATGCGCTGGGTCTGGCCGCCTATGCGGCGTTCGGCGCCGCCAAGTCCCTCGGCTATGGCATTCCGCCGGTGCCGGCGGCGGTGATGGGCGTGGTTACCGCCTGTGTCGGCGGCATCATCCGCGACGTGCTGGCCGGCGAGCCGTCGATCCTGATGCGGCCGGAACTCTATGTCACCGCGGCAGCGCTGGCTTCGTCGGTCTATGTCGTGCTGAGTCTGCTCGGCCTGCCCCCCTATGCGGCGGGCCTCGCCGCCGCCACCGCCGGCTTCGCGCTGCGTGCCGCGGCGATCGTGTGGAAGCTCGGCCTGCCGGCCTATCGCGGCAGCCGATAGCCCGGCAAAGGCTCAGTCCTCCAGCAGCCAGGCAAGCGCGGCGTCGCGATCCTCGAAGATACGAAGATCGGGCCGCACTTCGGCCAGTCGACGCAGCTGGCGCCGGATCAGCGTGGTCGTCACCACATACGCAAGTTTGCGTGCCCAGAGCGGCCGGACCGAGGGATGGGCAAAGCTGTCGATCACGGCCTGCGCGCTCGCCTGCGGCAGGACCGTGATACCGCTTACGTCGTACAGCGTGCGGTGCTTGCCGGCGTCCGGCCCGAAGGTACGGATCACCGCCCGCACCTCTTCACCGATCCAGCCCAGATCCTCGGGCGACAGCGAGCCGCGCAGGGTTACGTCAATCAGCAGATTGGCGCGATCAACCCGCACCTCATGGCCAACCGAATGCGGCACGACGCTTGGAACCGGATCAGGCGCGCACCAGTCCGACGTCGCGGAACGGCCGCGGCTCCACCGGCGGGGTTGCGGGCGCGTTGAGCTCGCACTGCCAGATGCCGACATCGATCCACTGGCCCTGCTTGTAGCCGACTTCGCGGAACACGCCGGCGCGGCGGAATCCTACCGCCTCGTGCAGCGTGATCGATCGATCGTTGGGCAGCGCGATAAAGCCGATCGCATGGACGAAGCGCTGGGCGCGCAGCGTGTCGATCAGCGCCTCGTAGAGCAGCCGCCCCGCGCCGCGCCGCTGTACCGGCTCCGCCATGTAGATCGACGTTTCGCAGACATAGCGATAGGCCGGCCGTTCCCGGAACCGCGTGGCATAGGCATAGCCCACCACCGCGTCGCCGAAATCATCGGTCTGGGTGGCGACCAGCCAGGGATACAGCCCCTCGCTCGCCGCCATGCGCGCAGCCATCGCCGCCGGATCGGGCGCCTCGGTTTCGAAGGAAACCGTGCCGTGCAGCACATGCGGCGCATAGATCGCCGCAATCGCTTCCGCATCCCCGGCCGTCGCCGGACGAATACCGATCACTTCGCCATCCCCAGCGCCAGCTGGAGCAGGGCGAGATCGCCCGGCTGCGCGCTCGGCACGCCCAGCGCCATGCATTCCAGGCAGCGCGCCTGCACCGACCCGCTCTGGCTCAGCCGCTTCGCATCGCCCAGCGCCTGGGCCAGCAGCATCCGCCGCTCCCCGGCGATGCGGGCATAGGCATCGCCACCGGCCGGCGCATCCGCCCAGCCGCCATCGTCATCGTCGTCATTGCCGAACGAACCCAGGCCGGCCGCCACTGCCGCGGCAAAGGCGTTGGGCTTCTTGGCGAGATAGACCGGCCGCACCTTGGCGGGATCGAGCCCGGCGCGCTTCGCCGCTTCGGCGAGGGCGTCGTTCAGCCCGCCGAAGCGATCGACCAGGCCGATCTGGCGGGCGATGCCGCCGATCCACACCCGGCCCTGGCCGATCTCGTCGACCCGCTGCGGGGTGAGCTTGCGCGAGGCGGCGACCAGCCCGACGAAGCGACCATAGCCGGCCTCGATCGCCGATTGCAGGATGGTGTCCACCGTGGCGTTGGTGCCGCCATAGACGCTCGGCTGGCCGGTGAGCGGCGTGCTCTCCACCCCGTCGGTGGTCACGCCGATCTTGGCGAGGCTGTTCTCGAAGGTCGGGATGATGCCGAAAATGCCGATCGAGCCGGTGATGGTGTTCGGCTCGGCGAAGATCACGTCGCCGGCGGTGGAGACCCAATAGCCGCCGCTTGCCGCGAGGCCGCCCATCGAGACGATGATCGGCAGCTTCTGCGCCTTCGCTTGGAGGATCGCCTGGCGCATCTGCTCGGACGCCATCGCCGATCCGCCCGGCGAGTCGACACGGACGACCAGCGCCTTGAGCTTGCCGCCCTTCAGCCCGTCGAGCACCAGCTTGCTGATCGTGTCGCCACCCGCGGTGCCGGCGCCGCCCTTGCCGTCGACGATCTCGCCGGCAATCGTGATCACGCCGATCGCGTCGCCGCTGGTCGGCAGCGGGTTGGCCTGCAGCCAGTCGGCGAACTTGATCGCGTTGAAGTTGCCGGCACGGGCACCGTCCGGTGCACCGACCAGCTGGGCGACATGGCGGCCGAAGGCGATCCGGTCGCCGAGCTGGTCGACCAGACCATATGCCTGGTTGGCGGCAGCGATGTCGCCCTTGGCGGCGGTGATCGCCACGTCGGGCTTCATCAGGAAATCGGCGATGCGGGCCTTGGGCCGCGCCTTCTGGATGCCCTCGCGCCATTGATCGAGCAGGCCGCCATAGAGCGCGGTGTTCGCCTCGCGCGCCTCGGGCGACATGTCGGCGCGGATATAGGGCTCCACCGCCGACTTGAACTTGCCGACCTTGTAGACATGCACGTTGATGCCGAGCTTGTCGGTCAGGCCCTTGTAATAGAGCTGGCGCCCGCCCGGCCCCATGAACAGCGATCCCCCCATCGGATGGACCCAGATTTCGGTGGCATTGGCCGCGATCTGATAGCCGCTGTCGGTATAGGCGGTGGCATAGGCGAGCACCGGCTTGCCGGCGGCCCGCACGCGGCCCACCGCGGCGGCGACTTCACTCACCGTGGCGGGATAGCCGCCCATGAAACTGTCGAGATCGAGAACCACCGCCTTCACCCGGCCATCGCCCTTGGCCGCATCGAGCGCGCGGATCACATCGCGGGCGCTGATCTGGCGGGCGGCGCGGGCACCGCTAAGCGCCGCAAGCGGGTCCCCTTCGCTTTCCTGCTCCACCAACGCCCCGTTGAACGCCACCACGAGCGCGCCGTCGCGAATCGTTGCCGGTGTAGGGCGGTGCGACAGCGCGGCGAACAGCGCGGAGAAGAACAGGAGCAGCAGGATCAGGACGAGCAGGTCCTTGATTCCGACGAGTATCTTCCAGGCGGTACGAACCAGCTTCACCGGCAGCTCCTCAAAGCGTATTGCTTTCATCTGCTACCGGATGCGCCCGACAGAGGCAACGACCCGTATTATCGCGCCAACACGGCGAAAAAAGTTGCGCCGCCCCCCGTTGACGAAGTGAAATCGCCTCCACATATCCCGGGTGTTAGCACTCCGGGGGACCGAGTGCTAAACACCGAAATCCACCTGAAAGAGGATCAGGCAATGAACTTCCGTCCGTTGCACGACCGCGTGCTCGTTCGCCGCGTCGAAGCCGAGGAAAAGACCGCCGGCGGGATCATCATCCCCGATACCGCCAAGGAAAAACCGCAGGAAGGCGAAGTCGTCGCCGTCGGCACCGGCACCAAGGCCGAAGATGGCAAGGTGACCCCGCTCGACGTCAAGTCGGGCGATCGCATCCTGTTCGGCAAGTGGTCCGGCACCGAAGTGAAGGTGAACGGCGAAGACCTGCTGATCATGAAGGAAAGCGACATCCTCGGCATCGTCGGCTGAGCGACCTCGCGAACCTCAACTACCTGAAACTTAGCGAAATTTGAAAGGGCAGTCCCATGGCAGCCAAGGACGTAAAGTTTTCGCGCGACGCTCGTGAGCGCATCCTGCGCGGCGTCGACATCCTCGCCGACGCGGTGAAGGTCACGCTGGGCCCGAAGGGCCGCAACGTCGTGATCGAGAAGAGCTTCGGCGCGCCCCGCATCACCAAGGACGGTGTGTCGGTCGCCAAGGAAATCGAGCTCAAGGACAAGTTCGAGAACATGGGCGCGCAGATGGTGCGCGAAGTGGCCTCGAAGACCAACGACATCGCCGGCGACGGCACGACCACCGCGACCGTTCTGGCGCAGGCGATCGTCCGCGAGGGCATGAAGTCGGTGGCCGCCGGCATGAACCCGATGGACCTGAAGCGCGGCATCGATCTCGCCGTCGCCAAGGTCGTCGACGACGTCAAGGCGCGCTCCAAGCCGGTTTCGGGTTCGCAGGAAGTCGCCCAGGTCGGCATCATCTCGGCCAATGGCGACCGTGAAGTCGGCGAGAAGATCGCCGAGGCGATGGAGAAGGTCGGCAAGGAAGGCGTGATCACCGTCGAAGAGGCGAAGGGTCTCGAATTCGAGCTCGACGTCGTCGAAGGCATGCAGTTCGATCGCGGCTATCTCTCGCCCTACTTCATCACCAACCCGGAGAAGATGGCGGTCGAGCTCGCGGATCCGTACATCCTGATCCACGAGAAGAAGCTGTCGAACCTGCAGTCGATGCTGCCGATCCTCGAAGCGGTCGTGCAGTCGGGTCGCCCGCTGCTGATCATCGCCGAGGACATCGAAGGCGAAGCGCTGGCGACCCTGGTCGTCAACAAGCTGCGCGGCGGCCTGAAGGTCGCAGCGGTCAAGGCACCGGGCTTCGGCGATCGTCGCAAGGCGATGCTGGAAGACATCGCCGTCCTCACCAAGGGTGAAGTGATCAGCGAAGACCTCGGCATCAAGCTCGAGACCGTCACGCTCGGCATGCTCGGCACCGCCAAGCGCGTCACCATCGACAAGGACAACACCACCATCGTCGATGGCGCCGGTGAAGCCGAGTCGATCAAGGCCCGCACCGAGCAGATCCGCCAGCAGATCGAAGTCACCACCAGCGACTACGACCGTGAGAAGCTCCAGGAGCGTCTCGCCAAGCTCGCCGGCGGCGTGGCCGTGATCAAGGTCGGCGGTGCGACCGAAGTCGAGGTGAAGGAGCGCAAGGACCGCGTCGACGACGCGCTGCACGCGACCCGCGCAGCCGTTGAAGAAGGCATCGTCCCCGGCGGCGGCACGGCCCTGCTGTACGCGACCAAGGCTCTCGAAGGCCTGACCGGCGCGAACGAGGACCAGACCCGCGGCATCGACATCGTCCGCAAGTCGCTGACCGCGCTGGTGCGTCAGATCGCCAGCAACGCGGGCCAGGACGGCGCCGTCGTCTCGGGCAAGCTGCTCGACCAGACCGACACCTCGTTCGGCTTCAACGCCGCGACCGACACCTACGAGAACCTCGTGGCGGCCGGCGTGATCGATCCGACCAAGGTGGTGCGCACCGCACTGCAGAACGCGGCTTCGGTCGCCGGCCTGCTGATCACCACCGAAGCCACCATTGCCGAGCTGCCGGAAGACAAGGCCGCAGCCCCGGCGATGCCGGGCGGCATGGGCGGCATGGGCGGCATGGACTTCTGATCGTGACGGCCCGGGGCAGCCTCGGCTGCTCCGGGACTCGGCCACGATCCGGACGGCGGGCGGCCAAGCCGCCGACCCGACCGACGGCGCGAATGCACTTCGCGCCGGTCCGCTCGAAGCACATAGAAAAGGGCCGGCGGAGCGATCCGCCGGCCCTTTTTTGTTGGCGTCCCCCTCACCCTTCCGCCGCTTCGCGGCTCCCTCCCTCTCCCACAAGGGGAGAGGGAGCAGTACGCCGCATCTCCCTCTCCCCTTGTGGGAGAGGGAAGGGTGAGGGGGACTTGCCCCTTACCGCTCCTTCACACCGGCCATCCAGCCGCGCACCGTATCCGCCGCTTCGTTTACCCACTGGCTCCCGCGCCCGAACAGCCCCGTGAGCTCTTCCTCCACCCGGTGCAGCGCATCGCCGTCCTTCTCGGGCAGCGGCGGCAGGATATGGGCGAAATAGCTCTTGCCGAGCAGCCGGTGGAGCAGCCGTTCGCCCGGAAAGGGTTCGCCATTGTTGAGCGCGCGCGCCCCGCGCAGCAGGTTGCGGATGTCGTATTGGGTGGGGCTGATGTCCGGCACCTGCTTCAGCACGCCCAGCAGCGTGTAGACGCCGATCCGCGCGGTGCGGATCGAGCTTTCCATCGTGAAGACGATGTCGTTCGCCGTCTCCACGAACTGCCCGACCAGCGCGAGATTGGTGCAGCCCTCGGGCACCACCGCCGGCCGATCCCCGGCGGCGCGCGGCATGAACTCGGCGGTGATGTACGGCATCAGCGCCAGGCGAACCTTGGTCGCCTCCGCCACCGCCCCCACCTGGTCCTCGCCGATGCCGAGATGGAAGCAGATCTCCTCCAGTATCTCGCGACCGGTGCAATCGGGCATCGCCTTGGCCACCTTGTCGCCGGCCACGTCCATCCGCAGCGCATAGGCCCATAGCACCAGCACGTCCTCGGGCTGGTCGGGGAAATGCGGCTGGCGGTTGCAGGTGACGCTGAGCAGCCATTTCGAGTCGGTGAAGGTGAGGATCCCGCCGGTGACGGTGCGCCCCGAATAGGGATCGTTGACCGCGAGTTCCTTCAGCCGATCGACCAGCGGCGAGGGCCGGCAGGTGAGCGTCGCCGATTCCCACATCGAGCGGGCGACATCGCCGCAGAATCTGTCCGGCGCACCGAACAGCGGCGATTGCGCGGCGAGGTTGCGCCACAGCGTCCAGTCGCTGTCCGCCCCCGGATCATGCGCGCCGCGGGCCAGCACCGGTGCCCGGTCCATGTCGCCATAGGCGGTACCCTCGGTCATCGAACCCGGCAGCACGAAGACAAGGTCCTCCGCCGCCACCGGCAGCACCGTCGCCGCGCCGCCGATCATCGCCCGGATGCCGGTGACGGTGCGCTTCTCGCCCTCCACGGCGAAATCGAGATCATAGGCTCGGGTATCGAACTGGAAGCACACGCCCTGTTCCCGCAGCATCTTGGTGAGCGGGCGGACGAAGCTGTCGAACTGGTCGTATTTCGGGAACACCACCACCGACATGTCGGCAAAGCCATCCACCGAATCGAGGAAGCGGTGGAGGTAGAGCTTCATCTCCAGCAGGCTGTGCCAGGGCTGGAAGGCGAACATGGTACGGAACAGCGCCCAGAAATTGGTTTCGAAGAAACCGGCGTTGAAATAGCTGTCGATGGTGGCATCCCCCACCTCGTCCTTGCGCTTGAGCAGCAGCCGGACGATCTCCCACTGGTCCTTGCGCGACAGGCCGAAGCTGCGGAAATCCTTGATCGCGCCCTGCTGGTGCATCAGCCGCGCTTTGGAATAATTGGGGTCGCGATCGTTCACCCAGCGATATTCGTCGAGCACGCTGTAGCCGGCGGGCAGCTCCAGCGCGGGGACATCCTGGAACAGGTCCCAGAGATTGTCGTAATTCCAGTTCATCTCGCGGCCGCCGCGGATCAGATAGCCACGCTCCGCATCGCCGGCGCCGTCCAGCGACCCGCCCTCGATCTGCGCGGCATCGAGGATGGTGATGTTCTCCGGCGGCATATGGCCGTCACGGATCAGGTAGAAGGCGGCGGCCAGCCCGGCGATGCCGCTACCGACGATCCATGCCTTGCGGTTCGCCACACCCGGCGTCGGCAGCGGGCGGTTGCGGGCATAGGGGCTCCAGAAGTCGGGCGGCGGCAGGGTATTTTCCGCGCGCTGGCACCAATAGCCGGCGGTCGTGTCCGGCGCATGGACAAAGCCTTGCGGCGCAGCATTGGCCTGCGCGGCGATCCATTCGGGGGTGGGACGGGGCATGATGCGATCCTCCTGAATCCAGCGGGTGTGTCGCCGCCGGATTCAGGCAGATCTGCGCAGGCGCGTATCCGTAATGTTGGCAGGCTGCGGAATCAGTCCTTGCGATCGTCCTTCTTGTCGTCCTTGTCGTCGACGGGGAGCGACGGCACGGCCGCGCGCGCCGTGGCGGTCGGCGCAGCCGGCGGCTTGCAGCCCTTCGAGACGCCCAGGCCTTTCAGATAGGCGCGGCGGATGGTGCCGCCATAGAGCGCGGCGGTGAGCCGCTTCTCCTGCTTGTCGGCACCGGTCACCATCCGCACCAGCCCGAAGCCGGGGATCAGCGCGCCGACGATCGCACGGCTGCCGGCGGCGGCGATCGCACCGCCATTGCCGCCCTTGGCTTCGGGTGCATCGGCATCGGTACCCAGCACGCCGTTGAGCTCGACGATGCCGGCGCGAATTTGTGCGCAGCTCTTGGTACCCCGCGACGAATAGGGTGCGGAGGCGGCGAGCAGCAACACGTCGGGAATCTTCTTCTCGTTGATGCGCAGGTCGCGCAGCGGCGCCTGCGCGCCGTCGCCGACGCTCTGTTTCTGCTGCTGCGCCAGCCCCGGCGTCGCCAACAGGATTGCGGCCATCCCGGCCGCCAAAATGATCCGCATCTTCAGTCTCCCTGTTGTCCTGCAAAGCTGCGCAGCAAAGGCGTGGGGCGGCAACATTGTTCCATCGCAACGATGTGCGGAATTGACTTTTGTGCGCCCGCCGTTAGGGCCGTCGACGGGCCACGCGGTCCCAACGCCGCGCGTGCTCTCTGCAAGGAGAGACTATATGACTGATTTGACTGCCGCCGACGCCATTCTTGCGCCTGCGAAGCCCGCCACCAAACCGGCGCGTCCCTATTTTTCCTCCGGTCCTTGCGCCAAGCCCCCGGGCTGGTCGCCCGAGAAGCTCGCCGTCGAGTCGCTCGGCCGCTCGCACCGCTCGAAGCTGGGCAAGAACCGTCTCCAATATTGCATCGACCTGATGCGCGAGCTGCTCCGCCTGCCGGACACGCACCGCATCGGCATCGTGCCGGGCTCGGATACCGGCGCCTTCGAAATGGCGATGTGGACGATGCTCGGCGCCCGCCCCGTCACCACGCTCGCCTGGGAAAGCTTCGGTGAAGGTTGGGTCACCGATGCCGCCAAGCAGCTCAAGCTCGATCCCACCGTGCTGCGCGCCGATTACGGCCAGCTGCCCGATCTGAACGCGGTCGACTGGTCGAACGACGTGCTGTTCACCTGGAACGGCACCACCTCGGGCGCGCGCGTGCCGAACGGCGACTGGATCCCGGCCGACCGCGAGGGCCTGAGCTTCGCCGACGCCACCTCGGCGGTGTTCGCCTATGATCTGCCCTGGGACAAGATCGACGTCGCCACCTTCTCCTGGCAGAAGGTGCTGGGCGGCGAAGGCGCGCACGGCGTGCTGATCCTCGGCCCCCGCGCGGTCGAGCGGCTCGAAACCTACACCCCCGCCTGGCCGCTGCCCAAGGTGTTCCGCCTCGTCTCCAAGGGCAAGCTCGCCGAGGGCGTGTTCAAGGGCGAGACGATCAACACGCCGTCGATGCTGGCGGTGGAAGACGCGATCTTCGCGCTCGAATGGGGCAAGGGGCTGGGCGGCGCCGAGGGGCTGATCGCCCGTTCGGACGCCAATGCCGCCGCGCTCGACAAGATCGTCGCCGAGCGCGACTGGCTGGGCCACCTCGCCGAGGATCCGGCGATCCGTTCGCGCACCAGCGTGTGCCTGACGGTCGAGGGCGCCGATGCCGACTTCATCAAGAAGTTCGCCGGCCTGCTCGAAAAGGAAGGCGCGGCCTATGACGTGGCCGGCTATCGCGACGCGCCGGCGGGCCTGCGCATCTGGTGCGGCGCCACTGTCGACACCGCCGATATCGAGGCGCTCGGCCCCTGGCTCGACTGGGCCTACGCCACCGCCAAGGCGGGCTGACCTATAGCCCTCTCCCCTCCGGGGAGAGGGTTGGGAGAGGGGCAGGACGATGCCGACTCTCCCGACGTTTGCGGTTCAAGACACATTCCCCTCTCCCCGGCCCTCTCCCCGGAGGGGAGAGGGAGCGAAGATGGAGCATCCAAATGCCCAAGGTACTGATTTCCGACAAGATGGACCCCAAGGCCGCGCAGATCTTCCGCGAGCGCGGCGTCGAAGTGGACGAGATCACCGGCAAGACGCCCGACGAGCTCAAGGCGATCATCGGCAACTATGACGGCCTCGCCATCCGCAGCTCGACCAAGGTCACCAAGGACATTCTCGAGCACGCGCCGAACCTGAAGGTGATCGGCCGCGCCGGCATCGGCGTCGACAATGTCGACATCCCCGCCGCCTCGGCCAAGGGCGTGGTGGTGATGAACACCCCGTTCGGCAACTCGATCACCACCGCCGAACACGCCATCGCGCTGATGTTCGCGCTCGCCCGCCAGCTGCCCGAGGCCGATGCCTCGACCCAGGCGGGCAAGTGGGAGAAGAACCGCTTCATGGGCGTCGAGCTGACCGGCAAGACGCTGGGCCTGATCGGCGCGGGCAATATCGGCTCGATCGTCGCCGACCGTGCCATCGGCCTGCGGATGCGGGTGATCGCGTACGATCCGTTCCTCACGCCCGAGCGGGCGCTGGAAATGGGCGTCGAGAAGATGACGCTCGACGATCTGCTGCTGCGCGCCGACTTCATCACGCTGCACACCCCGCTGACCGACCAGACCCGCAACATTCTGAGCCGCGAGAATCTCGCCAAGACCAAGAAGGGCGTGCGGATCATCAACTGCGCGCGCGGCGGCCTGATCGACGAGGCGGCGCTCAAGGAAGGGCTGGAGAGCGGCCATATCGCCGGTGCCGCGCTCGACGTGTTCGCGGTGGAGCCCGCCAAGGAGCACCCGCTGTTCGGCACGCCGAACTTCGTCGCCACCCCGCACCTCGGCGCCTCGACCACCGAAGCGCAGGTCAATGTCGCGATCCAGGTCGCCGAGCAGCTCGCCGACTATCTGGTCACCGGCGGCGTCACCAACGCGCTCAACGTGCCGAGCCTCTCGGCCGAGGAAGCGCCGCGCTTGAAGCCGTATATGGCGCTGGCCGAGAAGCTGGGCAGCCTGGTCGGCCAGCTGGCGCATGGCGAGCTCACCAGCATCGCGATCGAAGTCGAGGGTGCGGCGGCCGAGCTCAACCAGAAGCCGATCACCAGCGCGGTGCTCGCCGGGCTGATGCGCGTCCATTCGGACACGGTGAACATGGTCAACGCGCCGTTCCTCGCCAAGGAGCGCGGGCTCGACGTGCGCGAAGTGCGCCATGACCGCGAGGGCGACTATCACACGCTGGTGCGGGTGACCGTCGGCACCGAAGCGGGCGATCGATCGGTGGCGGGCACGCTGTTCGGCAACGCCGCGCCGCGCCTGGTCGAGCTGTTCGGCATCAAGGTCGAGGCCGATCTGGCCGGCCACATGCTCTACATCGTCAACGAGGACGCGCCGGGCTTTATCGGCCGGCTCGGCACCACGCTGGGCGAGGCGGGCGTCAACATCGGCACCTTCCACCTCGGCCGTCGTTCGGCAGGCGGCGAGGCGATCCTGCTGCTCTCGGTGGACGAAGCGGTGGACGATGTCCTTCTCGCCAAGGTCCGCGCCCTCCCCGCCGTGAAGACCGCCATGGCGCTCGGCTTCTGAAGCCATTAGGGGAGGCGCCCATGACTGGTCTCCTCCCCGAAGGGTTTCACGATCGCCTGCCGCCTGCCGCCGATGCCGCGGCGCGGCTCGAAACGCGCGTGCTGGGTCTCGCGCGTCTCTATGGCTATGAACAGGTCGATCCGCCGCTCGCCGAATTCGCCGACGAGCTGGCGACGCGGCTCAAGACCGGCGCGGTGCGCGATGCGGTGCGCTTCGTCGATCCGGTATCGCAGCGCAGCCTTGCCATCCGCCCGGACCTTACCGCGCAGGTCGGCCGCATCGCCGCCACCCGCATGGGCCACCATCCCCGACCCGTGCGGCTCTGCTATGCCGGACAGGTGCTCAAGCTGAAGGCCCCCGCGCTCGATCCGCGCCGGGCGATGCGCCAGATCGGCTGCGAGCTGATCGGCCGCGACAGCGTCGCCGCGGCGATGGAAGTCGTCCGCGTCGCGATCGAGGCGCTGCAATCGGCGGGCGTCGAGGGCCTCGCCATCGATTTCACCCTGCCCGACCTGGTCGATACGCTGGCCAGCGGCACGCTGCCGCCGGAAAAGCTCATCGCACTGCGCGAGCGGCTGGACGCCAAGGATGCCGGCGCCGTCGCGGCGATCGATCCCAACTATCTGCCGCTGATCGAGGCGGCGGGTCCGTTCGCGGGCGCGATGGCGAAGCTGCGCGCGACCGATGCCGGGACCGCGCTGGCAAGCCGGATCGACGGCCTCGCCACCATCGCGGCCAGCATCCCGGCAGGCGTCGCGCTGACGCTCGACCCCACCGAACGCCATGGCTTCGAATACCAGACCTGGCTGGGCTTCTCGATCTTCGCGCGCGGCGTGCGCGGCGAGATCGGCCGCGGCGGCACCTACACCGTGGTGCATGACGGCGGGCGGGAGGAGCCGGCAGTCGGCTTCTCGCTCTACGCCGATTCGATCCTGGATGCCGGCATCGGCGGCGATGCGCGGCGGCGGCTGTTCCTGCCCTTCGGCACCGACGTCGCCACTGGCGCCGGTCTGCGCGCACAGGGCTGGGTGACGGTGGCGGCGCTGGAGGCAGAGGATACGCCGCAGGCGCAGCTCTGCACCCATGTATTGCAGGACGGCGTGCCGACAGCCCTGTAGGCTGCCAGCACTTTCCGATCGTCAGCCGGCCAGCAGGTCGCGCAGGTCCCCGGCTTCGATCTTGGCGAACGCCGCCGCAACGGCATCGCGATAGCGGGCATCCTCGGCCACGCGTGCCGGGAACACCTGGCGCAGCGCCAACGCCGCATCCACCGGCGCCTCGGCGATTGCCGCCGCCGCAAGCGTCTCCGCCAGCGGATCGGTGATCGCCTCGCCCGCACGGGCCTTGGCGCCGAGGAACGCGATCCACGCCGCCACCGGCACCGCCAGCCGCGTCACCGGACGCCCGGCATCGAGCGCCGCCGCCGTGGTATCGAGCAGGCGATAGGGCAGCTTCTGCGAACCGTCCCAGGCGATTTGCGACAGCAGGTGCCGGATCGCCGGGTTGCGGAACCGATCGAGCACCGCATCGACATAGCCGGGCACGTCCAGCCCATCGACCGGCCCCAGCGAGGCAGCGATGTCCTGATGCGCCAGCCGCGTGACGAAGCCGCCGAGCACGGCATCGGACATCGCCTCGAACACCGTTTCATGGCCCAGCATCAGGCCGATATAGGCCAGGCTGGAATGGCTGCCGTTGAGGATGCGCAGCTTGGCCTGCTCATAGCCGCGGACGTCGCTGGTCAGCGTGACGCCGGCCGCCGCCAGATCCGGTCCGTTGGCCATGTCGAACCGCTGCAACACCCATTGGGTGAACGATTCGCGCTGCACCGCCGCCTTGTCCTCCACGCCCAGTTCGCCTGCCACCTTGGCGAGGAACGCGGCGTCGCTGGCCGGGGTGATGGAATCGACCATCGAATCGGGGAAGGCGACCTCGGCCGCGATCCAGTCAGCCAGGCCCGCATCCCATTCGCGCGCCAGCGCGACGCATGCCGCACGGAGCTTTCCGCCATTGCCGGTCATGTTGTCGCAGCAGAGCATCGCGAAGGGTGCCTCGCCCGCCGCACGGCGGTCGGCGAGGCCTGCGACGATCCAGCCGATCACGCTGGCCGGCTCGGCCGGGCGGGCACGATCCTGGACGATATCCGGATGATTCATGTCCAGGATGCCGTCGCCGCCCAGGCAATAGCCCTTCTCGGTCACCGTGCTGGTGGCGATCCGCACCTCGGGACTGGCGAGCAGCGCGCGCAGCCGTGCGCCTTCGCCGGGGCCGATCGCATCGGAATGCGCGGCGATGATCCGGGTGGAGGGCGTGCGATCGATCACCGCCAGCGTATAGAGCCCGTCCTGCGCCTTCAGCGCATCGGTGGTGCTCCCGCTGCGCAGGGACACCGCGGCGATGCCCCAACGCGGATCGGAATCGAGCACCTTGTCGACGAATGCCGCCTGGTGGGCGCGGTGGAACGCACCGGGTCCGAAATGCACGATGCCGGTGCGGATCGCGGCCAGATCATGGCCGGGGCGGAGGATGCCGGCAGGAAGCCCGGCGAGCGCGGCGCGCGAAAGCATGGTCATATGGTCAGGCCAATCAGACCCGACGGGTAAAGTCAATCGCGCGGGGCCGTCCGTTGCCCACCGCCCAGCAACGCCGCATGCGGATCGGGACGCTTGCCCGGCACACCACGCGGCATGAAGAAGCGCACCTGCCGGTTCGGAAAGTCGATCTCCACGCGGCGGAAGCTGCGCATCGCATCCATGCCGAGCATGATCGCTGGCCGGCGGGTCAGGCCGAAGCGCTTGAACGGCTCTGCCTCGGCGAACGCAACGGGCAACGCATCGAACGCGACGTTGCTCACCCGCATCCTTGGCACATGGCCGTACGCCGCCATGGTCTTGGTACCATCCACGCTGGTCAACTCGATCGTCTGCAACAGGCCGACATTCTTGCCGACCTTCTTGCGCAGCGCGTCGTTGCCCATCGTCACCTGCGATCCGGTGTCCAGCACCACCTGCACGCGGGCGTTCCCGTAATAGGCATCGGTGACGATCAGCTGGCCGAACTGGTCCTTGGCGGTGACGACGATCTCGTCCGCTTCATGCTTGGCGTTGCGCTTGCGCTTCACGCTCGGCCGTACCGCCATGATGCCGGTATCGAAATCGATCGTCACCTGATGGTCGCGCAGCGTGTCGATGCCGAGCAGCCCAGCCGCGCCCAGATTATGCGCCTCGAATGCCGGGGCGACGATCGCATGGCTGGTGCCGATCGATTCGATCTGCAGATCGGGCACGATCACCGTCGCCACCACGCTGCGTCCGGTCATTGAGGTGACGCGCACCGGCTCGCCCGGCGCGAGTTCGAGGATGCTCGCCAGCTCCCGCGAAACGACGGTACGTTCAGCACCGGTATCGATGATGAAGTTATACGGACCCTTGCGCTTCACCGCGACTGGCACGGTAAGGCGCGAACTCGTCTCTCCCAGCGCCAGCTGGATCGCATCCGGCTGCACGGTGGCAGGTGCCGTCTCCGGATCCACGGGCGCAGCGGTAGGGCCGCTGGCCAGCAGGCCAAGTAGAATCCATGCGGGCGAGACTCCGAACATTGCAGGAATCTACGCCCGTCGATGTTGCGCAGCAATCCCGCAAAAGAACGGGGTCAATCGAGGCGCATCGCCTCTGCCACAATTGCTTCCGCTTCTTCGAGCAGCACGTCTTCGGTTGCCCCCTGCGCCACCGATTCGCGGCCGATCATGATCAGTACCGGCACCGCCATCGGGCTCACCCGCGGCAGATCGACATGCAGCATTCGCGCGCCCGCCTCGTCGAGCAGCCGCGCAAGCCGGCCCACATCCGTCATCTTGGCGCGGGCATCCTCCCATGCGGCGCGCAGCAGCAAATGATCGGGCTCATAGCGGCGCAGCACATCGTAGATCAGGTCGGTCGAGAAGGTCACCTGCCGCCCGGTCTTCTTCTTGCCGGGATGCTGGCGCTCGACCAGCCCGCCGATGATCGCCACTTCGCGGAACGCCCGCTTGAGCAGCGCCGATCCCTGCACCCATTCGACGAACTCATGCTCCAGGATATCCGGCGAGAAGAGCGGGCGCGGATCGACGATCCTCTCCAGTCCATACACCGCCAGCGCATAATCATTGGCGACGAAGCCCAGCGGCTTCAGCCCCAGCGCCTCCATCCGCCGGGTGACCAGCATTCCCAGCGACTGGTGCGCATTCCAGCCTTCGAAACTGTAGATGACGAGGTGGTGGCGCCCCTCGTGCGGAAAGGTCTCGACCAGCAGCTGGCCGGGTGCGGGCAGCGCGGAGCGCCGATCCTGCGTTTCCAACCATTCGCGCACATCCGCCGGAAACCGCGCCCATTGCCCGCGATCATGAAGGAAGCCCCGCACCCGATCCGCCAGATTGGCGGTGATCGCCAGCCGCGCCCCCATATAGCTGGGAACCCGCGCCTGTTTGGCGGTCGCCCGGACGATCAGGTCCGTCGCCTCCACGCGCTCCACCTCCAGCGCGAGTCCGGCGAAGAAGAAGGTGTCGCCGGGCGAAAGCGACACGGCAAAGCCTTCCTCCACCTTGCCCAGCCGCCGGCCGTTCTTGAACCGCACCTCCAGCATCGGCGATTCGACGATGATCCCGGCATTCAACCGATGCTGCGCAATAAAAGCGGGTTGGGTGACTCGCCACAGGCCGTCCCTGCCCAGGGTGAGCCGCTTGAACCTGTCATAGGCGCGCAACGCATAGCCGCCATCGGCGATGAAGCGGAGAACTGCATCGAACGCCTCCGCGGTCAGCGCCGAATAGGGCAATGCTGCACGTACTTCCTGCAGCATCACGGGCGCAGCGAACGGCGCGGCACAGGCGCAGCCCATGACATGCTGGGCCAGCACGTCGAGCGCCCCGGGGCGGAAATGATCCGGGTCGAGCTCGCCATGCTCCACGGCGTCGAGCGCCGCACGCGCTTCCAGATATTCGAAGCGATTGCCCGGAATCAGCACCGCCTCGCTTGCTTCGTCGAGCCGGTGGTTGGCGCGGCCGATGCGCTGGAGCAGCCGAGATGATCCCTTGGGCGCGCCCATCTGGATCACGCAATCGACATCGCCCCAGTCGACGCCAAGATCGAGGCTGGCGGTGGCGACCAGCGCGCGCAGCCGCCCGTCGGCCATCGCCTGTTCGGCCTTCTGCCGCGCCTCCAGGCTCAGGCTGCCATGGTGCACGCCGATCGGCAGCTTGAGATCGTTGACCTTCCACAATTGCTGGAAGACCAGTTCGGCCAATCCGCGCGTGTTGCAGAACACGATGGTGGTGCGGTGCGTCTCGATCTCCGCCATCACCTGGGGAATGGCGTAGATGCCCGAATGCCCGGCCCAGGGCACCCGGCCCTCGGGCAGCAGGATGGCGATGTCCGGATCGGCGCCCTTCTCGCCCTCGACCAGCGTCACCGCGTCGATGTCGCCATGCGGGGCGAGCCAGGCGCGGTAGCCGTCCGGGTCCGCCACCGTCGCCGACAGCCCGACGCGGCGGAAACCCGGTGCCAGCCGCTCCAGTCGTGCCAGTGCCAGCGCCAGCAGATCGCCGCGCTTGCCGGTGGCGAAGGCGTGGATCTCATCGATCACCACCGTCCGCAGATCGGCGAACATCGTCAGGCTGTCTTCATAGGACAGCAGCAGGCTGAGCGATTCGGGCGTGGTGAGCAGGATCTGCGGCGGCCGCGCGCGCTGGCGGACCTTGCGCTCATGAGGGGTATCGCCGCTGCGCGTTTCCACCCGAATCGGCAGCGCCATCTGATCGATCGGCGTCAGCAGGTTGCGCTGCACATCGACGGCGAGCGCCTTGAGCGGCGAGATGTAGAGCGTGTGCAGCCCCTCAGCCGGCGTCTCGATCAGCTCGGCCAGGCTGGGCAGGAAACCCGACAGCGTCTTGCCCGCACCGGTAGGGGCGACAAGCAGCGCGTGCCGCCCTGCCCGGCCTGCCGCAAGCATCGCCGCCTGATGCCGGCGCAGCGCCCAGCCGCGATCGGCGAACCAGCGGGCAAGCGGGGCGGGAAGAGCATTTTCGGGCACGGCCCCCATGTAGGAACGCGCCGCGCCGAAGGGGAGGCTGTTATCCGGCCAGGCCGTGGCGCCAGGTCCGACGATGCCCTGCCCTGGAGTCCTCCGCGGGTGCCTTCTCCCGACCGATCCGGCTGGCGTCCGCCGGTACGCCCGTGCGGCGCGGCAAGGCCGCCAGGGACAGGACGTAGCCAAGCACCGCACTGCCGCCATAGCCGACCACCGGCGTTGGATAGTCGCCGAGCATCGCCGCGGCGATCGCAGACAGCCAGACCAGGCCGAAGCTCGCTCCGAGCAGGCGATCTTCCGGTCCGCCGGCGATCAGCGGCACCGCCGGCACCAGCAGCAGCAGCGATCCCGCCAGCACCGCGAACCCGGCCACGCCGCCCGATGCCCAGGCGGCGGCATAGACGCGCTCCACGAACGGCGCGGGCGGCACCGTATCCGCCTGGGAAAGGGCAACCGCGCATCCGGCGGCGGCGGCCAGCGTGGCAACCAGCGTCAGCCGCTCCGGCCGGAGCGCCAGGATCAGGATCGTCGACGCGGCCAGCATCGCCGCCATCGCCCGATCGGGCTGGAGCGCCAGCGCCGCACCGGCGACCGCCAGCAGCTCGGCGCGCCCGCGACGCCGCGCGAAGCACAGGATCAGCACCGGCAGGAACACGAAGCTCGGCTGGACCAGCAGGCTCCCCAGCCGTACCCACCGGGTGACGCCGTCCAGCGATGCGCCGAGCAATGCCGTTGCCAGCAGTGCCCCTGCCATCGCGATCGCGGCAAGCGCGGGTACGAAGCGCGCCGACCAGGGGACGTGGTGCAATCCCCACAGGATCAGCAGGCCCGCGACGAGCGCCCCGGACTGGATGCCCAGATACCGAATCGGCGCGCCGCTCGCCGCCAGATGGACGAGCCCCAGACCCACGGCACCCACCGCACAGGCGATGCCGAGCATGTGCGTACGACGAACCATGTGACCGCCCCCTCCAAAGTTTGATTGCAGGCGGCAGCCTAGGCAGCATGAGCGCGTCTGCCAACGGCTCGACCGAAAATTCGCGCGGCTGGATCCCGTATGGCCCGGCGGGGCCGGCGCCCGTGCCCTGGGCAGGCCGCCCGCCCCCTTTCGATCCGCCTCCCCTTCCCCATATCGCAGGCCATGGCGCTTGGCAGCTGGCTCACTCCCGATCCTTGCGGGATCTATCTTCCGGCGGCGGATGCATGGATCGATCCGTCGAAGCCGGTCGCGCGGGCAATCATCACGCACGGCCATGCCGATCACGCCCGCGGCGGGCATGGCGCGGTGTGGGCGACGCCGGGCACGCTCGCGATCATGGCGGCGCGCTATGGCCCGCAGCACGGGCGAGCCGTCGACTATGGGGAGAGCGTCACGCTCGGCCCGATCGAGGTGGGCTTCGTCCCCGCCGGCCATGTGCTTGGTTCGGCGCAGCTGGTGCTCGATCACGCCGGCGAGCGCATCGTCGTCTCCGGCGACTACAAGCGCCGGCCCGATCCCACCTGCAGGCCTTTCCAGCCGGTGCCGTGCGACGTGTTCATCACCGAGGCGACCTTCGGCCTGCCGGTGTTCCGCCATCCCGAGACCACCGACGAGATCGACAAGCTGCTCGCGGCGCTGCGCACCGAGCCCGAACGCTGCGTGCTGGTCGGGGCCTATGCGCTCGGCAAGGCGCAACGGGTGATCGCCGAGCTGCGGGGCATGGGCTTTGATGATCCGATCTATCTCCACGGCGCGCTGCAGGCGCTGTGCGACCTCTATGTCGCGCATGGCGTGGCGCTGGGCGAGCTTCGTCCCGCCACGGGCGTCGCGAAGAAGGAACTGGAGGGGCGGATCATCCTCTGCCCGCCGGGGGCGCTCAACGATCGCTGGTCGCGGCGGCTGCCCGATCCGATCACCGCGATGGCGAGCGGCTGGATGCGGGTGCGCCAGCGCGCCCGGCAGCGCAATGTCGAGCTGCCGCTGATCCTCTCCGACCATGCCGATTGGGACGAACTGACCCGCACCATCGAGGAACTGTCGCCGCGCGAGGTGTGGGTGACCCATGGCCGTGAGGATGCGCTGGTACATTGGTGCCGGCTCCGGCAGATCCGCGCCCGTGCGCTCGATCTTTCCGGATTCGAGGACGAAGACGATTGAGGGAGTATCGATGATGGCGAAGGGCAAGACTTGGGCCTGGGTAGGCGGCCTGCTGGGCGGTACGGCAATCCTGGGCGCCGCGGCCTATTACGCGTTCGAGAAAGCGAGCGAGCAGCCGCCCTTCACGCTGGTGGAAAAGGACGGCAAGTTCGAGATCCGCGACTATCCCGAGCTGGTAGTGGCGGAAACCCGCGCGATCGGCACCCGCGACGCCGCGCTCAACGCCGGCTTCTCGCGGCTGGCGGACTATATCTCCGCCAAGCGGCGCGGTGATAACGGCGGCAGCGGCGGCGAGAAGATTGCGATGACCGCCCCGGTGCTCAGCGCCAGGCAGGATGCCAGCTGGCGGACGCAGTTCGTGATGCCGTCCAAGTTCACCCTGGCGACGCTGCCCAAGCCGTCCGACAATGTCGACCTGGCGACCCGCCCGGCGCGCCGCGTTGCAGTCTTGCGCTTCTCGGGGTCGCCCGACGACGCGGTGCTGGAGAAGCGCGAGGCCGAGCTGCGCAGCTGGCTCGCGGCCAAGGGATTGAGCGGCGGCGCGGTGGAATATGCCTTTTACAACTCGCCGTTCATCCCGGGGGCGCTCCGTCGCAACGAGGTGCTGATCGCACTCTGACCTGCGAGTCACGTCAAAGTGTTTCCCACATCAGGTGGGAGACAGCCCCACCCAAAATCACGGTCATTCCCGCCAAGGCGGGAATCCATTGGCCTGTCCGGTCGGGGAAAGAACCGTAGCTTCAGCGCCAATGGATCCCCGCCTGCGCGGGGATGACGAAGTATTCTGGGAATAGGGGTTGCTCCGCCCTCGCGGTATGGATCGCTGCCAGTCTTCTGCCGCGATCTTGCCGCGGAGCCTTTCTAAAGCATCCCCATGACGATTCGCCTCCTCCTCGCCGCCGCGGCCTTTGGTTCGTTTCTCGCCACACCGGCCGCGCAGGCTCAGGCGCGCGATCCCTTCGGCGAGTGCCTCCGCGCGCGCACCAGCCGCGCCGACCGCGACATACTGATCCGCTGGGTATTCGCCGCCGTCGCCCAGAGTGCCGCCGTGCGCGACATGGTCAAGGTCGACGAAGGCCGCCGCATCCAGGCCAGCCAGCAGGCGGGCCAGCTGATCACCCGCCTCGTCACCCGCGACTGCCGCGTCGAGGCGATGGACCGCATCAAGCGCGACCCCGGCGCGATCCAGAACAGCTTCACCGCCCTCGGCCGCGTTGCGCTGATGGATCTGGCGCAGGATCCCAACGTGGTCGGCACGCTGGCCGGGGTGCTGCAATATACGGACATGGGCAGCATCACGATGATGCTGATGGAGGGCGGCCTGCGCCCCGGCGGGTGAGCCCGCTCAGCGCTCGAACCGCACCCGGGCGACGACGGGATAATGATCGCTCGGATAGACCGCGCCCTGGTGCGTATCCACCGTCGCGATCCGCTCCACCGCAAAGCCGCGCGTCAGGATCCAGTCGATGCGGCGATCGCCCTCGCCGGTAAAGCCGTGGAAGGTGAAGGCCGGCCCGTGTCGCGGCGCGCCGCCCAGCCATGCATCGGCCAGCGTCGCGGTCAGCGCGCGGTGCGCACCGGAGCTCTCCACCGTATTGAAGTCGCCGGTGAGGATCACCGGCAGGTCCTTGGGCCCCTCGGCGATACGCGCCGCCAGCAGCATGGCCGCCTGCGCCCGCGCGCCTTCGTCTTGGTCGCGATGCGGGAAATGGGTGTCGTAGAAGCGGAACTTGCGGCCGTCCCTGGTCTGGAAGGTCGCCCAGTTGACCATCCGCGGGAGATCGATGCCCCAACTCATGCTGCCGGGCTTGTCGGGCGCCTCCGAGAGCCAGAACTGGCCCTCCTCCACGATCTTGAGCCGGTCGCGCCGGTAGAAGATGCCCATATGTTCGTTGGCGTGGCCGCCATAGCGATCGGTGCCGAACCACGCATATTGCGGCAGCGCCTTCACCACGTCGTTGCCCTGGCGCTGGAACAGCTCCTGCGTGCCGATCAGGTCCGGGTTCGCCGCGCGGATCGTTGCGATGGTGAGCGCGCGGCGCTTCTCCCACAGATTCGCGCCGTCGTCCGCACTCGGATAGCGGATATTGAGGCTCATCACCGTCAGTCCCGGCGCGCGCTGCGCCTGGGCCGGTGCCCACGCCAGCATCGCGGCAAGCGCCGCCACCAACCACAACCGGAAACGCACCATCAACCCGCCCCTTCGAGAGCCTTTTGGCGTCGGCGCTGGACCGAACTGCCGATACCCATCGCCTCGCGGTACTTGGCCACCGTCCGGCGCGCGATGTCGAAGCCTTTGGCGTTGAGCAGCTCGACCAGCGTGTCGTCGGACAGGATCTTCTTGGGATCCTCCCCCGCGATCAGCGCCTTGATCGCGCTCTTCACCGCCTCGGCCGAAACCGCTTCGCCGCCATCGGCCGACTGGATCGCGCTAGTGAAGAAATATTTCAGTTCGAAGAGGCCGCGCGCGCAGCTGAGATATTTGTTGCTGGTGACGCGGCTGACCGTCGATTCGTGCATCTCGATCGCGTCGGCCACCTGGCGCAGCGTCAGCGGGCGGAGATGTGCCACGCCCTTCAGGAAAAAGCCTTCCTGCTGCTTCACGATCTCGCTCGCCACCTTGATGATCGTGCGCTGGCGCTGGTCGAGCGCCTTGACCAGCCAGTTGGCGCTGGCGAGCATGTCGGTGAGCCAGGCCTTGCTCGCCTTGTCCTGCTTGCCCGACGAAACCTCGGCATAATAAGCGCGGTTGACGAGGAGGCGGGGGAGGGTGGCGGCGTTGATCTCCACCACCCAGCCGGTGCCGCGCCGCGCGACGAACAGGTCGGGCGTCACCGCCGGCACCGGATCGCCGCCATAGCGGCAGCCGGGCTTGGGATCGTAGCTGCGCAGCTCGCGGATCATGTCGGCGAGATCCTCGTCGTCGACATTGCAGATCCGCCGTAGCCGGCCGAGATCGCCGCGCGCGACCAGCTCCAGATTGTCGATCAGCCGCGCCATGCACGGATCGTAGCGATCGGCTTCCTTGGCCTGGAGCGCCAGGCATTCGGCCAGATCGCGTGCGCCGACCCCGGTGGGATCGAAGGTCTGGATCACCGCCAGCACCGCCTCGACCCGCGCCAGCGGCACGCCCAGCCGTTCGGCGATCTCGGCCAGCGACACGGTGAGGTAGCCGCACTCGTCGATCTGGTCGATCAGATGCTGGGCGATGAACAGGTCGGGCCCGGCGACGGTCGATCCGGCCTGGGCGAGCAGGTGGTCGGCCAGGCTCAGATCGCCGCTGCCGAGACTGTCGAGATCGGGGCCTTCCTCGGAGGCGCCGCCGCTCGCGCCGTTCAGCCCCAGGCTGCCGTCCAGCCCGCCGATCATGTCGGTGGGCGAGTCATGGTGGAAGGCCTCGGTCGCGAGATCGACGTCGAGCGCCGCCTCGCCGGATGCCGCGCCGCCGCCCAGGATCAACTCGCTGGCATCGGCCGGGCCGTCGCGCGGCTCGAACGCGTCGGCGTCGCCGATCGGCTCGTTCGGGCCCTCCTCGCCACCGCCCGCATCGAGCAGCGGATTGCGCTCGACCTCCTCGGCGATGAACGTCTCGATCTCCAGGTTCGACAGCGCCAGCAGCTTGATCGCCTGCTGAAGCTGCGGCGTCATCACCAGCGATTGCGACTGGCGCAGATCGAGGCGTGGCGCGAGACTCATGGCGCTTAGAGCGAGAAGCTTTCGCCGAGATAGAGCCGGCGGACATTCTCGTCGCGGACCAGATCGTCGGGCGAGCCGGCGAACAGCACCCGGCCGTCATAGATGATATAGCCGCGATCGACGATTTCCAGCGTCTCGCGCACGTTGTGGTCGGTGATCAGCACCCCGATGCCGCGCTGCTTGAGCTGCTTCACCAGATCGCGAATGTCGCTGATCGAAATCGGATCGATGCCGGCGAACGGCTCGTCGAGCAGGATGATCGTCGGGTTGGCGGCCAGCGCGCGGGCGATTTCGGCGCGACGCCGTTCGCCGCCGGACAGCGCCATCGCCGCTGAGGTGCGCAGACGGGTGAGGCCGAATTCATCGAGCAGCTCGTCCAACCGCGCCTGGCGCGCATCGCGATCCGGCTCGGCCAGCTCCAGGACGGCCAGGATGTTCTTCTCGACGCTGAGGCCTCGGAAGATCGAGGTTTCCTGCGGCAGATAGCCGAGGCCCAGGATCGCCCGCCGATACATCGGCAGGCGGGTAATATCCTCGCCATCGAGCATGATCCGCCCGCTATCGGGTTTCACCAGCCCCATCACGGAATAGAAGCAGGTCGTCTTGCCCGCGCCGTTGGGGCCGAGCAGGCCGACGACCTCGCCGCGACCGACCGAGACCGAAACGTCGGTCAACACCGTTCGCTTGTCATAGGATTTGGCGATCGAGACGACCGCAAGCCCCTGGTCCGGCAGGGGCGCAGGATCGGCGGCGGAAGAATCAGGCGTGGCGATGGCGACGTCGCTCATGACGGCTCCTGCAATGGAATCGCGGTTTCACCCCGCCTCGCGCGCGGCTGCGTGGGCGGTTCCTGCATGATAACGCGCGGGAAGGAAAGGGTTCGCACGCCGGGGCATGGCGGCACCCGGCTTATTGCTTGGGCTGCTCGGCCGCGCCGCGCTTGGGAACGGAGAAGCGTCCGGTGACGCGGCCACCCTGATTCTGCGTTGCCGGCGCGCCCGACGATGCCGAACCGCCAACCCCCGATCCATCGATGGTCGCACGACCGGTATCGAGATTGATCGACAGGCGCCCGCCCGAGATATTGTTGCCGGCCTGGCGCAGCGTGACCCCGCCGATCATCGTGATCACCCGGCGATCGACATCGTACACGGCATAGTTGGAGCGCGCCGTCTGGTCCGGCCGGGTCACGGTGACGCCGCCGCCGGCATCGAGTCGCGATGCCTGGGGCGAACCGCTGAGCGCGCTGCCGCTATACGCGACAGTAACGCGCGCGGCACGCAGCGTCATCTCCGCCTGCCGGATCACCACGTCCCCGGTCAGGATCGCGCGATTGGCGCGATCGTCGAGCTGGATGTTGCGCGCGTCGAAATCGATCGGCGCATTGGTGTCGTGCCGGGTCTGCGCGGCGGCCGGAATCGCGACGAGCAGCAGCGGAGCGGCAAGGGCAAGGGCGGAGCGACGGTTCATCAGGGCCTCTTCGTCTGCTTCGGCACCATCCGCAAGCGGGCATTGCCCTCTAGCGAGATAACGCGGCGATCGAGATCCGCGGTCAACCGATTCGCGCTGAACGTGCCGGTGGGCGTATTGCCCGTCACCGCGCCACCGCTCGCAAGCATACGCGTCTTCAGGTCGATCGTCGCGTCATTGGTGTTGAGCGTATAGCCATCGCTGGTCCGAAACCGGATCGGACCGTCGATCGCCACCTGATCGCTATTGAGATTGTAACGCCCGCGATTCGCCACCAGCATCGCCGGCCCCTCGGGCAATTGCAGCTGGGCACGCAGATCCCTGAGCTGCACCACCGGCTCCGCCGAGCTTTTCTGGATGGCCGAACCGGCATGGAGTTCGAACCGCTGGCCCTTGGCATCGTCACCGCGATAATCGGCCGAATCGATTCGCAGCCGTTCCGGCGACATCGCCACCTTGTTCTTGTCCAGCACGAAGCTGACGTCACCGCCCATGAACAGCGGCGCGGTGACGAGAAAGGCGAACAGCGCCCCGATCGTGATCGGCAACACCACCAGCGCGGTGCGCACGGCGCGATCGTGGCTGCTTCCGGGATGGGCCCAGGAACGGCTCTGCGATCGCAACCGGTTGGCGAGTTCGGACATGGCAGCCTTTGTGGGTAGCCGATCGACAATCGGCAACCGTCGACGAATCAGATATGCGCGAAGATATCCGTATCCGGCCAGCCAGCCAGATCGAGTTCCGCACGCCAGGGAAGGAAATCGAAACAGGCCTGCGCAAGTTCCGTGCGGCCTTCGCGTTCCAGCCGGCGATCGAGCTCGACCTTCATCGCGTGCAGATATCGCACGTCCGACGCGGCATAGTCGCGCTGCGCATCCGAAATGTCCGGGCCGCCCCAATCCGAGGACTGCTGCTGCTTGGAAATTTCCGCGCCGACCAGCTCGCGCGCCAGATCCTTCAGCCCGTGGCGATCGGTATAGGTGCGCACCAGCCGCGAGGCGGTCTTGGTGCAATAGACCGGCCCCGCCGTCACGCCGAGATAGAAGCGAATCGCCGCCAGATCGAATCGGGCATAATGATAGAGCTTCAGACGCTCCGGATCGGCCAGCACCATCCGCAGATTGGGCGCGGCATAGTTGGAACGCGGCCCGAACCGCACCAGATGCTCGTCGCCCGAGCCATCCGAGAGCTGGACCAGGCACAGCCGGTCGCGCGGAGTGATCAAGCCCATCGTTTCCGTGTCGACGGCGATCGCCGCGCCAGGGGCGAACACGTCTTCGGGCAGGTCTTCTTCGTGGAAATGTACAGCCATCGCGCCCGCGTAAACGGGTTGGCGGCGTAGCTCAATGCTTTGCAGCGTCTCCCGCCCTTTCTGCCGCGCTGCGGGGTATCGATACGGGCGAGTCGCGCGCTCCATTCATCGCGCTGGTGGAGCGCTTCGGCGGCCGGTCGTTGCGCTGCCGCCTGCCCGGAGCACGCAAAACCCCGCATTTTCCCCGTGGCTTTCAAGACACTTTCCTGCCGCAATCGCGGTTTCCGCGCGAAATTCGTTCGCGCACCCTGTTTTTTTGGGTTATGAAGGGTGTCGGTGGCGCTGCGTTAGTGCCGGAAGACCAGCGTTTTTCGTCCGGCGCTCAGGTTTTGATTGGTTAGGGCGAACCGGGAAGACGAACAGGGCATGAGTTTCGATAGAGGACGTCGCGGAGAGCGCGGTGGGCGCGGCAGGGACAAGCGCGATAGTTTCGGCGACGATAACTTCGGCGGCGGCGGCTTCGGCGGCGGCTTCGAAGATCGCGGCGGGTTCGGCGGCGGCGGCCGCGGCGGCTTCGGCGGCGGCGGTGGTTACGGCGGCGGTGGCGGCGGTGGCTTCCGCAGCGGCGGCGGTTTCGGCGGCGGCGGCGGTGGTGGCGGCTTCGGCGGCGGCCGTGGCGGCGGCGGTATGCCCCCCCAGGTTGTTGGAGAAGCGACTGGCGTCGTAAAGTTCTTCAACGCGCAGAAAGGCTTCGGCTTCATCGTTCGCGATGATGGTGGTGAGGATGTGTTTGTGCACATCTCCGCCGTGGAGCAGGCAGGCCTGACTGCGCTGGCGGAAGGTCAGCCGCTCGGCTTCACGCTCGTCGATCGCGGTGGCCGCATCTCGGCGACCGGCATCAAGATCGATGGTGAGCCGATGGCCGTTACCGAACGTGCGCCGCGCGAAGATTCTGCCGGTGGCCGCGACGGTGGTGCCCGTGGTGGTCCGCAGCGTCAGCTGACCGGCGAGAAGGCGACCGGCACGGTCAAGTTCTTCAACGCGATGAAGGGCTTCGGCTTCATCCAGCGCGATGATGGCCAGCCCGATGCCTTCGTGCACATCTCGGCCGTAGAGCGCGCCGGCATGCCGACGCTCAACGAAGGCGACCGGCTCGAGTTCGAACTCGAAGTCGATCGTCGCGGCAAATACGCAGCGGTGAACCTCTCGCCGCAGCAGTAACCCGCACGGGATTACGCGATCGAAGGGGCCGGGCGGCAACGTCCGGCCCCTTTCGTTTCGGGGCACATCGCGCAGTGCAGGCTGGTGGCCCGTGCAAGCGGCGGGCCAACATCACGTCATCTCGCTTTAGCGGATGAAATAGCCCGCGACTCGCCAGGTCGCACCCTCGCGGGCGAGGATGACGGTTTCGATCGAGTCGCGGCGCTGTGCGAAATCCGTCTCGAACTTGAGAACCTCATAGTCGCCATCGGGGGCGCCGGGCAGCGTCTTCGTCCGGATCACCGACTGGAAGTTCCGCGACACCACGGCACCGAGCGGCTGGCGGACCGGCGTGACCATTTCCGCCCAGCGCGCGGCGGAAACCTGGCCCCGGAACATCGCGCCGGCGTTTTGCCAGCTTTCCGGCCATTTCGACTGGTCGACCAAGGCGAGCCACGCCCTGGCGGCATCGAGGCTCGCTGCCTGGGCAGCGGCAGCGGCTGGTGCCGGACGCTGGACGTCGGGCGTGGCGGGACTGTGCAGCGCGATGGCCGCGGCGGCGGCAATGAAAAGCGACATGGTGAGCATTCCTCCACTGAGCCAGGCAAGCCGGTGCACCCGTTGGTGGCGGCGCTGGCCCGGATCGACAGAAGCCATGGCCGGCGCCTCCGCCGACACCTCGATAGATTCGTCCCCACGCCTTTCGGGGGCGCCCGCCTCGCGCTCGGCGAGCAGGCGTGCCGCCTCTCGGCTGCTTGCCACGCCCAGCTTCCGGCGCGCATCGCGCAGGCGTTCATTGATGGTGTGCACGGACAGGCCCTGTTCCCGCGCGATCGATTTGGCATCGTGGCCGGCCAGCAATAGGCGCAACGTCGTCTTCTCGCGTTCGGTGAGCGTCATCTGCGCGCGGTGCGTGTCCGCCGGATCCCCCTGGGTCATGCGCCGCTTCTACCGCCTTGGCCGATGGGCGGCCATCGATACCGGGCTGGGGACAAGGAATTTGTCCCTCAGGTCACGAGCCGCCGCAGCCCCGCGATCGTGTCCGCCTCGGCGGCGGGCTTGTCGGTGCGGATACGGGCGATGCGGGGGAAGCGCATCGCGAGGCCGGATTTGTGCCGCTTCGATTCGTGAATCGAATCGAACGCCACTTCCAGCACCAGCGACTTGTCGGTCTCGCGCACCGGGCCGAAACGGTTGGTCGTGTGGGTGCGGACGTGGCGATCGAGCCATTTCAGTTCTTCGTCGGTGAACCCGAAATAGGCCTTGCCCACCGGCAGCAACTCGCCCGCATCGCTCCACGCGCCGAAAGTGAAGTCCGAATAGAAGCTGCTGCGTTTGCCCGAACCGCGCTGGGCATACATCAGCACGCAATCCGCAGTGAGCGGGTCGCGCTTCCACTTGTACCACAGCCCCACCCGCCGGCCAGCAACATAGGGCGAATCGCGTCGCTTGAGCATCACGCCCTCGATCGCAGCGTCGCGGGCACCGGCGCGGATTTCCTCCAGCGCAGCGAAGTCGGCGGCATCGATCACGGCGGAGAGATCGAACCGCACAGGATCGAGCCGCGCGACGAATCCCTCCAGTCGCGTCCGGCGCGCCTGCCAGGGGCACTCGCGCAGATCCTCCCTCCCGTCGAACAGGATGTCGTACAGGCGAACGAAGGCGGGAAATTCGGCCAGCGTCTTTGCCGATACAGTCTTGCGTCCCAGCCGCTGTTGCAACGCGTTGAAGCTGCCCGCCTCGCCGCCCTGCACGTCGCCGCGCACCAGCAGTTCGCCATCGAGCACCCCCGGCGTCCCGAAGGCGGCGGCGACCTCGGGGAAGCTGCGGGTGATGTCGTCGCCTGCACGACTGTAGAGTCGCGACTCCCCACCGGCATGGACGAGCTGGACGCGGATGCCGTCCCATTTCCATTCGGCCGCATAGTCGGTGAGGCTGAGCTGCACCGCGTCGAGCGGGTGGGCGAGCATGAACGGGCGGAAGACCGGCACATCCTCGACGCGCGGCTGCTCGCCGCGGCCCTCGGCCCAGTCGAACAGCCGGCCATAGGGCGGCACCAGCCCGTGCCACAGCTCTTCCACGGCTTCGACCTCGAGCCCGAAGGCCTGGGCCAGGGCGGTCTTGGCGAGCCGCGCGGAAATGCCGACGCGCAGGGCCCCCGTCGCCAGCTTGAGCAACGCATAGCGCTCGTCCGCCGCCAACCGATCGAGCATTGCCGCCAGCACCCCCGGCGCATCCGAGCGCGACAGCGTCGCCAGCCTCGCCACGACCTGCGCGAGCGTCAGCGGCGCGGCGTCGGCGGGCGGAACGCTTGGCTCGGGCCAGAGCAGCGCAATGGTTTCCGCCGAATCGCCCACGAAATCGCGACTCATGCCGTACAGCACCGGATCGACCCGCGCCTCGATCATCGCCCGCAGCACCGCGGGCTTCACCCCCGGCAGATCGAGCCCCCCGGTCAACGCCGCCATCGCCCAGCCGCGATCGGGATCGGGAGTGGCGCGCAGATAGGCACCGATCAGGCGCAGCTTGGCATTGCGCGAGCGGGTGTAGATCAGCCGGTCGAGCAGGTCGGCAAAAGCGCGCATGGACAGAGAGATGGGGCCAGGAAGCCCGCGGCGCTAGTGCCCGGTCGCGCTGGGTGCGGCCGGGTCCTCGGCCAACGTCCATTCCACCGCGGCAGCGGCGTGAATCGCGGTGGTGTCGAACAGCGGGACCGCGCTGTCTTCTGGTCCGACCAGCAGCATGATCTCGGTGCATCCTAGAATCACCGCCTCGGCCCCCGCCGCTACCAGCCGGGCGATGATCGCCCGATAGGCCTCCCGCGACGCCGGTACGATATGGCCTGCGACCAACTCCTCATAGATCACCCGGTGCACGGTGTGCCGATCCGCTGCATCGGGAACGATCACCCGTAGCCCGTGCTGGTCGATCAGGCGATCCTTGTAGAAGGATTGCTCCATGGTGAAGGCGGTACCCAGCAGCCCCACGGTGCCGATGCCCGCGGCCTTGATGCGCCGGGCGGTGGGATCGGCGATGTGCAGCAAGGGAATCGAAACCGCCGCCGTCACCGCGTCGGCGATGCGATGCATGGTGTTGGTGCAGATCAGCAGCGTCTCGGCGCCCGCCGTCTCCAGTTGCCGGGCCGCATGGATCAGCCGTTCCGCGAGCGCATCCCAGTCACCACGGTGCTGCAGCGCCTCGATCTCCGAGAAATCGAACGACCAGAGCAGACATCTGGCGGAGGCGGTGGGGCCGCGCTGCGCCCGCACGCCCTCGTTGAGGAGGCGATAATAGGCCGCCGAGCTTTCCCAGCTCATCCCGCCGATCAGTCCGATCATCCGCATGGCGAGATGTTGGCACGGGGGAACGACGATAGCCATAACCGGCCCCGTGACCGGCAAGACTTCGAATGGCCGCATCAATACCCTAGGGAGCGGGGGATGAAGCGCTTTCTCCTCCTGCTCGCCGCCATCGCGATCGGCATCCTTGCCCTGGGCTATCACACCGCTACGCGCGATCCGGTGGTGCGTCGGCTGACCGTGCATCTGCGCGACTGGCCGGCGGGCGCGCCGCCGATGCGCGTCGTACTGCTGAGCGACCTGCACGTCGCCGGCCCCGATACACCGCCATCGCGACTCGCCCGCGTCGTGGCGCAGGTGAATGCGCTGCGACCCGATCTGGTGCTGATCGCCGGCGATATCGAGCAGGAACGCACGATTTCCACGCAGGTCTACAGCGGCGCGGAGGCAAGCGCCCCGCTCGCCGGGCTGCGCGCGCGGCTCGGCGTGGTCGCGGTGCTCGGCAACCATGATTATTCGAACGCCGGCACCACCGATCTGCCGCCACGCCTGGCCGCGAATGGCGTGACGGTGCTGCGCAACCAGGCCGTCCGCCGCGGAGCCCTCACCATCGCCGGTGCCGACGATCTGTATCACGGCAAGTTCCGACTCGGCCGGATGACGCGCGCCGCCGCCGCGCTGCCCGGCCCCGTGGTGGTTCTGAGCCACACGCCCGATGTCGCGCCCAGCCTGCCGCCCTCCTTCCGGCTGGTGCTCGCCGGCCACACGCATTGCGGCCAGATCGCGCTGCCGCTGATCGGCCCGCCGAAGACGGCATCGCGCTATGGCCGCCGCTTCACCTGCGGACTGATCCGCGAGCCGGGCCGCGACGTGCTGGTGACTGCCGGGATCGGCACGAGCGGCGTGCCGCTGCGGATCGGTGCGGTGCCCGATCTTTGGCTGCTGACCTTTGACGGCGCGACGCTTTGACGATTCGCAAAGCTGCCGCAATTCGTACCTAGCCTCCCCGCTCGGGCGCGCCTCGCGTCCGATCTGGGAGAGCCTTTTCGATGAAGCTTCTTGTTGCTGGCGCGATCGCCGCCGCCATGTTCAGCCCCGCCGCCATGGCGCAGCAAGCCGCGGCGCCCGCCGCCGCGACGGCCCCGGCAAGCGCCGGAGGCCCCGCCTCCGCCAGGTTCAGCGTCGACACGCCGATCGTGGATCTGTTCGCCAATGCGGATGCAAAGGCGGTGCTCGTCGCCAACGGGCTCGGCGATCTCGAAGCGCACCCGGCCTACGAACAATTCAAGGCGATGAGCTTTCGGGCGGTCGCCCCCTTCTCGCAGGGGAAGATCACCGATGAAATGCTGGCCAAGCTCGATGCGGACCTGGCCAAGGTGAAGTGATGCGAACGGGGGCCGGATCGCAATCCGGCCCCCATCGGCTCAGCCCTTGCGGCTGGCCTCGAACAGGAACCAGGCACGCTCTTCGGCCTGGTCGGTCCATTCGTCGACGATGCCGCTGGTGGCATTGTCCTTCGCGGCTTCCGCGGCATCCTTCACCGCCCGGAAGCTTTCGACGAGCTTGAGATTGTCGTCGCGCAGTTCGGCGAGCATGTCGCCCGGCGCGACGAAATCGGCGTCGTTATCGGAAATGGTCTGCCGGCGAGCGATATCCCCGATCGAGCGCAGGGTGGTATTGCCGGTCTTGCGCACGCGCTCGGCGATCGCATCGGTAACGCCGAGGATTTGCGTGGCCTGGTCGTCCAGCAGCAGGTGGTAATCGCGGAAATGCGGGCCGGAGACGTGCCAGTGGAAATTCTTCGTCTTCAGATACAGCGTGAAGCAATCGGCCAGCGCGCTGTTCAGCGCTTCCGCCACGCTCTTGGTATCGTTGCGGTTCAGATCGGTCGGCGTCGCAAGGGCGGGATTTTCAGCCATGGGTTCCTCCGGGGGCTATTCGATTCGTACCGATAACGATCGGCATATAGGGTCCGGTTCCCGGTAGCGGCCAGTCTATACGCTCGGATTATCCCGATCACCGTGATCGATTGCGGCTTGTCGCGCGGATGCTTGACTTTTCCACACGATTCGCGCATCCGCTCGCCCCTGTCAGCGGTGTGCCCATGGCGCGCCGCTCTTTTCTTTTCGCACGAATCAAGGGTTCCGGGTCATGGCAAAGCCGACCACCGTAAAGATCAAGCTCGTCAGCACGGCGGATACGGGCTTCTTCTATGTCACCAAGAAGAATCCGCGCACCCAGACCGAGAAGCTGAGCTTCCGCAAATATGATCCGGTCGCGCGCAAGCACGTGGATTTCAAGGAAGCGAAGATCAAGTAACGCGGTCGCCGGGCGGGCAGCCCGGTTGCGCTACGAAGGTTTCGGCGCCGGATCCCCGCGATTCGGCGCTTTCCTCATTCATACGGCTTCGTTCGAAGCCGATGCGAGCAGGCGTTCCACCTGCTCGACGAATCGTGCGAGCGAAATGGGCTTGGCGACATAGGATCGGGCGCCTGCAGTGCGAATCCGCTCCTCATCCTCGTGGCTCGCATAGGCGGTAACCGCCATGATCGGGATCCGACTCAGTGCGGCATCCCGCTGCATCCGCTCGATCAGTTCGAAGCCCGTGACATGCGGCATCTGGATATCCATGATCACCAGATCGGGTTCGAAACGAAGCGCCGTGGCCACGGCCTCGCGCCCGTCGCGAACCGGCTCGGCAAGATAGCCGTGCGCACGCAACAAATCGCAGAACAGCTTCAGGTTTAGTTCGTTGTCCTCGACAACGAGTACTCTTTTTGGCACGCGCAACCCCGATTGTTTTGGAGCTAGTTAAGCGATGGCGAACCCGGTGACAAATGCTGAGGCCGTCGCGTTGCAGGCGCTCGCCTGGACGCTCGGCGATCCGGCCCGGGCGGCGCGATTGCTGGACCTGACCGGCCTCGACCCCGCGGCGCTGCGCGCCCGCGCGGCGGAGCCGGCCCTGCTTGCCGCCACGCTGCGCTTTCTGGAAAGCCACGAACCCGATCTCGTCGCCTGCGCCGCCGCCCTGGAAACCCCTCCCCAGGCGCTGGTCCTCGCCCGCGAGCAGCTGGAACGGGCATGAAGCCGCTGCTGATCACCGATTGCGACGAAGTACTGCTCCATATGGTGCGCCATTTCGGCGAATGGCTGGGGGAAACCCATGCCATCGACTTCGCGCTCGACGGCGGCGACTTCAGCGATTCGATGCGCCGCCGCAGCGACGGCAGCCGGCTGGCCGCGGACGAGATGTGGGCGTTGCTCGACGGCTTCTTCCCGGCCGAGATGGAACGCCAGACGCTGGTGCCGGATGCGCGTGAGGTACTGGGTCGCCTGTCGCAGGTGGCCGATATCGTCGTGCTCACCAATCTCGGCGAACATTGCCGAGACCACCGGATCACCCAGCTTGCCCAGCACGGCATCGTCCACCGCGTCGAATGCAACCAGGGCGGCAAGGGGCGGCCTGTCGCCCGGCTAGTGGAGGAACATGGCGCAGCGGTGGCGGTGTTCGTCGACGATCTGGCGACGCACCATGAATCGGTGGCGCGCCATGCGCCCCAGGTATTCCGCCTGCACATGATCGCAGAACCCAGCCTGGCCGCCGTCGTTCCGCCGGCACCGCACGCCCATGCCCGCATCGACGACTGGCGCGGCGCCGAATCCTGGATCCTGGAGCGCTTCGCCCAGGCTTGACGCTGCGCCGTGCGAATGGTTGGAGATGGGCATGACCACCGCCATCGATCGCAAGCTCGCCGAGCTCGGCCTCGCCCTTCCCGAGGCCGCCGCTCCCGTCGCCGCCTATGTGCCTGCCGTTGCGGCCGGCGGGCTGCTCCACATCTCGGGCCAGCTCCCCTTCAAGGACGGCGCGCTGATGACCGGCCGTCTCGGCGAGGATCGTGATATCGCCTATGGCGCAGAAGCCGCGCAGCGTTGCGGCCTGATGCTCGTCGCGCAGATGAAGAAGGTGCTGGGGGGGGATCTTAGCCGGGTTAAGAAGATCGTGAAGCTGGGTGTGTTCATCAACTCCGCCGCCGATTTCACCGATCAGCCCAAGGTCGCCAACGGCGCGTCGGAACTGATGCAGGCGCTGTTCGGCGAGGCCGGTCGCCATGCCCGCAGCGCCGTGGGCGTACCCGCGCTGCCGCTCGGCGCCGCGGTGGAAATCGACGCGATCGTCGAACTCGCCTGACCGCCGGAGCGCGCCGGGCAGCCGATCAGATCAGGCCCAGCCCGGCAAGCTCCCCCAGCAGCGCCGGCGGCATCGCGTCCAGCCCGGCATCCGCTTCGCCGAGATCGGCAGGAGCATCCGCCGCTTCGAGATAGCGCCAGCCCTGATGCGCGCGCTTCGGCCGCGCCTGGACCAGGATCAACCGGGGTTCGAGCAGGATCGCGGTCCTGCCGCCTTCCGCCGCGCCAAAGCCCAGGATCGGCGACCGGCCGACCAGCTGGTGCTTGAGGATCCAGAACAGCGATCCGCCGGCAATCTCGTCATGCCGCTTCGGCAGGTAGCGCGTGGTCAGCGCGACGCCGCCGGCGGCGGCCCGCGCCTCCAGCCGGGACCGCAGGAAATCGACGCTGTCGCAGGCAAAGGCGACCTTGGTGAGATGCAACGGCACGCGGCGCGATTTGGGCGCGCCGGCGGCCGCGATCAAGTCAGCTGCCCAGCCCGACCAGCGTCGCCAGGCCGAGGAACGAGAAAAATCCCATCACGTCCGTCATCATCGTGACGAACACCGCCGACGCCACGGCGGGATCGACGCGGAGCCGATCGAGCGTCACCGGAATCAGCACGCCGGCAAGCCCCGCGATCAGATTGTTGATCACCATCGCCATGGCGATCACGATCGCCAGCCACGGAATGCCATAGACCAGCATCGTGCCGGTGCCGATCGCCAGCCCCAGCGTGGCGCCATTGGCCATCGCGATCCGCAATTCGCGCCAGATCATCCGCAGCGTGTTCGATTCGGTGAGCTGGTTGGTCGCGATCGCGCGCACCACCACCGCCAGCGTCTGGGTGCCGGCATTGCCGCCCATGCCGGAGACGATCGGCATCAGCACCGCGAGCAGCGCGAATTTCGCGATCTCCCCCTGGAACAGCCCGACCACCGACGCCGCGAGCATTGCCGTGCCCAGATTGACGAACAGCCAGGTCAGCCGGGTCCGCACCGTCAGCAGCACCGGTTCGTTGATGTCGCCCTCGCCGGCGCCGGACAGGCGGAGGATGTCCTCACCGGCTTCCTGCGAGATGATGTGGACCACGTCGTCCACCGTGATCATGCCGACCAGCCGCCCGTTCGGATCGACCACGGCGGCGGAGATCAGCGCATATTTCTGGAAGCGCAGCGCCACTTCCTCCTGGTCCATGTCGACCGGGATCAGCGTCTGCTCGCGCTTCATCACGTCGCTGATGGTGATCCCGCGCGGGGTACGCAGGATCCAGGAGAGCGCGCAGGTGCCGATCGGCTTGTGCGAGGGATCGACGACGAAGATTTCCCAGAAATCGGTGGTCAGCGCGTCATTGCCGCGCAGATAATCGAGCACATGGCCGACGGTCCAATGCTCCGGCACCGCGATCAGCTCGCGCTGCATCAGGCGGCCGGCGGACTCCTCGGGATAGGACAGCGCCTCTTCGATCGCGGCGCGATCGTCCGGATCCAGCGCGCGGAGCACCTCGCGCTGATCCTCGACGTCCATGTCCTCGATGATCGCGACGGCGTCGTCGGTATCGAGTTCGGCGGCGATGTCCGCCACCTGGTGCGGCTCGAGCGCGTCGACCAGCGCCTCGCGCACCCAATCGTTCATCTCGGCGAGCACGTCGCCGTCGATCAGGTCGGGGATCGCGGTGACGAGATCGGCGCGCTGATCGGCCGGCGTCAATTCCACAAGATCGGCGATATCGGCGGGGTGAAGCGGGGCGACCAGCGTCCGCGCCGCTTCATGGTCGCCCGCATCCACCGCTTCCAGCACCGCTGCGACGAATTCGGGGCGGAGCAGGTCGTCCTCGTCCAGCTGGCTCTCGGCCGCTGCCGGTTCGTCGTGCAGTTCGGTCTCGCTCATCGTCCGACCTCCCACGCTGCGGCCACTCCAGGGGGCGCTGCCATCCCGGGCGCGGATTTGCAAGTCGGCGACGCACCGCTTAGTGCAGCGGACCAGCTTTGCAGGAGAGTTGCCCCATGGCCGAACCCACCACGCTCGTTCTTACGCTCGATACCGGCGATGTCCGCATCCGCCTTCGCCCCGATCTCGCGCCGAACCATGTCGCGCGCATCGCCGGCCTGGCCGATGAAGGCTTTTACGACGGTGTGATCTTCCACCGTGTCATCGACGGCTTCATGGCCCAGGGCGGCGATCCCACCGGCACCGGCATGAGCGGTTCGGACAAGCCCGATCTGGCGCAGGAGTTCAGCAAGGAGCGCCATGCCCGCGGCGTCTGCTCGATGGCGCGCACGATGAACCCGAACAGCGCCAATTCGCAGTTCTTCATCTGCCTGGCCGATGCCAGCTTCCTCGACGGCCAGTACACCGTCTGGGGCGAAGTGATCGACGGCATGGAGCATGTCGATGCGCTGCCCAAGGGCGAACCGCCCGCGAATCCGGGCAAGATCCTGAAGGCGCGCACCGAAGCCTGATCCCGGATCGATGCTGCGACGACGGGCCTCAGCCGGAGGGCCCGTCGTTCAGCTTGTCGGCGTCCATCGCCGCGATCAGCCAATCGTGGAACAGCCGCACCGGCCGTTGCGCCAGCGCACGCGGGCGGCACACGAACCAATAGCTGTAATGGCTCTCGACCGTCAGGTCGAACAGCTGCACCAGCCGCTCGTCGCGTGCCGACTGGTAATGCGATTCGAGCATGAAGGCGACGCCCAGCCCCTGCGCCGCCGCCTCCAGCATCAGATTGCCCGAATCGAACAGGTCGATCGCCGCCGGCTCCAGATCGGGATAGCCCGCCGCCATCCGCCATGCGGTGAAGGTTTCCGGCATTTCGCGATGGACCAGTGCGGTCAGGCGGGAAAGATCGGTGGGATCGCGCACCGGATTCGGCCCTTCCAGCAGCGCGCGGGCGCCGATCACATGGACCCGGTTGCGATCCAGCCGCCGCGAATAATAGCCCGGATCGATATCGCGCGCGATGACGATCGCGGCGTCCAGCCCGTCGCCCAGCCGCGCCATGCCGTGGCTGGCGGTATCGACGTCGAGATGCAGTTCGGGATGCAGCCGTTTCAATTCGGGCAGGCGCGGCAGGAGCTGTTGCGTCGCATAGAGCGGCAGCACGCCCAGCCGGAGCCGCAGCAATTCGGTACCGCTCGTCATCGTTTCGATCGCGTCGGCCATCGTATCGAGCGCAGGCGCGATCAGCCCCAGCAGCCGATCGCCTTCATCGTTGAGGCGCAGCGACTGGTGGCGCCGCTCGAACAGCGGCTTGCCGAGGAAACGCTCCAGCGCCTGCACCCGCCGGCTGAGCGCGGGCGACGACAGCGCCAGTTCCTCGGCAGCGGCCTTGATCGAGCCCAGGCGCGCAACCTGGACAAAGGCCTCGATGGCGGTGAGCGGCGGCAGGCGGCGCATCGATCCGTCCCTCTACATGGTGCAACGCAACAATAGCGGAGGGCAGGGAACAAACCTTTGCAACCGCCTCCCTCGCTGGTGGTGAATATCGCTCCGGACAATCGCGATTGCAACCCATGCATCTACACGGTGTAATTTTCGCACTTGCACAAAAGCGTGCCGCACCGCACATAGGGGGTGCCTTTCAGGCATCCTCTCCTAAAACTTTCCAAGGCCGCCCTTTTTGAGGCGGCCCTTTTTTTTGCCTCCGCCGTTCTTAGCTTTCGGGCCTACCGCCACGAAGGAACCCAGAATGGCCGATGACGAATCCCGCACCCGCCGCCTGCAGGTCGCCAATGCGCGCCCCGAGGACAGCGGCCGCGGACTCGCCCACATCCCCCGCAGCCTGATGGCCGCGCTCGGCATCACCGAGGGCGACGTGATCGAAATCGTCGGCAAGCGCAGCACGCCTGCGCGTGCCGTCCTCCCCTATTCCGAAGACGAAGGACTGGAACTGCTCCGCATCGACGGGCTCCAGCGCGCCAATGCCGGCGTCGGCTCCGGCGATTTCGTCGAAGTGCGCCGCGCCGATTCGAAGCCGGCGACTCGCGTCGTGTTCGGCCCGGCCCAGGCGAATCTGCGCCTGCGCGGCACCGGCGAGGCGCTGAAGCGCACCTTCTTCACGCGCCCGCTCACGTCCGGCGACACCATCGCCACCGTCGGCCACCAGCGCGCCGACGTGCCGGCCAATGTGCAGCAGTTCGTCCGTGCCCCCGCCTATGCGCTGCAGGAGATTCGCCTGACGGTGCTCTCCACCCTGCCCCGCGGCGTGGTGCATATCGACGAGCATACCGAAGTCGAACTCCGCACCGAATATGAGGAGGCGAAGGAAAGCCGCCGCGCCGACGTCACCTATGACGATATCGGCGGCATGGCCGGCACGATCGACCAGCTGCGCGAGATGGTCGAGCTGCCCCTGCGCTATCCCGAACTGTTCCAGCGCCTGGGCGTCGACCCGCCCAAGGGCGTGATCCTGCATGGGCCGCCCGGCACCGGCAAGACGCGACTCGCGCGTGCCGTGGCGAACGAGAGCGATGCCAGCTTCCACCTGATCAACGGGCCGGAGATCATGGGCTCGGCCTATGGCGAATCGGAACAGCGGCTGCGCCAGGTGTTCGAGGAAGCGGCGAAGAATGCGCCCTCGATCGTGTTCATCGACGAGATCGATTCGATCGCGCCGAAGCGCGGCCAGGTGACCGGCGAGGCGGAAAAGCGCCTCGTCGCCCAGCTGCTGACGCTGATGGACGGGCTGGAGGCGCGCGCCAATATCGTCGTCATCGCCGCGACCAATCGCCCCGAGGCGATCGACGAGGCGCTGCGCCGTCCGGGCCGGTTCGATCGCGAGATCGTCGTCGGCGTGCCGGACGATCGCGGCCGCCGCGAGATCCTGGGCATCCATACCCGCGGCATGCCGCTGGCCGACGATGTCGACCTGCCCGAACTCGCCCGCACCACCTATGGCTTTGTCGGTGCCGACCTTGCCGCGCTGACCCGCGAGGCAGCGATCGAATCGGTGCGCCGGATCATGCCGCGCCTCAACCTGGAGGAAGGCACGATTCCGCCCGAGGTGCTCGACACCCTCTCGGTCACCCGCGACGATTTCCTGGAGGCGCTCAAGCGCGTCCAGCCCTCGGCGATGCGCGAAGTGATGGTGCAGGCGCCGACCGTCCGCTGGGAGGATGTCGGCGGGCTCGACGATGCGCAGATGCGGCTGAAGGAAGGCGTGGAGTTGCCGCTCAAGGATCCCGATGCGTTCCGCCGCCTCGGCATCCGCCCGGCCAAGGGCTTCCTGCTCTATGGCCCGCCGGGCACCGGCAAGACGCTGCTCGCCAAGGCCGTGGCGCGCGAGGCGGAGGCGAATTTCATCGCCACCAAGTCGAGCGACCTGCTGTCGAAATGGTATGGCGAGAGCGAGCAGCAGATCGCCCGTCTGTTCGCCCGCGCGCGGCAGGTGGCGCCCTGCGTGCTGTTCATCGACGAGCTCGATTCGCTCGTGCCCGCCCGCGGCGGCGCGATGGGCGAGCCGCAGGTGACCGAGCGCGTGGTCAACACCATCCTCGCCGAGATGGACGGGCTGGAGGAGCTTCAGTCGGTCGTCGTGATCGGCGCGACCAACCGGCCCAACATGATCGATCCGGCGCTGCTGCGGCCGGGCCGGTTCGACGAGCTGGTCTATGTCGGCGTGCCGGACCAGGCCGGTCGCGAACGCATCCTGCGTATCCAGACGACCAGGATGCCGCTCGCGGCCGATGTCGACCTGGGCGGAATCGCCGCGCAGACCCAGCGCTACACCGGCGCCGATCTGGAAGACGTGGTCCGCCGCGCCGGCCTGGTGGCACTTCGCCAGTCGCTGGAGACGCGCGAAGTGACGATGGCGCATTTCGAGGAAGCGCTGAAGGACTCGCGCGCCACCGTCACGCCGGAGATGGAAAGCGAGTATGCGGCGATGCAGGGCAAGCTGAAGCAGCGGGCCTCGTCGATCCAGCCGATCGGCTTCATCGCGCCGGGAATGCTGGAAGGGCGCGGGCCCAAGGCCTAACCGGCACGGCCCCTCCCCGCCGATCGATCGGCGGGGAGGGCAAGCCGCTAGCGGCGCGGTCGCGTCGCGTGCCAGGCATAGCCCAGCAACAGCGCCAGCGCGCCGGCCGCCGCCAGATAGGGCAGCGGCCCCCAGACCTCGTACAGCCCCACCCCGATCGACGGGCCGAGCACGAAGGTCGCGCCGTTGACGGAGGTGACACGGCCCGCGACCGATCCCTGCGCCTGCGGCCCCACCGCCAGCGAGGCGCCGGCGGTAAAGCCCGGCCGGGCGAATCCCATGCCGAGCGCGATCGTCGCATAGCCGAGCGCGATGCCATACAGGCTGCCCGCCATCGCCGTGGCCGCGCAGCCGATGGCCCCCAGCCCGGCCCCGGCGAGAATCAGTGCCCGCGGCCGGAGATCGAGCAGCGGAATCAGCCCCCATTGCACCAGCAGCGACGCACCCGCACCGATCATCAGCACCAGGCCGGTCGGCTCCAGCGCCGCCGTGGGCGCCAGCCCCAGCCGATCGATGATCAGGAAGCCGATCGCCTGCCCGGTCATCGCCTGGGCATGGCCGGTGACGAGGCCCGCAATCATCCAGGCGCGCACCCGCGGGTCGAACGTGCGGACATGCTCGACATGGTCGTGAGTCGCCGCCGCCACGCTCGCCCCCGTCGCCTGCCCGCCGATCGTCGGATAGCTGGTCGCCGCACCATGCTCGACCACCCCCGACTCGGCCGGCATCAGCCGCAACAGCACGATCAGCAGCACCAGCCCCACCGCACTCGCGGCAAAGGCCGGGCCGGAAAGGCCGATCAGCGGCCCCCCGGGCCAGAGATGCCCCATGACCAGATAGGGTGCGATCGCCGGCCCGAGGATCGTTCCCAGCCCGAAGGCGGAGGCGAGCAGGGTCAGCGCCCGCGTCCGCTGCTCGGGGCCGGTGCGCGCGGCGACGATCGCCTGCACCGCCGGCGGCGCCGCCGATCCGAACGCGCCATACAGCATCCGCCCGATGACGAAGGCGGCGAAGGTGGCAACCGGGCCCAGGACGCCGTTGATGCCGAGCGCGAGGCACAGCCCGCAAATCCCCAGCGACACGGTGAAGCCGCCGACGCCGAGCAGCACCATCGCCCGCCGCCCGGTACGCTCCGATCGATTCGCCCAGAACGGCGCGGCGAGCATCCACAACAGCGCCGACACGGAGAATACCGCCGCCACCGCGCTGTCCGCGGCATGGAGCGATCGGCCGAGCGCCGGCAACACCGATTGCAGCGCGGTATTGCCGGCGGCGATCACCAGCATCACCGTGAACATCAACGCGAAGTCGCGATCGATCGATCGCGTCATGCCCGATGCCACCGATAGCCGCGTTCGATCCGCGAGACGATCACCTCATACCATTCGTACCAGCGCGCGCGCCCCAGCGCCCGGATCGCGGCATGGTCGGGATGATCGCGCCAGGCGGCGGCGCTGGCCTCGTCCGCCCAATAGCTGATGGTGATGCCGACGCCGTCCTCGCCGCGCTGCGATTCGACGCCGCAATAGCCCGGCTGGCGTTCAACCAGCGCCGCCATTGCATCCGCCGCCGCGGCATAGCCTTCGCCATCGGTTGCCGTGCGCTTGGAGATGAACAGCACGGCGATCTGGCCTGTTCGGTCCTCGCCCATCGCATGAGCATAGATGGCGATGGACGCTTTGCAATCGGCGCCGGCCCTGCGACAGCGGCGGCGATGATCACCGACTGGCATTTCTATGCGCTCGCCATTCCCGCCGTGCTGCTGCTCGGCCTGTCCAAGGGCGGATTCGCCGGCATGGGCGCGCTGTCGCTGCCGATGCTGGCGCTGGCGATCGATCCGGTGCCCGCCGCCGCGATCACGCTGCCGATCCTGATTCTCCAGGATGTGGTGAGCGTGTGGGCCTTCCGCCGCACCGTCGACTGGCGCCTGCTCGGCTGGATGCTGCCCGGATCGATGGCCGGAATCGCGCTCGGCTATATGTTCGCCGCCAGCGTACAGCCGGTGCTGGTGCTCGCGGCGGTGGGCGGCATCTCGATCCTGTTCGGCGCCTATCGGCTCTGGGTCAAGGGGCGGACGGCACCGGCGATCGCCGGGCGCTGGCCCGAATGGGTCGGCAGCCTGTTCGGCGTCGCCTCCGGCTTCACCAGCCAGATCGCCCATGCCGGGCAGCCGCCCTTCCAGCTCTGGGTGCTGCCGCGGGGCCTGCCACGCGACCGGCTGGTGGGCACGACCGCGTTGTTCTTCGCCGCGACCAACTGGATCAAGGTGCCGGCCTATTGGGCGCTCGGCCAGTTCACGCCCGCCAATCTGCTGACCTCGGCGGTACTGTTCCCGCTGGCACTGGTATCGACGCTCGCCGGCGTCTGGCTGGTGCGGCGGATATCGCCGGAGCGATTCTACACCGCGATTTACGTGCTGATGATCGCGGTGGGGGCGCTGCTGGTCTGGGAAGCGCTGGCGAAGGCAGCTTCGTAAGCCCCTCCCCTGAAGGGAGGGGCCGAGAAGGGACTCAATCGAACAGGCTGGAAACCGAGCTTTCGTCGGCGATGCGGCGGATGGCTTCGGCGATCAGCGGCGCGATCGTCAGGTGACGGACCTTGTCGCTTTCCTCGATCACCTTGTGGTTGCCGATCGAATCGGTGATCACCAGTTCGCGCAGTTCCGAAGCCGCCACGCGCGCCATCGCCGCGCCGGAGAGCACGCCGTGCGTACAATAGGCAACCACGTCCTCCGCGCCCGCCGCCTTCAGCGCGGCCGCGGCGTTGCACAGCGTCCCTGCGGAATCGACGATATCGTCGATCAGGATGCAGAACCGGCCCTTCACGTCGCCGATGATGTTCATCACCTCGGATTCGCCCGGCCGCTCGCGGCGCTTGTCGACGATGGCGAGGGGGGCGTTGTCCAGCCGCTTGGCGAGCTGGCGCGCACGCACCACGCCGCCGACGTCGGGCGAGACGACCATCCACTGCTTGTCGATGAAGCGCGTCTGGATATCGGCCGACATCACCGGCGCGGCGAACAGATTGTCCGTCGGGATATCGAAAAAGCCCTGGATCTGCCCGGCGTGCAGGTCGACCGAGAGCACGCGGTTGGCGCCGGCGGTGGTGATCAGGTTGGCGACCAGCTTGGCCGAAATCGGCGTGCGGGGGCCGGGCTTCCGATCCTGGCGGGCATAGCCGAAATAGGGCAGCACCGCGGTGATCCGCTTGGCCGATGCGCGGCGCAGCGCATCGATCATCACCAGCAATTCCATCAGATTGTCGTTCGCCGGGAAGCTGGTCGATTGCAGGACGAACACGTCCTCGCCGCGCACATTCTCCAGAATCTCGACGAAGATTTCCTCATCGGCGAAGCGACGGACGTTCGCCTGCGTCAGGGGTATCTCCAGATAATCTGCGATGGCGCTTGCCAGCGGCAGATTGGAATTGCCCGCCATGAGTTTCATTGGTTGTGGCCTCCCGTGCCCCGTTGCGCGTATCCCGTGGCGCCCCCTTAGTGCGACGTTTCCGTGACGCAAAGAGGGCATTGCCGCTAACCCTGTGCCAGCCTAGGCCTGCGCCATGACCGTGATCACCCGTTTCGCCCCCAGCCCCACCGGCACGCTGCACGTCGGCAACCTGCGGACCGCGCTTCACAATTGGCTGTTCGCGCGCCGCCATGGCGGCCGCTTTCTGCTGCGGATCGACGATACCGATGGCGCCCGCTCCGAAGAGAGATTTGTCGAGGCGATCCGCGCCGACCTCGCCTGGATGGGCCTGACCCCGGATGCCGAGGAACGCCAGTCGGCGCGATTCGATCGCTACGAGGCGCGCCTCGCCCAGCTGGTCGCCGATGGCCGGGTCTATCCCGCCTATGAAACCGCGCAGGAACTCGAACTCAAGCGCAAGGTGCTGCTCGGTCGCGGCCTGCCGCCGGTCTATGATCGCGCCGCGCTGGCGCTGAGCGACGCCGATCGGGCAGCGCTGGAGGCCGAGGGCCTGCGCCCGCACTGGCGATTCAAGCTCGACCACGAGGCCGCGATCGCCTGGGACGATCTGGTGCGCGGGCCGCAGCGGTTCGAAGCGAAGCTGCTCAGCGATCCGGTGGTGCGCCGCGCCGACGGTTCCTGGCTCTATCTGCTGCCGTCGGTGATCGACGATATCGATATGGGCGTGACCCATGTCGTGCGCGGCGAGGACCATGTTTCCAACACCGCCACCCAGATCCAGATGTTCGACGCGCTGTCGGGCGCGGTACCGGCCTTCGCGCATGAAGCCCTGCTCACCGGCGCAGAGGGCAAGCTGTCCAAGCGGCTCGGCTCGCTCGGCATCGATCATTTCCGCGCAGCGGGGATCGAACCGGAGGCGCTGATCGCGCTGCTTGCCCGGCTCGGCACCAGCGATCCGGTCGAGCCCTTCGCCGATCCCGCGCCGCTGGTCGCAGCGTTCGATTTCGCCCGCTTCGGCCGCGCGCCCGCGCGATTCGACGAAGCCGAGCTGGCGCAGCTCAACGCACGGATCGTCCACCAGCTGGGTCATGATCGCGTCGCCGATCGACTGCCGGCCGGCATCGACGCCACCGGCTGGGAAGCGATCCGGCCGAACCTGAACACCGTCGCCGAGGCGGCCGACTGGTGGGCGGTCGTCGAGGGCCCGATCTCCGCGCCGCCGGTGGCGGACGAAGACCGCAGCTTCCTTGGCCAGGCGCGGACCGTGGCGGAAACGCTCGACTGGTCGGCCGATCCGTGGCGGGCGCTTACCGATGCGCTCAAGGCCACCACCGACCGCAAGGGCAAGGCGCTGTTCCTGCCGCTCCGTCGCGCGCTCACGGGCCGCGATCATGGGCCGGACATGGCGGCATTGCTCCCCCTGATCGGCAAGGATCGTGCGCTGGCGCGGCTGGAAGCGGGATGAAGTGCGCCCGCTTTACGTCCATCATGGTATGTTGTACCATTTCCTTCATCCGGCGTTCATCGACCGGAAGTGGAGAAGGAGTGCAACGAAATGCATGCCGACACGCGCTATCATGCCAAGGCGCCACGCTCGCTCAGCCTCGGCGCCGCCCTCGCCCTGAACGGCGCGATCATCGCAGGGCTGATCTTTTCGGCCCCCGATTTCCTGCCCAAGCCCAAGACCACGCCGTTCGAAGGCAGGAACATCCCGCTGCCTGTGCCGCTGCCCACCGAAGCGCCGAAGCCACTGCCCAAGAAGATCGAGCCACGCACCACGTCGCAGCCGACCGCGCGTGATCCGATCGTGCCAACGCACAGCGATGCGACGATCGAAACCAGCAAGACGATTCCCGATGCGCTCCCCACGATCGAGAAGCCGGCCGATCCGGGGCCGACGATACTCCCTGATCTGCCCAAGCCGATGCTGCCGCTGGTCGGCGCCAACCCGGACCCGCGCTACCTCCAGGATTTCCAGCCCGAATATCCGGCCCAGGAAATGCGCGCCCAGCGCGACGGCCTGGTCACGCTGCGGGTGCTGATCGGGGCGGATGGCCGGGTGAAGGCGGTGGAGCCGGTCAGCGCCACCAGCGACGCCTTCTTCGCCGTCACCAAGCGCCAGGCGCTCGGCAAGTGGCGTTTCCGCCCCGCTTCCCGCGGCGGCGTGGCGGAAGAGAGCTGGAAGACGATGACGGTGCGCTTCCGGATCGAAGACGCGCGCTGACCGCGACGCGATCGGGATGCGGGGGCTGGCCCTATCGCCGCCGCATCCCTATCTTCGGCCCGCGATGACGTTCCTCAAATATATATCGCCGCTTCGGGCGCTGCGCGATCTGCGCGGCTATCTGGCGACGCGCAAACGCCACGAGCTCTGGTTCATGATCCTGGCGCTGCTGGTGACCTTCGCCGTCATCGTGGTGTTCGTGAAGGATTCGCACGTGCCAGTGCCGTACCAGAAGAACATCATCTATGTGGACAGCTGGCCGATCACCCGCACCCAGGCGGAGATCCGCGCCAAGCAGAAGGTCGACGAAGCCAAGCGCCAGGCCGAGGAAGCGGCCTTCCTGGAACGCCAGAAGAAGCGCCAGGCCGAGTTCAAGAAATATGACGACTGGCTAGAGAAGCACGGGATTTGAGCGACGCCCGGTGGATGGCTGCCGCGCTGGCGGTCGCCGAACGCGGGCGGGGACGGACGGCGCCCAATCCCAATGTCGGATGCGTGATCGTCCGCCAGGGCCGCGTCGTCGGTCGCGGCTGGACCCAGCCGGGGGGCCGCCCCCATGCCGAGGCGATGGCGCTGGCCCAGGCCGGCGATGCCGCGCGCGGCGCCACCGCCTATGTCACGCTGGAGCCCTGCGCCCATGAATCGCCGCGCGGGCCGGCCTGTGCCGATCTGCTCGTCGGTGCGGGCGTGGCGCGGGTGGTGGCGGCGCTGCGCGATCCCGATCCCCGCACCGACGGCACCGGCCTTGCCCGCCTGCAAGACGCTGGCATTCAAGTAGACTCCGGCATCCTTGCGGCCGAGGCGCGGCGCAGCATGGCCGGTTTCCTCACCCGCCAGGCGCTCGGCCGCCCGCTGGTGACGCTCAAGCTGGCGACCTCGCTCGACGGCTGCATCGCGCTGGCCTCGGGCGAAAGCAAATGGATCACCGGCCCCCAGGCCCGCGCCCACGCCCATCTCGAACGTGCCCGGCATGATGCCATCCTGGTCGGCCGGGGGACCTTCCTCGCCGATTCGCCAAAGCTCGACGTGCGCCTGCCCGGCCTGGAGGATCGCGCGCCGCGGCGAATCCTCCTGTCCGCCACCGGCCCTACCCCGCCCGGCTGGGAGCGCATCGCCGATATGGGCGATGTTCGCGGCCTTCGCGCCGTCGATCACCTGATGGTCGAAGGCGGTGCCAGCGCGGCCAGCGCCTTTCTGCGCGCCGACATGGTCGATCGCCTGCTGCTCTATCGGGCGCCGATCCTGATCGGCGGCGGCAAAGCCGCGATCGAGGCGTTCGGCCTCGCCACATTGTCCGAGGCGCATGATCGCTGGCGCCTCACGGACTCTCGACTGCTTGGCAGCGATCGGTTCGAGGTCTACGAGCGCAACTGATGTTCACCGGAATCGTAAGCGATGTCGGCACGATCGACGCCGTGGAGCGCCAGGGCGACCTGCGCGTGCGCGTGTCGACGGCCTATCCCACCCATGAGATCGATCTCGGCGCCTCGGTCGCCTGTTCGGGCGTGTGCCTGACGGTGGTCGACAAGGGCCCCGGCTGGCTCGACTTCGACGTGTCGGGCGAGACCGTCTCGCGCACCGCCGACGACCAGTGGACCGCCGGCCGCAAGCTCAACCTGGAACGCGCGCTGCGCCTGGGCGACGAGCTGGGCGGGCATATCGTCACCGGCCATGTCGACGGCATCGGGCGGGTGAAGCTGGTCGAGGCGATCGAGGGCTCGCACCATGTCGTCATCGCGGCGGGGCCCGAAATCGCGCCGTATGTGGCGCCCAAGGGCTCGATCACCGTCGACGGCGTGTCGCTGACGGTCAACGCGGTGGACGATACGCCCGAGGGCGTCGAGTTCCATCTCAACATCATTCCCCACACCGCTACGGTCACCACCTTCGCCACGCTGGCGGAGGGGCAAGCGGTCAATCTGGAGATCGACGTGCTGGCGCGTTATCTCCAGCGCATGGAGGCATTGCGTGCCAAAGGCTGAACTCGCCGCGCTCAAGCACGGCTTTCTCTCCTCGCCCGAGGAGCTGATCGACGAGGCCCGCAACGGCCGCATGTTCATCCTGGTCGACGACGAGGATCGCGAGAATGAAGGCGATCTGGTCATCCCCGCCCAGATGGCGACGCCCGACGCGATCAACTTCATGGCCAAATATGGCCGCGGGCTGATCTGCCTGGCGATGACCAAGGCGCGCGTCGACCAGCTCGGGCTCGAGCTGATGAGCCGCGCCAACGGCACGCGGCACGAAACCGCCTTCACCGTCTCGATCGAGGCCAAGGAAGGCGTGACCACCGGCATCTCCGCCGCCGACCGCGCGCGCACCATCTCGGTGGCGATCGACGGTACCAAGGACCGCGCCGACATCGTCACGCCGGGCCATGTCTTCCCGCTGGTCGCGCGCGACGGCGGCGTGCTGGTCCGCGCCGGCCATACCGAAGCGGCGGTGGACGTCGCGCGCCTCGCCGGCCTTAACCCCGCCGGGGTGATCTGCGAGATCATGAAGGACGACGGGACGATGGCGCGGCTCGACGATCTCGTCGGCTTCGCCCAGCTCCACAACCTCAAGATCGGCACGATCCGCGACCTGATCGCCTATCGCCGCCGCCACGACCATCTCGTCGAGCAGCGCGCCGAGGCGCGCTTCACCAGCGACTGGGGCGGCGACTGGCGTGCGCTCACCTTCTGGAACAAGGCGACCGGCAGCGAGCAGATCGCGCTGGTCAAGGGCCGGATCGATCCCGCCAAGCCAACGCTGGTGCGGATGCACGCGCTGTCGCCCTTTGCCGATCTGTTCGGCGAAGGCGGGGCGCGGGGCCGGCTGCTGCGACGCTCGATGGAGATCATCGGCGCCGAGGGCGCCGGCGTCATCGTCGTGATCAACCGGCCGCGGCCGGATGCCTTCACGCTGGCGCTGCAGACCCGCAGCGGCGCGATCCCGCCCAAGCCGATGGACGAGCTGCGCGATTACGGCGTCGGCGCGACCATCCTCACCGAACTCGGCGTGCAGGACATGATCCTGCTCACCAATACCCATCACACGCTGATCGGGCTCGACGGCTATGGCCTGTCGATCGTCGGCGAGCGTCCCATCGATTCGGAGCAGTAATGGCCAGCATCCTCATCGTCGAAGCCCGCTTCTACGAGCATCTCAACGACATGCTGATCGCCGGCGCCAAGGCGGCGATCGAGGCGGCTGGGCACAAGGCCGAGGTGATCACGGTGCCGGGCGCGCTGGAGATCCCCGGTGCCGTCGCGCTGGCGGCGGACAGCGGCCGCTACGATGCGTTCGTCGCGATCGGCGTGGTGATCCGCGGCGAGACCTATCATTTCGAGATCGTCGCCGGCGAAAGCGCGCGCGGGCTGATGGCGCTGTCGATGGACGGGGTCGCGATCGGCAATGGCATCCTGACGGTCGAGAACGAGGCCCAGGCGCTCGTCCGCGCCGACCCGAAGCAGAAGGACAAGGGCGGCGAGGCGGCCAAGGCGGCGCTGGCGATGCTCGCGCTCAAGGGCAAGTTCGGCTGATGCAGGTGCCGGTGCTCGAAACCGAGCGCCTGATCCTGCGCCAGCACGAGGCCGGCGATTTCGAGGCATGGGCGGCGTTCCATGCCGATCCGGAGGTCATGCGGTTCCTGGGCGGCGTCCAGCCGCGGAGCACCGCGTGGCGCGGCCTGTGCGGCATGGCGGGCGCCTGGACGATTCGCGGCTTCTCGATGTTCGCGGTCATCGAGCGGGCGAGCGGCCGCTGGATCGGCCGCATCGGACCGCATGCGCCCGAAGGCTGGCCCGGGCTGGAAGTCGGCTGGGGCCTGACGCGCGAGGCCGCGGGCAAGGGCTATGCCCGCGAAGCCGCGATCGCCGCGATCGACTATGCGGTGGACGTGCTCGGCTGGGACGCGGTGATCCACACCATCGATCCCGAGAATGCGGCCTCGATCCGGCTGGCGCAGGCGCTCGGCGCGGAGAATCGGGGACCCACCCGGCTGCCGGCACCGCTCGAGGAGTTCCGCGTCGATTGCTGGGCGCAGACCGCCGACCAATGGCGTGCCCGCCGCGCGACGCTGGACTGACGCCATGGACATGCCCCCCTCTCGCTATCGCGTCGAAGAGCGGGGGCGGCGGCTGGTCGTGATCGATCGCGCCAGCGGGCGCGAAGTGTCTCCCCACAAATCTCTCCTTCCGCTCGCGGGAGGGGTCGACAGTCCGAAGCGGCAGAGACCGGGAGCAGCCGCTCCCCCGTCCCCTCCGCCAAGCGGAAGGGAGGCGCAGGGCTGGAAGTTCGGATTTCAACAGCGGAAGGCGACGCCCGAAAGCTTCGTCACCCGCAGCTGGTTCGACGCCAAGGCGCCGCGCACGATCAAGCTCAACTACACCGCCCATTCGCGACTGGCGGCGCTGCGTTTCGGCGGCGCCATCGTGATCGCGCTCCTCGTCGTCGGCTTCATCCTGTTCTGGCCGTGGTTTCCTTTCACGCTCGCCGTGGTGGCGGCCCCGCAAAGGTCGCGCGCGCTCCTTCGCGAGGCCAGCACCCGCTGGATCGACGGCTTCGATCAGGCGGGCTGAAGCGCGGCCTCATCGGCGGTCGGATAGTCGGTATAGCCCTCTGCCCCGCCGACATAGAACAGTTCCTCGCGTTGCGGATTGAGCGGCAGTCGGTCGCGGAGGCGACGCGGCAGGTCCGGATTGGCCAGGAAGGTGCGGCCGAACGCAATCGCATCCGCCTCGCCCGCATCAAGCGCCGCCTGGGCACTCTCGGCATCATAGTCCGAGTTCAGTGCCAGCACCCCGCGATAGACCTTGCGCATCACCGGATGGATCGGCGGCTGGTCCGGCTCGCCCCGGCTGCCGCCCGGACGTGGCTCGCGCATTTCGAGGAAGGCGACGCCGATCTCGTCCAGCGCGGCGGCGGCGGCCTCGAACAGCGGCGCCGGGTTGCTGTCGTTGACGCCCTGCACCTCACCGTTTGGCGACAGGCGCACGCCGGTGCGGTCCGCACCGATCGTGTCGACCACGCGCTGGCTGACCTCCCGCAACAGGCGGATGCGGTTCTCGATCGAGCCGCCATATTCGTCCTCGCGGAAGTTCGCATTGTCACGCAGGAACTGGTCGATCAGATAGCCATTGGCGGCGTGAATCTGCACCCCGTCGAACCCGGCGCGGATCGCGTTCTGGGCGGCGCGTTCATAGTCGGCGAGGATGCCGGGAATCTCGTCGGTGCGCAGCGGGCGCGCCTGGGTGTAGGGGCGCTTGATCTCGCCCGAATCCTCGGCCGGATAGGTGCGCACCTCGCCGGGTGCGGTCGTGGCGGAGGAAGAAACCGGCGGTTCGCCGCCGAGGAAATCCGAATGGACCAGCCGGCCCATATGCCAGAGCTGCGAGACGATTCGGCCGCCCGCTTCGTGCACCGCCGCGGTGATCGGCTTCCACGCCTCGACCTGCTCCTCACTCCAGATGCCTGGGGCATAGGCCCAGCCCAGCCCCTGCTGGCTGATGCCGGTCGCTTCGGTGATGATCAGCCCGGCGCTGGCGCGCTGGCGGTAATAGTCGGCCATGATCGGCGTCGGCACATGGCCGCGGGTGGAGCGCCCGCGGGTGAGCGGCGACATCCACACGCGATTGGCGGCGTGGATCGCGCCAAGCTGGATCGGATCGAACAGGCTGGGCATTGAAATTCCCTCATGCTGCTTGTGACTTCGGGCAGATAGGGCGCTACAGGGCGCCATGCATCGCAACGCACCGACAACAAAAACTTCCCCGGCGCGAAGCCATGTTGCGACCGCGCTTGTCGCCGCGCTGATCGCGAACGCCGCGCTCGCCACCGGCCCCTTGTTCGTGCGGATGGCAGATGTGGGGCCGGTATCGGCGGCGTTCTGGCGGCTGATCATCGCCACGCCGATCCTGTTCGCGGCCGCTACCGCGATGGGGGAGAAGCCGATCGCCGCCGGGCGCGGGCGCTGGTGGATCCTCGCCATCGCCGGCGTGGTGTTCGCGCTGGACCTCGCCAGCTGGCATGTCGGCATCGTCCGCACCACGCTGGCCAACTCCACCCTGTTCGGCAATTCCGCGTCGCTGATCTTCCCGATCTACGGCTTCGTCGTCGCCCGCGCCTGGCCGAGCAAGACGCAGGGCGCGGCGCTGCTGCTGGCGGGAATCGGTGGCGCATTGCTGCTCGGCCGTTCGGCCGAGCTGTCGTCGCAGCATCTCGCGGGCGACCTGTTCTGCCTGCTCGCGGGCGTATTCTATGCGGTATATTTCGCCCTGATGGCGCGCGTGCGGGCGACGATCGCGCCGGTGCCGGCGCTGGCGCTGTCCTCGCTCGCCACCATCCCGCCGCTGCTGGTGATCGCGCTGGCGATGGGCGAGCAGATCGTGCCGCACCTCTGGTGGCCGCTGCTCGCGCTCGCCATCGTCAGCCAGCTGATCGGGCAGGGCTGCATGATCTATGCGCTCGGCCACCTTTCGCCGCTGGTGATCGGCATCGCGCTGCTGGTGCAGCCGGCGGTGGGCGCGGCGCTGGGCTGGGTGATCTTCGACGAGAAGCTGGCGGCGGCCGACCTGTTCGGCGCCGCACTGGTCGCGGCGGCGCTGGTGCTGGTGCGGCAGGGCGCGGTACGGCCCAAGGGGTAGGCGGTTGCCGGGGCGCGGCTTCGCGCCTAGATCAGGCCCATGGATCTCGCCGACGCCACCCTCGACGAACTGCGCGCGGCGCTTGCGCCGGCGCTTGCCGCCAACGCCGCCTTCGATGGCTGGAACGCGCGCGCGCTCGATGCCACCGCCGACGGCATGGGTGTCGACCGCGACGTGGCGCGGCTCGCCTTTTCGGACGGCCCGCTGGCGATGATCGACGCCTGGTTCGCGCATATCGATCGCGCGATGCTCGACGCGCTTTCGCCCGAGACGCTGGCGGGCATGAAGATCCGCGCGCGAATCACTGCGCTGGTCGAGGCGCGGCTGGCGCTGCTCGCGCCCTATCGCGATGCGCTGCGCCGGGCGCTGGCGATCCTCGCCATGCCGCAGAACCTGGCCAAGGCGAGCAAGCTCGGCTGGCGGGCGGCGGATGCGATGTGGCGCGCCGCCGGCGATACCGCCACCGACTATAATCACTATACCAAGCGGATGACCCTCGGCAGCATCTATGCGGCGACCATCGCGGTGTTCGTGCAGGACGATAGCGAGGAATGGGCGGACACCCGCGCCTTTCTGGGCCGTCGCATCGACGGCATCATGCGTTTCGAAAAGGCCAAGGCCGGGTTCGTGAATCGCACCAGCAACCGCCCGAGCCTCTCCCGCTTCATCGGCCGACTGCGCTACCCGGCGATCTGAAACGCGCGCCATAGAGCATGTCGGCCGTTGCACAGGCACTAGCCATGGGACCGCGTAATTGATAATCGCTCGCAGCATGGACGTTCCCGCTGCGATTTCCGTGCCCATTCACCTCGCGCAACTGCGCCCCCATGCCATCGGCACGGTCGCCAAGGTCGAGTGGGATCGCCTGGCCGAACCGGAAGCGCGCCGACTGCGCGAGCTGGGCCTGGATGAAGGCGTGGAGGTGGAACTGCTGCGCCGCTCCGGCCTGTTCGGGGGGCCGCTCGCCTGCCGCATCGGCCGCATGACCGTGGCGCTGCGCCGACATGTCGCCGCCACGATCCACGTCGCGCTGCCGGCGGAAGCCGCATGAACGCAACCCCGCTGGTCGCGCTGGTCGGCAATCCGAATGCCGGCAAGAGCGCTTTGTTCAATGCGCTGACGGGCGCGCGCCAGAAGGTGGGCAATTATCCTGGCGTGACGGTGGAGCGCCATTCCGGCCGCATGGCGCTGCCCGATGGCCGGCCGATCGAACTGATCGACCTGCCCGGCGCCTACAGCCTCGATCCCGCCAGTCCCGACGAGCAGGTGACGCGCGATGTGCTGCTCGGCCGCCAGCAGGGCGAGCGGCTGCCCGATGCGATCCTGACCGTGGTCGACGCTTCCAATCTCGACAACCATCTCCGCTTCACGTTGCAGCTGATCGCGCTGGGCCTGCCGATCGTGGTGGCGCTCAACATGGTCGACCTGGCCGAACGCGACGGCCTGAAGCTCGACCCGGAAGCGCTGGAGCGCGAGCTGGGCGTGCCGGTGGTCGCCACCGTCGCCGTGCGCCGCCGCGGGCTCGATGCGCTGAAGGCGCGCATGGCCGAGATGGTGAAGGGCGTAGCGAAGATCCGCCCTTCGGCGGGCGTGCAACACGATATCGTCCTGCTCCAGCGCCGCGCCCGGCAGATCGCCACCGCCGTAACCCTGTCCGAAACCGCCGCCCGACGCTGGACGCACCGGCTCGATGCGCTGTTCCTGCATCCGGTGGCCGGGCCGTTGATCCTGCTGGCCACCATGTTTCTGATGTTCCAAGCGGTTTTCGCCTGGTCGGAGGTGCCGAAGGGGCTGATCGAGGACGGCATGGCCTGGCTCGGCAGCGAGATCGGCGCCGCGCTGCCCGATGGGGTGCTCCGATCGCTGATCATCGATGGCGTGATCGCCGGTGTCGGCGCCGTGGTGGTGTTCCTGCCGCAGATCCTAATCCTGTTCGTGTTCATCCTGGTGCTGGAAGCGACCGGATACATGGTCCGCGCCGCCTTCCTGATGGACCGGGTGATGGCGAGCGTGGGGCTTTCGGGTCGCGCTTTCATCCCGCTGCTTTCCAGCTTCGCCTGCGCGGTGCCGGGGATCATGGCGACGCGCACCATCGCCGACGAGAAGGATCGCCTTACGACGATCCTGATCGCGCCGCTGATGACCTGTTCGGCGCGATTGCCCGTCTATACCATCATCATCGGCGCGCTGATCCCCGATCGGGCACTGCTGCCCGGCATCGGGTTGCAGGGGCTGGTGCTGTTCGCGCTCTATGTCCTCGGCGTCGTCGGAGCGTTCTGCGCGGCGCTGGTGCTGCGGCGGACCGTGACCAGGGGCGCGACCTCCGGCTTCATGATGGAGATGCCCAAATATCAGTGGCCGCGGCTGCGCGACGTGTTGCTGGGCCTATGGCAGCGCGCGCTGATCTTCCTCAAGCGTGCCGGCACGATCATCCTCTACACCACCGTGATCCTGTGGGCGCTGCTGAGCTTCCCCAAGCCGCCCGAAGGCAGCGGCATCTCGAAGGTCGATTATTCGATCGCCGGGCGAATCGGCAACGGCCTCCAGACGATCGTGGCGCCGATCGGCTTCAACCGCGACATGGCGCTGGCGCTGATCCCGGCGATGGCCGCCCGCGAAGTCGCGGTCGCGGCGATCGGCACCGTCTATGCGATCGACAATGCCGATGACGACAAGGGCAAGGCGTCGATCACGCAGCAGCTTCAGGCGCATTGGAGCCTGCCGAGCGCGCTCGCCTTCCTGATGTGGTTCGTGTTCGCGCCGCAATGCATCTCGACCATCGCGGTCACCCGGCGCGAGACCAATGGCTGGAAATGGCCGGCCTTCATGATCGGCTATCTGTTCGCGCTCGCCTATGTCGCGGCGGGGATCACCTATTGGAGCGCGGTGGGCCTGGGCCTCTGACCGGGATCCTCCCCCGCCAGGGGGAGGTGGGCTGCGCAGCGGCTCGGAGGGGGAGGACGCACGACGGTCCGCGTGTCGCTTACCGCCCCCTCCGTCGCGCGTCGCGCGCCACCTCCCCCTGGCGGGGGAGGACCGTAGGAATTGCATCCCGGCTGCGAAAACGGCAGAGGCAGGGGACTATGAGCAACGTCACCCCCGAACTCCGCGCCGCTGCGCTCGTCTCCAAGGCCTGGCCCTATGAAGAGGCGCGCAAGCTGCTCAAACGCTATCCGCAGATCGCATCGGGTGGCGCGCCGGAGAAAGGCCATGTGCTGTTCGAGACCGGCTATGGTCCCTCGGGGCTCCCGCATATCGGCACGTTCAACGAAGTGCTGCGCACCACCATGGTCCGCCGCGCCTTCGAGAGCCTGTGCGACGTCCCCACCCGCCTGATCGCGTTCAGCGACGACATGGACGGGCTGCGCAAGGTGCCGGACAATGTGCCGAACCAAGACATGCTGCGCGACCATCTCGGCAAGCCGCTGACCCAGGTGCCCGATCCGTTCGGGAAGTACGAAAGCTTCGCGCACCACAACAATGCGCGGCTGCGCGAATTCCTCGACCAGTTCGGCTTCGACTATGAGTTCGCCTCCTCGACCGACTATTATACCGGCGGCCGCTTCGACGCGGCGCTGAAGCAGGTGTTGCGCCAGTATCAGGGCATCATGGACGTGATGCTGCCGACGCTCCGCGCCGAGCGCCAGGCGACCTATTCGCCGGTACTGCCGATCAGCCCGAAGTCGGGCATCGTGCTGCAGGTGCCGGTCGAGGTGGTCGACGCCGAAGCGGGTCTGATCGCCTTCGAGGACGAGGGCGAGCGGATCGTGCAGAGCGTGCTCGGCGGCAAGGCCAAGCTCCAGTGGAAGGTCGACTGGGCGATGCGCTGGGTCGCGCTCGACGTCGATTACGAGATGGCGGGCAAGGACCTGATCGACTCGGTCACCCAGTCGGGCAAGATCGCCCGCGTGCTCGGCGGCCGCCCGCCCGAAGGCTTCAACTACGAGATGTTCCTCGACGAGAAGGGCGAGAAGATCTCCAAGTCCAAGGGCAACGGCCTCAGCCTCGAGCAGTGGCTGACTTATGGCCCCGAAGAGAGCATCGCCTTCTACGCCTATCGCGAGCCGAAAAAGGCCAAGCAGCTGCACCTGGGCGTGATCCCGCGCGCGATCGACGAATATTGGCAGTTCCGCGGCAACTATGCCGGGCAGCCGATCGAGCAGAAGCTCGGCAACCCGGTCCATCACATCCACAATGGCGAGCCGCCGGCGGAGACGCTGCCGGTCACCTTCGGGCTGCTGCTCAACCTGGTCGGCGTGATGGGCGAAGCGAGCAAGGAGCAGGTCTGGGGCTATCTGACGAATTATGTCCCGGACGCGAACCCGGAAACCTATCCGGCGCTCGACCGTCTGATCGGCTATGCACTTGCCTATGCCCGCGATTTCGTTGCCCCGACGCTCCAGAAGCGGGCGCCGGTGGGTGTGGAAATCGAGGCCTTGCTGCGGCTCGACGCCGAGCTTGCCGCACTGCCGGCCGATGCCACCGCCGAGGCGATCCAGGACCAAGTGTACGAGATCGGCAAGACCGGCGGCTTCGAGAATCTCCGCGACTGGTTCAAGGCGCTGTACGAGACGCTGCTCGGCTCCGAGCAGGGACCCCGCATGGGCAGCTTCATCGCGCTCTACGGCATCGCGAACAGCCGCAAGCTGATCGCGGAGGCGCTGGCACGGGCGACCTGACGCCTCGGGCGTCGGGGAGAGGAACAAGGGGAACGACATGACCGCGGCTATCCGCAAACGGCCGGCATCGGCACTCCGCGCGTTCCTGCAGAGCGAGGCGGCCGGGGGCATCGTGCTGATTGCCGCAGCGGCGCTGGCGATGCTGGTGGCCAATCTGCCGGGGACGTCGGCGGAATATTTCCACTTGCTGCACCTGGAAACAGGGCCGGTCATCAGCCCGATCTACGGCCCGATGACGGTGCATCTGTGGATCAACGATGCGCTGATGGCAGTGTTCTTCCTGATGGTGGGGCTGGAGATCAAGCGCGAGTTCGTCGACGGACGGCTGGCCAGCTGGCAGCACCGGCGCCTGCCGGTCGTCGCGGCGGCGGCCGGCATGGTGGTGCCGGCGGTCATCTATCTGGCAGTCACCAGCGGCGTGCCCGGCCTCACCAACGGCTGGGCGATTCCCGCCGCGACCGATATCGCCTTTGCGATCGGCGTGCTGGCGATCCTCGGCAAGCGTGCGCCAGCCTCCCTCAAGCTGTTCCTGACCACGGTGGCCATCGTCGACGATATGGGCGCCGTGGCAGTGATCGCGGTCGCCTATACCGACAGCATCAACTCGCTGGCGCTGGGGCTGGCCGCGCTGGTGCTGGCGGTGATGTATGTGCTCAACCGCAGCGGCGTGCACCGGTTGTGGATCTATCTGCTGCTGGCCGTGCTGCTATGGTATTTCGTGTTCCTGTCGGGCGTACATGCGACCGTTGCCGGCGTGCTCGCCGCGATGATGGTGCCGATCCGCAAGACGCCGGGCGCGCCGGACGCGCACGATTCGCCGCTGCACCGCCTGGAACATGCGCTGCACCCGATATCCGCCTTTTTCATCGTGCCGGTATTCGGCTTCGCCAACGCCGGCGTGTCGTTGGCGGGGATGCGCTGGAGCATCCTTCTGGAGCCGCTGCCGCTGGCGATCGCGCTGGGCCTGTTCTTCGGCAAGCAGATCGGCATTTTCGGCAGCATCTGGATCGCCGACAGGAGCGGCTTCGCCTGCCGCCCAGCCCATGCGAACTGGACTCAGATCTACGGCGCGTCGCTGCTCGCCGGCATCGGCTTCACGATGAGCCTGTTCATCGGCGGCCTTGCCTTCCCCGGCAACGAACTGTTGGTCGACGAAGTGAAGCTCGGCGTGCTGCTCGGCTCGATCCTGTCGGCGCTGGTGGGTTACGCGGTCCTGCGGTCCGCCAGCACCGCCACGCCCAAAATCGCCAGCCCGCCCAGCGCCAGCAACGCGCCGACCCAGCCGGTCGACGTCCAGCCGTAACCGGCCGCGATCGCAAGGCCGCCCAGCCAGGGGCCGAGCGCATTGGCGGTGTTGAACGCGCTATGGTTGAGCGCGGCGGCCAGCGCCTGCGCCTCACCCGCCACGTCCATCAGCCGCGTCTGCAGCACCGGCCCCAGCGCGCCGGCGAAACCGATCGCGAACACGTCGATCGAAATCCATACCAGCGAATGCGCCGCCAGCGGATAGAGTGACAGCGCGACGGCACTGGCGATCAACAGCGCCGCGCCGGTCGGCATCAGCGCGCGATCGGCGAAGCGCGGCACCACGATGTTGCCGCCGATCATCCCCAGCCCGAAGATCGCCAGCACCAGCGGCACGCCCCAGGCCGGGGTGCCGGTGACGTGCATCAGCGTCGAGGCGACATAGGTGTAGACGCAGAACAGCCCGCCAAAGCCGATCGCGCTGACGCCGAGGGTGAGCCAGACCTGCCCGTTCGCCAGCGCGCTGAGCTCGCGCAAGGGGCTCGCCCCCTGCTCCGGCCGGTCCTTGGGCGCGAGCCAGACGACCAGCACCACCGTCAACAGCGCCAGCGCCGCGACCACCGCGAAGCCCCAGCGCCAGCCCACCGCCTGGCCCAGCCAATTGGCCGCCGGCACCCCGAGTACGGTCGAGACGGCGAGGCCGAGCATCACCCGCCCCACCGCCTGCGAACGCTGGTCATAGGGCACCAGCGCCGCCGCCACGAGCGCGGCGATGCCGAAATAGGCGCCGTGGGGCAGGCCGCTGAGGAAGCGGAACAACAGCATCCAGTGATAGGTCGGTGCCAGCGCGCTCAACGCGTTGAACAGCGCGAAGCTCGCCATCAGGGCGATCAGCAGCGTCCGCCGCGACCATTTCGCGGCCGCCACCGCCAGCAACGGCGCCCCCACGACGACGCCCAGCGCATAGGCGCTGATGACATGGCCGGCAGTCGGCTCGTCGATGCCCAGGCCTTTGGAGAAATAGGGCACCAGGCTCATCGTCGCGAATTCGGTAGTCCCGATCGCGAAGCCGCCCATGGCGAGCGCGAAATGAACCAGCCCGGGCGAGCGGGCGGCGGAGCGGGGAAGGGGGGCGTGCACGCGGCGCAAATGGGTTTGCTGCAGTGCAGCGTCAACGACGCTTCGCTGCAACCGCGGATGCGCGGCCTGCAAGCGCGGTCAGGTGGCGGCGGGCTCCGGCGGCTCCGGCCGGTCGAGCAGGCGCGTGAACACCGCCTGCGCCAGCGCCGCGACCAGCGGGCCGACGAGCAATCCTTCAAAGCCGAACGCCTCCACCCCGCCCAGCGTCGACAGCAGCACGATGAAATCGGGCATCTTGGTTTCGGAGCCGATCAGGATCGGCCGCAGGACGTTATCGACCATGCCGATCACGAACAGTCCAGCCAGGATCAGGATGACGGCCTGTATCGGCTGGCCGACGGCAAACAGATAAAGCGCGACCGGCACCCACACCAGCCCGGTCCCGACCGCAGGCAGCAGCGCCGCCACCGCCATCACCAATCCCAGCAACAGCCAGCTTTCGATGCCCAGCAGCGCCAACACCACCGCGCCCACCGCGCCCTGGGCAAGCGCCACGAGGATGCCGCCTTTGACGGTGGCGCGGACCATCATGACGAAGGTGGCGACGATCACCGCCTGATAGCCTGCATCGATCGGCGCGAGGACCGCAAAGCGCCGCACGAGCTTCTCCCCGTCGCGCAGGAAGAAGAAGCTGAGATACAGGATCACGATCAGCGACAGGAGGAGGTTCAGCACCCCGCCGCCAAACGCCAGCGCCTGGTTGGCGAAGGTGGGAATCCCCCGGCCCAGGCCGGCAACCACCCGCGCCTGAATCGCCTCGAAATCCCCCAGGCCGGCACGGGCGAGCAGCGCGCGGATGCTATCCGGCAGGTGGAGCACGGCGTTTTCCAGCGCGGACGCGGGATTGAAACGGCCGGATGCCAGGCCCTGATAGAGCCCGCCGAGCTGATCGACCGCAACCGCCACCAACAGCGTCACCGGCAGCAGCAGCGTGACCGACATCGCCGCCAGCGCCACCAGCGCGGCACGGTTTTCCTGCCCCGGGCCACGCGCGAGATACCAGCGCTTCACGGGAAGAAACAGGATCGTCCCGACGATGCTCCACAGAATCTCATCGAGAAAAGGAAGGAAGACGCGGAAGCACAGCAGGGCCAGGATCACCGCCACCACGGGCAGCGCCATCGATCGAACCCAGTTTGTAGGCACCCCTTGCTCCTGCGATCCCTTCGTCCACCACCGACCTAGCCAGTTCGCCCGCGCTTCGTCCAGCCATGCCGGCAACCGCTTGCCCCGCCGCGATTAGTCGTTACACCTGCCGCTCGTGGCTTCCTCCACTCCTTCTGCCGGCGATGGCGCACGCTTGCGGCTGGCCCGAGCCCTGGCCGATGTCGCGCAAGGCGACCGTGCGGCGCTCAAAACCGTCTATGATCTGACAGCGGCGAAGCTGATGGGCGTCTGCCTGCGTATCTGCCAGGACCGCGAGGCGGCGGAGGATGTGATGCAGGACGTGTTTCTGAAGGTCTGGGACCGGGCAGGGCGCTTCGATCCCACGCGGGCAAGCCCGATCACCTGGCTTTGCGTGATCGCCCGCAACAGCGCGATCGATTGGCGCCGCACGCGCGGACCGGGCGAGTCGGCACCGTTCGAGGCCGCGCTGGAGGTGCCCGATGGTGGCACTTCCGCCGATGCGCTGATCGAGGCGGCGGAAACGCGTGCCCGGATTTTCGCGTGCATCGAGGCCCTTGACGAAAAGCAGCAAGGCGCAATCCGTGCCGCATTCTTCAATGGCCGCTCCTATCCGGAACTGGCGCAGGCGGCGGCAGTGCCGTTGGGCACGATGAAAAGCTGGATCCGGCGGGGGCTGTTGCAGCTCCGGGGATGCCTGGGCGATGGCTGATCCCTTGCTGCCCGACGATGCGGAATCCGTGCTGGCGGCCGAACTCGCGCTCGGGCTGCTGGAAGGCGAGGAGCTGGCCGCCGCCCGCCGCCGCCAGTTGGCCGATCCGGCCTTCGCCGCCGCCGTGGAGCGGTGGGCGCTCGATTTCGCATCGCTAGCCCAGGATGTACCCGAGGCCGCGATCGACCCGTCGCTGTGGGATCGCATCGCCGGGCGACTGCCCGCCGCCGATAGCCGGAACCTGGTGCTTGCGCTGCGGCGCTGGCGCGCGCTGGCGGTTGCCGCGAGCGCCGCTGCGGCGGCCCTGCTTGTGATCCTGCTGCTGCGGCCGATTCCGGCACCCGTCGTGCTGCCGCCCGAACCAGCCGTGGTGGCCCAGATCACGGGCACCGAGGGCGCGGTGTTCGCCGCGCGCTACGACGCCGCCCAAGGGATGCTGCACGTCCGCACCGAGGCGATGCCCGCCACGCGGCTCGCGCCCGAACTATGGGTGATTCCGGCGGGCGGCAAGCCGGTATCGCTGGGGCTGGTGGCGAACCGGGGCGGCCGCGACGTCGCCGTGGCGCCTGGGCATCGCGCGCTGCTCACCGAAGGGGCAACGCTGGCGATCACGATGGAAGAGCCTGCAAACGCCCCCCATGCGGGCCCCAGCGGCCCGCCAGTGGCGGCAGGAAAAATCACGATTCTGTAGAATTCCCGCAAATGGGCTGCATCCGGGGCGCCGATCGCCCCGTAGCTTCCACGCACCTCGGAAACAGGGGTGTGTAGCAAGAGGAAGCTAGAAGATGACGCGCAAGTCCAGTCTCGCCTCGCTCACCGGTATTCTCGGTGCCGCCCTGCTCGCCACGGGCGCCGTTGCCGCCGTGCAGAAAAATCCGATGGTCGGCGGTGCCGCGATGTACCCGACCAAGAACATCGTCGAAAACGCGGTGAACTCGAAGGATCACACGACGCTGGTCGCGGCCGTAAAGGCAGCCGGGCTGGTGGAAACGCTGTCGGGGCCCGGCCCCTTTACCGTCTTCGCACCGACGAATGCCGCCTTCGCCAAGCTGCCCGCCGGCACCGTCGACACGCTGGTGAAGCCGGAGAACAAGGCGACGCTCACCAAGATCCTCACCTATCATGTCGTCGCCGGCAAGTTGAACGCGGCGCAGATCGCCGCCAACGCCAAGGCGCATGGCGGCAAGGCGACTCTGACCACCGTGCAGGGTGAGCCGATCACGATCATGAAGGGCCCCAAGGGCGGCTGGTGGATCCAGGACGCCAAGGGCGGCAAGGCAAAGATCACCATCGCCGACGTCAACCAGTCCAACGGCGTGATCCACGTGATCGACAGCGTCCTCATGCCCTGACGCTGCCGAAAGGCCTCGCGCTATCCCCCTTTTGGGCGAGGCCTGGCCCGCCGGCGACCTCCTCGCCGGCGGGCTTTCTCGTTCAGACGCCCAGCCAGTCGAGCCCGCCTGGTAGCGCACCGGCGGCATAATCCACCTGCAGCACCCGGCGATGCGCGTTGGCGGTGCTCGCCGCCGAGGCGTGGAGGATGGAGGTGCGGTAGATCCAGATGTCGCCAGCCTCGGCAAGGCAGGGTGCCGTGCCGCAGCGTGCGACCGCGCCGGCAATCGCCGCTTCGGGCACGCGGCCCAGCCGGTGCGAACCCGGCGCGATCAGCAGCGGGGCATTGTCCGCGGGCACGGCATCGAGGTGGATGCGCAGCGTCACCATGGACTCGAACAGCGGGAAGGGCGGCTCGACATGCAGCAGGCCCTGCTTGGTCGACCAGGGGCCATAGCCGGGCACGTCCACCCGCGCCCGCACGGCGATCGTACGGTCCTGGTGCCAGCCGAGCGCCCAATTGGTCGCGGCGCTCTTGTCGAACAGAATGGCGCGGACGGGGCGGGCGGCGGGGCCCAGCCGCTCGGCGGGGGCGGCCCCAAGCGCGTCGGGCGCCAGCAGCGCGGGCAACCCCTCCACCCCGTGCAGCCGCAGCCCGGCCTTGTCCGCCGGCAGCGATGCCGCCAGCGTCTGCAGGCGGGCAAGAAAAGGGGCGGCCGCACCGGCAAGGTGCGCCGCCCCATCGCGTTCGAAATCGAGCGCCACGTCGCTCAGAGCTTGCTCGTCAGCTCCGGGACGATCGTGAACAGGTCGCCGACCAGGCCGATATCCGCCACCTGGAAGATGGGGGCGTCCTCGTCCTTGTTGATCGCGACGATCGTCTTCGAATCCTTCATGCCGGCGAGGTGCTGGATGGCGCCCGAGATGCCGACCGCGACATAGACCATCGGCGCCACGATCTTGCCGGTCTGGCCGACCTGATAGTCGTTGGGCGCGTAGCCTGCGTCGACTGCCGCGCGGCTGGCGCCGACCGCGGCACCCAGCTTGTCGGCCAGCGGATCGATCAGCGCGTGGAACTGCTCCGACGAGCCCAGCGCGCGGCCGCCCGAGACGATGATCTTGGCGCTGGTCAGCTCCGGACGCTCCGAGGCGGCGATCTCGGCGCCGACGAAGGTGGAGAGGCCCTTGTCGCCCGCCGCCGCCACGGCTTCCACCGTGCCGCTGCCGCCGGTCGTCGCCGCCTTGTCGAAGGCGGTACCGCGCACGGTGATCACCAGCTTCTTGTCGCTGGTCTGCACGGTGGCGATCGCGTTGCCGGCATAGATCGGCCGGGTGAAGGTATCCGCACCCTCGACCGAAAGGATGTCCGAGATCTGCATCACGTCGAGCGCGGCGGCGACGCGCGGCGCCACGTTCTTGCCCGTGGTCGTCGCCGGGAACAGCACCGCGTCATGATCGCCCATCAGCTGGGCGATCAGCGGCGCGACGTTCTCGGCGAGGAAATGCTCGTACGCCGCATCGTCGGCGACATGGACCTTGCCCACGCCGGCGATCTGCGCCGCAGCTTCCGCTACGCCCGAAACGCCCTTGCCGGCGACGAGCAGGTGCACTTCACCCAGCTTCGCCGCCGCGGTGACGGTGGAGAGCGTCGCGTCCTTGACGCTCTGATTGTCGTGTTCGACCCAAACCAGCGTCTTCATCACGCGACTCCCATGCCCTTGAGCTTCTCGACCAGTTCGTCGACCGAGCCCACCTTGATGCCGGCCTGGCGCTTGGCCGGCTCGACGACCTTCAGCGTCTTGAGGCGCGGGGTGACGTCGACGCCGTAGTCCGCGACGGTCTTCTTCGCGACCGGCTTGGTCTTCGCCTTCATGATATTCGGCAGCGTCGCATAGCGCGGCTCGTTGAGGCGCAGGTCCGTGGTGACGATCGCCGGGAGCTTGAGGTCCACGGTCTCGAGACCGCCGTCGATCTCGCGCGTCACATGCACGCGGTCCCCGGCGATCTCGACCTTCGAGGCGAAGGTGCCCTGCGCCCAGCCGAGCAGCGCGGCGAGCATCTGGCCGGTCTGGTTCGAATCGTCGTCGATCGCCTGCTTGCCGAGGATGATCAGCCCGGGCTGTTCCTCTTGCGCCACCTTGGCGAGCAGCTTGGCGACGGCCAGCGGCTCGATCTCGTCATCGGTCTGGATCAGGATGCCGCGATCGGCACCCATGGCGCGCGCGGTGAGCAGCACATCGGTTTCCGCCTTGGCGACGCCGATGGTGACGACGACGATCTCGGTCGCCGCGCCCTTCTCCTTCAGCCGTACCGCTTCCTCGATCGCGATCTCGTCGAAGGGGTTCATGCTCATCTTGACGTTCGCCAGATCGACGCCCGTCCCGTCCGCTTTCACACGGGGCTTCACATTGTAATCAAGCACGCGCTTGACCGGTACCAAGACCTTCATTCGCATCCTTCCTGTCTGCCAGGGCTATCCCCTGAACAAGTGGGTTACGTTTACGCGAACGTCAACCGCTCGCAAGCGATTCGGCGTACGCCTGCATCAGCGTGCCGAAGGATTCCGGGGGTGGAAATTTTGGATAGCTGACCGAAGCGCCAGTCGCGGCCCAGGGCAGCGCCTCCTCGGTAAAGGTCTCGAAGAGGGGCGGGGCGGACATCGGGGCGTCGAGCATCGTGCTGCGGATATTCACGAAGGCGTCCAGGCCCTCGGGTCGGGTGAACAGCCAGCTCTTGCAATGGTCGCAGTGGAAATGCCGGGTGGGGCCATGCAGGCCACCGATCACCGGCGTGCCCTCGATCACCGCGAACGCTTCCGCCGGGTAAAGCCCGCTCAGCGAATAGGCGCTGGCGGTCATGCGCTGGCAGCCGGTGCAGTGGCAGGCCATGGTGACGAGCGCATCGCCCGTCACCCGGAACCGCACGCGGCCGCAGCGGCAGCCGCCTTCGACCGTCTTCACAGCCGAGGCGGCCGCGTCGCTCACGCCGCGTTCTTGACCTCCGCCACGATCTTCTGGGCGGCGTCGCCCAGGTCGTTGGCGGCGACGATCGGCAGGCCGGAATTGGCCAGGATGTCCTTGCCCTGCTGGACGTTGGTGCCCTCGAGTCGGACGACCAGCGGCACTGCGAGGTTCACTTCCTTGGCGGCCGCGACGATGCCCTCGGCGATGATGTCGCAGCGCATGATGCCGCCGAAGATGTTGACCAGGATGCCCTTCACCGCCGGATCGCTCAGGATGATCTTGAACGCCGCGGTGACCTTCTCCTTGTTCGCGCCGCCGCCGACGTCGAGGAAGTTGGCCGGGAACATGCCGTTCAGCTTGATGATGTCCATCGTCGCCATCGCCAGGCCGGCGCCGTTGACCATGCAGCCGATGTCGCCGTCGAGCTTGATATAGGCGAGGTCGTACTTCGACGCCTCGAGCTCCATCGGATCCTCTTCGGTCTCGTCGCGCAGCTCCAGCAGGTCCTTGTGGCGGAACAGCGAGTTCGAGTCGAAG
>NZ_QENQ01000001.1:398033-605377 GCF_003096275.1 Sphingomonas pokkalii
GCACCAGCAGCTTGTTGTCTTGCGTGACGGCAAGCGGGTTGATCTCGATCTGCGAGGCGTCGGTGCCGAGGAAGGCGTCGTACACCTTGCCGGCGAGGCTCTGCGCCTGCTTGGCGAGATCGCCCTCCAGGCCCAGCGCATTGGCGACCGCGCGGCCATGGTGCGGCATGAAGCCGGTCGCGGGATCGACGTCGAAGGTGTGGATCTTCTCGGGCGTGTCATGCGCGACGGTTTCGATGTCCATGCCGCCTTCGGTCGAGACGACGAACGCGACGCGGCCGGTGGCGCGATCGACCAGCAGCGCGAGGTAGAATTCCTTGGCAATGTCGACGCCGTCGGTGACGTACAGGCGGTTGACCTGCTTGCCGGCGGCGCCGGTCTGGATCGTCACCAGCGTGTTGCCGAGCATCTCGGTCGCGGCGTGACGAACCTCGTCCTCGGTCTTGGCGAGGCGGACACCGCCCTTGGCTTCGGCCGGCAGTTCCTTGAACTTGCCCTTGCCGCGGCCGCCGGCATGGATCTGCGCCTTCACGACATAGAGCGGCCCGGGCAGCTTCTTCGAGGCTTCGACGGCCTCCTCGACGCTAAGAGCAGCAAAGCCGGCCGGCACGGGCACGCCGAACTTCGCGAGCAGTTCCTTGGCCTGATATTCGTGGATGTTCATGGGAGCAGTCCGCCTTTTCAAGGGAACGGGGAAATGGATCGCGCCCGCCTAAGCACAGCGCGCGCGTAGAATCCACCCTTTTGCGCACTAATGCGATTGCGAATGAACATCAAGAAAGATGCACGCCTGCCCCTTTGGGCAAAGTCAATGGCAAGCGCGTGCGGGATCGCCTAGAGAGGCGGCATGTCGCCACTGTCTGGAATCGCGCTGTTCGTCGCCACCGTCCTCGGCATGGAGCTGTTCGCATATGCAGCCCATCGCTGGATCATGCACGGTCCCGGCTGGTTCCTCCACGCCAGCCACCACCGCCCGCGCTCCGGCAACTGGGAATGGAACGATCTGTACGCGGCGATTTTCGCGGTGCCGTCGTTCATCCTGCTCCTTGGCGGGGTCCATCTCGGCTGGTGGCCGGGCTATGCGTGGATCGGCGCTGGGATCGCCGCTTATGGTGCGATCTATTTCGGCTTCCACGACCTGATCGTACACAAGCGAATCCGCCACCGCTACGTGCCGCGTTCCAGCTATATGAAGCGGATCGTGCAGGCGCACCGGCTGCATCATGCGGTTCACAGCCGAAAGGGCACGGTGAGCTTCGGCTTTCTCTATGCCCCGCGGCCGGACGTGCTGAAGGCGCAGTTGCGCAAGAGCGGCGCGCTCACGCAATCCAGCACCATCCCGGATTGACGCCACGCCCCGGGAGACCCACATCCTATGGTCTATGGAGCACCTGAACCTCTCCGAATCCGAATGGCGCAAACGCCTCTCCCCGCAGCAGTATCACGTCCTGCGCGAAGCCGGGACGGAGCGCGCCTTTTCCGGCCATTTCAACGATAACAAGGCGGACGGTATCTATCGCTGCGCCGGCTGCCAGCTCGACCTGTTCGACAGCGTCGACAAATATGACTCCGGCTCCGGCTGGCCCAGCTTCACCCAGCCCATCGCCCCCGACCATGTTTCCGAACATGCCGATGTGAGCCATGGGATGCGCCGCGTCGAAGTGCGCTGCGCACGCTGCGACGGCCATCTTGGCCACGTATTCCCCGATGGGCCCCCGCCGACGGGCCTGCGCTATTGCATGAATTCGGTAAGCCTGGACTTCCGGCCGCGCGCCGCCGGCGGTTCGGCAGCCTGATCCTTGTGAGATTGCCCCGCACCCTGTAATCGACCACGCCGTACATGGCCGTGAAATCGAAAATCGCAGCTGCGCCCTGGTGGCGCCGGGGCTCCTTCTGGAAGAAGTTCCTCCTCTGGTCGTTCTTGAGCGGCCTGGGGGTGGGGTTGATTGCGTTCACCGCCCTGGTGATCGCAGTCTATTCCGCACGCTCGACCCTGCCGAGCTTCGACCAGATGAAATCTTCGCCCAACGGCCAGATGATCCGTGTCCATGCGGTGGACGGCACGGTGCTGGTCTCGCTCGGGCCGAGCTATGGCGAGTGGATCAAGTACGACCAGATCCCGCAGGCGATGAAGGACGCGATCATCGCCACCGAGGATCGCCGATTCGAATCGCACTGGGGGGTCGACCCGGTCGGCGTGGCCCGCATCTTCTGGGTGGCAAAGCGGCTGCATGATGAAGGTCGGCGCCTGCAGGGCGGCTCCACCATCACCCAGCAGGTGGCCCGCACCATCTTCCTGTCGAACAAGTACAGCGTCGGCCGCAAGATCCGCGAGGCGATCCTGGCACTCGCGCTGGAGCGCAAATTCTCCAAGCAGGAGATTCTCGAGCTCTATCTGAACAAGGTCTATTTCGGCGGCGGCGCCTATGGCATCGACGCGGCGAGCCGCAAATTCTTCGGCCACCCCGCGACCAATCTGTCGCTGGGCGAATCCGCGATCATTGCCGGCCTGGTGAAGGCCCCCTCGCATTATTCGCCCACGGCCGATGCCGAAGCGGCGGTGGACCGTGCGACGGTGGTGCTCAAGCTGATGGCCGATGCCGGCAAGATCAGCGAGGCCCAGGCCAGGAGCACCGATCCGCACAGCGTGCAGCTGGCACCGGAGCCCAAGCAGAACAGCGTCCGCTATTTCACCGACTGGGCATTGCCGCAGCTGGAAACGCTGATCGACGAAACCGAAGCGCCGCTCGATGTGTGGACCACGCTCGACCTCAACATGCAGCGCAGCGCGGATCAGGCGATCCGCGCCAATGCCCCGGACGGGGCGCAGGGCGCGCTCGTCTCGATCGATCGCGACGGCGCGGTACGGGCGATGGTGGGCGGCAAGGACTATGTGTCCTCGATCTACAACCGCGCGACTCAGGCGCAGCGCCAGCCGGGCTCGTCGTTCAAGCTGTTCGTCTATCTCGCCGCGCTCGAAGCCGGGCACAAGCCCGACGACGTGGTCGTCGATGAACCGGTGACGATCGACGGCTGGACGCCGCGCAACGATTCGCGCCGCAACAGCGGCCCGATCACGATCCGCACCGCCTTCGCCTATTCGGTCAACACCATCGCGGCGAAGCTGGGCCAGGAAGTCGGCTTCACCACGGTGGCGGACATGGCCAAGCGCTTCGGCATCACCACGCCGATCAACACCCAGCCGGCGATGGTGCTCGGCACCTCCAACGTCCGCCTGATCGACATGACCCGCGCCTTCGCCTCGGTGGGTAATAACGGCGTGGCGGTGACGCCCTATGGCATCACGCGCGTGACCGCCAACGGCCAGGTGATCTACCAGCATGAGGTGGATACCAGCCATGTCCTGGTCGCCAATTACGTCGCCGCGCAGATGATCGACCTGATGCAGACCGCCGTTGCCACCGGCACCGGCCGGGCGGCGCAGATCGGCCGCCCGGTGGCGGGCAAGACCGGCACGACGACCTCGAACAAGGACGGCTGGTTCATCGGCTTTTCCAGCGGGCTCACCACCGGCGTGTGGATGGGTCGCGACGACGCCAAGGTGGTGCCGGGCCTGCAGGGCGGCCGCGCCCCCGCGCGCGCCTTCCACGACTTCATGGTGCAAGCGGTTGCCAACCGCCCGGTGGAACAGTTCGAAACCCAGCTTACCCCGCCCGACAACATGCTGGAGCCCGATGAAGACGCCTATGGCGCCCCGGACAACGGCATGATGCTGGACGAGAGCGGTAATCCGGTTGCGCCGCCGCCGAATGTGCCGGTCGAGCCACAGGATGGCGACGCGGCCGACGGCACCGTTGCCGCGCGTCCCGCGCCGCAGCCGTCGCAGGGCGAGAAGCTCGATCGCGACTGGATCAATCGGATGACCGGCCGCGCACCGGCGCAGCAGCAACCGCCGGCGCGGCCGCCACAGCGCCAGCCGGCACCGCAGGACCGCCAACGCCCCAACGACGAATTCTGAAGCCCGCGCTAGGCGCGTCCCACCCAATGCAATGCGGCCCCGTGCCGGCGCAGCCAGTGGCGATGGGGTGTCGGGTCGGCGCCGTACAGCTGTTCGACCAGTGCGTGGAAATCGGGGCCGTGGTGCATATGGATTCGATGGGCGACTTCATGGGCCACGGTCGCACGCCGTACCGCGCTCGGCGCGAGGACCAATCGCCAGCTGTAGCGGATCACCCCGGTCGAGGCGCAACTGCCCCAGCGGCTCCGCGCATCGCCGATCGCGACCTTGGTGACGCGCACGCCTGCCAGCGCGGCGTACTGCGCCGTCTCCTCGCTCAGAATTCGCAGCGCCTCGGCGCGGAGCCAGCGCTCGATACGGCGAGACAGCCCCTCTTCGGTGCCGCCGCACAACAGCTGATCGCCCACACGCCGCACGCCGCGCACGCCAGGTGCCGGCCAGACGATCGTCAATTCGCCATCCTCGAACGGAATCCGCGCATCCGGGACGAACGGTCGCGAACCCGGCAAGCGCTTCCGCTGCGCTGCGATCCAGCCCTGTTGCTCGCCGGCCCATTGCATCGCCTTGGCAAGCGAGGCGCGCGGCGGAATCGTCAATCGTACCTTCCCGTCGCGGGGATCGATCGCAAGCCGCATCCGCCGGGCGCGGGGATGGCGGATCACTTCGAGCCCCTCGATCAAAGGCGACGATCCGTCATGTGATGCTCGAGGTCACCGGCATCATCCTCGGAGATCGTCCAGCCGCGGGTGGATTCGCCCGCCCGATGCACGGCCTCGCGGTCACCGGATACGAGATAGTGCCAGTCGGGCAGCTTCTCGCCATTGGCCCGCAGGCGATAGGCACAGGTGGAGGGCAGCCATTCGATATCGGCAACGTTGCGCGTCGTCAGCCGCACGCATTCGGGCACATAGGCACGGCGGTGCTTGTAATCCTTGCACAACCCCATCTTGCGATCGAGCAGCTTGCAGGCGACGTTGGTGGCGAACAGCTCGCCCGTCTCCTCATCCTCCAGCTTGTGGAGGCAGCATTTGCCGCAGCCGTCGCACAGCGCCTCCCATTGCGCGCGGTCCAGCGCCTCCAGCGGCAGGTCTTCCCAGAATTTGATGGTCACCGCACCCAATGCTCAAGTTCGGCGACGATCGCCGGCGAATCCTTTTCCAGCGGCAGGCTGGTGATCGGCTTGCCGTCCGGCCCCATCAGATAGGCGACCTCGGTATGGCCCATCAGATAGCCCGACGGCGTCGGCTGCTTCATATAGGCGATGGCGTATGCCTTCGCCACCTGCGCGATCTGCTGCGGTGTGCCGGTCAGCCCGATCAGACGGGGATGGAAATTGCCGACATACTGCTTGAGCTGCGCGGGCGTATCGCGTTCCGGATCGACCGAGATGAACAAGGGCACGATCTTGCCGGCAATGCCCGGTGCCTGCTTGTCCAGCGTGCGCAGCGCGGCGCCGATCCTGGCGAGATCGGTAGGGCAGACATCGGGACAATAGGTGTACCCGAAATAGACGATCCGGTATTTGCCGGCGAAATCGCTATCGCGCACCTGCTTGCCGTTCTGATCGGTAAGGGTGAACGGCCCGCCAATCCGCGCACCGGCCAGCGGCGCTTCGCCCGGTGCGCCGGCACCGCAGCCCGCAAGCGTCAAGGCGACCGCCGCGGCGAGAGGTTGCAGCTTCCGAAGCACGCTGTTCATGGAGTCCACCGCCATCTTCTGTTACGAACCCTTCCGGCACGTGCTGCCAGTAACCAAGGGTATTGATCACGCAATGAACGTTCGCTTCGCTACCGCCGTCGCAGCAGCGCTTTTGCTCCTGCCGCTTCCCGCCCTGGCCCAAGGCGCAGGCGGCCAGCCGCGCGAAAGCATCCAGTTCCTCGACGCGATCCGTAAGCAGGATGGCGCCAAGGTCAACGAGTTCCTGCGCGACAAGGCGATATCGATGGTCAACGTCAAGGATCCCTACGGGACCGGCGAGGCTGCCTTGCACATCGTCGTCAAGCGGAGCGACCCGACCTATCTGACGGTGCTGATCAACCAGCCCGGCGTGAACGTGAATATCCAGGATCGCGAAGGCAATACCGCGCTGATCTTCGCCGCCGAACGGGGATGGATCCCTGGCGTGGAGGCACTCATCGCCAAGAAGGCGAACGTGAACCTTGCCAACAATGCTGGCGTTACGCCGCTGATCCGGGCGGTTCTGGCGCACAATGCCGATGTGGTGCGCAAACTGCTCGACGCGGGTGCCGATCCCGATCGCAGCGATTTCGGAGGCGGGCTTTCCGCGCGCGAATATGCGCAGCGCGAAACCCGCTACCCGAGCATCGCCAAGATGCTGAGCGATGCTCCCAAGGTTGGCCGCGCCCCCACCGCGGCGGGCCCGAAGCTCTAACGCCGCGATTCAGAACCCGTCGGCAACGTCGGGATCGAGCATTCCCAGCAGCCTTCGCCCCGCACGCCGGGCGAAGGCGAGCGTGGCCTTTCGGCGCAACGCCGCCGCCAGCGGCACGGTCGCAGCTTCCCGCGCCACCGCTGCATCATAGCGATCGGCGACGATCAGGCCCGTACGTTCGGGCAGGAAGTGCGGCTGTTCCAGTGGCCGATGATCAAAGCCGTGCGGCACCGCCCAGAAAAAGCGATCGCAATGCGCAAGATACTCCTGCCATTTGCTGTCGCCCAGCAGATCGGCGCGCGAAACCTTGATTTCCACGATCACCACGGCACCGCGCGCATCCAGCGCCATCAGGTCGACCCGCCGACCGCCTTCCAGCGGTACTTCGGCGATGGCCACGCAATCATGGCGCAACAACATGCGGGACACGCCGCGAACCACATCCGCGGCAACCAGCGCCTCGGCATCGGGCGAAGGTCCGGCGGCGGGAGCAACGGAAGGCGAGGCGGCGTCCATGCCGAGCGTCTAGAACATTTACAGAACGCAGAAAAGCCGCCGAATCGCGTCGGCGGCTTTTCTGGAGCGATCGGCTGCACCGATCAGCGGTAGAAGATGTGATTTCCCACGGTGGCAACGGTCGCCCGGCCCAGGTTCGGATTCACATAGCGCGCATGGAAATAAAGGGCGTCGCCGGCGGGGCTTTCCCACAGATTCTTGCGGGCGACCTGCGCGACCGCCATCGCCCGGCGCCACTGGGCGTTTTCCGGCGCCTTGGGCAGCTTGCCGCCGCGAACGAACGAAAACTGGCCGCGCTGGGTGATCACCGAGCAGACCGAGCCCGGAAAACGGCCGGAGGTGCTACGATTCAGGATGACATCGGCAACCGCGAGCTGACCCGAAAGCGGCTCGCTGCGTGCTTCGAAATAGACCCCGGTGGCAAGGCAATGCAGCTCACGATCGTCTTCGAGCGCGGCGACGTCTTCCTGCGCGGCAACCGCATCGGAAAGGCTTGCATATTCGGGCGTTGGATCGGTCTTTTCGGCACCATCCTGCTGCTCGACCGCGGACTGTGTCGCGGGAACCGGCGCCGAGGGAAGGGCGTTCTGTTCCTGACCCGGGATCGGCTGCACCATGGCATTGCCATGCGAGTCCTGCTGCGGGAGCGGGGTCAGGTTGAGCGTGGCGGCGTTTGCCAGGGCGCCAGCGCAAAAAGTCACAGCTGCAAAAGTAGCAGCTCGTGGCAGGAGCTTCATTTCATATCAGTAATGTGCGGTTGGCGCGCGGCCGGCCTGCTGCTCCGGAGGAGTGAGACCGCCGGGCTTACCCCCCGACTGCGTAACCGATCGACTTCACACCCCGACCGGCACAACGCGAATTAACGTGATCGTCCCTTTCGCGGGCGCTGGGCCGACTGTCAACAAAGGTTCATCGTTTCAGCGGCGAACCGTTCGGCGTCTGCGATATCCAGTTCCACGACCCACAGGTCGGAATCGCGCGCGCGCCGCCTTTGCCAATAGCTGGTGGCCGATTCCTCGTCCGCCAGACCGGCAGGGCCGGACGGCACCAGCGCGGGCACGCCTTGCGGCCCGATGCCGCGTTCGACGAAGCGGGGATTCGCCCCCCGCTCCAGCAACAGGAGCAGGATCGCCCCGGAAGTGGCGTCGCCCTTTGCCAGCACCATCGCCGATCCCCCGGCGGCATCCGCCCGCCGCACCATGGCGCTCACCAGCATCGCGCTGGTCAGCCGGGGCGTCATGGCGTGCGATAGCCTGGCAGCGTGGCCAGCGGGATGCGCGAGCGCATGAAGGTGCCGGTACCGCGTGCAGCCTCCTCGCCATGCGCATCGATCAACCGCGCCTCGGCGACGAATACCCGCCGCTGGCCGCTCACCCAACGCCCCTCGGCGATCACCGGCCCTTGCGCCAACGGCTTGGTCAGCAGCAGGTTGAACGCCGTGGTCAACAGAAAGCGATCGGTGACCAGGCTGTTCGCTGCATAGAAGGCGGCATCATCGAGCATCTTGAAATAGCTGGTGCCGTGCGCCGCGCCCGCAGCGTGAAAAAATCGCGAATCGACGTCGAACCGAATCCGGGCGATCCCGGCTTCCGGTATCTCGAGCACCGAAGGAAAGAGCTGGTTGATCGGCGCCGCCGCGTAGAGCGCCTCCAAGGCGCGATAATGGGCTTCCGCACCCGTTGGAGCCGAAGCCCCGCCTTCAGGCTGCGTCACGCGCCTCGACCCCGGTGAGTAACGCATACAGCGCATCCGGCGACCCAGCCCCTCGCAGCTTCTCCGCAAAAGGCCGTTCGCGCAACCGACGCGACACCGAAGCCAGCGCCTTCAGATGCTCGGCGCCGGCATTGGTGGGCGAAAGCAGCATGAACACCAGGTCCACCGGCAGATCGTCGACCGCGCCGAAATCGACCGGTTGGGCAAGCCGCGCGAACACGCCGCAAACGCGCGGCAGATCATCCAGCCGTGCGTGGGGAATGGCGATACCGGCGCCGAAGCCGGTGGAACCCAGCCGCTCACGCTCGGCCAGCCGTTCGGCCACCAGCCGCGCGTCGACGCCATGCGCCGACGCCGCGGTGGACCCAAGCTGTTGAAACAGCGCCTTCTTGTTGCCAGCGGTCACGCCGGCGAGCACCGCCTCCGGCACGAGCAAATCGCTCAGATCAGTCATCATCGTTCCAAAGAAGCGGCTGCCCGCAGGCAAGCTGGCGCCTTACGCCGGTGCGCGGTTGGGCTCAACCCAGCCGATCGTCCCGTCGCCACGGCGATAGACCATATTATAGGCGCCGGTACCGCTGTTGCGGAACAGCAGCGCGTTCGTATTGCGCAAGTCGAGCATCATCACCGCATCCGAGACGGTGGCTTCGGGCACGTCGACACGCGTCTCGGCGATCACCAGGGGTGCATCGGCGACTTCATCCTCGTCCTGCGCCTCCTGGAACAGGGTGTAGCCGGCATTATCGAAACCATTGTCATAGGCGCCGCCTTCCGCCAGCGCGATTGCCTCGGCCGGACGCCGATCCTTCAACCGCCGGACATAGCGGCGCAGCTGCTTGTCGATCCGATCCGCCGCGCCGTCGAACGCGCCATGCGCTTCCATGCCGGAATTGGTCGCCTTGAGCACCAGCCCCTGGGTCACGTGCATCACGATATCGCAGGTGAAGCCGTTGTCGTGCGGCCCCTTGCCGAAGGTGATCTGGGAGGAAATGGCGCGGGAGAAATACTTGTCGGCGATACCCTGGACCCGATCCGTCACCTGCGTCTTGAGCGCCGAGCCCGTATCGACCTGATGCCCCGAGATCCGGATATCCATAATGTACCTCCACTTCGCAATTAAGGACGAGCGACCTAGGGCTGCGCCGGAACCGCGTCGATTGTGGGAACACCCCATAGCGGCTCGTCCAGGGACTTCAGAAACGCTGCGTGCCGTTCAAGTTCCGCCGCACTCGCGGTGAAATGCCGCGCGGGCCGGACGTGCACCCGGCTCGGCGCCTCGGCGACCGTTTCCGGCATCACCGGCACCTCTTCGGCGAGGCCGAGTGTGATCTGGCGGCCGCCGGTCAGCTCGACATAGACCTGCGCCAGCAGCTGCGCGTCGAGCAGCGCGCCGTGCAGCGTGCGTGCGCTGAGATCGATGCCGTAGCGGCTGCACAGCGCATCGAGCGTGTGCTTGGCGCCGGGATGCTTGGTACGCGCGAGCACCAGCGTGTCGACCATCCGGCTCAGGTCGACCAGCGGCCGGCTGCACCTGCCCAGCTCGCCATTGAGGAAGCTGAAGTCGAATCCCGCATTGTGCGCGACCAGCGGCGAGTCGCCGATGAAGTCGAGCAGGTCCTCGACCACCTCCTCGAACAGCGGCTTGTCGGAGAGGAACCGCTCGGACAGGCCGTGGACGTTGAACGCCTCCACCGGCATGGCACGCTGCGGATTGATATAGGCGTGGAAATGGTTGCCGGTGGCAACCCGGTTCACCAGTTCGACACAGCCGATTTCGACGAGGCGATCTCCGCCTGAGAAGCTGAGTCCCGTCGTTTCGGTGTCAAACACGATTTCCCGCATGGATCGCTTATCCACCCGCAGGCGGCGCGAGGCAAGCGATGACCGTGCGTACGCAATCTTCCGTAACCTGCAGGCCTTCGCCGGTAGGGATGACGAAATCGGCGCGGGCGCGCTTCTCGGCATCGGGCGTCTGGCGCGCGAGAATCGCTTCGAAGCGTTCCACGGTCATGCCCGGGCGGGCGAGGACGCGTTCGCGCTGGACCTCGGGCGGTGCGGAGACCACGGCGATCTTGTCGACATGCCGCCAGCCGCCCGCCTCGAACAGCAACGGTACGTCAAGAACCACCAGCGGCGCGTCGGCATGGGCGGCAAGGAACGACTCGCGCGCCGCGGCGACCGCGGGGTGGAGAATCGCTTCGAGTCGGGCGAAGGCGGTGGGATCGGCCATCACCGCCTCGCGCAGCAGCGTACGATTCACGCCGAGGTCGGTCGTGGTGTCCGGAAATTCCGCCTCGATCGCCGCCACCGCCGCACCGTCCGGGCCCTGGAGCTGGTGGACGGTCGCATCGGCATCGAACACCGGCACGCCGTCGGCGGCGAACATCGCCGCCACGGTCGACTTGCCCATGCCGATCGAGCCGGTGAGCCCGAGCACGATCGGCCGCCTGCTCATGCGGTGAGCAGCGCGCGCAGTTCCTCGTCGCGGTCGCGCGGGGGCTCGGCGCCGAAGAAGAGCTCGAAGGCAAGGGCGGCCTGGCCGACCAGCATTTCGAGGCCGTCGACTGTATCGAGTTCACGGTCGCGCGCCTGGGCGAGCAGCGGCGTCTCCAGCGGGGCGTAGACGATGTCGTACACCACCGCGTGCTCTGGCAGCGGCGCGAGATCCAGGTCGAGCGGCGGCTGGCCCGCCATGCCGAGCGGGCTGGCGTTAACCAGCAGATCGGCGGGCGGCAGCGGCGCGCCGATCGGCAGCGCATCGCCCTTCACCCCGAAGCTGGAGAGCAGGGCCGCCGCCTTGAGCACGTTGCGGTTGAGGATGGTCACGCGGCCGATCCCGACCCGTGACAGCGCGAACAGCACGGCGCGCGCGCCGCCACCGGCACCGACCACCACCGCATGGCGCCCTTCCAGCTCCAGCCCGGCGATGGGGGAGAAGAAGCCGCCGGCGTCGGTATTGGTGCCGATCAGCGCGCCGTCCTCGCCGCGGATCACCGTGTTCATCGCCCCGATCGTGCTGCGCACGCCCCCGGGATCGCCGACCAGGTCCATCACCGCCAGCTTGTGCGGAATCGTGACGTTGCAGCCGCGCCAGTCGGCGTCGTCCTTCGCGCGGGCGAAATAGCCCGCGAGGTCGTCGCCCAGCACATGGGTGCGGCGATAATCGCCCTCGATTCCCAGCGCATCGAGCCAGAATTTGTGGATGATCGGGGATTTGGAATGGGCGATCGGATCGCCGATCACCTCGGCATAGCGAGTCACTTGGGCATCACTCCCCGGGTGCGCAGATAGTCGAGAATCGGCAGCAGCGGCATGCCGAGAATGGTGAAATGGCTGCCTTCGGTACGACTGAAGAGCTGCACGCCGGGCCCCTCGATCCGGAAGCAGCCGACACAACCGGCGATCGCGGGCCATTCCAGGTCGAGATAGGATTCGATGAACGCCTCGCTCAGCGGGCGGACATGCAGCCGCGCGCGATCGACATGGCGCCACACCGGGCGGCCACCCTCCGCGATCACCGCGGCGCTGTAGATGTCGTGGGTCTTGCCCGACATGCGCTGGAGATGGTCGCGCGCCTGCGCGCGGCTCTCCGGCTTGTCGAGCAGGCTGCCGTCGTCGAGCGCGACCAGCGAATCCCCGCCCAGCACCAGTGCCTGCGGCGCCATGCGCGACACCTTGAGCGCCTTCAGCTCGGCGAGCGCATCGGCAAGGTCGCGGGGGGACGTGCCCTCGGCAAGCAGCGACTCCTTCGCACTCGCTTCGTCGACCAGCGCCGGCAGCGCCTCATGCGCCACGCCCGCGGCATCGAGCATCGCCCGGCGCGAGGCGCTCTGCGAGGCAAGGACGAGAGTCGGCATTATCGGCGTTCCATTTCACGGTCGTTGCACAGCTGGATGATTGCAGCCGCGGTTTCCTCGATAGAGCGGCGGGTTACGTCGATCACCGGCCAGCCATTGTCGGCGAACATCCGGCGGGCAAAGGCGATTTCGCGCTGCACCGCTTCCTGGTCGACATAGTCGGTCTCCGGCGCCTGATTGAGCGAGAGTAGGCGGTTGCGGCGGATCTGCACCAGCCGGTCGGCGCTGGTGGTGAGCCCGACGATCAGCGGGCGCTTCAGCTGGAACAGCTTGGGCGGCGGCGGCGATTCCACCACCACGGGAATGTTCGACACCTTGTAGCCGCGATTGGCGAGATAGATCGAGGTCGGCGTCTTGGACGAGCGTGACACGCCGGCGAGCAGGATGTCGCTTTCCTCCCAATCCTCCCAGCCGATCCCGTCGTCATGGGCGATGGTGAACTGGATCGCATCGACCCGGGCAAAATAGGCGGCATCGAGCATATGCTGCCGCCCGGGCCGGGCCTTGGCCTCCTGCCCGAGCAGGTTGGACAGCGCGTGGCTCACCTGATCGAGCGGCGCGATCGCCGGCAACCCCAGCGCGCGGCAGCGCGTCTCGAGCATCCGCCGGATGTCGCGATTGACCAGCGTGTAGATCACCAAGCCCGGATTCTGCGCGATCTCCTGGAGGATGCGCTCCAGATGCGCCTCGCTGCGCACCATCGGCCAGAAATGCCTGAGCGGCTCGACATCGTCGAACTGCGCCAGCGCCGCCTTGGCGATGTTTTCCAGCGTCTCCCCGGTGGAGTCCGAGAGCAAATGGAGGTGCAGCCGCATCAGGCTGGGGACCGATCTGTGCATAACATGGCGAACAAGCGGTAGCGTAACCGCGGCACCCGGCCAACCCGCCGTGATTCGGGAAAGCCCGTGTGATTCGTCCACAGCGGCATCCCCAGCTTGTGCTTTCCATGCACAGGCTGTGAGTCTTGTGGACAGATTTCCCGAATCCGGGCGAATCCGTATGGCCGCAGGAGTCAAATTGTTGGCAACTGACTCACATCGCCATAAGCCCCGGCTTTCACCCGCCAACAGACTCCAACATCCTGAGAATCGAATCTTCTAGTAGTGGGATCCCGGCTCTGACTCTTCGCGCATCCAAGCCGCTGCTCGCGACCCTGCAAGGGACTCGCCAGCCCGTTCCACCCGTCTGGCTCATGCGCCAGGCCGGCCGATACCTGCCCGAATATCGCGCGCTCCGTGCCGAAAAGGGCGGATTCCTCGCCCTCGCGATGGATTCCGAGTCTGCCGCCGAAATCACGCTGCAACCGATCCGCCGCTTCGGCATGGACGGCGCCATCCTGTTTTCCGACATCCTGGTGGTGCCGATGGCGCTCGGCCAGAAGCTGTGGTTCGAGACCGGCGAGGGCCCCAGACTCGCCCCGACGGTCACCGCAAGGGACGTGCTCGACGGCTTCGATGCCGATTCCAGCGTCCTGGAGCCCATCTACGGCACGATAAGGCGGGTGAAGGCGTCCCTGGACCCCCAGACCACCTTCCTGGGCTTTGCGGGCTCTCCCTGGACCGTGGCGACCTACATGATCGCAGGGCAGGGCAGCCGCGAACAGGCCGAGGCACGCCGCCTTGCCTATCGCGACGAGGGCCTGATGCAGGCACTGGTCGATCGCATCGCCGATCAGACCATCTCCTATCTCCGCGCCCAGGCCGAAGCGGGCGTGGAGGCGGTGCAGCTGTTCGACAGCTGGGCCGGCAGCCTCAGCCCCGCCCAGTTCGAACGCTGGGTGATCGCTCCCAACGCGCGGATCGCGGCCGCCGTTCGCGATCTGGTGCCCGTAATTGGATTCCCGAAGGGGGCGGGGGGCAAGCTTGCCGCCTATGCCCGCGAAACCGGCGTCGATGCGATTGGCCTGGACGAGACGGTCGACCCCGCATGGGCGAACACGGTGCTGCCGGAAGGGCTGCCGGTGCAGGGCAATCTCGATCCGCTTGCGCTGATCACGGGCGGCGCGGTGCTGGACAGCGCGATCGACCGGATCCTGGCGGCCTTTCCGGAACGGCCGCATGTGTTCAACCTGGGGCACGGCATCCTGCCCGACACGCCGATCGCGCATGTCGAGCAGCTGCTGGCCCGTGTGCGAGGAACCGCTTCATGATCGGCTGGCTGGGCAATGCCTATCTGTGGGTGAAGGCGTTCCACGTCATCTTCGTGGTATTCTGGATGGCGGGCCTGTTCCTGTTTCCGCGCTACCTGATCCACCACCAGGAGGCGCTGGGCACGCCCGAGGCGGCGGCGTGGGCGAAGCGCGAGGCGCTGCTGAAGCGGATGATCCTGACGCCCTCGATGCTCATCGTCTGGGCGCTGGGGCTGGCGCTGTCTGCCAATATCGGGCTGTTCGACGGGCAGCCGGGCATCGGCTGGCTCCACGCCAAGCTGCTGCTCGTCGTGCTGCTGAGCGGCTATCACGGCTGGGCGGTAGGCTATGCGAGGAAGCTGGCGCGCGGGGAGGCGCCGATCGCGACGCGTACCTTGCGATTCCTCAACGAAGTGCCGGCGCTGGCGCTGGTGGTCATCGTCATCCTGGCCGAAGTGAAACCGTTCTGAGTCGCTGAGAACGATTGCTGCGATCGGTGCCTCCGAATCTGCGCCGAATCGCAGTTGACTTGGGGGGGAGCCCTACCTAACTCCGGAAGCGTGCGCCGGTCCTCGGCGCATCCTTCCTGCAAGCATCGAATTCCGCGCGCTGTCTTCGCCGATCGACGCTCTCCCCCCTTAGAAATTCCGGACCTTCCATGCATCTCAAGGACCTCAAAAAGACCGCCCCCGCCGAACTGGTCACCATGGCCGAGGCATTGGGCGTCGAGAGCGCGTCGACGCTGCGCAAGCAGGACCTGCTCTTCGCCATCCTCAAGGCCCAGGCCGAACAGGGTGACCAGATCACCGGCGAAGGCACGATCGAAGTGCTGCCCGACGGCTTCGGCTTCCTCCGCTCACCCGAGGCGAACTATCTCGCCGGTCCCGACGACATCTATGTCAGCCCCAACCAGGTGCGGAAGTTCGGCCTGCGCACCGGCGACACGGTGGAAGGCGAGATCCGCGCGCCCAAGGACGGCGAACGCTACTTCGCGCTGACCAAGCTGCTCAAGGTCAATTTCGACGATCCCGATGCAGTGCGTCACCGTGTGAACTTTGACAACTTAACCCCGCTTTACCCGGAGCAGAAGCTGCGCCTCGACACGCTTGACCCGACGGTCAAGGACAAGTCGGCGCGGGTGATCGACATCGTCGCTCCGCAGGGCAAGGGCCAGCGCGCGCTGATCGTCGCCCCGCCTCGTGTCGGTAAGACGGTGCTGCTGCAGAACATCGCCAAGGCGATCACCGACAACCATCCCGAAGTCTTCCTGATCGTGCTGCTGATCGACGAGCGGCCGGAAGAAGTCACCGACATGCAGCGTTCGGTGAAGGGCGAAGTGATCAGCTCGACCTTCGACGAACCGGCCAACCGCCACGTGCAGGTTGCCGAAATGGTGATCGAAAAGGCCAAGCGCCTGGTCGAGCACAAGAAGGACGTGGTGATCCTGCTCGATTCGATCACCCGCCTCGGCCGCGCCTACAACACCGTGGTGCCCAGCTCGGGCAAGGTGTTGACCGGCGGTGTCGATGCGAACGCGCTGCAGCGCCCGAAGCGCTTCTTCGGCGCCGCGCGCAACATCGAGGAAGGTGGCTCGCTCTCGATCATCGCCACCGCGCTGATCGACACCGGCAGCCGCATGGACGAAGTGATTTTCGAAGAGTTCAAGGGCACCGGCAACTCCGAAATCGTGCTCGACCGCAAGGTGGCGGACAAGCGCATCTTCCCCGCGCTGGACGTCGGCAAGTCGGGCACCCGCAAGGAAGAGCTGCTGGTTGAGAAGGCCAAGCTCACCAAGATGTGGGTGCTGCGCCGCATCCTGATGCAAATGGGTACCATCGACGCGATGGAGTTCCTGCTCGACAAGATGAAGGATTCGAAGACCAACGAAGATTTCTTCGACAGCATGAACCAGTAACGCTGCAGGGACTGCTGCAAGGATCGGAAAGGCCGGGCCTGTGCCCGGCCTTTTTTTTGCGGGTCCGCCGGGGAACGCATCGGGGGATACCGCGTAGGCTTTGCGCGCGCCGCTCCCGGCGCTAGGGCTAGGGCATGATCGATCTATTCTTCAGCGCAGCGGCGGCCGGCATCGGCACGCCCCTGGATATCTGGCAGCATATTGTCGCCGATTTCTCCAATCTCGGCGATCCGGCCGCGCTGGCGGCGTTCGGATCGGTCCTGATGATCGACCTCGTACTGGCCGGCGACAACGCCATCGTCGTCGGTGCGCTGGCGGCGGGGCTACCGGCCGAACAGCGCAAGAAGGTGATCCTGATCGGCATCGGCGCAGCCTTGGTGTTGCGGATCGCCTTTGCGCTGATCGTCAGCTGGCTGATGGGCATCGTCGGGCTGATCTTTGCGGGCGGCCTGCTGCTGCTCTGGGTCAGCTGGAAGTTCTGGCGTGAGATCCGGCACGGTGGCGAAAGCGCGGGATCGGACGAGATCGAGGGCGACGAGCATTCGGGCGTGCGTTCGGCGCGGAGCTTTGCCGGCGCCGCCTGGGCGGTGGCGATCGCAGACGTATCCATGAGCCTGGATAACGTGCTGGCCGTGGCAGGGGCGGCCCGCGAGCATCCCGGGATCCTGGTGGTCGGGCTGTTGCTGTCGGTTGCGTTGATGGGGCTTGCCGCGAACCTGATCGCCAAGCTGATCGATCGCCATCGCTGGATCGCCTATTTCGGCCTGGCGGTGATCGTTTTCGTCGCGTTCAAGATGATCTACGAAGGCTGGGTCGGCACGGCCGGGACGGCGGGCATCACCAGCCTCTTCTAAGCCCTGCGCCCCTCCCTGCGCGGCAGGGAGGGGCGGGCGACTTCAGGCGAGATGCGCGGCGAAGAAGTCTGCCGTACGCTTGTCTGCCAGTTGCGCGGCTTCTTCCGAACGGCGCTTGCCGAGCTCTGCGGCGAAGCCATGATCTTCACCAGGATAGTCGTACAGCGTCACCTTTGGGTGATCGTCGAGGCCCGCGTGCATCTTCGCCTGCACCTCGGGCAGGACGAAGTGATCGGCGGTCGGAATGTGTAGCAGCAGCGGTTTGGCGATCGCGTGCTTCTCGCCAAGCAATCCGTCGATGCCGACGGCGTAATAGCCGACGCTCGCATCAATGTCGGTCCGCGCCGCGGCCATATAGGCGAGGCGACCGCCGAGGCAGAAACCGACCGCGCCGACCTTACCGCCGCCCAGTTCGGCGCGCGCGACCTGGATGGTCGATTCGATGTCGGCAACGCCCTTGTCCTGGTCGAACTTGCCGAACAGCTCCAGCGCCTGCTGGAACTCCTCGGGGATGTCGGCGTCGAGCTCGATGCCGGGCTTGAGGCGCCAGAACAGGTCGGGCGCGAGCGCGAGATAGCCTTCACGGGCAAAGTCCTCGCATTTCTGGCGGATGCCCTCGTTGACGCCGAAGATTTCCTGGATCACCAGGATCGCGGCGCGGGGAGTGCCTTCGGGGCGTGCGACATAGGCGGAGAAGCTGCCGCTTTCATCCAGCGCGTCGATCGTCAGGGTGCTCATAGCAGATACTCTCCGGTTAAGCGCCGCTCATGATCGAGCAGCCAGGATTTCGTGATGGGACCTTGCCCGGCCGAATAGGCGCCCAGGCCGCCGCCCTGTTTCAGCACCCGGTGGCACGGTACGATCAAGGGAAACGGATTACGCGCGCAAAGTTGCCCGATCGCCCGTGCGCTCGAACCCAGCCTGCGCGAAAGATCGGCATAGCTGAGGGTCGCTCCGAACGGCACCGCAATCAACCCATCCCGAAGGATGGCACCCCGTGACGTTGCAGCGGGGGCAAGCGGCAAATCGAAGCTGCGGCGTTCCCCGGCGAACCATTGTTCGATCTGTTCCGCCGCCGCGCCCACGGCTGCGCTGGCGGCTCGCGTGGGAGCGGCTTCCACGCCGATGGCGATCCGCACGAGCTGCCGATCATCGCCTTCGATCCGGATCGGGCCGATGGGCGTTGCGATCAGGGCATAGTCGCGCGCATACATGGACGATGGCCTAGCAGGGGGCCGGCGATGCGCTCAAGCGCGGAAGGAATCTCATGAAGATCAACGTCGAAGTCGAATGCACCCCCGAGGAAGCGCGCCGGGCGATGGGCCTGCCCGATCTTACCCCGGTTCACGACCGATATGTGGCGCTGATGGTGCAGGCGATCGAGAACCACGGAACGCCCGAGGGTTTTGAAACGATGATGCGCAACTGGGCGCCGATGGGAGAGGCGGGAATGAACTTCTGGCGTGGCCTGTTCGATGCCGCGACCAAGAAGCCGGGGAGCTGACCAGGCGGATGGACACGATCTTCGCGGTTTCCAGCGGCGCACCGCCAGCGGCCATTGCGGTACTGCGTTTGAGCGGCGCGCTGGCTTTTGCTGCGGCGCAACAAATGATCGGTGCGCTTCCCCCGGCGCGAAGGGCGGCACTGCGGATCTTGCGGGATCCAGCGGACGGGGACGTGCTGGATCGGGCGCTGGTCTTGTGCTTCCCCGGCCCGCACACCGCAACCGGTGAGGATCTCGTCGAATTTCACCTCCATGGCGGTCGTGCGGTTGTCCGTGCCGTCGAACGGGTGTTGGCAGCAATGCCAGGCCTGCGCGCTGCCGAGGCGGGCGAGTTTACCCGCCGCGCGCTGCTGCACGGGCGTCTCGACCTGAGCGAGGCCGAAGGTCTGGGTGATCTGCTGATGGCTGAAACGGAGGCGCAACGCCGCGTTGCCGTTCGGAATGCTGGGGGTGCCGTGCGCCGGCACGCGGACGCATGGGCCGAACGTCTGCTCGGACTTGCGGCGCGAATCGAAGCAGAGCTCGATCACGGCGATGAAGATGATGTTGCCGGCGACGATCCCTTGCCGGCCCTTCGGATCGAGGCCGGTGCCCTTGCGCGGGACATCGCGACGGTGGCGTCGCATCCGCCCGTGGAGCGGTTGCGCGATGGACTGCGGGTGGTGCTGGGCGGGCCGCCCAATGCGGGTAAATCGACTCTCTTCAATGCGCTTGCAGAGCGGGAAGCCGCGATCGTTTCTCCGATCGCTGGAACCACGCGGGATCGCATCGAGATTTCCATCGTGCGGGAAGGCATTGCTTGGCTGCTGGTGGATACGGCAGGGTTGGCAGACACGACGAGCGATCCGATCGAAGCGATCGGGGTCGCGCGCGCCCGCGCCGCGCTCACAGAAGCCGATCTGTTGCTGTGGCTGGGGGACGATCCGCCACCGCCGCAGCCCGCAAGCCTTTGGATTCACGCGCGTGCAGATGCGATCGGGCGCGCCGCGCCGCACCCCGATCAGATCGTTCTTTCCGTGCGGGAGGGGAGGGGGATCGACCTTCTCTGGCGTCGCATGGCCGATATTGCGGCGGATCTGCTGCCGCCACCCGATATGGTCGCGCTGAATGCACGGCAGCGGACCTGGTGCTCCGCTGCGGCGGAGGCGTTGGCGCGTGCGGCGGTGGAGGGAGATCCCTTGCTGTTTGCCGAGGAGCTTCGTGCGGCTCGGCGGGCGATCGATGCGATAACCGGACGAGCGGGCGTCGAGGATGTTCTCGATGCCTTGTTCGGGCGGTTTTGCATCGGCAAGTAGATGTTCCACGTGGAACGCAGCGTTCGGGCATTCGGTCGATCCGGGACTGGACAAGCGCCCGCAAACGCCGTCTAGCAGCGTCATGCAATTCGATGTGATCGTCATTGGCGGCGGCCATGCCGGTACGGAGGCTGCGTCGGCGGCTGCGCGTCGCGGCGCCCGTACCGCACTGGTCAGCTTCGACCTTGCGAAGCTTGGTGCGATGTCCTGCAATCCTGCGATCGGCGGGCTGGGAAAGGGCCATCTCGTTCGCGAGATAGACGCGCTCGACGGTCTGATGGCCCGCGCCGCCGATGCCGCCGGTATCCATTATCGGATGCTCAATCGTTCCAAGGGGACAGCGGTGCAGGGGCCGCGGGTACAAGCCGATCGCGGTCGCTATGCCGCGGCGATCCAGCACATGCTTGCCGCGCAGCAAGGCCTGTCGCTGATCGCCGGCGAGGTCGAAGCGCTGGCGTTGACCGGTGATCGGGTGGCCGGCGTGCAACTTCGGGATGGAACCCAGCTCTCCGCGCCGGCTGTCGTGTTGGCGACCGGGACGTTCCTGGGCGGGCGGCTCTTCCGCGGCGAGGAGCGGATGGAAGGGGGGCGTGTCGACGAAGCGTCGGCCCTGCGGCTCGCCGTGCAGTTGCGCGAGCTTGCGCTGCCGATGGGGCGGCTGAAGACCGGCACGCCGCCCCGCATCGATGGACGCACGATCGATTGGACGCGTACCGAGCAACAGCCGTCGGACGATGATCCTTGGACCATGTCGCCGATGACGGCACGCCGCCCGCTGCCGCAGTTGCATTGTGCGGTGACTCGTACGACCCAGCGGACCCATGACGCGATCCGCGGTGGCCTTTCCCGGTCGCCCCTGTTTACCGGGGCGATCGAGGCGCAGGGCCCGCGCTATTGCCCCTCGATCGAAGACAAGGTTCATCGGTTCGGCGATCGCGACGGGCACCAGATCTTCCTTGAGCCGGAAGCGCTGGATCATGCCTGGATCTATCCCAATGGCTTGTCGACATCGCTCCCCGTCGACGTGCAGGAAGCGATGATTGCGTCGATCCCCGGGCTGGAGCAGGCGCGGATCACCGTGCCCGGTTACGCCGTGGAATATGATTATATCGATCCGCGCGCGCTCAATGCCACACTGGCGCTTCCGCAACTTTCGGGAGTATTTTTCGCCGGGCAGATCAACGGCACCACCGGCTATGAAGAGGCCGGCGGCCAGGGCTTGACGGCTGGAGCCAACGCCGCTGCGCACGCGTTGGGGCTCGCGCCGCTGCTGCTCGATCGGGCGACGTCCTATCTCGGCGTGATGATCGACGATCTTGTGCTGCAGGGTGTAACGGAGCCCTATCGGATGCTGACTGCGCGTGCGGAGTTTCGACTGCGGTTGCGCGCCGATAACGCCGAGACGCGACTGGGGCCGATCGGGGCTGGTCTTGGGTTGCTGGGGCCAGCGCGTAGCACACGCTTGGAAGGCCGAGCTGAGGCGCGTGCTGCACTCGATACGGTCTTTGCGGTCGAGCGGACTGCCCATGCGCTGGCAGCACGCGGCGCGCCTGTGGCGCAAGACGGCGCTCGGCGACCTGCCAGAGACTGGCTGCGCTTTCCAAGCGTCACGATCGATCATGTGCTGGACGAGGTACCGCAGGGCGATCCGGCGTTGCTGGCGGAGTATATCGAAGATGCACGCTATGCACCGTATCTGGAGCGGCAGGACGCGGAAGTCGCGCAGCTGCGGGCGAATGATGCCGTGCGGCTAGGCGCGACGTTAGATTATGCTGCGATCCCGGGACTTTCCAATGAGATGGTCGAGCGTCTGAGTGCGGCCGCACCAGAGACGCTGGGGGCGGCGGCGCGGATCCGTGGCATCACGCCGGCGGCGCTCTCGGCGATTCTGCTTCATGCGCGAAAGGTCGTGGCATGACGGAGGAAGACGCTCGCACCTGGGTGCGTGACCGATTTGGTGTTTCACGTGAAACACTCCTCGAGCAGTTTGGCGCCATCCTGGTCGCCGAGTCAGAGCAGCAGAACTTGATTGCGCGGTCCACTTTGCCCGAGCTCTGGAGCCGCCACCTTACCGACTCCGCACAACTTGTTCCGCTCGCCGCGGCGGCACCGGCGGGCCCATGGCTGGACGTTGGCAGCGGGGCTGGGCTGCCTGGCATCGTCGTTGCGCTCTTGACCGAACGCCCGGTAATCCTTGTCGAACCAAGGGCGAAGCGTGTCGCGTTCCTTCGATCCGCAGCGGAGCAGCTGGGTATCAGCGCTCGGGTGGCAGTGGTCGCGAGCAGGGTCGAATCCTTTCGACCGGAAGTGCCAGTCGCAGTCGTCTCGGCGCGGGCGGTGGCGGAGCTTTCGGCGCTGTTGTTATCCACAGTTTCATGCACCGATTCGTCCACGGTTTGGGTGCTGCCAAAGGGACGCAGTGCCCATTCGGAGGTGGATGCCGCGCGTGCGAAATGGCAAGGTCGGTTCCACGTGGAACCCAGCATCACGCAGCCGGACTCGGGGATCGTGGTGGCAACGCAGATAGGCGCCAGATGATTACCATCACGATCGCCAATCAGAAGGGCGGGGTGGGCAAGACCACTACCGCCATCAATGTCGGCACTGCCCTGGCGGCGACGGGAATGCGCGTTCTACTGATCGATCTCGATCCGCAGGGCAACGCGTCGACCGGTCTGGGCATCGCCCGCTCGAACCGGGAGCATTCGAGCTACGACCTGCTGGTCTCCGACGCCGATCTGGAAGATGTCGCAGTGCCGACCAACGTCCCCGGGCTGGACGTGGTGCCCGCGACCCAGGATCTGTCTGGGGCCGAGATCGAACTGATCGAGTTCGACGCGCGGACTCATCGGCTCGATGGCGCGATCCGCCGGCACCAGGCGATGCGATGGGACGTGATTCTGATCGATTGTCCACCGTCGCTCGGCCTGCTGACGGTGAATGCGATGGTTGCCGCCCATGCCCTGCTGGTGCCGCTGCAATGCGAGTTCTTTGCGCTGGAGGGGCTCAGCCAGCTGCTCAATACCGTCGAGCGGATCCGTACCCGGTTCAACCCTGGCCTCTCGATCCTTGGGGTTGCGCTCACCATGTATGATCGCCGAAACCGGCTAACCGATCAGGTATCTGAAGACGTACGCGCGGTGCTCGGCCGCGTCGTCTTCGATACGGTAATTCCGCGCAATGTGCGCCTCTCCGAGGCACCGAGCCATGGTGTGCCTGCGTTGATCTATGATCATCGTTGCGCCGGTTCTGAAGCCTATATCGCGCTCGCCCGCGAAGTGATCGAGCGCCTTCCCAAAAGCAAGAAAGCCGCATGACCGATTCTCCCGCTGCCGCTCGTAAACCCCGTCCTGGCCTCGGCAGGGGCCTGTCTGCGCTGCTTGGAGAGAGCGTTCCCGAAGAGCCGATCAAGGGCAATCCCACCAGTACCTCGGGGGTGCGGATGTTGCCGATCAGCGCGCTGGTTGCCGATCCGAACCAGCCCCGCCGCCATTTCGACGAAGAGGCGCTGGAGACTCTTGCGGATTCGATCTGCACCCGTGGGCTGATCCAGCCGATCTTCGTTCGCCCACATGGTCAGAATTTCCAGATCGTCGCGGGCGAACGGCGCTGGCGTGCGGCGCAGCGCGCACGACTGCACGAGGTGCCGGTAATCGTTCGCGAGCTTACCGACGCTGAAACGCTCGAAATCGCGCTGATCGAAAACATCCAGCGACAGGACCTGAACGCGATCGAAGAGGCGGAGGGCTATGCTCGGCTCATCCGTGAGTTCGGTCACACCCAGGAGGCGCTGGGGAAGATCGTGCACAAGTCGCGCAGCCATATCGCAAACCTGCTTCGGTTGCTCGATCTGCCGGCCAGCGTTCGGGAGATGGTCGTCGATCGGTCGCTGGAAATGGGGCATGCCCGCGCGCTGGTCAGCGCTCCGGACCCGGAGAAGCTTGCCAGGGAAGTCGTGGCAAAGGGCCTTTCCGTTCGTGACACGGAGAAGCTGGCGCGGTCGGCAAAGCCCGCCGCCAAGCGCAAGGCGGGCGCATCGCCGGCAGAGTCGGATCCCGATATTGCCGCGCTGGAGCGGCATCTGGGTGATGTGCTCGGGCTGAATGTGCGGATCAGCCATGGTGAAAAGGGCGGCACGTTGGCGGTATCTTATTCGACGCTCGACCAACTCGACATGGTGTGTCAGCGCCTTTCCGGGGAGCGTATCTAGAGCGAGATGCCCGAAATGTCAGGTGGGGCAGGGCGGGGCTGCGTGTCATGTTCGCGTCATGCTGCTCGATACGCCCCGCGACCGCGCTTCGACCCTGTCTTTCAGCTTCCCGCTCTCGCGTAGCGCGGCGCTATCTCGGCTCGCAGCATTCGTGCCCGATGCTGGCGCACAATATGCCACGGGACGCAGTGAAAGCGCGGTCGGCCCTGGCGGCCATGACGGCGTTTCGCGTCTTTCGGCTGCGATACGCAGGCGGCTGATCGCGGAAGACGTGGTGGCCGGCGCAGTAATCCGTGCGCATGGTGCCAATGCCGCCGCCACCTTTCTCCGAGAGCTGTGTTGGCGAAGCTATTGGAAGGGGTGGCTGGAACAGCATCCTCGGGTCTGGGGTGCCTGGAAACAGGCCGTTGCAAAGCACGCGGGGCAGTTGCCGAGCGGTTATGATGCGGCGGTAGGCGGCGAGACTGGTATCGATGCCTTCGATGCCTGGGCACGGGAGCTCCGGGAAACGGGCTATCTGCACAACTGGGCGCGGATGCAGGTTGCGTCGATCTGGATCTTCACGCTGCAGCTGCCTTGGGAACTCGGGGCTGCATGGATGTATCGGCACCTGCTCGATGCGGATCCTGCGTCCAATACGCTGTCGTGGCGCTGGGTTGCTGGTCTTCATACGCAGGGGAAGATTTATCTCGCCGATCGAGATTTGATCCGGCGGCGCAGCGGAGGGCGCTTCGACCCAAAGGGGCTCGCGACGACGGGGGATGTTCCACGTGAAACAGCGCGGGTCGTAACCGAACCCATGCGTACGCCGCTCGCCCCGGACGCCTTGCGTGACACGCTGCTGCTGCTGACGCCCGAGGATCTGTCGCTCGAATGCCAGGCAGCAATCCGCGCGCTACCGATCCGTGGCGTCGTGGCATGTCGGTCGCTGTGCGACGGACCGGCCGACATCGCCGCGGTGGCGGACGGTTTGCAGCGCGGGTGGGAGCATTGGCGTGTGCCGATCGCATGGGTCGATACGATCGACGACGTTGCTGCGTTGGCTGCGCGGGAAGGCGCGAAGCAGATTGTCACCGGATACGCGCCCATTGGGCCTGTCGCAGACGCGCTGGGCGAAGCCAGGGGGCGGGGAATCGCGATCGCGGAACATCATCGCGCATGGGACATGGCGGCATGGCCCCATTGCAACCGTGGCTTCTTTACGTTCGCCAAACAGCTGCCGGCATTGTTCGCCACGATGGCTTCCGACGAGGAAGGCCTTCGGGAACTCGCCTAGGCATCTCGCGATCAGCGGCTGCGCGGCATCCGACCGAACCGATAGGTGATGGCGGCGAATGCTGCGACATTGGTGCGGCGCCGCACCAATGGGCTATCGGCTGCGTCTCCTACGAGCCTCGTGCCGCGTACCGATCCGGTAAGGCCCCAGCGCGGGGAAAGGCGGTAATTTGCCGTGATGCCCGCACCGATATCCCGGATGCCGCCATTGGCACGATAGCGCGGCAAGCCGGACTGGATGGCTTCCGCTGCGCTGATGCCGAAATAGCGATCGGTATAGCGACGATCCGCCCAGCTGATACTGGCCGAGGGGATCACAAACAGGCGGTTTCCGGCGCGGATCGGATAGGCGAGCGAAGCATCGGCCAACGTGCCGTCGGTAACGCCCAGCGAGCGGGTCATACCCAGCGTCGCGACCAGACCGCGTTCGCGGATGCTGACGGTAACGCGCGCGCCAGCGGCATCCGCCAGCGAGTCGATTCCGGCGGGTGCATCCCGCTTGCGATAGCCCTGTACGAAGGTGACGCCGCCGGTCACCGTCACATTCTTCTGCGGCTCGAACGCAACGCCGATTCCGTTGAACATATTGGCGATGAACCAGCCCTGGCGGATGTCGATCGCGGGGAGGGGCAGCACGCGCATAGCATCGCTGCCCTGATAGCCGGGAACAACGCCCACGCTTGCGCCGACCACAATGCGATCCCGGCCGGCTGCAGCGGCGGCACCGGATTGTGCGTTGGCCGGTATCCCGACCAGCAACGCGGCGATTCCGATGCCTGCCAAGCATTGCTTCCGAACGATCGGTGCCAAGAAGTTGCTCCACGCTGCTGCCCGTCCTTTCCTACATCTCCCCCTTGTCGATCAGCGTCAAGCGGCTCAGCGGTGCAGTGCCGCATTGCCCCAGGCAACGGGATCGGCAAGGCGCGGCTGGCCCGGCGTCCGCGCAACCAGTTCGATCACCTTCGCACCGCGGACATCTGCAGAGATTGCCTCCGGTGCTTCCCCGAAGCGGCGGGGCCTGCTGCGCGCGCGCAGCTTGCCATCGGCATAGACGGAGAAGGTCACCGGCTGCCGGCGATCGCGGGCACTATCGTCCACCCCCACCAGGGCGGTGAAGCGAGCGAATCCGTCGCTCCGGACTTCGATCCGAGAATTGGCGAGCGCGCCGATCCCGGAGTCAAAGCTGCGGCCGCCAGCGGCGAGCGTTTCGCCATACACGGCGCGATCGGGCTGGGCGCCACCCCAGCCTCCATAGCGTGGAGGTTCGCCATTGCCCTTGCTGCCGCGCCACGGCAGCAGCGATCGGCGAACCAGCGGCTCAGCCTGGGGCACGACCACGCCGTCGACCGCGGGATTCACGCGCCCCGGCATCTCCGACAGGTAGAGCCCGTCGGGCAGGATCCGCAGGCCATGGGCCGCGAAGACGCGGGCCTCGTGGGGTGCGAGATGGAATGCCTTCTCGCCGGTGAATCGCTGCGATTCGCCGCTCCACAGATCGGTGAGGGTGATTCCGGCGTCGTCGCGGAACTTGAGATGTTGCGCGGTGAGGGCTGCGTCGATCGGCGCATCGGTGCGGTTGAAGATCGCCACCGCCTTGTCGCCATTGGCCAGGCTCTTCACGAAGATGTCGATATCGTCGGAGTCGACCGCCAGGATCGCCTGGTTGCCTGCCGGGTCCTGATTCAGCGCGATGATCCGGCTATTGCCCAGAATATCGAGCAATGCCGGACCGGCCTTGCGGAGATCATAGCCGATCATCAGCGGTGCGTTGAGCATGGCCCAGAGGCTGAAATGGGCGCGGGCCTCGACCGGATGGTCAGCATCGAACTGTCCGGTGCCGACGAACAGCATATCGGGATCGTTCCAGCTGCCGGGATGGGCATAGAAGGGGCGGCGGGCGGCGCTATCGAGGTTATGGAGCATTCGGCTCCAGGTCGGCGAGATATCTTCGCTGGTTCGGGAGATGTTGCCCACCTGATGGGCCCAGCTCCGCACATCGGCGGCGCCCCAGATGCAGATCGAGAAGACGAAATCCTGATCGGGGTTCCATCGATCCAGTGCGGCGCCGACCGCCTCGTACAGGCGCCGCACTGCGGCCACATCGGTCCGCCCCAGCGAATCCACGTCGACCAGCGGCGGGAAGGCGCGATAGGTGCCGGCCTTCACCCGCGGATCGCTGGCGGGCAGCCCGCGAATGCCGCAGCCATCCACCTTGATGAGATCGAACCCCCAATCGGCGAAGTAGAGCCGAATGTCCTGTTCGACATGGCCGTACAGCCCCACTTCACGCTCCAGCACCGTGCCTTCGGGCTGGCCCGGGAAGGTGGAGGTGAACACCTGTCCACAGCTGTTGCGGCCGATGTCCGAATAGATGCCCGCCTTCAGCCCCATGCCATGCAGCCGATCGGTGAGCGGGCGGAAACTGGTGGTGCCATCGGGCATCGCGGCGGAAGGGAAGGCCTTGGTGCGGATGACCATCCGACCGTCGGGCTGGTTGCGGCGCAGCCACCAGCCGTCATCGATGTCGATATAGCGATAGCCCTTGGCCGCGAGCCCGCTATCCACGATCACCTGGGCCGAAGCGAGCAGCTTTTCCTCGTCGATATCGCTGGTGAAGGCGTTCCAACTGTTCCAGCCCATCGGCGGCAGCGCGGCTGCACCGCGCGGATGTGCGCTCCATCGGCCGGTGGGAGCCAGCGGATCAGTCGTCTGCGCCGCCGCGGGCAGCGCCAGCACCATGGCGGCGAGTACCGAAAGGGAACGAATCATCGTGCGGTTCCGAAATCGAGATGCGTGCTGAAAAAGGGCAGGACGTGATTCTGGAATCGGTCCGCCACGGCGCTGGTATGATCGCCGGCATAGAGGGTGAAGCGGTTGGCGATGCCATAGCGATCGAGCTGCTCGTGCAGCTTCTGCGCGTCGAACCGCAGGCTGTCCTTGTCGCCCACATCGATCGCGATGGCGCGGTAGCGTCGCAGATCGTCGATATACTGATCGATAAAGGCCAGCGGGGCGTTGGCAGCCCATTTCGCCAGCACGTCGGCGCGCTGCTTTTCATCGCCGATCGGCAGGTCGAGATAGAGCGGCGGAGCCTTGGGATTGGGCGACCAGGCAGCAGCCGCCGCCAAGGTCGCGCGCAGCCCCCAGGGCAGGGCGGTTGCTGCATCGCGTGAGGTCACGCCTTTCAACTGCGCGATGGCGGCGGCGTCGAGCATTCCCGAATCGCGCGCAGACAGGCAGCAGGGGCTCATCATATAGACGGCGCCGAACACATCTGCATGGCGCATACCGATCCGGGTCGCGCCATATCCGCCCATCGAATGGCCGACCAGGCCGCGGCTCTCGCGTTTCGCCAGCGTGCGATAGTGGCCGTCGATATAGGCGACGAGATCATGAGCGATGAAGCGCTCGAAATCGCCCGTCGTAGGCGAACTCGAATACATCGATCCATTATGCAGCGTCTTGCTGTCCGGCAGCACCAGAATCACCGGTTTGGCGCCCAACGCGAACGCGCCCTCGACTACCTGCGGCACATGGATTTCCCGAATCCACTGCTCCACGCCGATCGAATAGCCGTGCAGGGCATAGACCACGGGATAGCGTTTGTGAGGGTTGGCGGCATAGCCAGGTGGCAGCACGACGATGACATCGCGATCGGCGCTTTCACCTTCGAGATTGCCCTCGATGGCGGCGGCATGGACCTTGATGCGTTCCACCGTCACCGGTCGCGCATCCGGCACGATCGCCGGTACGCTGGTTTGTACTTGCGCGGCAGCCGGGAAGGGCGCCAGCCCGATACTCGCCAACAGCAATGCCGCCGCCGCCCGATTCAGCCTGCCCATCCTGCGCTCTCCTGCCTGCTGGTGTGATCGCTTCTATTTGTCCGTGCAGCTTAAAGGTTACGCCCGTGGCCCTTTTCGCTCCGGCTGCCTGAAGATGCACCCAAATACCACCGATGTCGCTACAAATTGCGGTAGCGTTAACATGCAAGTCGGCGTACATCAGGTCGGAGTAAATAGAAAGAGGGGAGAGGCTTATGGCGTCGTTTCGCACCGCCACGTCTGCGCTCGTGCTCGCGCTCACTGCATCGGCCGCACACGGCCAGTCACTTCAGGCGACCATCGATGCCGGTCGTCGTTCGGCCCCGATCACCAAGTATGAATATGGCATGTTCATCGAGCCCATCGGCGGGCTGGTTGCCCGCACCCTGTGGGCGGAGATGCTGGACGATCGGAAGTTCTACTATCCGGTGGTGTCGGCCGCGCGCGACGTGCCGCCGCCGCCCAACGCCGAGGGGCGACCGGGGGTCGCCTATCGCAAATGGCGGCCGGTGGGGGGCGACGATGCCGTCACCATGGATACGCGCGACCCCTATGTCGGTGCCCAGAGCCCGAGCGTCGCGGTGGACGCCGCGGGTCCGCGCGGGCTCGCGCAGGAGGGAATCGGGGTGGCGGGCGGCAAACGCTATGTCGGCACGCTGTGGCTGAGCGGCGATGCCGGGGCGAAGGTGCAGGTGCGCCTCACCTGGGGGCAGGCGAGCGACGCGGCGCAGACCGTGGCACTGCCCGCGCCCGGCAGCGGCTGGCAGCGTGTCACCTTCGCGTTCGCGCCGACGGCGGACTCCGCAAATGCCCGGTTCGAGATCACCGGTACGGGCAGCGGCCGTTTCCGGGTCGCTGCCGTCTCGCTGATGCCGGAGGACAATATCGATGGCTGGCGCGCCGACACCATCGCCCTCGCGCGCTCGCTCAACTCGGGTTTCTGGCGGTTGCCGGGCGGCAATTTCCTGTCCGACTGGGATTGGCACGAAGCGATCGGCCCGCGCGACAAGCGCCCGCCGATGTTCGACTATGCCTGGAGTGCGATGCAGCCCAACGATCTGGGCATGGACGAGTGGATGACGCTCACCCGGCTGCTCGATGTGGAGCCCTATGTCACGGTGAATGCCGGGCTGGGCGATGCCAATTCGGCGGCCGAGGAGGTAGAATATCTGAACGGTCCTGCGACGAGCGAATGGGGCGCCAAGCGCGCTGCCAACGGGCATCCGGAGCCCTATCGGGTACGTTTCTGGAACATCGGCAACGAGCCCTATGGCTGGTGGCAGATCGGCCGCACCACGCTCGATTACTTCATGATCAAGCATAATGATTTCGCGCGAGCGATGCGGGCCAAGGATCCTTCGATCGTGCTGATCGGATCGGGCGCGATGCCGGACCAGATGCACCCCAAGGGCACCCAGGAAAATCCTACCCTGGCAAGCATTCAGCACAAGTTCGGTACCGATGAGGACTGGACCGGCGGCCTGTTCGCCAAGGCCTGGGGGAATTTCGACGGCGTCAGCGAGCATTGGTACGACCGCGCCGAACAGCGGCCCAACGCGCCGGCCGATGCCGAACTGATCGAATATGTCCGCTCGCCTTCCAACCAGGTTCGGATGAAGGCCGAGGAGTGGAAGATCTACGAACAGCGCTTTCCCGCGATCCGGGAGAAGAAGATCTTCCTGTCGATGGACGAATATGCCTATTTCGGGCCACCGACGCTCAAGAACGCACTCGCTTACTCGATGGTGCTGCAGGAAATGCTGCGCCATACCGACTTCCTGACCATGGCGGCCTTTACCACCGGCGCTTCGACGATGGATATTACGCCGACGGCATCGGTGCTCAACACGACCGGGCTGGTTTTCAAGCTGTATGGCGAACATTTCGGCGCAGGCACGGTACCGATCGCGCTCGACGGCACGGTGCCCCAGCCCGATCCCAAATATGTCGTCGGCTACAGCCATCCGCAGGTGAAGGCGGGCAGCGCGACCTGGCCGCTCGACATGATCGCGGCGCTGAGTGCCGATGGGCGGACGTTGAAGATCGCGATCGTCAACGCCACGCATCGGCCGCAAACCGTGGCGGTGGCGCTGAAGGGTGTGAAGACGCGCGGCGCCGGGCGGCAATGGCTGTTGACCGGGGCATCGCTCGACGCTGCGAACAAGGTCGGCGCGGCGCCTGGTGTTTCGGTACGGGAATCGAACGTGCCGGCACTCGGCAAGCGCCTTACCGTGCCGGCCACGGCCACCGTGATCTACGCATTCCCGGTTCTGCGGTGACGTTCAGCCGCCGCGGAGCACCTGCATCACGAAGGCGCGGATCCGGCCGAGATTCTCTCGCGTGCTGCGCAGGATGCCATGCGCCTCCGGCGGCAGATGTGCGAGCGGGTGGCCGTCCGGCCGAAAGACATAATGATCGAAAAAGGCCCGCCAGGCGGCACGCTCGGCCGCCGGGCGCTCGGCCAGCGTGGTCATTGCCAGCAGCATCGCAGTGTAGGGCGAGTCCGTCCCGGCGGTGAATCCGTCCCACCAATAGTTGAGCAGCAGGTTGAACGGTGCCGTTGCCTCCACCTGATGCCACCACAGCTTGGGCAGGTAGAGCGCATCGCCGGCCTCCAGCGTGACCGTCTCCGCTCTGGCGCTTGCGGCGGCGAAGCGGGGATAGCGGGGATCGCCCGCCTCGGCACCCGCCGCCAGGCTTACCGGTTGGCCCGCCATGGTATGGTCGATCGGGCCGACATAGAGATCGCCGATCGCATCCGGCGGATAGAGCGTGAAGCGGCGCGTGCCGGCCATCACGCAGGCAAGATTGTCGAAGCGATCATAATGGCACGCGACCTGCGAGGCACTGCCGATCCAGAGCCGCGGCATGACGCCGGGCGGTGCGAGGGGCAGGGGGTTGGCTTCGGCGAGACCGGGCAGATGCACCTCGGCCGGCAGCGAGCCGAGATAGATGCTGTCGCCGCCCGGCGTCGCTGCGGCGGCGCCGATCCGGGCGAGCGCGACCGGCAGCGTCATCGTCTCCCGGGCGAAGTTGAATCCGTCGGTGCGATCGCCATAGCCGTATCGCCCGGCAATTTCCGGCTTACCCACAAAGGCTTGTGCCGATGCGCCGGAATCGAACCCGAGCAGATAGGGAATTAGCGTGTCGAGTGCGCGGGCAGCCCGGAACAGTTGCACCTTCTTCGCAAGGCCGCGAATCACGACCGGGCGACATGCCCGCCGGTGCGTTTCGAACGGAGCAAGCTCTTCGTCGCGGAGGGTCTCGATCATCGGCAGCGGCGCTCAGCCCGCCAGCTGACGGTTGCGCCGGCCCGCCAGGACCGGAATCTGCCGCAGCGAGCCCGCCATCGCATAGATCAGCGGCAGTTGCCCGGCGCGGAACAGCGCCAGCACCGCGGCATCGTCGAGATCGCCCAGCGCATCGAGGCTTATTGTGTAGAGTCCCGCCAGTTCGAGCGTGCGGCCATCGTCGAAGCGCAAGGAAAGATCGATCGGTTCCACCAGCCGGTGGGCCAGCAACGCATCCACGAAGGCCGTATTCGCTTCGGCGCCGTGGTGCAGCTGCGCCAGTACCTGCCGGATTCGGCGTAGCGCCGGGGCGGGGGCACCTTCGCCATCGAACAGCGGCTCGCCGGCCTCCGTGCTGAATCGCGCGGCCTGCGGATCGATCGCGATCGCGTCGCCTGCAATCAGGAAGCCTTCGCGTTCGACCAGCAGTGGCCAGAATCCTTCGCCGGGACGGAGTTCGACCAGGATCTCCCCGGCTTCGAAGCCCAGCATCGCCCCGGCATAGAAGCGGCCGGTCTGGGCATCCTTGGTCAGCAGGATCGGGCACAACGCGGCGGCAGCGGCAAACTCCTCCGGCACGATGGGGACGAAATGGGGCAGGGGCGCCACCGGCGGCTGGAGCCGGAGCGCCCGATGTTCGGCCGAATCGAGCAGGGTAAGATCATCAGCCATGGCCATCCTCTCGTAATCCTGCGCCGTCGGCGGGTGCCCGCCGCTTGGCCGTGCATATCCCGCCGCCGGCGCGACGCCAATGCCCGGACTAAAGCAAAAGACTACGCCGACAAATTTGATGTTGATAGCGCTAACGTGAAACGATACAATTCGTATAGATTCGCAGAATAAGAATGAATCGGGGAGGATGCTTTGCCGCCTATTTGCGGATGTGAAGACGCATACCTTTTCTCCGAGCAGGGTCAGCACGGCTATCGATGCTGCAGCTGCGAATTATGGCGCGCAATTTCGCGCCATGCTTCGAACCCATAATGGACGGAGGGGGTATGAATATTCGAAACAATGGTCTCCAGCCATCGCGTCGCCATAAACGGTGGATGCTGGCGGGGGCATCGAGCATGGTCGTGCTGGGTCTTGCCGCTCCGGCGCGCGCGCAGGACGGGCCCGGTGTGACGGCGCAGAGTCAGGACGAGGAGATCATCGTCACCGGTATCCGCGGCTCGCTGCAACGCAACCTCGATGCGAAGCGCAACGCGTCCGGCGTGATCGAGCAGATTTCCTCCGAAGATATCGGCAAGTTCCCGGATTCGAACGTTGCCGCATCGCTGCAGCGCCTGCCGGGCATTTCGATCCAGCGCGACGGACCGCGCGGCGAGCCCAATGGCGTAACGGTGCGCGGCTTCGGTGGCGATTTTAACGAAACGCTGGTGGACGGCCGGCGCCTGTCGACGGCGACGGGCGGCCGCTCGATCGATTTCTCCACCGTCGGTTCGGATTTCGTCGGCGGGCTGACGGTGCTGAAGACCCCGGACGTGTCGCTATCGTCCAGCTCGATCGGCGCGACGATCAATGTTTCCTATCCCAAGCCATTCGATCGTCCCGGCTTCCATCTCGCCGCTTCGGTTTCCGGTTCGATCCAGGACGATGCCGGCAAGATCGTTCCCACCGGCGGCCTGCTGATCAGCAAGACCTTCGCCGATGATACCTTTGGCATCCTCGCCAACGCCATCTACACGCGGCACGACACCCAGACGAACAATGTGTTCGTCCATGGCTGGCCGGGCGGCAAGATCGCGCCTTGCCAGCAGGCCGGCAGCACGGCCGCAACCTGCAACCCGACCGACGATGCGAACGCGCCGGCCAGCCAGCGCAAGACGGTCGTAAGCTGGTTCGAACAGCAGTTCGGCGCGACGCAGAACTATACGCGCGACGAACGTGTCGATGGCCGGATCGCGTTGCAGTGGAAGCCATCGGACACGGTGTTGCTGACGCTCGACAACAATTATTCCGACCAGCGCGTCAACACCGATAATTTCGGCTTCGGCATCTGGTTCAATCAGGGCAGCCTTCGCAATGTGAAGCTCGATCAGAACGGTACGATCGTCGACTTCACCCAGGCCGGCTCCCAGACCGACTTCACCGCCGGCACCGACAGCAATTATCGTCGCACCAACCAGACGGGCTTCAACGTCAAGTGGGACGTGACCGACAAGTTGCAGGTGGAAGGCGATGCCAGCCTGTCGAAGAGCTGGCTGAACCCCGATGGCCGGATCAGTTCGCTGGGTGCCGATGTAGGCTATGGCTTCGGTATCGGGCCGACGCTGGGCATCGCGATCAACGGCGACAGCAAGAACAGCATTCCGGTGCTGCACGATTACGGCGTGAACGGCACCGCCAGCCGCTGGGCGGATCTGTCCGCGATCGGCAGCCATGTGACGGTCAACATCGCCAACAAGAACCGCGATACGATCAAGCAGGGCCGGCTGGGGCTGAAATGGCAGCAGGACGATCTGACGCTGCGGGTCGGCGGCTCCTATCTCGACGACCAGTTCAGCTTCCGCAGCGCCAACACGTTCGCCAATAATTTCTGGCAGGCCTATTCGGGCTATGGTCCCGCTTCGGGTACCAATGGCGGCGTCGCGATGCCGGCCAGCCTGTTCAAGGGCACGGTCGGCACCGCCAACTTCCTGCCGGGATATACCGGCGCGCTGCCACCGGTGCTGCTCAACTTCCGCGCGGCGGACTATCAGGCCTTCCTCACGGGCCTCGGCAACCCGCAGACCAAGGTGATTCCGGGCTACAACACCGGATGCTGCAACGGCGCCTTCAACGGGCAGTTTGCGGTGGCGGATGATGTCGGCAGCACCCGCGACATCGGCGAGAAGACCTGGGCGCTCTATGTCTCGGCGAACTTCAAGAGCGAAATCGCCGGGATGCCCTTCTTCTTCAACGCCGGCGTGCGCGAGGAAGTCACGCACGTCACCTCCACCGGCATCGGCCGCCTGCCGACGTCGATCACGCCGAGCACGACCGATCCGACGCTGCTCACCATCGCTTTCGGCAACCAGCAGGCGATCACCACCAAGTCGGATTATGCCTATCTGTTGCCGTCGGTGGACATGAAGCTCGAACTGACCGACGCGCTGCACCTGCGTTTCGATGCCTCGCGCACGCTGACCCGACCGACGCTGAACCTGTTGACGCCAGCGCTCAACATCGGTGTCGGCCAGCGGATCGGCGCGTTGACGGCGGATGGCGGCAACCCCACGCTACAGCCCTATCTGGCCGACAATTTCGATGCGGCGGTGGAATGGTATTATCAGCGCAACTCGTATGCGGCGGTGAACTTCTTCCTGAAGGACGTGCGCAACTTCATTGTGCAGGGCGTGCAGCGCCAGACGATCAACGGCGTCGTCGATCCCTCGACGGGGCAGCCGGCGCAGTTCAGCGTCTCCCAGCGGGTGAATGGACCCCGGGCGACCGTGAAGGGTGTCGAAATCGCCTGGCAGAACACGTTCGGCAACAGCGGCTTCGGCTTCATCGCCAACGCTACCCTGGTCGATACCAACCGACCCTATGACCCGACCGATATCAGCCAGAGCGGTTTCGCGGTGACCGGCCTCGCCAATTCAGCCAATTTCGTCGGCTTCTACGACAAGAACGGCATCGAATTCCGCGCGGCGGCGAACTGGCGCGACAAATATCTGCTCGCCTTCGGCCAGGCGCAGAACACCGGCGCGTTCGGGGCCGAGCCTACCTTCGTCAATTCCAGCCTCCAGATCGATCTGAGCGCCAGCTACCAGATCACGGAGCGGATCAACGTGTTCGGCGAAGCGCTCAACATCACCGACGAGGTGCAGAGCACCCATGGCCGTTTCGCCAACCAACTGCTCGATGTGTGGGCGTATGGCCGGCGCTTCACGGCGGGCGTGCGCTATCGCTTCTGAAGCCTCTTCCCACGACTGGGGATGCCGGTATCGTCCGGCATCCCCTTCTTTTTCCACGGGTCGGCACGCGTGAAACGGGTTCGCAACATCGTCATCGTCGGCGGCGGTACCGCTGGTTGGCTCACCGCCGGGGTGATCGCCGCCCGCCACCAGGGCCGGATGCCCGGCGGCTTCACCGTCACATTGGTCGAATCGCCGAACACCCCGATCATTGGGGTGGGCGAAGGCACCTGGCCCACCTTGCGGACAACGCTCGCCAAGATCGGCGTTTCCGAAACCGACTTCTTCCGCGAGTGTGATGCTGCCTTCAAGCAGGGCGCGCTGTTTGCCCGCTGGACGACGGGCGCGGACGACGACGCCTATTACCACCCGCTGATGTTGCCCCAGGGCTTCCACCAACTGAGTCTGGTGCCGCACTGGATCACCGATTCAAAAGGCCGCAGCTTCTGCGACACGGTTACCCCGCAAGGCCGGATCTGCGACGCGGGCCTGGCGCCCAAGACCATCGCCACGCCCGAATATGAGGGGCAGGCCAACTATGCCTATCACCTCGACGCCGGCAAGTTCGCGCCCTTCCTGACGCGCCACTGCACCACGAAGCTCGGGGTCCGCCACGTGCTCGCCGATGTCCGTTCGGTCGAGCGGGCCGAGAATGGCGACATCGTCGCGATCGACACCGAACAGGCCGGACGGATCGAAGGCGACCTGTTCGTCGACTGCACCGGTTTCCGCGCGCTGCTGCTCGGCGAGACCATGGGGGTGCCGTTCAAGGATTGCGGCGACGTGCTTTTCTGCGACGCCGCGCTTGCCGCACAGATTCCCTATCCCGAAGACAATGCGCCCATTGCCACCCATACGCTGTCGACGGCGCAGGATGCCGGCTGGATCTGGGACATCGGGCTGCCGACGCGGCGGGGCACCGGCTATGTCTATTCCACGGCCCACACCAGCGACGACCAGGCCGAGGCGACGCTGCGCGCCTATCTCGGCCCGGCAGGCGCGGACGTGGGCGTTCGCCGCATTCCGATCCGTTCGGGCCACCGCGAGATTTTCTGGAAGAACAATGTCGTCGCGGTCGGCCTTGCCGCCGGCTTCCTCGAGCCATTGGAAGCCTCGGCGATCGTGCTGATCGAGCTTTCCGCCAAGCTGATCGCCGAGCAGATGCCGGCGGTGCGCGACGTGATGGACGTGGTCGCCAAGCGCTTCAATGCCACCACGCTCTACCGCTGGGGCCGGATCATCGATTTCCTCAAGCTCCACTATGTCCTGACCAAGCGCACCGACACCGCATTCTGGCGCGACAATCTGCTGCCCGAAACGATCCCCGAGCGGCTCCAGGAGCTGCTCACCCTGTGGCGCTACCAGCCGCCCTGGTTCCATGACGAGTTCGACCGGGTGGAAGAGGTCTTCCCGCCCGCCAGCTACCAATATGTCCTGTACGGCATGGGCTTCCGCAGCGAGGTCGAGCCCGAGGCACTGTCCGGCGACCAAAGGCTCGCCGAGCGGGCGATGCGCGAGAATCAGGCACAGACCGAACGCCTCTGCGCCGGGCTGCCGCGCCACCGCGACCTGATCCGCAAGATCCACGAACACGGGCTGCAACCGGTCTGACCGACCGCAGAGGGGAAACCATATGAATCGCACCATCCGCGCCGCGCTGCTGGCCGCCGCGCTTACGCCGCTGCCCGCGCTCGCCCAGACCGCCGGTGATCCGCGCGCCGAGGCCGATGCCAAGGCGGCGGCGATCGTCGCGCAGCTCACCCCGGAGGAGAAGTTCGCCCAGTTGCTCAACGTGGCGCCGGCGATTCCGCGGCTGAACATCCCGCGCTACAATTGGTGGACGGAGTCGCTCCACGGCGCGCTCGGCACGCTGCCGACCACCAATTTCCCCGAGCCGGTCGGCCTTGCCGCGACCTTCGATGCGCCGCTGGTGCACGACGTCGCCGCCGCGATCAGCAGCGAAGTGCAGGGGCTGCACGCGCTTGCCCGGCAGACCGGAAGGATGGGGCGGATCGGTACCGGGCTTGATACCTGGTCGCCCAACATCAACATCTTCCGCGATCCGCGCTGGGGGCGGGGGCAAGAGACCTACGGCGAGGACCCGTTCCTCACCGCCAGGATCGGCGTCGCCTTCGTCCAGGGCATGCAGGGGCCGAACCCGGACCTGCCCAATGTGATCGCCACACCCAAGCATTTCGCCGTCCATAGCGGGCCGGAATCGACGCGGCACGAAGCGAACGTGTTCGTTTCGCGCCACGATCTGGAGGACACCTATCTGCCGGCCTTCCGCGCCGCGATCGTCGAGGGCAAGGCGGGATCGGTGATGTGCGCCTATAACCGCATCGACGGCCAGCCCGCCTGCGCGAGCGACGAACTGCTCAAGGAGCATCTGCGCGGCGCCTGGGGCTTCAAGGGCTATGTCGTCTCCGATTGCGACGCGGTGAAGGACATCAGCGACAACCATCACTACGCCCCCGACGGCCCCGCCGCGGTGGCGGCGGCGATTCGCGCAGGCGTCGACAATGAATGCAACGGCGCGACGCTCACCGACACGGCAGGACTGGGCGATCGCTATCGGGACGCGCTCGCCAAGGGGCTGATCACCCAGGCCGAGATCGACCGCACGCTGGTGCGGCTGTTCTCCGCCCGCCTGCGCAACGGCGACCTGCCGGGCATCCGCACCACCAGCGGCAAGGTCGCCGATGTCGGCGCGCCGGCACACCGCGCCCTGGCGCTCGACGCGGCCGAGAAGAGCCTGGTGCTGCTCAAGAATGACGGGCTGTTGCCGCTCAAGCGCGGCAGCCGCATCGCCGTGATCGGCCCGCTGGGCGACGCGACGCGCGTGCTGCGCGGCAACTATTCCTCCTCGCAATCGGGTGCCCCGGTTTCGGTGGTCGAAGGCCTGCGCCGCGCCTTTCCGCGCGCGAACGTGAGCTATGCGCCGTTCGGTGCTTCGGTGACCGATGGCGACCGCGTGCCGGGCGCGGCGCTGCGTACGCCGAGTGGCAAACCGGGCCTGCTCGCGCGCTACTTCAACCCGGTGACGCCGGCGCCCGCCGAGTTCGCGCCCGGTACCTTCCGCGACGCCGTCGCCAAGATGCAGTTCGCCGACACGCCGGTGGTCACGCGGGTCGAAGTCGATGTCTCGGCGCGCAGCCTCGACCTGCCGACCGTTTCCGAGCATCACCGCACGATCTGGACCGGCTTTCTCGTGCCGCCCGAGACCGGCACCTACCGGCTGGGCCTGACCGGCTTCGGCGGGGCGATGAGCTTCGAGGGCAAGCCGTTCGTCGACCTCACCAAGTCCGGCTGGGGCAGCCTGCCGACAATGCGCGAGGTGCAACTGGTCAAGGGCAAGCGCTATCCGATCGAGGTGCGCACCGACGAGCATGTGCTCTCGGGCATCGATCTGGTCTGGAAGCGGATCAGCGCCGATCCGGTGGCGGCGATGCGGGCCGCCGCCGCCAAGGCGGACGTGCTGGTCGCGGTGGTGGGGATCACCTCCGACCTGGAGGCCGAAGAATCGCCGGTGCAGATCCCCGGCTTCAAGGGCGGCGACAAGACCAGCCTCGACCTGCTGCCCGATCAGCAGGCGCTGCTCGACGCCGCCAAGGCGACGGGCAAGCCGCTGGTGGTCGTCGCGATGAACGGCAGCCCGATCAACCTCAGCTGGGCCAAGGACCATGCCGCGGCGATCCTGGAGGCCTGGTATCCCGGCGAGGTGGGCGGCACCGCGATCGCCAATGTCCTGTCGGGCAAGACCAGCCCCTCGGGCCGCCTGCCGCTGACCTTCTACCGCAGCGTCGACGATCTGCCGCCGTTCGGCGACTACAGCATGAAAGGGCGGACCTACCGTTACTTCACCGGCACCCCGGTCTATCCGTTCGGGCACGGCCTCAGCTACACCAGCTTTGCCTATCGCGCACCGGTGGTCGAGAAGGCCGAAGGGGCGGGGCTGACCGTTACCGCAGAGCTGCGCAATACCGGCGCGCGCGTCGGCGACGAAGTCGTGCAGCTCTACCTCAACTTCCCCGACGATCCCGGCGCGCCGAAGGTGGCGCTGCGCGGTTTCCAGCGCGTGTCGCTCAAGCCCGGCGAGGCGCGGACGGTTCGCTTCACCCTCTCGCCGCGCGACCTGAGCGCGGTGACGGTGGAGGGGCAGCACCGGGTGCTCGCCGGCACCTATCGCGCCACCGTCGGCGGCGGGCAGCCGGGCAGTGGGGCGGCGGGGGCGTCGGTGGAGTTCAAGATCGAGAAGGCCATCGACCTGCCGAATTGAGGGGCGGAGGGGTGTGGGGCAACGAAAGCCCGCCCCACACGCCCTTCGTCCTTCCCGCGAAGGCGGGAATCCATCGGCGCTGAATCGGCGGTTCCTGCCCCCGGCGGTACGGCGAATGGATCCCCGCCTTCGCGGGGATGACGTTTGTTTCGTGGCGACTGTGCAGCGCCCCGCCGGGAGCCTTGGCCATTCGCGTGCATTTCCGCTTCATCTCGGCTAGCCCGGGGCAAACATGAGGGGGATTTGATGGCGGGTGGCCTGGTCGCATTGCTGGACGATATCGCGGCGCTGGCGAAGCTGGCGGCGGCGTCGATCGACGATGTCAGCGCGGCGGCTGGCCGCGCCGGGGTGAAGGCAGCGGGCGTTGTAATCGACGATACCGCCGTCACGCCACGCTACGTCGTCGGGCTGTCGCCCGATCGCGAGCTGCCGATCATCGGCAAGATCGCGCTGGGCTCGATCGCCAACAAGTTGCTGTTGATCCTGCCGCTGGCGCTGCTGCTCAGCGCTTTCGCGCCCTGGGCGCTGACGCCGATCCTGATGCTCGGCGGCGCCTATCTCTGCTTCGAAGCGGCGGAGAAGATCCTGGAGGCGCTCAAGGGCGAGCACCATGCCGACGAAGTCGCCGAGATCACCGATGCCAAGGCGCTGGAGAAGCGACAGGTGCTGGGCGCGATCCGAACCGATCTGATCTTGTCGGCGGAGATCATGGTGATCGCGCTGTCGCAGCTGCCGGCCGAGATGTCCGTCATCACCCGCGCCGGCGCGCTGGTGCTCGTCGCGTTCGCGATCACGGTGGGGGTGTACGGTGTCGTCGCGCTGATCGTGAAGATGGACGATATCGGCCTGCACTTCAGCCGGAATGGTGGCGGGGCCACGGCCGCGCTGGGCCGCGGGTTGGTGCGTGCGATGCCGCTGTTGCTCAGCGCGCTGTCGCATCTCGGCGTGGCGGCGATGGTGTGGGTTGGCGGCGGCATCCTGTTGCACGGCATGGAGGAATTCGGCTTTGGCGCATTGCCGCATGCCGTGCATCACTGGTCGGAAGCGGCTGGGGCCGGGCTGGGGGGCGTTGGCGCGATCGTCACTTGGGCGGTGTATGCGCTCGGCTCGGCGATCGCTGGACTCGTGGCGGGCAGCATCATCGTGCTGCTGCTGCACCTGCTCCCGCGCAAGGGCCACTAAGCGACCATTTGGTAATCGGGCGGCGGACCGGATGCGGCGGATCGACCGGAGCGGCTTGCCAAATCGGTTCCATGCACAAATCGGCACGATCCGGCATTCGGCGCGCGCGGGTCGGCACTAGGCAAGTTTTTCCTATCGTCCTCCGCCGGCGGTGCCGCGCTGTTCCTATAAGATACAGGTAGGCGCCGAGATGTGCCTTTCACCGCGCAACGGAGCAGGCATGGCGGGACGGAGATATCACGGCAGCGACAAGCCGAATGCGGCGCAGGCGGACGCCGGCGCGTGAGAGTGCTTTTCTATCTGCCCGTGGTAACGTCCTGGTGGTTCGACAATATCGTCGAGCCGCTGATCCGTTGCGTGGCCAGCGTGGCGGAAGTGCATGTGCTCGCTCCCGCCCCGTGGCGCAATACCGGGCTTGGCCCGGCAGAACTGGGCCGCTGCGTCGATCTGCCCAATGTGCACTGGGCCATCGTCGACAGCGGCGATCACGCCAGCCTGCGCACGGTACCCGCGGATAGGGAAGGGCTGATCGCCTATGTCCGTTCGCTCGCGCCGGACCTTGTGCTGTGCCGCAGCGCCGATTTCGACACGCCGCAGGCCTTTCCGGGCGTGGTCCGCTATATCATGGAAGCGGTGACCGCGCCGTTCGATCTGGTCTCGCCGGCGAACACCGTCCATTTCACCGAGGCCCCCTTTGTGAACGGCTTCCTGCCGACGCTGCCGGACGCGGACGCCGCTCGTCTCGATGCCCTGATCGCACCTGCTTGGGCGGACATGCAGGCATATTGGCGCGAAGCCTGTGGCGAACGCGAAGACGTGTTTCGCGTATTGGGCCTCGATACCGGACGTCCCGCCTTCCTGCTTCCGCTCGAATATGAGCATGAAGAGAATTTTTACCTGCAGCATCGCCCCGGTAGCCGTAGCAGCCGCGAACTGGTGGCCCAGGCAGCCGCGGCGGTGAAGGGTATCGGCACACTGGTCGTCACCGATCACCCGCTCAACGCGCAGCATGTGGATCGTGACGCATTCTACGATTTCCTGGCGACGCTCGACAATGTGGTGCTCGTCGAGGATCCGGTGTGGGATACCCCGCCCACCATCGCCCTGGCTCGGCATGTCGACGGCGCGCTGCTCCATGATTCGAAGAGCTTCGCGCTGGCCGCTGCGTTCGGGGTACCGATGCGCCGCCATTCGCGCTTCGCCAGCGCGCCCTGGCTGCACGACGGCGCGGAGTTGTCGGCGTTCGTGCGGGCGGTTGCAGCGGGCACGGCGATGCGGCCGGAAGAAGCCATGGTCCGCCGCTGGTTCGGCTATCATCTCGCCAACGAGGCCTTTTATCCTACCGATCCGACATTGACCGGTGCGATGGTGATCGATCGAGCGATGCGCCCGGTGGATCCAGGCCGCTGGCAGGCGGGAATAGGCCGCGTTCAGTTCCGCAATCCGCTGGTGGAGGATGCGGCATGAAGCTCGGTGCCATCGTCCGAGCGCTCGACACGACGGCGCCGGCGCTCGGCTGGGCCGGCGAGGTGATCGCTGCCGAGCGCCGCGCGCTCGAAGCGTTCGAGGCGGTGCTGCCGCCCGCGCTCGGCGATGCGGTGGCGGTGATTGCCGGGCAGGCTAGTCCGCTCACCTGTCTCGGCATGGGCAAGTCCGGGCTGATTGCCGCCAAGGTTGCCGCGACCTTCTCCAGCCTCGGCACGCCCGCTTTCGCGCTCAATGCGGGGGAAGCGGCGCATGGAGATCTCGGCGCCGTGCAGGACGGCAATGTCGTGCTGCTCTTCTCGAACAGCGGGACGACCGACGAGATCCTGCGCATCCTGCCGCTGCTCAAGGCGCGTGCCTGCGTGCTGATCGGAGTGGTGGGGCGGCCCGATTCGCCGCTCGGCCGCGCGGTCGACATCCTGATCCCAGCGGTGATCGCGGGTGAGGCCGATCATATCGGCATGGCGCCCACTGCCAGCACCACGCTGCAGCTCGCGATCGGCGACGCCCTTGCCGTGGCGGTGAGCCGGACGCGCGGCTTCACCCGCCTGGACTTTCTGCGCCATCACCCGGCCGGCCTGCTCGGGCGCCAGTCGATTCCGGTCCGAACGCTGATGCGTGTCGGAGACGAGTTGCCCACCGTGCTTCCCGACGCGCCGATCGCCGATCTGCTCGCCGTCATGTCGGCGCAGCGAATGGGAGCGGCCTGCGTCGTCGATCGGGAAGGCCTGCTGCTCGGCCTGGTGGTGGATGGCGATGTCCGCCGTCACTTCCAGTCGCGCCGCGACGTGTACGAAACCCCCGCCGCGGCGCTGATGCAACCGCATCCGCATGTGATCGATCTCGCCGCCACGCTTGGAGATGCGATGCTGATGCTGCGCGAACACGAAGGGGGATTGCTGGTGCTGCCCGTGGTCGACGGCGAAGGCCGCCTGCACGGCATGGTTCACGCCAAGGATATGATGAATGGCTAAGCCTCTGAAGATCGTTGCCTTCATTCCCGCCAAGGGCAGCAGCGAGCGCGTCTCGGACAAGAACACCCGCATTCTGGACGGCGAGCACCTGTTCAGGCGCAAGCTGCTCCAGGCGCTCGATTGCCCGGCGATCACCGAAGTCTGCCTGGATACCGAAAGCGCGGGCATCGCCGCCCTGGCCGACGATCTGCCGGTCACCTGGTTGCAGCGTCCGGCCGAGCTGGCGAGCAACGCCACCGATGGCCATGCCATGTTCGCCTGGGAGTGTTCACAGCGTCCAGACGCCGATATCTGGATTCAACTGCTCTGCACTGCGCCGTTCGTCACCGCCGAGACGATCGGCCGGGCGATCCAGCGCCTGCTGGCGGAGCCGGAAGCGGACAGCCTCGTCGCGGTCACCCGCGCCAAGCAATATTGCTGGACGGGGCAGGGCCCGGCTTATGGCACCGGCCGTATCCCCAACAGCGTCGAGCTGCCCGAGACGATCGTCGAGGCGATGAGCCTCTACATCGTCCGCCGCACGGGCGAAGGGGCTGCCACCCGCCGCTTCGGCACGCGCCCGATCCTGTTCGACCTCGACCCGATCGAGCAAATCGACATCAACCACCATCATGATCTGGTGATCGCCGAGACGGTCGCCGCCGGCTTCCGCCAGGCGGAAGTCACGCGCTTCCGGGCGATGCTGCCGCATCTTTCCTCGCCGGTGCTGTCGGATATCCTCAAGGAACGCGGCCACCGCGTGGTGCTGCCCAAGGTGCTGCGCCCGACCAGCGGCGGCAAGTTCCTCGGCCGCGCCAAGACGATCGAGCTGGCGGCGCTGGCGCAGCGGCCCGATCGCTCGCCGGACGGGCCGTGGCACGGCATCTACGGCGCGCTGCAATCCTATCGCTTCGTGCGGCCGGGCGACGTGATCATGGTCGCCACCGACGTGCCGGAATATGCCTATTTCGGCGATCTCAACGCCAATCTCGCGATCCGCTCCGGTGCGGTGGGCGCAGTGATCGATGGGGCGACGCGCGATACCGCAGATGTGCGCGCACTCGGCCTGCCGGTCTATGCCCGCGGCCAGACCTGCGACGACATCAAGTATGAAGGCACGCTCAAGGCGATGAATCGCCCGATTACGATGGGCGAGGTGACGATCGCCAACGGCGATGTGATATTCGCCGATGCCGATGGAATCGTGGCGGTGCCGCGGGCACTGTGGCCCGAAATCGAGGAAGCCGCGTGGAACGTGCTATCGAATGAGGCACGCATCCGGATGCAGGCGGCACGGGGGCGCGACGTGGACGCGATTCTCGCCGAATGCGGCGCGTTTTGAAGGATTTGAAGATGAAGACGGTCAAGGTCGGTGCTCTCGAAATCGCCAATGACAAGCCGTTCGTGCTCGTCGCCGGCCCTTGCGCGATGGAAAGCCGCGAACACGCCTTCTACATGGCCGAGGCGCTGACCACGCTGTGCGCCGATCTGGGCATCGGCTTCATCTACAAGAGTTCGTTCGACAAGGGGAACCGCACTTCGATCGATGCACCGCGCGGCATCGGCATGGCCGCGGCGCTGCAGGTGTTCGCCGATCTCAAGGCGAAGTTCGGCTGCCCGGTGCTGACCGATGTCCATGATGCCGGCCAGTGCGCACCGGTGGCCGAGGCGGTCGACGTGCTTCAGATTCCCGCCTTCCTCTGCCGCCAGACCGACCTGCTCGTCGCCGCCGCGCAGACGGGACGTGCGATCAACGTCAAGAAGGGCCAGTTCCTCGCGCCCTGGGACATGCAGAACGTCGCCAAGAAGCTCGCAGCCTCGGGCAACGAGAACATCATCCTGTGCGAACGCGGCGCAAGCTTCGGTTACAACACGCTGGTGAGCGACATGCGGTCGCTGCCGATCATGGCGCAGACCGGCTATCCGGTGATGTTCGATGCCACCCATTCGGTGCAGCAGCCGGGCGGGCAGGGCACCAGCTCGGGCGGCCAGCGCGAATTCGTGCCGGCGCTCGCCCGTGCCGCCGTGGCGGTAGGCGTTGCGGCCGTGTTCATCGAAACCCATGAAACGCCGGATACCGCCCCCAGCGACGGCCCCAACATGGTGCCGCTTGCCGAAATGCCGGCGCTGCTGGCTCGGCTGAAGGCGTTCGACGCCCTCGCCAAGACAGCCTGATCTAGCCTTTTCCTCGTGCCGCCGCACGGGCGATGGCGACGCATTCGACTTCCGCGAGCAATTCCCCGGCACTGCCGCTGTGCATCATGGCTCGTTCGGCCTGGCGTACCCGCTCGATCGCCCGTGCGATCTGTGGGGCAGACCAGCGGCGCAGCGCGCGGCCGATGGCGGGACGTTCCTTGAAGAACACCCGGTGCCGCTCCATCGCATCGTCGACGCTGGCACCCTGGTCCATCTCGGCGCGCAGCTCGGCCAGCGTCATCAGCCGGCGGACCAGCTGGCGCAGCAGCGGAATCGCCGAGCCGCCGCCTTCGCCGAGCTTGGCCAGCTCCTCGCCGACTTCGGCCACGCGCCCGTCGAGGATCGCCTCGATCGCGCCGAACAGCTCGCCTTCGCCCAGGTCTGCGCCGATCGCGTCGAGCGCGGCGCCATCGGCATCACGCGGATGTTCGGGATCGGCGTCGAGGAACAGCGCCAGCTTCTCGATCTCGCGGGTCAGCACCGCGCGATCACCCGCCGAGGCCAGCGCCAGCCGGTGCGGCACGTCGCCGGTCAGCCGCAGGCCGTGCTCGCGCGCGATCGTACCGGCCAGTTGCGCTGCGCCTGCGCCTTCGGGAACGTAGCAGGCAAAAGCCATCGCGGTGGGCGCGGCGATCGCAGCCTTCACCAACTTGCCGCTCGCCTTCAGGTTCGGGCCGATCGCCACCACCGGATTGCCGGCGCGCTCTGCACCGAGCAGCAGCGCCACCGCCTCGGCCGCGCCTTCGTCGATGCCCTGCACCCGGATGTAGCGCGCACCGCCGAACAGCGAGAGCGATGCCGCCTCATCGGCCAGCAGCCCCGGCTGGTCGCGCAGCGCCTTCATGTCGATATCGATCCGCTCGGCCTCCGGCCCCAGCGCCTTGCCCAGCCGCGCGGCGAGATCGGCGGCACCTGCTTCATCGGGGCCGTGGAGCAGATAAAGCCGGGTATCGGGCTTCGGTGCCTCTACCGCTGCACGGATCTGGCCGGCATTGGCCTTCATTGTGCCGGCGGGGTGCCGCCGTTGCGCACATAGCGGGCGATGCGGGCGACGATCTGGTCCGCGACGATGCCCGAAAGGCGCTCCAGCGCGGTCTTTTCGGCGGCGATCGTCGCATATTCCGAACCCACTACGTCGATGCCTGCATCCGATCCGGCGGTAGCGTCGAGCACGACCTGGCCGTTGCGCACATCGACCAGCTGGTACCGCGCGCGCAGCGTCCGCCGCTCACGGGACACCGAGTCATCGCGCCGTACGCCGAGACCGATGATCTGGTCGTCCAGCTTCACGTCGAGCCGATAGACGGCAGGCGCTCCGCGATGATCGAGCCGGTCCTTGAGCGCGTTGGTGACCAGCCAGCCGGACTGCCCTTCGATCGGCGCGACGTCGACCGCCGCCAGCGTGGAAGCGACCACACCGCCGCTGCCCCCCTGATACATCGGATGCAGCCCGCACGCAGACAGCGCGAGGGCGAGGGGGGCGAGCAGGGCGACGGACTTGTTCATGCGACGATGTTCACCAATCGATCGGGCACCACGATGATCTTGCGCGGTGCGTTGCCTTCGAGCAGCCGAACGATCTTGTCCGACGCAAGTGCCGCGGCCTCGACGACGTCTTTGGCCGCGCCCTTCGGCATCACCAGCGTGTCGCGCAGCTTGCCGTTGACCTGCACCGCGATCGTGACCTCGTCGTCGACCAGCAGCGCCGGATCGACCGCCGGCCATGCGGCATCGGCGATCATGCCGGTCTCGCCCATCGCGGCCCAGGCTTCCTCCGCGATGTGCGGCACCATCGGCGCCACGACGCGGACCAGCGTGCGGATCGCGGCGGTGCGCGAGGCGGAGGGCTTGGCCTTCTCGATCGCCGCGGTCAGCTCATAGAGCTTGGCGACGGCCTTGTTGAAGGTCAGCGCCTCGATGTCCTCGGCCACGCCGGCGATGGTGCGATGCAGCTTGCGGTCGAGATCCTTGTCCTCGCCCTCTGCTGCCTCCAGCCCGTCGAACAGCCGCCACAGCCGCTGGACAAAGCGCCAAGCGCCTTCGATGCCGTTCTCGCTCCACTCCAGATCGCGCTCGGGCGGGCTGTCAGACAGCATGAACCAGCGCACCGCGTCCGCGCCATATTGGTCCACGATCGGTTCGGGATCGACCGTGTTCTTCTTCGACTTGGACATTTTTTCGATGCGGCCGACGGTTACTGGGTCGTTTGTTCCTTTGACGAACAGCCCGTCGTCACGACGATCCAGTTCTTCGGGAGAAACCCAATATTGCTCTGTCATCTGGTGGCGAGGTTCATAGCCGTCCAGATCTTCAGCCGTATAGACGTGATCGGCTCGATACGTCTCGTGCGTCACCATGCCTTGCGTGAACAGGCCCGCGAACGGCTCGGCCACGTCGATGCGGCCGATATGGCGCAGCGCGCGGGTGAAGAATCGCGCATAGAGCAGGTGCAGGATCGCATGCTCGACGCCGCCGATATACTGGCCGACCGGCAGCCACTGCTCGGCCACCGCCTTGTCGAACGGCTTGTCGGAGGGCTGGCTGGCGAAGCGGAGGAAATACCAGCTCGAATCGACGAAGGTGTCGAGCGTGTCGGTCTCGCGCCGCGCGGGCTTGCCGCATTTCGGGCAGTCGACATGCTTCCAGGTCGGGTGGCGGTCCAGCGGGTTGCCGGGGACGTCGAACGACACGTCCTCGGGCAGCGTGACCGGCAGCTGGTCCTTCGGCACGCCGACCGGGCCGCAATCCTCGCAATGGATGATCGGGATCGGGGTGCCCCAGTAACGCTGGCGGCTGACGCCCCAGTCGCGCAGGCGCCAGACGGTGCTGCCCGTGCCCCAGCCGCCTTCCTCGGCGCGGCGGATCACTTCGCGCTTGGCGTCGACCACGTCGAGGCCGTCGAGGAAGTGCGAGTTCACCAGCGTGCCGGGGCCGGTATAGGCCTCGGTGCCGTCGAACTTGGGGTCGGCCTTGTCGCCTTCGGAGACGACGCGGCGGATTTCGAGGCCGTACTTGGACGCGAACTCGAAATCGCGCTGGTCATGCGCCGGCACGCCGAACACGGCGCCGGTGCCATAGTCCATCAGCACGAAGTTCGCGATATAGACCGGCACCTGCCAGCTCTCGTCGAACGGATGCTGTGCGGTGAGCCCGGTGTTCCAGCCGAGCTTTTCCTGCGTCTCCAGCTCGGCGGCGGTGGTGCCGCCCTGCTTGCAGCGCTCGATGAACGCCTGGACTTCCGGATTCCCGGCGGCGAGGCCCTGCGCGATCGGATGGTCCGCCGCGATCGCGACGAAGCTCGCGCCGAAGATCGTGTCCGGCCGCGTGGTGTAGACGGTCAGCCCTTCGCCGTTGGACAACTCCCACGTGAACTGCAGGCCTTCCGACTTGCCGATCCAGTTTTCCTGCATCAGCTTCACCTTGTCCGGCCAATGCTCGAGGCCCTTCAGCCCTTCGAGCAGGTCGTCGGCGAAATCGGTGATCTTGAGGAACCACTGGTTGAGCTTGCGCCGCTCGACCAACGCGCCCGAACGCCAGCCGCGCCCGTCGATCACCTGCTCGTTGGCGAGCACGGTCATGTCGACCGGGTCCCAGTTGACCGCGCTTTCCTTGCGGTAGACCAGCCCGGCTTCGTACAGGTCGAGGAACAGCGCCTGTTCCTGGCCGTAATAATCGGGCTCGCAGGTGGCGATCTCGCGCGTCCAGTCGAGCGCGAAGCCGAGGCGCTTGAGCTGCGCCTTCATCGTCGCGATGTTCTGACGGGTCCAGGCGCCGGGATGGACCTTCTTTTCCATCGCGGCATTTTCGGCGGGCATGCCGAAGGCGTCCCAGCCCATCGGATGGAGCACTTCCATGCCCTTCATCCGGCGGAAGCGCGCCAGCACGTCGCCCATCGTGTAGTTGCGCACATGGCCCATATGGATGCGCCCCGAAGGATAGGGGAACATCTCGAGCACATAGGACTTGGGCTTGGGCGAATCGTCGCGGGCGGCGAAGGTGCGGTTTTCCTCCCACGCCTTCTGCCACGCCGCGTCCGCCTTCAAGGGATTGAAGCGAGACGCCATATTGGGATTCCGATTAGTTGGTGGCGACGGCCGCGCGGCGCAGGTCGCGTGCACGGGTCAGGATGATGTCCTCGAGCTTCTGGACGGTGGCGGCCTGTACGGGTGCCGAGACCCAGGCGCCGCTGCGATTGACTTCGCGCAGCGCCGCGACCCGCAGCGCATCGGCGCGCAGATCCTGGTCGAGCACGGTCACCGTCACCTTCATCCGCTCGGTCGGGACGTTGGGGTTCACATACCAGTCGGTGACGATCACGCCGCCGTTCGAATCGGTCTGGAGCAGCGGCATGAAGCTCAGCGTGTCCAGCGTGGCGCGCCACAGATAGGCGTTGACGCCGATCGTCGTCACCTTCGATGCCGCCAGGTCCGCGTTCACGCCCTTCTTGTGGTGGCTGCAGGCGGAGGCGGAAACAGCGAGCGACCCCAGGATCGCAAAGCGCAACAGGCGGTTCATGGACGTCGTACTTCCTACCGGGCAAGGGATGAGTGCGAGCATCTATAGGGTGTGATGTGGCGGGAGCAAGGCGCGACGCGACGGGCGACCTTGGCCGATTCGGCTCGAATCTGTGGGTCTGTTGCAACACCTGCCGGAAAATTGCTGCCACCGGTGGAACGTTGGCTTCGTTTCATGGTACGGGCCTCCATAAGAGAGGAATGCAGATGCGTTTGGTTCGCTGGATGACGGGACTTGGGGTGGGGGCGCTTTGCGTCGCCGGCCTCGCCGTGTCTCCAGCGCTCCAGGCCCAGGAACGAGACCGCCTGGCAAGGGCAGCCGTTCGTACCATCCCGCTGTCGCTGAATGGCGTCGGCGGGTTCACCCCGGCTGCGGCCGATCCCAAGCTGGCCGCAGCGCTGGCCCGTAGCGGCATTTCCGATTCGGGCTTCCGCTTCACGCCGGCCGATTCGCGCTCCGGCGTCGATCGTCCGCTCACGGTCGCGGTCCGCGCCCGTTCGAACCGTGCGGTCGATGTGGATAGCCGCATTGCCGCCGCAAAGCCGAGCGCCGTCAACCTGACGCCGATCGCGTATAATCTTGGCGTGTCGGTGGGCTGGCGCCGTGTTGCCCTGTCGGGCGATGTCACGCATGTCGATCTGGTTGACCAGCCCGGCAGCCGTGAGCGCAAGGAAGTCGGCCTCAGCTATAGCGGCAAGCGCTTGAGCGGCCGCATATCGGCGGCGGAAGATCGTCCGCTGGTCGACACGCCGGTGCTGATCGGCGACAAGTCCAGCTATGCGCTCGATCTCAGCAGCTCCTATTCGGTATCGCGCAACCTCGCGCTTACCGCGGGCGTGCGGTATAAGAACGAGCGTGACCGCCTGCCGCAGCTGACCAACGACAGCCGTCGCGAAAGCCAGGCCATCTATATCGGCACCGCCTTCCGGTTCTGATCGGTTGGTCAGGCGGGCGCCCATGCGTCGATCGCCGCCCATCCATATACTCCGAACGATGTGAGGCGATGGGCCCGCTGTGGGTTCATGCCGCCCAGCGCGATCACCGGTACCGACAGGCCCCGGATCAACATTGCGAATCGGATCGGCCCCAACGCGGGCGCACCGGGATGCGAGCGCGTCGGGAACACCGGCGAGACGAGCAGGGCATCGGCCCCCGCGCGGATCGCGGCGATAGCCTCGCGCCGGGAATGGACCGGCCAGGTGGTGAGTCCGCGTCCGCGCCGGCCATGCGTGCCGGCTTCGCCGCGCATCGGCGCAGCGCCCGCGCGGAGCAGCACCAGCCGCCGCCGCCGCGCGATCGTGGCGATCCGGGCGAACAGCGCGCGGCGCGCGGCGCTCGGCAGCTGGTAATGGCGGAAGATCACCCCGCTACCGCGCGGCAGCCGCGCCAGCGCCTCCCATAGCCGATCGCCGAGTCGCGGGTCGGTCATCAGCCACAGCTTTGGGATTGGGGGGTGGCGATTGGGCATGTCCGTGCCTATAGCCCGCCCTATGCTTCAAGACGATGCCAGCCAGCGGCTCGCCGCGGTGCAGACCGCGATTCTCCGCGCCGCCAAGATCGCCGGCCGCAAGCCCGACGCCATCACCCTTATCGCCGTTTCCAAGACGCACGACGCCGCGACGATCCAGCCGCTGATCGCTGCCGGCCAGCGCGTTTTCGGCGAGAACCGGGTGCAGGAAGCGCAGGGCAAATGGCCGCAGCTGCGCGAGGCGACGCCGGGCATCGAGCTCCATCTCGTCGGCCAGCTCCAGTCGAACAAGGCCGAGGAGGCCGTGGCGCTGTTCGATGCGATCCACGGCGTCGACCGGTCTTCGCTGGTCACGGCGCTCGCCAAGGCGATGGACAAGGCCGATCGCCGTCCTGCCTGCTTCCTCCAGGTCAATATCGGCGACGAACCGCAAAAGGGCGGCTGCCCGGTAGCAGATGTGCCCGCACTGCTCGCCGAGGCGCGTGCGGCCAACCTGCCGGTTGCCGGCCTGATGTGCGTGCCGCCGGCGGGGCTGGAGGCCGCCCCCTATTTCGCGCTGCTAGCCAAGCTGGCAGGCGAGCAGGGGCTCGACGGGCTCAGCATGGGTATGTCGAGCGATTTCGAGACGGCGGTGACGCTCGGCGCCACCCATGTCCGCGTCGGCACGGCGCTGTTCGGAGATCGCGCATGAACGAACTTTCGCGGATTCCAGCCATGCTCTCGGTACGCTTCGACGCAATCCTGTTCGATTTCGACGGGGTGCTGCTGGAAAGCGAATATGCCGGCAACAAGCATGTCGCTGACTATCTGACCAGCATCGGCCACCCGACCACGCCCGAACATTCGATGGCGCATTTCATGGGGCTGGCGGGGCATGATTTCCTGGCAGCCATCGAGCGCTGGATCGGCCGCACGGTGCCCGACGATTTCCACACCGCCCGCGCCGAGGAAGACGCGCGGGTGCTGGAAGAGGGGTTGCCGGCGGTAGCGGGGGCGCTCCGCTTCCTCGAAAGCCTGCCCGCCGATCTGCCCAAGGCGATCGCCTCGTCGAGCCCCACGCATTGGCTCGACACCCATCTCCGCCATCTGGGCGTGCGCGACCTGTTCGGCGACAAGCTGTTCAGCGGTCGCGAGCATGTGGTGCGCGGCAAGCCGGCGCCCGACCTCTATCTCCACGCCGCCGCGGCGCTGGGCGTGCCGATCGAGCGTTGCGTGATCCTCGAGGATTCGCCGGTGGGGGTGACGGGCGCGGTTGCCTCGGGCGCGACGGTAATCGGCCTGTGCGCGGGCGCCCACTGCGCGGCGGACCATGGCGAGCGCCTGCGGGCGCTGGGCGTGCAGCACATCGCCCACGATTTCGACGAGGTCGCCCGGCTGATCGCATAACCGCTCCTACCAGGCGTTAAAGCTGAGCGTATCCTCCCCCGCCAGGGGGAGGTGGCCCGCGCCAGCGGGTCGGAGGGGGAGGATGCCAGAACGGCAGCCGTCGTGCTGCCTCCCCCTGGCGGGGGAGGATTCGGCAGGCCTTAAAACTCGTGCCCCGTCCGATCCCGCTTGGTCGCCAGGTACCGCGCGTTGTGCGGGTTCGCCGGCAGCACATGCGGCACGCGTTCGGCCACGTCCACGCCCGCCGCGCGCAGCGTCTCCACCTTTTGCGGGTTGTTGGTGAGCAGCCGGATGCGCGGCTGGCCCAGCAGGGTCAGCATCCGCGCCGCCACCCGGAAGTTGCGCGCGTCGATCGCGAAGCCCAGCCTTGTGTTCGCATCGACCGTGTCGAAGCCCTGGTCCTGCAGCGCATAGGCGCGCAGTTTGTTGATCAGGCCGATGCCGCGGCCTTCCTGGCGCAGATAGAGCAGGATGCCCCAGCCGCTCTTCGAAATCTCCGCGACCGCCGCCTTGAGCTGGGGTCCGCAATCGCATTTCAGGCTGCCGAGCATGTCGCCGGTCAGGCATTCGCTATGGAGGCGTACCAGGGGTGCCTCGCCGTTCGGCTGGCCGATCAGCAGCGCGATATGCTCGCCGGGCATCTCGTCGGTACGGAAGGCGACGATCTCGGCATCCTCGGCGGCTTCCACCGGCAGCCGGGCACGGCCGACGATGCGCAGGCGATCGGCATCCTCGTGGGCGTCGATATCGGCAAGCGTGATCGAATCTTCCGACTCGCCTTCGAGCACGAAGAAGGCCGGCAGCATCCCGGCAATGCGCGCCAGCCGCAGCGCTGCCGCAGCGGCATCGGCCTGCACCACCGGAATCGCGCGGAAGGGCCCCTTGAGCGGCGTCGCGAGGTCGAACTGCGGGTCGGCCAGCGCCGTCGCCGCGTCGAAGTCGAGCCAGTCCACCCGCTCGATCAGCACCGGTGCATCGGGCGTCGCCGCGTCGCGCTGGTTGGCGAGCTTCAGCGTCGCTGCGCGCCCTGCGGAAAGCAGCACAGGGGCCGTGCCTGCGGAGTCGAATGCCGCCAGCCGTTCGCCGTCGCCGGTTTCGACCGCCAGCAACCGAAGCGTGCCGCCTGTGCCCCGGATCGCGATCGGCCAGCCGCGGCGCAGGGCATCCACGGCATGGGCGGCGGCGCGCGGGTTGCTCAAAAATCGAACTCCGTCACGATCGGCACATGGTCCGAGGGCTTGAGCCATGAACGGCACGGTTCGCATACCTTGTGCGCCACCGCCTTTTCCGCAACTTCGGGGCTGGCCCACATATGGTCGAGCCGCCGCCCGCGATCGGAGGCGGCCCAATCCTTCGCGCGGTAGCTCCACCAGGTGTAGCAGCGCGCCGGCGCCGGGATGAACTTGCGGCCGAGATCCACCCAGCCATGCGCCGCCTGCAGCCGCCCCAGCGCCTCGACTTCGATCGGCGTGTGGCTGACGACGTCGAGCAGCTGCTTGTGGCTCCACACATCCGATTCGAGCGGGGCGATGTTGAAATCGCCGGTCAGGATCGTCGGCACGTCGAGCTTTTCGGACCATTCGGTCATCCGCGCCACGAAATCGAGCTTCTGGCCGAACTTGGGGTTCACCGCGCGGTCGGGCACGTCGCCGCCGGCGGGCACATAGACATTCTCAAGCCGCACACCGCCCGGCAGCCGCACGCCCACATGCCGCGCCTCCTGATTCGCCTGCCAGTCGAGCCGATCATCCTCGGCAATGGGGACGCGCGAAACGATCGCCACGCCGTGGTGCATCCGCTGGCCGTGCTTGATGATGTGGGTATAGCCCAGCGCGTGGAATGGCGACTCGGGGAAATCGCCGTCGATCACCTTGGTTTCCTGCAGGCACAGGATATCGGGCATCTCCTCGCGCAGGAACTGCTCGAGGATGGCGATGCGAAAGCGGACGGAGTTGATGTTCCAGGAGGCGATCTTCACGCGCGCCGATGTAGCAAGTCCGCGCCGAAGTGCCAGTATCTCGTCGGGAACTCGCCGCCCAAAAAGGAAAGGCCCCCGCTCCGGGGGCAATGGAGCGAGGGCCGACCTAGCGTTCGTCACGCAGGGGGAGGGGGCATAAAGCCGGGCAACAGGGGGAAAAATCCCGGACAGCAACCCCTTCCGCCTTGCCTTGATAGACGTGCAAACCTGTCGCTTGGATGAACGATTGCACTATACGGAAATTAATGCGTGCGAACCTGAATCCGCGGGTCGCTCCAGCGGAAAGCGGAATCGGCCACTGGGCCGTTGAAGCGCTGGTTGCTCAGCCGGATCGTGGTGCGGTTGTTCTGCGCGTCCAACGCCACCCAGCCTTGCAGCTTCAGCCCCGCGGGGGCGGCGCTGTCCTTCTGGAACACCAGGGTGATGCGGCCATATTCGGGGTGCTTTGAATCATGCACCTCCACCGAAACCACGCGCGGATCGGCGGTGGGTTTCACCTTCGCATAGCTGCTGATATCCTGGCCGGGATCAAGCAGCACCCGTAGCGGCGAGTTGCCGGTCGGCCAGCGCTGCACCTGGCGCACCTGATAGTCGATGAAATACAGGCTCTTGCCATCGGCGACGATCAGCTGCGGCACGCCCTTTTCATATTGGAAGCGGATCTTGCCGGGCTGCTTCAGCGTCAGCACGCCGCTCAGGACACGGCCGTTCCGGTCTTCCTGCGTGAAATCGGCGGTCATCGTGGAGATGCCTTTCAGATGCCGCTGCACCTGCGCAAGCTCCGGGGCGGGCGCCGCCGAAACGAGCAGCGGCGCGGCAAGAATCGAAAGGGCCAGGGGGCGCGAAAACACGAGGTTCTTCTCCGTATTGCTGGTCGCCCGGATAGCGGGCGGGGCTTGAACGGGCTGTGAACCCGTTACTGCCCCGATTCGATCCTCTTAGAGCTGCCGCCCCTCGGTATCCATCAGCACTTCACGACGGCCGACATGGTCCGGCCGCGATACCAGCCCCTCGCGTTCCATCCGCTCGATCAGCCGTGCGGCGGAGTTATAGCCCACCCGCAGCTGGCGTTGCAGCCACGAGGTCGAGGCCTTCTGGCTTTCCGCAACCAGCTGCACTGCGCGGCGATAGGATTGCTCCTCGGGGCTGTCCTCGCCGTCGGGCTCGCCTTCCAGCTTGAAGCCACCATCCTCGGGCTCCTCGGTTACCGCGGAGATATAATCCGGCGCCCCCTGCGAACGCCAGAAATCGGTGATCGCCTGCACCTCGTCGTCACTGACGAAGGGGCCGTGCACGCGGGTGATGCCCTTGCCGCCGGACATGTAGAGCATGTCGCCCTTGCCCAGCAGCTGCTCGGCGCCCTGTTCGCCCAGGATGGTGCGCGAATCGATCTTCGAGGTGACGTGGAAGCTGATCCGGGTCGGCAGGTTGGCCTTGATGACGCCGGTGATGACGTCGACCGAGGGGCGCTGCGTCGCCATGATCAGGTGGATGCCCGCCGCGCGTGCCTTCTGCGCCAGGCGCTGGATCAGGAATTCGACTTCCTTGCCCGCGGTCATCATCAGGTCGGCCAGCTCATCGACGATGACGACGATCAGCGGCAGCACCTGCAGGTCGAGTTCTTCCTCCTCGTAGATCGGCTTGCCGGTATCCGAATCATAGCCGACCTGCACCTTGCGGCCGAGCGTCTGCCCCTTGGCCTTGGCGGTGCGGACCTTGTCGTTGAAGCTCGCCAGGCTGCGGACGTTGACCGATGCCATCATCCGGTAGCGGTCCTCCATCTGCTCCACGGCCCATTTCAGCGCGCGCACCGCCTTGGCCGGCTCGGTCACCACATCGGCGAGCAAATGGGGGATGTCCTTGTACATGCTGAGTTCCAGCATCTTCGGATCGATCATGATCAGCCGGCACTGCTCGGGCGTCAGCCGATAGAGCAGCGACAGGATCATGCAGTTGAGCCCCACGGACTTGCCCGAGCCGGTGGTGCCGGCGACGAGCAGGTGCGGCATCGGCGCAAGGTCGGCGATCACCGGTTCGCCGGCGATGTTCTTGCCGAGCACCACCGGCAGGGTCGCGCCCTGTTCCTCGAACTGCTGGCTGCCGATCAGCTCGTGCAGGTTGACGCCTTCGCGCACCGCATTGGGCAGCTCGATGCCGATCACGGTGCGGCCAGGAATCGTCGCGACGCGGGCAGAGATCGCGCTCATGTTGCGGGCGATGTCGTCGGCCAGCTGGATCACGCGGCTGGCCTTGATGCCGCTCGCCGGTTCCAGCTCGTACATGGTGACGACCGGGCCGGGGCGCACCTCGACGATTTCGCCCTTCACATGGAAGTCTTCGAGCACGCTCTCCAGCAGCCGGGCGTTGCGCTCCAGCGCAGCCTTGTCGATCGTCGCATTGGTGTTTGCCGGCGGTGGCGCCAGCAGGTCGAGCGGCGGCAGCTGATAGCTGTCCTTGAAGTCCAGCGCGGCCTGTACCGGCGGCTTGGCACGGGCGGGGGAGGTGGCGATGGTGCGCTCGGCGATCACCGGGCCTGGGCGATTGTCCGGCACGACCTGCCGGCGGGGCTCGGTGGCGAGCGGCGCGGCGCGTTCGAACGGCAGGTCGTCCTCGTGCGGTTGCGGGTCGGCGATGCGGAAGCGGGGGGCGTCGGCGGCGACGATCCGCTCTTCGCCCGTGCTGCGGGTAAGGCGCGGCATTCGGAACAGGCGCGTAGGCGCGGTGAACTCCAGCCGCATCCACCAGAACCACAGGCCGCCGAGCAGCAGGATCAGGCCCAGCCCGCGCCCGGCCCAGAAGGAAACCGCCGGATCGCCCGCCAGTCCGATCACCCAGTCGACGCCGCCGGCTACCGCGAGCCCGGCCAGTCCGCCAAGTCCGGCCGGTAGCCGCCATTCGATCGGCAGCGACCAGTCGATATGCAGCAGCGTAAGCCCGATCGCGGCCACGAGCGTGCCCACCGCTGCGCCTACGATCATCCGGCGCGGGCGCTCGTTCGGGCGGCCGGTCATCCAGCGATGGGCGGTGATCAGCCCAACTGGCGCCAGCATCAGGATCGGCAATCCGAGCAGCGAATAGAGAATGTCCGAGGTCCAGGCACCGATCGGCCCCAGCCAGTTGCGCACCGGTCCGCCGGACGCGGTATTGAGCGCTGGATCCTGCGAATGAAAGCTCACCAGCGCCAGCACCAGCGCCACCGTCACCACGAAAAGGGCGATGCCAGCCAACACGGCCCCGCTACGGCGAACCCCCGCTTTCATCGTATCGCGCCAATGCGGCGTCTGTGCGCGGGTGGCCATCACCCATTCTCCGGAACTGCAAGGAAAGTCGAAGGATTGCATCGCCCTTGGCGACTCCGCCGTCAAGCGGGAGCGGGCCGCCTGCACTTGTTGACGGCTGGCAGGCGGCCGCGAACCTGCTAGGGCGGTTTCCATGGACCAGGCGGACATTCTCATCCTCGGCGGCGGGCTGGTCGGCAGCGCGCTGGCGGTTGCGCTCGACGCGCATGGCATCAGCGCGATCGTGATCGATCCGGCGGACCCCGAAACCATCCTCGGCGCGAGTTTCGACGGCCGCGCCTCGGCGATCGCGAGCGCGCCGATGCGGATGTTCGAGGCGATCGGCGTCGCCGGGCGGCTGGCGGGGAAGGGGTGCCCGATCGAGGGCATCCGCGTCTCCGACGGGCTGGCGCCGGGCAAGCTCGATTTCGCGCCGGACGCCGATGACGGTGCGCTCGGCCATATGTTCGAGAATCGCGTGCTGCGCACCGCGCTGTTCGAGGCGGCGCAGGCGGCGCCGCTGGCGGACGTGCGGATGCAGACGCGCGCGGTATCGGTGGAGCGCGGGCCGCACGGCGTGGTGGCGACGCTCGATTCGGGTGCGACGGTGCGCGCGCAGCTGCTGATTGCAGCGGAGGGGCGCAACTCGCCGACCCGCGATTCGGCGGGCTTCAAGGTCGCGCGCTGGACCTATGACCATGCCGCGATGATCGCGACGCTCAATCACGAGCGTTCCCACGAGAATATCGCCTACGAGATCTTCTACCCGCAGGGCCCGTTTGCGATCCTGCCGCTGCTCGATGACGAGAACGGCCATCGCTCGGCGGTGGTGTGGACGGTGAAGGGCAGCGACGCGGCGGCGATGCACAAGATTTCCGATCGCGCCTATCTGGCCGAGGCCGAGAAGAAGATGGGTGGTTTTCTGGGCAAGCTGGGGCCGCTGTCGTCGCGCTCCTCCTATCCGCTCGGCTTCCACCATGCCGCCTGGATCACCGCCGAGCGGCTGGCGCTGGTCGGCGACGCGGCGCACGGCATCCATCCGATCGCGGGGCAGGGCGTCAATGTCGGCTTCCGCGACGTGGCGACTTTGGTCGAGGTGCTGGTCGACGGCAAGCGCCTGGGGCTCGACATGGGCGATCCCGAGCTGCTCGCCCGCTACCAGCGCTGGCGCGGGCTCGACACCTTCATGGTGGCGCTGGCGACCGACGGGCTCACCCGGCTGTTCGGCATCCCCGGCGCGCTGCCCCATGCGGCGCGGCGCTTTGGCCTGTCGGCGGTGGACCGGATCCCGCCGCTCAAGTCCTGGTTCATGGGCGAGGCGCGCGGCGAGAGCGGCGACGTACCCAAGCTGCTCCAGGGGATTACGGCGTAGCGCCACCCGCCGCGGCGAGGATGGTGCGGGCGGCGGCGAGATCCTCGTCGTCGACCATCACCCGTACCGGGATCAGCAGATAGCTGCCGTCGGCGATGCTGGCGCCTGCGTCGAACACGAAGCTGGGGATTTCCTCATCCGCCGGCCCTGGACGATGAAGGCTTCCTGCCGGTTGAACCGGCCGAGTTCGACGAGCGCCATGCCGGCCTCCGATGATTGACGCGCATGGGGCATGCGCATAGCTTATCCGCATGAAGCACGATCCGATCGCGTCCGGCAAGCGCAAGGCGGTGAACTTGTCGCTCGACACGGGCGTGGTCGCGGCTGCGCGCGAGGTGGGGCTGAATCTCTCCCAGGTTTGCGAAGCCGCGATCCGCGCCGCCGCCAAGGCGGAGCGCGACCGGCGTTGGCAGGAAGAGAATCGCGAATGGGCGGAAGCCCATAATCGCTGGGTCGAAGAGAACGGATTGCCGCTCGAGCGCTACCGCCTGTTCTGATGGCGCAGTTTGACGTGCATCGGCTGGCGGGCGGCGGCCTGGTGATCGACTGCCAGGCCGAGGATCTCGCAACGATCGGCACGCGCTTCGTCATCCCGCTTGCAAAGCCCGGCGAAAGCGCCCCGACGACGCCGCGTTTGCATCCGCACTTCGACGTGAACGGCGAGACCTTGGTCCTGATGACGGAATTCGCCGCCGCGATACGCACCGCCGAGCTGCGCGAGCGGGTGGGATCGCTTGCCGAGGAGCGCTTCCGCATCCTCGGCGCGATCGACGTGCTCACCGGCAGCGGCTGATCAGGCTGCCGTCCCGCCAACCGTCAGCCCCTCCACCAGCAGCGTCGGCTGGCCGACGCCGGCGGGGATCGACTGGCCGCCCTTGCCGCACATGCCGATGCCTTCGTCGAGCGCGAAGTCGTTGCCGATGCCGGTCACGCGGTGGAGCACGGTCGGCCCGTCGCCGATCAGCGTCGCGCCCTTGATCGGGGCGCCCAGCTTGCCGTTATCGATGAGGTACGCCTCGGTGCACGAGAAGACGAACTTGCCCGAGACGATGTCGACCTGGCCGCCGCCGAAGCTCTTGGCGTAGATGCCCTTCTTCACGCGCGAGAGCAGTTCGGCGGGATCGTCCTTGCCGCCTTTCATGAAGGTGTTGGTCATCCGCGGCATCGGCGCGTGCTGGAAGGATTCGCGGCGGCCGTTGCCGGTCGGCTCGACGCCCATCAGACGGGCGTTCAAGCGGTCCTGCATATAGCCCTTGAGGATGCCGTCCTCGATCAGCACCGTCTCGCGCGTCGGCGTGCCCTCGTCGTCGATCGAGAGCGAGCCGCGGCGATCATGGATCGAGCCGTCGTCGACCACGGTCACGCCGGGCGCCGCGACGCGCTCGCCGATGCGGCCCGAAAAGGCGCTGGTGCCCTTGCGGTTGAAGTCGCCCTCGAGACCATGGCCCACCGCCTCGTGGAGCAGCACGCCGGGCCAGCCGGGGCCGCACAGCACGGTCATGTCGCCTGCAGGCGCGGCCACCGCATCGAGATTGACCAGCGCCTGTGCCAGCGCCTCGTCGATCGCGCGGTTCCAGGTTTCGGGCTGGAACAGCCGGTCATAGACGACGCGCCCGCCGGTGCCGAAGCTGCCGGTCTCGCGGCGGCCATTCTGCTCGACGACCACCGAGACGTTGAGCCGCACCAGCGGCCGGACATCGGTGGCGACGAAGCCGTCGGCGCGCACCACCTCGACCACGCTCCACTGGCCGGTGAGGCTGACGGAGACCTGCTTGACGCGGGGATCGCGCGCGCGGGCGGCGGCGTCGATCGTCTGGCACAGGTTCACCTTGTCGGCGAAGGGGACCAGGTCGAGCGGATCGGCATCGGTGTAGAGATGGCGGTTGTTGCCCTGGGGCGGCGGGGCCTTGCCCTGCCTGGCCGGATCGATCAGCGCCATCGTCTCGGCGGCGCGGCGGATCGCGGCGGCGCTGATCTCGTTGGCGTGGGCGAACGCCGTCGTCTCGCCCGAGACCGCGCGCAGGCCGAAGCCCGACTGCGTGTCGTACGCCGCGGTCTTCAGCCGGCCGTCGTCGAAGCCGAACGCCTCGGACTTGCGATATTGCAGATAGAGCTCGCCATCCTCGGCCTGGCCCAGCGCATCGGCGGTCAGGCGAACGGCAGCGTCGGGATCAAGCCCGTCGCGATAGAGGAAGGCGCGGGGATCGGTGGGAATGCTCATCTTACCGATATAGGAGGCGCGATCAAAGAGTCACGCATCAGCGCGACGATCAGCGGCCGTCGGCCCGTTCATGGATTTTGAGCGGTACGCCTGCAGGAGTTGGGCCCATTCCAACTCCAAGTACAAGCAAACCGTCGCCTAACACGGCTGCGCTGGCTTGGGTTCGTGGTGGGAATCAAGAACGATGAGTCGGCTAGAACGCTCTTTTGTCGTTCGCTTCTAGCTTTGTGCAAACTCCACGAAAGCCACCGCTTGTCGTCAACTCACCTGTGCGTCGGTCGATTCGAAACCGCGATGCCGTAAGTAGATCAACCTGCACCATGCCCGAAATCTCACCATCAGTGACCACAAGCTTCTTTACCGGCAGCCAGCCGTTGGTCCCCTTTCGCTCGACGAAGCCAAGAGGTGGCCGGGCGAAAGCCTTATCGCCTTCAATGCGGAATTCCGTGACGCCGCGAGAATCGACGGCAGTGCGCTCCACAGACGCAGTTGCTGCAGTCCCCGCAGGACCAGTAACAACTGCGGAGCCCTGCTTGGTAGGTGCCAGGACAGTTGTCGAGCCCGGGCACCGAAGTTCGATGACGTCAGGCGACTGCACAAACATAGCGAAAAGCCAAAGCGTCATTGAACGGCCCCTTCCACTTGCCGGTACATTGATATGCCCGAGAAAGTGGAATGCCAAGAAAGTAAAGGCCTCGGTTAGTCCATGCGAAACCGGGCTGCGCTTTTAGCTCAGATGCTGGCGCCTGCCGGGTGATCGGGCAGCTGGCTCTGGTCGGCGCCGTCGGCGGGGCCGCCGATCAGCACGAAGCGGCGATCGCAATAGCCGCAATCGACATAGCCGGATTCGTCGATCTGCAGGAATACGCGCGGGTGGCCGAGCGCGGCGGGCAGGCCGGGGCCGGTGCCGTCGCAGGCGACGCGGGACTGGGCGGTGCGGAGGACTTCGGGCGGGGCGATCATGCCCCGCGCCTTAGCAAAGCGCGCGGGGGCTCGCAATCGGATGCGCAGGGTCTTAAAGCTGCGCCCCATGACCCAGGCTGCGATCGCGATCGACACTCTCTGCAAGACCTATTCCGGCGGCAAGCGCGCGCTGGACGGGGTGAGCTTCGAGGTGCCGCGCGGGCAGATCTTCGGGCTGCTCGGCCCCAATGGCGCGGGCAAGTCGACGCTGATCAACATCCTGGCGGGGCTGGTCAACAAGACCGACGGCAAGGTTGCGATCTGGGGCTTCGACATCGACGCGCACCCGCGCAACGCCAAGGCGAGCATCGGCATCGTCAACCAGGAGATCCTGTTCGATCCCTTCTTCACGCCGAAGGAGACGCTGGAGATCCAGGCGGGCCTGTACGGCGTGGCCAAGGACAAGTTCGACGCGATGGCGCTGCTCCGCGCGGTGCATCTTGAAGACAAGGCCCATGCCTATTCGCGCACGCTTTCGGGCGGCATGAAGCGGCGGCTGATGGTCGCCAAGGCGATGGTCCATTCCCCGCCGATCATCGTGCTCGACGAGCCGACCGCGGGCGTCGACGTCGAACTGCGCCAGCAGCTCTGGGCCTATGTGAAGCAGCTCAACCAGCGCGGCGTCACGGTGGTGCTGACGACGCACTATCTCGAAGAGGCCGAGGAGCTGTGCGACCGCATCGCGATCATCAACCACGGCCAGCTGATCGCCAACAAGCCCACCCGCGAGCTGGTCGGCATGGCGCAGGAAAAGGTGGTCGAGGTGACGGTGGACCGCGACATCGCCGCCGCACCGGACAATGCCTGCTTCCAGAAGGTGGAGCTGAAGGGCGAGCGGGTGCTGGTGATCACCTACCGCAAGGACCAGGCGAACGCCGGCGAAGTGCTGGGTGCGGTGCAGGCGGCGGGGCTGGGGATCGTCGACGTGTCGACCCGCGAGGCGGACCTGGAGGATGTGTTCCTGAATTTGACGCGGGCGGCGTAGGGAGGCGGTCGGCCGCTTTGGCTGATGCCCGCGTTGTGTACGCGGGACGAGAACGCAAGCCGCCGTCGCGTACATTCCCTATTGGAGGATCTGTCGGCGCTCTACGATGTCGGTCGACATGCGCTTTTCCGTGATACCGTCTGGTCGCCGGATTTCTACCGTGGTCGTCTTTGTGCGCTTTCTAGCCGAGCCGGTTTCATCAATTTCCCACACTACCGAAATAGACCCGGAAACCTGCTCCCCAGAACGCGCACGAAGGGCGCTTTCCAGGCTAACCGGCTTCTGCGAAATCTCTCCGACGGCCACGTCGTTCACCGCGCGCTGGCGTTTGATTTTTTCGGGATCAACCGATGCCGTCACGCGCAAAGTCGTGCCGTTAGAAGCGCTCACATTCCGTGCTAAGTGCGCAAGGCCTATGGCTTGTGGATCTTTATAGGCGGCGCCTTCGTGAAGATCCTGGGCATCCAAATTCATGATGTCGACACGTTCGATGATCGAATGCGGGTCGCAGTCTATGCGGAATGCATTCCACGTGAAAATCCATCGGCCGCAAACCGAACGATCCCATTTGGCAGCTTTGAGCCAATCGCCAAGTCGCCTTTCCAGCTGGTCCGCGTTCAGCAGTTGCATGGAGCGACCAGGAATCTTCAATACGCGTGCCGGAAGCTGCCAGTTGTCAGCACGATCGTTGGCGGTAGATTGGGGCGGCAAATCATATTCGATCTCGAAGCCGCCGTCCCGTTCGGTGAGGATACGTTCGCGGATCGTGTAGCTACCGCTGGAGCTTCCCGACGAGCCGTCGCTCGCTTCCTCAGACGTTTTGTAGCTTTGGGTGATTTCGTATGTCTCTCCTGCGCGGGAAGACAATTGAGCGGACTGTGGCGACGCAGGCGCTATCAGCAAAAGCAGGGACCCAAATCCCTTAGCTATCAAACTCGTCCTCATAAGGGAGGATTTTGCATGGCTTCAGGGGGACTGACAATTCCCCATCGAACGAAAGGTGGCGGTCTTCCGGCGGATTATTTTCGTTTTTCATGCCGCCGATTTTCTCACTGCCGATGTGCAGCGAAGAACGCCCACATTGCCTCGTTGTCTGCCACCCAGACATGGCCGGCGCCGTGCTTCACCCGACCGGCCACGTCCGCGCCGCCCGAGCAGCGGGTGAAGCGCTCCTCCTTCACGTCGGCCGAAACCTCGCGCTCCACCGGCCCCATGCGGCACCCGTTCAGATCTGCCCAGCGGACCAGTGCGGTGTGCATCGTGTACTGCCAATAGCCCGCGCCGCCGCCCTGGATCGGGTTGGTGGTGTCGGCATCGCCGGCGAACGCCAGCACCGGCATCGGCCGCGACGGCGTGCAGGTCGCCGGATCGGGGACGCGCGGCGTTTCCTTCAACGGATTGCCAGCGCGCAGGCCGACCACCGGCGCGATCGCGGCGAAGCGGTCTGCCGCGACGCAGCTGAGCCAGGAGGTCATCCGCCCGCCACCCGAATAGCCGGTGGCGTAGACACGCGACCGGTCCACGCAGCCCTTGGCGGCCAGCTGGTCGATCGCGGTCTTCACGAAGGCGACGTCGTCGGCATCGTCGGGGCTGGGCACCTTGCCGGTCACCGTCGGCACGCCGGGGATGTTCCACACGAAGCCCTGTTCGGCCGGAATGCCGCCATCGGGCGCGGCGAGCAGGAAGCCGTGGCGGTCCGCGGTCGCCTCCAGCTTGGACTGGGCGAGGATGTCGCGGCCCTTGCCGGTGCTGCCGTGGAACACGAACACCAAAGGCAGCCGCGCGGTGCTGCGGCCGGCGGGCAAATGCACCAGCATCGAGCGCCCGGTGCCCTCGATCGTCACCGACACTGTTGTTCCCGCCGCGCCCAGCCGACACGTCGCCGCCTGCGCCGAGCCGCTGCCGAACAGCGCCGCCACTCCGATCCACCAGCCCAATCGCATCTGCTTCTCCTCTCGCTAACCCCTTATGCCCGAGGGTAGGGATTGCGGAACCCGCCCCATGCGCGCTTTAAGCGCACGCGAAGGAGTGCCTCTTTGCCCGACACCAACCACCAAAGCGATGTCCTGATCCTCGGTTCCGGCGCGGCGGGGCTCACCGCCGCGCTGCATCTGGCGGATCGCTTCAAGGTGACGGTGCTGGCCAAGGGCGGCTTTGCCGAGGGCTCGACCGCCTGGGCGCAGGGCGGCATCGCCGCGGTGCTGGAGGAGGGCGACACCTTCGAAAGCCATATCGAGGACACGATGGTCGCCGGCGCCGGCCTCAACGACCGCGCGACGGTGGAAATGGTGGTCGAAAACGCCCCCGCCGCGATCCAGCGGCTGGTGAAGCTGGGCGTGCCGTTCAACACCGAGGGCAATGCGCTGCACCTCACCCGTGAGGGTGGCCACAGCCACCGGCGCATCGCGCATGTCGACGATGCGACCGGCCTCGCCGTGCAGACCGCGTTGCTCCGCGCCGCGCAGGCGCACCCCAACATCACGCTGGTGCCCGATATGGTGGTGATCGACCTCGCCACCAGCCGGCACGAGCTCCGCTATTCGGGCGCGGGCAATGTCTGGGGCGTCTATGCCTTCAACCGCCAGACCAACCGCGTCGAGCTGTTCACCGCCCGCGCGACCGTGCTGGCGACCGGCGGGGCGGGGCGGACCTATCTCTTTTCCACCGCCCCGCGCGGCGCGACCGGGGACGGCATCGCGATGGCGTGGCGCGCGGGCTGCCGCATCTCGAACATGGAGATGATGCAGTTCCATCCGACCTGCCTCTACAATCTCGACGTCAAGAACTTCCTGATCACCGAGGCGGTGCGCGGCGAGGGCGGGCATCTGCTGCTGCCGCCCGATGCGGGCGAAGAGGCAGGGCACCGCTTCATGCCCGATTTCGACCCCCGGCTGGAACTGGCGCCGCGCGACATCGTGGCCCGCGCGATCGACCATGAGATCAAGCGGCTCGGCCTCGACTATGTCCACCTGGACATCAGCCATATGGGGCCGGAATTCGTCCAGCACCATTTCCCGACCATCTACCACCGGCTGCTCGACCTCGACATCGACATGACCAAGGAGCCGATCCCGGTGGTGCCCGCCCAGCATTATACCTGTGGCGGGGTGATGATCGATCGCGACGGGCGGACCGACCTGCCGGGCCTCTATGCCGCGGGCGAGGTCAGCCAGTCGGGGCTGCACGGCGCCAATCGCCTGGCGTCCAACTCGCTGCTCGAATGCTTCGTGTTCGGCGAGGCGGTGGCGAATCACATCCTGGGCAATTGGGGCGACCTGCCGCCGCCGCCGGCGATCCGGCCCTGGGACGAGAGCCGCGTCGCCGATTCGGACGAGGAAGTCGTCATCAAGCAGAACTGGACCGAGATCCGCCGCTTCATGTGGAACTATGTCGGCATCGTGCGGACGACCAAGCGGCTGGAGCGCGCGGCGCACCGCATCAAGCTGCTGCGCGAGGAAGTGGCCGACTATTACGGCCATTTCCGCGTCACACCCGACCTGATCGAGCTGCGCAACCTGCTGGAAAGCGCCGACCTGATCGTCCGCTCGGCGCTGCACCGCAAGGAAAGCCGCGGGCTGCACTACACGCTCGACTATCCGGAGATGGCGGCCGAGGCCGTAGACACGGTATTGGTGCCTTGAATCGACAAGGCTTTCTGCCCCTGCGCATTCTCCAATCCACCCGTCATCCCCGCGGAGGCGGGGATCCATTCGCCTGTGCAGTCGAAGCAGGAGCCGCACCGGCACGGCCAATGGATTCCCGCCTGCGCGGGAATGACGAAAGGTGTGGGTCGGGTGCTGCAGCGACTTCACGCCTCGTCGCTCCACCGACTCGCTTCGTCGCATTGCGGCAATCCCTTGCTTTGCCGCCTCTAGGGGCAGTCGCATGATGGGCTTGGGCAAGAGGTTGGTTGCGGTGCGTAGAATTCGGTTCTCCAAGGTCGAGCGTGCGCTGACCGTCGCGGGGCTTGGGCCCGCGGTGCTGCTCGGCTGCGCGGTGCACGAACATCCCGAACTCGCCGCCTATCTGCCCGCGCCCAATTACGGCGTGCTGCTGCCGATTCCGCCCGCCCATGCCGCGCCGCGTGCTGAAGTGCCGCCGCCGGCAGCGCTGGTGAATCGCCTGTCGGAAGTCGCCCGCAATTTCGACGGCGTCGTCGGTATCGCCGTCACCAGCGTCGATCGCAACTGGACCGCCTCGCAGGGCGGCGCGCGCAGGCTGCCGCAGCAGAGCGTTTCCAAGCTATGGGTCGCGATGACCGTGCTCGACCAAGTCGACCAGGGCCGCATCCGGCTAAGCGACCCACTCGTCATCACCCGCGCCGATTTCACCCTGTTCCACCAGCCGGTCGCGTCGCTGGTCAAGGGCGACCAAGGTTACCACAGCACCGTCGGCGAGATCATGCGCCGCGCGCTGACGATGAGCGACAATACCTGCAACGACAAGCTGCTCCGCCTCGTCGGCGGGCCGCCGGCGGTGCGTTCGTTCATCGCGCGCAATGCGCTCGGCTCGATCCGCTTCGGACCGGGCGAGAAGCTGCTCCAGCTCGGCACTTCGGGCCTGCCGGCGTGGAAGCCCGAATATTCGATGGGTAACAGCTTCGCGGTCGCCCGCGCCCAGCTGCCGCGTGCCACCCGCGTCGCCGCCTATCAGTCCTATGTCGCCGATCCGCCCGACGGCGCGGCGCCGCTCGCCATTGCGGGCGCGCTGGCGCGGCTGAAGCGCGGCGAGCTGCTTTCGCCCGTTTCCACCCAGTGGCTGCTGTCGACGATGCAGGCCTCGCACACCGGCAAGCACCGCCTGCGCGGCGCGCTGCCGCCGGGGTGGCAGCTCGCGCACAAGACCGGCACGGGGCAGGACCTGTTCGGCCGTACCGCGGGCTATAACGACGTGGCGCTGCTCACCGCGCCGGATGGCCGCTCCTTTGCGCTGGCGGTGATGATCGGCGATACGCCGCGGCCGATCAACGAGCGCCAGCTGCTGATGCACGCCGTGGTGCGTGCGGTCGTCGCCGAACATCAGGCGGGCGGCTGAAAACAGGCCGTCGTTCGGGATGACGGAGCGTGCGGGCGCTGCTATCTCCCGCCCCATGCCCCATCTCTATCTCGTCGACGGCTCCAGCTATATCTTCCGCGCCTATCACCGGCTGCCGCCGCTGACGAACAAGCATGGCGAGCCTGTGGGGGCCGTCTATGGCTATACCGCGATGCTGTGGAAGCTGGTCGACGCGCTGCACAAGGCCGATGGCCCGACGCACATGGCGGTGATCCTCGACAAGTCCGAGCACACGTTCCGCAACGATCTCTACGACCAGTACAAGGCGCACCGCCCGCCGGCTCCGGAAGATCTGGTCCCCCAGTTCCCGATGATCCGCGACGCGACGCGCGCCTTCAGCCTTCCCTGCATCGAGGAGCTGGGCTGGGAGGCCGACGACCTGATCGCGAGCTACACCAAGGCCGCGCTGGCGCAGGGCTGGCAGGTGACGATCGTCAGCTCCGACAAGGACCTGATGCAGCTGATGACCGATCCGTCGGTCGACATGCTCGACACGATGAACAACCGGCGCATGGGGCCCGACGATACGCGCGAGAAGTTCGGCGTCGGCCCGGAAAAGCTCGGCGAAGTGCTGGCGCTGATGGGCGACAGCGTCGACAACGTCCCCGGCGTCCCCGGCGTCGGCCCCAAGACCGCGGCCAAGCTGATCCTCGAACATGGCGATCTCGAATCGGTGCTCGCCGCCGCGCCGGAGATGAAGAAGGGCAAGCTGCGCGACAATCTGATCGAGCATGCCGATCTCGCCCGGCTGAGCCACAAGCTGGTCACGCTCGCCTGCGACGTGCCGCTGCCCGAGCCGCTGGAAGCGCTCGAGTTGCAGGGCATCCCCGACGCGCCGCTCCGCGCCTTCCTCGAGCATCACGGCTTCAAGACGCTGCTCTCGCGGCTGTCCTCGGTCGCCGACGCGCCGGTGGAGACGCACGAGGCGCCCGGTGTCGAGGAAGATCCGCCCTGCAATCATGACGGCTACGAGACCGTGACCGACTTGGACGCGCTGGATCGCTGGATCACCGTCTCGCGGCACCAGGGCTGGGTGGCGATCGATACCGAGACGAGCGGGCTCGATGCGACCCAGGCCGATCTCGTCGGGGTCAGCATGGCGCTGGCGCCCAACCTCGCCTGCTACATTCCGCTTGGCCATGGCGGCACCGACATGTTCGCCGAAAAGCCGGTGCAGCTCGACCGCGCCGAGGCGATCGCCCGGCTGAAACCGCTGCTGGAGGACCCCGCCGTCCTCAAGATCGGCCACAATCTGAAGTACGACATGATCGTGCTCGGTCGCGCCGGCATCCGCGTCGCGCCCTATGACGACACGATCGTGATGAGCTTCGATCTCGATGCCGGGCTGCACGGCCACGGCATGGACGAGCTTGCCGCCACCCATCTCGCCCATAGCTGCATCGCCTACAAGGACGTGGTCGGCACGGGGAAGAACCAGCTCCATTTCGGCCAGGTCGATCTCAAGGCGGCGACCCGCTACGCCGCCGAGGATGCCGATGTCACGCTGCGGCTGTGGCGGCGCCTCAAGCCGCGCCTCGCCTATGAGAGCGTGACGCGCGTCTATGAGAGCGTCGATCGCCCGCTGGTCGCGGTGCTGGCGGAGATGGAGAGCACCGGCATCAAGGTCGATGCCGGGGTGCTGTCGAAGCTCTCGTCCGACTTCGCGCAGCAGATCGCCGCGCTGGAGGAGGAAATCCACGCCATCACCGGCTTCAAGTTCACCATCGGTAGCCCCAAGCAGCTGGGCGACGTGCTGTTCGACAAGATGGGGATCAAGGGCGGCCGCAAGGGCAAGTCCGGCGTCTATTCCACCGACGTCAACGAGCTGGAGCGCATCGCCGCCGACAAGGATTCGCCCGGCCGCGAGATGGTGCTGAAGGTTCTCGACTGGCGCCAGCTGTCCAAGCTCAAGTCGACCTATACCGACGCGCTGCAGGCGCAGATCAACCCGCAGACTGGGCGCGTCCACACCAGCTACAGCCTCACCGGCGCGCAGACCGGGCGGCTCTCCTCGACCGACCCGAACCTGCAGAACATTCCGGTGCGCACCGAGACCGGCCGCCAGATCCGCGACGCCTTCGTGGCGGAGCCGGGCAACGTCATCCTCTCGGCTGACTATTCGCAGATCGAGCTGCGGCTGGCCGCGCACATCGCCGATGTGCCGGCGCTGCGCACCGCCTTCGCGAATGGCGACGACATCCACAGCATGACCGCGATGGAACTGTTCGGGGAGGTGAACCGCGACACGCGTGGTCGTGCCAAGACGATCAACTTCGCGATCCTCTACGGCATCTCGCGCTGGGGCCTGGCCGGCCGGCTCGACGTGACGCCGGACGAGGCGCAGGCGATGATCAACCGCTATTTCGAGCGCTTCCCCGGCATCAACCGCTACATCGCCGATACGCTGCGGGAGGCGAAGGAGCGCGGCTATACGACGACGCTGTTCGGCCGGAAGACCCACTTCCCGCGGCTCAAGGCCTCCAACCCCAATGAGCGGGCGGGCAGCGAGCGCGCCGCGATCAACGCGCCGATCCAGGGCACCAGCGCCGACATCATCAAGCGCGCCATGGCGCGGATGGGCCCGGCGCTGCGCGAGGCGGGGCTGGAGAAGGTCCGCATGCTCCTCCAGGTGCATGACGAACTGGTGTTCGAGCTGCCCGAGGGCGATGTCGCGGCCGCGCGGCCGATCATCGAGCGGGTGATGGCCACCGCCGCCGAACCGGCGATCCAGCTCACCGTGCCGCTCGGCGTGGAGATCGGCGTCGGCCCCAGCTGGGGCGCCGCGCATTGAGCCAGGGGGAAGCGTCGCAAGACATCAACGCGCTGGCCAAGGGCGGGCGCACCAACATGCTGGGCTTCCTCATCCGGCTGGTGGCGCGGCTGCCGTTCCTGTTCATCGCCGGCCGTGCCTATGGGCCGGAGATTGTCGGGCGGTACGCCATCGCGGTGCTGGTGATCGAGTTCGTGGCGCTGGTCGCCACGATCGGCCTGAAGCGCGGGCTCGCACAGGCGCTGTCCAGCACTGATCGACCGCACACCCATGTCGTGTGGGATGCGCTGGTGGTCGCCTTCGTCGCGGCGCTGATCGCGAGCGGGGTGATGATCCTGTTCCCGCAGGCGCTGTTCCCCAACAGCCCGGTGATGGGGCTGGAGCGCTTCCTGCCGCTGGTGGTGATCGCCATCGCGCTATCCGATGTCTCGCTCTCGGCGCTCGCCTATCGCCACAATATCGGCGCGTCGGTGACGGCGCGGGCGATCATCGAGCCGTGGACGATCAGCATCGCCGCCTGGGTCTTCTCGTTCGTCTCCACGCGCGACGGGCTGCTAATGGCCTATGTGCTGTCGATGTCGGCTGCCCTGGTGGCCTCGCTCGTCCCGTTCGTGCGCGAATATGGCCTGCCGCTGGGCTGGCGCCCCCAGCCGGCGGTGATCTGGGGGCTCGCGCGGCTCAATGCGCCGCTGGCGGGGGCCGATGCGATCGAGTGGGCGACGCGCAACGTCGATCGCTTTATCCTCGGCCTATTGTTCGCGCCCTCGGTGGTCGGCATCTATTACATGGCGCAGCAGGTCGCCTCGGTGCCGCAGCGGCTGAAATCGAGCTTCGACCCGATCCTGGGGCCGGTGATCACCCAAAGCCTCGCCGCCGGTGACCGCCCGGCGGTGGCGCGGCAGGTGCGGCAGGTCGGCTTCTGGATCCTCTGCGCGCAGGCGGGTCTTGCGGTGATGTTCTCGATTCCCGCCGAGGGGGTGATGGGCCTGCTCGGCCGCGAATTCGTGATCGGCTCGGCGGTGCTGTGCGTATTGCTGTTCGCAGAGGTGTTCGCGTCGCCCGGCGCGGTGTGCGAGACGGCGCTGATCTATATCGCCCGGCACACCAATCTGATGATCTCGGTCTGCGTGCTGATGCTCCAGATCGCGCTCAGTTTCGTGCTGATCGTCGTGGCGCGGGGGCAGGGCTGGTCGGTGCCGGTGCAGTCGGCCGCGCCCGCGGTGGCGCTGGCGCTCTCGCTGACAATCGGTTCGATCGCCAAGGGCCTGCTGCTCCAGGCCAAGCTCGGCGCGCCGGTGGTGAGCATCCGCCCGAGCTTCTTCGCCGCCGTCGTCATTGCCGGGCTGGTCGGCGCGGCGTTCATGGCGCTGCCGCATCGCTATGAATGGGCGGAAATGAGCCTGGGGATGCCGGCGATCCTGGTCACCTTCCTCTACGTCATCATCCGCTTCGGCTTCGGCCCCGAGGACCGCGCCCTGTTCCGCAAGGTGCCGCGGGCCGGGGGGGCGACGGCGGAGGCGGCGTAAGTGTTTCCTCCCTCGGCGAAGCTGGGGGAGGGGGACCGCCGCCGCAGGCGGTGGTGGAGGGGGCGCCCCCCACCGTCATTCCCGCGAAGGCGGGAATCCATTCGCCTGAACGTCCGGGGAAAGAACCGCAGCTCCAGCGTCAATGGACCCCAGCCTTCGCGGGGTGACGGGTGGCATGTCGCAACGCCGCGCCCCCAACCGGAAGCGCGGCGCTTGTGCCTCAGTGCCGGAAGTGGCGCATGCCGGTGAACACCATCGCCAGCCCGGCCTCGTCGGCCGCCGCGATGACCTCGTCGTCGCGGATCGACCCGCCCGGCTGGATCACCGCGGTCGCACCCGCTTCGACCGCCGCGAGCAGGCCGTCGGCGAAGGGGAAGAACGCGTCCGATGCCACGGCCGAGCCGATCGTGCGCGGCTGCGCCCAGCCGGCCTTGTCGGCGGCGTCCTTGGCCTTCCACGCGGCGATGCGGGCGCTTTCCAGACGGTTCATCTGGCCGGCGCCGACGCCGGCGGTGCTGCCGTCCTTGGCATAGACGATCGCGTTCGACTTGACGTGCTTGGCCACCGTCCAGGCGAATAGGCAGTCGGCCAGTTCCTGCTCGGTCGGCTGGCGCTTGGTGACGACCTTGAGCTGGTCGCGCATGACGATGCCGTTGTCGCGGCCCTGGACCAGCCAACCGCCGGCGATCGACTTGGCGAACAGGCCCGCCCGCGCCGGGTCGGGCAGTTCGCCGGTGAGCAGCAGGCGGAGATTCTTCTTCGCCGCGAACAGCGCCAGCGCCTCTTCGTCGGCGTCGGGGGCCACCACCACTTCGGTGAAGATGCCGGTGATCTGCTCGGCGGTCGCGCGGTCGAGCGGGCGGTTGACCGCGATGATGCCGCCGAAGGCCGATACGGTGTCGCAGGCGAAGGCCGCCGCATAGGCCTCGGCGAGCGTTGCGCCGCTCGCCACGCCGCACGGATTGGCGTGCTTGACGATCACCGCGGTCGGCGGACCGTCGCGGAATTCGCTGACCAGCTCGAGCGCCGCATCGGCGTCGTTATAGTTGTTGTAGCTCAGTTCCTTGCCCTGCAGCTGGCGGGCCTGGCCGATGCCGCGCGCGGCGGGGCCGGTCGCGGCATAAAAGGCCGCCTGCTGGTGCGGGTTCTCGCCATAGCGCAGCGCCTGGCCGCGCTTCAGCGAGATGTTGAGCGTTTCGGGGAACGCCTCGCCCTGGTCGGCGAAGGCGAACCAGCTGGAGATCATCGCGTCATAGGCGGCGGTCGCGGCATAGGCCTTGGCGGCGAACTTTCGGCGCTGCTCCAGTGTCGTCGTGCCGCCCATCACCAGCGCATAATCGGCCGGATCGGTGACGATCGCCACCGACTCATGATTCTTCGCGGCCGAGCGCACCATCGACGGGCCGCCAATATCGATATTCTCGATGATCTCGTCGCGATCCGCGCCCTTGGCGACGGTCTGGGCGAAGGGATAGAGGTTCACCACCACCAGGTCGATCGGCGCGATCGCGTGCTCGGCCATCGAGGCCTGGTGCTCGGGATTGTCGCGGACCGAGAGCAGGCCGCCATGCACCTTGGGGTGCAGCGTCTTCACGCGGCCGTCCATCATCTCCGGGAAGCCGGTCAGGTCCGAGATGTCGCGGACCTCCAGGCCTGCGTTACGCAGGGCGGTGGCGGTACCGCCGGTCGAGACGAGCTCGACGCCCTGGGCGGCCAGAGCCTGGCCGAGTTCGACGATCCCGGTCTTGTCGGAGACCGAGAGGAGTGCGCGGGTGATCTTGATGTCCATGGCCCGCCCCTCTCTCCAATCGGGCCGCGCGGAGCAAGCCCTATTTCGAGCGGTGGAACACCCAGTTCAGGCTGGCCCCGCCCGCCGGGGTCTCACCCTGGAGCACCAGCTGCTGGGTGGCGTGCGGCCGGCCGCGCGCGTCGATCCATAGGCTCTCGTCGATCGCCAGCGTGCCGCCCTTGGCGCGAAACTGCCACAGGATGCCCGAAGGGGTGCGCAGGATGGCGCCATGTCCGTCGGCGGTGGGCGATACTTCGATCTGGGGGGCGAGGTGGAAGCGCAGCGCGAAGGGCGTCGAGTCGAGCCGACGCTTGCCGGCGGGCAGCAGCAGATCTTCGCCGCGCAGATCGCGTCCGTCGTGCGACAGGGTAAGCTCGCGGCGATGGAGCAGCCCGAAGCGGCGGACATAGCCGTCATGCGCTGCCTCGATCCGGCTGGCATGTTCAGTTTCGTGGCGCACCAGTTCCACTTCGCTCACTCCCCGGCCGAGCGTGCCGTCGGCATGGATGGCGGTGGAGTTGCTGTCGCCCAGCGTCAGCGTCGAATGCGCGGCGGTGGTGCGCAAGCCCTGGACCAGCTCGGCGGGGAGCTGTGCATCGGCGGCGCGGCCACCGCCGCAATTGACGATGATGCGGTCCGCGCCGTCGGAAAGCTCGAAGGCGAGGGTGGAGGCGCAGCCGGTCTGCGCCACGCGCGCGACCGGCGGCGGGGCGGCGTCGAGGATCAGCACGGTGCCGGCACAGGAAAGGCGCTGATAGCCCCATTCGCGTGCCTGTTTGAGCGGGCGGGTGCGGACACCGGTGGCCTCGATCGTCTGCTCGATCAGCGCGCCGTTGACGGGCCCGCAGCCCTGCCAGCTGGCGAGGCCGCCATCGCCGTGGCACACGCCGAGCAGTGCGGCGACCATCCGGTTGAGCGCGCCGAGCACGAAGGCCGGCGGTTCGATGCGGCGGGCGGCGTAGGTTTCGCAGAGCAGGGTCAGCAGCTGGATCGCGTCGAGCTGGCCATCCGGCGAGCGGCCGACGGTGCCGCCATCCTCATAGACCGACGCGGTGATCGCGCGGTTGAGCCCCGCCTCGGCAAAGGCGCGGCGGGGATCGCCGCCCGGCAGCACCAGCCCCGCGACGGTGAGCCCCGCCCAGGCGGCGAGCCGTGGGGCGCCGGCCGGCACCTTGTCGGCGCTGCGGTCGAGATGGCGGGCGCCGCGGGCCAGGGCGTGCATCACGCCCGAGCGATAGACCTGGTCGGTCGACGACAGGATCAGCGGCGCATGGGCGACCCAGAGCAGGATGCGGCGGCCGACCAGATCGGGCCGCCAGGCGGGGGCCGCCACCTGTTCGCCATGCACCTTCAGCCAGCGCCGCATGATGTGTTCGGCGATCGGCGCGCCCTGCTGGCGGGTGGCGACGCTGGACAGGTCGCGCAGCCAGGCGAAGCCCTGGAGATGCTGGGTGAAGGCGGGCGACCAGTCGGCCTTGGCGAAATCGAGCGTCTCGATCTCCCGGACTTCGCCGCATAGCTGCAACGCGCCTTCGAGCAGTGCATTGCCGCGCCGGGCATCGCCGAAGAAGGGATCGTCGGCGACGGTCATCAGCTTGAGCGGATGCCGCCCCTTCAGCCGCATGGCGTAGAAAGGCGAACGCCAGGCGAGGCGCTGAAACCGGTCGGCGATGCGATCGGCCAGCGACAGGCCGTGATCGCCCCCCACCCGGATCAACCGCTTGCCTTCCTCAACTCCGTCGGCGGCGAAGTCCGGCGTCGGATCGGTCAAAGGCCTCTCAATGCGGTGATGTTGGCGGCATAGCGATCGGGCCCACCGGTGAAGGTGGCGGTGCCGGCAACCAGCGCATCGGCGCCGGCGGCGATCACGCGCGGTGCGGTTTCGCGATCGACGCCGCCATCGACTTCCAGATCGATCGCCCGACCGCTCGCCTCGATTCGGCGGCGCAGTTCGGTGATCTTGGGCAACTGGCTCTCGATGAACTTCTGGCCGCCGAAACCGGGGTTCACGCTCATCACCAGGATCAGGTCGACCATGTCCATGACGTGATCGACCACGTTCACCGGGGTCGCCGGGTTGAGCACCACGCCGGCGCGCTTGCCCAGCGCCTTGATCGTCTGGAGCGTGCGGTGGAGGTGCGGGCCGGCTTCCGGGTGCACTGAAATCGTGTCCGCACCCGCATCGGCAAAGGCGGCGAGCAGCGGGTCGACCGGCGCGATCATCAGGTGGACGTCAAACGGCTTGGCGGTGTGCGGGCGCAGCGCCTTGATGACGGCGGGGCCGATCGTGATGTTCGGCACGAAATGCCCGTCCATCACATCGACATGGATCCAGTCGGCGCCGGCGGCGTCGATGGCGCGGATCTCCTCGCCGAGCCGCGCGAAATCGGCCGAGAGGATCGAAGGGGCAATGCGGACGGACATGATCGATCTCCTAGGCAAGCGGCGAGTCGGGCGCAACCGCAGGGGCAGCGTGTCCACCGCTGATCCACGGCTTCTCCACAGCTTTATCCACAGCTTGGTGCCGGGGTGGGACCAGCCGGTCCGCCCCCGCGATCAACCGCGGCGGAACCGGGCGATGAAGAAGCCGTCGAGCCCGCCGGCATCGGCCAACATGCCCGGCAGGATGCGGACCGATCCGTCCTCGCGCGGCGTGATGCCGGGGGGCAGCTCGTCGGCGGTGGCGGGCACCAGCGTGAAGTCGGGATGCGCCGCCAGGAAGGGGGCGAGGTGCGCTTCGCCTTCCTTCTGCTCCAGCGAGCAGGTGGCGAACACCAGCGTCCCGCCCGGCTTTACCCAGGCGGCGGCCCGGTCGAGTAGCTTGGCTTGCAGCTCCGCCATTTCGGTGACCAGCGAGGGGCGGACGCGGTGGAGCACGTCCGGGTGGCGGCGGAAAATGCCGGTGGCGCTGCACGGCGCATCGAGCAGCACTGCATCGGCGGGCTCGGCCGGCGCCCAGCGCAGCAGATCGGCGGTGATCACCGTGGCGGAAAGCTGGGTGCGCTCCAGATTTTCGCGCAGGCGCACCAGCCGGTTTTCGGCGACGTCCACCGCGGTCACCTGCCAACCGGCGGCGGCGAGCTGCAGCGTCTTGCCGCCCGGCGCGGCGCACAGGTCGAGCGCGGTGCCGGTGCCGGCCCCGATCAGCCGGGCGGGGATCGACGCGGCGAGATCCTGCACCCACCATGCGCCCTCGGCGAAACCGGGGAGGTCGGGGACGCTGGTGCCGGGCTCCAGCCGGGCGTGCAGCGGGGCGAGGCTGGTCGAATGGGTCACCTCCACCCCCGCATCGCGCAGGCTGAGGTCGAGCGGCGGCGGGGAGGTGATGGCGTGGCGGGCGGCCTCGACCATCTCGTCGCCCCACAAAGCCTGCCAGCGTAGCGCGACGGCATCGGGCAGCATCGGCAGATCGGGCAGCGTCGCATTGCCGCGCATCAGCGTGCCGAACACGCCGTGGACCAGCTTGCGCGGCCCGCCATCGACCAGCGGCAGAACCGTCGCGATCGCAGCATGGCCGGGGGTGCCGAGCGCGATCGCCTGGACCAGCGCGATCCGCAGCGCAAAGCGTGCCTTGGCATCATCAGGCAGGCGCTGGCGGGTGGCGGAATCGATCAGTGCATCCAGATCGGGCAGCCGGCGCAGCGCCTCTGCCGCAATCGCATGGGCCAGGCCGCGATCATTGGGGGCCAATCCGCGCGCCGCGGAATCGAGTGCCTGTTCCAGCGCCAGCCCGCGGCGGAGCACCGCATCGAGCAGCTTCAGCGCCGCCTGACGGGCGGGGACGCCGGGGGCATCCTGCTCGTTCCGGCGCGGCGTGGGGCCGGCCATCAGCACGTTCCCCCGTCATACTCTGCCCGCGCATCCTGTACCGCTACCCAACCGTTCACTTGACCATGCTCCTTTGGCGGCCGACATGGGCCGGGCAACCAAGGAAGGCAATCCCGATGGGCAAGCGACCCGAGCATGTGAAGCCGCCTGAATATCTCTCGAAGAGCCCGCCGGTGCCCAAGCCCGAACCGATGCAGCGGCCGGAACACGACCCGCTGGAGAAGGATCCGGTGCGCTATGGCGACTGGGAATTGAAGGGCATCGCCGTCGATTTCTGAGCGCGGCACGAACGCGTAAGATTAGGTTCGTGACAGGTGTGGGAGCGTTTGAGGGGGACTGCAATGGCCAGCCTCTAAATTCTAAGCGAGGCGGCGTGGCGGGACGTGGTGGGAAGCCGCTGCTATCTGACGGGGCAGCTGCGTGCCGGCTTGAGAGTTATATTCCTATAGGTCAGGGGGCGCTGTAGGTCACCGTCATCCGTGCTGATCGTTGCGGTTCCCTGAAAAGTCGCAGGGACTCCGTTGTCAGGTGATCCTCGGTCCATACGCTGAACTGGAGCGTAGAGTGTGACAAGCACGAATGATTGAAGCTCCTTCGGGCTGCCATGATTGAACCATGTTGCGCCTTGGCTCCCTACTCCTTCGAGTTCGCCTCTCGGGGTAGCGCTGCTGCCAGCTTTGATCCTCCAACCGGCGGGAATGCTACATACGGCCCGGAACCGAACTCCCCAGGTCTTGATGGAGAACCCCTCTATGCTCTCGGTGTCCTTCAGCGGAACGCTCCCGATTGAAAGCAGGTACGTGCGAGGATGGTCGACGGGCGCTGCACCGACCAAGAGCAAAGCGAGGGGGAGGAGTACTTTCACGGGCATAAGCTCTCACTAGATTGCTACGTCCACACATGGGCGGCAGCTGCCTTCAGCGTTCCCTTCGTTCCATACCGATCATGTCAAAGTGCAAATCGGAACACACCAAGACCAACCCCTGTAGGAAATCCCCTACACCGCCTCCGCCTTGAGCGGCCGGCTGAGCAGCGCTTCGATCACATCGGCCACCGGTGCGCCTTCCAGCAGGGCGTTGACCGCGGCGACTACCGGCATGTCGACGCCCGCCTCCGCCGCGGCTTCGCGGAGGACCGGGGCGGTGAAGGCGCCCTCCGCGACCGTCTTGCGGTCGGCCAGCAGTTCGGCGGCGCTGCGGCCCTGGCCCAGGCCGACGCCGAGCGAGAAGTTGCGCGAATTGGTCGAGGAACAGGTGAGGACGAGGTCGCCTAGGCCCGACAGGCCGGTCAGCGTATCCGCCTGCGCGCCGCGCGCCAGGCCGAAGCGGGTCATTTCGGCAAAGCCGCGCGCGATCAGCGCGGCGCGGGCGTTGAGGCCCAGGCCGGCGCCTTCGACGACGCCGCAGGCGATGGCGAGGACGTTCTTCACCGCGCCGCCAATCTCCGCGCCGGTGACGTCGGCCGAGGCATAGGGGCGGAAGGCGGGGGCGCCGAGGCGCTCGACCAGCCGGGTGCGCAGCGCTTCGTCTTCGCAGGCGAGGGTGACGGCTGTGGGCTTTCCGGCGGCGACTTCATGGGCGAAGGTGGGGCCGGAGAGGACGGCGATGGGCGCGTGCGGCGCGACGCTGCGCGCCACTTCGCCGACGAGCAGGCGGGTGCCCGCCTCGATCCCCTTGGCGCAGAGCACCAGCGGGGTGGTGCCGACTGCGATTTCCGAAAGCACGGTTCGGACATGCTGGGCGGGGGCGACGACGAGCAGCGCGTCGAGCCCGGCGAGATCGGCAAGCGTGCCGGTCGCGCGGATGCTGGCGGAGAGCGGCACGCCGGGCAGGAAGGCGCGGTTTTCATGGGCACCGTTGATGCTCTCCACCACGTCGGGCTCGCGCGCCCAGAGCAGGACCGGGGCGTCGTCGCGCGCCGCCACCTGCGCCAATGCGGTGCCCCAGGCGCCGCCGCCGATCACGCCGATCCTCATGCTTTCACTCCTGCGCCGCGGACCTTTTCCGCATCCGGATCGAGCGGCCAGCGCGGGCGGGCCGGGAAGTCGAGCGGATCGGTAAGCCCCTGGCCGAAGCGTTCGGCGCCGGCCCAGGCGATCATCGCCGCATTGTCGGTACACAGCCAGAGCGGCGGGGCGACGAAGGGCAGGCCGTGCTCGCTTGCCAGCGATTCGAGTGCGGCGCGCACCGCCGTGTTCGCCGCGACGCCGCCGGCGACGACGAGCGCGGTCGGCCGGGTGATCGCGAGCGCGAGGCGGGTGCGATCGACCAGGCAATCGACCACCGCCTGCTGGAACGAGGCGGCGAGATCCTCGGCGCTATAGTCGTTCACCGCGCGGGCGACGGCGCTTTTCAGGCCGGCGAAGGAGAAATGCGGCTCGCCCGAACCGACCAGCGGGCGGGGCAGGGGGACGGCTTTGGGATTGCCGCGCGCGGCGGCGACTTCCACCGCCGGGCCGCCGGGAAAGCCGAGGCCGAGCAGCTTGGCGGTCTTGTCGAACGCTTCCCCCGCGGCATCGTCGATCGTGGTGGCGAGGCGGCGATAGCGGCCGACGCCTTCGACCAGCAGCAACTGGCAATGGCCGCCCGAGACGAGGAGGAGCAAATAGGGGAAGGTGAGGCTCGGGGCGCCGAGGCGGGGGGACAGCGCGTGGCCCTCCAGATGGTTGACCGCGACGAGCGGCTTGTTGGCCGCGAGCGCCAGCGCCTTGCCGGTAACGAGGCCGACCATCACGCCGCCGATCAGGCCGGGGCCGGCAGTGGCGGCGATCGCGTCGACTTGCGAGAGCGTGACGCCGGCTTCGGCGAGCGCGGCTTCAACCAAGGGGCCCAGCATTTCGACATGCGCGCGGGCGGCGATTTCGGGCACGACGCCGCCATAGGGGCGATGCGCTTCCTCCTGCCGCGCCAGCTTGTGCGCGCGGATCGTGCCGTCGCTATCGACGAGGGCCGCTGCGGTTTCGTCGCAGCTCGATTCAAGGCCGAGGATGAGTGCCATGCTTCCCATCTAAGCTGCTTGGGCGCGTGGTCCAGAGTTTTGGTTCACGCGGAGGCGCGGAGACGCGGAGGTTTTTGTTCGCGCAGAGGCGCAGAGAGCGCAGAGGGGCATCGCCTGCCGCGCCAGCGGCCCTCTTTCTGCCACGCGTATTTTGAGGCGGCTGACGCCGCAGCATTGCCCGCGCTCCCTGCGTTCTCCGCGCCTCCGCGTGAACCAAAATAGCCTCCGGTATCGCCCCCATTGCCCTTGCCAGCCCACAATCCTAGCAGTTGGCGCATGACGGGATTTCGTATCGGTACGCGCGGTTCGCCGCTCGCTCTCACACAGGCAGCCATGGTTCGCGATGCGCTGAAGGCGGCGCATGGCATCGAGGGCGAGATCGTCGTGGTGCGCACCACCGGCGACAAGGTGCAGGATCGCCCGCTGGCCGAAATCGGCGGCAAGGCGCTGTGGACCAAGGAACTGGACCGCGCACTGCTGGGCGGCGAGATCGACTGCGCGGTGCATTCGATGAAGGATGTCGAGACGGTGCGGCCGGAGGCGATCGTCATCGCCGCGATGCTGCCGCGCGCCGATGTGCGCGATCGGCTGGTGGGGGCCGAGACGCTGGCGGCGCTGAAGCCGGGCGCGGTGATCGGCACTGCATCGCCGCGGCGGGCCGCGCAGGTGAAGCGGCACCGGCCCGATGTGACGACCGTGCTGTTCCGCGGCAATGTCGACACCAGGCTGGCCAAGCTGGCGGCGGGGGAGGCGGATGCGACGCTGCTCGCCTCGGCCGGGCTGGCGCGGCTGGGGCGGCATGATGTCGGCCATGCCGTGCCGCTTCAGGTGATGCTGCCTGCCCCGGCCCAGGGGGCGGTGGGGATCGAGGTGCGCGCAGGCGATTCGCGGATGCTGGGGCTGCTGGCCGCGATCGATCATCCGGCGACGCGCGCGTGCGTGCTTGCCGAACGCGCGCTGCTGGCGGCGTTGCTGGCCGATTGCCACTCGCCGGTCGCGGCGCTGGCGACGATCGAGGGGGCGATCCTGACGATCGAGGCGGAGCTGTTCTCCGAAGATGGCAGCGCCCATGTCCATGGCATGATCGAAGGCGCGCCGGAAGATCCGATGCTGCCCGCTGCGCTTGCGCGCGATCTGCTGGATCGTGCGCCCGATGCGGTGCGCGCGCTGTTCGCCGGATGAATCGGCCGATCGCGGTGTTGCGGCCCGAGCCGGGCAATCGCATCACCGCCGCCGCGATCGAAGGGCGCGGGCGGCGGGCGATCCGGCTGCCGCTGTTCGCGACGCGCCCGATCGCCTGGGGCGTGCCCGACGCGGCCGCGTTCGACGCCCTGATCCTGACGAGCGCCAATGCCGTGCGCTGGGCGGGCGAGGGGCTGGCGGCGCTGCAGGGGCTGCCGGTCTATGCGGTGGGGGAGGCGACCGCCTCGGCCGCGCGCCGCGCGCATCTCGACGTGGTCGATGTCGGGTCGGCGGGAGCGACGGCGCTGGTGAATCAGGCTGCCGCCGCCGGCGTGCGGCGGGCGCTGCATCTGGCCGGGCGCGAGCGCACGCTGGAAGCCGGTGGCATCGTTGCGGCGGTGGTGCCGGTCTATGCCAGCGAGGCGCTGCCGATCGCTGCGGCGGAGATCGCCGCGCTGGCCGGAAGCGTCGCGCTGATCCAGTCGGCACGGGCCGGCGCGCGGCTGGCGGAGATCGTGCCGGACCGCGCATCGATCATCGTCGCGGCGGTCAGCGCGGCGGCCGCGGCGGCGGCGGGAACCGGCTGGGCCGGCGTGGCGGTCGCATCCCATCCCGAAACCGAAGCGCTGATCGACACCGCCATTGCGCTCTGTGATTGACCGCGCGGCTTCACCCGGCGAAAAGGGCGCCATGAGCGACGAGCCCCTGGCGCCCGAGCCGGTCCGCAACCCTTCCTTGCTGCGTAGCCGATGGATCACAGGAGGGCTGGGCTTTGTGGGCGGCGTTGCCCTGACCGCAGGGCTGATCGAGCTGGCCGGGCCGCATTCGGCCACGGCACCGCCGTCCGCTGTCAAGCCGGCCGGGGCGCCAACGCCCACGGTCCCGGCCGTGGCGGCCAAGCCCACGCTGCCGCCCGCCACGGATGTCGCGACGCTCGATGCCCGCGAGGTGGCGCTCGCCGGACGGCTCGACGCACTGGAACGGCAGCTGCGCGATGCCGATGCGAGCGCGCGCAACGCCGCGCAATATTCCACCCAGGCCGAACGGCTGATGGTCGCCGCCGCCGTGCGCCGCGCGGTGGAGCGCGGCCAGCCGCTGGGCAGCCTGGAACAGCAGCTGCGTGCCCGCTTCGGCGAGAGCCATCCTGCCGCGGTGGCGGCGATCGTGACGGCCGCGTCCGATCCGTTGACCCTGGAAGATCTGCGCATCGCGCTGGATACGATCGCGCCACGCCTGGGAACCGGGCCGGACGATAGCCTGTGGGTGCGGATCCGCGCCTTTGTCAGCGATCTGTTCGTGCTTCATCAGGTGGGTATGCCGAGCCCGCGCCCGGCCGAGCGGCTGCGGCGCGCCCGCAGCGCCCTGGCCGCGGGCAATGTCGAAACCGCCATCGCTGAAATCGCACATATGCCCGGCGCCTCGATCGCCGAGGGCTGGACCGGCGCGGCGACCCGCTATGTGAATGCCCGCAAGGCACTGGACGAGATAGAGAAGGCGGCAGCTGCAACGCCGCCCAAACCCCCGGTCGTGGCGCCGGCACCCGCCCCCGCCCCGGCACCGGAGACACCGAGGAACGACTGAAATGGCAGAGATGGGCCGGTTTGACTGGCAGGATCCGTTCGGGGTCGACGGCGAGCTGACCGACGAAGAGCGGATGGTGCGCGACGCCGCACGCGATTATGCGCAGGGCGAGCTGCTCCCGCGCGTCACGTCCGCCTATCTGGAGGAACGCTTCGACCGCGAGATCATGGCGGAGATGGGCACGCTCGGCCTGCTCGGCCCGACGATTCCCGAAACCTATGGCGGGGCCGGCCTCGGCTATGTCGCCTATGGCTTGGTCGCGCGCGAAGTGGAGCGGGTCGATTCGGGCTATCGCTCGGCGATGAGCGTGCAGAGCTCGCTCGTCATGCACCCCATCCATGCCTATGGCAGCGAGGAGCAGCGGCGGAAATACCTGCCGAAGCTTGCGAGCGGCGAATGGGTCGGCTGCTTCGGCCTGACCGAGCCCGATGCCGGCTCCGATCCCGCCGGCATGCGCACCCGTGCCGAGAAGATCGACGGCGGCTACCGGATCACCGGCGCCAAGATGTGGATCACCAATTCCCCGATCGCCGACGTCTTCGTCGTCTGGGCGAAGAGCGACGCGCATGATGGCGCGATCCGCGGCTTCGTGCTCGAACGCGGCATGAAGGGCCTCTCCAGCCCCAAGATCGAGGGCAAGCTTTCCCTGCGCGCCTCCGTCACCGGCGAGATCGTGATGGACGGGGTGGAAGTGGGCGAGGAGGCGCTGCTGCCCAACGTCCAGGGGCTGAAGGGCCCGTTCGGCTGTCTCAACCGCGCGCGCTACGGCATCGCCTGGGGTACGATGGGCGCGGCCGAGGCGTGCTTCCATGCCGCGCGGCAATATACGCTCGATCGCCACCAGTTCGGCCGGCCGCTCGCCGCGACCCAGCTGGTGCAGCTCAAGCTCGCCAATATGGAAACCGAGATCGCGCTCGGGCTGCAGGCGGCGCTGCGCTGCGGGCGGATGTTCGACGCGGGCACGCTGAGCCCGGAGGCGATCAGCATCATCAAGCGCAACAATTGCGGCAAGGCGCTGGAGATCGCCCGTGTCGCGCGCGACATGCACGGCGGCAACGGCATCTCGGCCGAATTCCACGTGATCCGCCACGCGATCAACCTCGAGACGGTGAACACCTATGAGGGCACGCACGACGTGCATGGGCTGATCCTCGGCCGGGCGATCACCGGCATCGCGGCGTTCTGATGGCGCCCGATCGGCAGCCGGTGCTGGAAGGCGCACTCGTCCGCATCCGGCCGCTGGTCGCGGCGGATTGGGAGGCGCTCTATGCGGTCGCCTCCGATCCGCTGATCTGGGAAGTGCATCCCCGGCCGGATCGCTGGCAGGAGCCGGTATTCCGGCAGTTCTTCGCCGAGGCACTGGCCTGCGGCGGCGGCCTGGCGATCGAGGACAAGGCGACCGGCGCGATCATCGGCTCCAGCCGCTACGATGCCTGGGTACCGGAAGAGGACGAGATCGAGATCGGCTGGACCTTCCTCGCCCGCGCCTATTGGGGCGGCATCTATAACCGCGAAGTGAAGCGGTTGATGCTCGACCATATCCACCGCTTCGTCGGCACCGTCGTGTTTCTGGTCGGTGAGAATAATCACCGCTCGCGCGGGGCGATGGCGAAAATCGGGGGCGCGTTGATTCCGGGCCGCCATCACCGCGGCGGCGGCAAGGTCTTCGCGGACCATGTGGTGTATGCCATCCGGCGGGGGGAGGGGTGAAACCGCTCGCCGGCGTCAAGGTCGTCGAACTCGCCCGTATCCTGGCCGGGCCGTGGTGCGGGCAGTTGCTCGCCGACCTGGGGGCCGAGGTGGTCAAGGTCGAGCGGCCGGGCGCAGGCGACGATACCCGGCATTGGGGCCCGCCCTTCCTCCACGATGCGGAAGGCGTGAATCGCGACGCCGCCTATTTTCACGCCTGCAACCGGGGCAAGACCAGCATCGGCATCGATATCGCCACGCCCGAGGGGCAGGCGGCGGCGAAGGCGCTGATCGCCGAGGCCGATGTGGTGATCGAGAATTACAAGGTCGGCGGCCTCGTCAAATACGGCCTTGATGCTGCCAGCCTGCGCGCGGCCGACCCGAAGCTGATCGTCTGCTCGATCACCGGTTTCGGCCAGACCGGGCCCTATGCGGCGCGGGCCGGCTACGACTTCATCATCCAGGGCATGGGCGGGGCGATGAGCCTTACCGGCGAACCCGATGGCGCGCCGCAAAAGGCCGGGATCGCCTATGCCGACATCTTCACCGGGGTCTATGCGGCGGTTGCGATCCTCGCGGCGCTGCGCCGACGCGACCAGAGCGGGGTGGGTGCCCATATCGACATGGCGCTGCTCGACACCCAGGTGGCGGTGCTGGCCAACCAGGCGCTCAACTGGATGGCCAGCGGCATCGTGCCGCACCGCATGGGCAATGGCCATGCCAACCTCGTACCCTATCAGGCATTTGCCTGTCGTGACGGCGAACTGATCGTCGCGGTGGGCAATGACGGGCAGTTCGCCAGGCTGTGCGGCATCCTGGGGCTGGATCTGGCCATGGATGCACGGTTCGCGACCAACCCCGCGCGGGTGACGCATCGCGACCAGCTGGTTCCGATCCTGGCCCGTGCGATTTTGGATTGGCCCAAGGCCGATCTGTACGAGGCGTTGGAGGCGGTGGGGGTGCCGGCCGGGCCGATCAACCGAATCGACGAAGTGTTCGCCGATCCGCAGGTGCTCGCCCGCGGCATGGCGATCGTGCGGGAAGGACTGCCCGGCCTGGCGAGCCCGATCACGATCGATGGCGAACGGATGGTGGCGGAGCGGCCGAGCCCAAAGCGGCCGTAACCGCTGATCGTCCGGCCGCTCTCCCCCTCCCGCCGGCTTTGGGGTGGCCCTCTTATACCATCCTGGCAGGGAAGGGAGCGAGCGGTTACTGGTAGCCGCCTTCTTCCTCGCGTTCCTCGGCGGCCTCTTCCTGGGCTTCTTCCATCGCTTCGGCTTCGTCGTTCTGCGGCTTCTGCTGGTCGGGATCGGGGATCATGCTGGCCTCCTGGGGGAATCCGGGACCAACGAAGCTGCACCGACAAAGGTTCGCACTATCAGCCGAGCAGGCGAATCAGTTCCTGCGCGGCGGCGGGCGCGCGCACCTTGCCGCCATGGATGAAGAAAACGAAGGTCTCGCGCGGTTGCACCGGCGCGGGCGCGGCACCGAAATAGGGCAGGTCCTCGGGCTGCGCGCCGGCCGACCAGGCAGCCGCCGCGGCCATCCAGCGCGGCAGATCGGATTCGGGGTAGCAGAAGGGGTTGTCGTCCTCACCCGCTTCCAGCCGGGCATAGACGAAATCGCCGCTGACATCGGCGATCGCCGGATATTGCGGCGAATCGGCAAAGACGATGGCGACCCCGGCTGCGCGGCAGAGCGCGACGAATTCGGGCGTGTGGAAGCTGTCGTGCCGCACCTGCACCGCATGGCGCAGCGCCACCCCGTCCTGCGTGCGCGGCAGGAGGTCGAGGAACGCGCCGAAATCGGCGGCGTCGAACTTCTTGGTTGCCATGAACTGCCAGAGGATCGGGCCGAGCTTGTCGCCCAGTTCGACCAGCCCCTGGCCGACGAAGCGCGCGACCGACTCGCCCGCCTCGGCCAGCAGCTTGCGGTTGGTGACGTAGCGCGAGCCCTTGACCGTGAAGACGAATCCGTCGGGTGCCGCCGCTGCCCAGCCGGCGAAGCTCGCCGGCTTGAAGCTGGAATAATAGGTGCCGTTGATCTCGATCGCGGTCAGCGCGTTTGCGGCATATTCAAGCTCGCGCTTCTGCGGCAGCTTGGGCGGATAGAAGGTGCCGCGCCACGGCTCGAACGTCCATCCGCCGATGCCGACGCGAATCGGTGCGCTGCTCATCCGTGTCTCTCCCTACCACCATCGCGCGACTCGCCATTTCTTCGCGCGTTAGTATCGTGGGCGATGATGTCGCGAAACCACGCTTCCACCGCCGAACAGCGGCTCGCCGATCAGGCCTATTCCCGCATCGTCGAGATCATCCTCGGCGGGCTGGGCATCGGCGATCGATTGCCGTCCGAATCGCGGCTGGCTGAAAGCTTCGGCATGTCGCGCACCGTGGTGCGCGAGGCGCTGGTGCGGCTGGCCGCCGACGGGATCACCGAATCGCGGCGCGGTGCCGGTTCCTATGTAATGCGTCGGCCGTCGCTGCGGCTGGGCGTACACATGGCTTTCGAGGAACTATCGGCCACGCTCGGCACCTATGAGGTGCGGTTCGTGCTCGAGGCGGAGGCGGCCCGCCTGGCGGCGCGGCGGCGCTCGACGGAGCAGCTCATGGAAATCGAGTCGGCGATGGCGGCGCTGCGCAAGGCGCTGCTGTCCAGCGATCCGGCGCACGACGAGGATTGGCGGCTGCACCGCGCGATCTTTCGCGGCACCGCCAATCCGGCGTTCGAAAAGGCGTTCGAGCATCTTCATGAGGAAACCATGCGAATCATGCGTGCCGGCGTCGATATCGCTCGGCTGCGCGAACCAGCGCCGATCGCGGCGATGGTGCGCGAGCATGAGACGATCGTCGAGGCGATTCGGGCCCAGGATGCCGATGGTGCGGCCTTGGCGATGCGCTGGCATCTTTCCGAAGGGCGCAAGCGGCTGATGCCGTGAACCGCCCCGGTCAGGGCTGCACGCGCGTCCAGGTCTGCGACTTGCAGATCGTGCCGAGCAGCGCGCAGCCCTTGCCGACGATGGTGTTCTCGTCGACCACCGTCACGGTGCCGGAGAAGCGCTGGTTGATGTCGGGGACGAACACCGTGCCCTTCCACAGGCCGTCGCGGACGATCCTGAAGTTCTGGAACAGCTGGGTGCCGATCAGCGGATCGGTGCCGCCGCGGCGGGCATCGGCCTTGGCTTTCTCGCTCGCCCATACCACGGTCGCGCACATGCCGCCGTTCCCGCAGGGCGCGGCGCGCACGTGCACCGTGTTGCTGGGATTGCGCCATAGGGTGGGCGCGGGCGGCTCGGCACCGGCAAAAAGGGCGGCGGCGAGTGTCAGTGCGAGGGGGAAGGGGGCCATCGGTACGTCTCCAGTCTCTGGAGGCGCGATACCATCGAAAAGGTGAAGGTCCAGTGACCTGCGTCAACGCGATTCTATGGTGCGGGGGACGGCGGGATGGCCGGAACCGCTGGAGCGGGCGAAGGGATTCGAACCCTCGACCCCAACCTTGGCAAGGTTGTGCTCTACCCCTGAGCTACGCCCGCTCTGGCGTTGTGGCCGGTGGCGTTTCGAAGCGCTCCCGGCGGGTGAGGCGCGCCAACTAACAGCGGCCTTTGTGGTGCGCAAGCCCCTTTGTGCAGTTTTTGGAAAAGGCTTGGCGGTTTCGCTTCGAACGCCCAAATAGGCAGCAACACGCCGTGGCGCCTGCGAGGCGCGCGGCACCCGCATGTTTCGAGGAGCGCATTTTGGCCACGCTTGGATTGAGCCCTGCCGACAAACAGGCCGTCGACGCCTTTCGCCGCGACGTCGTCGAGCCGTCGATGGCGAAGCTCGTCATCATCGATTTCTGGGCGGAATGGTGTGGGCCGTGCAAGGCACTGGGGCCGGTGCTCGAAAAGGTTTCCGCCGACTATGCCGGCAAGGGCGTGGTGCTGGCCAAGATCGACGTCGACAAGAATTCGTTCATCGCCAGCCAGTTCCAGGTTCGCTCGATCCCGACGGTCTATGCGATGTTCCAGGGCCAGCTGGTCGCCGACCTGACCAGCGCGCGCACCGAAAGCCAGCTTCGCACCATGCTCGACCAGATCCTGCGCCAGCTGCCGATCAGCGGCGAGGAAGCCGAAGCGGAAGCCGAACTGGAACCCCTGATCGCGATGGGCGAACAGGTGCTGGGCGAAGGCGATGCCGAGCGTGCGCTGTCGATCTTCGACCAGATCGCCGAAATGGCGCCGGATCGTGCCGCGGTGGCGGCAGGCCGCGTGCGGGCGCTGACTGCGCTGGGCCGCCATGACGAAGCGCAGGCCGCGCTCGATGCGATCGAAGGCGATGCCGCCAAGGCACCCGAGGTGGACCGCGCCCGCGCCGCGCTCACCCTGGCGCGGGAGGCACAGCCGGTCGACGATCTCGCCGCACTCGCGGCGCGGGCGGCCGCCAATCCCGAGGATATGGACGCCCGCTACGAACTGGCCGGCGGCCAGATGGCGGCCGGCGATCGCGAAGCCGCGGCGTCAACCTTGCTGGCGATGGTGCGCGACGACCGCAACTGGAACGAGGGGGCAGCCCGCCAGCGCCTGCTCAAGCTGTTCGAGGTCGTTGGGCTGGAGGATCCCTGGGTGGGGGCGCAGCGCCGCAAGCTTTCGGCTATCCTGTTCGGATGAAGGGCAAGCGGCTCTCGGTGTTTCCGCTGGCAGGTGCGCTGCTGTTTCCGCGCATGCACCTGCCGCTTCATATCTTCGAGCCGCGCTACCGGGCGCTGGTTTCGGAGGCGCTGGCGCGCGATCGCCGGATCGGCATGGTCCAGCCGCGCGACGATCGCGATCCGCCGGCCTTGTTCGATATCGGCTGCGTCGGTCGCATCGCCGATGTCGAGGCGCTGGACGATGGCCGCTATAACATCGTGCTCGAAGGCGTCGCCCGTTTCACCATCCTGCGCGAGCTGGAGGTGACGACGCCGTTCCGGCAGGTGGAAGCCGCACTTGAAGAGGTTGCCGATCCCGAGACGCTGGGGCTGGCGGAACGTGCCTCGATCGAGATCGAATCGCGTCGTTTCGCCGATGGTCTTGGCTATGCGGTGGATTGGGAGGCGGTGACGCGGCTCGACGATGAATCGCTGGTCAACGGCATCGCCCAGATCGCGCCGTTCGATGCGGCGTCGAAGCAGGCGCTGCTGGAGGCCCCGACGCTGTCGTCCCGCGCTGACCTGATCGTGCAGCTGATGCGTTTCTTCGGCCGTCATGGCGAGGACCGCGCGACGCTGCAGTAATCTGCCTGATTTTTGGGCAATGGTGCCGCAGCGCACCCAAAAATTCACCACTCCGTAACAAATGGCGCGCGGAAAACGCGCACGCCCCCTCCTGGTTCCACTTGGCACGCTGCTTGCGTAGCTTCCTTCGGGACAAACGCCGAGAGGGGGCGACATGAAGCTCATCATCGCCATCATCAAACCCTTCAAGCTCGACGAGGTGCGCGAGGCGCTCACCACCGTCGGGGTGACGGGCATGACCGTGACCGAAGTGAAGGGGTTCGGCCGCCAGAAGGGCCAGACCGAAATCTATCGCGGCGCCGAGTACAGCACGAACATGGTGCCCAAGATCAAGATCGAGGTTGCCGTGGGCAGCGATCTTGCCGACCGCGCCGTGGAGGCGATCCAGGCGGCGGCGGCCACCGGCGCGATCGGTGACGGCAAGATCTTCGTCCTAGACATGGGCCAGGCCGTGCGCATCCGCACCGGCGAGACCGACGAGACGGCGCTGTGAGCAAGGGGGTAGCAATGAAGCAAGGATGGAAGACCGCCGGGCTTGGCCTCGGCGCGGCCGCGCTGGTCGCGGCGATGCCCGCCTGGGCGCAGACCGCACTGATCAAAGCGCCGGATGCCGCCCAGCAGGCGACGATGGTCAACAAGGGCGACACCGCCTGGATGCTGATCTCCTCGGCGCTGGTGCTGATGATGTCGGTGCCGGCACTGGCGCTGTTCTATGGCGGCCTGGTGCGCACCAAGAATATGCTCTCGGTGCTGATGCAGGTGTTCATGATCGTCTCGGTCGCATCGCTGGTGTGGTGCACCTGGGGCTATTCGATCGCCTTCACCTCGGGCGGCGACAACCACTTCTTCGGTGGCCTTTCCAAGGCGTTCCTGATCGGGGTGAGCGGCAGCACCTATGCCGCGACCTTCTCGAACAATGTCTATATCCCCGAATTCGCGTTCGTCTGCTTCCAGATGACCTTCGCCTGCATCACGCCGGCGCTGATCGTCGGGGCCTTTGCGGAGCGCGTGAAGTTCACCCCGCTGATCATTTTCACCGTGCTGTGGATGACGATCGTTTATTTCCCGATCGCGCACATGGTCTGGTACTGGGCCGGCCCGGACTTCCTGGTCGATGCGCCGACCGACTATGGCTTCCTGTGGGGCAAGGGCGCGCTCGATTTCGCCGGCGGCACCGTCGTCCACATCAATGCCGGCATCGCCGGCCTGGTCGGCTGCCTCGTGATCGGCAAGCGCGTGGGCTTCAAGAGCGAGCCGATGCCGCCGCACTCGCTGACCATGACCATGATCGGCGCTTCGCTGCTGTGGGTGGGCTGGTTCGGCTTCAACGCCGGTTCCAACCTCGAATCGAACGGCGTGACCGCGGTCGCCTTCATCAACACCTTCGTTGCCACCGCCGCCGCTGCGGTCAGCTGGGCGGTGATCGAGCAGATCGTGCACAAGAAGCCGTCGCTGCTGGGTGGCGTGACCGGTGCGGTCGCCGGCCTCGTCGCGATCACCCCGGCTTCGGGCTATGCCGCGCCGATGACCTCGATCGTGCTCGGCCTGGTCGTCTCGCCGGTCTGCTTCTTCTTCGTCACCACGGTGAAGAACAAGTTCAAGTATGACGACTCGCTCGACGTCTTCGGCGTGCACTGCATCGGCGGCATCATCGGTGCGCTCGGTACCGCGATCGTCGCAAACCCGGCGCTCGGCGGTCAGGGCGTGATCGATTACACCAAGTTCCCGGCGGTCGCGGCGCCCAGCTACGACACGGTCGGCCAGCTGATCATCCAGGCCGAAGCGGTGGGCATCACCCTGCTCTGGTCGGGCCTGGTGTCGGCGGCGCTGTTCTACGGCCTCAAGCTCACCATCGGCATCCGCCCCTCCAAGGAAGTGGAAGTCGAAGGACTCGACATCAACGAGCATGGCGAGCGCGCCTACAATTATTGACGAGTTCGGTGCCGCGCGGGCTCTTCCCCGCGGCGCCCACACGAGGTTCCTCCTGCGGACGACTGGGCTGGTGGGCAACCACCAGCCCATTTTTTCGTTCACGCGCCGCCGGTAGTGTGCAGGGCACCACCGGCATCATGCCAGGCCTGTCGCCAGGCCGGCGGGGGATCAGGCGTTCTCGATTTCGGATTTGGTCCGCCCCGCGCCGGGGCCCGCGGCGAGATCTGCGCCCGTTGTCGGGTTGCTCGACGGGTCCGATCGGGTCCGCTCCGCCAGCTGGGTGAGGGCCGCCATATCCTCGGCATCCAGCGCTACGCTCGGCGTGCCATCGCCATCATCGGCAGGCAGGACCTGCTGCAGATCGTCCACCCGGTCCCATTCCGGCCCGTCGTTCCATGGCCCGCGCATGTCGCCTTCACCCTGTGAGGCGTTGACGTACATGCTCGCATATTCCGGCACGCCCGGCAGCTTGCCCGGCGGGAAATTGTCCTCGATCGCATAGAGCGCCTTCTCGAACGATTTCTGGTGCGCCACCTCGCGCGTCATCAGGAACTTGAGCGCGTCCTGGATGCCGGCATCGTCGGTCAGGTTGATCAGCCGCTCATAGACGATCTTGGCGCGGCTTTCGGCGGCGATATTCGAGCGAAGGTCGCAGCTCGGGTCGCCGCGACTGTCGACATAGGCTGCTGTCCACGGCACGCCCGCCGAATTGGTGAGAGCGGGACCGCCACCATAGAGGATCGCCTGGGTATGGCTGCTGCCGCCCTGGGTAAGCGATAGATATAGTTCGGCTTCCTCCATATCGCCTTCGGAGATGTGCGCCTTCACGCCCTTGTTGAGCATGGCGACGATCGAACCGATCACCTCCAGATGGCTCAGCTCCTCGGTGGCGATGTCGAGGAGCAGATCCTTGCGGCCGGGATCTTCCTCGGCAAGGCCCTGGGTAAAGTAGCGCATCGCGGCTGCCAACTCGCCGTCCGGACCGCCGAACTGTTCGAGCATCAGCGAGGCGAGTACCGGGTTCGGTTCGGCAACCCGCACCGTATATTGCAGGCGCTTGTTGTGCATGAACATTCCGTCTCTCCTTGGGGATTTGGTGTTCGGGAAGAGCGGATGAATTTGCCCATTGGTTCAATATCTTCCTGACTGATCGATTCTTTGCTGCCTAACCTGGGTCAACATCTGGGCAAAGCGCGCTGGCGACGGCGGCTCGTTGCGGCTTCGTCTATCTGCCTGCGTTCGGGCACTGAACGAGGAAAGCGATCACGGGAACGCCCGCGGCACACGCTTCGTTGATAAAAATCAAAATAATCAGGAGCTTGAAAGATGAGCGACAAGCAGCCGATGCAGGCCGCGGGCGGCGATGGCCCCAAGGGCGCACCCGATGGCGTTTCCGATGTTGAAAGCCATGGCCGCACCAAGGGGGAGAGCGACGGCGGCGCCTATCCCAATCCCTATCCCGAACAGAAGCGCAAGGAAGGGCCGGGCCACTTCATGGGGCATGGTGGCCAGAGCCACATCAACGATGAAGGCGGCAGCAACCCCAACGCCACCACTGAGGACGAAGAATAGCGGGGCCGGCGTTCCCGCCGGCGCCCGCCTGTCGGCAGCGGGGCGGGACCGGCTGTCCCGCACCCTTCCCGTCGATCAGAAGAAGCCCAGCTTCTTCGGGCTGTAGCTGACCAGCATGTTCTTGGTCTGCTGATAGTGATCGAGCATCATCTTGTGTGTCTCGCGCCCGATGCCCGACTGTTTGTAGCCGCCGAACGCCGCATGCGCCGGATAGGCGTGGTAGCAATTGGTCCACACCCGCCCCGCCTTGATCGCGCGGCCGAAGCGGTAGCAGGTATTGGCGTCGCGGCTCCATACGCCGGCACCGAGGCCATAGAGCGTGTCGTTGGCGAGGTGCAGCGCCTCATCCTCGTCCTTGAAGGTGGTGACCGAAAGGACGGGACCGAAGATCTCCTCCTGGAAGATCCGCATCTTGTTGTGCCCGCGGAAAACCGTCGGCTGGACATAGAAGCCGCCTGAGAGATCGCCGCCCAGCTCCGCCGCGCCGCCGCCGATCAGCAGCTCGGCGCCTTCCTGCCGGCCGATGTCGATGTACGACAAGATCTTCTGCTGCTGCTCGGACGAGGCCTGCGCGCCGATCATCGTCGCGGGGTCGAGCGGGCTGCCCTGGACGATCGCCTGCACGCGTTGCAGCGCGCGCTCGATGAAGCGGTCATAGATCTTCTCGTGGACCAGCGCCCGGCTCGGGCAGGTGCACACCTCGCCCTGGTTGAGCGCGAACATCACGAAGCCCTCGATCGCCTTGTCGAAGAAATCGTCGTCGTCGCGGGTCACGTCCTCGAAGAAGATGTTGGGGGACTTGCCGCCGAGCTCCAGCGTAACGGGGATCAGGTTCTCGCTGGCATATTGCATGATCAGCCGGCCGGTGCTCGTCTCGCCGGTGAAGGCGATCTTGGCGATGCGGCGCGACGAGGCGAGCGGCTTGCCGGCCTCCAGCCCGTAGCCGTTGACGATGTTGAGCACGCCCGGCGGCAGCAGGTCGCCGATCAGCTCGGCCCAGACGAGGATCGAGGCGGGGGTCTGCTCGGCGGGCTTGAGCACCACGCAATTGCCGGCGGCGAGCGCGGGGGCGAGTTTCCAGGCCGCCATCAGCAGCGGGAAGTTCCACGGGATGATCTGGCCGACCACGCCCAGCGGCTCGTGGAAATGATAGGCGATGGTGTCATGGTCGATCTCGCCGATCGAGCCTTCCTGGCCGCGCACGACGCCCGCGAAATAGCGGAAATGGTCGATCGCCAGCGGCACGTCGGCGGCCATGGTCTCGCGGATCGGCTTGCCATTGTCCCAGGTTTCGGCAGTGGCGAGCTTCTCCAGATTCGCTTCCATCCGGTCGGCGATCCGGTTGAGGATCAGCGCACGTTCGGCGACGGGGGTTCGGCCCCAGGCGTCCGCGGCGGCATGGGCGGCGTCGAGCGCGCGTTCGATGTCGGCGGCGTCGGAGCGGGCGATCTCGCACACCACCTGGCCGGTCACCGGCGAGACGTTCTGGAAATAGCGGCCTGCCGCGGGGGCGACGAAACGGCCACCGATGAAATTGTCGTAGCGCGCGGCGAACGGCGCCTTCAGCGTGCGCGCGCGGTCTTCAACCAGCATGTCCATATGCCCGGATCCTCTTGCCTAATGGGTCAGCGCCGTTCTCGGCGTCGAGGCATAGGATGCGCCTTCCGGGCGCGAGCCGGAAGTGCGGCCGCCCACAGGATCGGCGGACCTGTCTCATTGGCGAGACAGGCGGTGCTCAGTGGCGGAGTCCGGCCTTGCTCAGCCGGCGGTAGAAGGTCGCCCGGCCGATGCCGAGCATCCGCGCCGCAGCACTCGCATTGCCGCCGGCCCGCGCCAGTGCCTGGCGCAGTACCGCGCGATCCGCATCGTCGAACGACGGCGCGGCGCCGTCGCCGAGCAGCGATTCCAGCGGTTGCGGATGGGCGAGCGCGTTTGCCCCCAGCCCCAGGCGCAGCCGCGCGCCGCGGCTGGCGCCCACCACCAGGTCGTCGCGATCCACGGCGAGCAACGCGGTGCCCGTAGCCGCCTCGTCGGCGAGGAACAGGATGCGGCGATCGGCGAAATGGCGGCAGAAATAATCGCGCTCGATCCGCCGCGCGGCATCGCGCACCAGCGAAGCGATCATCTCCGCCAGCGCCGGGCCATGGTCCGCCCGGCAGCTCGACACGTCGAGCGCGGCGACCAGCCGGCCTTCGGGATCATGGACCGGCGCATCCATGCAACTGATGCCGATGTTGCGGCTGGCGAAATGCTGGTCGCGGTGGATGATCACCGGCTGGTCCTCGAACAGGCAAGTGCCGATGCCGTTGGTACCCTCCTCCGCCTCGCCCCAGCGCGCGCCCTCGACCAGCCCGGCGCGGGTGAAGGCATCGACATCGCCGGGGCCGGCGCGGGTCTCGAGGATCACACCTTCGGCATCGCTGAGTACCACGCCGCAGCCGCTGCGGCCGACGGTGCGGAACATCTCGTCGAGCACCGGCGCGGCTACCGCCAGCAGCGGCTGGTGGAGCGTCCGCCGCTCGGCCAGCGCGGCACCGTCGATGCGTTCCCGCGCGCCCGCCTCCGGATCGAGCTTATGATGCAGCGCCGATCGACACCAGGAAGCGGCAAGCGGCGACACCGCCGCGCTGCTCGGCGAGCGGACGGCATCGAACACGATATCGGCATGGCGCGGCGGCTGGGCGGGCATCGGCGACTCCGTATTGCGGCAATGCTGCGCCCGATGCTGCGCACCCGTCAAGGTCGCGGGGTCAGCCCCGGCGGCGATGGCCCAGCTGGAGCAGCGCCGCCATCGCCGAGAACCCGCCGCCGAGCAGCGCCACGCCGGTCCAGCCGCCGGCGCCCCAGGCCAGTGTCGCCGTCGCCGATCCGCCCGCCCCGCCGAGGAACATGGATCCCATCAGCACGGTGTTGAGCCGGGCCCGCGCCTCGGGCTGCAGCGCGAATACGATATGCTGGTTGGAAACCAGCGCGCTCTGCACCGCGAAGTCGAGCAGGATCACCCCGATCGCCAGCGCGGCGATGCTTGCCCAGAGCCCGAAGATCGCCCAGCTGATCACCGCCAGCAGCGCGCCGGCGAGCACCACGCGCTGCGGTCCGCTGCGATCGGCGATGCGGCCCGACAGCGGTGCACCCAGGATACCCGCCGCGCCGACCACGCCGAACAGCCCGGCCACGTCCGCGCCCAGCCGGAACTGCGGCGATTGCAGATAGAGCGCGAGGATCGTCCAGAAGGCGGTGAACCCCGCGAACAGCAGCGCCTGCGTGGTCGCTGCCAGCCGCAGCGGCGCGAACGCGACCCAGAGATGCGCCAGCGACCGCAGCAGCGCGCCATAGCCGAGCCCGGATTCGGGTTCGCTGCGCGGCAGCCGCCATGCCATCACTGCTGCGGCACCCAGCGCCAGCGGAACCCCCAGCCAGAACATCTCTCGCCAGCCGGCATGGGTGCCGACAAAGCCGGAGAGCGTGCGGCTGAGCAGGATACCGCAGAGCAGCCCGGCCATCACCATGCCCACCGTCTGTCCGCGCCGTGCCGGATCGGCGAGATGCGCGGCAAAGGGCACGATCTGCTGCGCCACCGTCGCCGCGGCGCCGACGAGCAGGGAGGCACCGATCAGCATCCAGGCATTGGGCGCCAGCGCTGCCGCCACCAGCGCACCCGCCAGCACCAGGAACTGCAGCACGATCAGCCGCTTGCGCTCGTGCAGGTCGCCCAGCGGCACGAGCAGGAACAGCCCCGTCGCATAGCCCAGCTGGGTCGCGGTCGGCACCAGCCCCGCGGGCTGGCCGGGCAGGTCGCGCTCGATGATGCCGAGCAGCGGCTGGTTGTAATAGATATTGGCCACGGCGATGCCTGCCGCCGCCGCCATCGCGAAGGTCAGGCCGCGGCCGAGCCGCTGGGGTGCGTATGATTCGTTCAAAGCGGCGACTCCTTGGGCGTCCGCTTGCGCAGATAGGGAACGCAACGCCAGGCTGTTACTGTCCGATGGTTTGGGATCCGCCATCGTCCAGCAGATTGGTCTCGGCCATCGCATTGTCCGGTTCGTCGACATGGCCGTCCGGATCGACATGGATCAGAATTTCGGTGTCCGGAAACGCTTCGCCCAGCGCCGCTTCCAGCCGCTCGACCACCTCGTGCGCTTCGGCGATCGTCATGCTGGGGCGCATGCTGACGTGAAACTGCACGAAATCGCGATTGCCGCTGGTGCGGGTGCGCAGGTCGTGCAGGCTGTTCAGCTCGGGATGGGTGGCGGCGATCTCTACGAAGCGGCGGCGCTTCTCCTCGGGCCATTCGCGGTCCATCAACTGGTCGATCGCCGCGATCGAGGCGCGCCACGCGCCCCAGAGCAGCCAGAAGGCGATGGCGATGCCGAACACCGGATCGGCGCCGGTCAGGCCCAGATAGCTTTCGCACACCAGCGCGGCGATCACCGCGGCGTTCAGATACAGGTCCGAACTGTAATGGATGCTGTCTGTGGTGATCGCGATCGATCCGGTGCGGCGGATCACCGAACGCTGATATCGCGTCAGCGCCAGCGTCACCAGGATCGCGATGACGGATACGGCGATACCATCGGCCGGATGCGCGCTGGTCGCGTTCTGCACCAGCCGCTGCACCGCGCGGAGCAGGATCGCAAAGCCCGAAATCGCGATGATCGCCACCTGGAACAGCGCCGCCAGCGCTTCGGCCTTGCCATGGCCGAAGCGATGCTTCTCGTCCGCCGGCTGAGCCGCCCAGTGCACCCCGCCGAGCGTTACCAGCGAGGCGACCAGGTCCAGACCCGAATCGGCCAGGCTCGCCAGTACCGCCACCGATCCGGTCTTGATCGCCGCATAGGATTTGATCGCGCCCAGGAAGAGCGCGCAGCATACGCTGGCGATCGCCGCGCGGCGGGCGAGGTTGGTCACGGGAACAACATGCCTTCCGCCCAACCGTCGTGGGTGCGGGTGAACACGCGGCGCTCGTGCAGGCGATGCTCGCGGTCGAGCCAGAATTCGATCCGCTCGGGCGTCACCCGGTAGCCGCCCCAATGCGGCGGTCTCGGTACCGGTTGTCCTTCGAACCGCGCCTGCACTTCGGCGAAGCGGGCCTCGAAAGTGGCGCGGGCATCGAGCGGGCGTGACTGGTCGGATGCCCATGCACCGAGTTGCGAATCGCGGCTGCGGCTCGCGAAATAGGCGTCCGATTCTGCATCGCTGGCGAAGCTGACCGGCCCTTCGATGCGGATCTGCCGGCGCAGCGACTTCCAGTGGAAGAGGAGTGCGACATGGGGATTGGCGGCCAGGTCGCCGGCCTTGCGGCTCTCGCGATTGGTATAGAAGACGAAGCCGCGTTCGTCATAGCCCTTCAGCAGCACCATGCGCACCGAAGGGTGGCCCTCGGCATCTGCCGTCGCCAGCGCCACCGCGTTGGAATCGTTCAATTCGGTAGTGCGCGCCTCGGTGTACCAGTCGTGGAACAGCGCAAAAGGATCGGTGCTCATGGGGGTTGCCTCTACAGCCTAAACGCCGCCGTTGCGATGGGCGGAACATGACGTCCTTTGGGGAATTGAATCGGCCCGGCAACGAGGAGACTTCCGCATGGCCGCGCGCGCCTATTGGCAGGGACAGATCCGGCTGGCCCTCGTTTCGATTCCTGTCGAGATCTACACTGCCACCAAATCCGGCGCACAGATCGCGTTCCACCAGATCCACGCGCCGAGCGGCCAGCGGATAAAGTATGAGAAGGTGGCCCCCGGCGTCGGCGCGGTCGAGCCCGACGAGATCGTGAAGGGCTACGAGATCGAGAAGGGCGAATATGTCCTGCTCGACCAGGACGAGATCGATGCGGTGAAGCTCGAATCGAAGAAGACGCTGGAACTCACCCAGTTCGTCGATGCCGACGATATCGACGTGCTCTATTACGAGCGGCCCTATTTCGTCGTGCCGGCGGACGACCTGGCGGAGGAAGCCTTCATCGTACTGCGCGAGGCGCTGCGGCGGGCGCGCAAGGTGGGGCTGGGCCAGCTCGCGATGCGCGGCCGCGAATATGTCGTCAGCCTCAAGCCCTGCGGGCGCGGTATGATCCTCGAGACGCTGCGCTATGCCGATGAAGTGCAGAAGGCGCAGGGCTATTTCCGCGAGATCCCCGATGCCGATCCCGATCCCGAACTGCTCGACTTGGCCCAGACGCTGATCGAGAAGAAATCGGGCAGGTTTGACCCCAAGGGCTTTCACGATCGCTATGTCGATGCGCTGCGCAGCCTGATCGAGAAGAAGAAGAAGGCCAAGGGCGCGAAGATCATCGAAGATCCCGACAAGGCCGAGCCGCGCGGATCGAACGTCGTGGATCTGATGGCAGCGCTCAAGAAATCGCTGGGACCCGAGGTCAAGGCGAAGGCCACGCCCAAAAAGGCTCCGCCGAAGAAACCGGCGGCGAAGAAACGTGCCTGAGCCCGGCAGCCTCGCCCGCTACCATGCCAAGCGCGACTTCGCGAAGACGTCGGAGCCTGCCGGCACGGTCGCCAAGGGCAGCGGCAACCGCTTTCTGGTCCAGAAACATGATGCGACGCGTCTCCATTGGGATTTCCGTCTGGAAGTGGACGGCGTGCTCAAGAGCTGGGCGGTGACGCGCGGCCCCAGCCTCGACCCCGACGAGAAGCGGCTGGCGGTGCGGACCGAGGATCATCCGCTCTCCTATGCCGATTTCGAAGGCACCATCCCCAAGGGCGAATATGGCGGCGGCACCGTGATGCTGTGGGACAGCGGCACCTGGGAGCCGATCCCGGGCAAGCGCGCCGAGGACCTGGACAAGGGGCATCTCCATTTCGTGTTGCACGGGCATCGGATGCAGGGCGAATGGTTGCTGATCCGGCTGAAGCCGAGGGGTAAGGAAAAGGCTGAGAACTGGCTGCTCCGCAAGATCGACGATGGGTTTGCGGGCGCCACGGACGAACTGGTGGAAACCGGGCTGACCAGCGTCACGACCGGCCGCACGATGCAGGAGATCGCCGAGGGCGCCAAACCCGAGCACGTCGAGGGGCGGAACCGACCCGCCCTCCATCGTCATCCCCGCGAAGGCGGGGATCCATTAGCAAAGCGCTCAGCAGCAGGAGCCGAGACGCCTCCGTCAATGGATTCCCGCCTTCGCGGGAGTGACAAAGGTGAAATCGGTGCACGGTCCCGTAAAAAGCCCAAGGCGCCACCGTTCCAGCAACCCCAGCGCGCCACGCTGGTCGACACCGTCCCCACCGGCAACCAGTGGCTCCACGAGATCAAATATGACGGCTATCGCGCGCTGATCGCCACCGGCACGGGCGGGCCCAGACTCTATACGCGCTCCGGCCTCGACTGGACCGAGCGATTCCCCGGCATCGCCGAAGCCGCTGCGACGCTGCCGCCGGGCGCGCTGCTCGACGGCGAGATCGTCGCGATGAAAGACGGCAAGCCTGATTTCTCGACGCTGCAGGAGGCGATTTCCGCCGGCGGCGGGGGGCTGATCTGCTTCGCCTTCGATTTGCTCGCCGAAGCCGGCGAGGACCTGACGGCGCTTCCCCAGCTGGAGCGCAAGGAACGGCTGCGTTCGCTACTCGACGGCGCTGACGATCGCATCCGCTTCTCCGAGCATGTCCTTGGCCAGGGCGAAAAGCTGTTCGCGGCAATGTGCCGTGACCGGTTCGAGGGCGTCGTGTCCAAGCGCGCTGATGCGCCCTATCGCGGTACGCGCAGCAAGGTGTGGCTGAAGATCAAATGCACCCATCGCCAGGAATTCGTGATCCTGGGCTGGATTCCCTCCACCGCGCGGGGCCGGGAGTTCAAGTCGCTGCTGCTTGGCCTGAACGGCCGGGATGGGCTGGTCTATGCCGGCAAAGTCGGTACGGGCTTCGACCGCGAGACGCTGCGCTCCCTGCGCGAGCGCCTCGACCAGCGCGCCACCGACATGCCCGCCGCCAAAGTGCCCCGCCCCGAGGCGCGCGGTGCGCACTGGGTACAGCCCGAACTGGTCGCGGAGGTGGCCTTTGCGGAGTTCACTGCCGAGAAGGTGGTGCGCCATGCAAGTTTCCTGGGGCTACGCGAGGACAAGGCGGCCGATGCCGTGGTCGCCGAAGAGCCGGCGGCCCTGCCCGAGACCGCAGCCAGCACGATCAAGATCAGCAGCCGTGACCGCGTGATCTTCCCCGAATCGAAGCTTACCAAGGGCGATCTCGCCGACTATTACGCCGCCGTCGCGCCGATCGCGCTCCCTTGGCTCGCCGATCGCCCGATCAGCCTGGTCCGCTGCCCGCAAGGCCGCGCCAGGCAATGCTTCTTCCAGAAGCATGATGCCGGCAGCTTCGGCGAGCAGGTCCACCATGTCGACATTCGCGAAAAGGACGGATCGACCGAGCCCTATCTCTACCTCTCCGACGCCGACGGCATGCTCGCCTGCGTGCAGATGGGCACGATCGAATTCCATGGCTGGGGATCGCGCGTCGGCGATGTCGAGAAGCCCGATCGGCTGGTGTTCGATCTGGACCCGGACGAGGGACTCGACTTCGCCGCGGTGAAGAAGGCCGCGGCGTATCTGAAGGAGCAGCTCGCCGAAATCGGCCTCACCAGTTGGCCGATGCTATCCGGCGGCAAGGGCGTGCATGTGGTGGTGCCGCTGGTGCCAAGGGCGGAGTGGCCGGCCGCGAAGAGCTTCTGCGAACGCTTCGCCAAGGCGCTGGCGCAGGCCGAGCCTGACCGCTTCACCGCCAATCTTAAAAAGATAAGCCGCACCGGCCGCATCTTCATCGACTATCTGCGCAACCAGCGCGGGGCGACGGCGGTGCTGCCCTATGTCGCCCGCGCGCGGGCAAATGCGCCGGTCGCCGCGCCTGTCACCTGGAGCGAGCTGCGCACCATCGACAGCGCGGGCACCTTCACCATCCGCGACGCCGATGCGCTGATCGCACGCGCCGCCAGCCGCGCGCTGCGGGGCTGGGGCACCGCCGACCAGACGCTCCCCGATCTGTAACCTGTCCGTCACGAGAATTTCGCACGCGCGCCTTAGCGGGGCCTGCGGGAAGGCAGGTCCGTGCGCACAGCTTCGTCCGAGATCATCCGCTGGGTGGCGCTGCATGTGGTGCCGCAGGAACCGCAAGTGCGCGGCGCGCTGCGCCGTGCCGGCGTGGCGGAAGCGGATATCGACGATCTGATCCAGGATGCCTATTGCCGCTTCGCCGCGATGGACAGCATCGCCCATGTCGATCGGCCCGGCGCCTATTTCATGCAGATGGTGAAGAATCTCTGGCGCGACCAGTTGCGCCGCGCCCGCGTCGTGCGCTTCGAGGAAGTTACGGAAATTGCGACCTGGCTCGTCGAAGCAGAGGAACTGGGCGTGGAAGCGGCGGTGGCGGCGCGCGAGCAAATGCGGATGGTGGAGCAGTTGCTCGCCGATCTGCCCGAGCGATGCCGCACCATCTTCACGCTCAAGCGAATCGAAGGGCTGCCGCAACGAGAGATTGCGCGGCGGCTCGGGGTAAGTGAAAGCATCGTCGAGAACGATGTGCAGAAGGCGCTCCGGAGCATCCAGCGCGCGGTACGGACCGAGGGGTTCGAGAAGGAAGAATTGGGCGTTGGCGAACCGCGGCAAACCCGCATCCCGGCTTGAAGACGAGGCTGCCCGCTGGGCGGCCCGGATAGACGCATCGCCCGAAACCAGCCCCGCCGGCCTCGATCGCTGGCTGCGCGCCGACCCCGTGCATCCCGGTGCGCTGCTGCGCGCACAGGCGACGCTGGCGATGCTGGGCGGCACGGCACCCGAAGCACTGGCGCTGGAAGAAAAGGCGCCCGCCCGCCGCCGCTGGCTGCTCGGCGGCGCAGCGGCGGCGCTGGCCGCGTCGATCGCCACCGCCGCACTGCTGCTGCCGGCACGCGGCGAGCAGATCCGCACCGGCATCGGCGAGGTCCGCTCGGTCGCGCTGCACGACGGTTCGTCGCTTGCGGTCGATGCCCGCAGCGCTCTTGTCACCCGGATCGGCCCCGGCGCGCGGACCGTGGCACTCACCGACGGCAAGGCGCTGTTCCGCGTCCGCCACAATGCCGCCGCGCCGTTCCGCGTCACCGTCGGCGACGTGACGATCACCGATATCGGCACCGTGTTCCAGGTCGACGCCGATCGCGCCGCCGGCACGGTGGAAGTGCTGGTGAGCGAAGGGCTGGTGCAGGTCCAGTCCGCCGGCCGCACGCTGCGTCTTGCCGCCGGCCAGCGTGCGCGCTTCGCGATCGACGGGACGGCAAGCCCCACCGTGGAGCGCATCGACGCGCCCGGCATCGAGCGTGCGCTCGGCTGGACCAGCGGCCGGCTCGACCTCGACGGTGAAACGCTGGCCGAGGCGGTGGCCGAGCTCAATCGCCACAACCCGCTGCAGATCACCCTCGCCAGCCCGGCGCTTGGCCGCGAGAAGCTGTACGGCGCCTTCCGCATCGACGATCCCGCCGGCTTCGCCCAGAGCGCGGCGATCGGCCTCGGCACCCGCGCGCGGATCGGCCAGGATGCGATCCTGATCGGCGCCCCGGAAAAAATTAGCCCCTCGCTAAGGAAATCGCGCCGCCCCCCGTCGAGCCTTTGACAACCGAGCCATTCCGGCTCCGGGGGGTGGAAGACATGATCTCGAAGAATCGCTGGCTCGGCGCGACGGCAGTCGTGGCGATGAGCACGCTCGCCCAGCCCGCGCTGGCGCAGGTGCAGAGCTTCAACATTCCCGCGCAGGACGTCACCGCCGCGGTGCGGCTGCTGGCCCGCCAGAGCGGCGTGCAGATCATGGTCGCGGGCAGCGTCGGTGCGGGTCATCGCACCAATGCCGTTGTGGGCAAGCTGCGGGTGGATGGCGCACTGGAACAGATGCTTGCTCGCACCGGCCTGATTGCGATCAGCCCTGGGCCGAATGTCTATGTGATCGTTCCAGGCGAATATCGGGCCAGAACCAGCCAGGCCGAACCGGCAGCCGAAGAGGCCCCGGGCGAGATCGTCGTCACCGGCTTCCGCGCCTCGCAGCGCGAAGCGGTGGCCGAGAAGCGCGCCGCCGACAACGTCATCGAAACGCTGCACGCCAATGATGTCGGCAAGCTGCCCGACCAGAATGTCGCCGAGGCGATCAAGCGCCTGCCCGGCCTGTCGGTCGCCAATGATCAGGGCGAGGGCCGCTATGCGATCGTCCGCGGCATCGATCCCAGCCTGCTCAACGTCACGCTCAACGGCCAGACGCTGCCCGCCCCCGAACCCGGCAGCCGCCAGGTGAAGCTCGACGATCTTCCCTCAGCGATGATCCAGTCGGTTGCGATCACCAAGTCGCTGCTCGCCAGCCAGGACGCCAATGCGATCGCCGGCGAAGTGGCGATCCGCACCCGCACCGGCTTTGACAGCGCCAAGCCCTTCTTCCTCGACGCGCGCGCCGCGCAGGGCTGGTATTCGCTCAATCATAAGGTGCCCTATGAGCTGGACGGCACCGTGGGGGGCCGCTTCGGCGCGCAGCAGCAGTTCGGCGCGGTCGTCTCGGTCAATTATTCGCAGCGCCCGATCGAGAGCCAGAACTACCAGGGCTCGAGCAACTGGAGTGCCGCCGGCATTCCCGACGGCAACGGTCTGCGCGACTATAACCTCACCCGCACCCGCCTGGGCGTGGTCGGCAATTTCGACTGGCACGCCAGCGATGCGGCGAAGCTGTACCTGCGCACCAGCTATTCGAAGTTCCAGGACCATGAGACGCGCGACCAGAACCGGCTCGCCGTTGGCGACCCCAATGCGCTGACCGGCAGCGCATCGATCCTGGTGCGCAACCGCAACGAGGACGACAACACCAAGTCGGTCACCCTCGGCGGAGAATTCCGCGACGTCGCCGGCGGCACGCTGGAGCTTTCGGGCAACTGGACCCGCGCCGAGAAAAGCGATCCGCTGCGCAGCGAATTCACCTTCGCGACCGACAAGAAGAAGCCGCTGACGCTGCGCTACGATCCCACCACCTACCCCTATACCCTCGCGGCGACGACGCCGGTGTTCACCAACCCGTCGCTGTTCCTGTTCAGCAAGGTCAATTTCGACCAGCGCTTCACCTATGAGGAACTGTGGCAAGGCCGCATCGATTACAGCCACCCGGTCGCGATCGGCGATGATTCCAGCATCAAGCTGGGTGGCAAATATCTGACGCGCGATAAATATAACGATCAGAACAAGTCGAATTACGGCGCCGGCGGCACCAAATGGACGCTGGGCAGCAACGTCGCCAGCATCGGCGAGACCGACTTTTATGACGGCATGTTCGGCTTTGGCGAGCGGATCAACTATGCCAATGCAGCCGCCTATTTCAACGCAAACCCCTCGGTTGCGAAGCTGAATACGACGAGCACGATCAGCGACACGCTGTCGAACGATTCCAAGGTTCGCGAAAATATCGCCGCAGGCTATGTGATGGCGACGCTGAAGTTCGGCGGCCTCACCGTGATTCCGGGCGTGCGCGTCGAACATACCGAGGATGATGTGAAGGCCAAGGTGGTCAACGCCGCCTCGACCCTGACCGATGGCTATAACAGCTTCGGCCACACCAGCTATACGGACGTGTTCCCCGGCGTGAACGCCAAGTTCGAACTCACGCGGGACCTGTTGCTGCGCGGCGCGGTGACCACGTCGATCGGCCGCCCCAACTATGCCAACCTCGCGCCGTTCGTGGTGGTCGACACCAGCGATCCCGCGACCGCGGCGATTGCGCTCGGCAATCCGAACCTCAAACCCTATCGCGCGGTGAATTACGACGCGACGCTCGAATTCTATCCGGCGCCGGGTGCGATCGTCTCGGCGGGGGCCTTCCACAAGCAGATCGACAACCCGATCTACAGCAACACCGTTCGCCAGACCAACGTGACCGCGGCCAACGTCACCTATGCCGCGGCCAACGTCACCAGCCTGCTCAACGCCGATTCGGAAACGATCACCGGCGTCGAAGGCAATGTGCAGCTGCAGTTCACCTTCCTGCCCGGCCTGCTCGGCGGATTCGGCGTCTCGGCGAACTTCACCCATGTCTGGGGCCACGCCAATGCCGGTGCCGTCCGCGCCGGCGACCTTCCGCTCGCCTTCCAGTCGAAGAATGTCGGCAATGCGCAGATCTTCTTCGAGAAATATGGGCTGAGCGCGCGCGTCGCGTTCAACTATCGCTCCTCGTACCTCGATACGATTTCGACGGCGGCGGCGACCGACCAATATACCGATGGCAATGGCCAGCTCGACGTGCACCTCAGCTATCAGGTGACGCCGCAGTTCACCCTGTTCGGCGATGCGATCAACCTGACCGACGCGCCGTGGCGCCGCTATATCGGTTCGCGCAACCTGCTGGTTGAACGCGAACGCTATGGCACGCAGCTGCGCGGCGGCGTGCAGATCCACTTCTGAGGAACGAACGATGATGAAGCTGCGGATCGCATTGGGGCTGGCGCTGGCAATGGGTTCACCGGCGATCGCCGGCACCCGCCCCGCCGATCCGCTGGTGGTGGACCGTGTCGTGGTGCTGATGCGCCATGGTGTCCGCCCGCCGACCAAGGCTCCGGCGATGCCGGCCGAGGTCACCCCCGATCGCTGGCCGGACTGGCCGGTTCGGCCGGGCTGGCTCACCCCCCACGGCGCCGCCGCCGTGGCGCGGCTGGGCAGCGCCGATGGGGTCGCATGGCGCCAGTACGGCCTGCTCCCGGCCAAGGGCTGCCCCGTGCCCGCCGCGATCCGCATCGTCGCGGACAGCGATCAACGCACCATCGCGACGGCCAAGGCCTGGGCGGCGACGCTGGTGCCGGGCTGCACGCTGGCGATCGACCATCGCCCGCAGGACGAACCCGATCCCCGCTTCTCGGCGATCGAATCGGGCAAGGCACCGCTCGACCCTGCCCGGGCCGATGCGGCCGTGGCGGCCGAAGTCGGCCCCGGCGGGTTCGCCGCGCTCGACGCGCGCTATCGGCCGCTGCTCACCCGGCTCGACACGATTCTGTGCGGCACCCCGCGCCCCGGCTGCGGCGTTTCCGCCACACCGACCGGGGTCGCCCCGGCGCGCGCGGACAAGCGCCCCAAACTCACCGGCGCGCTCGACCGCGCCTCCACCGCCGCCCAGATCCTGCTGCTCGAGGCGGCCGAGGGCAAGCCGATGGCGGAGATTGGCTGGGGCCGCGCGACGCTGGCCGACGTCACCGCGCTGGGGGAGTTCCACGCCCTCGAGTTCCGCATCCTCGCCCGCCCGCGCGACATTGCCGCGGCCAATTTCGCCGGGCTGGCCGATATCGTTCGCGCCGGGCTGGCCGATACCGGCCCGCGCATCACGATGATCTCCGGCCATGACACCAACATCGCCAATCTTGGCGGGCTGTTCGCGGTGCACTGGCAGGTGCCGGGCTTCGCCGCCGACGATCCGGTGCCCGGCGGTGCGCTGATCCTGGAGCGGCTGCACGACAAGGCCGGCACGCGCTATGTCCGCATCCGCTATCGCGCGCAGACGCTGGAGCAGCTCCGCAGCGCCCGGCCGCTGGGCATCCACGGCCCGCACGATCGGATTCTTTCCATCCCCGGATGCAACGCGCGCGGTCAGGCAGGGTTGTGTACCCTGGACGCAGCGCTCGCCAAGCTCGGCTAACGCAGTCCCGAACATCTCCCGTGTTGCATGGCACCATCGTTTCGCCCATCACCACGGCCGAGAAAGGGAAGCAGCTGTGGCCAGCCTTGCCGAGGCGGGATTGTTCGACGCCGGCACGATCGCCGATCGTTGGATAACGGAATATTGCGGGCTCGCGCCGGCAGGGGACGTGCTGTGCGCGCCCGTGGGCGATGCGTGGCGCGCGCTGTTCGAGGAACTGGCCGGGCTTTCCGGCGAGGGGTTCGCGCTGGCGCGGGAACGGTCCCATCGCCACGCCGAGGATATCGGCACCGGCTACCGCGTCGGGGATGAAGGGGAAGAACGCCCCTGGCCGCTTTCGCCGGTGCCCTTGCTGATCGAAACCGCCGAATGGCGCGGGATCGAAGCGGGCGTGGTCCAGCGTGCCGAACTGATGGAAGCGCTGCTGCGCGATCTGTACGGTCCCTGCCAGCTGGTCGCGGAAGGCCATGTCCCGGCCGCCTTGTTGACCGGCAGTCCGTTCTTCCTGCGGCCGCTCACCCATCTGACGCCGCCGGGGGAACACCATCTTCACTTCGTCGCGTTCGATCTGTGCCGCAGCCCCGATGGCCATTGGCGGGTGCTGGCCGATCATCTGCGGGCGCCCGCGGGTGCCGGCTATGCGCTGGAAAACCGGCTGGCGATGGCGCGCACGCTGGGCGGTCTGCAGGGGCGGCTCAACATCGAACGCCACGCTCCGTTCTTCGCTGCCTTTCGCGATGGCGTCGCCGCCGCCTGTCGCCGTGCCGAACCGCGCATGGCGCTGCTCACGCCGGGGCGCTTCACCGCCAGCTATGCCGAACAGGCGCATCTCGCCCGCTATCTGGGCTTCCTGATGGTGGAGGGCGCCGATCTCGCCGTGCTCGACGATCGGCTCTATGTCCGCACCATCGCCGGGCTGAAGCGCATCGATGCGCTGTGGCACCGTTTCGATCCACGTTTTCTGGATCCGCTGGCGCTTGATTCGCATTCGCGGATCGGCGTCGCCGGGCTGATCGATGCGATGGTGGCCGGCAATGTCGTGATCGCCAACGCGCCCGGCGCCGGGCTGCTCGAAGCGCCGGCCTTTGCCGCCTTCCTGCCGCGGCTGAGCGAGATCGTGCTCGGCGAGCCGCTGCGCCTGCCCAACATCGCCACCTGGTGGTGCGGCCAGCCGGCGGAGGCTGCCCATGTCGCCGCCAATATCGAGGGGCTGGTGCTGGCACCCGCGTTCGGCACGCCGCCGCTGGGTCTGCCGGGCGGCGGGCAGGCGATCGGCGCGCAGCTTGATGCCGCGGCGCGTGCGGCGCTGCTCGACGATCTGGGTCGACGGCCGCAGGATTATGTCGGGCAGGAACTGGTCTGCCTTTCCACCATGCCTGCGGTCAACGAGGATCGCCTGGCCGCGCGGCCGTTCACGCTGCGCGTGTTCGCGGCGCGCGATGCGGAAGGGCGCTGGGTGGTGATGCCCGGCGGCTTCGCGCGGATCGGCGATCATGCCGATGCGCGGGCGGCGGTGATGGGGGAGGGCAGCTGGTCCGCCGATGTCTGCGTCCATGGGCCCGATCCGGTGCTGCCGGTATCGCTGTTGCCGGCGGGGGATTCCACCCAGCTGCGCCGCAATCCGGGCACACTGCCCAGCCGCGTTGCGGACAACATGTTCTGGCTCGGTCGCTATCTGGAACGGGGCGAGGCGCTGCTCTCGGTGCTGCGGGTGCTGCTCGGCCATTCGATCAGCGCGGATACCGGTGCGGCGCTGGCGCCGGAAACGGTGGGCCGGCTCGCACAGATCGTCGTTACCGCCGGTGCGGCGCCGGCACCGCGTGCGCTGAAGCGTCAGGATCTCACCCAGCTTGCCCGCGCCGCCCTGGAAGCGGAGGGCGAGGGGCAGAGCGTGCGCAGGATCAACCAGCAGGCACGCATGATCGGGGCGGTATCGCGCGATCGCCTGTCGGCGGACATGATCCGGCTGCTCGATGCGCCCTTTCCCGAACGCGGCGTGCTGCTCGATCGCGCCGGATCGCTGCAGCGTCGCTATTCTGCGCTGGCCGGGCAGGCGGCCGAGCATATGGGCCGTACCGATGCCTGGCGCTTCCACGATCTCGGCCGCCGGGTGGAGCGGGCGCTGGCAACGATCGGTTTCCTCCGCGCGCTGGGCCAGCCCGATGCCACTGCCGACGATCTTTCCACCTTGCTCGATCTCAGCGACAGCCAGATCAGTTATCGGCAGCGTTATCTGACCGGGATGGCGCGGGTGCCGGTGCTCGATCTGCTGGCGCTCGATCCGGGCAATCCGCGCGGCATCGCGTTCCAGGCCGCGGCGATCTCCGCCCATCTCAATGCGCTGCCGGTGCTATCCGATGATGGCCTGGCCGAGCCGCAGCAGGAACAGGCCCGCGCGATCGCGGCGGCACTGGTCACGGCGCGGGCGACACGGATCGACGATGCGTGGCTGGCCGATCTCCAGGCCCGGCTCGGCGCGCTGTCGGATGCGATCGGCCGCCGCTATTTCCTGCACGGTGCCGAGCCGCTGCGGGCGGCGGGGCTGGTGCTCGCATGATGTTCTACGGCATCCGCCACGTGACGCGATTCGACTATGCCCAGCCGGTCGCCTTCGCGCGCTGCAATTTGCGCCTGAAGCCCATCCTCTGGTCCGGCCAGACCATCGAAGACTACCGGCTGACGGTGCAACCGGGCGGGCGCACCTATCCGGCACGGGCGGAAGCGGGGCTCGCCAATGTCGTGCGGCTGGTCGTCGAGCATGATGCCAGCAGCCTGACGATCGAGAGCCGCGCCCGTATCCGCGTTCATCGGCCGATTCCGGTGCCCGCGCCGGACGATCCGACGCTGCGCCAGATCGCGGCCTGGGCACGCGAAAGCCGTGATCCCACGCCGGCGGGTCCTGCCGCCTATCTGTTCCCTTCGCCGTTGATTCCGCTGGATCGCGACATCGCCGCCTGGTGCGCCGAGGAACTCGATCCCGATCGCGGCATCCTCGATGCCGGCATCGCGCTCGCCCGTCGCATCCAGCGCGACTTCACCTTCGACCCCACCGCTACCTTGGTCGATACCCCCCCGCACGAGGCCTTCGCCCAGCGCGGCGGGGTCTGCCAGGATTTCGCGCAGATCATGCTCTCCGGATTGCGCGCGGCCGGGCTGCCGGCCGCCTATGTCTCCGGCTATCTTCGCACGCTGCCGCCGCCCGGCCAGCCGCGGCTGGTGGGGGCGGATGCCACCCATGCGTGGGTGCTGCTGTGGTGCGGACCGAAGCTGGGCTGGGTGGGGGTCGATCCCACCAACGGTATCTGGATGGCCGAGGATCATATCGTCGTCGCGATCGGCCGCGACTATGCCGATATCGCCCCGATCGACGGCATCGTGCTGGGATCGGGCGCGCAGGACATGCGCGTTTCGGTCGATGTCGAACCGCTGGACGTGGTGGCCTGATCGGCAGGCTCAATGCTCCACCGTGCCGTTCGGGCCGAAGTTCAGCCGCCGCGTGACGTTATAGTCGAGCACCGCCATCACAAAGTAGGCGACAAACTGTTTCGCGCGCGTCCACCACCCCGTCCGCGCCTTGTAGAGTTCGGCGGTGATCCGCTCCGATTGTGCCACCTCGCCATCGACATAGGCGCGGACATGGGCGGCAAAGGCGCGGTCCTTGATCCGCAGCATCAGCTCGAGATTAAGGAACATGCTGCGGATGTCGAAATTGGCCGAGCCGATATGAACGATATCGTCGATGACATAGAGTTTCGTGTGCAGCTTGGTCGGCTGATATTCATGGATCTGCACGTTCTTCCGCAACAGCCCGGCATAAGTGAACCGCGCCGCCCAGATCGCGGCGCCGTGGTCCAGCTTCGACGGCAGCACGAGCCGCACGCGGCCGCGCCGCCCGGCCTTGTCTAGCCGGCGCAGCATCGCCGGGCTGGGCGCAAAATAGGCGGCGATGATGTCGAGCTGCTTTGCCCTTTCCATGTCATGCTTCACCACGCGGGCCCAGGGCGACAGCCGCCGCATCGGTCCCCCGAGCAGCCAGCGGGTGGCGCCTTCGGGCTCGCTCCACGCCTTCAGCGTCCGTCCGAGCGCACGAAGCGAAGCCCGGGGCCGCTTCGCCCAGCTCGCCAGCGCGTCGAAATAGCCGGTCAGGCGCTCGGCCGCCGGCCCTTCGACCAGCAGCCCCAGATCGCGCCAGGCGTGATCCGCGATGGTGCCGAAATAGCTGGTTTCGATATTGAAGCCACCGATGATCGCGCGCGACTCGTCGGCCAATGCCAGCTTCTGATGGTTGCGCAGGAGATAGCGCCGGCCCCAGCGCGGTACGAAGCGGCATACTTCCACGCCCGCATCGCGCAGCGGCGCGAAAAAGTCGTGCGCTTCCGCAGGTTCGCTGCCAAGTCCGTCGACGATCAGTACCACCCGCACGCCGCGCGCGGCAGCGTCGATCAGTGCCTGGCGTACGGCGCGGCCGGCGTCGTCATCGAGATAGATGTAATACAGGACGCGCAGCGTGTGTCGCGCTTCCGCGATCAGCGCCAGCAGCGCACGCAGCCGTTCCGGCCCTTCTGTCAGCATCGACAAGCGGTTGCCGTCGACGGTGAAGCTGGGCTGGGTGGGAGGGGCCATGGCATGGTCATGCCCATGGGTAGTCGGGGCGGCAAGGGGAACAGAATCGGCATAGGGCGCCATCGATGGTCGTGCTCCGCGCTGTGAGCGTGCGTAACGATCGAAACCGCCGGCGGGTTCGTCGGCCGTCCGCCCGGCTTTTTCTTGACATTTGCAGGCGCCGCCTCTAACTGGCCCGTCTTTCCCGCACCCTGAAATCAAGGAAGAACAGGATGGCGCGCGTCACTGTCGAAGATTGCGTCGACAAGATTCCGAACCGGTTCGACCTGGTGTTGTTCGCCGCGCAGCGCGCGCGTCAGATCTCCGGCGGTGCCGATCTGACGCTGGATCGCGATCGCGACAAGAATCCGGTCGTCGCTCTGCGCGAAATCGCGGAAGAGACGGTTCGTCCCGATCACTTGCAGGAAGCGGTGGTATCGAGCCTCCAGCGCGTCCGCATCGATGACGAGGAAGCGCCGGACGAAATCGGTTCGATCGCGGCCCAAGCCGAGGCGCTGCGCCTTACCGCGGCGGCGCCGCCGCGCAACCAGAATCTGGGCAGCGACTACGAGGGCTGATCGCCTGCGAAGCGAACCAACGACAAAGGGGCTGGCGGCGACGCCGGCCCTTATTGTTTATGCCCCGATCCGGGCGCGCAGGGTGGCGTCGTCGAGCTGCTCGAGCGTGAGCAGCGCGGCATAGGGGTCGCCTGCCAGCCCCAGCACCTGCGCAAAGGCGGGCTCGGTCTTGGCGCCCGCGTGCCGGCGCGCCATCACGGCAGCGCGCAGCGGTTCGCCGCCCAGCGCGAGCAACCGCTGCTCGATCGCGAAGTGCCGCCAGCCGAGTTGCTCGGCAACGGGGCAGGCCTGGCCGAACAGCTCGAACAGCCAGCCGGCGCAGTGGAAGCGCGCGACTACGGGACAATCGCTGCCCTGCCACTGCCACATCGCGAAACCGGGCAGGTCGCGATGGGATTCCCAAACCGCCGAGGCGAAAACCTGCGGATCGGGGGCGTTGCAGAGGATGTCGACGTCGCTGTCGGGCAGGTCGAGGCCGAGCGGCGGCGTGCCCGCGACGTGCGGATCGAAGACGGCGAGTTGCGTGAGAACACCGCTTTGCGCGAGCGCTTCGGTATAGGACGGGCGGCTATAGGAATGGCGCATGTGCGTCGCTACCGTTTCCTCCCCCGCCGGGGGGAGGTGTCAGGCGCAGCCTGACGGAGGGAGAGGAAGCACGACGGTCGAGAGGTTCTGGCATCCTCCCCCACCGCCGCGCTTCGCGCGCCACCTCCCCCTGGCGGGGGAGGATAGGCTATTGCTGTTCCTGCTCGGGCTCGGATGCCGGCTCGCTGCGCCCCTTGAAGCCCTGCGCCACCACATACCATTCCACCGAGCCCTTGCGGCTGGCGGGCGGCTTGGCGTGCTTCACGGTGGCGAAGGCGCGTTTCATCTCCGCGATCAGGGCCGAATCGGCGCCGCCCGCAAACACCTTGGCGACGAAATCGCCGCCGGGCGCCAGTGTCTTGAGCGCGAAGTCGAACGCGGTCTCGACCAGCGCCATGGTGCGTAGCGCGTCGGTCTGCGGGTGGCCCACGGTGTTGGCCGCCATGTCCGAAAGGATTAGATCCGGCATACCGCCCAACGCCTCGATCAGCTTGTCCGGCGCGGCATCGTCCATGAAATCCATCTGCAGAAGGGTTGCGCCTTCGATCGGATCGACGGGCAGCAGATCGATTCCCACCACCGCCGCTTTGGGCAGCACGCGCCGCACCACCTGAGTCCAGCCGCCGGGTGCCACGCCCAGATCGACGACCCGCCTGGCACCCTTGAGAAAGCCGAACTTCTCGTCCAGCTCCGTCAGCTTATATGCTGCGCGGCTGCGATAGCCCTCGGCCTTGGCGCGCCGGACATAGGGATCGTTCAGCTGTCGCTCCAGCCAGCGCGTCGATTGCGCCGTACGGCCGCGCGCCGTCCGCACGCGGACATGGCCGCGGCCACCGCCCCTGCTCATCGAATCTTCCTCACAAACTCACTAGCCCACCTAGAGGGGCGCGCCGCCGATCAGCCGCCGCAGGATGCCTTCGCGAATGCCGCGATCGGCGATGCCTAGCCGCTCGGCGGGCCAGATGTCGAGGATCGTCTCCAGGATCGCACAGCCCGCAACCACCAGATCGGCACGTTCGTTGCCGATGCAGGGCACCTGGGCGCGTTCCTTCACGCTCATGCGGGCGATCTTTTCGCTTACCGCGCGCATGGCCGCGCTCGGCACGATCAGGCCGTCGACGGCGGAGCGGTCGTAGGAAGCGAGTCCCAGATGGACGCTGGCCAGCGTCGTCACGGTACCGCTGGTGCCCAGCAACCTGCGGGTGCCTTTGGGCGTGCGTAAGCGGGCGACGAACGGCGCGAAGCTTTCCCGCACCCGCGCCCGCATGTCCGCATAGGCGGCGGCTCGCGCTTCGGCACCCACGGCCTTGCTCTGCCCGGTCGCCTCGCTGAGCGACACCACGCCCCAGGGGGCGCTGTGCCAGTCGAGGATATGCGGCACCGGGGCCTTCGAATCGACCAGCACCAGCTCGGTCGATCCGCCGCCGATGTCGAATACCAGCGCCGGGCCGTCGCCTGGTTCCAGCAGGGCGTGGCAGCCGAGCACCGCCAGCCGGGCTTCCTCTTCCGCGGTGATGATATCCAGCGCGATGCCGGTTTCGCGATAGACGCGCTCGATGAAGGCGCCGCCGTTGCTCGCTTGCCGGCACGCCTGCGTGGCTACCGATCGGGCGAGCGTGACGTTGCGGCGCTTGAGCTTGTCCGCACAGACGCGCAACGCCGCCAGCGTCCGTTCGATCGCGGCATCCGAAAGCTTGCCGGTGGTTGCCAGTCCTTCACCCAGCCGCACGATTCGCGAAAATGCATCGATCACCGCAAAGCCGCCGCCTTGCGGACGCGCTATCAGCAGCCGGCAGTTATTGGTGCCCAGATCGAGCGCGGCATAATGGCCTGCGTCGTTCCATCGATTCGCCGGGCGGTTCGGTGCCACCGGCCCTACGGGCCGGACAGCGGCAACGCGCCCTCCGCGGGGCATTCTGGCGGAGCCATCCCCCATCACATCAACTCGCTTATGCTCTTCCGTCACCGAACCAAAACGGCTCAGCCGGTGCTTGGATGCGAGGCTAGACGAGGGATGGGCCCAGCGCAAGGCGAGCGGAACAATGCAGCGTTGACAGCCGGGCCGTGCCGCCCTATCTGGCGCGACCTGTCCGGTGCCCCGTCGTCTAAAGGTAAGACTACGGACTCTGACTCCGTCAATTGAGGTTCGAATCCTCACGGGGCATCCAACAGCGCGCGGCATGTCCGCGAAATCCAGTGGACGCCGACGTCCCGACAGCCTTCTCGGCATTGAGCGCGGGAGGCATTGCCATTCGGCCTATCTCCAAGCTGTATTCGGCGATAGCAAGGCGTCCTGCCGCGGCGAGACCGACTTTGGCATCTACTCGACCACCTTTCTGGAGCAGGCCTTCCGCACCGACGCGTACCGCATCACGCTGACCTTCCATGATGACGGATCGTGGGGCTACCGCACCGCAACCGAGCTGAAGCTCGAAGGGCAGAATATGCCGTTCCCGCACTAGGACCGGAACCGGCAGAAGCGCGTGGGCGATCCGCTGCCCAACCCCTGGGGGCAATCATCGGCAGCCGAAATGCAGGAAGTGCGATACAGGCGGCATCGCCTGAGAAGCGGCTGGAGCCACGGTATTCCCACCCTCGGTTGCCGCACGGGACAGACCGTATCGCATCGCGGCTTTTCCGAACCGTTTCCATCGCGTACCTCGCCCAGACGAAAACAATGGAGGAAGCGGCTGGTGGCAAGGGCGGGAAAGCCGACGCAGAGTGCCACGATCATCGATGTGGCGGCGCGCGCGGGCGTTTCGGCGATGACGGTATCGCGCGTGATCAACGGGCGCAGTGGGGTCAGCGCCGAAACCCGCGCCGCCGTGGAGAAGGCCGTCGCGGAGCTCGCCTATGTGCCCAATGCCGCGGCGCGCAGTCTCGTCACCTCGGCCGAACTGCGGATCGGCGTGCTCTATTCCAATCCCAGCGCGGCGTTCATGAGCGAGTTTCTGACCGGCGTTTTCGAAGAAGCATCGATCCGCGGTGCGCGGCTGGTGCTGCTGAAGGGGGAAGGGGGGCGCCCCCCGGCAGCGGAGGCGTTGGCGAAGTTCGCCGCGACGGGGCTGTCCGGGATCATCCTGGCACCGCCGCTGGGCGAATCCGTGGCCGTGCTCCAGGCGTTGCGCGGCGTAGGCGTGCCGATGGCAGCGATCGGTGCGCATGGGGTGCGCGGCGCCACTTGTGTCCGGATCGATGATCGCCACGCAGCATATGAGATGACTCGCCATCTGCTCGATCTTGGCCACCGCCGGATCGGCTTCGTGCTGGGCAACCCGGATCAGGCGGCGAGTGCCGAGCGGATGGCCGGGTTCTATGAGGCGGTCCGCGAGGTCGATGGGGTAGCGGTGCAGGTTGCGCAGGGCGATTTCAGCTACGCCTCCGGGCTGGCGGCGGGCGAGCAGTTGCTGGATGGCCCGGCGCCGCCCACCGCCGTGTTCGCCAGCAATGATGACATGGCCGCCGCCATCGTCTCGGTAGCGCATCGGCGACAGCTCGACGTGCCGCGCCAGCTTACCGTTGTCGGATTCGACGATACCACCGCGGCTGTCACGCTCTGGCCGCCGTTGACGACCGTGCACCAGCCGGTGCGCCGGCTGGCCGCCGAAGCGCTGGCGCTGGTCGCCAGCGAGGCGCGGGCGCCGGGCGGCAAGCAGCGGCCGCGCCGCGATCGCATCCTCGACCACAGCCTGATTCAACGCAGCTCCACCGCCGCCCCGCCGGGCGATTAGCCGTTGGGCGCCAACTCCTCGACATAGCTGAACCAGGCGAAATCGGCGTGGCCGCCGGCACCGGACAGATCCTGGCAGGCCATGCCCACGAACGCGCCGGTGAAGTTGGGCAGGCCTGGCACGGTCACTTCGTCGGAAAGGACGCTGGCGTCCAGCGTGCCGCCCACCGGGTGCCATTGTACCTCGCCATCGCCGCGCCAGGCGAAACGCAGCGCCGCATGGTCCACGGCCGCGCGCAACTCGATCGCACCCTCGGGAAGGTCGGTGGCCACCACATCGCCGCTGCACCCGGTTTCGGGATCTGCCGAAAGTAGCGCCAAGACCCGCCGTCCCGCATCATCGGCGGTGACGTGCAGATAATGGAACTTGGTGCTGTTGTAGTAGCAGGTGAGCCCTGCGGCTTGCTGGTACTGCGCCGGGCGGATGTCCAGCCGGGTCGTCGCGGTGAAACGGAAGGCCGTCTGGCGCCGGGCGACCAGCGCCTGTTCGAAATGGCTGCCGATCGTCTCGCGGCCGAAAAGCCGCAGCCAGCCGGGCCGCGCCGAAAGGCTGAACAGTCGATCGGGTTCCGGGGTGCGCAGCCATTGGAATGCCGTGGGCAGTTTCGGGCCATCGAAGCGGCCGTCGTCGGTCGGGCCGGGCCAGGGGCTGGGCGGCAGTGACGGCAGCGGCGGGCTGGGGTCGGGGGCGCCCGATCCGTCCAGCGTGCGCAGCCAGCCATCGTCGCACCAGCGCATCGGCTGGATCGCGGTCTCTCGCCCCAGCACGCAGCGTGCCCGGCCGGGCAGCGGCCGTCCGCACAAATAGGCAAGCCAGGGCGTGCCATCGGCCAGTTCGATCAGATCGCCATGGCCGGCGCGGGTGATGGCGCCGTCCTGCCGGCCGTTGCCGCTCAGCACCGCACCGTCGGGATGCACGGCATAGGGGCCGAACAGCGCGCGCGCGCGTGCCATCACCACGGCATGGTCCCAGCCGGTGCCGCCTTCGGCGACCAGCAGATGGTAGAATCCGTCGCGCTTGTAGAGGTGCGGGCCCTCGGTGAAGCCGCGGTCGGTGCCGGTGAAGATCAGGCGACGCTCCCCCACCAACTGGCGCGTCTCGCGGTCCATTTCCTGCACGACGATCCCGGCGAAGCGGCGGTGGCCGGGCCGGTGATCCCAGAGCATGTTGAGCAGCCAGCTGCGGCCGTCGTCATCATGGAACAGCGCAGGGTCGAAGCCGCTGCTGTTGACGCGCACCGGATCGGACCAGGGGCCGTCGATCGAATCCGCCACCACGACATAATTGTGGAAATCGCGCAGCGAGGCGCCGTCCGCGCCGCTCACCGTCGTCTGTCCGTAGCGTTTCACATCGGTATAGACGAGCCAGAAGCGGCCATGGGCATAGCTCAGGTCCGGTGCCCATACCCCGCAGGAATCGGGATCGCCGCGCATGTCGAGCTGGGTCGCGCGGGAAAGTGGCCTGCCGACAAGCCGCCAGTGCACCAGATCGCGGCTATGGTGGATTTGCACGCCGGGAAACCATTCGAAGGTGGAGGTGGCGAGGAAGAAGTCCTCGCCCACGCGGACGATCGACGGATCGGGGTTGAAACCGGGAAGGATCGGATTGCGAAACTGCGTCATGCGGGCTTGCGTACCAGGGTCCAGAGAAGTGCGGCGCCGAACAGGTCGAGCACGCCGAGCAGGAGGAAGAAGGGGCCGTAGCCGACCTGGTCGACCAGGCCGCCCAGCGTCAGCGAGAAGATCAGAACGCCCAGATTGCCGGCCAGCCCAGCCAGCCCGGCGGCGGTCGCCACTTCGTTGCGGCGGAACAGGTCGGAGGCCATGGTGATGACGGTCACCGACAGCGTCTGGTGGGCGAAGCCGCCCAGGCACAACAGGGCGATCGCGGCGTAGGGACTGGCGACCATGCCGACGAACGCCATGCCTGTCATCATCGTCGCGCCCAGCGTGAATGCCCAGCGCCGCGCGTCGATCAGCGCGATCCCGCGCCGCTGCAGGAATGCCGCGACGGCCGGGCCGAACAGGCAGCCGAGATCGGCGGCGAGGAAGGGCAGCCAGGCGAACAGCGCGATCTGGCCGAGATCGAAACCGCGCACGCGCGCCAGGTACAGCGGCATCCAGAAGGACAGCATGCCCCATACCGGATCGGCGAGCAGCCGAGGCAGGGCGATGCCCCACAGGTCGCGGCGGCGGAGCAGCGCGGGGATCGAGGCGCGGGTGCCGCTGGCGGAAAGGCGCGCTTCCTGCCCTTCGTCGATCAGCCGGCGTTCCGCCGCGCCCAGCCGGGGATGGCTTGCCGGCCCACGGTACCAGAGCAGCCACAGCGCGGACCAGGCCAGACCCATCGCGCCCGCGGCGAAGAAAGCCAGCCGCCAGCTCTGCGTCATCACCGCCCAGGCGACGAGCGGCGGCGCCAGGATCGCGCCGAACGACGCGCCGATATTGTAGATGCCGCCGGCGACGCCGCGCTCGCGCGCCGGAAACCATTCCGCCACCAGCTTCTGCCCTGCCGGCTGCGCCGATCCCTCCGCCAGACCGAGCAGGCCGCGCAGAGCCGCGAAGCTGATCCAGCCGGTAGCGAAGCCGTGCGCCATCGTGAGCAGCGACCATAGCGCGACGCAGAGTGCGAAGCCCAGCCGCAGCCCGACGCCATCCAGCAGATAGCCGGCCAGCGGCTGGAACATCACACCGATCTGGAACGCGCCGGTGATCCAGCCATATTGCTGGTTGCTGATCGCCTGCTCGGCCAGGATCATCGGCGCCGCGACGCCCAACACCGACCTGGCGAGATAGTTCAGGACCATCGCCCCGACGAACAGGGCGATCATCGTCCATCGCAGATGCGGAAGGAAGGTCCGGCGCAAGGCGCGCTCCGTTAACGTGAACAATGGCGCGACGCTAGGCAGAACCGCCGCCAAACGCAACGGCATACGACCATTCTTCCAAAGGCTGCCAAACGGGTGCGAACGCGGCCGGGCCGCCGGCGATCGGGGACGGTTTTCCCCCGCGCCGCCGATGGATCTGCGACACGCCCGTTGCGCCCCCGCCGCTTTCGCGCAAGGGTCGCGCCGGTTTGAACAGGAGCAGCTATGGCGCGAGCGGGGGCGAAGAGAACCTATGCGGCCCCGGCGATCGAGAAGGCGTTCGAAGTTCTCGAACTGCTTGCCGATCGCCCGCAGGGGGCGCTGGTCAGCGAGATGGCGGCCGATCTCGATCGATCGGTGGGAGAGTTGTTCCGTATCGTCGTCGTGATGGAGCAGCTCGGTTATTTGCGTCGTTCGGAGGTAAGCGATCGGTATTCCGTTGCCTACAAGCTGCTCGATGTCGCGCTGCGCGCTACCCCGTCGCAGGAGATCATCCGCGCGGCGATGCCCGAAATGCAGGCACTGGCGCGGGCGACGGTGCAATCCTGCCACCTCGTCGTCCCCAGCCGGGGGCACGGGCTGGTTGTCGCGCGCGAGGAGTCTCCGGGCACGCGCGGTTTCGCGTTGAAGGTCGGCGCGCAGATCGACCTGATCCAGAGTTGTTCCGGCCAGGTGCTGCTTGCGTTTTCGAGCGCGCGCGACACCGAGCGCATGATCGACGCGGCCGAAGCAGACCGCGGCGAAGCAGTGGATCGCGCCTGGCTCGCGGCGCGGCTGGCGCTGGTTCGCCGGGTGGGGCACGATATCCGCCAGAGCCCGATCACCCATGGCGTCACCGATATCAGCTTTCCGATCTTCGGCTTCGACGGTGTCGTCATGGGGGCATTGACGATTCCGTTTCTCGAGTTGATCGATGGCTCGCAGAAGGTCGGACTCGAGGCTGCCCGCGAATTGCTGCGCAACACCACGCTGCGGATCTCGGACCGGCTGGGCTATCAGCCCGATGGCGCGGCTCCCGCAGCATGATATCCTGCCCGGCATCGCCCGTCTCCCAAAGCTGGCCGGCAGGCGTTGCCGTTTTGTTGAAGGCTGAACCATGTTCCTGTCGCTTCTCGCCCTTGCCCTGACGCCGCAGACCGCCGGGCTGCCGCCCCCGGCCGCGAACCCACCGCGCAGCCCGCGCGCGCCGGACCGGTTGCCGCCGGCAAACCCGATCGCGCCGCCCGACGGCAGCGACGAGCGCGCCGTGCTCGCCGTGGTCGATACGTTGCTGAGCGGCATCAACGCGCGCGATGCCACGGCGATCGGGGCGGTGCTGCGCCCGGCCGGCGGCGCGACGGTGGTGACGGAAGCCCAGGGCGGGGCCAGCACCGTCCGCTACCTGACATGGCCCGAACTGCTCGCCCGCTTCCAGCCAGGCCCTGAACGGTTCGACGAGCGCATCTCCGACGCAGCGGTGGAGATCGACGGCGATGTCGCGATGGTGTGGGCGCCCTATGTCTTTCGGATCGATGGCAAGGTGCATCATTGCGGCACCGATCACTTCAGCCTGGTGCGGGAAAATGGCCGATGGAAGATCGCTGCCCTTGCCTGGAGCCACCGCACCGCCGGGTGTCCGGCATGAACCGCGATACGCTGTTCGTGCTAGATACCGACTGGCCCGACCCCGCCTTTGGCGGCACGCGGCGCTTCTACTGCAAGGACTGTATCACCGTCGAAGGCCTGCTTGCCGCCTTCCCGGCGCGTGCCGCCAATATCGAGGTGGTGCGCGTTCCCTGGCCCCGGCCACGCGCGGCGGTGGTGGCGCGGCTGGGGGCTGAACATCAGAACCTGCCCGCGCTGGCCTTTGCCGAAGGCGGGTTCGTCAACGATATCGAGGCAATTCTCGCCGCGCTCCACGCCCGTCACGGCTTTCCGGAGCGCCATCCCTGAACCGTGCCGCCGGCGGCGGATGGCGCATCATGCATTGCGCGCCATCCGCGTGCGAAGATGGGCGACAAGCGCTACGACCCGTGCGGGCGGATCGGGGGCGTGGACGGCGAACACGCCGACGTCTTCCGATCCGGTATAATCGGGAAGCAGCCGGCGCAGCGCGCCATCCGCCAGTGCCTGCGTCACGTCCCACAGCGAGCGCAGGGCGATGCCGCATCCGCCGATGGCGAGTTCGCGGACGACCTCGCTCGAATTGGTGCGTACGAAGCTCTGGCCGTGCTGGGTTACCGGCCCCTCGGGCCCATCGAGCCGCCAGGGCAACTGGCGGTCGGTCGCGAGCAGCCGATGCCGCGAAAGCGCTGCCAGCGTCTGCGGTTCGCCATGTGCATCGAGATAGGCCGGTGCAGCGCACAGCACGCGCCGGCTGGTAGCGATGCGATGCCCGATCAGCCCCGGGCCGACCTGTGCGGCGATCCGGATCGCGACGTCGTGCCGCCCCTCCAGCAGATCGACGAACTCGTCGGAGAGGTCGATCGAAAGCGCAACCTCCGGATAGGCGGCCAGAAAGGCGGGCAGGGTCGGCACCAGGTGCATCCGGCCGAACGAGGTGGGGGCGGTGATGCGCAGCGGGCCGCGCACCAGACTGTGACGGCCGCCGATACGCCCTTCGGCGGCGGCGAGCGTTGCGCGGATCGGCGAGAGCGTGTCGAGCAGATCCTTGCCCGCAGGGGTGAGCGTGAGCCGACGCGTGGTGCGATGGAGCAGCCGGGCACCCAGACGCTGCTCCAGCCGCACGAGTCGCTTCGATACGGCAGGCGTGGAAAGCCCGCGCCGCCGGGCTGCCGCCGAGATCGACTGCGTATCGACGATATCGAGGAACAGGTCGTAATCGGGATCGAACATTCTTAATGTGGGGGAAAAGCTGATGTGAATTCTTTCCTTCTACCGGGCGAAGCAGGTGCGCGCTAGAGTTCCCCTCATCCGCGATGGAGCGAAGGAGGAAGGGCCATGGTCGAGCTGCACGAAAAGGCGGGGCTTCAGGTTGCGGCGGCGCTGGCGACGTTCATCGAGGATCGGGTTCTGCCCGGTACGGGACTGGCGGCCGAGGCCTTCTGGCATGGTGCCGCCGCGATCTTCGAACGGTTCGCACCCCGGAATCGGGCCCTGCTTGCCCGGCGCGACGCGCTTCAGGCGTCGATCGACGCCTGGCACCGCGCACGGGCCGGCGAGCCGCACGATGCCGCCGCCTATGCCGGCTTCCTGCGCGAAATCGGCTATCTGGTGCCGGAACCCGCGCCGTTCCAAGTCGATCCCCGGCAGGTCGATCCCGAACTGGCGACGATCGCCGGGCCGCAGCTGGTCGTCCCGGTGCTCAATGCGCGCTTTCTGCTGAATGCCGCCAATGCGCGATGGGGCAGCCTGTATGACGCGCTTTACGGCACCGATGCGATTCCGGGCGAGGTGGCCCCAGGCTATGATCCCGCGCGCGGCGCGCAGGTGATCGCCTGGGCCAAGGCGTTCCTCGATCAGGCGGTGCCGCTCGCGACGGGGCGCTGGGCAGATTGGGACGGCACGGCGCTGTCGCTCGCCGATCCGTCGCAACTGGTCGGCACGGCGGGGGACAACCGCCTGTTCGCCCGCCATGGCCTGCACATCGAACTGGTGATCGATCGCACCCATCCGATCGGCCGGGCCGATCCGGCCGGCATTGCCGATGTGATCCTTGAATCGGCGCTCTCCACGATCTGCGATTTCGAGGATTCGGTCGCGGCGGTCGATGCCGAGGATAAGGTGCAGGCCTATGCCAACTGGCTGGGGCTGATGCGCGGCGACCTGGAGGAGACGTTCGACAAGGGCGGCAAGGCGGTCACCCGGCGGCTGGCCGCCGATCGCGCCTATGTGGCGCCTGACGGCACGCCGTTCAGCCTGCCCGGTCGCGCGCTGCTGCTGGTCCGCAATGTCGGCCATCTGATGACGACACCGGCGGTGCGGCTGCCCGATGGCAGCGAGGCGCCCGAGGGCATTCTCGACGGCATCGTCGCCTCGGCGATCGCGCTGCACGACCTGAACGGCGCGGGGCCGCTGCGCAACAGCCGTGCCGGATCGATCTATATCGTCAAGCCGAAGATGCACGGGCCGGACGAGGCGGCCTTCGCCAACGATCTGTTCGATGCGATCGAGGACATGCTGGGGCTTGCCCGCCATACGCTGAAGATCGGCGTGATGGACGAGGAGCGCCGGACCAGCGCCAATCTTGCCGCCTGCATCGAAGCGGTGAAGAACCGTATCGTGTTCATCAACACCGGCTTTCTCGATCGTACCGGCGACGAGATCCACACCGCGATGCAGGCCGGCGCGATGCTGCGCAAGGGCGACATGAAGGCCAGTGCCTGGATCCAGGCCTATGAGAATCGCAACGTTCAGATCGGGCTGGCCTGCGGGCTATCCGGCAAGGCGCAGATCGGCAAGGGCATGTGGGCGATGCCCGATCGCATGGCGGACATGCTGGCGCAGAAGATCGTCCATCCACAGTCCAGCGCGACGACGGCCTGGGTGCCGTCCCCCACCGCCGCGACGCTGCACGCCACCCATTATCATGCCGTCGACGTCGCCGCGCGCCAGGCGGAGCGCGCGCACGAATCGATCGCTCCGCTCGATGCGCTGCTCACCCTGCCGCTTGCCGCGGGGCGGAACTGGTCGGCCGAGGAGGTGCGCGACGAGATCGACAATAATGCCCAGGGCATTCTTGGCTATGTCGTGCGCTGGATCGATCAGGGAGTCGGCTGTTCCAAGGTGCCCGATATCCACGATGTCGGGTTGATGGAGGATCGCGCGACGCTGCGCATTTCCAGCCAGCATCTCGCCAACTGGCTGTTGCACGGCGTGGTCACGCCGGCGGAGGTCGACGCGGCGTTGCTGCGGATGGCGGCGAAGGTCGATGCGCAGAACCAGGGCGACCCGCGCTATCGGCCGATGGCGCCGGATCCCGAGGCAAGCCTGGCGTTCCAGGCCGCGCGCGCGCTGGTGTTCGAAGGGGTGGCCCAGCCCAATGGTTATACCGAGCCGCTGCTCCACGCCTTCCGCGCGCGGAGCAAGGCTGCGAACGGCCGGTACGCCGGATAGCGCCGTTGCCCGGCGGCCGGGCACTCATCCCCGGCGCTGGCGCAGCAGCAGGAAGCCGCCCACGCCCACGCCGCCGGCGGCGAGCGCGAGGGCGCCATAGGGGGTAGCCTTGTCGGCGCCGGGCACTGCTGCCGGCGGATCGTTCCGGCCGACATCGGCCGGGACGAAGCCCCGCGACGTCAGCTCGATCGCATCGAGATTGAGGCCCATGTGCCTGGCGCCCTTGCGCACGGCATCGCCGATTTCGCGAAGGCGTGCGGGATTGCCCTTGGCCTGTTCCACGGCGACTTCGATCAGTGCAGCCTGAACCCACAGCGCCTCGGCGAATTCCTGCTTCTGCGCTTCCGACGCGCGCGCTATCTCCGGGGTCGCGCCGATGGCCCGCGCGGCCTGGGCGCGGACGGTTGCCGCGAGCGCCGGCTTGGTTTCGTCATACTGGCCGTGCGCGGCCTGCCAGGCGTTGATCCACCAGCATGTATAGGCGTCTGCGACGTTATCGATGCGCAGGCCCAGTGGCCGGACAAGCGCGCCGATCCTCTCGATGAAGTCGCCCTCGGCGAAGACCTTTTGCATGTCGGCGGCGCCCTGCGGATCGACGGCACGCGTTTTCTGGACAAAGGCCGCCAGATTGGCGCTACGACGCGTCCTGGAAGGCGTATAGTGCAGCACCGACATGTCGGGCAGGGGCGCCGCCCGCGTTGCCGCGAGATCCGGGGCGCGTCGCGTCATGGGGCCGCCGCGGGCCTGATCCTGTCGCTTGCGATCCTCCAGTAACATGCCCAGTTGATCGGTCTTGCCGATCGAGGGGACGAGCACGCTCCAGCTCCAGCCATCGACGATCTGGGCGGCAGCGGGGGGTGTCCACCCAGCTGCCAATGCCAACAGTGCTCCCGCCAGAAACCGTTTCATGTGTCGCTCCCTTTCCAGAACGCGAAAAGGGGAGAGCGGCACCGCCGCTCTCCCGAAGAGGAAATTGGTTGGACTTACTGCTTGCGCGCCATGCCGCTGAGTCCTTCGCCGATCGTCTTGATCACCGTACCGGTCGTGTTCATCATCAGCGAGAACTCCTGGCCGGCAACCTGCAGGTCGGTGTTGGTCTTGACCGAGCGATTGCTGCCCTGCTTGTCCATCGCGCGGGCGAGCTTGTCCATATCCTGCACCTTGCGATCCATCTCCGCCGCCATCGAGTCGGCGATGGCCTGGAGCCAGCTCCTGGCTTTGCCGCTGCGGGCCGACTGGGCCTTCGCCAACGCTTCGCCGTTCTGGAAGGCCTCGCTGAGCTGCTGATACATGTCGCGCGAGTCCGATTCCGCGGCGCGCTGCAGTTCACCCTGCTGCGACGGCGACAGGTCGAAATTCTGGGCGAGGCTCGCCACCGCTTCGGCGATCGTGGCCGGCCCGCCCACGGAGCCGGTCGCCATCGAGAAGCCGTCCTGCACCAGATTGATGGCGCTCTGCGGCAGGCCGAGCTGCTGGCCCAGCTGCTGCAGCACTTCCTTGGCGATCGCGGTGCCCAGCGTGCGCACCGCGAGCGATGCCCAGCCCGCCGGGCCCATCGCGAGAGAGGCAAGGTTCAGCGGATTGACGAACGAACGGGCGAGACTGCTGAGACCGAACATGGATATTATCCTTCCATCCAGTTGTCGCGCTCCCTGCGGGAGCAAGCCGCCGACACCGTGTCGCCGGTACAAGCGCAAATTGCCCCGGATCGGTGCCCCGCGCGCTCCACGATTCGTTTAGGCACGCTCAACGAATCGTGGAGGGGGGCGCTCATTCGAGCGGCAGGAAGAGCAGTCCCGCCAGGCTGTTGAGTTCGCGAACGCCGTCGAGATCGAGCTTGCGGATCGCGTTGTTCATATGGGTGCGCACGGTGTTCTCGGTCATGTTGAGCAGCGTGCCGATATCGCCGTTGGCGCGGCCCCAGCCGAGGAAGCGAAGCACTGCCGCCTCGTTGCGGGTCAGCGTCTGCAGCCCCGCCAGATGCAGCAGCGGCACCCGCCAGCCGGGGACGGTGAACTCGCCGATGCGGATCTCGCGGGCCCCGGCGCCGCGGCGCTCCTCGGCAGCGCGCAGTTCGGCGATCAGCTGGGCGAGCTGTTCGGCATCGCTGGCCAAGGGCGGCGCGCGGAGGGCGGTGGCGCCGGTCATTGCGGCTTGGCCGTTCGCTGGAGGACGCCGCCGGCGATTTCCTCGCGCGTGCCGAGATCGGCGAGGATCGCCTGGGCGAGCAGCGGGAGCGTGAGGATGACGACGAAGGTGGCGGCGGCGGCCTTGATCGGCATCGCCATCGAGAAGACGTTGAACGACTGGGCGAAGCGGTTGAGGAAGCCCATCGCCAGGTCGATCACATAGAGCACGGTCAGCACCGGCGCCGCGAACAGGAAGGCGAGCGCGAACAGGCGGCCGAACTCGCCCTCGAAGAACATCAGCGCGCGGGCATCGAGCTGCAGTCCGCCGGGGCCGAGCGGCCAGATCAGATAGCTGCCCATCACCGTGCCGACGAGCAGCGTCAGCCCGCCCGCCGTCACGAACACCACTTCGGCGAAGCGGCTGAGCAGGATGCCGGTGAGCGAGCTGGTGTTGCCGCTCAGCGGATCGACCAGCTGGCCGATGGTCGCGCCCACCTTGGTGTCGATGATCTCGCCCGCGGCGCCCAGCGCCCAGAGCACGGTGCCGAAAAAGAACCCGATCGCGCCGCCGGCGGCGGCTTCCTTGAGCAGCATCTTCAGCCAGCCCATCGCGGAGAGAGCGTTCGGGTGGAAATCCGGCTGCATCTGCAGCGCGACCAGCCCGAAGGTGACGATGATGCTGTTGCGCACCGTCCCCGGCATCACTTCGCGCGAGAAGACCGGCACGAACACGAAGGCGAAGGCGAAGCGCGCCGAGGCGACCGCGACGACCAGCAGCTGGTCGAGCCAGGGCATCGCCGCGAACAGCGGCACGCCGATGCCGGGGGGCACCGCCTCGATCATCGCCCCACCGCCGCGAGGCCGGAGAAGATCGAGTCCGCATAGCTGTACAGCGTGCCCGCCATCAGGCTGGCGGTGACGAAGATGCTGATCACGATCGCGAAGAATTTGAGCGTATATTGCAGCGTCTGTTCCTGCAGCTGGGTCGCCGCCTGCACGATCGCGACGAGCAGACCCACCACCGACGCCGCGATGATCGGCGGCGCCGAGAGCAGCAGCACCAGCCACAGCCCCTGCGTGGTCACGGCGACGAGATCGTCGCTCATGGCCTTTTCTCCGCGCGGTGCCGGCCCGCTCCCCCACCCGGCCACCCATAGGATACTGGCGTTGGGCGGCCGGGTGGGGGAGCGGGCCGGCACCGGACCTGCGCCCGTGGCGCAGCAAGAAGCGCCTCCTCAGGCATAGGAGAGCACCAGGCCGTGGCTCAGCTTCACCCAGCCGTCGACCAGCACGAACAGCAGGATCTTGAACGGCAGCGAGATGGTGACCGGGGACAGCATCATCATGCCCATCGCCAACAGGATGTTGGCGATCACCATGTCGATGACGAGGAAGGGCAGGAAGATCAGGAAGCCGATCTGGAAGGCGAGCTTGAGCTCCTTCACGACGAAGGCCGGGATGACGATCACGAAATCGGTGTCGCGCAAGGTGCTGACCTTGGCCGGATCGCCGATCCGCTGCTGGGTGCGCAGGAAGAAGGCGCGCTCGCGCGGGTCGCTGTGCTTGACCAGGAATTCGCGCAAGGGCTCCTTGGCGCGATCGGCGGTGGCGAAGATGTCGCCGGTGCTCTCGATCGGGTTTTCCGCCTGGGCCGGGGGATCGCCGGGCATGGTGCGCGCGGCCGGGCCCTGGACGGCGGCGGCGACCTGCATCTTCTCCAGCGTCGGGTACATCACGAACACGGTGAGGATCAGCGCCAGGCCGTTGAGCACCAGGTTGGGCGGCACCTGCTGCAGGCCCAGCGCATTGCGCACCAGGCTCAGCACCACGGCGATCTTGGTGAAGCTGGTCACCATCACCGCGAAGAAGGGCGCAAGCGCGATCAGGACGACGGTGATCAGCGCCGAGCCGGGGGTGAACTGGGCGAGGTTCACGCCTCGACCTCCACCGGCTGCTGGACTGTTGCTTCCGTCAGATCCGCGCGCGCCACGATCAGCACGGCGAAGCGATCGCCCAGCTGGACGAGCTCGCCGCGCGCGATCGGCCTGCCAGCGACCAGCAACTCCACCGCCATTCCCTCGGCGATCGGGCCGAGCGGCAGCGCGACGCCCGGGCGCAGATCGGCGAGCGCGGCGGCGCTGGTCAGCCGTTCTGGCAGGCGCACCGTCAGGGGCACCGCGAAATCGCGGGGGGAGGGGGCAGCGTCGCTGGATTCCATGGGCGCTCCATCGGGATGCGGGGTGAAACTGCCGGTGGACAGGTCGACCTGCCCGGCCTGGCGGAAATGGGGGGCTTCGAGAGTCGCGGGCGGACGCGCGCCGATCAGCACCAGGTCGCCGGGCGCGAGGTTGCCGGCTTCGGCGATGCCCAGCCGGGGACCGAGCAGCAGCAGCCGGACGAGCAATGGCAGCCGCGAGGCGGGCGGCGTGAGCGCCTCGGCATCGGCGATCCAGTTCGCGCGCTCCTGATGGGCGCAGGGCAGCAGCAGCGCCGCTGCCAGCCCCTCCCGGCGGAGTCCGAGATGCAGGGCGGGATCGTCGGAGGCCGTGCCGAGATCGTCGGGTTCCAGCTGCACCCCCAGCACCCGTTCGAGCGCGACGAGCAGGGGTTCGGCCGCGTCCAGCGCCGCGGCGGCTTCGGCGATCCGCTCGGGATGCAGCGCGGCACCGCCGGGGCGGTAGCACGTCCCGTCGGCGCAGCGGAACCAGCTGCCCCGTGGTGGCGCCGCGAGGATATCGACCGCGAAGCCGGCCTGTTCCAGCAGTCGCGCGACTGCAGCGGTCAGCGCGTGCTGGGCGGGATCGACCTGCGGCAGATCGAGCGCGTCGAGGCGAAGCGCGGTCGCCATCAGAAGCGCACCTGTGCGGGCAGCGGCTTGGGCGGTATCTGGCCCTCCGGCCAGCGCGCCAGCAGCGTGACGGAACCGGCGGTGACGCCCACCAGCATCGTCTCGCCGCGCGCCTCGATCAGCACCACCCGTTCGCGCTGGCCGAGCGGCATCGAGCGCAGGAAGCGGATCGGCGCTTCGCTTTCGCCATTGGCGGCGACGCCCAGCTGGCGATCCTGCAGCTTCTTCAGCAGCCAGATCACGCCCCAGGCCATGCCCAGTACCAGGGCAAGCGCCACGACGATGGCGAGGATCGAGGATAGGACGGCTCCGATTCCCATGATGCGGTTCGTTCTCCAGTCGGGTCAGCGGGGTGGTGCGGCCAGGCGTGGGGTCGCGCTGTCCATGTCGTGCTGCATCGGCCCGTCACCGCTGCGCGCCTTGGCGGCCCACAGGATCACGGCGGCGATCGCGTCGAACATGTCCTCGGGGACGATCTCGCCGATCTCGCCGCGCGCCCAGAGGCTGCGGGCAGCGGCGACGTTGCGGACGATCGGCACGCGCGCGTCCTCAGCCTCCGCGCGCATCGCGGCGGCGAGCTCGCCCATGCCCTTGGCGGCGATCACCGGCACCGGGCAGGTCGTCTCGTCATAGTTGAGCGCGATGGCGATATGGGTGGGGTTGACCAGCAGCGCGGCGGCGCCGCGGGTGGCGCCGATATGGTTCTGGTTCGCCCATTCCTGGTGCATGTCCCGTCGCAGCGCGCGAACCTGCGGATCGCCTTCGCTTTCCTTGTGCTCCTGCTTGATGTCGCGTCGGCTCATCTTCATCTTCTTGATGAAGCTGTGCCTGGCATAGATACGGTCGGCGACCGCGACGCACAGGAACACCGCGACGACCATCGCCAGCATCTGGAGCGTCAGCGAATAGGTGAGACCGAGCGCGCCCATCGCGGCGCTTTCGCGGGATTCGTCGATGGGCGAGGTGGCGGCGAGACGGATCAGCTGGCCGGAACCGGATAGCGCGTTCCGATAGACCAGATACCCGATCGCGCAGATCAGCCCTGCCTTCACCAGCGTCTTGGCAAGCTCGAACAGCCCGTCCTTGCCGAACATCCGCTTCAGGCCTTCGACCGGGTTCAGCTTTTCGAGCCCGAACTTCATCTTCGCGGTCGTCATCATCGGACCGACCTGAAGATATTCGGCGAAGGTGCCGATCAGCGCGGCGGGCACCAGCGTGACGAAGGTGAGGCGCAGCAATGTCCAGGCCGCGTCCCAGCCGATCGCCGGGGCGGTCTGTTCGAACGTGCCGGTCGCGGCCTGCGCCACGACATCGGTGGCGAGCCGTGCCAGTTCGCTGGCGGCATAGCCCGAGACCCCGACGAACAGCAGCAGCCAGGCGAGCGTGAGGAGGCCCGTGGCCAGGTCCTTCGACTTGGCGACGTCACCCTTCTTGCGCGCATCCTGCAGCCGCTTCGGCGTCGGGAGCTCGCTCTTGTCGGCGCTGTCCTTGCCTTGGCTCATGAATTGGAACTCATGCCGCCGAGTGCTGCAAGATCGTTGCGGAACACGTTGGCGGGTAGAGCAGGTCGACACATTGCTGCCCGTGGGGCGGGGCAGCAACATCCCTAAAATCCTGTAACCGATTACCCCTCGTCAACTGCCAAAACCTGTGTCGACTCCGAAATAACATTAATAAATTATTGATTAACAATAATTTTTACTGATTCGAGTCGCGACCAAGCGTTGCTTCGTGTCGCCCAGTGGTGCTGACACGTCTGTAAGTCCGCAGCAATTTTGGAAAAGTTCCGCAACTTAACGGCAAAAAATCTCGATTCGTCGCTCTGCAACATGGTGAAATATTTCTGAATGACGACTTGAAAATGTAAGAAAAACGCGACAGCCTATAGGTGTTCCTGGACAAGCAGGCCGGGAATTGTGGGGCATCGTGCTGAGACAACTGTTGGTCAGGAAGGCCAGTAGCTGGGGAGCGATGCAGTGAGTAAAGTAGTTCTAAGCGTATCATGGTCCGTGCTGTGCGGTGCCGCGTTGATTGTTCCGGTATCGGCATGGTCGCGGGATCGCACCCCGCCGCCGCCACCCCCCTGCCCGTTGGCGGCGAGCCTGCGCGTGGCGGATGCGGCGTCGCTGGCGGGCATTCAGTCCCTTCAGGGATGCAGTACCATCATCGTCGCGCCCGGCACGCCGGCGGAAATGCCGAAGGATGTCCGCATCGCGCCCGAGGCCGAAGAGGGAAGCGCGCCGGATTCGGCGGCGTCGTTTCATCTCGTGTCCGGCGGCAAGCGGCCCGAAGCGGCGCCTGCGCGGGCGCCATCCGCTGCGGCCGACGACGCGATCCTGGCGATGCGGCCCGTTTCCTACACTACCCGGTACGATGCGATGATATCGCGGGTCGCCGCGCGGCGCCGGGTGGACCCGCTGCTGCTGCACGCCGTGATCGACCAGGAATCGCGCTACCGTGCGGATGCCACGAGCCCGGTCGGCGCGCATGGCCTGATGCAGTTGATGCCCGGCACGGCACGGATGCTCAACGTGTCGGCCTCCAATGCCGAGGCCAATGTCGATGGCGGCGCGCGGCTGCTGCGCCAGCTCCACGGCCGGTTCAACGATTTCGGGCTGACGCTGGCGGCCTATAATGCCGGCGAGGGCGCGGTACGCCGCTACGGCAACCGCATTCCGCCCTATCGCGAAACCCGGGCCTATGTGGCGGGCGTGATGGGCCGGTACAGCCGGCTGGTCGCGGAACAGGCCGTGCGGAGCCGCTGAGCATGGCAATAGCCTCAAGCCTGCGCGGCCTGCGCCGGATGCCGGTGCGCGTCGCCGACATGCTGCTCGTCGGCAGTGTCGTCATGGTCGTGCTGCTGATGATCGTGCCGATGCCGCCGCTGGCGCTCGACGCGTTCATCGCCACCAACATGACCGTCGGCATCCTGCTGCTGCTCAGCTGCATGTATGTTGCCAAGCCGCTCGATTTCTCGACCTTCCCGACGGTGCTCCTGCTCTCCACGCTGTTCCGGCTGGCGATCAGCATCTCGACGACGCGGATGATCCTCACCCATGTCGACGGCGGCGAGATCATCCAGCAGTTCGGCGAGATGGTCGCGGGCGGCAATCTGGTGGTCGGGCTGGTCGTGTTCCTGATCATCACGATCGTCCAGTTCATCGTCATCTCGAAGGGGGCCGAGCGCGTTGCCGAAGTGGCGGCGCGGTTCAGCCTCGATGCGATGCCGGGCAAGCAGCTGTCGATCGACAGCGACCTGCGCTCGGGCATCCTGACCAAGGACGAGGCGCGCGAGAAGCGCCGCACGCTCGAGCTGGAGAGCAAGCTCCACGGCAGCCTCGACGGCGCGATGAAGTTCGTGAAGGGCGATGCGATCGCCTCGGTGATCATCGTGCTGGTCAACCTGCTCGGCGGGCTGGCGGTGGGGATGCTCTATCACGGCATGTCGGCAGGCGAGGCGGCGACGACCTTCTCGATCCTGACGATCGGCGACGGGCTGGTCGCGCAGGTGCCGGCGCTGTTCTCGGCGATGGCGGCGGGCCTGCTGGTCACCCGCACCACCGACGAGGAGCGCGACGGCGATCTCGGCCCGGCGATCGCCCGGCAGATCACCGGCAAGCCGCATGTGCTGCTGATCGGCGGTGGCCTGGCGATGCTGCTCGGGCTGGTGCCGGGCTTTCCGACGCTGATCTTCTTCGCGCTGGCGAGCGCGCTGCTGCTGGGCGGGGCGTTCCTCCACCCGACGTCCGGCGCCTGGCTGCGGACGCGGCTGGGGCTGGCCTCGGGCGAAACGGCGGTCGCGACCGGCGAGACGCTGATCGCGGCGCAGGCGCTGCCGGTGGTCGACCCGCTGCGGCTCGCCGTTGGCCTGCCGCCGCAGCATCCCGCCTTCCCGGCACTGGCCGATCGGCTGCGCGAGGGCGCGGCGGCGCTCCAGACGCGCACCGGCATCGCCATTCCCGACCTGCGCGTCGTCCCCGATGCCCGGCTGAACGAAGGCGAATGGCTGCTGAGCGCCCATGACGCCCCGCTCGGCGGCGGCGCGACCGACACCGGCGCGCTGCCCGAGGTGGCTGCGGCGCGGGTGGCACAGCTGCTGGAGCGCAATCTCGGCCTGTTCCTCGGCCTGCAGGAGGTGACCGATCACCTCAACCGGCTGGGCGAGACGCACCCGGAAGTCGTCAAGGAAGCCGTGCGTGCCGTGCCCACCGGCCGGATCGGCGAAGTGCTGCGCCTGCTCGCCGAGGAAAGCGTGCCGCTGCGCAACTTCCGCGATGCGATCGAGGCGATCGGCGAAGTCGGCCAGTATGAACGCGAAGCGGTGCCGATGGCCGAACGGGTCCGCGTCGCGATGCGCCGTCACCTGATCGCGCCGCTGTGCGAAGCGGGCCGGTTGCGCGTGCTGATCGTCGGCGCCGATCTGGAGGAGACGATCCGCCAGACCGTCACGCCTGTCGACGGCCAGATGCGCCTCGCGATCAACCCGCACCAGATGCGCGCGCTGGTCGCGCTGCTGTCCACCCAGGTCGCCAGCAGCGGTGCCCGGGCGATCCTCACCGCGCAGGATCTCCGGCGGCCGCTTCGCCTGCTGATTGCCGGCGACCTGTTCGAGGTGCCGGTGATCAGCTTCAACGAGCTCAACCCGGCTGTGCCGCTCGACATCGTCGGCGAGATCAACGCCGCCCCGGAGAGCCTGACCAACCAGATGTCGGACGAGGTTTCCCAATGATCCGCCCGCCGCGTTTCCTGATGGCGCTCGCCTGCGCCGCATTGCTGCCGCTTGTCGCGTCGGCCGAAACCCCGCCGATGGGGACCAAGAAGATCACGCTCACCGCCCGCAACCAGCGGGTGGATGCCGCGGTGGCCGATCTGTTCGGTCAGGCCGGGGTGAAGGTGAAGGTGAGCTCGGCTGTGACCGGCAAGGTGAACGGTGTGTTCGTCGGCACCCCCCGCCAGGTCTGGACGCAGCTGGCGCGCGCCTTCAATCTGGTCGCCTATTATGACGGCGCCGTGGTGCGGGTCTATGCGGCTGCCGAGGTGACCTCGCGCAGCTTCAACGCCGCTGATCCCGACGCCGTGGTCCGCGATGCACAGAAACTCCGCATCCTCGATGACGCGAACCAGGTGCGCGCCGCCAGCAATTCGGTGAGCGCCACCGGCGTGCCCGCCTTCCTGGACCGGGTGGCGCAGCTGGCCGGCACCGCCGGCAATCCGGCGCTGACCCAGGCATCCGCCAACGCGCCGATCGTCTCGCCGCTGCTCGGACCCGCGGCGATGGAGACGGTGACCAGCGCCCCGCTGCGCTCCAAGGTGCTGAGCAGCGCCAGCACGCGGTCGCCCTATGAGGTGCGGATCTTCTACCTCCGGTACGCCCGCGCCGACGACACGATCCAGAAGAGCTTCGATCGCACCATTACCATTCCCGGCGTCGCTTCGATCCTGCGCGGCATGATGGGGGACGGCCGGCCGAGCGCGACCGTTTCCACCGCCGGCAATTTCGATATCCAGCGCCAGTCGCTGCCGCGGCTCGGCGGGCGCGGGATGAACGCGGTGCCGCCCGACGAGGCGCAGCGCAGCTTCGACCAGCAGGGGACTCCGGGGCTCGATACCGTCGTCGTCCGCGAAGCCGCGGTGCGCGACGTCAACGGCCCGCGCGTCGAGGTCGATCCCAGCAACAACGCGGTGCTGATCCGCGACCGGCCGGAATCGATGACCGTGTACGAGGACATCGTCCGCGCGCTCGACGTCGAGCCGCGCGGGGTGGAGATCGAGGCGACGATCCTCGAACTGGACACCAGCAAGCTCAAGGAACTGGGGCTCGATTTCGGCTTCAAGACCGGCGGGCTCGGCGCGCTGTTCGGCGGCAATGCGACCAACCCGACCAACAATTTCTCCGCCGGCAATGTCGGCGCGGCGTACCTGACCGGCGGGCTCGACCTGTTCGCCGCGCGCATCACCGCGCTGGAGAAGACCGGCGCGCTGCGCGTGATCTCGCGGCCGCGGCTGAGCACGCTCAACAACATCCCCGCCGTGTTCAACAACCAGGTGCAATATTATGTCCGCGTCGCCGGCGACCGGCAGGTGGACCTGTTTCCGGTGACGGCGGGCATGGTGATGCGCGTCAACCCGTCGATCCTCTATGACGGCGGCGAGCTGCGCACCCGCATGGCGATCGAGATCCTCGACGGCTCGCCCACCGGTCTCGTCGTCGACGGCATCCCGGCGGTGAAGCAGAGCAGCATCAACACCAGCGCGGTGGTGAAGCAGGGCGAGAGCCTGCTGATCGGCGGCATGACCGTCGAGACCTCGTACGACTATAAGTCGAAGGTGCCGGTCGCGGGCGACGTGCCGATCCTCGGTCAGGCCTTCCGCAAGCGCAAGAAGGGCGACCAGCATTTCGAGCGCATCTTCCTGATCACGCCGCGCGTCGTTTCGCGCAGCAATCAGCAGGCGGGGGCGATGCAGCCGACCTCGGCGACCAACCCGATCCCGCTCCAGCAGATCCAGGCGGCGGCCGATCGCCACCAGAAGCGCCGCCGGGGGAACCGCCAGTGAACGCGCCCTTCGCGCCGGTAAAGCCCAGCACCATGGTGCTGCGCGTGCTCAACGGCCGGCTGGCCGGCGCCGAGCATCGCCTCCACCATGGCAAGTTCGTGCGGGTCGGCCACGGCTTCGAGCATGACATCGTGCTGCGCGATCCTTCTGCGCGCGGTGTCTCGCTCGAACTCGATCTGGGCGATGGCATGGCGTGCGTGCGCGTGGCGGCTGGCCAGGTGACCCTGCTCGGCCGCCCGGTCGCGGCAGGCGAGCAGGCGTCGCTGCCGCCCTTCGTGCCGATGCTGGTGGGATCGGTCGCCGTCGCGATCGGCGCGCCGGAGGATCCGCGCTGGGACGAAGCGATCCGGCTCGCGCCGATGGTCGCGCCCGCCGCGGCCGATGCCCCGGCGCCCGCGCCGCAGCGGGCGGCGATCCCCGAGCGCGTGGCGACGCGGCTTTATCCGATGCGCGGCGCGCTGGCGCTCGACCGGCACTGGCCGGCCTATGCTGCGGCCGTTGCGGCATTGCTGCTGCTTCTCCTGTTCGCGCCGCCGGCGGTGCGCTGGGCTTCGCGCCAGCTGCACGACAGTGCCGGCGAACAGGCGACGCTCGCCGCCGCCGGCTTCCGCGGGCTCACCATCGAGGAGACGCGCAACGGCACCGTGGTGCGCGGGATCGTAAAGGATGATGCAGCGCTCGCCCGGCTGCGCCAGCTGGTTGCGGAGCGGATCGGCCCGGCCACGCTCGATGTCGAGACGATGGAGGGACTGGCTGCCGCCGCCACCGATCTGCTGCGCGCACAAGGGGTGGATGCCGAAGCGGTGCCAAGGCGGGGCAACGCGCTGATGGTGAAGGCGGAGTTCCTGCCCGCCGACCGCCAGGCCGAACTGGCGCGGCTGATCAAGGAAGATGTGCCCGGCATTTCCCGTGTCGTCTTTTCCGCCGATGCCGCGCGCGGCGACCGCGACCTGCAATATTTCTTCTCGGGCTCCGAATATGGCCTCGCCACCTTTGTCGACGGCAACCCCGGCTACATCACCACTGCCGATGGTACGCGCTGGTTCGCGGGGGCGGTGGTGCCCACGGGCCACCGCATCGTCGCCATCGGCAACGGCCGCGCGAGCTTCGAGCGCGACGGCCGGATCGAAGAACTCGTCCTGGGACCCAGCACGCCGCCGTCCCCGGCACCTTCCACCACCCCTGGCGGCGAGATCAACGGAGTGACCACCCAATGACCAACCCGATCAACAGCGCCGTCCTCGGCACGCTCGCCTCGCTCGGCAATATGGGCACGACCGAAAGCCGCACCGGCAAGGGCAACTGGTTCGAGGCGTTCGGCGAAGCCTGGGGCAAGGCGCTCGACACCCAGGCCGATGCGATCACCGCCCAGTCCGACGTGGTGAGCCAGGGCGGCGACAAGCCTTCCGACATCACCCAGCTGACCACCGAATCGATGCGGATGAGCTTCATGGCGAACAGCTCGCACAGCTCGATCGACAGCGTTTCCAAGGCGCTGGAAACCATGGCACGGAAGAACTGACGATGAGCATCGATGCGATCGGCGCGCTGGTCGCGCCGGCCGGGGGGCAGGGCACGAACGGCGTCTCGCGCGCCTTCGAGCTGCTCGCCCCCGGCGGGCATGGCGGTGGCGGCGCCACCGCGCCGCAGTTCGACGCGCGCTTCCAGGCGGCGCTGGAGAAGATGGGCGGGGTGCAGGGCACAATTGCCGCAGGCCCGATCCCGCCGGCGATGCAGGGCATGTTCAACGCGCTCGACCAGGTGAACGTCCAGGCCCGCGCCGTCTCGCGCTATGCCGAGGCGGCCGAGGCGAGCGGCGGCCAGCTGACGCCGGGCGAGATGGTGCAGCTCAACATGAAATGCTCCGAATTCATGTTCCAGGCGCAGCTGACCTCCAACATCGCCAACCGGAGCTCGGACGGCGTGCAGCAATTGTTCAAGCAGCAATGAGCGGCCTGTCTCCCGCGCGCCGCTGGCAGGCGCGGATCGCCGCGCCGCTGCTGGTGATCGCCGCCTTCGGACTTGCCGGGTGCAGCCGGCAGGAAGTCTATGGCAAGCTCACCGAACCGGCCGCCAACGAGATGATCGCCGTGCTCAACCAGGCCGGCATCAGCGCGAGCAAGGTGGCGGGGGAAAAGGGTGCATGGAGCATCGCCGTCGACCAGGCCGATTTCGCCCGCGCGGTGGAGACGCTGCGCGCCCACGGCCTGCCGCACGAGGACTATGACTCGCTCGGCTCGGTGTTCAAGAAGGAGGGCTTCACCTCCACCCCGCTCGAGGAGCGGGCGCGGCTGATCTATGGCCTCTCGCAGGAGCTGAGCCGGACGATCAGCGGCATCGACGGTGTGGTCCAGGCGCGCGTGCACCTGACGATGCCGGAGGCCGATCCGTTGTCGCGCGAGGCCAAACCGTCCGCCGCGTCGGTGTTCGTCAAATACCGCACCGGTTTCGACCTGCGCAGCCACACCGGCGCGATCAAGGCGCTGGTCACCAATGCGATCGAAGGGCTGACCTATGACCGGGTTTCGGTGGTGATGGTGCCGGCCCAGGCCGCGCCGGTGCTGCCGGAAAGCGAAGGCATGATCTCGGTCGCCGCGCTGATGCGCGGGGCGATCGGCATCGTCGCGCTGATCGTGCTGGGGATCGCCGGGCGCGGGCTGTGGCGGATGCGGCGCCCACGCACCAAGCTGCCGGATACGGTGCAGCGATGAACCCCGCGGTGCGAAACGCCAGGCTGGTGCGGCTTGCCCGGCACTGCCCGGAGGGCAGGGGGGCACGCTTTGCCCGTCGGGCGCAGGGCCGGCCGGCGGTACGGTTCGGGGATCTCGCCAAGCTGCCGGCGTGGCTGGACGTGCCGGTGGAGCGGCGATCGCGGATCGCGGCGGCGGCGGGCTTGTTGCGGTATCGCCCGGCGATCGATGCGGAGATTTCCGGGCCGCGGCTGGCGGCGCTCGCCGCGGCTGTCGGCGAAGCCTTGTTCGATGCGGTCTGCGAGGCGCCGGTGACCGGCACGATCGATGCAGACAAGCTCCCGCCGCCCGATCGCGTGATCGAAGCCGGTGCGCTGCTGCTCGAAGCAGGGTTGCCGCTGGCGCTTCGCGACCAGTTTCCGGGCGCCCGCGACGACGGCGTTGCCCGCGATCTGCTGGCGAAGGCGCACCGGATCGCGGAGGCGCTGGGATGACCTACCATCTCGTCCATGCCGATGGCGCGTCGCTGCTGTTCAGCGAACGCGCGGTGATCAAGCGGGAGGAACGACAGCCCTTCATCGATGCGGTGGCGCTGCTCGGGGCCGTCCGTGCGGCGCAGGCCGATGCTGTCGCGCAGGCGGCGGCGGCACGCGACGCCGCCTATGCTACCGCGCTGGCCGGCGCACGGGGGGAGATCGACGATCTGCTCGCGCGCGAAATCGCGGCCTTCGCTGCCGCGATCGAGGCAAATGAACAGGCCCGGCGCGCCGAAATCGCCGAGGCGGCGCTGGCGGCGGTGCACGCGGTGCTCGGCAGCCTCGACGATGCCGTTCTCGTGCCCGCACTGGTCGAGCGTGCGCTCGATCGCCTGCAGCCGCAGGGCGTGGTGATGGTCGCGGTGGCGCCGGACATGGCCGAGCGGGTCGCCGCTCGGCTGGCGGCGACGGCCGATGTCACCATCCTCCCCGATCCGGCCCTCGGCGCCCGCGACTGCGTGATCCGCACCGAACAAGGGCAGGTGATCGCCAGCCTTTCGGTGCAGCTGGAAACGCTTGCCAAGCGCTGGGGCGTGGCATGAGCGATCCGCTGGCGCTGCTCCGGGCGCTCGATGCCGCGCCGATGTTCGAGCAGCACGGCCGCATCGTCGGCGCGCTGGGCACGACCATTCGCGTGACCGGCGTGCGCGCGCGGATCGGCGAGAATTGCGAGATCGTCGATGCCGAGACCGGCTTTTCGCTCTGGGCGGAGGTGATCGGCCTTGCCGATGGCGGCGCGATCCTGACCCCGCTGGGCGATCTGCGCGGCCTATCGATAAACAGCGACGTGATCCTGCGCAGCGGCGAGGATCGGGTGCCCTATGGCGCCGACATGCTCGGCCGCGTGCTCGATGCCCGGCTCCAGCCGCTCGACGGAGCAGGCAGCGTGCGGCGCGGTACCGATCGTCCGATCCATGGCGACGCGCCCAATCCGATGCACCGCCGCCCGATCGACGCGGCGATGGAGACCGGCATCCGCGCGATCGACGGGCTGATGCCGATCGGCATCGGACAGCGTGTCGGCATCTTCGCGAGTGCCGGCGTCGGCAAGTCGACCCTGCTGGCCAATCTCGCGCGCAACGCCCAGTGCGACGCAATCGTGATCGCGTTGATCGGCGAGCGCGGTCGCGAGGTGCGCGAGTTCATCGAGGAGACGCTGGGCGCCGAGGGGCTCGCCCGCTCGGTCGTGATCGTCGCCACCTCGGACCGGCCCGCGATGGAGCGGGTGCGCGCCGCGCATGTCGCCACCGCGATCGCCGAGGGGCTGCGCGACGAAGGCCGGCACGTGCTGCTGCTGATGGACAGCGTCACTCGCTTCGCCCGCGCGCTGCGGGAGATCGGGCTGGCCGCGGGCGAGCCGGCGGTGCGGCGCGGCTTCCCGCCTTCCGTCTTCGCCGAGTTGCCGCGGCTGTTCGAGCGCAGCGGCACCGCCGAGGCGGGCGCGATCACCGCGCTTTACACCGTGCTGCTGGAGGATGAGGAGGGCGATCCGATCGGCGAGGAAGTGCGCTCGCTGCTCGACGGCCATATCGTGCTGTCGCGCAAGCTCGCCTCGCGCGGGCATTATCCGGCGATCGACGTGCTGGGCAGCCTTTCGCGACTGTTCCCGCGTCTCGCCAGCGGGGCGCAGCAGCGCGCCGCGCATGGGCTGCGGGCGATGCTGGCCAAGCTCGACGAGATCGAGCTGCTCGTCCAGATCGGCGAATATCAGCCCGGTCGCGATCCGCTGGCCGATCGCGCGCTTGCCGAACGCGCCGCCATCGCCGCCTATCTGCGCCAGTCCGGCGGCGAACGCACATCGCTGGGCGAAAGCATCGCCCGACTACGTACCTTCGAGGAGATGGACCATGCCCGCTGACACCCGTGCGCCCGTGCTGGCGCGCATCGCCCAGGTGCGGGAACAGCGCCTTGCCCGCGCGCTGGCCGAGGCGCGGGAAGCGGCGGATCGCGCCAGGGCAGGGGCCGTAGCCGCCGAGGCGGCGATGGCGGCGGCGGCGCGCGAGCGCAGCGCGGCGCGCCTGCTGTTCCAGGCAAGCCCGGCCTGCCCGCAGACTCGGCTGTGGATGGAGCAGCGCGTGACCGAGGAGATCGGAGCGGTGGCGCGGGCGAGCGACCAGCGCGCGCGGCATGCGCTGGCGGTCGACGCGCAAGGCGCTGCGGGACGCGCGCTCGATCAGCACCGTGTGCGCAGCGAGAGCGTCGCGACCCACCACCAGTCGCTGCGCCGGGCCGAACGCCGCCGGGCGGAGGAGCGCGCGGAGCCCGAGGCCGGGGCATTTCGCTTCGTGCGAGGCTGGGCATGAACGGCGCATCGACCAGTGGGCAGGTGCAGCCCAGGTCCGTCCCGGCGCCTCGTGATACCCCCGCCAAGGCGGAGCCCGAGGCCGCACCGAAGCAGCGCAAGGCGTTTGCAGACGCGCTGTCCCGACATGCGGGCAAGCGTGTCGCCAAGGATCCGGGGGCGGACAAGGCGGACGGCCTGGCGTCGATCAGCGCCCCGCGCGATTTCGTCGCGCTGTCGGTGGCGGCGCGGCCCTCCGCAACGGGGATGGTGGATCCCGTCCAGCACGCCCAGCTCGATCGCATCGCCGCTGCCATCGCCGAAGTCAGCAAGTCCGCCCAGCCCGAAGTGCACCTCGCGCTTCCGCTCGGCAGCTACCGGGTGGAAGGTGCCGTGCTCGGCCACGATCTCGCCGGGCAGGTGAACGTGCTGCTGATCCCCTCCGCGGCGGTGCCGCCTGCCGTCGCGGCGCAGTGGAGCGAGCAGCTCCACGAGCGGCTGCTCCGGCGCGAGGTGCGGGTGGGCAGGATCGGCGTCCAGGGCAATGCCGTAGCGATGGCGGCGCGGCGGTAGCGCCGCGTCGCTCAGCGGGCGGTTCGGTTGGGGTCCTCGCGCAGCTGGAAGATCGCCGTCTCGATCGCCACGCAGGCATGGTCGGTATCGGTCATGCCCGGCCGGCCATCGGGATCGAACAGCGCGTAGCCGAGGCCGGAGAGCCGATCCAGCACGTCGCTGGTCGGGCTTGCGGCGATCAGTGCCGCGACCTCGCCGGTGAAGTCGTTCAGCGCGCGCGACAGGCGGCCGGCGTCTGCCGGCGCGGCGCCCAGCGCGGCGGCCAGCGTCCGCGCCACCCCCTGGGTGTCATAGGCGTCGCCGGGCCGCAGCGGTGCCCGCGCCCCCTGTGCCAGCCCCAGTTCGCGGGTGAGCGTGCCGGCGACCCGATTGGCCAGCACCGTCATCGCCTGACCGGCCAGCGCCCCCGGCGTCGTGCCGGTCGCCCGGATTCCGCCGAGCGCAGCGGCGCGGAGACCGCCGATTCCGATGGGCTGGGTCATGATCGAATCTCGTCCGTGGAATGGAACATGCCAGCGTGGATAGCGGCTTTCGGGCGTCGGCGCGCTCCACGAATCGCTTAGGCGATGCTAGGGAAGGGCATCGCTGTCTGCGGGAGTTGCGTGATGATCCTACCCCTGGTCGCTGCCGCCGCCGTCGAGATCGCCCCCGCCGATCGCGCTGCCATTCTCGACGCCGCGCACCAGGCGATCGCACGCCGCATCGGCAAAACGCCCAGGCTGGTGGTGCGCACGCTCGGCCACCAGGGCGACTGGGTGTTTCTGATCGCGACGATGCAGGACAAGGCCGGCCGCCCGATCAGCTATGCCGGCACGCCGCTTGGCTCCGCCGAGGCGGAGGGCATGGTCTCAAAGGACTATGTCGCGCTGTTCCGCCGCGTGGGGAAGGGGTGGCGGCTGGTGGAGGAAGCGCTGGGCCCTACCGACGTCGCCTGGGCCGGCTGGGCGGACAAGCACGGTGCGCCCCGGTCGATCTTCGGGTGATCGCTCAGTAGCGCCCGTGTTCGTTGCCGCGCGTCCAATATTCGAAGCTGCGGTCGAGCGCGCGGGTGGAGAAGACCACATGGCCGCGATTGCGCTCGAACCCCATCGCGGGCGCACCGTCGAGCGCCCCTGCCCACCAGCCATTGGCCCGTTTGCCGCTGAACACGGCTTGCGTGCCGCTCCTGCCCTGCGCGCGCAGCCGGGTGGTGCCGCCGGGCCCGGCCTGCACCTGCAGGGTGCAGGGTTCGGGCGGGGCGATGTCGAACACGCAGGTCGCGGGTTCGGCGGCGGCGGCGGCGGCGAGCGCGGCGAGGGGGAACAGGATCATCGCTGGAAGATGGTCGCGGCGAGTTGCGACCGGTAGGCGGAATCGCCGACGATATCGGCAGGCCGTTCATAATATCGGCAGACGATCGCCGCGGCATCGCCGGCGCTGGTCGCCTGTTGCAGCCGGCGACCGGCGGCGCTTTCCGTGCCGGTAAGCTCGTGCTGGACGAAGGCGAGCTGTTCCTCGAAGGTCGAATTGCGGATGTCGTGCCCGGCCCAGGCGGCGAAATCTGCCTGGCGCGGCCCCTCCCACTGCGCGAGCCCATAGCCGGGGCCGCCGCCGATCTGGCGGATATCGGCCTCCATCCGGCTTTCCGCATCGAGATTGGCGGCGATTCCGGCCGCCTGCGCGCGCGTCCATCCCTGCGCCTGGAAATAGGCCATCGCCTGGTCGATGCGGCCCTGGCGGGTCGCGGACGGCGCGCCGACGCGTGTGGCGCCGCCGGCCTCCGCCGGTGCCTGGGCCGCGGACGGCGCGTGCAGGATCTTGGCGCCGTGCGACAGCGCCCAGGAAAGGTTGCCGGTGGTCACCTTCTGGGTGCCGTCGGCATTGCGGTTGTTCGATCCGATCGTCTGGCCGTTGCCGGCATAGAGCACGGTATGCGAGACGCCGCCGCCCTGGATGATGACGACATCGCCGGGCTTGGCCTGCGCGGCGCTGACCTCCGTCCAGCCCTGCGCGCGCAGCGTCTTGTCGAGCTGCGCGACCGAGTCGGTGTGGAGGTTCGCCGGCAGCTGCCCCGCTTCGGTAAGCACTGCCGAGACGAAATTGGCGCAGCACACATTGGCCGGCACGTTCGCGTTCATCGGCAGGTTGTCGCTGCGGTCGCCGCGCAGATCCGCGGCGTTGCGGCCGAGATATTGCCGGGCGACGTCGGCGGGATTGCGCCCCGAGCCGCCGCCCTCCACGCGGCCGACTGCTTCTGCGCCGCCGGTGCTGGGGCTACCGCTGCCGCTGCCCAGCCGCAGCGTCTGGCCGGGCAGGATCATGCCCGGATTGGCGAGGCCGTTGTCGAGCGCGAGATCGTGCCAGTCGAGCCCAAAGCGCGCGGCGATGCCCGAAAGCGTGTCGCCAGCCTGCACAGTGTAGCTGCCGCCGCCCGGCGGGGGCAACGCGATCGTCTGGCCGGGGAAGATCAGATTCGGGTTGCGGATCTGCGGGTTGGCCGCCCGGAGCGCCGCGAGCGAGACGCCGTTCCGCGCCGCGATGCTCGAGAGCGTATCGCCCTGGCGGACGGTGTATCCGCCACTATCGCCGCTGCGGACGCCGCCGGACATACTGGTGCGGCTGATCGAGTCGAGCATGGAACGCCTCCCTGAACCGTCGGCGCAAAACTCGCATCGGCGGCGGTGCGTGTCTCTCGACGATTCGTTTAGGCGGGCGGCGCAGCGCGTCCGCGCGTGGCTAGCGCTTGTCCGCCCGCAGCCGTTCCAGCACCGGCGGCGCGATCGTCATCCCCGCCCTCGTCATGGCGGGCGTCGGCCAGGCACCGCTCGCGACCTGCTGCTTCACCGTCGCGCGATCGGGCGGGGGCCAGCCCAAGCCGGCCTTGCGGGCGCGCTCCACCAGGCGGGTGCGGGCGGCGAGCATTTCCGGGCTGGTGAAGATCACCGGCGTCTCCAGCAGGGCGTGCGCGGCCATGCTGCCGTCGTCGGCGACGCTCCACAAGGTGCCGCCCTTCTCGATCAGCAACTCGGCGATCTCAGCCTGCTCGGCGTCCATCGCGATGCGCACGGGATCGATTCCGAAGGCATCGGCGCGGCGGGGATCGGCGCCATGGCGGAGCAACGTCATCACGCCGCCGAGATGGCCGAACGTGATCGCGCTCCGCATCGGACTCTGGCTGCCTTTGGCCTGCGGATCGGGCGCGGCGCCGGCCGAAAGCAACTGCTCGGCGATCGCCGGGCTGTCGGCCAGGATCGCCAGCGACAGCGCGGCGCCGGGCTTCACGCCATCTTTCGGCATACCGGCCGCGAACAGCATCGTCACTGCGTCGGCGTCGCACCGTGCCACCGCGAAGGTGAGCAGGTCGCCATAGCGGCCGGCGGGGGGCTGGGGGATCTTGGGGTCGTCGACCACGGCGGTCCCGATCAGCCGCGGATCGCGCGCCAGCATCGCCTGGGCTTCCTCGACGCGGCCGTCGAAGATCGCCTCGGCCAGCGCGCGGCCGGCGGTGCCGTTGCTCAGATGCGTGAGCACGCGGGTGCGATCGGGCAATACTACCGCGGCGCGCTTGGTATAGCAGGTTGGCTCGGCGGCCATGCATCCTCCGGTCGGGGCGGCCGCCAGCATCAGCGCGGCGAGGATGCGGAAGCGGCGGGTCACGCCGCCATGGTGTAGGTAGTGGGGCGGGCCCGGGTCAATGTGCGCCCAGGCTGCTTGCGACCCAATCCATCCCGTGCCGGGCAAGCGGCGTATCCTGATACCAGGATTGGCCCGCCGGCTGCTTCGCTTCGAGCGGGATGCGGGTGCCATAGGCCTCGGGAGCATCGACGAGGATCGCCCCCGGAATGCCGCCGATGATCGCCCCGGCGACGCGGTCGCCACCATCCTGGATCGCCGAGAGAATCTCGCCGCGCACGTAGAAGGCGGCGATCTTCGGCGCCGGGCCGTTGCCCCGGATCGCGTCTGCCTGCCGGATCGTGGCGTCGCTAAGCCCGGCGGCGTTGAAGGTCTGGGCGTCGCGCCCGCTGGCCAGCGCCGCCGCGGAGGCGAGGCCGCCGCCCAGCGAATGGCCGGTGATCGTCACCTGTGCCTCAGGGTGGCGGCCGATCGCCTTCGCGATCAGCAGCGCGCGGGTATATTGATCCGAGGGCAGGCCGACGCCTTGCCGGGCGTTCGCCTTCCAGTCGCTGCCGTCGGTGGTGCCGCGGAAGCTGACGACGTAGTTTGGGCCGCCATCGCCCTCTGCCACATAGACGCGGGCGCGGAAGCTGCTCTGCGGCGAACTGAGGTCCTCGGCGCGCAGCCCGATCCTGGCGAGGTCGTCGCCACCGGCGACGCGGTAGCCGGCGGGCGGGGCCGGCGTGTCGTTATAGACATCCGCCGCCATGGCCGCGAGATCGATGGTGGAAGGTCCGCCGGCCCGTTCGGTCGCGAGCGGTGGGGCTTCGCTGCGGACGAACGGGACCGGCGGCGCGGGCTGTTGCCAGGCAAGCAGCTCACGCGGGGGCAGGTGACGGGCCTGGAAATCATCGTTCGCGGCGCGCTGCCGCAATGCCGATGCCGCCGTGGAGGATGCGATGCCGTTGGGTCGCGAAAGCTGGTCAGCTGCCGACATCATGTTCTGCGTTCCTCGCCGATGGGGCCGTCGCCGTACCGGATGACATGCCGGGGCCCCGCCGTCGCTAGACGATTCGTTTAGGCGATCTACGCGATCCGGCGATGCCGTGGCCGGGCAGGGCGTGGGAAGCAGGGCAGCATAACGGGTCCGCAACCCACCGACGTTTCAGGAGCATGGACATGACGACGATTTCGCCCGCCGCTGCGACGCCCTTCGCGGCCGCCCAGCTGATGCTTGCCGGCGGCGTGCTCGCCCAGCAATTCGCGCCGTTGGGGGCGGGGCCGCTGGCCACGGCAATGCTGCCCTCGCTGCTGTCGATCCAGCTGGGAACGCTGGCGAACGATGCGCAGCTTGCGACGCAGGCGGGCTTCGCCGCGCAGACCACGGGCCAAAGCACTGCGCGGATCGATCTGGGCGACGGCTATCACCTCGCCATCGACGAGCGGAACAGCGAGATGACGATCGTCAACGAAGCGACCGGCCAGAGCACCCGTGTCTGGGGCGATCCGCATGTCGATGTGAACGGCAAGCACCAGTTCGATTTCTACGGCACCACCACCTTCGAACTGGCGAACGGCACCAAGATCACCGTCAATACCGAACAGGCAAAGGACAATCCCAATGTCTATTTTGCGAGCCAGGTGGTGGTGACGCGCGGTGCCAATGCCGTGGTGATCGACGGCATCAGCCAGCAGCAGCTGGGTGACCTGTCGGTCAGCGTTTCGACCAACGGCTACGCACTGGATTCCGCCAACCGCGACGGCTTCACGGTGCACGAGGCGGCCGGCGGCTGGCAGACCGAGCTCGGCGCGACGGTGACGCAGGCGGACGCCGATCTGACCCGACCGGGCGCGATCTATGGGCCGGACAGCGCGATGCCCAGCCTCGCCGAGCTGGGCGCGGCGATCGGTGGCTTCCTGCTGTACGGCAGCATGATCAGCTTCATGTTCGACGCAACTGCGCGCGCGAGCGTTGCATCGCCGGAAAGCAGCCGGGTGCTCCGCCAGCTGCTGCTGCCGAACTGAGCGCCACCTCGCACCGGCCGGTCAGCGCGGCGGCGATGAATCCGTTGCGGGCCGTCTGGGCCCGCAACGGATTGTCACCGCGCTGCCCTGGGGTGCGAAGTGCAGCGTGAAGCCGTGCAGATCGACAATGGCCTTGACGAGCGCGAGCCCGAGGCCGGCGCCCGCACCGTCCCGTCGACCGCGATAGAATCGCTGGGTGACGAGCGATCGTTCGGCCAGCGGCACGCCTTGCCCCGCATCGGCGATGGTGATGTGGGGCACCCCGGCATCGCAGGTCAGCTGCGCGCTGACGGTTCCGCCAGCCGGCCCGAACTTCATGGCATTGTCGATCAGATTGGCGACCGCTTCGATCAACAGGCTGGCATCCCCTTCGACGGCTGGCACCGGCGCGCAGGTGCAGAGCAGCGTGATACCGCGGTCTTCCGCAAGCGGCTGGTGCAGGTCGCACGCATCTTCCACCAGCCGGGTGAGATCGACGGGGGCGAAGCGGCTGCGGCGGGCGTCGTTCTCCAGCTCGCGCAGGCGGAGCAGTGCCGCGACGATGCCGAGCAGGCCGTCGATCTCGGCCAGGCCGCGATCGATCACGGCTTCGAAGCCGGCGCGATCTTCGGCCTCGCGCAGCCCGCGTTCCAGCCCGGCGCGCAGGCGGGTAAGCGGGGTGCGGAGCTGGTGGGCGATATCGTCGCCGATGCCGCGCACCTCGGCGACCAGCATCTGCAACCGATCGAGCATGGTGTTGATGTGTGCGCACAGCAGGCCGAAACTGTCCGGCCGCACCGGCACCGGCAGGCGCTGGTCGAGATCGCCCGACACGATCCGTTCGGTGAGCAGCCGCACCGCATCCACCTGTCGCGCCGCGCGGCGGCCGGCGACAAGGCCGACGCCGAGCGCGAGGAACAGGCCCGGCAGCAGCCCGATCAGCAGCGATTGCCAGGTCAGCCGCAGCGCCTCCTCGGTATCGTCCAGGTCCATCCCGGCGAGCAGGCGGGTGCCATCGGCGAGCGGACAGAGGGTCAGGCGGGCAACGTCGCTGGTCTTGCCGGGCAGGCTGGTCGGCGCGATCGGCGCGACGAAGGACATGCCGCCGCCGGCGGGCGGCTCCGGCATGGTCGCGACATTGCCGGCGATCCGCTGCCCGCGCGCGTCGAACAGCGCGAGGAAGCGTTCGCGATGGATGTCGCGGGCAAGCCGCTCGCGCAGTTCCTCGATGCGCTCGGCGGGCGGGGTGAGCGCGAAGAAGCTGCAATCGTCGAGCAAGGTGTGCTCGATCGCGCGGCGATGGTTGCCGTTGGCGGTGACCCAGAACAGGGCGGCCAGCACCAGCGACTGGAGGACCAGGATCGCCGCCAGCGCGCCGCCCCAGCGCCAGGTCGCGCGGGTGCGGGGATCAGGCCGGAACATCGAAGACATAGCCCTGGCCGCGCACGTTGCGGATCAGCTGCGGCTCGCCCTCGCCATCCACCTTGCGGCGGAGGCGGCCCATATGGACGTCGACCACATTGCTGTTCGGTTCGAACGTGTAGCCCCAGACATCCTGGAGCAGCATCGATCGGGTGACGATGCGGCCGGGGCGGCGGACGAGATAGTCGAGCAGCTTCAACTCGCGGGGCAGCAGATCGAGCGGGCGTCCGGCGCGGCTGGCCTTGCCTTCCAGCAGATCGAGATCGAGCGGGCCGACGATCAGCCTTGTATCGCGCCGCTCGTCGGGGCGGCGGAGCAGCGCTTCGACACGGGCGAGCAGTTCGACCAGCGCGAACGGCTTGGGCAGATAGTCGTCGCCGCCCGCGCGCAGGCCGCGGACGCGATCGTCAAGGCTGCCGAGCGCGCTCAGCACCAGCGCGGGCGTGCGAAAGCCTTCGGCGCGCAGGGCGGCGATCAGCTCCAGCCCTTCGCCATCGGGGAGCTGGCGGTCGACGATCAGCAGGTCGATGCCGCCAGCCCGCGTTACCTCGGCCGCCGCCGCAAGGGTGGTGCGATGGACCACGGCATAGCCCGCGGCGGCCAGTTCGAGCTGGATTTCGTCGGCGGTGCCGGGATCGTCTTCGAGGAGCAGAATCTGCGTCACGCCCCTGTTTCGCGCCGATGGTCGCCGGGTCAACTGAATTGCGGTTCAGAGTCTGAACGCGGTTTTAGTCGACGCTGCCGCAGCCCTGTCTTTAGGGGACGGCCGATTGGTTCGGAGGCGGAAGATGCGGTTGCTGGCAGCGGTGGGATGGATGTGCCTGGCAGCACCCGCGCTGGCCCAGAGCGGCCCGGCATTGACGCTCGATGCGCTGGCGCAGGACGTGGTTGCCAACAATCCCGAGCGGCAATTCTACCGGCAGCAGATCGAAAGCGCCGGCATCGTCCGCGAAGCCGCAGGACGCTGGGCCGATCCGGAGGCGACCGTCGAGTTCGGCCAGCGCCGCGCAACCGACGTCAATACCGGTGCGCTGAACGGTGAGGGGATGACCTATGCCGTCTCGATCGCCCAGCCGATCGAGTTCGGCGGGCGGATCGCGCTGCGCCGGGCGATCGCCGACCGGCAGGTGGCATTGGCGCGGATCGGGCTCCAGCAGTTCGATGCCACGCTGGCGGCGCGGGCGCGTTCGCTCGGCTATCGGCTGTTCGCCGCGGATGAGAAGGCGGCGGCTGCGCGATCGGTGGCGCACCGGTTGCGGACGCTGGCGCAGGTGATCGTCGCCCGCGATCCCGCCGGCCCGTCGCCGCAACTGGAGGCGACCGCGCTCCAGGCGAGCGCGATCAGCGCCGAGCGGAGCGCCGCGGCGGCGGATGCCGAGGCGAACTCGATTCTCTACGAACTCAACCAGTTGCGCGGGGCGTCCTTTGCCGCCCGGATTCGGATCGTGCGGCCCGACATGACCCTGCCCGATCTGCCGCCCGATGCGATGCTGGTCGCCAGGGCGAGCGCGAACAATTTCGAGTTGCAGGCACTGCGCGCGCAGTTCGAGCAACAGGGGCTGCGCGTGGACCTGGCCAAGAAGGCGCGCATTCCGGTGGTGAGCGTCGGCCCCTATTACGACCGTGCCCGATCGGACATTCGCGAGACCAATGTCGGCGTGCGGCTTTCCACTTCGATCCCCTTGTGGAACCGGCAGGCCGGCGATGTCGCGGCCGAGCAGGGGCGGCAGGCCCAGGCCAATGCCACGCTGATCGCCGCCGAGCGCCGCGTCGCCCGCGAAGTGTTCGACCAGGCTGCCCAATATCAGGCCAAGCGCGAGGCGCTTTCGAAATGGGATGGCGGCTCTGCCCAGCGCTTCGCCGCCGCAGCGGTGGAGGCGGATCGCAACTATCGGCTCGGTGCGATCCCGCTGACCATCTATACCCAGATGCAGCAGGCCTATCTCGAGGCGACGAGCGCGATCCTCGACACAAGGCGCGATGCGATCGAGGCACTCCTCCAGCTGCGCGCCCTCAATGGCGGCGTGCCGCTGGCGCGCTGAGGGAATCGCGATGCGCTGGCTCCACTGGGTCACTCACCACCGGCTCGCCGTGGCCGCGGTCAGCGCGATCGTCGCCGCGATCGGGCTCTGGTCCTATTTCAGCCTGCAGATCGATGCGATCCCGGACATCACCGGCGTGCAGGTGCAGATCAACACCCAGGTGCCCGCGCTGGCACCGGAGGAGATCGAACGGCTGGTGACGTTGCCGATCGAGCGGGCGATGGGCGGCCAGCCGGGGCTGGACCAGACGCGCTCGCTCACCAAGACCGGGCTGAGCCAAGTGACCCTGCTCTACAAGGACGGCATCGATCCGCTGAAGGCGCGCCAGCTTGTTTCCGAACGGTTGACGGCGGTGCGCGATCAGCTGCCGCCGGGCAGCACGCCGCAGCTGGCGCCGATCACCACGGGGCTGGGCGAAATCTATTACTATACGCTCGCGTGGCGCCAGCCACCGCCGGGCATGGCGGCCGAGCGGCAGTTGATGGAGCTGTACGAGGCGCAGGAATATACCGTGCGACCGATGCTGCGCGCGGTGCCGGGCGTGGCCGATGTCAATTCGAGCGGTGGGCTGGAGGAGCAATATGTCGTCCAGCCGGACCCGGCGAAGCTGACCGCGCATGGCGTGACCGCGGCCGAACTGGCGGCCGCGGTGGCCGGCAATGTCGAGAATGCCGGCGGCGGCATTATCGCGCGCGGGAGCGAGCGCTTCGCTGTCCGCACCAATGCGCGGGTGATGACGTCCGCGGAAATCGGCGCCATTCCGGTGAAGTTCGCGGCCGGCATACTGCCGCTCCAGGTCCGCGATCTTGCCAGTATCGTCACCAGCCATGGCCCGCGTCAGGGCGCGGCGACGCAGAACGGGCAGGAGACGGTGCTGGGCACGGTGATGATGCTGGTCGGCCAGAACAGCCGGCAGGTTGCGCTCCGCGTCGATCGGGCGTTGCCCGAGATCCAGGCGGCATTGCCCAAGGGCATGGTGATCGATCGGCAGTATAGCCGCGCCGATCTGGTCGACCGGACGATCGCCACGGTCGAGCGCAACCTGGGCGAGGGCGCGCTGCTGGTCGCGCTGGTGCTGCTGGTGGTGATGGGCAATTGGCGGGCTGCGCTGATGGTGGCGCTGGTGATCCCGCTCGCCTTTCTGGTCACCGTCAGCGGAATGCACGCGATCGGGGTTTCGGGCAATCTGATGAGCCTGGGCGCACTCGATTTCGGGCTGATCGTGGACGGCGCGATCGTCGTCGTCGAAAATGCGCTGCGGCTGCTGGCGGTGCGCCGGCAGGAGAAGGGCGCCGACCTGACGCTGGAGGAACGCCGCGCCACTGTCGCCAAGGCAGCGCGCAGCGTGGCGCGGCCGACCTTTTTCGGCATCGCCATCATTGCCCTGGTCTATGTTCCGGTGCTGAGCCTGGGCGGCGTGGAGGGCAAGCTGTTCCAGCCGATGGCGCAGGCGGTGATGCTGGCGATCGTCGCCGGGCTCGCCTGGACCTTCACGATCGTGCCGATGCTCACGGCCTGGCTGCTGCGTGCGCCCGTGCATCATGCCGAGACGGGGCATGAGAAAGGCCTGATGGGCATTGCCGATCGCCTCTATACGCCGCTGCTCTCGGCCGCGCTGGCGCATCCGCTGCTGCTGGTGCTCGCTGCCGTCGCGATGCTCGGCGGAACCTTCCTCACGTTTCGCACGCTCGGCGCGCAATTCACCCCGCAGCTCGACGAAGGCGCGATTACCGCGATGGTCTATCGCCCGGTCGGCATGTCGCTGGAGCGCAGCCTGGCGATCGAGCAGGCGAACGAGCGTGCGATCCGCAAGGCCTTTCCGCAGGTGACGCACACCTTCTCCCGCATCGGCACCAGCGAAGTCGCGACCGATCCGATGCCGCCCGAACAGAACGACCTCTATGTCTTCTACAAGCCCGAGAAGGAATGGCCGAAGGGCGAGGGGATGCCCCGCACCAAGGCGGAACTGATCGCCGGCATCGAGAAGGTGGCGCAGCGCGTCTATGCCGAGCAGAGCTTCGCCTTCGCCCAGCCGATCGAAATGCGCTTCAACGAGATGCTGGAAGGCGTCCGCGCGGACGTGGCGGTAAAGATCTACGGCAACGATTACGACGTGCTGGAGCGGGCGGCCGCACAGGCCAAGGCGATCCTGGAGAAGCAGTCCGGCACCGAAAGCGTCGAGTTCGAGACGAGCGGCCGGCCCAAGACCATCGTCGTCGAGCTGGATCGCGCCGCACTGCTGCGGCTGGGCATCGGCGCGCAGGAAGTGAACCGGGCGATCAGCGACGCGGTGGCAGGTGCGGAAGTGGGGTTCATTCCGCACAATGCCGCGCGCCATGCCATCGTGATCCGTATGGCCGAAGGGCTGCGCGCCGATCCGCAGACGATCCTGGCGCTGCCGCTGCGCGTCGGCGCCTATGGCATGGTGCCGCTGTCGCGCGTCGCCCGGCTGCGCGAAACCCGGATGGTGGAGCCGATCCTGCACGATAACGGCAATCGCCGGGCTGCGCTGATGGTCAACCTCTCCACCAGCGATCTCGCCGGCTATGTCGAGGCGGCGCGCGCCGAGCTGGCGCGGCGGATCCCGCTGCCGCCGGGCTATCGCATCGCGTTCGGCGGCCAGTATCACCAGCTCGAGGCGGCGCAACGGCGGCTTTCGATCGTGGTGCCGGCAGCGCTGCTGATGATCTTCGCGCTGGTCTATCTCGCGCTCGGCAGCGTCCGCGAAGCGGCAATCGTCTATACCGGCATTCCCTTCGCCGTCACCGGCGGGGTGATGGCGCTATGGCTGCGCGACATGCCCTTCTCGATCACCGCCGCGATCGGCTTCATTGCGCTTTCCGGCATCGCGATGCTCAACGGGTTGGTGCTGATCGACCATATCAGCGGCCTCCGCGATGGCCGCGATGGCGCGGCGCTGCCGATCGACCAGGCCGTTCGCCAGGGCGCCCGTGATCGTCTGCGCCCGGTTCTGTCGACCGCGCTGGTCGCCTCGATCGGTTTCCTGCCGATGGCGATCGCGAGCGGGGCGGGGGCCGAGGTACAGCGGCCGCTGGCGACGGTGGTGATCGGGGGGATCGTCACCTCGACGCTGCTCACGCTGCTATTGCTGCCCAGCCTGTACCGCTGGGCGCTGGCGCCGGGAACGACCGCGTCCAGGAACGTGCCGGCGGCAACCGGGGGATGATGCTTGCCGCATGCGCGCGGTGGAAGGGCGAATGGCCGCAATGCCTATGGCCCTTCACATGGCCTGTCACCCTCCAGCCACGCAGGCGTTGCCGCCCGGCACCATGGCGGATCGAGCGGGGTTGGTCGCCGTGGCGCCGTAGATTTCGCCAATATCGCTGATCCACGCCGAGGCCATTCTCCAGGGAAGGGCCAGAATTTCACCTGATCTGGCGCAAAATATTCCAAATGGTGGTTGCGAAACCTGCAATATTGCGTTCGCGTTTGGCGCAAGCTGCTGGACAGCTAGGTCGGTTGTGGTAATTGTCTTGTATCAGGCGGGGGTGCTTGTAGCAGGTCGTCAGGTTCTGATTCCGCTCGGGCTTGAGTGTTGTAGGCGATCATCCTTTGCATCGAAGGGGAGTGATGCTGATGCTAGCGGACCCGGGCGTACTCAACGGATATTTGGATTCCGAACACGATACCTGGTCTGCGCTGGTCGAACGTCATCATCTGGATGTCGCGACCCACGCATGTAGCACATATATGGACGGTCTGTCCCGGCTACTGCCCTGCGCAACCGCGCCTGTGCCGCTCGAGGCTTTGAATTCGACACTGGCACGTCTTACTTCCTGGCGACTGGTCAGCTCTGCCGGCATGGTCGACGACACTTTTCTTTTTCGCGCTACGGCGGAGCATCAGTTTCCGGTCGCGTCCAAAGTCCGGTCTCCGGAAGAGTTGGCGTTCGCGGCTTTGCCGGACATGTTTCATGATGTTTATGGTCATGTCCCCTATCTGTTGACGCCGCGGGGCGCGCTTGCGCATCGGATGTTTGGGGAAGTCGCCCGCGCCGGAGGATATGCGCCGACCCTGGTGCAGCAACTCTCGACGCTGTTCTGGTTTACTTTCGAAGTGGGGCTGGTGCGCGAGGCCGGCATGGTGAAGGTGCTGGGTGCCGCCATCCTCACTTCTGCGGAAGAGCGTCGCAACGTCGGCAGAGGTGATGGAGACATCATGCCGTTCGATCTCGATGCGGTGTTGGAGACGCCGTTTCAGCCCCGATCGCTTCAGCCGCGCTATTTCCTGCTTTCGAAGTTCAGCGAAATCTTCGTGGCACTGAAGCGGTTGGCACCCCGGCGCCCGCGCTGACCATGGCGGGCGAAGGATGGTATCTGCGGCCGGATGTGGAGGTCGAGCCGCTTGTCGGCCGCTGGTCCGCCTGGGTGAACCTGATTCCTCCCGCCACCGCCGCGTTCACGATGGTCGAACGGCAGTTGCGCGCGATGGAATCCTTCGCCCGATCACCGGCGCTGCACGCGGCCTCCGTGCGCAATCCCCTGCTTCGCAGCGGCCCCTTCATCGATCTGCCGCCCGATCGCGCGCCCGAGATCGCGGCGCTGGTGGAGGCAGCGAGGAACCGGGCCGCGCCGCAGATCGCGTTCGTCCACGCCGTGCGCACGCTGGGGGCGCTGTTGCGGGAACGCGCGACCGGTGGCGCACTCGATGCGCTCCACGAGGAGGTGCCGGCGGTGCTGCGCGGCCTTGTGGAGCTCTATTATGATCGGCACCACCGGCCCGACTTCCGCTTCTACGAGGCGCTGCTGTACGACACCCCGCTCTACGACACCGGGCTGCAGCGTCTCACGCTTCGCCGCAGTGCCGGGGATCGCAGCCGATCATTCGTCTTTTCGACGCCGCGGCTTCCCGACCCGGCCGTGGTGGAACTGGCGCTTCCGTTCGCGTCGCCCGCACTGGATCTGCTGTTCGCCGCGCGTGCCACCCCCGTCGCGCTGCCGGCGCTGCAGGAGGCGCTCGGCCCGGCGCTGGAAGCCGACCAGCAGGCGCTGTTCGAGACTCTGTTCACGCCGGAGGCCCCTCCGCCGCGCGCGCGCTATGACGGCACCGCTCCCCGCATCCGCTATTTCGGCCATGCCTGCCTGCTGATCGAAACCCGGCAGACGTCGCTGCTCGTCGACCCGCTGCTGGGCTATGACCAACCGGGCGGACCCGACCGTTTCACCTATGCCGATCTGCCGGAGTGGATCGACACGGTGCTGATAACGCATGCGCATCACGACCATGTCGTGCTGGAGACGTTGCTCCAGTTGCGGCACCGCATCGGCCGCATCGTCGTCCCGCGAAACGTCGCCGGTGCGTTGCAGGATCCTTCGCTGGTGTTGCTGCTGCGCGCGCTCGGCTTTCGCGATGTTGTCGGGCTCGACGCGATGGACACGCTGCCGCTCGGGGCCGACGAGGAACTGACCGCGCTGCCCTTTGTGGGCGAGCATCACGACCTGCTGGTGGGAAGCAAGCTGACCTACCATCTGCGGTTCGGACGTTCGACGGTGCTGGTGGCGGCGGACAGCTGCAACATGGCGCCGGATCTGTATCGCCATGTCCGCGCGCGCCTGGGACCGATCGATACGTTGTTCCTGGGCATGGAATGCGAGGGGGCGCCCCTTTCCTGGGTCTATGGCACGTTGCTGGACCAGCAGACGACGCGGGAGAATGATCAGGCGCGGCGGGGACGAGGCAGCAACGCCGCCGAAGGACTGGATCTGGTGCGGTGCTTCGATCCTGCCCGCGCCTTTGTCTATGCCATGGGTGCGGAGCCCTGGCTGAATCACATCCTCGACCTCGACTATCAGGCAGGGGACCTGGCGATCCGCGAATCGGATGCCTTCGTGGCGGCGTGCCGTGCCCAGGGTCGGGTTGCGGAGCGGTTGTTCCTCAAGCGGGAGATCCATGTATGACCCCTCCGACATCGCATGCGATCGGTGCGCGCCCGAGCGAGACTTCTCCTGTGCCGTCGCCAGGCGCGGACCTGTTCCTGGGCGCGGGCCGCAACCCGCCCGGATCCTGGCAGCTGTCGCTATCGGCCGGCAGCCGGCAGATGCTCGACCGGATCTGCGGTGGTGATCCCCTGACGGAGGCCGTAGCGCTGCAGGGCGCGCTGGCGCTGCTGCTGCATCGCTACGGCGCGCAGACGATCGAGCTGCATACGCCGCCGCTGCTGCCGCAGCTGGACTCCGGGGCAGGGGAGGGGGCGATCCCGTTCCGCTACCATGTCGACGAAACGCTTACCGGGCGCGAGTGGCTGCTGCAGGCCCAGCAGATCGCGGCGACCACCTATGCGCGGCCCGGTATCGCCACGGCCGGCCATGCCGCCGCCCAGCTGCGGGACGAGCGGGTGCATGCGCCTTTTCCGGAAGATGCGGGGGGGAGCATTCGGCTCACTTTCGGCGAAGGCGATGGCAACCGGTATCGGCTGGACGATCCCGACGGGCTGTTGCCGCCGGCCTTCGCGGCCCGATTGGGCGGCCATTTCGATGCGATCCTCGAAGGACTAGCGCAACTGGACGCGGCCATCGGCGCGATTGCACTGCTCGATACGGCGGAAGAGGATCGGCTGCGCGCACTGGAGGAGGGCGGCCCTTCCTGCGCGGCGGGCGAGACGCTGGTTTCCCTGTTCCGGCGATGGGCACGAACGACGCCCGAAGCGGTCGCGCTGATCGCTCCGCAAGCCAGGGCGGGCGATGATGCCGCGATGGCCGGCGGCACGATGCGTTACGACGTGCTGGAACGCGAAGTCGCGCGTATCGCCCATCATCTGGTCGATCGCTGCGGTGTCACGGCGGGCGCGCGGGTAGCGGTGGCCGCAACACGCTCCGCCGATACCGTCCTCTGCTTCCTCGGCGCTCTGGCGGCAGGTGCGGCCATCCTGCCCTTCGATCCCGCGGCGCCGGTGGCGCTGATCGCCGAGATGCTGGAGCAGGCCCAGGCGACGATATTGCTGGTATCGCCGGAATCGGCGGAGCTGGCCGTCGCCTTCCCCCATTTGCGAACACGCTGCCCGGCGGTGGAGGCGGCGGACTGGCCCGATGCGCCGATGCCGTTCGCTCACGCGCCCGGCCCGGACGACGTGGCCGCGCTGATCTTCACCTCCGGTTCCGAGGGCAAGCCCAAAGCCGTGCTGCTGCCGCATTCGGGCCTGGCCAATACGGTGGCGGATCATGTCGCGCGGCTGAAGGTGGGGGCAGGGGATCGCTGCCTCCAGTTCATGGCACCCTTTTTCGACGGCGGCTTGCTGGACATCTTCACGCCGCTGGCAGGCGGTGCGGCACTGGTTTGCCCGAGCGCCTCGACGCTGGCGGATCCCAAGGCCTTTCTGGCCTTTCTGGGGGAGACCGGCGTGACGTTGCTCACCGCCACCCCGGCCTATCTCTCGCTGCTCGATGCGGAGCGGCTTCCCTGCCTTCGCGTCGTGATTTCGGCGGCGGAGCGGGCGAGAGCGGCGGACTTTCGCAGGCTCGCTCCGCGATGTTCGCTGTTCAACGGCTATGGTCCCACCGAGGCGTCGATCAACACCACCCTCTATGCGGCGCCGGCCGATTTCGCCGACGAGACGGTGCCGATCGGGCGGCCTTCCGCAGGCAAGCGCGTCTCCATCGTGGATGCCCAGAACAGGCGCCTGCCCCAAGGCGTGATCGGCGAGATCGCGATCAGCGGCACTGGACTGGCCCAAGGCTATCTAAACGACGCCGAGCGTACCGCCCAACGGTTCTTTATCGGGCCGGAGGGCGCGCGGACCTATCGCACCGGCGATCTGGCCGCATGGGACGCGCACGGACAGCTGCATTTCATCGGCCGCAGGGACCAGCAGGTGAAGATCGGCGGCCGCCGCGTCGAGCTGGGGCAGATCGAATGGGCGATGTTCGAACATCCCAGCGTGCGGGATGCCGCGGTGCTGTTCGACGACGGCCGCCTGACAGCGGTCTTCGTGACGCCGGGTATCGCGGGGCCGGAAGCGGAGGCCATGTTGCTGGCCCATCTTGAAACCCTGTTGCCGGCGCACATGCTTCCCGCCGACCTGCTTGCCGTGGAGAAGGTGGCGCGTACATCCAGCGGCAAGGTGGACACCGGCGCACTGGCAGCGCTGGCACGGGCCCGCCGGACGCGCCGCGCCGCCTTTCGCGCGCGAACCCCGACGGAATCGGCATTGCTGGAGATATGGCGGGCGGCGCTGCAGATCGACGAAATCGACGAGGATGCGGATTTCTTCCGGCTGGGCGGGGATTCGATCCGGATGATCGACGCGGTGCATGCCGCCCGCGAGCGTGGCTATGACATCGAGGTGGCCGATCTGATCGACCACCGCACGCTGCGCGCGCTGGCGCAGGCGTTGGATTCGCGGACTGCGGGGGACGTGGCAGCGCCCGCGCCGGTGGACCTTTCCCTGTCAGCGGCGGAGCGAGCCTCGCTTCCCCCCGGCTTCGAACACGCCTTTCCCGTTTCGGGAATGCAAGCGCTGATGCTGCGCTGGTACGACGAGCCGGATGCCGCCGCCGGCGATGTCTATCACTGCGTGGCGCATTGGCAGTTGCGCGATACCGGCGTGCGGGAGGCGGCGCTGGTGGCGGCGGCCCGCGCGCTCGTTCGCCGCCACCCGATCCTGCGCACGGGATTTGCGGTGGCGTCTCCAACCGGGCGGCCGGTGCAGGCGGAGCTGGCAGAAACCTCGTTCCCGCTGCACGTGAGCGATCTCACCGATCTGGCGGAGGCGGCGCAGCAGGCCGCTGTCGAGCGGATCTTCGCGCGCGCGCGTACCGAGCGCTTCGCGATCGAGCGCGAACCCGCACCCTTTGCGCGACTTCACCTGATCCTGCGATCGACCGACAGGTTCGATGTGATCCTCGCCGCGCATCACGCGGTGATGGACGGATGGAGCAGCGTCCTGCTGGAGAATGATTTCGCGCGCTTCTATCGTGATGCCAAGGAGGGGCGGCTGGACGCGGACGCCGTTGCCGCCGGCGGCAGCTACGCCGAATTCGTGGCAGTCGATCTGCGTGCCCGGCAATCGAGCAGCGCGGCGGCATTCTGGCGGGAGCGCTGGCGCGCGCTGCCGGAATCTGCGGTTGCCAGCCCGTCGGCGGAGTCGATCATGCCTTTGTTCCGGACGCGGGAAGCACGCCTCGATCCGGAACTGGTGACGACGCTTGCGGTCCATGCTGCGCGGCAAGGCTGTACCCCGAAGGCGATCTGCCTTTCGGCCTTCCTGTCCGCGCTCTCGCAATGCCTGGGCGCGGCACCGCCGATCGGGGTGGTCGCCAATGGCCGAACCGCGCAGCTGCGCGATCCGTTGGGCTCGACCGGGCTGTTCTGGAACGTCGTCCCCTTCCTGGCGGCGGGGGACGCCATAGCGCCGGCGGCGGTGCAGGCCGAGCTGGAAGCGATGGCGCCGTTCGAGGGGCATCCGCTGGCCGCGATGCTGGCCGCCGCAGGGCGCGAGCGGCTGTTCGATCTCTGTTTCAACTTCATCCAGATGCATCATGCGCAGACCGGGTTCGGCGGGCTGGAGGAGACCGGTTTCGCCGCGGTGGATCGCTTTCACTATGGGCTGACGCTGTTTGTCGATCATGCCCCCGCCGCCGATCCCCCCCATGGCGGGCTGCGGATCGAATATCGGCGTGATCGCTGGAGCGACAACGCGGCGGAGCGGCTGCTGGTCGGCTTCGTCGAGGCGCTGGCCAGCATCGTCGAGCCGGTGGCGGCGCTGTGAGCGGCGGGTCGCGCGTACCGGGCGACGATGCCGTACCGACGGGGCTTCTCGCCTGGCCGCACGATTCGGCCGATGCGAGCGTCCACGCATCGGCGACGTTGCCGGCCGGCTCGGTCGCGGCGATCGCGGCACTGGCGGATCGGGCTGAGGACGGCGTGCGGGACGTGCTGCGTGCGCTCGTGCATGCGCTGCTCTATCGTTATCTCGACGCGGATCTCACCGTCCGGCTGGAGGCCGACGGAGACGGTACTCCGACGGCCTGGATGCGGCCTGCCCGCGGCGACACGCGATTTTGCGACCTCATCGCCGAAGCCGATCATCCGGTATCGCCGGGCGCGGCGGACGGTTCGGCCAATCTGGTGCTTTGCTTCGATCCTCCACAGGGGGAAGCGTGGCGCGAGGGGCAGATACGGATCCGCTATTGCGCGGAACGTAACAGTCTGGAGGTGGTCGGCACGGGGCCGCGAGCGATGCTCGAGCGGTTGGCGGTGCATGGCGCGCGCATGCTGGCCCATGCGGCGCTGGCGCCGGAAACCGCACTCGACGGGCTCGACCTGCTCGACGCGGACGATCACCTCCGTCTTGCGCCCCTTGCCGGACCCAGGCTCGCCATCGAGGGGCCGGGCACGATCCATGCGACGATCCTGGCTCAGGCTGCGCGAACGCCCGGGCGCATCGCGGCGTCATGCGCCGAGGAGGCGCTCAGCTACGCGCAACTGGCGGAGCGGTCGGCAGGATTGGCGGCGGCGCTGCGCGAGGCCGGCGCAGCCCCGGGCGACGTCGTCGCGATCCACGCGCCGCGCGGCTGTGGGCTGCTCGTCGCCGTGCTGGCGGTGCTTCGGTCGGGCGCTGCCGCGCTGCTGCTCGATCCGCTCCAGCCCGAAGCGCGATCGGCGCGGATGCTGGCCCTTGCGAATGTTCGGTGCGCCGTGGGGCCGGGTGGGGGGCCGGCATGGCTGCAGTCGCTGGGACTGCGCTGGATCGACAGCGGCGCAGCGGCGCAGGCCGGCGCGTGCGCGGACGCCGAGGTTTCCGGCGCGGACACCGCCTATGTGATCTTCACGTCCGGCAGCACCGGCGATCCCAAGGGCGTCGCGGTGTCCCACGCGGCGATGGTCAACCGCATGCACTGGCTGGGCCATGCCTATGGGCTGGGCGAAACCGATGTGTCGCTGGCGCGCACTGCCCTTTCCTTCGATCCCGCCTGGTGCGAGATGCTGCGGGTCTTGGGCCATGGCGGCCGCGTCCATTTCCTGCCGCATGGCGAGGAGCGAGACCCTGCCGCGGTCGTCGAGGCGATCGCTGCGGCAGGTGTCACGATTATCGATCTCGTGCCTGCGCCGCTCGAGGCGCTGCTGGAGCATTGCCGCGTCTTCGGCGGCGCGGACCGGCTGCGCAGCCTGCGCTGGGTGCTGGCGGGGGCGGAAGAACTGCCCGGGCGCCTGATCACCGCCTTTCGTCGCGAGCTGGGCGGCACCGGTGCCCGGCTGATCAACGGATGGGGCGCGACCGAGACGACCGTGGACACGTCCTGGCTGGACTGCACGGACCTGCCGGGAGACGCGCCCGCGCCGATCGGCATGCCGATAGGCAATTGCGATGTCCACCTCCTTAGCCGCGCGGGGCTTGCCATGCCCCCGGGCATGGCGGGAGAGATCGTCGTCGGCGGTGCCTGCCTGGCGACGGGATACCTGGATCCGGAGGAAACCGCGCGGCGGTTCCGCGCCTTGCCCGCGCTGGGCGGGCGGCGCGGCTATCTGTCGGGCGATCGCGCCCGGCTGGCGACGAGCGGCGTCCTCCATTTCGCCAGCCGCAGCGGTGCGTTCGGCAAGATCCGCGGGGTGCGGGTGGCGCCGCGCGAGATCGTCGATGCCGCGACCGGCCACCCGGCGGTTCGCGAAGCGATCCTGCACTTTACGGCCGGCGACAACGGCGCGCGGGAAGCTGCGTTGCTCTATGTCGTCCCCCATGCCGGCCGAACGCTCGCCAGCGGGGAGGTGATGGCGCTGCTGGCCGATCGGCTGCCGGCGACGATGCTGCCGGATCATTGCCTCGTCCTGACCGAACTCCCGCGCAACGCGAGCGAGAAGATCGATTTCCGCCGGCTTCCACTGCCGCCCGCCGAGCCGCCCGCCGCGCCGGAAGAAAACCTGACCGGATGGGTGCAGCAATGCTGCGCGGCGCTGATCGGTCGGCCGATCGGCCCGCTGGAGGACTTCTTCCTGGCGGGCGGCCATTCGCTTGCCGTCGTGCGGCTGATTGCGCGGGTCGCCGAGGAGCAGGGCGCGGCGCTGACGGTGCGCGATGTGTATCGCGCGCGAACTCCCGCCGCGATCGCCGATCAGATCGCTGCCGCGCCGCCTGCCGCGGTGCAGGGTATCGACGGCGACCGCAGCATACGGGCTTCCCACGCCCAGCGGCGTCTGTGGCTGCTCAGTCGCGATGCCCGGGGCTCGCTCGCCTATCATGTGCCCCTCAATCTGCCGCTTGGTGAACGATGGGATCTCGCCATCCTGCAGCGGGCGGTCGATGGGCTGGTTGGCCGACATGAGATCCTGCGGACGCGCTTCGCGCTTGCCGGGCAGGAGCTGGTGCAGCACATCGATCCCGCAGTGTCTGGCGCGGTGCCGGTGGAACTGGTGGAGCCTGCACCCGGCGAGTCGGTGGAAGCATGCCTGGCGCGGCTGCACGCCAGGCCTTTCGACCTGGCGGCAGGCCCCCTGTTGCGCGTGGGCCTGCTGCGCGCCGCCGACGACGCGGCAGACCTGTTGTGGATCACGCAACACCATATCGTGACCGACGCCTGGTCGATGGGACTGCTCGTCGACGAGCTGCGTGACCGGTATCGTGCCGCCTGCCACGGCGAAGCGGCGGGATATGGTCCGCTTCGCATCCAGCATCGCGATATTGTCGCCTGGCAGGAGCGCTGGATTGCCGGTCCGGCCGGTCGGCAGGCGCGCGCCTATTGGCGGGACGCGCTGACTCCGCCGCCGCCGCGGCTCCAGCTGCCGACGGACTTTCCGCGCCGCGCCGACGGCACGCGCAGTGGTGCCGTGCTGCACGCCACCTTGCCCGAACCGTGCAACACGGCCTTTCTCGATCGCGCCCGGGCAAGCGGCGCCAGCCCGTTCATGGGGTATCTGGCGGCGATAGCCGTGTTGCTGTCCCGCTGGTCCGGCCAGTCGGACTTCCTTCTGGGCGCGCCGGTGGCGGGGCGGACGCTGCACGCCTTCGAGGATCAGCTCGGCTGCTTCGTCAACAGCCTCCCGCTGCGTGCGCAGATCGAGGATGGAGACAGTCTCGCCGAGGTGCTGGCGCGGGTGCGCGAGACGTGCCTTGACGCCCTGGAACATCAGCTATGCCCCTTCGATCGCATCGTGGAAGACGTGCTGGCGGAGCGGCCGCTGGAGGTGCATCCGCTGTTCGACGCGATGGTCGTCCTTCAGAACGCACCGACGGCGCGCAGCGAGGCAGTGGTTTCGGACGTCGTCGTCCCGGAAACGGAGCTGGCGCAGAGCAAGCTCGATCTGATCTTCACCTTCGCGGAAAGCGACGGACGCTGGTCGCTTCGGATCGACTATGATTCGTCGCTGTACACGCCGCCGACGGTGCGGCGCCTGGCAGATCAGTTCCAGGAACTCCTGACCGACTTTGTCGAGCGGCCGGAGACCCGGATCGGCGCGCTTTCTCCCCCGGCCACCCCCTATCCCGCGCCCGCCTGCCAGGGGGCAGGCACAATGCATGCCGCGTTCGAGCGATGGGCGGACGCCGAAGGAGAGCGAACGGCGCTCGTCTCCGGTGACCATCGGCGCAGTTATGCCGAGCTCGATCTTGCGGCAACCGCACTGGCGCAGATCGTGTTCGCGCAGCTTTCGGGGCGTCGCGGAATCGTCGCCCTGTATCTGCAACGATCCGATCGCGTGGTGGAAGCGCAGCTGGCGGTGCTCAAGGCAGGCTGCGCCTTTCTGATCTTGAACCCCGGCGATCCGCCGGCGCGTCTGGCGTGGCAGCTGTCCGACAGTGCTGCGCTGGCCGTGATCGATGCGGCGGACAGCCCCTTTCCCGCGCTTCCGCCGGGATGTGAGCGGGTGCGCATCGGTCCGCGCGGGGCCGCGGCGACAGCGGCGGATCCCGCGTCGCTGCCGTCCATCGATCGGGAGGACGGTGCCTATGTGATCTACACATCGGGGTCGACCGGAACGCCGAAGGGGGTACTGGTCTCGCACGCATCGGCCTGTTCCCTGCTGGAAGCCGCACGCCATGTAATTCCGCCGCACACGGACGAATGCTGGAGCGTCTTCCATGCGTTCAACTTCGATTTTTCGGTGTGGGAAGTCTTCGTGCCGCTGTCGCGCGGCGCGGTGGCGGTGGTGGCAGAAGATGCGGTGCGCCGCGATGCGACCGCCTTTGCGACGCTGGTGCGGGATCGCCAGGTGACGGTGCTGTCGCAGGTTCCCACCGCCTTCGAGCATATCGGACCCGAACTGGCGCGCCACGCGCCGCCGCAGCTTCGATGGGTGGTGTTCGGCGGGGAGCCAGTGAACCTGCCGTTGTTGCGGCGGATTCTGCCGCAACTGCCCGCGGTCCGTTTCCTGAACGGCTATGGCATCACCGAGACGACGGTGTTCTCGACGTTCAAGCCGCTGGACGCCAGCTGTGAGATTCAGAATATCGGCACGCCGCTCGACAACCAGCGCCTATGGGTGATGGACGCGGCCTTGCGCCCGGTCTTGCCCGGCGCGGTTGGCGAAATCTGCATCAGCGGCCCGGCGGTAGCGCGCGGATATATCAATCCGCCGAAGGACCGCCCCAACGGCTTCGTGCAGATGCCGGGCTGGCCGGGTGTGGCACTGTATCGCTCGGGGGATTTCGGCCGTTGGAACGCCGAAGGCGAGCTGCTCTTCCTGGGGCGCCGCGACCGGCAGGTGAAGCGCCATGGGTACCGGATCGAACTGGACGAGATCCGGGTCGCGGTGCTGGGGCTGGAGGGCGTGGAGGACTGCGCCGTGTTGCCGGTCCGCACGGGAACCAGGGAGCCGGAGATCGTAGCCTTTCTGGCGGCTCCCGGCAGGGGTGGGGAAAGTGCGGAAGCGCTGCGTGCCGCGTTGCTGCGCGTTCTGCCGCCCTACATGGTGCCCGGGCGCTTCGTGATACTTCCGCGCTTTCCCTTACTGGAGAATGGGAAGACGGACCTTGTCGCGCTGGAGGCGAGCTTGGCCGATTCGCCGGCACCCGCCCCGGCAACGGACGCGACCGACGGGCCGCTGGGCTGCATCCTCCAGGCGATGCGGGAGGTTACCGGCGATGCCGGGCTCGGCCCGGATGACGATTTCTTTCGCGCCGGCGGGCATTCGCTGGCGGCGATCCGGGTTCTTGCCGAGGTTGAGGCGGCGCTGGGTGTCCGCCTGGAGCTGGAAGCCTTGTTCGACCAGCCGACGGCCAGGGCGCTCGCCCAACGCATTCCGATCGTCACGCCGATCGAGGCGGTAACGGAGGATGTGCTCGACGGAACATGTTATCCCGCGTCCGCCATCCAGGCGGGGCTCTGGGCGATGGAGCATTTCCGGCCGGCCGACCTTCCCGCCGCACTGGTGGAATGCCGCGAATTGCCGATGGGGATCGATCCAGATCGATGCGTGGCGGCGTTCGCGGCGGTGTTCGCCCGGTTCGACATCTTCCGGACGACCTTCGCGTCGGAAGCAGGCACGTTGATGCAACGGATCGATGCAGCGGGCACGCAGGGCGCGACTTTCCGGATCGCGCAGGCGGTGCCGGGTCATGCGTTCCAGGCGCAGATCGACGATGCGATAGCGACAGAGGCAGCGCAGCCCTTCGATCTGTCTGCCGGCCCGCTGGTACGCCTGGTTCTTCTGGTCGGCGAAGCGGTGCCTCCGGTGCTGATCTGCGCGGCGCACCATGCCGTGTGGGACGGTGCTTCGCTGGATCTGACCGTGGCGGCATGGCAGCAGGCCTATGCCGCGCTGGCCACGGGCAGAACGCCCCCTGCCAGGCGCGAGCAGGCGCAGTTCGTCGCCTTTCTGCGCCGCGAGGCGGCCCGCGCCGAAACGGCCGAGGGACGGGAAGCCATCGCCTTCTGGCGTGAGCGGCGTGGCGCCGGTGGGGGGCTGGACCGCCTGACACCGCGCACGGCAAGCGAGCATTATGTGGGCTCGACCTGCCGCTTCGCGCTGGAAGGAGCGCCGTTCGAGGCACTGCGCACGATATGCGCGGAGCAGGGCGCAACGCTGTTCGCCGGGGTGCAGGCCCTAACGCGCGGCTGGCTGTGGTTTCGCTGGGCGGCCGCGTCCGTGGCGATCGGATCACCGGTCCTGCGTCGCGAGGGCGCCGCCTTCGCGGAGACGCCCGGGCCATTTCTGAACCATGCCATCCTGCGCATCGCCGTGAAAGGTACCGATACGTTGCGCGGCATCACCGCGCGAGCCGCCGACGAGATCCGCGCCGGCCTGCGCCATACATTCGTAGCGCCGGAATCGGTGGGCCCGAGCGGGCCGGAACGGCTGTTCGACCTGGGCCTTACCTTGCAGTCGCCGGACTCCGCGGGGCGCGGCGCCGGACCAGGCGGGGAAAGCGGGCGCCTGTTCGGCCTTCCCACGCCCTTGTGGCTGGATGTGACCCCATCCGATGCGGCGTTGCGGTTCGATCTGGTTGCCAATCACGACTTCTTCGAGCCCCTATCGGTGCCGGGCCTGGGCGCGGATGCCCAGCGCTGGTTCGAAGCGCTGATCGCGGCGCCGGATGCGCCGCTGGCGAAGGTCGAGCGACCCGGCGCGCGCCTGCGCATGGCATTGCATGTGGAATAGCGCCGTGCCGGCTGCCCTTGCCCGGGTGTTGGCGCAGTCGGTACGGGCGTCGAGGCGACGGATGGGGCGGCGCAGACCGCGCTGCGGTGGCGGTCAGCCGTGCATCTGGGTGGCGAGATAATCGTCCAGGGTTTCCGCGCGGCGGATCCGTTCCACGGTGCCATTCTCCCGCAGCAGCAGCTCCTGGGGGCGCAGGCGGCCGTTATACTGGAATCCCATTGCATGGCCGTGCGCGCCGGTATCGTGGAACAGCAGGTAATCGCCTTCCTGCGGGGCCGGGAGCGCGATCTGTTCCGCGAACTTGTCATTGTTCTCGCAGACCGACCCGACCACGTCGACGAGAACCGGTGGCCCCGATCGCGCGACGCCGTCGCGATCGAGAACCGTGACGTGATTATAGGCATGGGGATACATGCCTGGGCGCATAAGCGCGCTCATGCTCGCATCGACGCCGACAAAGTTGCGGTACTTCGACATGACGTTGATGACCTGGGCGATCATGATCCCGTGCGGCCCCGTGATCGCGCGGCCGCACTCCATCAGCAGGCCGGGGCGCTGGCCGTGGCGCGCGGTGAAGGCGTCCAGCGATTCGCGGACGGCGGCGGCGAAGCAGTCGAGGTCGAATGCCGCCTCGCCCGGGCGATAAGGGATGCCGATCCCGCCACCCATGTTGACGAATTCGAGGCTGATGCCGAGCCGGTCGACCAGCGCGCCCGCCGTGTCGAGCAGCATCTGGAGGGACCCGTGCAGCACGCGCCAGTCGAGCGCGTTGGTGACCAGCATCATGTGCAGACCGAAATGTTGTGCGCCCCGTTCGCGGGCGCGGCGAAAGGCTGATTCCAGCTGATCGCGGCGCAGGCCGAACTTGGCCTCGCGGGGCGTGCCGAGCACGGTGGTGCCGGTGCCCTCGCCGGGATTGAAGCGAAAGCAGATTCGCTTCGGGAGCGCGGGGACTTTCTCGACGAAGCTCGCATCGTCCAGGTTGAGGATCGCACCGCCATCGGCCAGCGCCGCGGCAAACTCCGCCTGCGACGTGTTGTTGGAGGTGAACATGATGTCGTCGCCCCGCGCACCAACCCGCCGCGCCATTTCCAGCTCCGGGATGGAGCTGCAGTCGAACCCGAAGCCCAGTTCGCGGTGCAGGAGATCGAGGATGCGGAGATTGGGCAGCGCCTTGATGGCGAAATACTCGCGGAAGCCGGGAATGTCGCCGAACTGCCGGTTCAGCCGCCGCCCCGTCTGCAGGATGCCTGCTTCGTCGTACAGGTGAAAGGGCGTGCCGAACCGCTCGACCAGCGTGGGGAGCGAGGCGGTCAGGCGCTGGTAGAAGGTGTCGGCAATGGGCACGGCGCGTTAGGACAGGAGCGTGCTCAACAACCGCTCATATTGCGTGCCGGTATCGAACGGGTCGTAGCGCGGCGCGCCGTCCGCGGCGAGGAAGCGGGCAAGGGGCTCCACCACCACGGCATAGGATGGCTTGTGCTTGTACTGGATCGAGATCCTGTCGCGCCGGATCTCGCCGACCCGATGCTGCACGGCGCGATACCGGCCGTTCGTCCAGCGCTGGAGATAGTCGCCCATGAAACCGACGAGCACGTCCGGCCCGGCGGGAACGCTCTGCCAGGCGCCGTTCGGGGAAAGCAGCTCGAGCCCGGGTTCGTCCTGGATGACAATGGTGAAGACCGCCCGATCGATATGGGGCGACATCCCATAGGGCATGGAATTGCCCAGTTCGGCGCTGGAGCCCGGCGCATAGTAATTGAGGCCCAGCCGGTGCATCGGGGATTCGAAAAAGGGTGCGAAGCGATCCTCCGCATTGCCGAGGCCGATCGCGGCGAGCGTCATCAACTGGTCGCCCAGGCGCTCAAGGCGGGCGAAAAGCATGCTGCTGTCGGCGAAGGGGGCGTGAAAATGCGCGGTATCAATCGCCGTCGCCGCGGCGGGGCGATCATGGGAACGGCCGATCCGATACTGTTCGCATGCTTCCGCCCCCCCGTGGAACAGGCTCTTCTCCGCGCCCAGACGCCGATATCCCAGGAACTGGGTTTCGACGCCGGCGGTGTAGCGCGCCTTGTCTTCTGCGGGGCGACGGAAGAAGGCGGCCGTTTCCTCCAGCGTGCGCCGGATCAGCCCCAAATCGATGCCGTGGTTCGTCAGTTCGAAATAGCCGGTTTCCGAACACGCCGTGTCGAGCGACTGCGCCGCCTGGCGCACCGCGTCGTCCGTCGGTGCAGCTCCCGGATCGGGCAAGGCGACGATAGGAAGACTGTGGACTGAAACCTGTGTAGCCATCGGATCCCCGCGAACATGGTGCAAACCAGAATACTTAAGCGAATCCACTTACTATGCCCGGTCTGATGCCGCTTCTATTCATGTGTTCGAATAGAAGTGAATCAACGATTTTCTTGATAGGTATCGCATCGCCTTTCGAAAAGAAATAAAAATCCAGTTGTCGCCAACCTTCGATTGCGGATCGGCCACGCTATTGGCAGTGTAGCGGGTAATCGAAGGAATCGCTTGCCGAACAGGTTACGTCCGGAATCTTGGACGGCGAGGATGGGCGCTGGAGGCGGGATGGGGCAGCTCCGATCTGTATATTTTCGGCCGGATGTCATTGTCGAGCCGCTGGTCGATCGATGGTATGCTTGGTCGCATCTCGTTTCTCCGGCGACGGCCGCCAGGAATATCACGGAACGGCACCTGAAGATCATGGCTTCGTATGTCGAGGCGCCGCACCTGCACGCCGCTGCGGCCCAAAGTCCGGCGATGAAGGGCGGGCCTTTCATGGATTATGGCCGGGACCGAAGCGCCGAGGTGGCGGCGCTCATCGGAGAGACTGAGCGCACCCGCGCGCCGTCGATCGCGCTGAGCCACGCCCTTGCCGAGCTGGACCGTCTGCTCGCCGCGCACGCCTCGGGCGGACCGCTGGCGGCGCTCTATGGCGCCGTGCCGGACGCACTGCAGGGCATGGTCGAGTTGCACTATGATCGATCGAACCATCCCGGTTTCCGGCTGATCGAGCCGCTGCTCTATCGTGCCTATGGCGACGGTCGCGCGGGGCAGAGCCTGTATCTGAGCATCGGAACGGGAATCCGGCCGTTCATGATGAGCACGCCCCGTCTGCCCGCGCCGGAGGAGACGATGCTGTCCTTGCCGTTCGATCACCCCGGAGTCGATGCGCTGTTCGAGATGTTCCACATGCCCCGCCCTTTGGAGGAACTGGGGGAGATCGCCGGATTGCCGGCGCCCGTTCTGAGGCAAATGTCTGGCTTCGTGCAGGAAGAAGCGCCGTCGATGCCCGCGGCGCCGGTGCCGGGAAACGGATGCCGCTGGCGCTATTTTGGCCATGCCTGCGTGCTGGTGGAGACGCCAGGCTGCACCATCCTGCTGGACCCGGCGATCGAGACGCCCGGCGCGCATGCTGGCGACGGCTTCGATTATACGCATCTTCCCCCGCGGATCGATTATGTTCTGCTGACCCACAACCACCAGGACCATGTTCTGCTGGAAACGCTGCTGCGGCTGCGCCCGCGGATCGGATCGATCCTCGTCCCGCGCGCGGGAAGCGGTGCGCTGGAGGACCCCTCGCTTCGCCTTGCCCTTGCCAGCATGGGATTTCCCCGGGTGCTGGAGCTGGACGAGTTCGACTCGGTCGATGCGGACGGCGTGACGATCACCGCGGCGCCGTTTCTGGGCGAGCATGGCGATCTGGCGATCCGCTGCAAGGCGACCTGGCACTTGCGGATCGGGGAGCGCCGCCTGCTATTCGCCGCCGACTGCAAGAATCTTGCGCCCGCCCTGTTCCGGCGCGTGCGCGATGCGATCGGCACCGTCGACACGCTGTTCCTGGGCATGGAGTGCGACGGGGCGCCGATGAGCTGGATCTATGGACCGCTATTCGCGTCACCGCCCTTGCGCGAGCACGACAATGCTCGCCGACTGGCCGGCTCCGATTTCGACGAGGCGGCTGGGCTGGTGGAGATTTTCGCGCCCGATCAGGTATATGTCTACGCGATGGGGATGGAGCCCTGGCTCAACTACATCCTGGCCACGCGCTACACGCCGGCATCGACTCCGATCGTGGCCTCGCAGAAGCTGGTCGATGCCTGCCGGGCGCGCGGGCTGCAGGCGGCGCGCCTCTACGGCGCGCATGAAGTAGCGCTGTGACGTCGTCGTCTTCGGCGAAGTCGCCGCTCACCTTCGAAGCGCTGCAGGCGCTGATCGATTCGCATTACCAGTTCCAGCTGCTGAATGCGGCGGTGAAGTTCGACCTCTTCACGCTATTGCGCACGCCGATGTCCGAAGGCGCCATCGGCGATGCGCTGGGGATCGAGCAGCAGCCCTTGCAGCTGCTGCTGGAGGGGTGCGTGACGCTCGGCCTCGTGGAGCTCTGCGACGGGGGATACCGCGCCAGCGCGGTGGCAGCCCTGGCGTTGGCCGAGGGCGCGCCCTTCGATCAGCGTGCGCTGGTGCGCTTCGCCGATGCGGTGACTTATCCCGCCGCGCGCCATTTGCATGCCGCGCTGCGCGATCACCGCAATGCCGGCGTGGACAGCTTTCCGGGGGAGGGCGAGACGCTGTACGCGCGATTGCCGGCACACCCGGCGGCGGCGGAAGCCTTTGACGCGATGATGCGGACCGTAACCCGTCACGTGACGGCACGGCTGGTCCGCGAGATCGCGTTCCCCGAGGGCGGGCGCCTGCTGGACGTGGCGGGGGGCGCATGTGACCTGGCGATCGAACTCGTCCGGCGCTGGCCCCAGCTGCTGGTGACAGTGATCGACCTTCCCTGGATCGTGGACGAGGCGGCGGGGCGGGTGCGTGCGGCGGGGGCGGAGACGCGCCTGCGCCTGATCGGTGGCGACGCGTTCCAGGCCGCGTTCCCGGCGAGCGACCATGTCGTCTTCGCGCATTTTCTGGAGATCTGGAGCGAGGCGCGGTGCCGCGCGCTGTTGCGGGCGGCGAAGCAGGCGTTGGAGCCTGGCGGGCGCGTCTATCTGGTCAACATGGTGCAACCGGATGCAGGCGGCGGCTTCGGCCCGGTCGCCGCGTCGCTCTACTTCCACGCGATCGCCTCCGGCGAAGGCAGGGTGCGGCGCTGGCGCGACTATGAGGACTGGCTGGAGGACGCCGGTTTCGTCCCGGAACGGCGCGTGTCGCTCACGCCCATGCACGGACTGATCGTGGCGCGTTCGACGGGGTAGGGTATCGTAAGGCCGCGCGTGATCCATCGACGCAGCCCGAAGGCGAGGCAGGCGCCGATGCCCGCCAGCCCGGCATGAAGCAGCCAGAACGGGCCGGGCCCCAAGGGAGCATATGCCATCGCGAGCTGGCCGGCGAAGACGTTCCCCAGAAAAAAGGTGAGAAAGGTGACGTTGATCATCAGCGCGTTCACCCCGCCGGGTGCTGCCATCGACACCAGCGCGACGAGCGGCGGCCAGTGGAAGTTGAACGCGACGCCGGCGCTTATCAGGACGAGGAGCGCGATGAGCGGGCTCGCTTTCTCCGCCCCGACGCCATGGGCCGCCAAGCCCAGAATCAGCAGGTGCAGCGCCGACAGGGTGGCGCCGATGCCGATCTTCGCCACCGCATCGGGTTCCCGCCCGCGCGCTGCCTGGTTTCGCCATATCAGGATGAGGAGCGGGGCGGAGACGATGCTCGCGAGCGCGTCCACCGATCCGAACCAAGGCGTGGGAATGGAGCCGAGCGGCGTCTCCCGTCCGACATGCGCTTCGATCCAGACCATGCCGACGTTGAACAACTGGCTGTACACCGTCGCCTGGAAGACCGAGATTGCGAGAACCACCAGCAGGGTTCCGATTCTGCGATATTCCGCGCGCGGCAGCGTCGGCCGGCCGGCCGGCGTTGATCGCACGCGCAGGTCCGGCAGGTGGCGCACGCCGCCCATGTAAATGGCGAGCGCGCACAGCATCAGCATCGCGGCCAGCCCGAACCCGGCGTGCCAGCCGAACAATTGTACCGCGGCCCCGCAGGCAAGCGGGCCGGCCAGGGCGCCGATGTTCACCGCCATGGCGAAGATGCTGAAGCCGCGTGTCCGCAGGGCCTGTTCGCGCGCTTCATAGAGCGACCCCACCTGCGCGGACAGGTTGCCCTTCACCAGGCCGCTGCCGACGACGAGCAGGAGGAGCGCGATCAGAAAGGTGCGGCTGGAGGTCATCATCAGATGGCCGCAGGTCAGCAGCAGCAGCCCGGCCAGGATCGTCGTTCGCAGGCCTATCCAGCGATCGGCAAGATAGCCGCCGATCAGGGGTGTGAGGTACACCGATCCGGCATAGAGCCCCAGGATCTGCGACGCGAGCGCCTGGGTGGAAAGCGGGCCGAACAGGGTTTCCAGCACCGTCCGCAGACCATCCATGCCATAGACCGGCTCTCCGCCCGGCAGCAGCAACGCCTGCACCATGTAGAGCATGACCAGGGCGTTCATGCCGTAATAGCTGAAACGCTCCCAGCCTTCGGTGGCGGCGGCGACGTACAGGCCGAAGGGCTGTTGCGGGCGGCTAGCGCGTGGCTGGGGCACGGCAACAGGATCCTCCGCGGCCAGGGCGTCCACGCATCAGGGAACGCGCGGGCCGGATGCCCATGGAAATTCTGGCAGCACATTATTCCGCCGACGAAGTTTCTGCTTTGCTTTGCGCATCGAATCCTTCGGACCATTGGCTGGATGCTGATATCGTCGGGCGAACAATGCAAAAAGGCACGTTGGCAGATAATATCATAATTGGAGTATGGCTGATACTGGAGTCCGCTGTGATATGGTCCAATCGGGAAGGTGCATGCGGCCGGCCGTCCCGGGACATGCGATCCTGATCCGTGGCGTGGATATCGCTGCGAAGCATCGAGCCTCTCCCCGTCATCCCGGCGAAAGCCGGGATCCATTCGCCTCTCGGTCTCAGCAAACGCCGATAGCGAGACCGCAAAGGACCCCGGCTTTCGCCGGGGCGACGATGTGGGGGACGAGGATGGGTTTTTCTCCGTGCAGGGTGGTATAATGCGCTCGTGCGACCTGGCGTGCTGTTGGCGGCGAACCCAGATTGCGGGCTGCTGCACAGCCAGGTTGGCGTTATTCTGTCATTCCATTGGCGTGAAGCCGCGATCTTCTCGAAATTATTTGGATTACATTTGACACGACACGCGCTAGCACCAGTAGCGAAGCTCTGGCCGAGGAGGTGAGGCGCGTGCTGCGCAGCAAGCTCTCCGCAGCGTCGATCGATGTTCTCCGCCTCCTGCGGCTTTTTGTCGTGCTCGGCGGCTTCGCGATCCCCGCCATAGCCGGCGTGCTCCTTGGGCATCCGCCAAGCGCGCAGCAGCTCGGGCAGCGCATGCGCCATGCCTTCGAGCGCATGGGCCTCACTTATGTGAAGCTCGGCCAGTTTCTGGCGATGCGCTTCGACCTGTTTCCCGAGGCCTTCTGCGCCGAGCTTGCGCAGCTATTCGACGACGTCGCGCCGATGCCGGCAGAGCAGGCGCGCCGCGTGCTCGAACAGGCGCTGGGCGCGGCCCCGGAGACGATCTTCGAGCGCTTCGACACCGAGCCGATGGCGGCTGCCTCCGTCGCGCAGGTGCATCGCGCACGCACCCGGGCGGGCGAGGATATTGCGATCAAGCTGCAGCGATACGGGATCGCGCGGATCTTCGCCGCCGATATGCGCAATCTGGTGCGGCTGGCACATGTCATCGATCGGCTGGGGGTTATCGGCGCCCAGTCCGCGGTCGAGGCGGTGTGCGAATTCGAACGCTTCACGGCGCAGGAGCTGGATTTCCACAAGGAAGGCGAGACCGCCGAGCGGCTGCGCGCGCGCGCCGGTCCGCACGAATATGCACCGCGCATCCTGTGGGAATATACCAGCGAGCGCGTTCTCGCGATGGAGCTCATCCGCGGCCACCGCTTGTCCGACGTCATTGCCGGGCGCGCAGTCGGCCTTTCCGAGGACGAGCTCGACTCGGCGGCGCGGAACCTCGCGCGCGCCTGCCTGCGGCAGCTGTTCGAGACCGGTTTCTTCCATGCCGATCCCCATCCCGGCAATATCTTCATCGTCGATAACGGCACCATCTGCTTCATCGACTTCGGGATCTTCGGGGAGCTGCCGCGCAGCCGTCGCGAGGCGCTTGCCGGCTATATCGAGGATGTCGCGACCGGCAGCTTCGCTTCCGCCTACCGACGGTTCCAGACGATCCTCACCCCGTCACCCGCGACCGACTATCGCGGGTTGCGCCAGGACATCGGCCGGATCTTCCGTAGCTGGCACGCAGCGTTGTCGGATAGCTCGGCGCCGACGCAGGAGCGGTATCTCGGTAAATATGTCGGCGACTTCATGGAGGCGGTGCGCCGCAACCATGTGGGCATGAGCATCGACACGCTGCTGTTCTGGCGCACGCTGATCACCCTCGATGCGACGGCGATGCAGTTCCGTCAGAGCTTCGACCTGCTTGCGGTCATTCGCGAGTTCTTCCAGGAGATGCGCCCCAATCCGCTGCTGGCGGGGCTGGCCGCCGCGACGCGGCCGGCAGCGGTGCTCGACGCACTCGACTGGTGTGCCGGCCTCCCGGACGCCGCAGGCGCACTCCTCGCCGATCCGGCCACGCCCGCGCTGATCGACGAGGCCGATGCGCGGGATCGCCGGCAGGCGAATCGCGATACGGTGCTGCTCGTCCTCGCGGCGCTGGGGTTGGCGAGCGTGATGCTGTTCGCCACCGGTGCCGGCCTGGTCTCGACCGCGCCGTTGCTCCTCGCCGGGCTCGGCCTGTTGCTCGCGCGGCCGCGCGTGCGCTGGGCCCGCTGATGCTCGGCGTATCCGAGGATCTCCACGGCCCCAGGCGGCTGGCCGCCCGGCTCGCCCGGCTCGGGCCCCTGTTCGTCAAGACCGGGCAATATCTTGCGCTGAGGCCCGACCTGCTGCCCCAGGCTTATTGCGACGCGCTGCTCGGCCTGGTCGACGACGCTCCGGCAGTGCCCTGGGAGGCGATCGAGGCCGTGCTCGCTACCGAGCTTGGTGCGCCGCCGCGCGAGGTGTTCGCATCGATCCGTACGGTGCCCTTGGCTGCCGGGTCGCTCGCCCAGGTCCATCTCGCCGAGACCCGCGACGGGCGGCGCGTCGCGGTCAAGGTCCAGCGGCCGGGCATCGCTGCCAGCGTCGCGCGCAGCCTGCGCTGGGCGCGCCGCGCGGGACCGCTGATCGATCGCGGGCTCGCGTTGCCGATCACGAGCGGCGAGCTGTTGAACGAGATCGAGGCATGGCTCCGCGAGGAGCTCGACTTCGCCAACGAGCTCGACAACCAGCTGGCCTTGCGCGACGCGGTGCGCGGCCTCGCCGGCGTGCGCGTCGCGCTGCCGCTGTCCGAGCTGTCGACGGTGCGGGTGCTGACCGCCGAGTATCTCGAAGGCATGCCGTTCAGCCAGCTGCTGCGCCTCGTCCGGCTCGGGGATGCCGAGGTCATCGCGCGGCGGGGTTTCGACGTCGAGCTGCTCGCAGAGCGGCTGATCCACGCGACCTATCACCAGATGTTCACGGCGCGCTTCTTCCACGCCGATCCGCATCCCGGCAACCTGATCGCGATGCCCGGCAATGTCGTCGGGCTGGTCGACTGCGGCCTGAGCGCGCGGCTGGGACCCCGGCTTGAGGCGGCGCAGAAGGACTTTCTAGCCGCGCTCTACGACGACGACTCGGTACGGCTCTATCGGGCGCTGGCGAGCGTGGTCCAGCCCGGCCGCGACAGCGACATGGCCGCGTTCCGCCGCGAGTTCGTCGCCGCGGCCGACGCCTGGAGCGACCGGCGCTACGCCCAGGCCCAGCCCGACGGCAATTCGGACACGGCTGGGTTCATGGTGACGGTGATGCAGCTGTCGCGCAGGCACCATGTCGGCGTGCCGCCGGCGCTGCTGGCGGTTTATCGGACGCTGCTGACGGTCGAGGCGGTGGCGCAACAGCTGGGTGCCGAGGCGGATCTTGGATCGGTTGGACGCCGCTTCTTCGCCGGATCCGAAGTCGAGCGGTTGCTTGGCCAGATCGAGCCGGCGCAGGCAATGCGCTGGCTCGGCAGCCTCATCGAGCTGGTCCGCACCGGGCCGCCGCAGCTCCAGGACCTCCTCACCCAGCTGACCGAGGGGCAACTGGTGCTCACCACCCAGTCGCGCCAGTCCGAGATCGACCGGCGCGCGGCCGACCGCCGGGCCAAGCTGGTGGCGCTGGCGCTGGTCTCGCTTGCGCCCGTCCTGCTGCTCGCCGCCGACCTCGGGCCGGGCTGGACGCCCTGGCTGCTGGGGGCGCTCGCGCTGCTTTACGGCGCGATGCTGATTCTCTGGTGGAGACTCAGATGAGAGACGTGCGATCCGCGGGCCCGGCGCTGGCATTGCTACCCGATTTCCTGCAGCGCCTGTGCGGGCCGCGCTGGCGTGACGGTCCGCTCGACGACGACGTCGAGGAACTGATCGAGGACTTCTGGCGGCTGGCCCGCGACCTCGACGGGGTCCTGACCGCCGAGGTTCGCCACGACCTGCTCGAACTGCTTCGCGCGGCTGACGCAAACCGCGCTGCGCTGGCGCGCCAGCTGATCGCCTGGATCGACCTTGTCGAGGAAGTGTGTCTCGCCGTCGAGGTGACCTATGGCGACGGCACCGGGGCGACGAAGCTCGAGCGGGTGCGTTCGGTCATCTTCCAGCTCGCCCGGCGTTTCATGGGTGACGTGCCGCTGCCGTCGCTCCCGGCCTTCGCCCAGCCGTTCGTGGTCGACCTGCTCTGCCGGGCATCGGTTGAATTCGTCATCCAGCTGGTCAACACGCCCGAGCGCGACCGCTCGCTGTGGCGCAACGCGCTGCCTGCGGCGGCGCCGCCGCACCGGATGCCCAAGCTCGCCCGCGCCCGCGCCAGCTTCACTGCGCGGTGCCGGAGCTTTTGGGAGGCGATAGCGGCATGGCTGGTGAGGCCGCCGCCGCTGCCGCATGCGCTGCAGGCCAGGGTCGATGCCATCCTCGTGCAATGGGACGCGCAGACCGCTGCGACTGGCAAGCCGCCGGTCCAGCACGTCGTCCAGTCCGCGTTCGGCGTGCTCGCCTGGGTCGGACATCACGGCCGCGAGCTGCGCCTTGCGGTAGATGCGCTGTCGATCACCGTGCACTGGGCCTATGCGTTCGGCGACCTGTCGGACGCCGAGCGGATTGCGCTGATTAAGCGCGCGCTGTTGCGCTATCTTGAGGAGGCCGGGCTTGCAGGCTCGATCTTCCAGCGCTTCTGCGAACTCGCGCTCGACCTCACCGTGGATGCGACCATCGACCTGCTGCGCAAGCGCCTGGCGCTGCCTTAGGCTTTAGCGGGGTCAGATCGTGGCACATGCGAGATGGACACATCCCATGCAGGCGGAAATCGGCTCCTCGCAGCGCAGGGCGATGCGGCGGAAGCGTTTGCGTTTGTTGAAGAAGCACTCGACCTGGTGGCCTTCTTTGTAGAGCCGCCAGGCGATTGTCGGCTTTCGGGTGCGAGTGGGATTGGCCTTGATCTGCGCCGTTGCGCCGAGATCATCGGCAATGAAGATGTGCAGCGGATCGGCATCATAGGCAGCATCGGCGATGACATGACCGACGCCACGCAGGCCTTTCAGGAGGCCCAGCGCCTGTGCAGCGTCGCCGCGGTGCCCCGGCGGGATCGGCTGTCCGATGGCGTCGACGGCCGCGTGTAGCTTGGTCGTCAGCGTGCGTCAGCTCCGGATCTGGCTCCTTCGCCAGCCTTGACTCAGAACGCACTGATCATCGGCATTCTCCAATGCAGACGAAACCTAGCGGCGCCGGCTACGGGACGTGCGCGACCGCGGCGCGCTGCAGTTCGCCGCGGTCAGATCGTCCGCGGTCCGCAGCATAACCCGCGCAGAGCCGAATGTGATCTGGCGGCCAGCATCGAGCCAGGCGAAGCAGAAATCGCTGAATGCGTTCGTTGCGCGCTCGCTACGCAGGTTGAGCGGCGCATCGTCTTCGTCATCCCGGCGCACTGGCGTTTCTCCGATTAGGTTCATATTGATTGCAATAGTAAACGGATTCGCAAAATGGGCGATCCGCCGACAATCCATGTCCACCTTGACTCACAACATACTTTACACTTCTGGTAGGTTCAAATACTATATGGACGTTGATGTGTAGAAGTATGTGATTCGATACTTCCATTGGCCTGTAAATACTCCGGCTCAAATGTGAGCGTACGCGCTCTGGAGGATTGGCTATGCAAAACCATCTCGATTCGGCCATCGAACTGCCCAAGGGGCCACTACAGCGAAGCGACGGTTACATGAAACTTCTGTCGTTCGTGGTTTCGAACGCGCGGAAGGGCGAGATCATGGCCATCGAGAATTATTCCGAGATGGTGCATTTAATGCCCGATACGGATGCGAAGATCGAAACGGTCCATCAGGCCAAGGAAGAGTGCAAGCATATCCTGTTGCTCGAGAAGCTCGCGCGCCGGATCGGCTTCGACATCGACGACACGATGGTCGAGCCGCAATGGGAGAGCATCCGGCAGAGCTTCCACGAGGCGGTGCGCCGCAAGGACCTGCCGGCCTGCCTGATCATCCAGGACCTGATGGTCGAGAGCCTCGCGATTGGCCTCTACAAGGTGTTCGCCAGCGCCGCCAACGAAGACCAGGAGACCGTCGGCGTCGCCGCTGCCTTGCTCAAGGACGAGCTTGAGCATCTCGACATTGGCGTGCGGCGCATCCAGGCGGAGATGGAGAAGGACGCCGACGCGGTCAACGATGCGCTGCTCTGGGCGCATGCGCGGGTGATGCCGGCGCTGTTCGAGATGGTAAATCAGTCGTGCGACTTCCTCTGCGAGGAGAAGCAGCTCAACTGCACCATGGTCGAGAAGCCGAGCGCCGAGATCGATCTCGAGCTGCTCAAGATCACCGCGCTCGAGCATTATGTCGGCATGCTCGACAAGGCCAATTTCGATCCGAAGATCACCAATCAGCTGATCGCGAGCATGGCCTCCTACGAAGCGCCCGGCCGCGTCAGCGCCGGGCTGGAGTTCCTTCGCAAGCACTGAGCGCCGAGCGCGAGGAGGCAAGATGAACATGACCAGCGTCGCCGCCGCACCGGGCGCGGCAGAACCGCCATCGGCATTCGACACCGGCTATTACGATCTCATCGCCTATGTCGTTTCGAATGCCATCGCCGGCGAGATCATGGCCATCGAGAATTATTCCGAGATGGTTCATCTCATGCCGACGACCCAGGCGAAGATCGAGACGGTCATGCAGGCGAACGAGGAGTGCAAGCATATCCTGCTGCTCTCCAAGCTCGGTCGCACGCTCGACATCGGCGTGCAGCGGCGAATCGTCGAGCCGCAGTGGAATACCATCCGCAAGCATTTCTCGAACGCGGTCGCGCGCCGCGACCTGCCCGCTTGCCTGATCATCCAGGACCTGATGACCGAAACGATGGCGATCCTCCTCTATCGGACGCTCGCCGCCGAGGCGGAGACCGATCCGCGCACCGCACAGGTCGCGGCGGCGATCCTCAAAGACGAACTCGAGCATCTCGAGATCGGCAAGGCGCGGCTGCGCGAGCTGCTCGCCGCCGATCCGGCCGCGGTCCATGACGCGCTGGCCTGGGCACACCACCGTGTGATGCCCGAGCTGTTCGCGATGATCAGCACCAGCTGCCATTTCCTCTGCGACGACCTTGGCATCGATTGCGGCAGCCTTTCGCTTGGCAGCATCCGCACCGATATCGAGCAGCTGCGCGTGCGCGGCCTCGAGCTCTATGTCGAGACGCTGGACAGCCTGTTCGACCCCAAGATCACCAACCCGCTGATCGCCAGCATGTCCGCCTATGAAGGCGCGTCCAACATGTTTCCCCAGGCGGCAAGCGGAGCCGCCTGCTGCGGATCCCAGGCGGCGAACCGGGTGCCGGCAGCCGCGGCGTCCTGCTGCGGGCCGGCCGCCAAGGCGGCGCCGGCCGAAGCCGCCTGCTGCGCGCAAACGGCCGGCCAGGCCTAGCCTGGATGCGCGCTGGCCGCGGCGTCCTGCTGACCGGCGCGTCGGGCTATCTCGGCAGCCTGATCGCGACGACGCTGCTCCTGGGCGAGCCCGACGTTCGCATCCTCGCGCCGGTCCGGCCGGGTCATGATCCGCTCGCGCTGCTGGCGACGCTCCGCAGCGAACTGATTGCCTCCGGTGCGGTCGCTCCCGAGGCGATGCTCGAGAGGCTGAGCTTCACGGCGCTGCCCGCCTTCGGGTCGCTGGCGGCGTTGCTGCCCGAGCTTGCCGCGTTCGGCATCGAGGAAGTCGTCCATTGCGCGGCGTGCCTCGATTATTTCGACGAGGCCGCGCTCCAGGCGATCAACGTCGGACTCACCGAGGAACTGCTCGCGCTCGCCGGCAGTGCCGGCGTGCGCCGCTTCACCTATGTGTCGACGGCGTTCAGCAGCGGCTATGTCGACCATCGCATCGGCGAGACGCTGCACGGCGATCCCGAAGGCGATCCGACCGACTATACCAAGACCAAGCGGCTTGCCGAACGCCGCGTCGCCGAGAGCGGCATCGCCTATCTGATCCTGCGTCCTTCGATCGTGATCGGCCACAGTGGCGACGGCCGCTATTCGGGCAAGCGCTACGGCCTCTACCAGCTCTGGTCGGGGATCGAGCGACTGCTGTGCCGCGAATGGCACGAGACCATCCATGCGTTTGCGCCGCGCGAGCGGATCAACCTGATTCACCAGGATGCGTTCCAGAACGCCTTCCTCGCCGGCTGGCAGCAGCTGCCGGACAATTCGATCCTCAACATGGTTGCCGCGGAGGCCTGCGCGCCCACCGTGCGCGACCTGTGGGTGCTGTGGCTCGAGGCCGTCAACCGGCCGCGACAGACCGTGTTCTACGACCGGATGGCCGACATTCCGAGCCGCGCGATCCCGCCGCCGCAGCGCGCGCTGCTCGCGCTCGCCTCGGTCAATCTGGAGATTATCGGCCATCCCTGGCGCTTCGACCGTGCCGGCCTCGACCGGCTGATCGCGGCCGGCGTCACCTTTCCCGAAGCGACGCTCGCCACGATCGAAATCTGCCAGAACCGGCTGATCGACCAGTCGGCCGCGATCGAGAAATTCCTGGCGAAGCACGAACAGCGCTTCGCGCTCGCGGGTTGATCGCCGGTCAGCTCGCGGACCGGGGCGCCGGACGCAGCCTGCGATAGGCCGTCCCCTTGACGCGGTCCCATAGCGGCAGCGTCGTGTTGAAGTTCCAGCCTTGCATCAGCTTGGGGTCGTGGTGGAGCGCGTGATGCCGCTGCAGCCATGCGATGGGCGCGATCCAGCCGCGGCTCGGTTCCGGGAGGTGATAGAGCAGGTGCATCCATTCATAGGCGAGCACATAGAAGGCGCTCGCCGCATAGAAGAGCAGGCCGAGATTCCAGCGGACCAGCATCAGCGCACCGGCAATCGGCAGAAGCACCAGGAACAGCGCCAGCACCGCATAGCCCGGGATCAGCACCAGCGCGAATTCACGGCGCGAACGAATCGCCATGTCATGATCGCGGAAGATGCCGTGATGCTCGGGCGTATGCTTGTCGTAGAAGGCCCAGCTGCGATGGTGGAGCAGATGGCGATGGATATTCCATTCGATCGCGTTGCACGCAACCAGCCAGACGCCCGCCGCGAGCAACTCGCCTGCCGCGAGCGGGCGGAGCATCGTGATGCACAGGATGATCAGCGCGATGCCCGCGAGCCCGGGGATCAGCAAATGCGCCCACGGACTGTACCAGCGAGGCAGACGCCCGGTCACCCGCGCCCGCAGCGCGTCGCGGCCCTCGGGCAGTTCGGTCATTTGCGCCATTCCTGGATGCACCATCCCGATGCGCTCGGTCGCCGATGGCGGCTCCGCCCTCTTCCGCGCCTGCGCATCATGCCACCGGCCGAGGGACCGGAAGGCTGCCGGGGCGCGCCTTCCGGTCCGTTGCGTGTTCAACTCGTCGCCGTGTCGCGGCGCGTGGTGACCTCGGTCGTCTGGACGTGCCCGTCGCCATCGTCATACTCGCGCTCGACGCGGCGGCGCGAATAGCTGGTCGGCGCGAACGCTTCGCCGACGCCGATGATAAGGCTGCTCAGCAGCCGGCAGGAGCCGTCGAGCACATCGCGCGACGAATCCCAGACATCCTGCACGTCCTGCCGCAGCCGGCGATCGTCGAACTCGTCGTCGCGTTCGGTGGTGCGGGATCTCGACGTCGTTCTCGTCCTCGTCTGTGTGGGCTTTGCCATCGCACGCTCCTCGGTTGGCGCCGGGGTCCGGCGCGGGGAATAACGGAATCAGGATACCGCCATGTCAGCGGTCTCGGCTTCTTCGACCCGCCACAGTGGAAAGCCGGCGGCTGCCCAGCTCCGGATACCGTCGGGCATGACGCAGACCCTGTGGTAGCCGAGCCGCACCGCTTCGCGCGCCGCCATATGGCTCGAAAGGCAGAAACGCGCCGAGCAATAGAAGATCAGCACGGCGCCGCGGTCGGCGGGCAGCTGTGCCCGGCTCGGCGGGTCGATGCCGACGTGGCGCGCACCAGGCAGGTGGCGGCGGGCATAATCCTCGGCGAGGTTGCAGTCGAAGACCAGCGCGCCTTGCTGCTCCAGACGCAGCCGCGCCTCCTCGATCGACAACTCCTCGACCGGCCGCGCGCGCGGCCGGAAATATTCCGAAGCCAGCCGCAGCACGTTGTGCAGCGTCAGCATGGCCGCCCTTTCCAATGAATCGGCGACCGCGCGCACGAGTCTTCGCGCACGAAGGCGAAACAAGAGTTGGTCATTCAACTCTCCCGAAGCCGCTCCAGCAAAGAACCGAACTGGATCAATTCAGGTTCGACGTGCTGCCGGACTGGTCCGGTCAAGGAATCTCCGCCCAAAGCGCGTCGGACATTTCTATACTCTATCGTACAATGAAATGATTGGCTAGAAAGAAACGCCGGACGGAGGGGTGATTGTCTATGAATTCGCAGCGCGATTCGAAGTCATGGACCAACCGGCTGGTGGCGCTCGGACGGTATGCGCTGGCGGTGGTGCTGCTCGTCACCGCACTTGCCAAGCTGCTCGACAACCGCGGCTTCGCGACGGTCATCGGCGCCTATGCGCTGCTGCCCCGGGCGCTGCTGCTGCCGACGGGCCTGGCCATCGGCCTTGCGGAGCTTGGACTTAGCCTGTGGCTGTTCAGCGGCCGACGGATCGCCGTTGCGGCACTCGCCTCGACCGCGATGCACCTCGGCTATTTCCTGCTGCTGGCAAGTGCGCTCGCGCGCGGGCTCGCGCTGGAGAATTGCGGCTGCTTCGGTGCCTTCTGGGCTCGCCCGCTAAGCTTGGTCAGCCTTGGCGAGGATCTGGTGCTGATCGCCGTATCGCTGGCGATCTGGTGGGGCGCCCGCCACCGGACGGCCTAGCCGATCGCCCGCAGCAGCAGGTTGGCGTCGAGCGCGAGCGCGAAGGCGATCGGCACCGTCAGCAGCCAGAATGTGAGGATCGCGCCCACCATCGTCCGGTCGAGGCTGCGGTTGACGATGCCGATGCCGGCGATCGCGCCGACCGATACCTGCGTCGTCGACACCGGCGCTCCCAGCCGGCTCGCCACGATCACGAGGAACGCCGTGACGAGATTGGCGGTCAGCGCCTGGCCGTCGTTCATCCGCGAGATCCTGCGGCTCATCGCCATCGCCACCTTGCGGGCGTTGATCAGCCCGCCGGCCGCCATCGCACCCGCGATCATCAACACCCCGAAGCGAAGGTCGAGCAACTCGACGACGAGCAGCAGGCCGAGCAGCTTGGGCGTGTCGTTGAGGCCCCGCGCATAGCTGACGGCGGCGGCACTGAGGAAATGCAGCCCGTCGGTCAGCGCGCGCACCGGCACGCCGACGACGCGCCCCTGATATTTCTCGACGCACTGGCGGTGCGAGCCGACCGTCACCAACTGCCCGCTCGGCTCGAGCGTCGCGACGGCGAAATGCGATTCACCGGTGCCGGCCATCTGCAGGTGCCGGACGGGAATCAACTGGCTGCCGTCGAGGCAGACGCAGGTATCGCGGCGGATGGCGAAACGCTCCGCGGCGTGGTGCAGGAAGGAATAGAGCGGAAGCGCGAGCGCGACGGCAAGCAGCGGGCTGAGCAGCAACGGGAGCACGAACGAGCGCCCGAGGATATCGAGATCCAGGTGGGTCCCGACCGACACCCAGCCTGCGCCAAGGATCGCGCCGATCAACGCATGGGTGGTCGATACGGGCAGGCCGAAGCGCGTCGCCAGCAACACCGTCGCAGCCGCGCCGATCGCGACCGAGGCGGCGAAGATCGGCGAGCCGGCAACCTCCGGAGGAACCACACCGCTGCCCGAGAAGGTCTTGATCAGGTCGCTGGCAATGAACAGCGCGCTCAGCGAACCGGCAAAAGTCGCTATCGTCCCGATGAACAATGCGACGCGATAGCTTGCGGTATAGCTACCGTATAGGGTCGCGACGCCCTTGAAATTGTCATTCGCGCCATTGGCGTAGGCAAGGAACAATGCGCCAAGGAAGACTGCCGCAAGAAGCATCTTGCCCCCTCCCGCTGCGACTCGTGTCAACGATGACAATCTCATGTCGAATGCGACATATCAATACTCAATATGTGCAGTAAACGTCATGCGTAATTAGAATAGACTCGCAATCTGCCGTCAATATGACAGAATGCTGGAGCCTAAGGATTCGGTGTAAGCAATAGTATATCCATAATGGTTTTTATCTAGCTTCTAAAATGACGCGATATCCTTGTGGAATTGGCAGGATGGCGCGGAAGAAGTCGGGGGTAATCCGGGGTGTGCGTGACGTGACTTCCGCACGGCACTGCGCCCGAGGGGGTAGCGGTATGGACGAGCGCCATCGAACGGCGGACCTCAGCCGACGGCAACTGCTTGGCGTCGGCGCGATTGGAGCACTGGCGCCGGCGGCCGGATGCAGCCGCGGGGGCTTGTCGCGCCGCGAATCCGAAGAAGCGGCATCGTTCTATCCAAGCCGGATGATCGGGCGTGTCGCCGATCTGAAGGTCGATGTGCCGGTCGCCTTCGTCTATCCCGATCCGGGTTCGCCCGCGGTGCTGCTCCGGCTGGGGCATCCGGTGTTGCGCGGCGCCGGCCCGGGCCGCGATATCGTCGCCTTCTCGACGCTCTGCCCGCACAAGGGCTATCCGCTCGGCTTCTGCGCCGCCGATCGAAGCCTGGTCTGCCCCGGACATTTTTCGCGGTTCGACTGTGAGCTCGGTGGGCAGCAGATCTGGGGGCACGCCACCCAGAATCTCGCGCAGATCAAGCTGGCGGTCGATGACGAGGGCGCGATCAGCGCAGTGTCGATCGATGAGCTGATTTACGGACGTCTGCACAATGTCCTGCGCGGGTAGGAACCGCCAATGACCTACAAGCGCCATGTTGACCGGCTTCCGATCCCGCCCGCGTCCGCGCGCGTCGAAAGCGTCGTCTGCCATTATTGCATCGTCGGCTGCGGCTACAAGGCGATCTCCTGGCCGCTCGACCAGCAGGGCGGGGTGCTGCCCGACCAGAACATCTTCAACGCCGACCTGCGCCTGCAGCAGCCCAGCGACTCGCCCGCCTGGTTCGCGCCGTCGATGTACAATATCGTCAGGCGCGACGGCGAGGACCGGCATCTCGTGATCATGCCCGACAGCGACTGCACGGTGAACGCGGGGCTCGCCTCGACCCGCGGCGCACGGATGGCCGAGAACTCCTTCTCCGAGCGCACCGGGACCCAGCGCCAGCGCCTCACCACGCCGATGGTTCGCCGTTATGGCGAGATGAGTCCGACATCCTGGGAGGAGGCGCTCTGGCTGACGGCTGAGGTGACCCGTCGCGTGATCGCGGAGCAGGGCGAGGACGGGCTGATCGTGTCCGCCTACGATCATGGCGGCGCCGGCGGCGGCTATGAGAACAACTGGGCGATCGGCAAGCTCTACTTCGAGAGCATGAAGGTGCGCAATATCCGCATCCACAACCGGCCGGCCTATAATTCGGAGGTGCATGCCACCCGCGATATGGGGGTCGCCGAGCTCAACAACTGCTATGAGGACGCCCAACTCGCCGACACGATCCTCGCGGTCGGCACCAACGCGCTCGAGACCCAGACCAACTATTTCCTCAACCACTGGGTACCGAACCTGCGGGGCGCGACGCTCGACCACAAGCGCGCGACCTTGCCCGGCGAGCCGCATGCAGCCGCCCGGGTCATTCTCGTCGATCCGCGCCGGACCGTGACCGTCGATGCATGCGCCGCTGCCGGCGGATCGGACGCCGTGCTCCACCTCGCGATCAACTCCGGCACCGACCTTATCCTGCTCAATGCGCTCATGACCGAGGTCGCCGCCCGCGGCTGGGTAGACGACGCGTTCATCGGCCAGTCGACCTCGGGCTATGCCGAGATGCTCGCCGCGAACCGCGTTTCGATCGAGGAGGCCGCGCGCGCGACAGGGCTCGACCCAGCTGCCATCCGCAAGGCCGCAACTTGGCTTGCCGAACCCAAGCAGGGGCACCGTCGCCGGGCGATGTTCGCCTATGAGAAGGGGTTGATCTGGGGCAACGACAACTACCGCACCAACGCCGCGCTCGTGAATCTCGCGCTGGCGACGGGCAACATCGGCCGTCCGGGCGGCGGCTGCGTGCGCATGGGCGGCCATCAGGAGGGCTATGTCCGCCCGAGCGATTCGCATGTCGGCCGGCCGGCCCGCTATGTCGACGAGCTGCTGCTGTCGGGTGGCGGCGGCGTCCACCATATCTGGGGCTGCGACCACTACAAGACGACGCTCAACGCGGGCGCCTTTCGGCGCGCCTACCGGCAGCGTACCGCGATGGTGCGCGAGGCGATGGACGATGCGCCCACGGGCGACCGCGAGGCGCTGGCCGACGCGATCCTCGTCGCGATCCGCAGCGGCGGGTTGTTTGCCGTCGATGTCGATATCGTGCCGAGCCAGATCGGGCGCGACGCACATGTCCTGCTCCCTGCGGCCACCGCGGGAGAGATGAACCTGACCTCGATGAATGGCGAGCGCCGGATGCGGATCACCGAGCGCTACATGGATCCCCCCGGGACCGCCCGGCCCGATTGCCTGATCGTCGCCGGCCTCGCCCGCGCACTCGGCGAAGCTTGGCGCCGCGCCGGCAGGGCGGACGTCGCTGCCCATTTCGCCGGCTTCGACTGGCACAGCGAGGAGGACGCGTTCATGGACGGCTATCACCGCCATGCCGCAGGCGGGGAATTCGTCACCTATGACCGGCTTCGCGCCATGGGAACCAACGGTTTCCAGGAGCCCGCGACCGGGTTCGAGAAGGGCAGGATCGTCGGAACCAAGCGGCTCTATGCCGACGGCAAGTTCGCGACGGAGAACGGCCGCGCGAAGTTCCTGCCGACGCCCTGGCGCGGCCTGTCGGTGCCCGGCAAGGCCGCGCAGCAACGGCGCTACCGCTTCCTGATCAACAACGGCCGCGCCAATGCGGTTTGGCAGTCGGCCTATCTCGACCAGTACAACGCGTTCGTCAGCAGTCGCGTCCCGCTGGCCTTCATCGAGCTCAATCCCGACGATATGGCCGCGCTGGGCGTCGGCCCCGGCGACCTTGTCGAGATCAGCAACGACAGCGGCCGGACCCAGGCGATGGCCTATCCCTGCCCGACCGCGCGGCGCAACCAGGCCTTCATGCTGTTCGGCGCGCCGGCGGGTCCCCAGGGCAATCTGGTTTCCGCCGGCGTCAACGAGCTGGTCATTCCCAACTACAAGCAGTGTTGGGGCGACATCCGCAAGATCGCCGACGCACCTGAAGTGACGCGCAGGCTAAGCTTCAAGGCCCCGAGCATCGGCGTCTTCTGAGCCTGCCGCTCGGGTGTGGCAGGCGGCCTCTGTCCTGCCGCAGGGAGCGCCAGGACGCAGCAGCATTCGGGCGCAGCCGCCGCGGCCAAGCTGCGCGAGGCGGAACGACAAGGACGACTTGGGGATGCCGAGTTCGGCAGCGATCGTGCCAGCCGGCAGGCGGCCGTCGTCCGCCTCGACCAGCAACACGAACGCGGACGGATGGCCGCTTCTCAGATTGCTACCGAACTCGGCATGCGATCGGTGGGGGAGGGTTTGCGATTGGCCAGATGCACACAGGCGGGCCCCGACGAGTCGTCTCGACGCGCGCGTATCCGATCGCATTTCTTCCGACGGTGCTCTCCGTACGCCCGTCGCGATGCTTCGCTAAGTCATTGAAAAGATGGCGCACCCGACAGGATTCGAACCTGTGGCCTCTGCCTTCGGAGTGCCTGGAAATGGGGGTTTTTGAACCTTCCTGAAATTGCTAATGCGCTGAAAATAATTGATTTTGTATCTCAGGTGATCTAGCTACTTCCGACCATGTTTTCCGTACTTTTTCCGTACGGAATGAGGAGGCTGGCATGGGGCTGGACCTGAGCAAAGTGAAGGAGCGGGACGCGCTCCGCAATCAGCGCGAGCCCTACTGGCAACGCATTCGGCCGGGCTGCTTCCTCGGCTATCGACCCTCGGCACGGGAGGGGGCGGGGACCTGGATTGCTCGTGCTTATGACGAGGATCAACGTTGCTATCGTCTCAAGGCGCTTGGCGGCTTCGGCGCCCTCCCTGGCCGTGATCGGTTTGCCAGCGCTAAAGCGGAGGCGGAAGCATTCGCCGTGTTGGTGGAGTCGGGTGGCGAGGTCGAGCAAAAGGTTGAGACCGTAGAGGAAGTCTGTCGCCGATACGCGGATTCGCATCCAGACGCGGTAGGTCGCTTCAAACGGCACGTGTATTCCGACCCGATCGCCAAGGTGAAATTGGCCAAGCTTCGCCGTCGTCATTTGCAGGCGTGGCGCAAGTGATTGGAGGAAAAGCCCGCGCTGGTCACGCGGCGCAAGAAAGGCCCGCAGGTCACCCGCGACCGGGCACCCTCCTCGATCAATCGAGACATGGCGATGCTCCGCGCAGCACTGAACACGGTGCTCGCGCCAGGTGCGCCCGACACAGAAGCAGCGTGGCAAGAAGCGCTGAAGGCCATCCGCAACGCTGATCGGCAAAGGACGCTCTACCTGGACCGCGACCAGCGGCGCGCCCTTCTGGAGAAGATCGACGCCGAAGCCGAACCCTTCGTGCGGGCCCTCTGTCTTCTTCCGCTGCGGCCGGGAGCTGTCGCTGGCCTGACCGCCGGAAATTTCGATAAGCGCACGTCCGAACTGACGATCGGTAAGGACAAAAGCGGCAAGCCTCGCCGAATCCTTGTACCGGCCGGCGCGGCGAAATTTTTCGCAGCGCAAGCGAAGGGCAAGCTGGCCCATGCCCCGTTACTGGCGCGCGCCAACGGCAAGCCATGGGACAAGGAAACTTGGAAGAGGCCGATCGCTGAGGCAGTCGTCGCTGCCAAGCTGCCGACCGGGACGACCGCGTACACGCTCCGCCATAGTACGATCACCGACTTGGTGAATGGCGGCCTGCCGTTGCTCGCAGTGGCGCAGATCAGCGACACGAGCGCGGAGATGATCGAACGCCACTACGGCCATCTCAGTCGGCATGCGGCAGCGGAAGCGCTGGCGGGCCTAGCCCTGTAACGACGGTCTCCGAGAATGCACGTGGGTCAGCTTCGCCGTCATATACCGGGTGCGCGAGCGGTTCCTGGCGCGCATCGGCCATTCGGATCTGCTTCATACCTCCGGCGGGGACTGATGTTGATCGCCTCAGCAGCCATCGAGGTTTGGGCCTACGCTCGCGCCGACGAGGTGTTCGTCATCCCGGAGGCGCATCGCGCATCGGATTGACCGTCCTGCGACCACGCCGCGTGAACCCCGGCTTGAAAGGCTGTCTGGATTACCTGCCGCCCAAGATGCGCCAGATTGCCTCCGTCGCCATCCAGCTTTTCGGAACCGGCGAACTTGTCGTCATCAATCCTCACGGTCGATGATTAGCTATAAGTCTCGATGTAAGACGGGCCAAAGGCTGTGAGTGGCGGGTAATAAAACAAACAGATCTGAAATTTCGTCGATTTGGCCGCCATCGCCTACAACTCCATGAAAGCGAATGCAAAATGAGGTAGGCCATGTTCGAGTAGATGGACGATGCCGCCGGGCAATCCGCTGTGGTGCTCGATCGCATTGATCTGGCTCGCTGTCCGAATGCAAAGAAGGGTTGCCCCTAGGTCTTGACGATATCGCCTTTTCGGAGACATAGTTTTACTTGGATCACGGTACGAGTCGCGTGTTCTTTGGGGGGGGGCTTGCGCACTTCGTCGTTCGCCTTTGTCGCATTAGCGCTCGTGGTAGCCAGTCTGCCTTCCTCGGCGGCGGCGCAGGTTGCAGTTCCGCCTGATTCAGCCGGCCCGGTTGCGCAAGACGAGAGGCCGGAACCTGAACCCGGCGGCTTGGACATCCAGCGACCGCGGCCTCGCATTCTCGCCGTCGCCACCATGTCCGGCGGTAACGAGCATCGCGACCGGCTGCTGAGCGACCGGGTCACTGGCTCCGTTCTGGCCGGGATAGCCTACCAGGGCTTCTCACTGTCGGCGTGGGGATCGAAGGAGCTGTCGACCGGTCGTGGCGCAAGGGAAATTCTGTTCGGCTACAGTCACAAGCTGCCGGCGTTCGACCTTCATGGCGCTCTCGTCGCCTGCTCGAACGATCGGCTCCCGGGCGGCTGTTCGGACGGTGTCCGCCTGACCGCGACGACGAACTTCATCCGCGGCCTCACCGTCGAGGCCGTCATCGACGTCGCCTTGGCATCGTCCCGAAGAGCCTACTCGGCCGCGGTCACGCGCGACGTTTGGCATTCGGACGAAACTTCTGGATCGGTGCGGCTGGGCTGGACCCGAACCGACTATGGGGCCGGTGTCCACCTTGACGGGACTTCGTGTCGGCTCATAGCGGAACGTAGACTTGGACAGGGGTTGGCGCTCGACTTCTCTGCGGGTGCCGCGTGGACGTCGGGTCGCGCTCGTCTCGCGGAGGGTCGTGACGGGGTGTTTGCGTCGACGAGCCTCGTATGGCGATACTGACCATGGCCTTTGGCGCCTTCCGGATCCCCGTGAGGCTGTTCAGCCTTCTGATGGCGGCGGTTGCCGTGGTGACCGGCGGCACGGCCTCGGCGCAGACGGCTGCAGGCACGACGCCGGCGAGCCTCGCGGTCACTCCGGACGGCACCTCTTCTTATTCCGTCCCGCTGGTGGTTCCTCCCGGCACGGCCGGCGTCGAGCCGAAGCTGTCGCTCGTCTATTCCAGTAGGGGTGGGGTCTCCGCCTATGGCTTTGGGTGGTCGGTCTCCGGTCTCTCCCAAATCCACCGGGGCCCGCGCAACCTTACGGACGATGGTCGCGTCGCCGGTGTGCGCTTCTCGGCGGATGATGCGCTGACCCTCGATGGGGAGAAGCTGGTCGAGGTCGCCTCCGCAACTGCCGGCTTCAAGGAGTATCGGACGCGGATTGACACTTTCGTCCGCGTCCGCGCCTACGCGGAGGGAGCATCCGGCTCGGGTCGCATCGTGGTCGAGACCAGGGCGGGGCTCACCATGAGCTATGGTTCGACGCCGCGTAGCCGAGTGTCCCTGGCCGACGGGCGGACCGTGACCTGGTTGTGCGATCGGATCGAGGATCGCTCCGGAAACTACATGGCGTTCCGCTACCGCTTCGACGACGTCGGCGGATCGCAGGGCCTCGACTACGTCCTTGCAGGAGTAGACTACGGCGGGAACGAGCGCCTGGGCCGTCCGGGATATGCCGCCATTGAGTTCGACTACGAGCGGCTTCCCGCTGGTGCCGAATACGGAAGTCGCTTCCTCTTCGGCCAGCGGACGACGCTTGCATGGAGGCTGAAGTCGATCGTGTCGTCATACCGGGGCGCAGTGCTCCGCCGATACGTTCCGACCTACACGCCATCGTCCGACGGCGATCGCTTCTTCACCATCGCCACGTTAGCGGAAGAGGGGGCCGACGGCCTGCGGTATCGGCCGCTTTCGTTCGAGTATCCGACGGCGCGTCCTGGCTGGCAGCCGAGCGACATCCTCGCGTCCATCCCGGACCTTCCCGACGTCGACGAGGCGCTGGCCGATGTCAGACGGGCCTATCGCTTCGCACGGCTGCCGACCGCGGCAGGTGTCGTGCCTGCAGTGCTCGTTTCGGTCGAGGCCGGTGGAAAGACCGTTCAGGGCGCCTACCTCCAGGATGCGGGGACGGGCGCATGGCGCGCGGTCAAGGGGCTGGCTCCGCCCGTGCTCTTCGCGAAGGACGGCATGTCCGCCGACGACGTGGTGCTTGCGGACGTTGACGGCGACGGCGACGACGACATCGTCGCCGGTAACGGCTTGGCCGGCAACGTCGCGGGGACTTATGTCGCCGATCCCAGTGGCTGGACGAAGGGCCCGGCCCTCCCGATTGCGCTGAGCGGCGGCACGCTCGCGACGAGCGGCGTGCTGCAGGTGGACGTAGTCGATCCAGCCGGTGTGCGCGTGTCGGCATTCGCCTGGAACCACGCGGCCGGTGCCGGCTCGCGCGCTCGCGAAGTTCGAAGGTGGGACGGAGCGCGGTGGGCGGCCGTCGCCGGCTACGCGCCGCCGCTCGCCTTTTCGGGTGCCACCGCTCCCGTCGTCTCTGGCGTCCGCTCGATCGATGTGGACGCGGACGGCACGCGTGAGCTTGTCTACTATTCGGTTGCGGGCAGCAGTATCCACGGTGTCTATCGCGCCACTGCGAGCGGCTGGCGCCTCGTAAATGATCCAACGATGCAGCCTGCGATCCCCGACCTGCCGGCCGACGGCGCGCTGCGGGTCGCCGACATGGACGGCGACGGCCACGATGACTTCGTATGGTCTTTCGACAACGGGGCTGGCCAGCGCTCAGGGGCGGCGTTGGCTGGAAGCGCCGGTTGGCGCTCCGATGCGCGGACCATGCCGGCGGTCCCGTTCTGGCGTGCGGGGGACGACGTCGCGACCGGCCTGTCCGGGGATTTGATGGACGTCGATGGAGACGGCGCGATCGACTTTGTCTCGGATGATGCGTCTGGACGGAGCGTATATCGGGCTCAGGCCGATTATTGGATCCTTGAGCCGCGCTTGACACCTCCCACGGCGCTGGGCGCTACGCTTGGCGAGCGCATGCTCGCGTTCCGGCTTCTCAGCCTGCCGGGGTCGGGGGCGCGTACTTGGCTGGAGCTTCGTCCGGTCGGACGCCTCGCTCCGACCTCATACAGGCTCGATGCCGCCACCGGATGGCGTCGGGACGTGTCGCTCGCCGTTCCCATCGATCTGGCGCAGTTCGACAAGGTCGATCTCGGCGTCCGGTTCCTGGACCTCAACAACGACGGTCTGCCGGACCTGTTGTGGGCTAGGAAGCGTAAGGACGGCTCGCTCGACCGCGCGGCGTATATATTCCAGCCCGCTGAGGACGTGCCGTGGCGCAAGGACGAGCGCTACCTGATGCCCGTCGCGCTGGTCCAGGAAGACTACTCCGCCACCGGCACGTTCGTCGCCGACGTCAACGGCGACGGACGGGTCGATCTGATGGAGGGCCGGCGGGTCAAGGAGCGCGGCGGATCGATCGACCGCCGCGAGACCTGGATCAACTGCGCTGCCCTGACCGAATGCGCCGACGTGCCCGAAGGGAAGGTGGGGGGATACTGGCTCGCGGCGTCTGGCACCGACGCCTACCGCGGCCTGGTGGCGCCGGCGGTGTTCGCCGAGGACGGGACCGGTCCTCTCGGTGCGCAGGTTCTCGACGTCAACGGTGACGGGCTGACTGACATCGTCACATCGCGGACGGTCGAGGTATGGGTCGATGAGGATGGAGAGGATGTCTCCTCCACCACTCCCGACGCGCGGCCGGAGTATCGCCTGCAGGCCCGCACCTGGTTGAACGAAGGCGGAACTTCTTGGAAGGAATCGGAAGCCTTCAAGCTGCCGGTCGCGCTTGCCAGACCGCTTGTCGGACCGCGTCCTGGGGTGATCCTCGGAGACGAGGCGCCCTTCCCGGGGGTCACAGTGGTGGACACCCGCGTCCAGCTCATGGATCTCGACGGGGATCGTCTTCCCGACGTCGCTTACCGTTACGAGGCGATCCAGCGGGAGCGGCCGGCGACCGGGCCATTGCAGAACGTGCGCGTGACGGTTAGCGGCGCGCGGCTTGGCTCGAGCGCGGGCTGGAGCACCGATGCGCCGGGCTATCTGCCGCCCGTGCGGCTGGACGACGACCCGGCGGCCGGGGAGCGCCAACTGCAGATGGAGGACGTCAACGGCGACGGTTCCATCGACTTGCTGTATTCAGGCGGTGAGACCAGCGAGACCTACCTGAACACCGGCACCGGCTGGAGCGCTCCCGACGCTTACTACCGCATTCCGGCGAAAGCCATCCGGGCGGGAAAGGGAGACCAGGGCTTCCGCGTCCTCGACCTCAACGGGGACATGCTGCCCGACATCGCGTATCACTGGACGACGGAGGGCGGTACCACACGCGGCGCCTTCATGAACACCGGCGCTGGCTGGGCGGAAGCGCCGGCTGACTTCGCGCCAGGCATCCCGTTCGCGGAGCACGACCGTGGAGACGTCGGGGTTCGCCCGCTCGATGTGAACGGGGATGGCCTTCTCGATCTAGTTCAGAGCTACAAGCGATCCGACAGCGAAACCCGCAATCAGGTCACCGTCAACGTTTCGGACCGACCGTATCTCCTTACCGCTGCGGTGGATGGCATAGGTCGGTCCACGTCGGTTCGATACCGTTCGTTCCTCGCGCTGCAGCGGCCATCGGAGCTCAGCGCACTCGTGCAGCCCGTTCGAATGGCGCCTGGGACGGGGCGGCAGTCGCGATATCCGGTCGTGCATGCCCCGCTGCCTGGGTATCTTGTCGCCGAGGTTGCGAGCCGGGGTCCCGGCGTGGCGGCGCGGCACGTGCGCTACGCCTATGACGGCAATCGCGTTGACGTGAGGTCGGGGCGGTCGCTTGGCTTCGAGAGCAGCGTGTCTGTCGATGTGGAGCGTGACCGGACCACGCTGACTACCTTCTCGCAGGAAGACGCGACGCTCGGAAGCCCCGTTTCCGTTGAGGTGAGGCAGGGCGGGAAGGTGGTGTCGACGACTGCGAGCGTGTGGCAAGTGCAAACCCGGGTCGGTCTCGATGGATCGAGCGGGGTGCCAGGCTTCGCACCTCGGATCGTGCGCCGCAGCTTGGCATCGACCGCGAGCCGATCGTTCGGCCTGGACGGCGTCACCCTCGCGAGCGAGGACACTGCGTTCAAGTATGATGGGAACGGCAATCCGACCAAGGTCGTGGCTGCCTTCGCCGACGGATCGACGTCCACCACCGTAAACCAATACGCTGACGACGAGGCTCGATGGGCCCTCGCGAGGCTCGTTGCTGCCAGGGTCACGCTTTCGCTCCCGGGCATGCCCGACCAGGTTCGCGAGGCGACCTTCGAATATGATGCCGCGACCGGCCTCATCGAGCGCGAGCGCACTCTGGTCGGCACGCCGCTCGAGCTCGCCACGGAATATGAGCGAGATCCGTCGGGCAACAAGGTGGCGAGCGTGACGAGCCGACCGGATGGGGGCCAGCGGCGGGAGGATCGGCTGCGGTACGACGCGGAGGGAAGGTTCCCCGTCGAAGTGATCAACGCGATGGGCCACCGTTCGGCCATCGTCTACGATGCCGTCAGCGGAGCGGTGCTGTCGCAGATCGATCCCAACGGACTGACGACGCGAAAGCGCTACGATTCGCTTCAGCGTCTGCTCGCTGAGACGACGCCTGCGGGCGTGGTGACGACCGTATCTACGAATCAGGCGAATGTGTCATGGGCCTCACTGGTCACGTCGCGCCGCACACCGGGTATGCCCGAAGCGCGGTTCTGGACCGATGCCGCCGGCCGCGCCGTCAGGACCGAGACCCAGGGATGGCGCGGTCGCCGGGTGATCGCGGAAACCAAGTATGACGCGCTCGGGCGGCTCGCCGCGACTACGCTGCCGCGCTTCGAGGGCGAACGCGAGTTGAAAGCGGAGCGCACCTACGATGCGCTTGATCGCGTCATGACGGAGACGCGGCCCGACGGTGCGGTTGTGCGGGTCGAATATCGGGGCCTCGAGGTGATCTCCACGGACGTCGCGGGCGTCCGAACCGTCAAGCGCTTGGACCTGCGGGGTCGGGTGGCGGAGACGGTCGACGCACTCGGAGGCGTAACTCGCATTTGCTACGACGCGGGCGGACGGGTGGCATCGACGGAGACGGTGGGCGGCCGCTCCGTCCGCCAGTCCTATGACGTCGGCGGCAATCGGGTCGAGATGACCGACTCGTCGATCGGACGCTGGGCATACGCCTACGACGTCTACGGCTCCCTGATCGAGCAGACCGATCCCCGCGGCTCTAAGCTGTCGATGGACTATGACGCCTTGGGGCGGCTGATCGCGAAGAGAACCGGCGGCGCGACTTCCACTTGGCGATACGATGCCGGTTCCGGCGCCGTGGGACGGCTTATCGGGACCGAAAGCGGAGGTAGGCGGCGCGCAATCGCCTATGACGAGCTCGGACGGCCGGTGAGGGTCCGCGCGACTTCGGCGACCGATGTGCTGACAACCATCGACAGGTTCGACAGGCTTGGCAGGCTGGAGGAGCGTCGCTTTGACACCGGCGTGACCCTAACCAACCGATATGACGCGTGGGGCTTCATGATCGGCATGTCGCTGATAGACGGCACGGTGCGTCGCGACGTCTACGGCCTTCTAGACGTGGACGCGGCCGGCCATGTCCTTTCCGAGCGGACGGGCGTCGGCATCGTCACCCGCAACCGCTTCGAAGCTGCCAATGGACGGATGACGGGCACCGCGACGACGGCGACCAAGGGGGCGGTGCAGGATCTTGCGATCGGCTATAACGTGGCCGGGGACGTCATCTCGCTTGCGGATGCGGCCACTGGCGAGGGCGGCACGTTCGCATACGACGCCTTGCGCCGGCTCGTGCGGTCGGAGCTGACCGGACGAGACGCGGTGTCGGTCGCCTACGATCCTCTAGGCAACATCCTCTCGAAGACCGACGCGGGTGCATACTCCTATTGCGACGTCGGGCTGCTTCGGGGCCTGCTGTGCTCCGTGCAGGGAACCGCCGGGACCATCGGCATGGAATACGACCTAGCAGGCAATGTCGTGCGCAGGGGCGACAAGACGCTGACGTTTGGAACTGACGGCAAGGTTTCGGAGATCAGGGGGGCTGCAGGTTCGCGCTCGAAGTTCGAATACGACGGCGACGGCAACCTCGTTTTCCAAGAAAGCGTCTACGGGCCGCGCCAGCACCGCTACTCGACGACATATTTCACGGGCGTTCAGCTCATACGCGAGAACTACGCGCCGCCGGGCCTGCCGACCCCGGAGCGGACGATCATTCGGCATGCGCTCGCCACGCAGGCTGGCGTTTTCGGCTATTACGACAAGGTCTACCGCCACTTTCCCTACCGGTTCGCGGCACCGACCTACGGTCTGACAATGACCCAGAAGCCCGAGCGCGTGACCGACCTTAGGTTCGGGCTATCCTTCCTGGTGCGCGACCAGCTCGGATCCGTGCGGGCGGTGCTGGCCGAGGACGGCCGCGTGCTCGACAGGTTCCGATACGATCCGTGGGGCCGCAGGATCGAGGGGGAGGGCTATCGATACCGCAACGTGCGGCAGGGATTCACCGGCCACGAAATGCTCGACAATCTGGACCTCGTTCACATGGGGGGGCGGGTCTACGATCCGCTGCTCGGGCGATTCATGAGTGGCGACCCCTACGTGCAGGCACCGGAGTTTTCGCAGTCCTACAACCGCTATTCCTATGTCTTGAACAACCCGTTGGTGCTGACTGATCCCACCGGCTACTGGTCGCTGGGTCGTGCCCTGGGAGGTCTGTTCGAGCGCGCTGTGCGAGCCTTCGGCTCGGTGGTGGATGCGGTCATCGGCAAGCCGCTGGCGTGGATCGGCGAGCAACTGGCCAAGGGCGGTAGATGGCTGGAGCAGAACTGGCAGACGGTGGCGATCATAGCGATCGCGTGCGTGATGCCTGCCGCCACCGTGTGGTATGCTGCGGTGCTGCAGGGAGCAGCGATGGGGGCGCTCAGCGCGGCCTTGTATGGCGGGGGGCCTGACGAGATACTGCGTGGCGCGCTTATTGGCGGGGCGACCGCAGGCGCGTTTAATGGCGTGGGTTCGATTGGTATCGAAAATCAGGCGCTTGCTGCTGGTGCTCACGGAGTTGTCGGAGGAGCGAGCTCGCTCGCGCAAGGAGGCACATTCGAGTCCGGATTTTTGTCGGCGGCCGTGACGAAAGCATCCGGTAACTTCATCGATCCGAAGGGAGGTCAGGCGTATCAGGTCGCGTCGGCTGCGGTCGTAGGTGGCGTGACCTCGCAGATCAGCGGGGGCTCTTTTGAGAACGGAGCGGTAACTGGGGCCTTCTCCAGGTTGTTCAACGACCTCGCAGTGCACCTAAGCGAACCCGAGCCTCGAGAAATCGTTGTGGTTGTCAACGACAACACTCCAATCATCGGCACACACACCGGCGTGTTCCTAGGGGATGAAGTGCTCTACGACCCCGGTGGCGTCTTCGAACGAGATCATCCGACCTTGAAGCAGTATGTCGGCCGTCAGGTTAACGACGACGGTCCCAATGTGCGTGTTTATCGGTTCAAGGTGACTCAGGGCGAGTTCGATCAAATTTCCCGGCGCTTCGACGCTGGCAGTAATAGCGGAGCCCCAGGGCTGTGCTCGGCAAACTGTGGAGCTTTGATACGCGGGGTTGGTCCCTTCCGAGATCTTGGTTCGACGCGCACACCTCGAGGAATGGGAAGCGAACTCGATGACTTGATCCTTAAAGGGCGCGGGGTATGTCAGCAGCCGTCGGGCATCGCGTGCAAATGACGAGCGGTTCTCTGGTCCAGGCGTTCAAAACAAATCGCAGCGGTTTTCTGCTTAGAAACAGCTGTGATTTCGATGCCGAGGGGATGCGTCCGCCACTTTGCCGGGATCGACCGAAGACGCGGTGACCGAGTCGTCCTCTCCATGCCCGAGGTGCGACTACCACCGCCAGGTTCGCGCCAATCTGTAGTAAGTTGCTGCGGCGGCGCTGGCTGTCGCGAGGATGCGCGCCCGGACCTTATCGGGGATCTTCTCGATGCGGAGCAGCCTTAAAGAATAGTAAGGCAGTCCGTAAGGGAAGGGCATGCCGATATGATCGCCTCGGGATGGCGCGAGGAAATGCTTTCGCGGACGTGGCGTTTGAGGCCGATGTGCTGGAAGTCGTTCTTGCCCTTTTTGAGTTTTACCGCCGGTGCATGGCGCGAGCCCCAGCGGGGACGCTCGACGATTACCTTGAACATATCAGCGCTCATTGCAGGCCTCCCCAAAGGTGGAGAATGCAATCGGTAGACGTGAAGTGGACGAAATGGACGCGGCGCCATGGCCGCGAAAAAGGGTCAGGCGACCGCAGTCACCCGCACGGGAATTGCCCATGTACTATGTTCCTGAACGTGGAAGCCGGGAGTGATGACGGGTGCGGTTGCAGCTCGCATGTGGTCACTCCTTTCCTATGTTCGAGAAATAGTGGCGGCGCTGTATGCCAAGTGGGCGCACCAATCAATGGTGCAGGGCATTCGCGTCGGCATGGCAGTCCGGGGACATGCGCGTCACCTGGGGGCGGGATCGTCCGTCGCATACAATATCGGGTTGTGCAGCCAGGCCGCCACGTCGCACTCGCGCCAGCCGACACAGCGGGTGCTGATCTTGATCGCGGGCGGGAAGGTGCCGCTCTGCATCTTGCGGTACATTGTCGAGCGGCTGAGGCCGGTGCGCTGGAGCACGGTCTTGATCCGGAGGATGCGGTCTGGGTGTTGGATCTGCATTGCGAGGCCCTTGCATCGTCTGACGGTTGGTGGGGCGTTCCGAGGCAAGTGTGGTCCTGTTAGCGGGCCAGGAAAACGGCCTGTATGGGGCCAGAAGGGACCTGTTCGGTGCGGTTCGGCACCGGGATGGTTTGGGCGTGGATCGCTAGCTTCGGGCGATCGGTGCGAGGGCGTCTCACGCCGGCGGCGTGATGGCACTCGCACGCCGCTGCACGGCGCCGAGTCGGCTTGGCCGTCTCGGCCCTTCGGGTGTTGATCGCGAACGCGAGCGCCGATCCTGTGGATCGGCGGCCGGCAGGTGCCGGCAGTGGAACGCGGGTACGGTGCGCGCGCTGGCGCACGCCTGCGGCGACACCAGGGCGCGCGTGTTGTTGATGCCCGCGTGGCACACTTGCCCGAGCGGGAGGCACGGGCGGCGGCTGGCGCACGGGCTGGCGCGCGCACGCTGCCCGCGCGAGGCCCACCCGGCTGCAAGGGTGCGGCTCTTGTTCGGGCGCCGGGGGCGCCCGGCAGCGCGGTCGCGCTGACAGGATGGTCGCCGCGCGGATGCGCGGCGGCGTTGTGCAGCCGGCACGCGGACAGGGCGGGGGGAGCGTCGCTCGCCTCTAGTCCTGCCGCGGCATGCCGCAAGCCGGGCGGTGCCCGGCTCCTCCTCTTCGTTGCGGCCCTGCGGGTGCGGCCTGCCTCTGACGGCAGGACTGCCGGTTCGCTCCTGCCGCTCCCCCCGCCCTTCCGGCGCCGGTTGCGGTGTTTTGGAAGGAGCAGGACCATGGGTGTTGGACACGAGAACCGGGCGAGCCTCTATGCCGAGGTGACGGGACGGGTGATTGCCGAACTGGAGCAGGGGCGGCTGCCCTGGGTGCAACCTTGGGATGCCGCGGCGTGCGGGTGCGCGATGCCGGCCAATGCGGTGACCGGGCGGCGCTATTCGGGGATCAATGTGCTGATCCTCTGGGCGGCGGTGACCGAGGGGCGGTATGCCTCGCAGCGCTGGCTGACCTTTCGGCAGGCGCAGGCCGCGGGTGGGAGTGTGCGGCGCGGCGAGCGGGGGACGACGATCTGCTATGCGGATCGCTTCACGCCCAAAGACGAGGCCGAGCGCGCGCGCGATGAGGATCGGGAAGCGCGGCAGCTGGCGTTTCTCAAGCGGTTCACCGTGTTTAACGTCGACCAGTGCGAGGGGCTGCCCGAGCGGCTGACGGTAGTGGCGCAGGGCGAGCCGGTGGCGGAGGCGGACCGCATTCCCGCCGCACACGCGCTGATGGAAGCATGTGGCGCTGATATCCGGATTGGGGGTGGCGAAGCCTATTACAGTCCGGGCGGCGACTATGTCGCGGTGCCGCCACAGCTCGCCTTTTACGACCGCATCAACTGGTATCGTACCGTGCTGCACGAACTTGGGCACTGGACTGGGCATGGCTCGCGGCTGGGGCGCGATCAGTCGGGCGCGTTCGGCAGCGCTGCCTATAGTAGGGAGGAGCTGGTTGCCGAGATGGCGAGCGCGTTCACCTGTGCGTCGCTGTCGATCCGGCCAACCGTGCGGCACGCTGATTACGTCGGCAGCTGGCTGGCAGTGCTGCGCGAGGACGAAAAGGCGATCTTTCGGGCGGCGATCGCTGCCAGCAAGGCGGCAGATTACCTGCTTTCGTTCACCTCAAACGAGGAGGCGGGGCAATGATGCGTTGGCTTCGACTGCGGCGGATGCGTCGCGCCTTCCGTGCATTGCCCGAGCGGGATCGGGCGATCTTCGGATCGGTGCGGTTCGACGATTTGGACTACATCCAAACGGCCCAGCGGCATGGCTGCACCGTGGAAGAGGTCGAGCAAACCGTCGCGCGCGTGCTGTTCGCGCTCGGTCGGGCGGAGCGGGGCGAACAGGCATGAGCGATGCCACATCTCGCCCGGTCAAGCCGGGCGAGGTGTACGCCGCGGCATCAGCGCGTTAGGATCGATCCATGAGGACCAGCCTCGACCATCTGCCCCCAGCCAAGCAGCGCGAGCTGGAGCGTGTCGTCCAGATCCTGTTCGAGGAGTTTGGCGACGCGATCGCCATCGCCACGTCGGACTGGAAGAAGCAGGCGCGCATCCTCAAGGTCATCCTGTACGGCATCTGTGGACGCCCCTTCGGATGCAAGCGGTAAATCGGGGTAATGTTGGCACGTA
>NZ_QENQ01000001.1:605477-883702 GCF_003096275.1 Sphingomonas pokkalii
GCTCGTCAGGCTCATAACCTGAAGGCCGCAGGTTCAAATCCTGCCCCCGCAACCAATCACCAACACACCAAACCGCTTCAGCTACCCCTGAGGCGGCTTTTTTATGCCTGGTTTCCAAGGCGCAGCGGCGGCATCAGCAACGGATGTGGGCGCCGACGTGCGCCCGCCGGCGCTCCGCAGCCAGTGCAACGATGCGACGCATCGGCGGAACCTTGGGCTGGTCCGGCCCCTCTCATACCTCAGCCGGGCGATCGTGCGGCAGCGGGCGACCGGAACAGCTTCCCCCATCATCTGCCGCGAGACCATCCAGCCCAACACCGCGGCACGGCGTTCGTCTCACCCGCGGCGCGCTGCATCCTGGAACCATACTCCTTGCTGTGCTGGCGCGCCTCGCGGTACGCTTCCGTCCCCGCACGCTGATCGCTGTTCCCATGGCATCGCATTCCTACGCTGCAACGCCATCGATTCCGATTCCCGCCTCCGCGAGTCTCCCCAGCGTGTCAGAGACCATGCAGCCAAGTACAAGGAGCAGTGCCGCCGGGAAGACCTCCGCGATCCGCTATTTCTGACAGCAGAAGGTAAAGACGCCACCGATATTCTCACATACAACGCCGTATGTCGCAGAGATGCGGTGCCGCATAAATGCACGGCTGAATCCCGCAGCCTTGGCGCGCTCGATAATATCCCAGCCGGGAATCTCGAATACGAGGGCGCCACCTTCGTTATTCATCGGGTCGCCATGATATTCTGGCTCAAGCAGATGCACGATGTCGTCGTTCCGTAGAATCGCTCTTCGCTCCGACTTTTCGCTCAGATAATAGAAAGGAACCGTGCCGACATGCCATCCACCAGGTCGTAGCACGCGGTATATTTCCGCCAGGGCGGCATCGATCGAAGGGACATGTTCCAGCACCTCGTTGGTGACGATAACGTCGAACATGTCGGACTTCAGCGAAAGATCACACAGATCTTCCCTGGGTATCGGATACAACCAGTCCAGCTTCTCGGGGTCCGTCGTGTACTCGCTTCCCAGGAAGCGCGGAAACAGGCCCGCCAAGCGCAGGGCGAAGGGGGTCACCGCTTCGGCCGCGAATATTCTCGGCGAATGGAGCCGATTCTCCTCGCAGATGATTTCGATGTCGCGCATCACCGAGCGCTGGCGGGAGGAAATCCCACGAAACGTCATCCCTTCGCGCAAACTGCTGGTCGCGCCAATTTCGTCCGGATGGCTCGCATATCCGGTCAAGGGCTCTTTAAAGCCGCGCGACAACATCGTCTCGACCGCGCCAGTACAGGTCTGCAATGCTTCACCGACATGCTGGCCATGATAGGCCATCCACGCATCAAACCCTTCGAAATCAGAAAATACTTCCATGATTCATCCAGTTAATGGAAAGCTGTCGATTTCCTCCGGTGCGGCGCGCACGCAATGCGCGCGCCCGCAATTTCGGAAAATTACGTTCGATCGCAGCTTATAGAGGAAACGGAGGAGCCGCCAGCCGCTTTCGCTTTGTGTCCGCGTATGCCCAACGGGCTGGCACATCCTGAAACAAAACAGCAAAAGCTCTATTGAATGCTGGCAATCGCCAGTTCATAAGATTTCCAAATATTTCTACGCATGTGCAGAAGCGGGGCATTGTGCAGAGATCGTTGCTGAATCCGGTCGTGTTGGAACGGGCTGATAGTATCCGAGAGAGCTTTCTGTCCGCATCTCCATTCCGCCACGTCGTCATCGATGATTTTCTGATGACGCCGGTCGCTGATCAGATGCTCGCCGAATTCCCAGCAGTTTCAGATACTTCGAAACTAGTGAACGAATTTGGCGTGCATAACGCCAAGTCTGCGGTGTCAGATGTCCGGGGAATCGGCGGGATCTACCTCGATGTGGATACCTATATTCAGGGGGAAGAGTTTATTTCCCTTATGCAGCGAATCACCGGTATCGATGATCTACAGTATGATCCCTGGTACTATGGCGCAGGTACCCATGAGAACTTTCATGGCGCGGGGCTAGAGGCGCATTATGACTTTAATATCCACCCCCATACCGCCTATCATCGTCGGTTGAATGCCATCATCTATTTGAACAAGGATTGGCAGCCGGAATGGGCGGGGGATATCAGCTTCCATACGGATCCCTGGGATCTCAAGAACGATCAGAAGAAGACGGTTATCCCGGAGTTCAACCGTTGTGTCATCTTCGAGACGACTGAAAGCAGCTGGCACTCCGTCGGGCGGGTTTCCCTGCCTCCCGAAGAGCGGCATCGTAGCCGGAAGAGCTTTACGATCTATCTTTATACCAAATCGCGCCCAGCCGAAGAGACGGCGCCGGAGCACGGTACGGTCTATGTTCCGCCGCCATTGCCAAGCCATATTCGCGCCGGCCACGTGCTGACGGAGGCGGACATGGAAGAGGTGAACAGGAATCTCGAGCAGCGGCACGATTATCTCAAACAGATGTACAAGCGCGAATATCGCTTCTCGTCCGTCATCGAGGATCTGAAGCGTCAGATCGGTGATTGGAAGCGGGCCAGCCGGCTGCCCCTGGCGGGCGCTGCAACGATCCTGTCCGTGCGCGAACCGATCTATCCGGACGGCTGGATGGGAGAGCGCACGAGTTTCCAGCTACGCATCGACCGGCCTGCCGCCACGCTGGTCTTTCGATTCTGGCAGCTCGATGCGATCGACTATTCGACGGCGATAACCGGGACGGTGAACGGCGTTCGAGCGACGGTCGCTGCCGGTCCGGCCTTCACGGAAATGGAAATACCCGGCCCGTTTGCACCGGGAGAGATGCTTGATGTGGTGCTGGAGGTCGATCGAACGCGCCGCGGTTCCGAAAGCGATATGCGACAGATCAGCGTACAGTTGAGTGCGGTGGAGTTTCGCTGAAGCGCTTCGGCCGTCTGGGTTCGGCGTAGCGGCGGCGCATGGGCTATTTCTGGCAGCACAGTACGAACACGCCGCCCGTGTCTTCCGCCAAGATGCCGTGGCGCGCGGACAGGTGGAATCGCATGAAGGCCTTGCGGAAGCCTGCTGCACGGGCGCGATCGAGGATATCCCAGCCCGGTTGCTCGAACATCAACGTGCCCTTCGCGCTGTCCGGGGGGCCGTTATGGATCGCTTCCAGATGATGGACGATGCGATCCCCGATCCTTTCCGCCCGTCGCTCGGAATCCTGATGGAGATATCGGAACGAGACGGTGCCGATGTGCCATCCGCCGGGGGCTAGGATCCGGCGGAGCTCGGCGAGCGCATCGTCCATGGAGGGCACATATTCCAGAAGGTCGCTGGTGCAGGCCAGATCAAAGCGGTCGCTTTCCAGAAACAGGTCTGAAAGGTCGCCGAACGGGATCGGGTACAGCCAATCGCGTTCTTCCGGATCGGTCGTGTATTCAGTGCTGATGCATCGCGGGAAATGGGCCTTCAGTTTCATCGCGAATGCGGACATTGCCTCGGGTGCATAGGCGCGGGCGGAGACGACGCCGGACTCGGCCATCGCCCGTTCGCTGGCCGAGAGAACCGCCCGAACCCGCGATGCGATGCCCTGGTAGGACAGTCCTTCGCGCAAGCCCGATCCGGCTATGATTTCCTCGGGTTTCGCGATGCTGCCCGTCAGCGGCTCGATGAAACCATGTGCCAGGACCTGCCGCCCCATCGCGGCGATTTTCTCGCTGTCGATCGTCTGTTGGAATGTGCCACGGAACACATTCCAAGAGTGCATGTCGTGAAAATCCAGCGATAGATCCAACGCAAACCCCCGTCGCTCCAACTGCAGCGTTTCCACCCATTTAGAGAGCGTGGACGGATTCGCCAAATTTTCCCGCAACTTGATTGCGCAAACGAAACCATTCGCTCCCCTTTGTTGGTATCCGGCGACCAAATCGTGTCGGAGCTGCTGCGCTGCAGTTTACTGTCCAAAGGCGACGTCCTATGGATGCCGGATGCGCGTTGCGGAAGAACGCTAAGGGGTAGGATGGGGAGCGAGGCGAACGAGCGGCGCCTTCGAACCGGGAGCTTGATGTTGGGGGCCGGAGTGAATACGCGCGGAGGTATTAAGACCGGCGAATCCTCGCCATCGGCGGGCGGGGACCGCCGAAGCGATAGCGTCCCGGGGAAGATCTGTATTGCCGTTCTCGGAATGCATCGCTCGGGCACCAGTGCGTTCGCGCGGGTCATGAACCTGCTTGGGTGCTCGCTTCCGGTCGATCTGATGCCGCCAAGCGAAAGCAATGCTACCGGGCACTGGGAATCGGCCTCCGTCGCATCGCTCAATGACGAGATCCTCACCTCGGCCGGAAGTCGCTGGGACGATTGGATGCCGTTCAGCGAGGACTGGTACGCCTCACCGGTGCGGGACGGCTATCGGGATCGGGCGCTGGGCGTGCTGAACGCGGAATTCGGTGCTTCCCCCCTGTTCGTTGTCAAGGATCCGCGGATCTGCCGGATCGCGCCCTTCTGGTTCGACGTGCTGACGCATTTCGGGTGCGAGGTCATTGTCGCGATGCCGATCCGCAATCCGTTTGAGGTCGCTCAATCGCTGCAGAAGCGCGATGGCCTCGATATCGGCTTCGGCTTGCTTTTGTGGCTGCGGCACGTGCTGGAAGCGGAACATGCGAGCCGAGGCCGCGCGCGCCATATCTTCGCCTATGACCAACTGCTCGCGGATTGGGCGCAGGTAAGCCGTGCGATGGAAGAGGCGACCGGATTGGTATGGCCGCGCAAGACGGTGCTTGCAGCCGCCGAAGTCGATGGATTCCTGACCCGCGATGCACGGCACCAGAATGTGGAAGAGGCGCTTCCCCTGGGGCATCGTTCGCCGCTCTGGGTCCGGCAGACCTATACGATCTTGAAGCGCTGGTGCGAATTGGGGGAGGATCCGGCCGATTATGCGGCGTTGGACCAGGTGCGCGCCGAATTCGACGTGGCAGCCCCCAGCTTCGGCCTGGTTCTGCTGCACCATGCCGAACGGGAGGCGGGCGAAACCCAGCGCGCGGACGACGAGGGCGCGGCTACCGTCGCGCTGGAACAGCTTCGTGCCGAGATCGAGGCATCCCAGCAGATACAGCATGCGCTGCAGCTAGCGCTCAACGAAAGCAACGAGGCTCGGCAAGGGCTGATCGAAAGGCTCGAGCTTGCCGAACGGCGCCCGGACCTTGCCGATGCCGAGCAGCTGCAGCGTGCCTTGGCGGAATCGCAGGCCGCCCTCAAGACGGTCGGGGAGGAACTTCGGGGCGAACGCGCCATAGCCGCGTCGTTGCGCACGGATGTCGATGCTCTCTCGAGCCGGTTGATCACCGAGCGCACGGCGGCACAGAACCGCGAGCAGAGCCTGCAGGAGGAAATGGATCGCCTTTCCGAAGCGGCGGCGGCGAGCGCCGCCGATGCCGCGCTTCGTGAGGTGCTTCAATCTGCGCTGAACGAAAGCAATGCGGCGCGGCAGGCGTTGCTGGAGCAACTCGAAGCGGCGGAAGCGCGGTACCGCGCCGATGCCCAGCGAACGCAGTTGGACCTGGCGCAGGCCGAGGCGGCGCTTGAAGCCGCCCGTCACGGTCTTGAGGCGGAACAGGCTGCGACCACCAGGCTGCGGGACGATATCGCAGCCCTTGAGGGTCTGCGGCGCGAGGAGCGGCGGGGCGCGCAGGGCCGGGAGCAGGGACTGCTTGGCGAAATCGCCCGAATGTCGAGCGAACTCGGGCGCGTGGCGGCTGGTGCCGCCGAACGGGAAGCGCTGCTTCAATCGCTGCGCGGCGAGATCGTGACGCTTGAGAACAAGGTCGCCGAAATGGCCAGTGCGCTCCTCCAGCGCAAGGAGGAAGCCGCGCAGGCCTGGGCGGAAGTGGCTCTGGAGCAGCGCAGCCAGGCGTTGCTGCGTTCCGCCTTGGACCATGCCGAGGCCGAGCGGGCGACGCTTCGCGATGCCGTCAACCGGCTGACCGAAGAACTTGGCAGCCAGGCACGGGCAATGCTGGATGCGCAGTCGCGGCAGTTGCATGCCGAATGGGAGGCGCAACAATCGGCCTCCAGAGCGACCGCGCTGCAGGAGCAACTGGCGGAGCGGGAGCGTGCACTCGTCACGCTCTCCGGCCAGGTTTCCGATGCGGGCGCCCGTGCGGCTCGATATGAGCGCGAAATGGCCAGCCTGGTGCAACTGCAGCAGCAGTTGGAACAGCATATGCAATCGACCATCGATGCCGTGCGCGCGGAACAGGCTGAAGCCGCGCAGGTGCAGGTTGAAGCCGCACAGGTGCGGGCCGAAGCCGCGCTGGAGCAGGTCGAAGCTGTGCAGGTGCAGGCAAAATGGCTTACGGACTTCGTAACGTTCAACCGCCGCCTGCCGCGCTGGATCTGGCTGGTGCCGCTGGGAATGCGGCGGCGGTTGATTCGCGCGAGGGCCGAACGTACCGGAATGATTGACTATTCCGCCTATTATGCTGCGAATCCCGATGTCGCCCAGGCCGGCTGGGACGCCCTGGACCATTATGCGCATCACGGAATCTTTGAAGGACGCACCTGGTGACTTCCCGATTGGACTGGCGTTGTCTGAGTGACGTTTCCGATGAGAACGTCCGTGCCCTGCGCGAATCCGGCAGCTTCGATGCGGAGTGGTATCTGCGCGAATACCCCGATGTCGCGCAGTCCGGCGTCGATCCCGCCCGTCACTATCTGTGGTTGGGCGAACGGCTGGGGCGTTCTCCGTCGCCGCGGTCGCAACCCGAGACGCCGGGCGGCGTGGCCGGTGATGGCGCGACCGGGCAGGATCTCACCCGCCTGCGGGAAGAACTGAGCGGCGCCGCTGCCAAAATCGCCAGCTCCGATGCCGAACTCGGGATGCTGCAGCGTCGGTGCGATGCGTTCGCGCAGGAAACCGCCGCGATGCGGCGTGAACTCGACCAGATCAAGCACCGCACGGCGGCGGCAGGGGCGGGGCTTCCGGCGGTGGCACCGGTAGCGATTCCGGCATTGCTGGCCAATGCGGAGGGCCTGAGCGACAGCGAAGCACGGGAACGGAGCACGTTTCGTACCATTCATCGCAATGTCCGGCAGGAACTGGCGGACGCCAAGCGCAAGATGGTCCGCCAGATTCCGCCAGTCGTGGCCCCCGAAGCCTGGTCGATCCGGCAATGGCGCCAGCCGCCGGTGCCGGCCTATCTCTTCGATGCCGAATGGATCCGCTCGCGCAACCCGCAGCTTTCGGGTGTCTCCCGCGCGCGATATCGTCGCAGCAGAAGCCTGTGGCACGTCGATCCGCATCCTCTTTTCGATGCGGCGGCGTATCGCGCGAACGGCTGCTTCCTCTTCGGGCGAGAGGTTTCGCCGCTACGCCACTATTTGACGGCAGGCTGGCGCGAAGGCCGGGATCCGCATCCCTGGTTTGCCAATGACTGGTATCTGTGGCGCAATCCCGATGTCCGCGCCGACGGCAATATCAGCCCGTTGCAGCACTATCTTCTCTACGGCTGGCGGGAGGGGCGGCGCCCCAATCCGGTGTTCGATCCCGCGCTGTATCTTGATCGCTATCCCGACGTTCGAGACGCCGGGGTGGAACCGCTGACGCATTATCTCGCGTTCGGCCAGGCGGAGGGGCGGGATTGCCCGATCCCGGGCGTCGGCGAACGTGCGCGGCGTTGGATTCCGGCCGCGCTTCGCGATCGCGGCATCCTGGATTATCTGCTCCATGGCGAGCCGGTCATCGATGCCCCGCAGATCGATCTGGCCGCGCTTCTATCGGAACTGCGCGCGCAGCCGTCCGTCGCGCCGAGTGCCGGCGCGCCGGCCCCCGCGCGCCAGATTCTCCCTCCCCTCGCGCTGCCGGAATCCTGGCCGCCGCCGCCGCTCAAAAATTACTGGCTTCCCCAGACGACACGGGATTTCCTGCTGCCCGTCTATGGCGATGCCTTTCTGGAAGGCGTCCGCTACCTTTATTCGGTGATGGCGGCCTTTGAGGAAACGGCGGACGCGTTTCCATCGTCCGACGCGGCCTCGATGCTGGTCGGCCATGCCCGCGCGCTTGCCGAACAGGTGGCGAAGGCCACCAGCGGGGAGCCGGACGTTTCGATCATCATCCCCGTCTACAACAATATTCTTGATACGATATTGTGCGTTGTCAGCGTGTTGAACGCCTCGTCCCGGTTCAGCTACGAAATCATCGTCGCCGATGATTGCTCGACGGATGCGACTGCGACGCTGATTCCCGCGATCGGCGGATGCGTGCGGCACGTTCGCCACGCGAAGAATCACGGCTTCCTCGGCAATTGCAACGAAGCGGCCCGGTCTGCACGTGGCCGGTATGTCGTACTGCTCAACAACGATACCATCGTGCTGCCGGGCTGGCTGGATGCACTGGTCACTCCCTTCGAACGCATGGAGCGGGTTGGCCTGGTGGGGGCGAAGCTCATCAACTGGGATGGCACGCTGCAGGAAGCCGGCGGCATCTTCTGGCGGGACGGTTCCGCCTGGAATTTCGGGCGGGGGCAGCGCCCCAGGGCGCCCGAATTCTCCTATCTGAAGGACGTCGACTATTGCTCCGGAGCGGCCATCGCGCTGCCGATGACCGTCTGGCGGGAAATGGGCGGCTTCGATCCGCTCTACAGCCCCGCCTATTGCGAGGATTCGGATCTCGCCTTCCGGCTGCGCGACGCCGGCTACCGGACGCTGATGAACCCCGCGGCGGAGGTGATCCACCACGAGGGCCGCAGCCATGGCCGTGATCTGGCGAGCGGCATCAAAGCCTATCAGGTCCAGAATCAGGAGCGCTTGTTCGAACGCTGGCGGTCGGTGCTGGAGCGCGATCACTATCCCAATGCCCACGAAGTGTTGCGCGCCAGGGATCGATCCTCCGGAAAGCGACACATCCTGCTGGTGGATCATTATGTGCCGCAGGAAGACCAGGATGCCGGTTCACGGACGATCTATCAGTATATCAACACGTTGCTGGAAGATGACTGTATCGTCACCTTCTGGCCCGACAATCTGTGGCGCGATCCGGAATATACGCCCCGCCTTCAGGCGCTCGGTGTTGAAGTGATCTACGGACCGGAATTCCGCGATGGTTTCGATGCGTTTCTGCAAGCGCGCGCCGATCTATATGATGCGGTCTTTCTGAGCCGCCCGCATATCGCCACCAATTATATCGATTCGATCCGGCAGCACACGACCGCACCGATCCTGTACTATGGCCACGATCTTCATTTCAAACGCATGGAAGCGGCCAAGGCGCTGGGGCAAGAGACCGACCAGCGTGCGATTGATGCGATGCGCGATCTGGAATTCCGCGTCTGCCGCGGCAGCGACGTCATATTCTATCCTGCGCCCGAAGAGGTCGATTTCGTTCGCAACGCGATCGGCGGCAAGCGGGAGTTCATTGCCAATCCGGTGTTCCTGTTCGATCGGGATCAGGTCGAACAATCGCGCAAGCGGCTCGCCACCTTTTCGATGCAGGGGGCTCCGCGTCTGCTTTTCGTCGGCGGGTTCAATCACACGCCGAACCGCGAAGGCATCCTCTGGTTCGTGCAGGAGGTGCTGCCGCTCGTCCGCGCGCGTCGACCCGATGTCGTTCTCGACGTGGTCGGTTCGAAGCCGCCGGCAGAGGTGCTCGATCTTGCCTCGCCGGGCGTGAACGTTCTGGGCTTCGTTTCGGACGAGCGGCTGATGCGCCTCTATGCCGAGGCGACGATCGCGGTCGCGCCGCTGCGGTTTGGCGCCGGGGTCAAGGGCAAGGTGATCGAGGCGATGGCGATGGGGGTTCCGGTGGCGACCACGCCTACCGGTGCCCAGGGCATCGAGGCGCCGGACCGGCACCTGTTCGTCGGGGAAACCGCCGAGCAATTGGCGGAGGCGGTGTTGCTGGCGCTTTCGGATCGCAGGCAGGCAATGTTGCGCGCCGATGCGGCGCTCGACTTCATACTACGTCATTACTCCAAGGCGGCTCTGCAATCGCTGTTCCGCCGCCTGATGCCGCGCCGACACTAACCACGGAGTAGAATGGTGAAGATCCTGATTACCGGCGCGGGTGGGATGATGGGATCCCACCTTGCAGAAATCCTGGTCCGTGAAGGCCATGAGGTACTCGCCACGTTCCTCGATCCGACCATCGACATGACGACGGTGGATCCATCGGTGGCGTTCACACCGCTCGACGTGTGTGATCGGCAGGCAGTGTTCGACCTGATCGAAGCGCATCGCCCGACGGAAATCTATCACCTCGCGGCGCAGAGCCTCCCGACGGTTTCTTGGACCGATCCTTGGCGGACGTGCCGCGTCAATGTGGAAGGTACCATCAACGTCTTCGAGGCGATTCTGGCGGTTCGAAAGACCGACGCCGCCTATGATCCGATGACCGTGATCGCCTGTTCGTCGGCCGAATATGGCGCCAGCCTGACCCCGGACCGGATCCCCATCGGGGAAGATGCGCCTCTTCTTCCGCTGCATCCCTATGGGGTGAGCAAGGTGGCGCAGGACCTGCTGGGCCACCAATATCACTTCAATCACGGGTTGCGCTGTATTCGCGCGCGCATCTTCAACTGCACCGGCCCCCGCAAGCGCAATGATGTCGTGTCCGATTTCGGACGAGCCGTCGTGCGGAGCCTGCATGAAGAGGTGCCGGTGCGGCACGGCAACCTGAAGACGAAGCGCGCCATCATCGACGTTCGGGACATGGTGGATGCCTTGATCGCGCTGGCGAGGAAGGGCACGCCCGGCGAAGCCTATAACATCTGTGCCGACATAGCCTACGAGATATCCGACATCCTCGAGATGTATTTCGAAGCGGCTGGGCGGAGATTGCCGACGGAGCAGGATCCCGCGCTCCTGCGGCCCTCCGATGAAGCGATCATTTTCGGCGATACGACCAAGATCCGCCGAGATACTGGGTGGAGTCCCAAGCTGGATTTGCGTCGTACGCTTGCGGACGTTTTCGCGTATGAACAGGAACAATATCGTCGTCATGGTTGATCGGGCGGTTCAGGGCATGCATTGGTTTTCGGCGAATGTCCGGGCGCGCTCGCCGCTGCGCTTGGGGCTTGGCGGCGGCGGTACGGATCTCGCGATCTACAGCGATGTGCATGGCGGCGTGGTGCTCAATGCCACGATCGATCGCTATGCCTATGCGCATCTGACGAAGAACCGCCGGGGCGACATCCATTTCAAGGCGGACGACCTTGCCGCGCAGGAAAGCCTGCCCTGTTCGCTGGACTTCGATATCCGCGAAGGGCTTTGCCTGCACCGTGCGGTCTATCGCCACATGATGCTCGAATATAATGGTGGCAGGGCCGAGCCGGTGACGATCACGACGACGATCGACGTTCCCGCGGGTTCGGGCCTGGGGGCTTCGTCGGCGTTGACGGTCGCGCTGATCGAGGCGTTTCGGCACGCGATGCAATTGCCGCTCGGCCCCTATGACGTCGCGTCGCTCGCCTATGATATCGAACGCCGGCAGCTTGGCCTGATGGGCGGCAAGCAGGATCAGTATGCGGCCGCGTTCGGTGGATTCAACTTCATCGAATTCCTGAAGGATGGCGCTGGGGTCATCGTCAATCCGCTGCGGTTGCGGTCCGACTATCTCAATGAATTCGAATCGTCGCTGGTGATCTGCTTCAGCGGCCAATCGCGCGAATCGGCGGATATCATCCGGCAGCAGGTCGGCGGCCTGCAGGAACTGAACGACGCTACGGTCGCTGCCATGCATGAGATCAAGGATCACGCGCACCGGATGAAGGTGGACCTGCTGGCCGGCGATATCCGCAAGACCGCCGAGGTGCTGCGAAACTCGTGGCTGTCGAAGAAGCGCACCGCTTCCTCCGTATCGAATTCCACCGTGGAGCGCCTGCTCGACGTGGCGATGGAGAGCGGCGCTTGGGCCGGGAAGGTTTCCGGTGCGGGCGGCGGCGGCTTCATCATGCTGCTGGTGGATCCGGAGCGCCGCTACGGCCTGATCCGCAACCTGAACGAGCATGGCGGCCAGGCGAGCTCGGTCAAGCTCACCTTCGACGGCGCCGAAGCCTGGTCCGTGCGGGCATGAGCGTAAGCCCGCCTCGGCAGTGCGTGATCCTGCTCGGTGGCCTGGGCACGCGGCTCGGCGCGTTGACGCGCGAGACGCCCAAGCCGCTGCTGCCGGTGGGGGAGCGGCCGTTCATCGACGTGCTGATCGGCGAAGCCGTCCGGCGGGGATTTCAGCATATCCTGCTGCTCGCCGGCTTTCGTTCCGATGTCGTGCAGCGCTATGTCGATGCCCGCGCGCAAACGCTTCCCGAAGGGGTGCGCATCGACATTTCGGTGGAGCCCGAACCCATGGGCACGGGCGGCGCGCTGGCCTGGGCCCGCCCGCTGCTGGACGAGCGCTTTCTGCTGCTCAACGGGGACACTTGGTTCGATTTCCACTGGCTGGATCTGGCGCGTGTCGCCGGATCGCATGCGGCCGTTGCCGCGCGATCGGTTCCTGCGGCGGACCGGTATGAGAGCCTCGATGTCGGGCCGGACGGCCAGGTCGTGGCGATCCGGCCGCGCGGTGCGGGCGAGCGGCCGGCACTGATCAACGGCGGCGTGTATCTTCTGCGCCGCAGCGATCTCGACGGCTATGCGGGGCGCTTTTCGATCGAGGAAGATCTGTTGCCCGCGCTGATCGCGCGCGGAGAACTGCGCGCGCGGCGCTATGATGGATTCTTCCTCGATATCGGCCTGCCGGAAACCTATACGCTGGCGCAATCGGCCATTCCGGCGCAGCGCCGGCGGCCGGCGCTGTTCCTGGATCGCGACGGCGTTCTGAACCATGATGACCGATATGTGGGCTCGCTCGATCGGCTCCGCTGGATGGAGGGGGCGGCGGACGCGGTTCGTCTCGCGAACGCGCGGGGATATTATGTGTTCGTCGTCACCAACCAGGCCGGGGTCGCGCGCGGCTATTATGCCGAGGCCGACGTGCAGCGGCTGCATCGGTTGATGGGGGAGCAGTTGCGCGCCGAAGGCGCCGTCGTCGATGACTGGCGCTACTGCCCCTATCATCCGGACGGGGTGGTCGAACCCTATCGGGGTCCGCATCCGTGGCGTAAGCCGGAGCCGGGCATGATCCTCGACCTGATGGCGCATTGGCCGGTCGATCGGGCGAACAGCCTGCTGGTAGGCGACCAGCCAACCGACCTCGCCGCCGCCGAGGCGGCCGGGATCGCCGCGCACCGCTTCGAAGGTGGAAATCTGCGGGCGTTTCTCGCCCCGCGCTTGACGTGAACTGAACAGCCGACCGGGGAACGAGTTTCTGATGACGATGGACGTTTATGATCGCGGGCCGCTTGGCGACTTGCGTGCCGCAGCGGCGGAGAGCAGGGACTGGCTATGCAACGTAGCGGCGCCCTTGTGGGCGACGCGGGGGCGTACGCCGTCCGGCCTGTTCGCCGAACGGATCTCGCTGGCCGGCATCGCGGATCCGAGCTATTTTCGTACCTTCGTTCAGGCACGCCATATCTTCTCGTTCTGCGCGATCGGGGAAATGGGCTGGCAGGGGCCATGGCAGGCGCTGGTGGGGGAGACGATCGATCTCCTCATCGCCCGCGCGCGCCGGGCCGACGGCTTCTTCGTGCACCGGCTCGATGCGAATGGCGCCCCCCTGGATGGCCGGGCCGACCTGTACGACCAGGCCTTCGTGTTGTTCGCGCTGGGCGCTGCCGGCGCGGCGCTCCAGCGGAGCGACTGTTTCGATGTGGCGGAAGCGCTTCTGTCCGTCCTCGAGCGCCATTGGAGCCATCCGGCCGGCGGGTTCACCGAAGGCGAGATCGTCGACAGCCGAATCCGCCGCCAGAACCCGCACATGCATCTGTTCGAAGCGGCACAGGCGCTTGCCGAGGCCAGCGGGCGCGCGCGATTCGAAGCGCTCGCGCAGACCATCGGCAGTCTTGCGATCGACCGCTTCCTCGATCGCGAGAGCGGTGCGTTGCTCGAATATTTCGACGATCGGCTGGTGCCCGCCGCCGGTGAGGAAGGGAAGATCGCAGAGCCTGGCCATTGCTTCGAATGGGCATGGCTGTTCGAGCGCATGGCGAAAGGCGGCTGGCCGCAAGGCGCCGCCATTTCCGACGCGCTTACCGGCTTTGCCCGGCGCACCGGCATCGCCAAGGGCGTGGCGATCAACGAGGTGCTGGTCGACGGTACCGTTCGCAACGCGGATGCGCGCCTGTGGCCGCAAACGGAGCGGATCAAGGCGGCGGTGGCACGGTTCCAACGCCTGGGCGCTGCCGAAGAAGCGGTCGAGGCCGTTGCCGCGGTTGCCGGCCTGCAACGATATTTCGACGTAGCGATCCCCGGCCTCTGGCGCGACAAGCTGAAGGCGGACGGTAGCTGGGTGGAAGAACTTGCACCGGGTAGCTCGCTCTATCACATCGCCTGTGCGGTTCTGGAACTGCACCGCGCAACGATGGGGGCGGCGATCTCCGCCTGACCGTCGACGGCATCGAAAGCGGCGATCACGATGGGGGCCGCAGGGTCCGTTTCGTGGCGCTGCTTTCCAGCGCCCCGCCGCCGATCGTCAGAGTGCACTATATGCAGCAACGGCCTCGGCGACGTCGTCGAAGGGGACGGCCCGCCCGCTCTGGAGGACGAGCGCGCGGGTACAGAATTGCTGAACGAACTCGTTGCTGTGCGATGCCAGGATCATGGTGCGGTCGTTGCGTTTCTCGAAAAGCTCGACCATGCACTTCCTCTGGAAGTTCTGATCGCCGACGAGGATGATCTCGTCGATAAGGTAGCATTCGAATTCGATCGAAAGCGAAAGCGCAAAGGCAAGCCGCGCGCGCATTCCCGACGAATAGGTTTTCACCGGCTTGCGCAACTGCGCCCCGAGCTCGGTGAATTCCTCGACAAAGGCACGCGTTCGGGCATAGTCCTGTCCGTAGATTCGCGCGATGAACCGGGCATTGTCGTAGCCGGTCATGCTTCCCTGAAACCCGCCGGTGAATCCCAGCGGCCAGGATACGGACATGTTGCGCGCGATGCGCCCGCTCGTCGGCATTTCGACGCCGCCGATCAGGCGGATCAGCGTGCTCTTGCCCGCGCCGTTGCGGCCGAGCAACGCGATGCGATCGCCATGCGCGACTTCGAAATCCACATCCCGGAAGACGAAGTTCCGGTGCCCCCCGCGGCCATAGGCCTTGCTGACGTTGCGACAGGTGATCATTCGACCGTCAACGTCTTGCGAACATGCCGGCACAGCATAAGCCCGATCGCGGTGGCGACAATCGAGCACAGAATGGGGTTCCAGGGATCATAATAGGCCTCGACCTTGTTGCCCCACAGCCCTTTGCGCATCATCTCCACCGCGTTCACGAACGGCGAATACATCAGATATTCGCGCAATGTCGGCGTGAGCCACGAAGACATGGTGAAGGATCCCGAGAACGGCAGCATGACATAGGTCGTCACCGGGATGAATTTCTCAAGAACCTCCGACATCTCCGAAAGCGGCGCGATGATGAAGCAGAGGGACAGGACGAACAGCGCGTATAACAGCCAGCCCGCCATGAACAGGCCGATATCGTTCGGAACCGGGAAGACATCGAACTGGATGAGGACGGTCGCGATGAAGAGATAGGCCATCATGCCGCCGATCATCTCGATCATGAAGCGAACGAAAATGAAATCGTAGAGATGGATCTGCCGGTGATACAACAGCGCGCCGTTGGCGATGAAGATGCTGACGGACTTGGAAATCGCATGCCGGAATAGCGTGATGGGAATATAGCCGGACACGACGAATGCGATGATCCCGATGCCGTGTTCCTCCGGCCCCTTCATGTAGCGCCAGATGATCGCGACGAGGCCAGCAAACAGCAGCGGCTCGACCATGATCCAGAGAAAGCCGATATTCTCACGGCCGAAGCGGGTCGTGAGCTCGCGGATCATCAGGGCCTGGATCACACGGAGCTGAACCTGCGCACCGCGCCGAAGGCGATCGAGGTTGGACGTCTCCATCTTAATTGTCCGGTGCGTGCTCGAGAATGCCGACGACCAGCATCCAGCCGATCAGATACAGGCATGTTGCGACCGCGAAGACCACCAGCATGTTCAGCAGCCGCTGGGGGAGCAGCGGCATATCGGGAAGATTGGGATCGACGACCCGCTCCAGATAGAATTGCTGGCGCTGCGCGTCGCCCGCCGCCTGGACAAGCGATGCATTGGCAACGTTCAGGCTTTGGGTGGCAAACTCCTGTTCTACAAGGAGGTTTTCATAACCGCCGATCTTCGATGCGATTCCGTTGCCGGGGCCGACAACGCGGCTGTCCTGCGAGGCGATCTGATCGGAGATGGCGCGCACCTTGCTGCGCAGCGCGGAAAGCGAGGGATTGTTGGGCGCGGTCCGCTCCATCTGCTCGACCTGCGCCTGCAGCGCCGCGCGCTGGGCGATCAGGGTATTCGAGATTTCGAGCGCCCCCACCGCCTGTTTGGCGGGATCGATCAGCGCCTGCTGGTTGCGATATTGCCCCAGGGCGACGCGGGCGCGCTTCACGCGCTGCGTCGCCTGGTCGACTTGCTTTTGCGCCTCGGCAACTGCCTTTTCCTGGGCGCGGGCATTCAGGCGATTCACCAGCGCTTCGCTCAACCCAAGCAGGCGCCGGTTGATGTCATAGGCATCGTTGGGGCTGAACGCCTTTACGCGGATAACGGCAACGTTGGTTTCGTGATCCAGGCTGGCGTCGACCATCTTGCCATAGAACTTGTACAAATGCTCGAACGAGTTGGTCGAAAGCGGTTGCGGGAATCGCGAAAGGAAGTCCGCCTTGGGCGTGGCATAGCGTGCGCGGATGTTCGGGTCCTGCTCGAGCGCCTTCAAGGCATCGCGCGAACGCACATAGGAAAGCACTTCGTTGGTCTGTTCCTGTCCGCCCGACAAGCCTGTTGTCTGGATGAGGTTCGCCAACGTCGACGTCTGGGACCGCTTCTGATCCGGGCTTTTAATGACAAAGCGCGATTCAGAAATGTAGATGTCTGACGCAATAAAGCCATAATAGATCGCGGATAGTGCGGTTGGCAGTGCAACAAATATCAGAAACCATCGATACTTCTTCAGCCATGCTCCGAACGGCGAACGGCGGCTGGTGCCGACATTGTCTATTACGAACGAGTGTTCAACGTTCATAGGAACTCTGGATATATCCTTGCAGGCCGCCAGGGCCTGGCCGCTTTGATCGATCGTGATGGCGCTAAGGCATCCCCGTCATGCACGCAAGCTGCAATAGGGGAGCCGCCTTCCCCATGGGATGCGGTTCAGCGCTGCAGCGGCGCGGAGTCCGGGTGGATCGCCGCAGCCAGGCGGTAGCGTCGAGGCATCGTCACAATGCGCTGCGGCGGGCCAATCTACGACCCTGTCGTGGGTTGCTCCGAGCCGCGATAGCGCTACCATCTCGAGTAGCCGGGAATCGCGGAAATATGCATGGCAGCCATGTGGTTAGGCCATGCCGGCACAAGGGGAGCGGACGATGATGCGGACATGGGCGTTGCTGTTGTTGCTTCCGGCTGCCGCCGCGCCTGCGCAGGAATCGCTGGAGCAGGCCCGTGCCGTCGTCGGCGGTACGAGCGGGGCGCCGCAGCGATTGATGGTCGCCGATATCCCGCCGCCGGCGGGCAGGCCGCGCATGTTGTTCGACGGGCATAGCCTGCGCGAATGGCAGCCATGGCTCGGCTATGCCGATCCGTCGATCACCTACAAGGCCGATCCGGGGGCGGCACCGATCGGCACTGGCCGCGACACCAGCGGCGACTTCGCGGTGCGCACCGTCGATGGGGAGCCGGCGATCTGGATCAGGGGCGAGACCTGGGGGAGCCTGGTCCACACCGCCGATCTGCGCGACTATCACCTGCGACTGCAGTTCAAATGGGGCGCGCGCACCTATGCGCCGCGCCAGGCTCTGCCGCAGAATAACGGCTTGCTCTATCACACCCATGGCCGGCCGGGGGAGGTGTTCGGCACCTGGCGCCCCTCCGCCGAGTTCGAGATCATGCGCGGCTCGACCGGGATGATCGTGATGGTCGGCCGCCAGATGCGCGCGCATAGCACCGCCGGGGTGGATCCCGCCCTGATCGCGCCGCATCTGCGCTTCCGCACCGATGGTCGGGTGGTGGAGATGGTCAACGGCACGCCGACCTGGAATGTCGAGGCGGCGCGCGACGCCGAAAAGCCGGTGGGGGAATGGAACACGCTGGACCTGTATGTGCTGGGCGATCGGGCCATCCATGTCGTCAACGGCGTGCCGGTGGCCGAGGTGCGCGATCTGGCGGTGATCGCGGCGGACGGCAGCCGCACGCCGCTGACGCACGGCCAGATCCAGCTGCAGTCGGAAGGCGCCGAAACCTGGTTCCGGCGCATCATGGTCGAGCCGATTTCCAGGCTGCCGCGGATCGTGGTGGCGCGGGACTGATTCAGTGCGGCGGCGGCGCGGTGCTGCGGCGGACCACCAGTTCGTGCGCGAGCGTCACCTGCCGCTGCCGCGGTTCGCCGCCGCGCAGGATATCGACGAGCAATTCGATGGCGTGGCGGCCGATCAGGCCTTTCGGCTGGGCGATGGTGGTGAGCGCGGGGAGGAAGAAGCGGGCGAGCGGCAGATCATCGAATCCGATCACCGATATGTCGCGGGGGCAGTCCAGCCCCGCCGCGGTGACCGCGCTCATCGCGCCGACCGCCATTTCGTCGCTGAAGCAGAAGATGGCGGTCACCGCACCTTCCAGCAGGGCGCGCGCCTCGCGGCAGGCGGAGTCCGCCGAATAATCGCCCACCCGCACCTGCAGGCGCGCGGCCAGCCCATGGCGCTCTGCCGCCCGCATCGCGCCGGCCAGGCGGTCGCGGCTGATCGGGCTGATCGGGGTGCCGGTGATCACGCCGATATCGCGGTGGCCAAGCGCGACCAGATGTTCGATCGCGTCGCCGCTGGCGGCCGCATTGTCGATATGCACGCTCGGCACGCCGATATCCGGGCTGTATTCGCACCCGTTGACGATCGGGGCGATGCCGCCCTTGGCCGCTACCAGCGAGACGAGGCTGGCCGGCAGGCGGTGGCCGAGGAAGACGAGGCCGTCGACTTCGCGGCGCAGCAGCATCTCGGCATATTGGTCCTCCACTTCGGGATCGTGGCGGGTGTCGCCCAGCACCACCGCATAGCCGGCGTCGCGCGCCGCTTCCTCGGCACCGCGAATCACGCTGGCGAAGAAGGGGTTGGAGATATCCGGCACCGTCAGCAGGATCTTGGCGGCGCGCAGCGTGCGCAGCGTGCGTGCCGCGACATTGGGACGATATCCAAGCGCATCAACGACTTCGAGTACGCGTACCCGCGTCGCCTCCGCCACCCGATCGGGCTGGCTGAGGACGCGCGACACGGTTGCCGTCGAAACGCCGGCAGCGGCCGCGACCTCGATAATCGTCGTCATCCGCTTGTCATGTCGCCTGCGGCGGATCGTGTCGACAGGAAACGATGTAATCCTTTACATCATCGCCGAGCCTGCATAGGCTGCGATTCGAACGGCGGCACAGCCGCGTCCGGGGGAGAGGAAGCGCATGGCCGCTGCTGAAGGGATGGCTGCGAACCACGCGCAGCCGGTATCGGGATTGTTGACGGGGCGCCTGAGTGCGCTGATGTTCCTGCAATTCTTCGTCTGGGGGGCGTGGAACGTCACGCTCGGGCTGGTGATGCAGACGGTCGGGCTGGGCAGCCTGATCGCCAACGCCTTTTCGGTCGGCCCGATCGCCTCGATCGTCGGATCGTTCCTGCTCGGCATGGCGGCCGCGCGGTTCCTCAGCCCCAGGATGCTGATGGTGGTGCTCCACCTCGTCGGCGGCGTGCTGCTGTTCGTGCTGCCCACGCTGCTCACCCCCGAGCATGGCGCCAGCTTCGTCTGGCTGCTGCTCGGCTACATGATCCTCTACATGCCGACGGTGGGTCTGGCGAACACGATCGCGCTCAAGAGCTTTGGCGAGCGAGTCGATCGTTTCCCGTTCGTCCGCGCCTTCGGCACGCTCGGCTGGATCGTCGCGGGGCTGCTCATCGGCTGGGCGCACCTGTCCGCCAGCCCGCAGATTTTCCAGATCGCCGGCGTCGCCTCGCTCGCGCTCGGCCTGTACAGCATCACGTTGCCCAACGTCACGCCTGACGCGCCGCAGGGCAAGAGCCTCGCCGCCGAGGTGTTCTGCACCGAAGCCTTCGGGCTGATGCGCAACCGCTCGTTCCTGATCTTCATCCTCTGCGCGACGCTGATCTCCATCCCGCTCGCGATGTATTATGCCTATGCCTCGCCCTATGTCGGCGCGGCGGGGATCGAGAATGTCGGCGGCACGCTCAGCATCGGCCAGATGTCCGAGCTGGTGTTCATGTTTTCGATGCCGTGGCTCTATCGCCGCTTCGGGGTGAAGCCGCTGCTGCTGGTCGGCATGGTCGCCTGGGCGCTGCGCTACGCGCTGTTCGCGATCGGCGATGGCGGCGCGGGCATCTGGGCGATCTATGCCGGCGTCGCGCTTCACGGTGTTTGCTACGATTTCTTTTTCGTCGCCGGCGCAATCTACACCGGCACCATCGCGACGCCCAAGGGAGTCAATGCGCAGGCGCAGGGCATGCTGACGCTGTTCACCTATGGCGTGGGCATGCTGCTCGGCTCGCAGATCGGCGGGCTGCTCTATGCCCAGCTGCCGGCCACGCCGACGATCGCCGACTGGCAGCATATGTGGTGGTACCCGGCCATCGCCGCGGCAGTGATCGCGCTGCTGTTCCAGTTCACCTTCAAGAACACCAAGACGGAGACGCACGCATGACCGCGATGCAGGGCCCGGGCATCTTCCTCGCCCAGTTCCTCGGCGACACGGCGCCGTTCGACACGCTGGACCATATGGCCGAATGGGCAGCCGGCCTCGGCTATGTCGGGGTGCAGATCCCGTGCGACCCGCGCCTGATCGACTTGCAGCAGGCGGCCGAGAGCCAGGCCTATTGCGACGATCTGCGCGCCCGGCTCGACAAGTTCGGCATCCAGCCGACCGAGCTTTCGACCCACCTGCAGGGCCAGCTGGTCGCGGTCCACCCGGCGTACGACACGCTGTTCGACGGCTTCGCGCCGGTCGAGCTCCACGGCAAGCCGGCCGAGCGCCAGGCATGGGCGGTCGAGCAGGTCAAGCTCGCCGCGCGCGCCAGCGCCCGTCTGGGGCTGAAGGCGCACGCTACCTTCTCGGGCGCGCTGGCCTGGCCCTATGTCTATCCCTGGCCGCAGCGTCCGGCTGGGCTGGTGGAAGAGGCGTTCGCCGAACTCGCCCGCCGCTGGCTGCCGATCCTCGACGTGTTCGAGGAAGCGGGCGTCGATTGCGCATTCGAAATTCATCCGGGCGAAGACATCCATGACGGCGCCAGCTGGGAGCGTTTCTTGGAGGCGGTGAACCACCATCCCCGCGCGCGCATCCTGTTCGATCCGTCGCACTATGTGCTGCAGCAGCTCGACTATCTTGACTTCATCGACCGTCATCACGACCGGATCTCGTGCTTTCACGTGAAGGATGCCGAGTTCAATCCCACCGGTCGCAGCGGTGTCTATGGGGGCTATGAGAGTTGGGCGAACCGCGCCGGCCGCTTCCGTTCGACCGGCGACGGGCAGGTCGATTTCGTCGGCATCTTCAGCAAGCTTGCACAGTACGGCTATCGCGGCTGGGCGGTGATCGAGTGGGAATGCGCGCTGAAGAACAGCGAGGACGGCGCCCGCGAAGGCGCGCCGTTCATCCGCGACCACATCATCCGTGTCACCGAGCGCGCGTTCGATGACTTCGCCTCAAGCGGTGTCGACAAGGCAGCGATCCGTAATCTGCTCGGGCTGGGGCGCGGCGACGCATGACCCGGCATCCGCTGAAGCTCGGCATGGTCGGCGGCGGCGAAGGCGCGTTCATTGGCGCCGTGCACCGCATGGCGGCGGCGCTCGACGGCGACTGGCGGCTGGCGGCCGGCGCGTTCAGCACCGATGGGGGCAAGAATGCGCGCACCGGCGATCTGCTCGGGCTCGATCCGGCGCGGGTCTATCCGACCTATGACGCGCTGCTGTCGGGCGAAGCCACGCTGCCCGAAGGCGAGCGCATCGATGCGGTGGCGATCGTCACGCCGAACCATCTCCACGCGCCGGTCGCCATCGCCGCGCTGAATGCCGGCTTCCACGTCTTCTGTGAAAAGCCGATGGCGATGAACGGCGGCGAAGCGCGCGCCATCGCAGCCGCCGCCACAGCGAGCGGCAAGCGCTTCGGCCTTGCCTTCACCTACAGCGGCTATCCGCTGGTCGAGGAGGCGCGCGCGCGCGTCGCCCGCGGCGATTTCGGCGCCATTCGTCTGGTGCAGGTGGAATATATTCAAGGCTGGCTCAGCGGGTCGCTCGATACCGAAGGCAACAAGCAGGCCGAATGGCGCACCGATCCGGCCCGTGCTGGTCTGGGTGGCTGCCTGGGCGATATCGGCACCCACGCCTTCCACCTCGCCGAGCATGTTTCCGGCCTGCGCGTCGAGACGCTGTCGGCCGAACTCGCCATCCATGTCCCCGGCCGCCGGCTGGATGACGATGTCAGTGCATTGCTGCGCTTCTCGGGCGGCGCGCGTGGAACGCTGAAGGCGACGCAGGTCGCGGCGGGCGAGGAAAACGGCCTGCGCCTGCGCATCCATGGCGAGCGCGGCGGGCTGGAATGGGCGCAGATGGAGCCGAACACGCTGACGCTGCGCTGGCTCGATCGCCCGGCAGAGACCGTCCGCGCGGGTGGTCCCGGCCTGGGGGCGAGCACCACCCCCCTCCTCCGCACCCCGGCCGGGCATCCCGAAGGCTATGTCGAGGCCTTCGCCAACCTCTATCGCGGCTTCGCGGCCGCCATTCGCGGCGAAGCGGGCAGCGGCTGTCCCGGTTTGGCCGATGGGCTGCGCACCATGGCCTTTGTGGAGGCGATGATCGCCAACGCGAACGCCGACCAAAAATGGACCGAAATCGAACCCGGAGAGCGTAAATGAAGTTTTGGATGGCCCTTGTTGCAGGTGCGGCGCTGACGGCGAGTGCTCCCGCCTGGGCGCAGACTGCGGCCCCGCCCGCCTTCGCGGCGTGCAAAGCGTGCCACACGGTGGAGAAGGGCGGCAAGAACGGCGTCGGTCCCAATCTGAACGGCGTCGTTGGCCGGCCGGCGGCATCGCTGCCCGGCTTCAACTATTCCACCGCGCTCAAGAATTCCAAGCTGACCTGGGATGCGGCGACGCTGGACCAGTTCCTCGCCGCGCCGATGAAGAAGGTGCCCGGCACCCGGATGCCGATCGGCATGGCGGATGCCGCCAAGCGCGCCCAGATCATCGCCTATCTCAAGGCCGCGGGCGGCAAATGAGCGTCTCGCGCCGCACCGTGCTGGCGGGTGCTGCCGCTGCCCCGCTGGCGGCGTCTTCCGCCGCCGCGCGCGGCCAGTCGAACGCGGCGCGCTTCTCGCTCCACTTCGCGCCGCACGAGGGCAGCTTCGCCAGCCGCGGCAACCGGCTGGAGCAGATCGCCTTCGCTGCCGACCAGGGTTTCACCGCCTGGGAAGACAATGAAGCCGCCGGCCGCCCGGTCGACGAGCAGGTGGCGATGGCCAAGGCATTGTCCAGCCGCGGCATGACCATGGGCGTGTTCGTCGCCGCCATGCCGAAATGGGCGCAGTCCCGCCCGATCCTTGGCGCCAATGACGGCGCCGAGCGCGAGGCGTTCCTGGCGGACATCCGCGCCTCGATCGACGTCGCCAAGCGGCTGAATGCCACGCGGGTGACGGTGGTCACCGGCTTCCTCGATCCCAAGGTGCCGCTGGACATCCAGACGGCGCGGGTGATCGACACCATGCGCCGCGCTGGTGACATCGTCGCATCCCATGGCTTCGCGCTGGTGATGGAGCCGCTCAACACCCGCACCAACCATCCGGGCGTCTACATGCAGAGCATCGCCCAGGGCTATGCGGTGGCGCGGGGGGCGAACAGCCCGGGGATCAAGGTGCTGGCTGACCTGTATCACGAGCAGATTCAGTCCGGAAACCTGATCCCGACGCTCGACATGTGCTGGGACGAGATCGGCTACATCCAGTTCGGCGACAATCCCGGCCGCAACGAACCGGGGACCGGCGAAATCAACTACGCAACCATCGTTCGCTGGCTGCGGGCACGCAACTATGCTGGGGTGATCGGAATGGAACATGGCAATTCGATCAAAGGTCGGGCGGGCGAGGAGCGGCTGATCGCCGCCTATCGCGCGATCGACGCCGGCTGAGGGGGAGAGAAAAGCGATGTCGAGATGCAGCATGGCGCTGCTCGCAGGTCTGACGGCGCTGGCCGCCGCGCCTGCCGCCGCACAGGAAAAGCCCGGCTTCAAAGATACGCCGATCCTGCCGGGCGGCAGCTGGCACGTCCATGATTCGGATCGCCCGGCGCCGGCTGTGGTCGTACCTGCCGCCCAGCCGGGCGGCGCGCCTTCCGATGCGATCGTGCTGTTCGACGGCCGCTCGCTCGATGCCTGGCGGGCCGAACGCAAGCCGTGGCCGGTGGCGAATGGCGTGCTGACCGTGCCCAGCCGCGCGAGCAGTGGCGGCGAGAACGCGCTGATTACCAAGCAAAGCTTTGGCGACGTCCAGCTCCACCTGGAGTTCCGCTCGCCCAATCCGCCGACCAAGAGCTCGCAGGATCGTGGCAACAGCGGCATTTGGTTCATGCAGCGCTACGAGATCCAGATCCTCGACGGCTACCAGAACCCTACCTATGCCGATGGCACGGTGGGCGCCGTCTATGGCTGGAAGCCGCCGCTGGCCAATGTGTCGCGCAAGCCCGGTGAATGGCAGAGCTACGATATCGTGTTCGAACGCCCGCGCTTCGCCGCCGATGGCAAGCTGGTACGGCCGGCCTATATCACCGCCTTCCTGAACGGCGTGCTGGTGCAGAACCACCAGGCGATGCTTGGCACCACCATCTGGCGAAATGTCGCGCAATATCAGGCGCACCCCGATGCGGCGCCGATCCAATTGCAGGATCATGATTCGCCGGTCTCGTTCCGCAACATCTGGGTGCGGCCGCTGCCCGAAGCGGCGATTGCCCAGGATCTTCCTGGAGAAGCCAAATGATCGATCGCAGAACCGCCCTGGCCGGCGTTGCGGCCATGTTCGGCGCCGGTCTGTTCGCGCCCATCGCGCGGGCGGCGCAAGTGACGGCGCCCGAGCTAATCAGCGAGGGGCCGCCGAGCGTAGCGGTGTTCACGCCCGCCCAGCATCTACTGATGACGGCGCTGAGCGAGCGGGTGATCCCCACCACCGACACACCGGGCGCAATCGCCGCGGGCGTTCCCGCCTTTATCGAGAAGCTGCTCGCCGACTGGGCGCTGCCCGCTGACCGGGTGCCGATCCTCGCCGGGCTCGACGCGATCGAGGCGCGCGCCCAGCAGGACTATAAGGTTGCCGCGGCGAAGGCGACGCCCGAGCAGCAGGATGCGCTGCTTACGTTGGCGATGAACGGGGCCATCCCCGGTGGCCAGGCCTTTTTCGAGGCGTTCCGGCAACTGGTGATCGCCGGATACTACACCTCCGAAATCGGCATCACCCAGGAGCGCGAGTATCTGCCGGTTCCCGGCGAATATAACGGTGCCTTTCCCTATTCTCAGGTCAACAAGGTGTACAGCGCATGATGATCCGCCGTCGTACTCTGCTCGCGGGCGCCGGGGGCGCCATCGCCGCCACTCTTCTCGATCGGATCGTGCCGCCGGCACAGGCCGCATCGCTCTCCGCGATCGGCATCCAGCTCTATACGGTGCGGGACATCTTCCAGAAGGATCCCGCTGGCACGCTCGCGGCGATCGCCAAGATCGGCTATCGCGAAGTCGAGTTCGGCGGCGGCGGCTATGAAGCAATGGACACCACCATGCTGCGCCGGACGATGGACGAGACAGGCCTTCGTTCTCCGTCGATCCATGTCGGCTATGATGCGTTGCTCGGCCAGTTCGAGCAGGCGGTGTCGCGGGCCAAGACGTTGGGCGCCGATACGGTGGTGCTGCCCTACATGACCGCCGAGCATCGCACCGAGGAGGGCTGGCAGAAGGCGCTGCCCAACTTCAACCGCTTCGCCGCCGATCTGAAAAAGGCAGGGCTGGGCTTCGCCTATCACAACCATGATTTCGAATTCACAACCCAGCCGGGCGGCGTGAGCCTGTATGAGCGGTTCCTGAAGGAAACCGATCCGGCGCTGGTGAAGATCGAGCTCGACCTTTACTGGGCGAAGTTCGCCGGGCAGGATCTGGCGGCGCTGATCGATCGGATCGGCAGCCGCATTTATGCCTATCACGTCAAGGACATGCGCCCCGATCGCAGCATGACCGCGGTCGGCGCCGGCACGATCGACTTCGCCGCGCTGTTCCAGCGCAAGGCCGGGGCCGGCGTGCGCCATTTCTATGTCGAGAACGATCAGGCGCCCGCCCCCTATCTGCCCGACATCACCACCAGCTTCAAAACGCTCCGCGCACTGCGCTTCTGAGAACGATATCCCGGGAGGGGAACACCATGGCTGCAACCAACAGGTTCGATGCGATTGTCATCGGCTCCGGCGTGAGCGGCGGTTTCGCCGCCAAGGAGCTGACTGAAAAGGGATTGCGGGTGCTGATGCTCGACAGGGGCCGCATGGTCGAGCATGGCGAAGGCTATCCCTATGACGGCAAGCCCGCCTTCGAGGTGCCGGCCCGCAACATGATGCCGAAGCCGCTGGTGGAGAAGGACTACTTCATCGCCCGCCATGGCTATGTCGCGCCGAGCAGCATGGGCTTCTACAACAACGACCGGCTGAACCCCTATGCCTATGACGAAGGCAGCAAATTCTACTGGATCCGGCCGGGCGCGGTCGGCGGCAAGTCGCTGATCTGGGGCCGCTGGAGCTTTCGCTGGAGCCAAGAGGATTTCGAGGCGAACAAGCGCGAGGGCGTGGATGGCGTGTGGCCGATCGGCTATGACGACATCGCGCCGTGGTATGCGAAGGTGGAAGACTATATCGGCGTTTCCGGCTCGCGCGAGAATCTGCCGCATCTGCCGGACAGCAACTTCCAGCCGCCGATGCCGATGAACGTCGCCGAGCAGTGGCTGAAGCAGCGGCTTGAGGCCCAGTTCCCGGGCCGCAAGCTGATCCATACTCGTCTGTCCAACCTGACCGAGGACAAGCCTGAACAGGGCCGCACCAAGTGCCAGCTGCGCAACCAATGCGGCAATGGCTGTTCGTTCGGAGCCTATTTCTCCACCCAGGCGGTAACGTTGCCGGCGGCGCGAGCGACGGGCCGGCTGACGTTGAAATCCGACGCGGTCGTCACCAACATCGAATATGATCCGGTGAAGAAGCGGGCGACAGGCGTGCGCTATGTCGACGCCAAGAGCGGCCAGGCGGAAGTGGTGCAGGCCGATCTCGTCTTCGTCTGCGCATCGGCGATGGCATCGACGCAGATCCTGATGAACTCCCGCGCGCCGGGCAGCGACCGCAGCCATTTCGACAGCAGTGGCACGCTGGGCCGCTATGTGATGGATCACATCTTCCGCGTCGGCGTGGAAGGCGAGATTCCGGGAATGACCGACCTGATCGAATATGGCCGCCGCCCCGGTGGCGTCTATGTTCCGCGCTTCCGCAACGTGGGCGGTGAAGAAGGCGTGGGCTTCCGGCGCGGCTATGGCTATCAGGGCAGCGCTCGGCGCGATCCTGCGGCGCCGGTCGGCTTCGGGGCGGCGATGAAGCACGGGATGCGCCGGTATGGCCCGTGGCGCTTCTCGATGGGCGCATTCGGCGAGTGCCTGCCCTACAAGGACAACCGCGTGTCGCTCCATTCGAGCAAGGTGGATCGGTTCGGGGTGCCGCTGATGCGCTTCGACGTGACCTTCCGCGAGAATGAACTGCGGATGATGGCCGATGCGCGTACGCAGGGCGAGGCGATGCTGAAGGCGGCGGGCCTGACCAACATCCGCAGCTATGAAGGCGAGCATGTGCCGGGCGATGCGATCCACGAAATGGGCGGCGCGCGCATGGGCGCGGATCCGCGCACTTCGGTGCTCGACGGCTTCAGCCGCGCGCACGATGCGCCCAATGTCTATGTCACCGATGGTGCGCAGATGGCGTCGATTTCCTGCGTGAACCCGTCGCTGACTTTCATGGCGCTGACCGTGCGGGCGGCGGATCATGCGGTACGGCAGCTGCGGCAGGGGTGATCCGAAAGGGCGGCAGGCGCGTTATACGGCCCGCAGCGACACTCCCGTCGCGGGCGAAGGGGCAGGCGGCCATGGCATATCCTGGGCGGAATCGTATCGGCGCAATATTGTGCCTCGTCCTGCTCGCCGGTTGCGGGCGGGGCGAGCGCACCACCGACGACCCCGTGGCCCAGAACGTGGCAGTCGCCGCGGCGGAGGGCACGTCCGCGAACGTGGCCGCGGCGGTGGATTGTAGCAACCGGCCGGATTTCGTGCCGATATACGCCGGTGCGGAAATCACCCGCTGCGTCGCCGGGCCGGATGGGCTGGCCAAGGGGCATGTGAGCGGAACGATCGTCTATGAGACGATGGCGGCCCCGCGCGACGTGCTCGGCTGGTCCCGCGCGCAGGCAAATGCATCCGGCCTGCGCTATCGCCGAGAGAGCGAGACGATGTATGCTGCGGGTGACGAAGCCCGGCGCAGCGTGATGATCGTGGTGGACCGCCATGACGGCGGTACCCGCGTGACGGTGAACTGGGGCCGGGGAACATAACACCACGCTGCATCGATGTACGCCCGCGTGCGCATCGCGATCCCCGCCACCCGCGGGAGATGCCGGCTTGCGCGGGCATAACGCTGGGGAATGGCTTGCCGTCCGTGCAGCTTGGGATGAGAGAAAGTCCGGAAATGCGCCGTGGCGCATTTTCCGGGCCGGTGCCGTCTCGAAATGCGCGCGTTTGCGACGTTCCAAAGGGTTTCCAAGGCCCGGCGCCTCAACCCGCGACGATCTCCGCCACGCCGAAGGTGCCGCGCTGATAGTCGGCATAGGCTTGGCGGATTTCCTCCACCGTGTTCATCACGAACGGGCCATGGGCGACGACCGGCTCGTCGATCGGCGCGGCATGGCCGAACAGGATCAGCGTGGGCTCGTCGGCGTGAAGGGTCAGGGTATCGCCCGCGGACAGGCTGGCAAGGTGCCAGTTCGGCAGCGCGCGATCGCCGACCTTCACGCTGCCGCGGACCGCGTAGAGGAACAGGTCGCGCCCCGCGAGGCCGTCGAAGGTCAGCGTCGCGCCCGGGGCCAGTTCGGCCCAGCACAGGAACACGCCGGTCAGCGACTCAATCGGTCCGGCATGCCCGGCGAAACTGCCGGAGACGAGGTGAAGCGTCGCCCCCTCGCCCGTGGTCAACGCCGGAAAGGCGTCCGCCTGCAGCCCGACATAGCGCGGCGCGCGCATCTTCAGCGCGGCGGGCAGATTCACCCAGAGCTGGAGGATCTCCATCGGGCCGCCGTCGCGCTTGAATTCGGCGGGGGACACCTCGGCATGGACGATGCCGCGCCCGGCGGTCATCCACTGCACGCCCCCGGCGCGGATGATGCTTTCATGGCCCGCCGAATCGGTATGGGCGAGCGAGCCTTCGAGGATGAAGGTGACCGTTTCGAACCCGCGATGCGGATGCGGGCCGAACGGCAGGCCGCGATTGTTCGCCCCGTAGGTCTGCGGCCCGTGATGGTTGAGGAACAGGAAGGCGCCGATCTGCTCCAGGCCCGGCCCCGGTACCGGCCGGCGGGTGACGAGGTCGCCGATATCGTCGCGATAGGCGGCATGGGCGGAAAGCAGGGTGACGTCGGTCATCGATCGTGCCTCAACAGGAAGACGGCGTGTTCCGCCAGGAGGTTGGCCATGCCCGATCCGGTCTGCTGGTCGCCGGAGAGGAACCAGGCGCCCTCGATGGCGATGCCGCGCTCCTTCACCAGCGCGCGGAAATCGTCGACGGTGACATGGTGGATATTGGGCGTCGCATACCAGGCGATCGGCAGCAGCCGGGTGACCGGCATGCGGCCGCCGAACAGCAGCGAGGCGCGCACCCGCCAATGCGCGAAATTGGGGAAGGAGACGAAGGCGTGGCGGCCGATCCGCAGCAGCTGCTCCAGCACCCAGTCGGGACGACGGGTGGTCTGCAGCGTCTGGCTGAGAATCGCATAGTCGAAGCTGTCGTCGGGATAATCGGCCAGATCGGTATCGGCGTCGCCCTGGATCACCGACAGGCCCTGGCCCACGGCCGCCGCGACGTTGACGGGATCAAGTTCCAGCCCGCGCGCGTCGCAGCCATGCTGGTCGCGCAGCGCCGCCATCAGCGCGCCGTCGCCGCAGCCGACGTCGAGGATGCGGGCGCCGCGGTTCACATGGGATGCGATGATCGCGAGGTCGGGGCGGAGGGTCATGGCCGTTCTCCCGCGGCGAGGAAACCGCCGATCACGCGGTCGAGCTCGGGGCTTTCCAGCAGGAAAGCGTCATGGCCGAAGGGCGAGCTAAGCTCGACGAAGCTGGCCGGTGCGCCCGCGGCGTTGAGCGCATGGGCGATCGTGCGCGACTCCGCGGTGGGATAGAGCCAGTCGGTATCGAAGCTCACCACGCAGAACCTTGCCTTAGACGCACGGAAGGCGTTGGCGAGCAGCCCGCCATGCTCCTCGGCGAGGTCGAAATAATCGAGCGCCCGGGTGATATAGAGATAGGAATTGGCGTCGAACCGGTCGACGAACGCCAGCCCCTGGTGGCGCAGATAGCTCTCGACCTGGAAGTCGGCGTCGAAGCCGAAGGTCTTGGCCTCGCGGCCCTGCAGCTTGCGGCCGAACTTGGCGGTGAGCCCCGCTTCCGACAGATAGGTGATGTGTGCCGCCATCCGCGCGACCGCCAAGCCCGCAGCAGGCGGGTCCTGCGCCGCGTAATAGGCGCCGCCACGCCACTTGGGATCGGCCATGATCGCCTGGCGGCCGACTTCGTGGAAGGCGATGTTCTGCGCCGAGTGCCGGGCTGCGGACGCGATCACCACCGCCGCGCGCACCCGCTCGGGGAAGGTCGCCGCCCAGCTCAGCGCCTGCATGCCGCCCATCGATCCGCCGACCACTGCGAACAGCCGATCGATGCCGAAATGGTCGAGCAGCATCGCCTGCGCGCGCACCATGTCGCGGATGGTGATGACCGGGAACTGCATCCCCCAGGGCTGGCCGGTCACCGGGTTGATCGTCGCCGGGCCCGAAGAGCCGAGGCAACTGCCCAGAACATTGGAGCAGATCACGAACCAGCGATTCGTGTCGATCGGCTTGCCGGGCCCGACCATCCGCGCCCACCAGCCCGGCTTGCCGGTGACCGGATGTTCGGAGGCAAGATGCTGGTCGCCGGTCAGCGCGTGGCACACCAGGATGGCATTGCTCGCGTCGGCGTTCAGCGTGCCATAGGTCTCGTAGGCGATGTCGACCGGCGAGAACAGCACGCCGCCGTCGAGGCGCAGCGGCCCCGGCAGCGTTACCGAGCGGCGAAGGCCGAAACGCGGATCATCGGACATATCCGGCGGTTAGGCGGACGCGCGCGGACGTTCAAGCTTCCCCGCCACACGGCTTGCCAATCGGCCGCCATTCCTTCAATCCCCCGCCCCATGAACGCACCCGTCCCCAAGCCCTGGGTGATGGCCATCGCCCCTTATGTCCCGGGCCGTGCCACCACCGATTCGGGCAAGCCCGCCGCCAAGCTCTCGTCCAACGAGAATCCGTTCGGCACGCCCCAGGCCGCGCGCGACGCCTATGCCGCCACCGCGACCGAGCTGGAGCGCTATCCGGATGCGAGCGCCTTCGCGCTGCGCGAGGCGCTCGGCGCACATTACGGCGTCGAGCCCGAGCGGATCGTCTACGGCACCGGCTCGGACGAGGTGCTGCACCTCGCCGCCGGCGCGTTCGCCGGGGTGGGCGATGAGATCATCTATGTCCGCTACGGCTTCGCGGTGTACGACATCGCCGCCCGCCGGGTCGGCGCGACGCCGGTGGTGGCGCCCGATCGCGACTATGCAACCGATGTCGACGCGATCCTCGCCTGCGTGACCGAGAAGACCAAGGTCGTCTTCCTCGCTAATCCCAACAACCCGACCGGCACCTACACCGCACGCGAAGAGATTGCCCGCCTCCACGCCGCGCTGCCCAAGAGCGTGCTGCTGGTGCTCGACCAAGCCTATACCGAATATCTCGATCCCGAAGACGACGACGGCGGGCTCGACCTCGCCCGCACCCAGCCCAACGTGCTGGTGACGCGCACCTTCTCGAAGATCTTCGGCTTGGCTTCCGAGCGGGTCGGCTGGGGCTATGGCCACCCGGACATCATCGCCGCGATGCACCGCATTCGCGCGCCCTTCGCGTTCAGCATCGGCGCGGGTCGCGCGGCCGTCGCGGCGCTGGGCGACAAGGATTTCGTCGAGCACAGCCGTGCGCACAATGCGCAGTGGCGCCAGTGGTTCGCCGACGAGATCGCCAGCATGGGCAACAAGGGCGTCCGCGCGGTGCCCTCCAAGGCCAACTTCCAGCTCGTCCTGTTCGAGGGCGAAGTGACCGGCGAGCAGGCCTACAAGCACCTCATGGAGGACGGCTATATCGTCCGCTGGCTGCCCGGCCAGGGCCTGCCGCATGGCTTGCGCATCACCATCGGCACCGAGGAAGAGATCAAGGGCGTGGCGGCCTCGCTGCGCCGCTTGCTCGGCGCCTGATGCTGCCCTTCGCGCGCGTCACCATCCTCGGCCTCGGGCTGATCGGCTCGTCGATCGCCCGCGGCATCCGCCAGCACATGCCGAGCGTGCGCGTAACCGGCTATGACGCCGATCCGTCCGTGCGCGCAACGGCGGTGGCGATCGACCTGTGCGACGACGTGGCGGACAGCGCCGGCACCTCGGTGATCGACGCCGACCTCGTCATCCTGTGCGTGCCCGTCGGCGCGATGGGGGCGGCGGCCGCCGACATCGCCGCCGACCTGCCCGCAGACGCGATCGTAAGCGACGTCGGCTCGTCGAAAGGCAGCGTGATCGAGGCGGTGCGCGCAGCGCTGCCGGATGCGACCTTCATCCCGGCCCACCCGGTTGCCGGTACCGAGAATAGCGGCCCGACCGCCGGCTTCGCCTCGCTGTTCCACCATCGCTGGTGCATCATCACCCCGCCCGAGGGCAGCGACTCGCTCGCGGTGGAACGGGTGAGCGAATTCTGGCGGCGGCTGGGCGCTACGGTTGATACGATGGAGCCGGGGCATCACGATCGGGTGCTCGCGGTTACCAGCCATCTGCCGCACTTGATCGCCTATACGATCGTCGGCACCGCGTCGGATCTGGAGGAAGTCACCCAGTCCGAAGTGATCAAATATTCGGCAGGCGGCTTCCGCGACTTTACCCGCATCGCGGCGTCGGACCCGACGATGTGGCGGGACATTTTCCTGAGCAACCGTGAGGCAGTGCTGGACATGCTCCAGCGCTTCACCGAGGACCTGACCGCGCTCCAGCGCGCGATCCGCTGGGGCAAGGGGGACGAGCTGTTCGAACTGTTCAGCCGCACCCGCGCGATCCGCCGCTCGATCATCGACCAGGGCCAGGACGATGCGCGGCCGGACTTCGGCCGGTCGCACGAATAAGCGTCAGCTCCCCGTCACCGGGCGTTGCGGCTCGCGCGATACCATCTGCTGGCTCTGGCGCTGGCACGCGGCCTGTACGACGGGATAGTCGACATCGGTCGCGCGACGAAGCGCGCCTTCCATCGCTTCCTGGCAGGCGACTTGCGAGGTATAGCGGGCGGGTTCCAGACGGACCTGGCGGCAGGCCTGCGCATCGTCGCTGCAGCCCATGATCGCCAGCACGTAGAGCAGTTGGTCCATAATCGTGACCTCCTGCCTGATTGAACGGACAGACCTCCGGGCTGTTCCCGTGGTTGCGTCATGCCTGCCCGCGTCCCAGATTAGGGCAGATGCCTCCCGAAACCTCGTCCGCCAAGCTCGACCGGCCCATCTTCGGCACGATGAAGCGCTTCCTGCCGTATCTCTGGCCGCGCCATGCGCCGGGGCTGCGGGTGCGGATCGTGCTGGCGCTGCTGCTCGTGCTCTGCTCCAAGCTGGTGCAGGTCTATGGCGCACCCTTCGCGCTGCAGGGGGCGATCGACCGGATGGCCTCGGGACCGCGTGACGCGGTGTGGCTGATCATAGCACTCGTCACCGGCTATGCCGCCGCGCGGCTGGGCACGGTGCTGTTCGACAATCTGCGGAACGCCGTGTTCGAGCGGGTGGGGCAGGATGCGACCCGCCGGCTCGCCTCGGACGTGTTCCGCCATCTCCACCAGCTGAGCTTGCGCTTCCACCTCAACCGCCGCACCGGCGCGGTCACCAAGGTGGTCGAGCGCGGCACCAAGAGCATCGACACGATGCTCTATTTCCTGCTGTTCAACATCGCGCCGACGATCCTCGAGCTCGGCATGGTGCTCGGCATTTTCGGTACCCGCTTCGGCGGGTGGCTGGTCGCCGGCACGCTGGCGATGGTGGTGGTCTACATCGCCTTCACCCGATGGGTGACCGACTGGCGCTCGAAGCTGCGCGAGCAGATGAACGACCTCGATACCGGCGCCGTCGCGCACGCCGTCGATTCGCTGCTCAACTTCGAAACCGTCAAATATTTCAACGCCGAAGCCCGCGAGAGCGCGCGCTACGACAAGGCGATGACGGCCTATATGAACGCCGCGGTCACCAGCGAGAATTCGCTGGCCTGGCTCAATATCGGCCAGGCGGTGATCACCAACCTGATGCTCGCCGCCGGCATGGCACTGGTGGTGTTCGGCTGGTCGACCGGCCGCTTCACGCCGGGCGACGTGGTGCTGGTGTCGACGCTGCTCAGCCAGCTGTTCCGCCCGCTCGACATGCTCGGCTGGGTCTATCGTACGATCCGCCAGGGCGTGATCGACATGGGCGCGATGTTCGACCTGCTCGATACCGGGGCAGAAGTGAAGGACGCGGCCGACGCCCAGCCGCTCGCAGTGCAGCAGGGGCATGTGCGCTTCGAGGGCGTGCAATTCGGCTATGACGCCGATCGCCCGATCCTGAAAGGCATCGATCTCGACATTCCGGCCGGCGCCACCGTCGCCGTGGTCGGCCCTTCGGGCGCCGGCAAGTCGACGCTCGCCCGGCTGATGTACCGTTTCTACGACGTGACCGGCGGCCGCATCACCATCGATGGCCAGGACATTCGCGAGGTGACCCAGGCGAGCCTCCGCGCGGCGATCGGGATCGTGCCGCAGGACACGGTGCTGTTCAACGAGACGATCGGCTACAACATCGCCTATGGCCGCGAGGGCGCCACGCCCGAGCAGATCGCCGAAGCGGTGCGCGGCGCCTCGATTGCGAACTTCATCCAGGCGCTTCCCGACGGGCTCGACACGCGGGTGGGCGAGCGGGGCCTCAAGCTCTCCGGCGGCGAGAAGCAGCGCGTGGCGATCGCCCGCACGCTGGTGAAGAACCCCCCGATCCTGATCCTCGACGAAGCGACCAGCGCGCTCGACAGCCGCACCGAGGCCGACATCCAGGCGACACTCGAATCGATAGAGCAGGGCCGTACCACGATCGTGATCGCGCACCGGCTGTCGACCGTGGTCCATGCCGACCGGATCATCGTGCTGGAGGCGGGCCGCGTGGTCGAGCAGGGCACCCATGCCGAGCTGCTGCGCGAAGGCGGCATCTACGCCGAAATGTGGGCCCGGCAGGCGCAGGAGCGCGAGGAAGGTGAGGCACCGGTCGCGGAGTAAATCTGCGACGAAGTGTTTTATTTCGTCGATGGACGGAGTTTGGCGGACAGGGTATTCGGGTGCGTTCCTCGAATCGGAGCCTTGTCGATGCGCGTACTCGCCCTTGCCGCGTTCGCTGCGGTGCTTGCCTGCGTTTCCCCCGTTTCCGCCCAGATCGCCGTCGCCAAGCCCAAGGCAATGCCGTGGCGCAGCCTGATCGAATGGCAGCCCAAACAGGGCCCGGTGACCTATGCCAGCGACGACTTGCGGCTGACGGTCACCGCAAGCGAGGCAGCGAATCCCGACGAGCGGTTTGCCATTGTCACCCTCACCCGCTCGGGCATGGCGCCGGTGGTGCTGCGCGGCGAGCCGGGCATCGGCTGGCGCTTCGGAATCGGGCGGGTGGACGCGAAGGTGAAGGCGCCAGCCGTGCTGCTCGAGAGCTTCACCGGCGGCGCGCATTGCTGCAGCGTGATCGATGTGGCGGTGCCCGAGGGCAAAGGCTATCGCGTGGTGCGGCTCACCCACCGCGGTGTCGACGGCAAGTCGAGCGACATGTTCGACGCAGCGCTCGACGAATTCCCGATCGACCTTTCCGGCGACGGCATTGCCGATTTCGTGCTGACCGACGACGCCTTCCTGTACCGCTTCTCCAGCTATGCCGGCAGCATGCCGCCGCCGCTGGTGCTGAACATCCGCGCCGGCCGCACCGTCGACGTTTCAAAGGCACCCGGCTTGCGGCCGTTGGTGCTGATGCAGATGGCGGAGGCACGCGCCTATTGCACCGCGCCCGCATCCTTGGACAGCGAGCGTAACGGCGCGTGCGCCGGCTATGTCGCGGACGCGGCGCGGGCTGGGCAGTTTGCGGCGGCATGGCGGGTGATGCTGGCCCATTATGATCGGGAGTCGACCTGGAACCGGGCGCCCTTTCCGGCCGATCTGAAGGCATTTCTGCGCGAACGCGGCTATATCCGCTAGTACGCGATGATAGAGGCGCTGCCCCCGTAGCGGACGAGGGACGGCGCCACGGGCCAAAATCTGGCCGCCGCGCGTTGGCAGGGGCGAGGAGACGGGCAGATGCTGATACCATTCGGAGCCGCCGGGATCGGTGTGTTGGGCCTGGCCGGCTGGACTGCCTGGGTGGCGCGCAAGGCCGAGGAACTGGTGCCGGTCGATGGCCGCTTCGTCGATGTGGCGGGCGCGCGGCTGCATGTCGTGGAACTGGGGCCGCGCGATGTGGAAGGCGCGGCGATCGTGATGATCCATGGGCTGATGGGGCAACTGCGCAACTTCAGTCATTCGCTGGCGGGGCGGCTGGCGCACGACCATCGCGTGATCCTGGTCGATCGGCCGGGCTGGGGGCATTCCCACCTCACCGGTGCGCGGCCCGACCTGGCGGGGCAGGCGCGGATGATCGCCGAGCTGATCGCGCAGCTCGGCCTGGAGCGGCCGCTGGTCGTCGGCCACTCGATGGGCGGCGCGGTGACGCTGGCCCTGGCGCTGGCGGTGCCGGAGAGGATCGGCGGAATCGCTCTGATCGCGCCGCTAAGCCAGGTGGCGGAGCGGCTGCCGCCGGTGTTCCGCGGTCTGATGACGCCGCCGGGCCTGCGCGAACTGCTTTCCTGGACCCTGGCAGTGCCGGCGGCACTGGCACGCGCGCGGCGAAACGCTGTGGCGGTGTTCGCGCCCGATCCGGTGCCGGCCGATTTCGCAACCGCCGGTGGGGGCGCGCTGTCGGCGCGGCCCCAGGCCTATCAGATGGGCAGTTTCGAAGTGAATATGGCGACGCGGGCGATGCAGGCGATGGTGCCGCGCTATGGGGAGATCGCGATGCCGGTATCGATCCTGTTCGGTCGCGGGGATCGGGTGCTGGATCCGGCGCAGCATGGCGAGCGCACCGCGGCGGAAATCGCCGGCGCGCGGCTGACCCTGGTCGATGGCGGCCATATGCTGCCGGTGACGCATCCGGAGCAGACCGAAGCCTGGCTGCGATCGATCCTGGCGGCCGACAAGCGGGTCGACCGCCAGGCCATTGCGGATTAGCCTGTCCGGCATGACCGAAGCGATGACCTATGGGCGCTATCTTGCGCTCGACGACCTGCTCGCCGCCCAGCATCCCCGCTCGGACCGGCATGACGAGCTGCTGTTCATCATCATCCACCAGACCAAGGAACTGTGGCTCAAGCAGATCATCGCCGAACTGCGGCTTGCCAAGGCGCTGGTGCGCGGTGGCAAGCTGATCGAGGCCTATAAGGGCCTGGCGCGGATCAGCCGCATCCAGGCGGTGATGACGCTGAGCTGGGACGTACTGGCGACGATGACGCCAAGCGACTACACCCGCTTCCGTGAAGTGCTGGGCCCCAGTTCCGGCTTCCAGTCCGATCAGTTCCGCGCGGTCGAGACGATGCTCGGTCTGCGCGGCGGCGGGGTGCCGGGGCCGTTGACGATCGCGGCCGCCGCCGAACCCAGTCTGTGGGACGATGCCAATGCTGCCCTGGCGGCGGCCGGTTTTCCGCTGCCGCCAGCGGTGCTGGACCGCGATTGGCGCCAGCCCTATTTGGCCAGCGACCCGGTTCGCCTGGCCTGGGCGGCGGTGTATCGTGATCCGACCCGCTATTGGGACCTGTACCAGCTCGCCGAAAAGCTGGTGGATATTGACGATGCCCTGGCGACATGGCGCCACAAGCATGTGCTAACGGTGAGCCGGGTGATTGGTGGCAAGCCGGGCACTGGCGGGACGGCCGGCGTCTCCTATCTGGAATCGACCCTGGCCAAGCGTGCCTTTCCCGAACTCTGGTCGCTCAGGACCGATCTGTGAGCGGGTTCAAGCATTTGTTCCAGCGGGCGCTGGCCGCGGCGCCCGATCGGCTGCATTTCGCCGCACACAGCCATCATCTCTGGCCGGATGCTTCTTGGCTGGGGCAGCAGGCGGCGTGGGAGGATGCCGCGCGGCTGGCCGACCGGAAATGGGGCCGCGTGATGGAGGATATCTGGCCGGCGGCGCAGGCCGAAGCCGCCGCCGAACTGGGTCTGCCGGACCCTTCCACCATCGTGTTCGCTTCCAACACCCACGAACTGCTGGTGCGGGTCGCCTCCGCGATGGGGGCGGCGCGGCCGTTGCGCATCCTGGCCAGCGATGGGGAGTTCCACAGCTTCCGCCGCCAGTCGCGGCGCTGGGAGGAAGCGGGCAGCGCGATCGTCACGCGGGTGCCGATCGAGACGCTGGTGGAAACGGCACGCGGCGGTGGGTTCGACTGGATCGTCGCCAGCCAGGTGCAGTTCGGCACCGGCCATGTCTTCGACGGCATCGCCCATCTCGCCGCGCTCGCCCGGCCGGAGGGGCCCTGGGTGCTGATCGACGGCTATCACGGGTTCATGGCGATCGAGACCGACCTCGCTGCGGTGGCCGACCGGGTCTTTTACGTCGCTGGCGGGTATAAATATGCGATGGCGGGGGAGGGCGTCGGCTTCCTCCATGCGCCGCCCGGCTATGGCCCGCGGCCCGAGATCACCGGCTGGTATGCCGAATTCGAAGACCTGGCGCTGCCGCCGGGCACGATCGGCTATGCACCCGATGCTCGCCGGTTCCTGGGCGCGACCTTCGACCCTTCCGGGCTGTACCGGTTCGTGGCGGTGCGGGCGATGCTGGCGCGCGAGGGGCTGACGACGGCGGCGGTCAACGCCCATGTCGCGCCGCTGCGCGCGCAGTTGCTCGACGGGTTTCCGCTCGATGCCGAACGGCTGAACCCGGCGGCGGCGGATGCGCCGCAGGCGCGATTCGTTGCGTTACGCTCCCAGCACGCCGCGGCATGGCAGGCTGCTCTGGCGCGGGACGACATCGTTACCGACGTGCGCGGCGACGTGCTGCGGATCGGACTGGGGCTGTATCAGGACGCGCGCGATGTGGTGCGGCTGCGGGCTGCGCTCGCCGCGCTATGATCCGGCGACGGGGGTGAGGCCGAGGCGGCGGATCTCGATCGCCGGACAGCGATTCATCACCACCTTCAGGCCAGCGGCCTCGGCGCGGGCGGCGGCGGCTTCGTCGACGACGTCCAGCTGCATCCACACCGATTTGGCGCCGGCAGCGATGGCTGCATCGACCACCGCGCCGGCATCTTCAGACTTGCGGAAAATGTCGACCATGTCGAGCGGTACGCCGATCTGATCGAGATCGCGGAAGACGAACTCGCCGTGAATATGCTCGCCGGTAATCCGTGGATTGACCGGGATCACGCGGAAACCGTGCCGCTGGAGCAGCAGCATCACGCCGTTGCTGGGACGATTCGGCCGATCGGAAGCGCCAACCATCGCAATGGTGCGCGTTTCTTCGAGCAGCGCCTTGATGTCTTCGTCACGAGCCAGCGGCATAATTTTACCTCTTGATCCATTCATAGACCGAATCCGCCAAGGCTCCAAATGGCGCTGCGGCTTCGCTGTTTCCTGCGGCCGGCGGCGCGCCGGCGTCCGACGCGATGCGGATCGCCATGGCAAGCGGAATGCGGGCGAGGAACGGGATGCCGAGCGCGCCGGCCGCTGCCTCCGCGCCGCCGCTGCCGAACGGATCGGAAATGCCGCCGCAATGCGGGCAGCAATAGCCGGCCATGTTCTCGACCAGCCCGACGATCGGGACGCCGGCCTTGTTGAACAGATCGATCGCGCGGGCGGCGTCGATCAGCGCGAGGTCCTGCGGGGTGGAAACGATCACGGCGCCCGCCGGCTTGTGCTTCTGGATCATGGTAAGCTGTACGTCGCCGGTGCCGGGCGGCAGATCGAGTACCAGCAGCTCGGTATCGCCCCAATCGGCATCGACAAGCTGGCCCAGCGCGCCGCCCGCCATCGGCCCGCGCCAGGCGATCGCCTGCCCCTCGACGACGAGGCCGCCCATCGAGAGCAGCCGTACGCCGTGCGCGGTTTCGATGGGGAGCAGCGTCTTCTCGCGGGCTTGCGGGCGAATGCCATCAACGCCCATCAGCTTGGGTTGCGACGGGCCATAGATGTCCGCATCGACCAGCCCAACCTTCAGGCCCTTGCGTGCCAGCGCGATGGCCAGATTGGCGGAGACGGTGGATTTGCCGACACCGCCCTTGCCGCTAGCCACCGCAAGGATGCGGCGCGTGCGCCGTTCGCTGGTACGCAACAGCCTTATGTCCTGCACCTCCGGCAGCGCCCTGGCGGCGGCGCGGACATCGGCTTCGAGTGCCGATTGCACCTCGGGCGCCAGGTCGGTGACGTCGAGCACGATATCGGCGCGGCCCCCGGTCAGGCGGGCAGTGGCGCGCCCCGCGGACACGGAGGCGAGGGCGGCGGAGAGGCTGTCGGGCGTGGTCATGGCGCCGGACACATAGGGAGACAATCGTCGACTGCCACTGTAAATCCGCGGATCCGTCCTTATAAAGGCTGGCATGGCGAATAGTTCTGGCCGAGATATCCTGTCCGGCACCTTCCACAATGAGGCGCCCAAAAGTCCCTGGGGCGGCGGCAATGGCGGCGGTTCGGACAAGGGCGGCGGGCCGCGCAACCCCTGGTCGGTGCCGCCCGGCGGCCGGCGTACCGGGAATGGCAGTGCGAGCGCGATCGACGAGTTGTGGCGCCGCGCCCGCAACGGCGGCGGTGGCGGCTTCCCCGGCGTGCCGAGCGGATCGCGGCTGTGGCTGTTGATCCTGGCGGCGCTGATCGGCATCTGGGTAATGTTCACCTCGATCCACCCGATCGGTCCGCGCGAAAAGGGCGTGGTGACGTTCCTCGGACGCTATTCGGGCACGCTCGATCCCGGCATCCGGTTCACGCTGCCGGCGCCATTCCAGCTGGTCGATGTCGTCGACGTCGGCAATATTCGTACCGAGAACTTCCCGGCGAGCGGCGAGAATCTGATGCTCACCGGCGGCCAGAACATCGTCGATCTTGCTTATTCGGTGCGGTGGGACGTGCGCAGTGCGCCGCTCTATGTGTTCCAGCTTTCCGATCCGCGCGAAACCGTGCGTGCCACCGCCGAAAGCGCGATGCGTGCAGTGATCGCCAACACCTCGCTGAACGAGGCGATCGGCGAGGGCCGCTCGCAGATCGAAGCCGAGGCGCAGGTGCTGATGCAGCAGATCCTGGACGAATATCAGTCCGGCATCCGCATCCAGGGCGTGGCCGTGCAGAAGGCCGCGGCGCCTAGCCAGGTGGATGAGGACTTCAAGGCCGTGACGGCCGCCACGCAGGAAGCCGAATCCAACCGCAACAATGCCAACGCCTATGCCCAGCGCGTGATCGCCGCGGCACAGGGCGAGGCGGCCGAGTTCGACAAGATCTACGAGCAGTACAAGCTGGCGCCCGAAGTGACCAAGCGCCGCCTGTATTATGAAACCATGGAGTCCGTGCTGGCCCGTACCAACAAGACGATCATCGAGGCGCCGGGCGTGAACAGCTATCTGCCGCTGCCGCAACTGCGCGGACGCGGCGGCACCGAACCGAACGCCGCGAAGGGAGACGCCAAGTGACCGGCTGGATCCGCAACCCGATCTCGCTCGTCGTCGCGGTGATCCTGCTGCTCATCCTGTTGATGAGCACCGTCTCGATCGTCCCGGAGACCAAGCAGGCAGTCGTCCTGCGGCTGGAGAAGCCGTACCGCACCGTCAACGCCTATCAGAACGGCGAGAATTTCGGCCGCACCGGCGCCGGCCCGGTATTCCGCATTCCGTTCGTCGACCGCCTTGTCTGGGTCGACAAGCGCGTGCTCGACGTCGAACTGCCCGGTGAACCGGTGCTGTCCACCGATCAACTGCGGCTCGAGATCGATGCCTATGCGCGCTACCGGATCACCGATCCGCTGCGCATGGTGGTGACGGTGGGCAATGAAGAGCGGCTGCGGGAGCAACTGCAGCCGCTGCTGCGCTCGTCGCTGCGCAACGAATTGGGCAAGCGCCGTTCTGAGGTGCTGCTGAGCCCCGAGCGTGGGCAGGTAATGGACAATATCCAGACCTCGCTCCAGCGCCTCGCCAGCCAGTATGGCGTCGCGATTGTCGACGTGCGGATCAAGCAGACCGAATTGCCGACGGGCTCGCCGCTCGACAGCGCGCTGACCCGGATGGCGAGCGCGCGGCGCCAGGAGGCGGAGACGATCAAGGCCCAGGGCCTGAAGGATGCGCAGATCATCCGCGCCAACGCCCAGGCGCAGGCGGCGCAGATCTATGCCGCGGCTTTCAACAAGGACCCCAACTTCTACGACTTCTATCGCGCGATGCAGTCCTATCGGACCACCTTCCTGAGCCCTGACGCCAAGGGCGAGAGCCAGATCATCCTGTCGCCGAACAATGCGTATCTGAAGGAGTTCACCGGGCAACGATGAGCCTGTCCGCTCGTTCATATTCAAATCCGGTTCAGCCGCGCTGCGTAGAAGCCAGGCTTGAGACGAATACCATTCCTTTCGAGAGGAAATGACCCCGTGCGTTACGCCTACGCCTTGACTACTGCGATTCTGCTGGGTGGCGCCGCCACCGCGCTCTCGCTCAACCAGCCCGCCGGCGCGCAAACCGCGCAGAACGAGCCGGGCACGATCCAGGCGATGGCGCCCAAGGCCGGCGCGCCGATGAGCTTCGCGGACCTGGTGGCGCGCCTCCAGCCTGCGGTCGTCAACATCTCTACGACGCAGCGGGTGAAGGTGAATGCCAACCCGTTCGCCGGCACCCCGCTCGAAATGTTCGGGTTCGGCAGCGGCCAGGGCCAGCCGGTGACGCGCGAGGCGCAGTCGCTGGGTTCGGGCTTCGTGATTTCGGCCGACGGCTATGTCGTCACCAACAACCATGTCATCTCGGCGGGCGCGCAGGGAGCGGTGGTCGAATCGATCACCGTCACCCTCTCCGACGGCCGCGATTTCAAGGCCAAGCTTATCGGCCATGACGCGGCGTCCGACCTTGCCGTGTTGAAGATCGACGGCGCCAACCTGCCGTTCGTCCGGTTCGGCGATTCGAGCCGGGCGCGGGTAGGCGACTGGATCCTGGCGATCGGCAACCCGTTCGGCCTGGGCGGCACCGTCACCGCCGGCATCATTTCCGCCACGCACCGCGTGACCGGCGCCGGGGCCTATGATCGCTTCATCCAGACCGATGCCTCTATCAACCGGGGCAATTCGGGCGGCCCGATGTTCGATCTCAACGGCAACGTGATCGGCATCAATTCCCAGATCCTGTCGCCCACCGGCGGCAATGTCGGCATCGGCTTCGCGATTCCGGCAGAAGAAGCCAAGCCGATCATCGACAAGCTGATGAAGGGCCAGACGATTACCCGCGGCTATCTGGGCATCCAGATGCAGGACCTGACCAAGGACCTCGCGGCCGGCTTCGGCCTGCCAACCGATCGCGGTACGCTGGTCGCGCGCGTCGAGCCGGGCCAGCCGGCCGACAAGGCAGGCATCAAGCAGGGCGACGTGATCGTGAAGGTCAACGGCCGCGACGTGACGCCGGAGCAGACGCTGTCCTACATCGTCACCAACGTGACGCCTGGCACGCGCGTGCCGATCGAGCTGATCCGCGACGGCAAGCGCCAGACCGTTACGGTGACCGTCGGCACCCGCCCGCCGGACGAACAGCTCGCCCAGTTCGATCCAAACGATCAGGACGGTGCCGATGGCGATGACGGTGACGACAGCGCAACGTCGGCGGCGAGCGCCTCGCTCGGCATCGGCGTCACCCCGTTGACCCCCCAGATCGCCCGGTCGATCGGTGTCGATCCGTCGATCGGCGGCCTGGTAATCCTGGGCGTCAATCCGAGCAGCGATGCCGCGGGCAAGGGCCTGCAGCGCGGTGACGTGATCGTTACGGCCAACCAGCAGCCGTTGCGCACCCCCGCCGATCTGAGCAAGTTGGTGGCCGCCGCGAAGGCAGCGGGGCGCAAGCAGATTATCCTGTTCGTCCAGCGCCGCAACGTCGGCAACTATATTCCGGTCGGCATCGCCGGCAACTGATCCGCCGCAAAGCGGCTGACCAGGGCCCGTTTCTTGCCTATGCCTGCACCGAACAAGGAGCAGGGACATGGTGCAGGAAGCGGGCCTTTTCGTTGGTGTGTCGGGCAGCGATCGGATCGAACTGAACCTGCGCCGCGCCAATCGCCACGGGCTGATCGCGGGTGCCACCGGCACCGGCAAGACGGTGACCCTGCAAGGACTGGCCGAGGGGTTTTCCGCCGCTGGCGTGCCGGTGTTCGTCGCCGATGTGAAGGGCGACCTGGCCGGCTTGGGCATGGCGGGCTCCCCGCTCGCCAAGCCGCACGCGGCTTTTGCGGCGCGAGCGCGGGCGATCGGGGATGGCGACTGGCAGTATCGCGCCGCGCCGGTGCAGCTGTGGGACCTGTTCGGCGAGGCTGGCCATCCGATCCGCGCCACCGTTTCCGAAATGGGGCCGTTGCTGCTCGCGCGGCTGATGGACCTAAACGAAGTGCAGGAAGGCGTGCTGACCATCGCCTTCCACGTCGCCGATGCCGAGGGGCTGCTGCTGCTCGACCTCGACGACCTGCAGGCGATGCTCGCCCACTGTGCCGAACGGGCCGAGGAACTGAGCACCAGCTATGGCAATGTCTCGAAGCAGAGCGTGGGCGCGATCCAGCGTCAGCTGCTTCAGCTACGGGCCCAAGGCGGCGCCCATTTCTTCGGCGAACCCGCACTCAACATCCAGGATTTCCTCGCCCAGAACGACACCGGCCGCGGCGTGATCAACATCCTCGCCGCCGACAAGCTGATGGCGAGCCCGCGGCTCTATGCCAGCTTCCTGCTCTGGCTGCTCTCCGAACTGTTCGAGACGCTTCCCGAGATCGGCGATCCGGACAAGCCGGTGCTCGTCTTCTTCTTCGACGAGGCGCATCTGCTGTTCGACGACGCCCCCAAGGCGCTGCTGGAGAAGATCGAGCAGGTCGTGCGGCTGATCCGATCGAAGGGCGTCGGCGTCTATTTCGTCACCCAGAACCCGATCGACATTCCCGAGGACGTGGCGGCCCAGCTCGGCAACCGCATCCAGCATGCGCTGCGCGCCTTCACGCCGCGCGACCAGAAGGCGATCCGCGCCGCCGCCGAGACGTTCCGCGCCAGCCCGGGCCTCGACGTGGCAACCGCGATCACCGAGCTCGCGGTGGGCGAGGCGCTGGTCTCGCTGCTGCAGGCCGACGGCGCACCCGCGCCGGTATCGCGCACGCTGATCCGCCCACCGGCCTCGCGCGTCGGCCCGCTCGCGGCGGACGAGCGCAAGGTGCTGGTGGAAACGGACGCGGTGGGCGCGGCATATGACATGGCGATCGACCGCGACTCCGCCGAGGAACTGCTCGCCGCCAAGCGCGCCGAGGCTCGCGCCGCTGCCGCCGAGGCCGAGGCCCGCGACGCCGCCGAGAAGGCCGCCGCCGCCCAGGCCAAGGAAGTTGCCCGCCGCGCCAAGGAGGAGGAGCGCGCCCGCATCGCCGCCGAGCGCGCCGTGGCGAACGACCCGCTCAACCGGGCGATCCGATCGGCCACCCGCTCCGCTTCCTCCGCCGCCGGCCGGGCAGTGGCGAACGAAGTCAGCAAGGCGGTGTTCGGTAGCAAGAGCGGCGGCGGAGTGCTTGGGCAGGTGGTGCGCGGTGTGTTGGGCGGTCTGTTCCGCGGCTGAACGCAGGAAAATCCTGTCCTTTCGCGGCCGCCGGTGCCACCATGGCCGCAATGCGATGGCGGGGTTTCCATGCTGATCCGATCTGATCGCCGCGGCCGGGTGTCGCGGTGCCGGAGCGCGTGCCCCGCCGTCTTCCCCTCATTTCCGGAGTCCGCCGCGCATGGCATCAACCCCCGCTCGCGCGCCGCTTGAACTCACGCTGCGAGGCGTGCTGCTCGGCGGCGCGATCACGCTGCTGTTCACGGCGGCGAATGTCTATCTGGGCCTGAAGATCGGGCTCACCTTCGCCACGTCGATCCCCGCCGCCGTGATCTCGATGGCGATCCTGCGCTTCTTTCCCGGCTCGACCATCCTCGAGAACAATATCGTGCAGACCGTCGCCAGCGCGGCGGGGACGCTGGCGGCGATCATCTTCGTGCTGCCGGGGCTGGTGATGATCGGCTGGTGGAACGGCTTCCCCTATCTGGAAACCGCCGCGATCACGATGTTCGGCGGTATCCTGGGCGTGATGTTCTCGGTGCCGCTGCGCCGGGCGCTCGTCGTCGACTCGCCCGATTTGCCCTATCCCGAAGGTCGTGCCGCCGCGGAAGTGCTGCAGGTGGGCGCGGGCAGCCGCGAGGGCGCCGAGGAAAGTGCGCGCGGGCTCGCGGTGATCGTGGTCAACGCGCTCGCCTCGGCCGGCTTTGCCATCCTGACCAGGATGAAGCTGGCCGCCGAAGAGGGCGCGATGTTCTTCAAAGCCGGCGCAGGCTCCACCGGCATCATCGGCGGCCTGCAATTCGCGCTGATCGGGGCGGGCCATCTGATCGGCCTCACCGTCGGCATCGCGATCCTGGTGGGCGTGGCGATCGGCTGGTGGATCGCGCTGCCGATCCTGAGCGCCGGCGTGCCGGGCACCGCCGAGGAAGTGGCGAGCGCGGTGTTCCGCAGCGACGTGCGCTTCCTCGGCGCCGGCACGATCGGCATGGCGGCGATCTGGACGCTGCTGAAGATCATCGGCCCGGTGATCGGAGGCATCCGCTCTTCCCTCGCCGCCTCCGCGGCCGCGCGTGGCGGCGCGGTAGTGGCGGTGGGCGAGCGCGACCTGCCGATCGGCATCGTCGGGCTGGTCACGCTGTTCATGCTGCTGCCGATCGGCTGGCTGCTGTGGAGCGTGCTCTCGGTCGGCCCGCTTTCTGCTTCGGCAGGGCTGCTGGTGGCCGGATCGCTGGTGTTCGTGCTGGTCGTCGGGCTCGTTATCGCGTCGGTATGCGGCTACATGGCCGGCCTGATCGGCGCATCGAACAGCCCGGTCTCCGGCATCGGCATCCTTTCGGTCGTCGCCGCTTCGCTGATGCTGGTGGGCATGTTCGGGCGTAATCTGGATCCTGGCACGACCCAGGCGCTGATCGCCTATGCGCTGATCGTTACCGGCATCGTGTTCGGCGTCGCCACCATCTCCAACGACAATCTCCAGGACCTCAAGACCGGCCAGCTGGTCGGCGCGACACCGTGGAAGCAGCAGGTGGCGCTGATCTTCGGCGTGGTCTTCGGCAGCCTCGTCATCCCGCCGGTGCTGAGTGTGCTGAATGCCTCGTTCGGTTTCGCCGGGGTGCCGGGCGCCAGCGCCGATGCACTGCCCGCCCCGCAGGCGGCGTTGATCTCCTCGCTCGCCAAGGGCGTGCTCGGCGGCGACCTGCGCTGGGACCTGATCGGCATTGGCGCCTTGATCGGCGCGGGTGTGATCCTGGTGGACGAACTGCTCGCACGCACCAGCAAGCTGCGGCTGCCGCCGCTGGCGGTGGGCCTGGGGATTTATTTGCCGATGGGGGTGACGCTGACCGTGGTGATCGGCGCGGTGATCGGCTGGTTCTACGATCGCGCCGCCGATCGCGCGCGCGACCCCGAGTTCGTCAAGCGGATGGGCGTGCTGATGGCCACCGGTATGATCGTCGGGGACAGCCTGTTCGGCGTGCTCTATGCCGGCATCGTCTATGAAACCGGCAGCGAATCGCCGCTGGCGTTGGTGGGGCCGGGTTTTGCGCCCTATGCGCTGGCGGGCGGTACGCTGGCTTTCCTGACACTTACCGGCGCGCTTTACGCCTATACCCGGCGCCAGGCCCGATAGAGCATCGCTACTTGGCCTCGGCGATCAGCGCCGAGGCCTTGTCGCCGGCCCAGTCGAATTCGCCGGCGACGCGCCACACTTCCTTGCCGGCCGAATCATAGAGGATCGTCGTCGGCAGGTTGGCGCCGAGCTGGACGCTGAATGCCGTATCGGTATCAAGATAGGGCTTCAGCTGCTTGTACCCGTTCTTCTGGAAGAAGGGGCCGACGACCTCCATCCCCTTCAGGTCCTGGCTGAGCGGCAGGATCACCAGCCTGTCGCCCATGCGGCCCGCCAGTGTGTCCAGCGTCGGCATTTCCTTGATGCACGGCACGCACCAGGTCGCCCACAGGTTGAGCAGCACCGGCTTGCCCTTGAACGCGGCCAGTGTCGTCTTCTTGCCCGCGGCATCGGTGAAGGGAATCGTTGGCGCCGTTTCGCCCTTTTGGCTGCGATCGACCATGCCGTTTGGCGCGGGCGCAGCGGCGTTTGCCGGTCCGCTTGTTTCGTTCGCTTGCTGAGAAGGCTGGGATTGCTTATCGCACCCCGCAACTGCGAGGGTGCCCAGAAGGAGAAGACCGATCACCGAGCGCAAGGACAGCTCCAATTCCATGTGGGGAGGGCGCTTCGCCGAAGGCCCGTCCGCGGTGATGCGCGAGATAAACGCCTCTATTCCCTTCGACAAGCGAATGTGGCGGCAGGATCTGCGCGGCTCCAAGGCGCATGTCGCGATGCTTGGCAGGCAGGGGATCGTGGGCGCCGAGGACGCAGCGACGATCAGCGCGGGACTCGACCAGGTCGCCGAGGACTTCGCCGCCAACGGCGTGCCCGAGGACCTCGCGCTCGAAGACATCCATATGCTCTCCGAAAGCCGGCTGGCGGAGAAGATCGGTCCCGTTGCGGGCCGCCTCCACACCGCGCGCTCGCGCAACGACCAGGTCGCGACCGACTTCCGCCTCTGGGTGCGCGACGCGATCGACCAGGCCGATGCGGCGCTGGGCGCGCTGCAGGACGCGCTGCTCGCCCGCGCCGAGCAGCATGCCGACAGCGTGATGCCGGGCTTCACCCATCTCCAGGTCGCGCAGCCGGTGACCCTGGGTCATCACCTGATGGCCTATTTCGAGATGTTCGCGCGCGATCGCTCGCGGCTCAAGGATGCCCGCGCCCGCATGAACCTGTGCCCGCTGGGCTCGGCGGCGCTGGCGGGCACCGGCTTCAATTTGGATCGCGAGGCGACGGCCAAGGCGCTGGGCTTCGACGGCCCCACGCGCAACTCGCTCGATTCGGTCTCGGACCGCGACTTCGCGCTCGAGTACCTGACCGCCGCGTCGCAGTGCAGCCTGCACCTCAGCCGGCTGGCCGAGGAGTTCGTGATCTGGGCCAGCCAGCCCTTCGGCTTCGTCGCGCTGTCCGACCAATGGTCGACCGGCAGCTCGATCATGCCGCAGAAGCGCAATCCCGACGCGGCCGAGCTGGTCCGCGGGCATTCGGGGCGGATCAGCGGTGCGCTGTTCAGCCTGATGATGACGATGAAGGGCCTGCCGCTCGCCTATTCGAAGGACATGCAGGACGACAAACCGCCGGTGTTCGAAGCGCATGACCTGCTCGGCCTGAGCATCGCGGCGATGACCGGCATGGTGGAAAGCGCCACCTTCCGGCTGGAGCGGATGCGCGCGGCGGCCGAGGCCGGCTTCTCGACCGCGACCGACCTGGCCGACTGGCTGGTGCGCGCAGGCGGCATTCCGTTCCGCGAGGCGCACCACATCACCGGCCGCGCGGTGGCCAAGGCCGAGGCTGAGGGCATCCGGCTCGACCAGCTTTCGATCGAAGCGCTCAAGGAAATCGATGCGCGGATCGATGAACGCGTGTACGGCGTTCTCAGTGTCGATGCATCGGTGAACAGCCGGACGAGCTTCGGCGGTACGGCGCCGGCACGGGTTCGTGCGGCGATAGCGGCGGCCCGCAAGGGCCGTGAGGAGGAAGCATGAGGAGGCACATGCTGCTCGCGGGCCTTGCGCTCGCGCTCGGCGGTTGCGGTGCACGCGAATCCCTGGCCCCGCGGCCGGGTGCTTCGCTGCCGGTAGCGCCCTATGGCGCCCGCGCGACGCCCACGCCTCCCCAACTTCTCAAACCGGAGCCGCAGACCCGCCCCGCGCGCAGCGACGACCTGATCCAGGCGTCCGAAGCGCGGCGGAGCGACGAGTTCGACCTGCCACCCAACTGATTTTTGCGGCCGCACGCGCCGCACCCAGAGGCCCATGACCGATTTCTCGATGATCGACGGCGAACTGCACGTCGAATCGCTGCCCCTCGCGCGCATCGCCGCCGAGGTGGGTACGCCCGTCTATGTCTATTCCACCGAACGCTTCCAGGCCAATGCCCGCGCCTTTCGCGACGCGCTGAAGCCGCTGGGGCGCATCCACCTCGCCTTCGCGATCAAGGCCAACCCGAACCTTGCCGTGCTCAAGCTGCTGGCGAACGAGGGCTTCGGTGCCGATGTCGTCTCGGGCGGCGAGATGGCGCGTGCGCTGGCCGCCGGCGTGGCGCCCAAGGACATCGTCTTCTCGGGCGTCGGCAAGACCCGGCGCGAATTGGTGAAGGGGCTGGAGGCCGGGATCGGCCAGTTCAACCTCGAGCTGGTCGAGGAAGGCGAAGTGCTGGCGGCACTCGCGGCGGAGCGCGGCCTAACCGCGCGGGCGGCGCTGCGCGTCAACCCCGATGTCGATGCCGGCACGCACGAGAAGATCTCGACCGGCAAGGCCGAGAACAAGTTCGGCCTGCCGATCGGCGAGGCGCCGGAAATCTTCGATCGCCTGGGCAAGCTGCCCGGCCTCGATCTGCACGGCATCGCGGTGCATATCGGCAGCCAGCTGCTCGGCTTGGCCCCCCTGGAGGCCGCGTTCGAGCGCGTCGGCCGGCTGCTCGCCGAGCTGCGCGCCAAGGGCCACACCATCACCCATGTCGATCTCGGCGGCGGCCTCGGCGTCGCCTATCGCCCGGGCGAGGTGCCGCCGAGCCCGGAGGCCTATGCCGAGATGGTTGCGCGGGCGACCAAGGACTGGGACGTCGAGCTGATGTTCGAACCGGGCCGCACCATCGCCGGCAGCGCGGGCGTGCTCGTCACCGAAGTGCTGTGGGTGAAGCCGGGGCAGGTCTATCCCTGGGTGGTGGTCGATGCCGCGATGAACGATCTCGCCCGCGTGGCGCTGTACGATGCCTATCACGGCTTCGCGGCGGTGAAGCCCAATGGCGAGCGCTTCGTCGCCAATGTCGCCGGGCCGGTGTGCGAAAGCACCGACGTTTTCGTGAAGGCGCGCGAGATCGATGCGGTCAAGGCCGGCGACCTCGCGGTGCTGGAAACGGCGGGTGCCTACGGCGCGACCATGGCCAGCACGTACAACAGCCGCCCGCTGGTGCCCGAGGTGCTGGTCTCGGGCGATCGCTACGCCATCGTCGCCGGCCGCATCTCCGCCGAGGAGATCATGGCCGCCGAAGACGTGCCGGACTGGCTGAAGTGACCCTCGCCGCGCTGCCCCTGTTCGTGAAGCTCACGGGGCGGCCGGTGATCCTGGTCGGCGCGGGCGAGCCGGCGGACGCCAAGCGCCGCCTGCTCGACCGCGCCGGCGCGCGGGTGGTGGGCGAGGGCGAGACGGCCGCGCTCGCCATCGTCGCGCTCGACGAACCCGAAGCGGTGGTCGCGCGGCTCAAGGCGCGTGGGCTTCTGGTCAATTGCGTCGACCGGCCCGACTTGTGCGACTTCACCCTGCCGGCGGTCGTCGACCGCGATCCGGTGCTGATCGCGATCGGCACCGGCGGGGTCTCGGCGGGGCTGGCCGCAGCGCTCCGTCAGCGGCTGGAGGCGCTGTTGCCGGCGAGTCTCGGCGCGCTCGCCCGGGGGCTGGGTCGCAGCCGCGGGGCGATGAAGGCACGCTGGCCCGATGCCGGTGCGCGCCGCCGCGCGCTGGCGGATGCGCTCGGGGAGGGCGGGATGCTGGACCTGCTCGCGGGCGACGGCGATGTCGATCGCTGGCTGGCCGAGGGCGTCGCGTCGGAAGCGCAGTTGGTCACGCTGCGGCTGACCTCGCCGGATCCGGAGGATCTCACGCTCCGTCAGGCCCGGCTGCTTGCGCAAGCCGATCGGCTTTTCCATCTTGGCGACGTGCCCGACGCCATCCTCAACCGCGCGCGCGCCGATGCCGCGCGCATCTTCGCCCGTCCCCCCGCCGATCCCGGCCAAGGCCTGTCGCTCTGGCTGGAGATGGCGGGTTGAGCGGGTTCGCCTATGTAGTGAAGGACGGCAAGGTAGAGCAGCCGACGATGCGCGCGGCGCTCGGGCAGAATGGCGGCCTCACCTGGATCCATCTCACCACCAATGACGAGCGCGCCCAGCTCTGGCTCAGCGGCGAGGCGAAGCTTTCCCCCTATGTCATCGATTCGTTGACCGCGACCGAAACCCGGCCGCGCTGCGACGCGGTGGGCGACGGCGCGGTGATCAATCTGCGCGGCCTTTCGTCGGAGGCGACCACCGCCTCCGATCCGCTGGCATCGATCCGCATCTACGCGATGGGCGGCTGCGTCTTCTCGGTGACGCGCAAGCATCTGAGCGCGTTGCAGGCGGTGCGCGAGGAGGTCGAATCGCACAAGATCCTCGATCCCGGCGACCTGATCGCTGCCTTCGCCCAGGCGATCACCGAGGAACTGGATCCGGTCGTCGCCGAGCTCGGCGATTCGCTCGACGATTGCGAGGAGCAGATTTCCGGCCACCGGGCGTTCGAGCTGCGGCGGATGGTCAACAAGGTGCGGGTGCAGGCGATCGGCTATCGCCGCTTTCTCAACCCGCAACGCGCGGCGATCGAGAAGCTGGCGGGGCTGCCCGGCGACTGGCTGCGGGACGATGACCGGTTGCACCTCTCCGCCGCCGCCGACCGTGCCGCGCGCATGGCCGAAGAAGTGGAGAGCATCCGCGAACGCGCCGCGCTGACCCATGAGACGCTCACCGACCTGCGCGGCGAGCTGCTCGACCAGCGCTCGCTGGTGATCGCCATCGTCGCGATGGTATTCCTGCCGCTGACGTTCCTCACCGGACTGTTGGGGATGAACGTCGATGGTATCCCCTACGCACACGAGCCTTGGGCGTTCTGGGGCGTGGTGGGGGTCTGCCTGGCGATGGCGCTGGGCATCACCGGCCATTTTCTCCGCCGGCACTGGTTCGAGTGACTCGCAAATAACCGTCATCCCCGCGGAAGCCGGGATCCATTCGCCACGCCGTTGCAGCAGCAGCCTTATCGGCGACCCCAATGGATTTGGGCTTTCGCCGGAATGACGGCTGGTGGGGTGTTCCCGCGCCTCAGCGCTTCAGAAAATCGAAGATCTGCCCCACCATCATGTCGAGCGAGCCCTGGCAATGCGCCTCGACGTCCGGCGTCTCGACCGTGTTCACCGCGATCCCCATCGGCGTCGGCCAGCCGCGCAGGGCATGGGTGATGGTGCGCAGCGCCTGCAGCGTGGAGACGGAAGCCTGCCAGCCTGCCGCGGTTGCGATCAGGCCCACGGGAAGCCCGTCGAAATAGACGCGGTCGTCGCGGCTGAGCAGCTCGACATAATCGAGCGCGGTCTTCACCAGGCCCGAAAGCGTGCCGTGATAGCCCGGCGAGCCGACGATGACGGCGTCCGCACTGCGCAACGCTTCGACGAAGCGGATCACCTTTTCGTCGCTCTCGCCATGCTCGGGCTCGAAATGCGGGAAGACGATATCCGGGCCGGTGAGCAGGGTGGTGCGCGCGCCGCGCGCCTCGGCACGGGCGAGGACGGCGGCGAGCAGCTTTCCGGTGCTGGACTGGGCGCGCAGCGTACCGCCCAGCGCGACGATGTGAGGCGTGTGCATGAGATACTCGCTAGAGCAAGCCGGCGCGGGGCGCCAGCGTTGGCGCCGTCATTCGGGTTTTCCGCCCGGCTTCCATGCCGGCCTGGTGTCGCCATTGGCCAGCATGTGCAGGGGGGCGACCAGCGACTGGATCGCCCGGGTCATGAATGCGATGTCGATATTGGCGATCGTATCGTCCTTGCTGTGATAGGTCGGCACCACCGCCCAGCCCGAAATGGTGTGGGCGACCACGCCCTTCAGCGCGAGGGCATAATTGTCCGATCGCTGGAAGAAATTTTCGTCCGGATAGGGGTCGGCGGCGAGCAGTGCGCCGTGCCCCTTCAGCGTTTCGCCCAAGGTCGAGCGTTCGAAGCCGGTCATCATCATCGTGCCGGCGGGAAGCTTGGGATCCTGCGCGCCGATCATCTCGATTTCGACATTGGCGACGATCTGGTCGAGCGGTACCGGCGCATGGGCGATGAAATGGCGCGCGCCATAGCCGCCGATTTCCTCCGACCCATAGGCGACGAACAGGATGCTGCGTCGGGTGCGGCCGCGCGCCGCCAGCGTGCGGGCGAGTTCCAGCACGGCGGTGGTGCCGGAGGCATCGTCGTTCGCACCGTGCATCACGGTGCCGTCGGGCTGAATGCCGAGATGGTCGAGATGGGCGCTGAGCAGCAACACGCCAGCCTGGGGATCGGTGCCGGGCAACCAGCCGAGCGCATTGGTGGTGGTGCTGGTGGTTTCCTCGATCGGCACGGTCAGCGCCGCGTTCGCGCCGCCCTGTCTTGTCAGGGCATCGAATGCGGCGGCGGGCAGCACTATGAGCGCCGGGCGCGCTTCGGGTTCGGTACCCCGCAGGAAGCCCGGCAGGCGGGGAGTGCCGCCCAGTCGTTCGACCAGAGCCTTGGTGTCGGCGGATTCGCGCAGCAGGACGGCGCGGGCGCTCTTCATCCGGGCGGCAGTGCGATAGATCTGCATTGCCGGCTGATCGCCGGTGACGAGCAGCATATCGGCCGGCGCCGCGCGCGACAGCGCCTTGGCGGGAACGACGCGCAGCATCCCTTCGGCGCCCTTGCCGTCGCCCATCAACAGCGTGGCGCCCGCGATCGGCGTGCCGTTCACCGTCAGCGTCGCCGGGGCCTTGAGCTTCAGCCGCACGATCTCGGCCTTCTGCAGATAGCCGTTCATGCCCGGCGCGGGCTGAAGACCAAAGGCCTGGAACTGGGCGGCGACATAGGCCGCGGCGATCGCTTCGTCGGCGGTCGCGCTGCCGCGTCCGCGCAGTTCGTCGCCGGCGAGGAAGGCTTCATGGGCGCGGACCCAGTCGGCGCTGACCTCCGCCTGTTGCGCTGCGGCCGGCACCGCCAGCACACTCGCCGCGGCCCATGCCGCCAACCGCCACCCACGATTCATGTGCACCCCCATGTCCTTGCCGAACGGGAATGGGGCAAGCCGGCGCGGCACGCAACCGGGTGCCGCGCCGGTGCCGGATCAGAAGAACAGCTTGCGAATGCTCAGGGTTACGGCCCGCCCGGTCGGGTCGAGCAGGTCGGGCTGGTAGTTGACCGGGACGACGCCGGTCTGGTCGGTCACCCGCTGGCGGGTGTTGAGCAGGTTGCTGACGCCCAGGCTGACCCGGGTGCCGCGCAGCCAGCGATGCTCGCGCACCAGTTTTATCTGGCGGCCCAGATCGGCGAAGACCCGCAGATTGAACGTGCCGAGATCGCCGAAATTCAGGCGGTCGGTGTTGTTCAGCCCGGTGAAGACGGTGGTGCTGCTTTGCCATTTGTAGCCGAGCCGGATGCCGACGCCGTTCTTGGTGAAGCCGGCCTGCGCATCGATCTGGTGCGCCGGCTGGCCGCCATTGTTGCCGGCGGCATCGCCGTTCAGCAGATCGAGGATCGGCACGCCGTCGCGTATCTTGATCTGATTCTTGAAATACCAGGTGTGATAGAGGCTGAACTGCATCCGGCCGGCCAGCGCGCCGTTCGGGCCGCCGAACCCGCCCCGGCCGCCGCGGAATCCGCCGCCGCCGCCCGGTGTCGCGCCCGTGGGCGGCGCCGGCGGCGGTCCGAACAGGCTGCCGCCAAAGGGCGGGCGGCCGGGCTGGCCATTCTGCCCTGGCTGCTGGCCGAACAGCCCGGCGCGTCCCTCCGGCGGCAGCGGCTTGCCGCCGGCGATGGCGGCGGCGCGCTCCGCCTCGCGCTGGGCACGCAGCGCGGCGATCTTCTTTTCCAGCGACGACTTGATCGGCACCGAGAGGTTAAAGCCCCAGCGAAGCTGCTGCGTATTGTTCTCGGCGAAGTTCACCGCGCGATTGTCAATGCTCACCAGGTCGCCGTCCGCATCGCGCACGAAGCGATCGGGGAAGGCGGCTTCGACCGGCGCGGTCACGGCGGGAAGCGAGGCGATGTCGTTGCGGATGCGCGTGGTGACGTAATCCGCGCGAAACGACAGGTCGGTCTTTTCGGAGGGGCGCAGCTCCAGTCCCAGCTTCATCACATGCCGCTTTTCCGCCTGGAGCAACGGATTGCCGCCGGTGATCGTCGTCACCGTGACGGTTTGGCCGGTGCGATAATCGAACACGCGGGTGTTGGGGCTGGCGATCACCGGGTTGCCGAGTTGGCCGGTGGTCGGCGCATCCTCGGTATCGGTCCAGGAGGCGATCAGCCGCACCGGCTTCAGCGGCGACCAGTTCACGCCATAGCCGGTGGTGGTCAGCGTGCCGAAGTCCGACAGATGCTGCACGGCGACGTTGCCGTTGATCGTCAGGTCGCCAAGCGGCTGGAGCACGTCGCGGCGACGGCTGGCGATCGGCAGGTCGATGTTGAGCTGGCTGCTGGCGATGTTGCGCGAAAGCGACGCATCGCTGGGCTGGCCGCCGCGGAACGCGGTGCTGTCGAAGCTGCTGAGCGAACCGCCGAGGCGCAGCGACGTCGAGACGTCGCCCGCCGGCAGCTTGAACAGGGGCCCGCGGAGCAGCGCATCGACACCGCCGACGTTCGAGGTCGATTCGCCGCGATCGGCGGGCCGCGCGGCGCCTGCGGCATCGAAGCCGCGATCGGTGATCGTGTTGCTGCTCGTGCGGTCGTAATTGCCGACGATCGACCAGCTCCAGGCGTTCCCCCAGGGCAGGCCATCGCCGTTCAGCGTCGTGCCGAGATGCGCGGTGATCGTGCGGCTGCTGGCGGTAAGCGGGCTCGGGTCGGTGGGCAGCGCGAGCGGCGCCGCCACCTGCGAGAGCGCCAGGCCGCGAAGCGCCTCGCTCTGCTGCACTTCGAGCGTGCCATTGATCGTCGCGCCCAGCTTCGCGTTCAGATCGCGCGCATAGGAACCGTTGATGTTCAGATCCTGGCTCGGTGCGACCAGGGTGCGATACGGCGCCTGGTTGACGCCGCTGCCGTCGCCGATCGTCGGCAGCACGTTGCGCTCGCTTTCGAGCAGCGCCGAATTGCCCTGGTACTTCACGTCGAGGTTGACGCGGCGATCACGGTTGATCTTGAGGATATCGGCTTGCACCTGCTGGGTGCTGTTGCCGCCTTCGGTCGGCGCGCCGGCTTCGAGTTCGGTGGTGAGGGCGCGAAACCGTTCGCGCAGCACGAAGTTGACGACGCGCTGATCGGCCGAATAGCCGAACTTCAGCGCCACTTCCTCGGCCAGGATGTCGACGCGTTCGATCGCCTCGGTCGGCAGGTCGCGGATCTCGGCGAAGCTGGAGATGCGACGGCCGTTGAGCAGCACCACCGGCCGGCCGCTGCCGCGCCCGCTGCCGGTCTGCGGGGCGAGTTCGTTGAGGAGATCGGCTACCGACGACACCGCATAGGCGCGGATATCGGCCTGGTTGAGCTGGATCTCCGGCGGAATGTCGCTCTGCACCGCGCCGCGCGGCGCCGAGGAGGTGACGACGATCTCGTCGGTATAGGGATCGCTTTCCTGCGCCGGGGCCTGGGCGGGGCTGTTGCTCGGTTGTTGCTGCGGCGCGGTGGTCTGTGCCTGTGCCACCAGCGGCGATACGCCCGCCAACAGACCTGCCAGGGTGGTCCCCAGTCGCTTCATCGTTGTTCCGTCCCTTGTTACCGAATCACAAGCGGGCCCGCAGGCCCGCCCTTCATCGTTTGGCGGGTACGACGCACATGTCGCAAAACTGTGCCGGAGGATCCGATAAATGTCGCGGCGCAGTGCGCGGATGCGAAAATGGGGGCCGGAGCCCCCATCGTCTTTGTTCACTGGTGCGGTCGAGAAGACTCGAACTTCCACGGCCTTTCGGCCACAACGACCTCAACGTTGCGCGTCTACCAGTTCCGCCACGACCGCACGTGAATTTCCGCCGGCATTTCCATACCAGCGGCTGGTAAGGCAGCGGCCCCTAGCAAAGCGAAACCGGGCTGGCAACCCGCCTTGTGCGGCTTTCTTGACGGCGATCATGCGCCTATGCGCGAAGACATGTCTGCCAACACGCCCCTCGCCGCGGAGACGCGCCGGATTCTAGCGCTCGCCTGGCCGGTGATCCTCACAGGGTTGAACTGGACGATTCTGCATGTGACCGATGTCGTGGTCGTCGGCCTGACGGGCACGCATCAGGTGGCGGCACTGGGCGCCAGCCGCACGATCACCTTTCCGGGAATCGTGATGGGGCTGGGCGCGCTTTCGGGCGTGCTGGTGCATGTATCGCGCGCGGATGGGGCGGGCGATCTGCGCGGCACCGGGCAGGTGCTGCATCGCGGCCTGTTGCTGGCCCTGATGCTGGGGCTGGCGAGCGGCGCGCTGCTGTTCGGCTTTGCGGCCCCGTTGCTGGCGATGGCGGGCGTTGCGCCCGATCTGGTGCCGGTGGCGGCACCGGTGGTGCGCATGATGGCGCTGGCCTATCCGTTCCAGCTGGTGACGATCGCCGCCAGCTTCTTCCTCGAAGGCGTCAGCCGGCCGGCCCGCGTCACCACCGTCAATCTGGCGATCCTTCCCGTCAACGGGGCGCTCGCCTGGCTGCTCGCGACGGGCGCCTGGGGGATGCCCGCTATGGGCGCAGTGGGGGCTGCGGCCGCAACGGTGATCGCATCGGCGCTGGGCGCGGTGGGCATGGTCGCCGCCGCCTGGACTCTGCCGCGCGCGCAGGCACGCGGCGTACACGCGCTGCATTCCTTGGCGCAGCCGGCCAATTGGGCTGGCGCCTGGGCTCTGGCGCGGTTCGGCGTGGTGCCGGCGATCGCTTCCGGGCTTGAGCTGGTGGGTTTTTCGATCCTGATCGCGCTGTCGACCCAACTCGGCGAATCAACGGCCCATGCCTTCCAGATCGTGTTCTCGATCCATAACGTCACCTTCGCGGTGGCGCTGGGCCTTGGATCGGCCGCGGGTGTGCGCGTGGGCAACGCGGTGGGCGAAGGTGCGCCGCAGGCAGCCGCGAGGCGCGCCGCGATTGCGGCGGTGCTGGCGGCTATCGCCACCGGGCTTCTGGCCGCCGTGCTGATCCTGATGCCCATGCTGGCGGTGCAGGGGTTCCCGGCGAATGCCGATGTGCACGCGATCGCCGCGCCGATGCTGGTACTATGGTCCCCGTTCGTGCTGTTCGACGGGATCCAGGTGGTGTTCGTCTATGCGCTGCGTTCGCTGGGCGATCAGGTGGCGGCGGGGATCAACGGCATCCTCGCCTTCTTTGTCGTCACCGGCGGGCTGGGCCTGTTGCTGGTGGGCGGTGGCTATGGCGCGCAGGGACTGGTGCTGGCTTCAGGCCTCGGCATGGTTGCCGCCGCGCTGCTGAACGGCGGGCGGCTGTTCCAGGTCACTCGCCGATTTCGCTCGCAAAGCTGAGCCGGGCGACCTTGGCTTCGGCCGGCACGTCCACCTTGGCGCCGTTGAATTCCATGCTCGCCTGCGGATCGAGCGTGCGCGTCGCCGGCGTGATCCGCCAGCCATAGACTTCCCGGCTCGCCCCATCCATCAGCCGGATGCGGATATCGGGCACATGCTGGGCGGTGCGGGTGGGGTTGAGCACCTTACCGGAGACGATGAACAGTCGGCTGCCGTCTACGCGGGTCTTGAGTTCGACGTTCTTCTCGCTGAACAGCAGGGGCGTTTCGGTTGCGCCGAAATTCAGGCCGATCTGCGCCGCGAGGCCCGGCGCCTTCCAGTGGAGCAGCGCGGCAGCCCCCAGGAGTACGGACAGCGTGGCGACGATCGCCGCGATCGTCCAGGGCAGGCGGTTTCGCCGGGGGGCGGGCGGCGGATCGATGAACGGATCATAGTTCGGCGTTTCTGGCGCCGCTTCCACCGGATCGACGATGGGCGGCGGCGGGGGCGCCGATTCCTCCGCCACGGTGGGCGGCGCCGGCACCGCTTCGGGCGCGGGTTGGAACGACGCTGGCGCCTCGGGCGCCTGGAACCAGCTGTGCTTGCAGTTCACGCACCGAACGGTGCGGCCGTCCGGGCCGATCGCCGAACTCGGCACGTCATAGCGCGATCCGCACTGGCTACATTCCAAGATCATGCCGTCGGCCCCCTTTTACCCGACCAGAAACGCGCCGGATGCGAAGACTAGCCGTGCCGATTCCCGCCAGCAAGCGGCTTGGCGCCGGCTTGAGCGGCATCGGGGCCTGTGCGATGGCGGCAGCTCCAGCGGATCAAGAAAAGGGGCAGGCCGCACGGCGCATGGCAAACATCGTGCATTTCGAACAGGTTGGCCTGCGCTATGGCACCGGGGCGGAAACGCTGTCGGATGTCAGCTTCACGCTTGCCAAGGGCGGTTTCTATTTCCTGACCGGTGCTTCGGGGGCGGGCAAGACATCGCTGTTGCGGCTGCTCTACCTCGCGCAGCGGCCGACGCGCGGCAGGATCGGGCTGTTCGGCGAAGATGCCGGCGCGCTGCCCCGGCGGAGCCTGCCGGCGTTGCGCCGCCGGATCGGTGTGGTGTTCCAGGATTTCCGGCTCGTCCCGCATCTTTCGGCCTATGACAATGTCGCGCTGCCGCTGCGGCTGGCCGGCGTGCGGGAAAGTGCGATCGACGCACCGGTGCGCGAGATGCTGGAATGGGTGGGCCTGAGCGCGCGGGCGACCGCGAAGCCGCCCACGCTATCGGGCGGCGAGCAGCAGCGCATTGCCATCGCCCGCGCGGTGATCGCGCGTCCCGAACTGCTGGTTGCCGATGAGCCGACCGGCAATGTCGATCCGGAGATGGCCGATCGGCTGCTCCATTTGTTCGAAGCGCTGCACCGGCTGGGTACGACGGTGGTGATGGCGACGCACGACCTGCACCTGATCGGCCGAATTCCCCAGGCGCACCGGATGCGCGTGGAGAAGGGCCGGCTGGTCGACCCGACAGGTGCGCTGCTGCACCCGCCGGGGCAGGCATGAAGGGCCTGGTTCCCCAGCGCGCGATCGATCGCGGCCTGCTCGATCGCGGCCATCACGCCCGGATCATGATCGGCATCATGGCGATCATGCTGTTCCTGACGGTGCTGAGTGCGGCGTTGGGCCTGGGCGTCACCCGGGCGGTCGGTGATCTCGATCGTGGCTTTGCCGGCAAGCTCGTGGTGCAGTTGGTCGAGCCCGACGCGCGGGTGCGCGATGCGCGGGCACAGGCGCTGGTGGCGCGGCTGAATGCCATGCCCGGCGTGCAGCGGGTGGTGGAGGCGGATCGCGAGCGGCTTGCGGCGCTGCTTCGACCCTGGCTGGGCGATTCGGGACTCGACCCCGATCTGCCGATGCCGGTGCTGATCGACGTGGAGGTGCCGGCCGATCGCGTGTCGGCGGCGATCGCGGCGGCGCGATCGGTCGCGCCCGATGTTCGCGTGGATCGCAGCGCGGCGTGGCTGGCACCGGTGCGCCGTTTCCTGGCGACGTTGGGGGCGGTGGCGATAGGGCTGGTGCTGGTGATCGCGGCCGCGGCGGCGGGCGTTGTGCTGCTGGTCACGCGCGCGGGGCTGGACACGCACCGCGATACCATCGAAGTGCTGCATATGCTCGGCTCCACCGACCACCAGATCGCCCGGCTGTTCCAGCGCCGGATAGCCATCGATACGTTGCTGGGCGGTGCCGCCGGCGCCGGCGCGGCGCTGGCGCTGGTCGCGCTGCTGCAGGCGCGGCTGGCGCAGATCGGCTTTGGCGTGCTGGGCGGCGCGGGGCTGGGCGCCGCCGATTGGGGGGTGCTAGCGTTGCTGCCGGCAGCATTCGCCCTGCTGGCGACGGCGGCGGCGCGGATGGCGGTACTCCGAGCGTTGGCGAGGCAGCTCTGATGCGGCGGCTCTTCCTGCTGGTGCTGCTGCTGGCCCTTGGCTGGGGCGCCGGGTTCGGCGTGTTCCTTCTCAGCCTGGGCAAGCCGCTGGGCGCGCATTCGACCGACGCGGTGGTGGTGCTTACCGGCGGCCCCGGACGCATCCAGCGCGGGCTGAACGCGCTGCGACGCCAGGATGCCCGGCGGATGCTGGTAAGCGGGGTCAACCCCGATGTGCGCCCGCGCGAGTTGGCGGCGCAGTTCTCGGCCGATGGCGGCCTGTTCCGCTGCTGCGTGGACCTGGGCCACGAAGCGGTGGATACGCGCTCCAATGCCGATGAAACCGCGCGATGGGTGCGCGAGCATGACTATCGCAGCGTCCGGCTGGTGACATCGGATTGGCACATGCCGCGCGCCCGACTGGAGCTGGCGCATGTGCTCAGCGGCGTGACGATCGTGGGCGACGGGGTTCCCAGCCGCCCGGGCTGGCGGATGTTGCTGCGCGAGTATCACAAATATCTGGTGCGCCGGGGGGCGCTGCTCGTGGGGGTCAACTGATGGACGTGCTGCGCACCTGGGGGTTCCGGCTGTTTTTCTATGGCGTGTCGGTGGTGCTGGTGCTGTGCGTACCCATTGCGGCCTTGTTCGGCACGCGTTTCCTGCGCGCCTATTCGAACGTGTGGGCGCGGCTGTTGCAATGGTCGGTGCGGACGATCATCGGCGCGCGGCTGCGGATCGAAGGGACGGTGCCCGAGGGGCAGGTGTTGTTCGCCGGAAAGCATGAAAGCTATTTCGAGGCGCTGGAGCTGACCCGGATGCTCGGCAGTCCTGCAACGGTGATGAAGCGCGAGCTGACCAGGATCCCGCTCTGGGGCTGGGCGGCGCAACGCTACGGCACGATCGTCGTCGATCGCAGCGCCAATGCCGCGGCCTTGCGATCGATGATGCGGGAGGCCGGCAAGGCCCGCGCGAGCGGCCGTTCGGTACTGATATTTCCCGAAGGCACCCGTGTGCCGCCAGGGGCTTCGCCGCCGTTGCGCTCCGGCTTTGCCGGGCTCTATCGCGCGCTGGACCTGCCGGTGGTCCCGGTGGCGGTGAAGAGCGGGCATGTCTGGCCGCGCAAGGGGCTGATGCACAAGGGCGAGATCGTGTTCCGCTTCGGCGCGCCGATCCCGGCCGGGCTGCCCCGGCGCGAGATCGAGGCGCGGGTGCACGCGGCGATCAACGCGCTGAACGGGTAAGGCGAAGCCTCAGCGCGGGCGTGTCCACAGGCCGGCGGGGCGCGGCGTCGGGGTGCGCTTGCGGGTCGCGCCCCAAGCCTTGAGGATCGCCGCGAGCTTCTCGCCGCCCGAGGTGGTGGTGCGGCTGTCCCATGCCTCGGCCCCGCGCGCGCGGACCTTGCGGGCGATGCCGCCATAGATGTCCGCCGCCGCCAGCACCGCCCAGGCCGAACGGAACGACAGCGCCGCCGCCCCGCCGCGCGCGCTGCTCTCATAGCCTTCGGCCCGATCCGCCAGCCGGGTGCCGAGAATGGCCAGCGCGTTGCGGTCCGCCAGAGGGGTCTCGGCCTGCAGTCCCACTTCCTGCAACCAGGCGGCCGGCAGATAGCAGCGGCCGGCGTCGGCATCCTCGCCGATATCGCGTGCGATGTTGGCGAGCTGGAAGGCGAGGCCGAGATCGCAGGCGCGGTCGAGCACCGCTTCGTCCTCGGGCGCGACGCCCATCACCACCGCCATCATGCAGCCGACGACGCCCGCCACATGGTAGCAATAGCGCAGCAGATCGTCCTCAGTCTGCGGGCGCCAGCCGTCCGCATCGAGGGCGAAGCCGTCGATCAGGTCCCAGGCGAAGCGGTGCGGCATGCCGGTTTCGTGCGCCACGATGCGGAGCGCATCGAAGGCTGCGTCGCCCACCCAATCGCCGGCCAGCGCCGCCGCGGTGCGTTCGCGAATCTCCGCCAGCCGCGCCTGCGGGTCCGCGACGATCGTCATGCCGTGGCCATGGTCCTGCCCGTCGGCGATGTCGTCGCAGCGCCGGCACCAGGCATAGAGCAGCCAGGCGCGCTCGCGCGTCGCCGGATCGAACAGCTTGCTGGCCGCGGCGAAGCTGCGCGAGCCGCGGGCGATCGATTCGCCCGCAGTCGCGACGATTGCATCACGGCCGGGAAAGCGCATTACAGCTGTTCGCGGCGCAGCTGCGCGATCGGCACCACCGGTTGGGCGGCAGCCATCTTGGCGAGCAGCCCGTCGATGGTCGAATCGACGAGCAACAGGCTCTGATGCTGCGGCCGGACGAAGCCGACGCTGCCCATATGCGCCCAGAATTCGATCAGCTTGTCGTAATAGCCGGCGATGTTGAGCAGGCCGATCGGGTCGGCGTGATAGCCGAGCTGCGCCCAGCTCATCGCCTCCCACAATTCGTCCATCGTGCCGGTGCCGCCGGGAAGGTTGATGAAGCCGTCCGCCAGTTCGGTGAAGCGCGCCTTGCGCTCGTGCATCGTCTCGCAGACCTCCAGGCAGGTCAGCCCGCGATGCGCGACTTCGGCGTTGACGAGCAGGGTGGGGATCACGCCGATTACTTCGCCGCCGGCCTCCAGCGCCGCATCGGCGACCGCACCCATCAGGCCCATCCGGCCGCCACCATAGACGACGCCGATACCGCGCTCTGCCAAGCTGCGGCCCAGCGCGCGGGCCGCCTCGATATAGACCGGATCGGCCGGGCTGGCCGAACCGCAATAGACGGCAATACGCTTCATGCTGTGCTCCTGTGGCGCGGCTGATAGCGCGTTTTGGCGAGGAGGGAGAGACTTCTTCTTAGCCCCTCCCCTTCAGGGGAGGGGTTGGGGTGGGGCTGTGCTCACAGAGACCAACAGACGTTCTGGAATCCCTCCACCCCCAACCCCTCCTCTCAGGAGGAGGGGCTTTAAGAGCCCATTTCCCCCAGCATCAGCTCGGCCGTCGCCTTCGCGCTGCCGACCACGCCGGGGATGCCCGCGCCAGGATGGGTACCCGCCCCAACGAAATACAGGTTCGAGATCGCATCGTCGCGATTGTGCACCCGGAACCAGGCGCTTTGCGTCAGGATCGGTTCCAGGCTGAAGCCCGATCCGTGATGTGCGGCCAAGTCGTCGCGGAAATCGGTCGGGGCGTAATGGAACTTGGTGACGATCCGTTCCGCCAGATCCGGGATCAGGCGGCGTTGCACCTCGGCGAGGATGCGCTGCTCCAGAATGGGGCCGACCTGGCTCCAGTCCGCCGGGAACTTGCCGAGATGCGGCACGGGTGCCAGCACGTAGAAGGTCGAATGGCCTTCCGGCGCCATGCTCGGGTCCGACGCGCTCGGATGGTGGAGATAGAGGGAGAAATCCTCGCTGATCACCCCGTGCGTGTAGATGTCGTCGAGCAGCCCCTTATAGCGCGGCCCGAAAAGGATCATGTGGTGCGGAATGTCGGGGAAGGTGCCCCGCAGTCCGAAATGCACCACGAACAGCGACGGCGAATAGCGCTTGTTGATCAGCTTGCCCGCGGTCCGCCGCGCGCTGCGCGAGTTGCGCAGCAGGTCGCGGTAGCTGTGGACGATGTCGGCGTTGCTCGCGACCGCATCGACTTCCACCTCGACGCCGCTCTTGGTGCGCACGCCGACCACGCGGTCGCCCAGTGTGAGGATCTCGTCGACCGGATCGCCGATCCGCACCGCGCCGCCCAGCCGTTCGAAATGGCGGATCATGCCGGCGATCAGCCGGTTGGTGCCGCCCTCGGCCCACCAGACGCCGCCGTCGCGCTCCAGCTTGTGGATCAGCGCATAGATGCTGCTGGTCGCCATCGGGTTGCCGCCGACGAGCAGGGTGTGGAACGACAGCGCCTCGCGCAATTTCTCGTTCTTCACGAAGCTCGAGACGATCGAATAGACCGAGCGCCAGGCCTGGTGCTGCATCAGCGCTGGTGCCGCCTTGAGCATCGACTTGAAGTCCAGGAACGCCTTGGCGCCCAGCTTCACATAGCCTTCCTCATAGACGCTCGCCGAATAGTCGAGGAACTTGCGATAGCCGGCGATGTCGCCCGCATCGAGCTTGGCGATCTCGCCCACCAGAATCGCATCGTCGTTGGTATAGTCGAAGGTCGTCCCGTCGGGCCAGGACAGGCGGTAGAAGGGGGTGACGGGCTTCAGCGTCACGTCTTCCGAAATGTCATGGCCCGAAAGGCGCCACAGCTCCTTCAGCGCGTCGGGATCGGTGATCACCGTCGGTCCGCCATCGAAGGTGAAGCCGTCGCGTTCCCAGTAATAGGCGCGGCCGCCGGGCTTGTCGCGTGCCTCGATCACCGTGGTATCGACGCCAGCCGATTGCAGCCGGATGGCAAGCGCGAGGCCGCCGAAGCCGGCGCCGATCACGACAGCGCGGCGCATCAGCGGTTCCAGATCGCGGAAAGGGCGCGGCCTACCGGCACCGGCGGCTTGCCCGAAAGCACCCGCAGGCGATCACCCCAGGTCGACTGGGCAGCGTAGAAACGCTGGATCAATCCTGCATCCAGACGGTAGAATCGTTCCAGCACGCGATAGCGCTCCTCGGGTTCGGCCGCCTTGAACAACATCGCGGCGAGCATGCGATAGAAGCCGCGCTTGCGCCAGAGCGCGCGGGAATAGCCATACAGCATTTGGTGCAGCGCCGCGCCCGCATAGTCCTTTTCCTCCGCGATCAGCGCCGCCGTGCGCACGGCATCGGGGAAGGAATAGCCGGTCATCGGGTGGAACAGACCCGCTTTCATCCCCGCCTTGGCGATGCCGCGGCCCCCCGCCGCCCAATAGGCGGCATGATCGCCGCCCATCGCCACGGGCAGGCTGCCCACTTCCTCGCGCAGGACGCGATCGACCTGCCAGCCGGCAGCATCGGCATAGGCTTCGATACGCCCGCTCGTCAGGTGCAGATCGAGTTCAGGCGTGTCGCTGTAATAGGTATCCTCGACGAACATCCGTGTCGGGCTGAACGGCAGGCAATAGACGAAGCGATAGCCGTCGATCTGCGGCACCGTTGCGTCCATGATCAGCGGGCGCTGCACCGTGTTGAGCGCGGCCAGCGCGAGTTCGGCGCCGTGGAATTTCTGCCAGCCGAGCTGCAGGGCACTGGTATCGCCGACGCCGCGGCAATCGATCACGCCGTCGGCTTCGACCAGATCGCCATCGGCCAGCGCGACGGCGTTCGGCGTGACATCTGCCGCTTCGCGGCCGAGCAGCAGCCCCTTTTCGCCCAGCGACTCGCGCACCACCCGGTCGAAATGATCGGATTCGACGGAATAATAGCGGGCCGGCAGGGTGCGTTGATGGCTTGGAAAGGCCACGTCATAGCTCGACCAGCCATGGCTGATCAGCGGCGCTGCGAGCCAGCGATGCTCGGGCGCCACATCGTCGGCAAAGAACGACCACAGGTGATTGCCGCCGATCCGTTCCGAGCCTTCGATCAGCCGGACGGAGCAATGCGGTTTCTTCTTCCTGATTGCGAGCGCGATAAGCCCGCCCGCAAGTCCGCCGCCGACAATGGCGACGTCGCAACTGATGGTTGAAGGCATGGCTGTCGCCTAGCCGAACGCCAGGGGTGTGGGAACCCCGCCTTTGGTGCCACGCGGTGAAACGGCGAGAACTGCGCCGAATCGATGCCCGGGAGCGCTCGATCGCCGGCCACTCCATCTATAGTAAGGTAGAGGGGCTAACTATATGTTATATAGCGAACAGAATATGCTCTCTGTAGCGGATAGGCAGCGTTGTCGCGCGGTTTCTATCCATGTCGAGGAGCGCGTGTGCTTCGGATGGACAGGCGCCAAAGCCGAGACGCTGATCGAAGCACCCTGCAATCTGAAGGAGGGTACTTTCGTTGCAGATTTCATTGGCGGCTTCACCTACCTTGGAGGCCGAAAATCACTGATCCGACATGTCGCCAGTATCGGCCGATTCTGTGCCATCGCGCAGAATGTAACCATGGGACAGGTTGAGCATCCTACCGATTTCCTGTCCGCCCACCCGATTTTCGAGGGCGAGTTTGAGTGGCAGCAACTCGCCGCATTTCGGGATCGGAACGCAGCGTGGATCGAGAAAGCTGCGACACTCTATGGCGCACATATTGCCGGGCGCGCCGAGAAGATCGTCATCGGCAACGATGTATGGATCGGCGAAGGTGCGCTGATCCGTCGGGGCGTGACGGTCGGAGACGGTGCAGTGATTGGATCTCGCGCAGTGGTGGTCAAGGACGTGCCCCCATACGCGATCGTCGGCGGCGTGCCCGCGCGTATCTTGCGATATCGCTTCGAACCGACGATCGTCGCCGAATTGCTGCGGTTGAAGTGGTGGAACTATGGCGTCAGCGCATTGGAAGGGGTGGACTTCACCGATATCGACCAGGCGTTAACCATGATCGACCGCAATATCGTCAGCGGACAGGCCGTGCCCTATGCTGGCAAGCTTGCGCATATCGACGCCGAGGACAAGGTGACCCTTTGTCGTTTCGATACGGCGAGCGGATGGCTGGCGCCGATTGCCGATCCTTCGGCGCCAGACTCGTGTTACTTAGAAGTCGAGCTTGGCGGATAGCGACACGGTGCGTCCGTTGATCGAACGGCCCCAGCCGATGCCGTTCGCAGGCACTTCGCTCTGGTTGAACTCGAAGAAGCCGACTTGGTCGAACAGGTTGGTGGCGTTCAGCATCACCCGCACCCGATCGATCGGCTTCACCACCACAAAGGCATTGACCACGGTGAACCCCGGCATCTTGAGCAGGTTGCTGTCCTGCGCATAGCTGCTGGTGATCGTCACGACGTTGGCGCCCAGCGTCACGCGACGCAGCTCGATCTGCGGGGTCGCCTCCAGCGTCCATGCCGGCTGATGGCGCGGTTCCTTGCCGGTCAGCGTCGGATCGAGCTGGTCCCTGGTGATCTTGGCGGTGGTATAGGTGGCGCCAGCGGTGATGCTGAAGATGCCGCGGCGATAGCTGCCTTCCATTTCCACGCCGGTCGCCCGATAGCTGCGGATCGTCTGGTTGGCCGATCCGTTAAGGACATTGTGATCCTCGGCCGTCGCGCGGAAGGCGGTGACGTTCAGCGTCGCACCAGCCTTGCGGAACTTGAAACCGCCTTCCAGCTGGGTGACGCCGTCGTCCTTGTCGGCGGGATCCGTCACGCCGCCTGTGATCGTGCTCACCGCCGGCGTGAACAGGATCTTGTCGGCGTTGGCGCGGGCGCCATGACTGTAGCGGGCGAAGACCGAGAAAGGTTCTGCGACGCGGAAGTTGATGCCGCTCGAATAGCTCCAATAGCCGTAATTATAGTTCACGGGTGCCGGCGCATCGAGCGGCAGGAAGGCGACGCGGGTCTCCGGCGCGGAGATCACGCCGTTGCCGTTGATATCGAAGCGCGTCAGCCCGACGCGGCCGCCGCCCAGATCCGCACCGACCAGCGAACCGCGCACCCGCCCGCGATCATAGCGCACGCTGCCGCCGATCGAGAGCTTGCCGACATGATAGTTCACCGAGCCATAGGGCGCGAGAATGTCGTACGAGACGTCGAAGATGCGGCGGAATTTGCTGCCGTTGCGGCTGAAAGTGTAATAGCCTTCCTGGGTCTGCGCGACGCCGCCGGCGCTGGTGACGTTCACCATCTTGGTCTGGCCGTCGCCCGCCACGTCGGTGTCGATGCCCGAATGCAGCCACTGCGCGTAGAGTTTCTGGTTTGCCTTGTAGAGCCCGCCGGTAACGGTGAGGTCGCCCTTGCCAATCTTCCAGACGCGGGTGGCGCGGATGTCGTTGGTGAAGTTGTCCAGCGAACGCGCGCGCGTCTGCGCCATATAGCTGAACGCGAGCAGGCCGTTGCCATTGGCGCCGACGGGCACGACCTGGCCGATGTTCGGGCCGCTGGCATAGGTCGCGGTGGCGCCGGCACCGGCCTGCGAGGCAGCGATCGTTGCGATCGGGCCGACATTCGAGGGGAAGATTCGCAGGAAATCGCCCGAATTGGCCGAATAGCGGGCCCGCTCGCTGATCGTGAAGCCGGCGATTTCGAACTGCGCTTCCAGGCCGATCGACTTGCTCTTCGCATGCATGCCATTGGCGACGTCGTAGCGGGCCAGCTTGTTGTCGCCGTCCAGCGTCGTCACCGGGCCGATGAATGGCGACAGCAGCGAATCGCGGCGGATGTCGAAATTGCCGACGTTGCTGATCACCGGCTTGTCGTTGGTGCCGGTGATCCGGATCGGATAGGGTGCGAAGGTCGGCGAACGATCGTCGAGCCACTTGCCGCTGACGCGGACATAGCCATTGGCGAACTGCTTGGTGACGTTGAAGCGGAATTGGCCGCCCTTGTAGCCGGTGAAGCCGATGTCGCGCGGTCCTTCGCCGGCGCGGTAATAGCCGCCGACATGGAAGCGCCAGCCATTGCCGAGCGGCTGGCCATAATCCATGTCGATCCGCTTCTCGCCATAATCGAGACCGGTGGTGAACTGCACGGCGCCGCCGCGCGTATCGCCGGTCTTGGAAATGAGGTTGATCACGCCGCCCGGCGCGTTCGACGAGAAGGTCGATCCCGAGCCGCCACGAATCGATTCGATTGCGGCGATGTTGAAGTCGGGCCGCATGAATACGTCGACCGCGACGTTGAAGATGTCACCGAATTCGAGCACCGGCAGCCCGTCTTCCTGGAACTGCATGTATTTCGAACCGCCAGCTGCTAGCGGCAGGCCCCGCACCGTATAGTTGGCGTTGCCCTCGCCGATGCCGCTTTCGACACGGAGGCCCGGCATGGTGCGCAACAGGTCGCCCAGCGGTCGCGGGCCCAGCTTTTCGAACTCGCTGGCGCGGAACGCGCTGGTCGAGGTCGCGCTGTCCAGACGGTCCCGGCCCTTCGCGACGCCGGTCGAAAAGACTTCCTTCTCAGGAACCTGCGCCGTGCTGGCCGGCTTTGGCGTGTCGCTGCCGGACTGGGCCAGCGCCGGGTACACGATCGCGTTCGAGCAGAACGCCAGCAACAAGTAACGCAGTTTCATACAATTCGCTCCCGCTCCAGGGACATTTCCTGTTGGCGGTCGCAAAGGTAGTTTCGAGGGGTTTAAAGATTCGGTCCGAGCGGCTTCGTAGAAGTACGACTGTTACATTGCAGCAACATTCATCCCGGCAACAGGCCGGTTCATGGTTCACTTGCCTGCGGCGATGCAACGATCAGATCGGCCGATGCGATCTCGATCACCGGCACTTCCCAGGGATGGGCATCGACGATCCGTGCGATGGCCGTTTCGATTTCCGCCCTGCCTTCCGCCGGAAGGTGGACGTGAAGGATGACGGTCGGCGAATGGCTTTCGATGCCCGCCGCGCCAAGGCTGGGCCGGGCCGCGGGCGCCGGTGTGAACATCTCCCACCCCAGGCTGAGTTCCACCACCGAGCGATAGGCGCCGAAATCGCCCAGCGGGTCCGTTTCGCGAATGATGGCGAGGATCGCCGACAAGGCCGGGGCCTCCGCCATCGCATCGGCGTCCCCGGCGGCGAGCCGGGCGAGCGTTGCGGCGGAGACAGGCACGTGAACCTTCAGCACGCATACGCGCCGGGTGTGCAGCGAGCGGAATTCCATCAATTGCATACTCCTTGGGGCAGGCCATGCGCTTTCGTATCGCATTGCCGCGACGGGCACGAAGGCGTAGCAGGATCGCGAATGAACATCGCCTTTGCCCTGCTCGCTTCCGCGATTGCCATGACGGCGATCGTCGGCCTGCGATATCTTGCCGCGTCGGCGGGGTTCGCGCTGGCGACGCGGTTGCGCCACCCGGGCCTCTATGCCGGGTTGGAGCGGCAGATTCGCAAGGAAATCGGCTGGAGCCTGGGTTCGGCAGCGATCTACGGGGTTCCCGCCGGCATCGTCGCCTGGGGGTGGCAGCACCATGGCTGGACGCGGATCTACACCGACGTGCATGCTTGGCCGCTCTGGTACCTGCCGGTGTCGGTGCTGCTCTATCTGTTCGCGCACGACAGCTGGTTCTATTGGACGCACCGGGCGATGCACCGCCCCGCGTTGTTCCGCCGCTATCACGCCGTGCACCACGCCAGCCGTCCGCCCACCGCCTGGGCGGCGATGAGCTTTCACTGGGGTGAGGCGCTGTCGGGCGCCATCGTCATACCCCTGCTGGTCTTCGTGATTCCCATTCATGTCGCCGCGCTTGGCTTGGTCCTGACGGTGATGACGGTTATGGGGGTGACCAATCATATGGGCTGGGAAATCTTCCCGGCCTGGATGTGGCGGGGGCCGCTGGGTGCGTGGTTGATCACCGCGAGCCACCATCAGCGCCATCACGAGCGATATGGGTGCAATTATGGGCTTTATTTCCGGTTCTGGGACCGGCTTTGCGGCACCGATCAGGGGCTTGGCCGGTTCGAACATGCGGCGCGCGGTAGCGGCGCTGGCCCTGTTCCCGATCCTGGGGGGCGGATCGCCGCTCGCGACGCTGGAGATTGATTTCACCAAGCTGCGCTCCAGCCGCGGGCTGCTGCAGGTGTGTATCGCGCCGGCACCGGCCGTGTTCCCGGATTGTCGCGATGGCGGCGGGGCGATCAAGCGCACCATCCCTGCGAGCAGCGCCCAATTGCGGGTCACCGCGCTGGCGCCGGGCGATTATGCGGTGGCGGTGATCCATGATGCCAATGGCAACGGCAGACTGGATACGGTCATGGGCATACCGCGCGAGGGATTCGGGTTTTCGCGCAATCCTGCGATCGGCTTCGGCCCGCCGCGCTTCACCGCGGCGCAGTTCCCATTGACGGGTGGCAGCGATCGGCAGGAAGTCCGCATCCGCTACCTGCTGTAGGAACTGCGCGGGATCGCCAGCGTTTCGCCGGTGCAACATCCGTCCCCGGAGTTTTCAATGATTTCTGTTCGTGCTGCGTCCTGCCGCGCCCTTGCGCTGCTTCCCCTGATCGTTGCGGCGCCCGCGTTGGCGCAGCAATCCTCCGAACCGGCCCCCGATCTTTCCCGCGATACGGTTACCGTCGGTGCCGGACTGGCGGTGGTGCCCAGCTATGACGGTTCCGACAAGTCGGTGGTCACTGTCGCCCCGGCGGTGCGCGGTACCGTTTCGGGGATCAATTTCGCCGTGCTGGGCAGCCGTGCCTGGGCCGATCTGATCGCCGATAGCGCCGGGCCGGGTTGGGATTTCCAGGCCGGGCCGGTGCTGAACCTCAACCTCAACCGCACCGCCCGGATCGAAGACCGGCAGGTGCAGGCGTTGGGCAAGATCAAGGCGGCAGCGGAGGCGGGCGGCTTTGTCGGCATCGGCAAACAGGGCCTGATTACCAGCGATTATGACAAGCTGACCGTGGGCGTGTCCTATATCCACGACGTCGGAACCGTCCACAAAAGCTACATCGTATCGCCGTCGGTAAGCTACAGCACGCCGCTTAGCCGCAAGGCATTCGTCGCGCTCAACTGGTCCGCCAACTACATGGGCGACGGCTACGCCCAGACCTATTTCGGCGTCACCCCGGCGGGCAGTGCCGTCAGCGGCTTGCCGGTCTATACTGCGCGCAAGGGCTGGAAGGACTGGACCCTCGCGGCGATCGGCAATGTCTCGCTCACCGGTGATCTGCTCCACGGTCTCTCGATGGTGGGCGGCGTCGGCTATCGGCGACTGCTGGAGGATGCGGCCGATTCGCCCGTTGTGCGGATCGCCGGATCGCGCGACCAATGGTATGGCGCGATCGGCCTCGCCTACACGTTCTGATTCGAGACAGGCAAATGCGCCGAACGGTTCATTTGCCTGAACCTTCCGAATTGCTCGGCCAACTTCTGCACGTTACTTTGCAAAGCTAAGGTTCTGCCGGAATCTTGGGCGCGGTTTTTCGCGGCGGCGGCAGGGCGTATTGGGGGGTGGCATGAAACGGCCTGCACTGTTGGGAATTCTGGGTTTCGCGTTCGTAACGATCGCGTCTTCCGCTGCGGCGTCTACCATTGACACCAGCGGTGCCTATTCGACGAAGATTGGTGATTTCGGCGCCGATTTCACGCCGGTCTATGGCCAGACCTTCACGGTCGGCCGTGACAATGCGTTGAACAGCTTTACCTTCTATTTGGGTGGTGGCGCAGCGAATGTGCGCGCTTATGTCTATGCATGGAGCGGGCGCCGGGCGATCGGCAACGCCTATTACGCCAGCGATGCCCGCACCTTTGGCGGCACGACGGGTACGGCGTTCGATGCGCTTCGCTTTGATGTCGGGGCGGTCAATCTGGTCGCTGGCCGGCGCTATGTCGCCTTCCTCACCACGCAGGATCTGGCGCAGCCGTCGAACACGGGCGCGTCGTGGATGCCCGGCGCAGGCAGATTCGGCAGCGACGCCTATGCGGGCGGCGAATTCGTATATGCCAACCCCTTGGGTGGAGCCTCGGCATTGTTCGCGCGCGATTGGGATGCCAGCGCCGGGGCGTTGGGCGACGTACAATTCCAGGCGAGTTTCAGCCAAGGCACCGCGTCCGGTGTGCCGGAGCCGGCGGCATGGGCGATGCTGATCGGCGGCTTTGGCCTTGCAGGCGGCGCGCTGCGTCGGCGGCAAAGCCGGGGCAGTGCTCGTTTCGCCTGATCTTCCTGATCTATGGCAGGATGGCGGCGCGCCGGGATTGCCCGTCGCGCCGCTTCCGCGTACAGGCCATGCATTCCCCGGGGGACCGCTGGCGCAGCGGTTGAGAGGAAGGCTGCAGCCTTCGACCCGCTGAACCTGATCCGGTTGACACCGGCGTAGGGAGGGAGGGTCTTGTTCCCCGAGGTCCATCTGCTCTCCCTACGTCCGCCCGAAGGAGTAGACGAGCATGGCCGACATTCCCGCCAAGACCGAAATCGGCGTTACCACCGGCCCCATTCGCGGCAGCCGCAAGATCCATGTCGGCAAGCACCGCGTCGCGATGCGCGAGATCCATCTCGAGCCGAGCAGCGGCGAGCCGCCGGTGCGCGTCTATGACACCTCCGGCCCCTATACCGATCCCGATGCGCGCATCGACATCATGGCCGGCCTGCCGGCGATCCGCCGCGACTGGATCCTCGGCCGCGGCGACGTCGAGGCCTATGACGGCCGCCAGGTGAAGCCCGAGGACAACGGCCTGAAGGGCCCGGACCGCTCGGCCGGCGTGCCGCAGTTCCCGAACGTGACCAAGCGGCCGCTGCGTGCCAAGCCGGGCATGAACGTGTCCCAGATGCACTATGCGCGGCGCGGCATCATCACGCCCGAGATGGAATATGTCGCCGAGCGCGAGAATCTCGGCCGCGAGCGGCTGGCGGAATATATCCGCGACGGCCAGGACTGGGGCGCCGCGATCCCCGATTATGTGACCCCCGAATTCGTCCGCGACGAAGTGGCGCGGGGCCGGGCGATCATCCCGAACAACGTCAACCACCCGGAAAGCGAGCCGATGGCGATCGGGCGCAACTTCCTGGTCAAGATCAACGCCAATATCGGCAACTCGGCGGTCGCCAGCGACGTCGCCTCCGAAGTCGACAAGCTGGTCTGGTCGATCCGCTGGGGCGCGGACACGGTGATGGACCTCTCCACCGGCCGCAACATCCACGACACCCGTGAATGGATCCTGCGCAACGCGCCGGTGCCGATCGGCACGGTGCCGATCTACCAGGCGCTGGAGAAGGTCGGCGGCATCGCCGAGGAGCTGACTTGGGAGATCTTCCGCGACACGCTGATCGAGCAGGCCGAGCAGGGCGTCGACTATTTCACCATCCATGCCGGCGTCCGGCTGCCCTATATCCCGATGACCGCCAAGCGTGTCACCGGCATTGTGTCGCGCGGCGGCTCGATCATGGCCAAGTGGTGCCTCGCGCATCACCGCGAATCGTTCCTCTACGAGCGGTTCGACGAGATCACCGAGATCATGAAGGCCTATGACATCGCCTATTCGCTGGGCGATGGCCTGCGCCCCGGCTCGATCGCCGATGCCAATGACGAGGCGCAGTTCGCCGAGCTCTACACGCTGGGCGAACTCACCAAGCGCGCCTGGGAACAGGACGTGCAGGTGATGATTGAGGGCCCCGGCCATGTGCCGATGCACAAGATCAAGCAGAACATGGACAAGCAGCTCGAGGCGTGCGGCGAGGCCCCGTTCTACACGCTCGGGCCGCTGACCACCGACATCGCGCCGGGATACGACCACATCACCAGCGGCATCGGCGCGGCGATGATCGGCTGGTACGGCACGGCGATGCTCTGCTACGTCACGCCGAAGGAGCATCTGGGCCTGCCCGATCGCGACGATGTGAAGGTGGGCGTGGTCACCTACAAGCTGGCGGCGCACGCGGCGGACCTCGCCAAGGGCCATCCGGCGGCCAAGGTGCGCGACGACGCGCTGAGCCGCGCGCGCTTCGAGTTCCGCTGGCGCGACCAGTTCAACCTGTCGCTCGATCCGGACACGGCCGAGAAGTATCACGACCAGACGCTGCCGGCCGAAGGCGCCAAGACCGCGCATTTCTGTTCGATGTGCGGGCCGAAATTCTGCTCGATGAAGATCACGCAGGAAGTGCGCGACTTCGCGGCGAAGCAGAACCAGGCGGCGGACAGCTTCCTGGCGGCGACCCCGGCGGCGCCTGCTGAGGCCGAAGCGGGCATGGCCGAGATGAGCAAGGTGTTCCGCGAGACCGGCAGCGAGCTCTATATAGGTGCCGGCGACCGCGAGCACGATTGATGGAGGCCAGCCGGGCTGGCCTTCGCCGCCCGGCTGGCCGCTCTCAGGGGTGGTGGAACCATTGCCCGCCCCATGCGATTCCGAAAGCTTAAGGTTAACTGAATGTTAACCGCGACTGGCCAGAAGGTTTGCGGTGATCGACCCGTGGGGTCGCACGATCCAGTCAGGCAAAAGGGGAACGCAGATGCACTTCAGGATGGCGGCTTTCGCGCTGGTGCTTGCATGGTTCTCGGTACCGGCGGGCGCGCAGACCTTTGTGAACCGCGACCGGATCAGCATCCCGGACAATGGCATCACCACCAGCTCGATCGATGTGGCGGGGCTGCTGGGGCGTATTACCGGCCTTTCGCTCACGCTGGACGGTGTGAGCCACAGCTATTCCCAGGATCTGGTGTTCGGCCTGGTGGCGGAAGACCTCCAGCGCGGACTGGTCTTCTGGAGCGGGGCCGGCGGTGCCAATGCCGTCAGCAACGCGACGGTGACGTTCCGCGATTCCGCCAGCGGCTTGCTCCCCTTTCCCGCCTTCGATCTCGGCCCCGTTACGTCGGGCAGCTATCGGGCTTCCAACTGGTTTTCCTATGGGATCAATGGCGTCACCGACGTGATCAGCTTTGCCGATTTCAACGGGCTTGACCCGAATGGCCGGTGGACCTTGCTGGCCTTCGATACCGCCGCCGGGGATGTCGGCCTGGTCGATCGGGGCTGGAGCCTTGGTTTCACGACGACGGGTTCGGGCGGGGCGGTGCCGGAGCCGGCGACCTGGGCCATGCTGATCGGCGGCCTCGCGCTTGCCGGTGCTGCCCTGCGCCGGCGGCGTCGGCCTTCGATGCCGGTGTCTTGCACCGCCTGAACTCCGGGTCGCGTCACGCGTAGGGCGGTAACGCCCAGTCGATCGGCTTCTGGTTGATGCTTTCGAGAAAGGCGTTGGCCTTGCTGAAATGGCGGCAGCCGAAAAAGCCCGAATGGGCGGAGAGCGGCGACGGGTGGGGTGCCTTCAGCACGAGATGCCGGCCGCCCCTATCGATCGAATCGACGAATGCCGCCTTCTTCTGCGCATGGCTGCCCCAGAGCAGGAAGACCACCGGCTCCGGGCGGGCATTCACCAGGCGGATCACCGCGTCGGTAAAACGTTCCCAGCCGCGCCCCTGATGTGCTGCGGCGCGGCCCATCTCCACCGTCAGCACGGCATTGAGCAGCAGTACCCCCTGTTTGGCCCAATGCTCCAGAAAGCCGTGCTGCGCGCGCGGAATGCCGAGATCGGTTTCCATCTCCTTGTAGATGTTCACGAGGCTAGGGGGCGTCCGCACACCGGGCTTCACCGAGAAGCACAGGCCGTGCGCCTGCCCCTCGCCGTGATACGGGTCCTGCCCCAGAATCACCACGCGCACCTGTTCCAGCGGCGTCAAGTCCAGCGCGCGAAACCACTCGCTTCCCGCCGGGAAGATGCGCTTCCCCGCCGCCTTCTCCGCACGCAGATAGCTTCGGAGTGCGGCCATATAGGGCTGGGCGAATTCCTGTTCGAGTGGGCCCAGCCAGCTCGGGTGCAGCTTGATCGTCGACATGCGCATACTCTGTCCGGTGCCGGGGCAGGCCTGTCAATCACAGCATCTTGACAGCGTTGACGGTCGCGGTAGCCTGCAAGGAAACGAAGATAATGGAGGGGTAATCATGAAATCGCTATTCGTTGCCATCGCGTGCTGCCTGTCTGTCGTTGGCCTGCCGGCGCGCGCGCAAGGTCAGCAGCAGAGCGATGTTGCCAAGCAGATCCTGAACACGCCGGCGCCGGAGAGCTTCGCCGTATATGGCCTCGCAACCAAGCCGGCGGTGGTGAAGGACAAGAGCGTGCAGGGCGGCCGTGCCCTGCGTGTCGCGATACCGGCAGCATCGGACCAGCCCTGGACGGTCGGCCTTACCTCGAGCGTCAACCAGCCGATCAAAAAGGGCGACAAGCTGGTGATCGCGGTGTGGGTCCGCGCGTCGACCTTGCCGGAGGGGGCTGCGAGCGCCAGGATCGCCGGGATCCAGCTCGGCCTGTCGAAGGAGCCTTATACCCCGGTGTTCAAGGGCGAGGCCGAGGCAACCGGCGAATGGAAAATGGTCCATGCCAGCGGGGTTGCCGATCGCGATTATGCGGCGGGCGCCCTCAACATCTCGCTCCAGCTCGCCACGGCCAAGCAGGTGTTCGATATCGGGCCGATCCTGCTGCTCGATCTGAACAAGTGATTCGGCACCGCCGTCCGGGCATCAGGCGCGGACGGCGGTGACCAGATAATTGAGCGCATCCTGCGCGCCGACGACGAAGCCACGGGTGGGCGAGAAGGTCAGGCCCTGGCGGTCGATCACCTTCAGGCCGGCATCGGCCAGCAGCGCCTCCAGTTCCTCGGGCTTGAGGAAGCGGCGCCAGTCATGCGTACCCTTGGGGATCGCGCCGGTGCCCTCGGCCAGCGTGATCATCGCCAGGCGCGAAAGTGGGGTGCGGTTGGGGGTGGAAAGCACCATCAGCCCGCCATCGGCCAGCGCCCCGGCCAACCCGCGCACGAAGGCGGCGGGATCGCTGACATGCTCGATCACCTCCATCGAGGTGACGAGGTCGAACTGGCGGCCGGCCAGATCCTCGATGCCGCCATGGATATAGTCGATCGGCAGCCCGGATTGTTCGGCGTGCGCCCGCGCCGCGCCGATATTCTCGCCCGCCGCGTCCACGCCGGTCACCCGCGCGCCGAGCCGGGCGAGCGGTTCGCACAAGAGGCCGGCGCCACAGCCCACGTCGATCGCGGTCTTGCCGGTCAGCGGCATGAAATCGGCCGAATCGCCCGACCAGTGCGCGTCGATCGCGCGGCGGATATAGCCCAGCCGCGCAGGATTCAGCCTGTGGAGCATGGCGGAGGAGCCCTTAGGATTCCACCAATCGGTCGCCAGACGACCGAAATGTTCCGCTTCACGGGGGTCAATCGTAGCTATTGTTGCGTTCGGCATCGCTGGCTCCTATCAGGCACGCCCATCTCTCCCAAGGGCAGGAAACAAGCAACCAGCCATGGCGCGTATCGTAATGAAGTTCGGCGGCACATCGATGGCCGGGATCGAGCGTATCCGCAGCGTCGCCGCCCGCGTCAAACGCGAGTGGGAGGCGGGCAACCAGGTCGCGGTGGTCGTATCGGCGATGGCGGGCGAGACCGATCGGCTGGTCGGCTTCTGCCGCGAGGCCTCGTCGCTCTATGACCCCAAGGAATATGACGTCGTCGTCTCCGCCGGCGAGCAGATCACCAGCGGCCTGCTGGCGATCGCGCTGCAGGCGATCGGCGTGCCGGCGCGCTCCTGGCTCGGCTGGCAGCTGCCGGTGCAGACCTCGGACGCCTTCGCCAAGGCACGCATCGAGGATATCGGCACCGACGCGCTGCTCGCCAGCATGAACGCGGGCGAAGTCGCGGTCGTGCCGGGCTTCCAGGGCGTGCACAAGGGCCGGATCACCACGCTCGGCCGCGGCGGATCGGATACCTCGGCGGTGGCGTTGGCGGCGGCGGTGAAGGCCGATCGCTGCGACATCTACACCGATGTCGACGGGGTCTACACCACCGATCCGCGCATCGTGCCCCGCGCACGCAAGCTGAAGCGCGTGACCTATGAGGAAATGCTCGAACTCGCCAGCGTCGGCGCCAAGGTGCTCCAGACCCGTTCGGTCGGCCTGGCGATGAAGGAAGGGGTTCGCGTGCAGGTGCTCTCGTCCTTCACAGGCGACGACGCGCCGATGGCAGATACATTGCCCGGGACGATGATCGTGGGCGAAGAGGAGATTCAGGACGTGGAACGCCAGCTCATCACCGGCATCGCGCACGACAAGAACGAGGCCAAGATCACCCTGACCGCGGTGCCGGACAAGCCCGGCGCGGTGGCATCGATCTTCACCCCGCTCGCCGATGCCAGCATCAACGTGGACATGATCATCCAGAACATCGCGCACCAGAGCGCCGGCAGCGCCAGCGCGACCGACGTGACGTTCACGGTACCGGCGGCCGACCTGGCCCGTTCGATCGAAATCCTCAACCAGGCCCGCGGCGCGATCGGCTTCAGCGAGATCAGCCACGATACCCGCGTGGCGAAGGTATCGGTGGTCGGCGTGGGGATGCGCAGCCATGCGGGCGTCGCGGCGACGATGTTCCAGACGCTGGGCGCGCGCGGCATCAATATCCAGGCGATCACCACGTCCGAGATCAAGGTCTCGGTGCTGATCGAAGAGGATTACACCGAACTCGCGGTGCGCGTGCTGCACACCGCCTACGGGCTGGACGCGGACGAAGTCGCGGCCTGACGGAGGGCCTTGCGGAAAGGCGGGTCGCACGGCTAGGCGCGGATCATGACGGATACCCTGACGATCGGCGCCGAGCGCCTGGCCCGCCGCATGGCGCGCGGTTGCGAATTCCTGGGCAGCGAGGTGGCGATCCTTGCCGGCGCGATGTCGTGGGTCTCGGAGCGCAATCTTGTTTCCGCGATTTCCAATGCGGGTGGTTTCGGCGTGATCGCGTGCGGCGCGATGAGCCCGGACCTGCTCGACGCCGAGATCGCCGCCACCAAGGCGCTGACCGATAAGCCTTTCGGCGTGAACCTGATCACCATGCACCCGCAGCTGTTCGATCTGATCGCGGTGTGCGCCAAGCATGGCGTCGGCCATGTCGTGCTGGCGGGCGGACTGCCGCCGGCGGGCAGCCTGGATGCGATCAAGGGCAATGGCGCCAAGTTGATCTGCTTCGCCCCCGCGCTCAGCCTCGCCAAGAAGCTGATCCGCTCGGGCGTCGATGCGCTCGTCGTGGAGGGCATGGAAGCCGGCGGCCATATCGGCCCGGTTTCGACCAGCGTGCTCGCGCAGGAGATCCTGCCCGAAATCGCCGAGCAGGTGCCTGTCTTCGTAGCGGGCGGGATCGGCCGCGGCGAGGCGATCGCCGGCTATCTCGATATGGGCGCGGCGGGCGTGCAGCTCGGCACCCGCTTCGCGGCATCGACCGAGAGCATCGCCCATCCGAATTTCAAGAAGGCGTTCATCCGCGCCTCCGCCCGCGATGCGATCGCCAGCGTGCAGATCGATCCGCGCCTGCCGGTGATACCGGTGCGGGCGCTCAAGAACGCCGGCAGCGACGCCTTCACCGCCAAGCAGCGCGAAGTGGCGCAGGCGCTGGACGAAGGCGCGATCGCCATGGGCGAGGCGCAGCTGCAGATCGAGCATTATTGGGCCGGCGCGCTGCGCCGCGCGGTGATCGACGGCGATGTCGAGCATGGCAGCCTGATGGCCGGCCAGTCGGTGGGCATGGTTACCAAGGAAGAGCCGGTGGCGGACATCATCGCCGCGCTCGTCGCCGAAGCGGCGCACGCGTTGGAAAAGCGCACCGCCTGACGGCTACCAGGCGCCCCGGGGGGCAGTTTTGCTGCACACCCGGTTGGCGCGGCCGGGCACAATCTGATAGCGCTGACACATGGCCTTGACCGCAGCCGCCTCCGCCCGGGAAATCCTCACCCGCCTTCACGATCTGATGGCGAAGCGGCTGCCGGCGCAGTCCAAGCTCAATGCCGTCGTCAACATCATCGGCGAGGCGCTGCACAGCGAGGTCTGTTCGATCTATCTGCTGCGCGAAGGCGTGCTGGAGCTGTTCGCCACGCGCGGGCTGAAGCAGGAGGCGGTGCACGTCACCAAGCTGGGGCTGGGCGAAGGGCTGGTCGGCACCATCGCCGCCAATGTCGAGACGCTGAACCTCGACGAGGCCACCAGCCACCCCAATTTCGTCCATAATCCGGAGACGGGCGAAGAGCGTTTCCACAGCTTCGCCGGCGTGCCGATCATCCGGCGCGAGCGGGCGGTGGGCGTGCTGGCGGTGCAGCATGTCGATCCCCGGCGCTATGCCGATATCGAGATCGAGGCGCTGCAGACCGTGGCGATGGTCCTGTCCGAGCTGATCGCCAATGCCGAGCTGATCGATGTGGCGGGCGGAACCTCCACGCGGCTCCAGCCGACTAGCGCCAGCAGCGTGCGGGGGTTCCCGCTGGTGGAAGGCATGGCGCGCGGCGTGGCCGTGTTCCACCAGCCGCGCATCGTGATCGAGCATACGGTGGCCGAGGATATCGAGGCCGAGCGCCACCGGGTCTATGCCGCGTTCGACAAGATGCGCGACCAGATCGAGCGCATGACCAGCCAGGCCGAGTTCGGCAGCGGCGGCGAGCATGAGGAGATCCTCGCCACCTACAAGATGTTCGCCTATGACGAAGGCTGGAGCCGTCGCATCAACGAGGCGATCGATTCCGGCCTGACCGCCGAGGCGGCGATCGAGCGGGTGCAGCAGCGTACCCGGATGCGGATGCGCGAGATCGACGATCCGTTGCTCAGCGATCGGATGCACGATCTGGAGGATCTTTCCAACCGGCTGCTGCGCATCGTTTCCGGCCAGCTGGGCACCGCCGCGCAACTGGGACTTCGGCAGGATTCGATCCTGATCGCGCGCAATCTGGGGCCGGCCGAGCTGCTGGAATATGATCGCCGGCGGCTGAAGGGCGTGGTGCTGGAGGAAGGATCGCTGACCGCGCACGTCACCATCGTCGCACGGGCGATGGGCGTGCCGGTGCTGGGCCGGGTGCGCGACGTGCGGCGCGAAGTGGCCGAGGGCGATTTCCTGCTGCTCGACGTGGGCGAGGAGAGCCTGTTCGTGCGGCCGACCCTGGCCATCGAGGAGGCGTTCGAGGCGAAGCTGTCGCTCAGCCAGAAGCGCCGCGCCGTATTCGCGCAGCTCCGCAACGAAGCGCCGGTGACGCGCGACGGCCACCGCGTGACCGTGATGGTCAATGCCGGCCTGCGCGACGACGTGGCTGCGCTGGACCTGACCGGTGCCGACGGCATCGGCCTGTTCCGCACCGAGTTCCAGTTCCTGGTTTCGGCGACGCTGCCGCAGCGGGAGGAGCAGCGTCGGCTCTATCGCGACGTGCTGGAAGCCGCAGGGGATAGGCCGGTCATCTTCCGCACCGTCGATATCGGCGGCGACAAGGCGTTGCCTTATCTCCACCACGATGCGGAGGGGGAAGAGGAAAATCCGGCGATGGGCTGGCGCGCACTGCGGCTGGCGCTCGATCGCGATGGCCTGATGAAGGCGCAGGCACGCGCGTTGATCGAAGCGGGTGCGGGCCGCACGCTCAACGTGATGTTCCCGATGGTTTCCGAACCTTGGGAGTTTGATGAGGCGCGGGCGCTGTTCGAGGCGCAGCGCGCTTGGCTCGCGGCGCGGGGGCGCAAGCTGCCCAATGTCATCCGCTATGGCGCGATGCTGGAGGTGCCGGCGCTGGCCGAGGTGCTGGACCAGCTGTTGCCCCGGCTCGACTTCCTGTCGATCGGCACCAACGATCTGACGCAGTTCCTGTTCGCCGCCGATCGCGCACACCCCAAGCTGGCGCTGCGCTACGACTGGTTGAGTCCGGCGATCCTGCGCTTCCTTCGGCGGGTGAGTGAGCAGGCGCGCGCGGCGGAGGTGCCGGTGGCGGTGTGCGGCGAGATGGGCGGCCGGCCGCTGGAGGCGCTGGCGCTGATCGGCCTGGGCATCGATCGGCTTTCGATTACGCCCGCGGCCGTGGGGCCGATCAAGGCAATGCTGCGTTCTCTCGATCGTGGCGCCGCGATGGCAGCGGTGCAGGGGATGCTCGATCGGCCCGAACGGTCCGTTCGTACGATGCTGGGCGAATGGGCCGAGGCGCAGGGCGTCGAACTGGCCTGATCGATCGGCGGAATCATTTCGCCGCGACGTTGACAGCGGCCTCACCGAGGGGGCATCCCCTGCCCGAGACAAGGCGAGCGGCACAAGGGGTCCAACTCGTTCGCCGGAGGACAGAATGCAAGGCGATATGCCCGACGAAACCACGCCATCCACCACGCGGCCGGGCGATCGTCTTCGCGCCGCACGCGAGGCGCAGGGGCTCGACCTTGCGGAAGTCGCCGCACGCACCCGCATTCCGCAGCGCCATCTCGAGGCGATCGAGCAGGGCACCTATGCCGGTCTGCCGTCGATCACCTATGCTACCGGTTTTGCCAAGGCCTATGCCCGTGCCGTCGGGGCCGACGAAGTGTCGATCGCCCATGACGTGCGCGAGGAAGTGGGCGGGCAGGAACGCGCCGCGCCGAAGCCCGAATATCCACTGCAGGAGCCGCAGCGTACCGCGCCAAGCGGGCTGGCCTGGTTCGGCGTAATCGTCGCGGTGGTGATCGTGCTGGGAATCGGCATCTGGTATGGCACCAACCTGTTCCGTGGCGGATCGCCCGGCGACGGCCTGGTGCAGGAACTGGCGCCGACGCCGACCCCCAGCGCGGCGGCTGCAGCCCCCACGCCGACGCCGAGCACGCCGGCGGTGGAGCATGTGACGCTGGTTGCGCGTGGACCCGCCTGGATCCGGGTTACCGACGCCGCCGGCAACCGGCTTGCGGAGAAGGAACTTGCCGCCGGCGAACGCTATGAGGTGCCCGACGATGCCGTGCAGCCCCGGCTGCGCACCGGCCGGCCGGACCAACTGCAGGTGCTGATCAACGGCAGCGAAGTGGCGCCGCTCGGCACCAAGGTGGAAACGGTGGAAGCAGAGGTCAGCTCGGCTGCCCTGCGTGCGCGCGGCCAGTCCGCAGCGCCCACGCCGGCAGCGCCCGCCGCTGCGCCGGCGGCCGGCACCACGCCACCGCGATCGCAGCGCCGGCTGGGGCCACGCGCGCCCGACAGCGTGGATTATTCGGCCGGTCCCGCCCCGGCTACCAGCACGCCCAGCCCCGCAGGGAACGTTCCCAACCCCTGAGGGACTGGCGCTCGGTCCCGTCGCTTGGCTATAGCGGCGGCGCGCCCTTTGCCGGGCAATGTTCCAGGGATTATTTGACATGCGTATCGCACTGGCAGCAGCACTGGCCTTCGCGGCCTTCGGCTTCAACGGCACGGCCCAGGCGCAAGCCCAGGGCGGCATCGACCAGCGGGTCGATCGGCTGGAGCGCGAGATGCGCGCCGTGCAGCGCAAGGTGTTTCCCGGTGGCGCCGGGGCGACCGTGGAGCCCCAGATCACGCCCCAGGTCGATACGACCGCCCCCGGCGTGCCGGCCACCAACCCGCTGGCGGATCTCACCCAGCGGGTGGCGGCGCTGGAAGGACAGATCCAGACGCTGACGGGCCAGGTGGAGCAGAATCAGTATCGCGTTCGCCAGCTGGAGGAAGCGTTCGGCGCCTACAAGGCGGCCACCGACGGTCGGCTGAAGGCGCTGGAAACACCGCCGGTCCAGGCCGATGCAGCGCCCACCGATGCTGATGTCGCAGCCGCCGGGGATCCGGCGCCGCGCCCCGCCGCCGCGGCGGCGAAGCCCAGCGCCGATCGCGCCGCCAAGGTGGCCGCGGTGGAACGGCCGAACAGCGGCGATGCGGCCGAAGACCTGTACCTCTACGGATTCCGGCTCTGGCAGGCGAAGCTCTATCCCGAGGCCCGCAAGGCGCTGGAACAGGTCACGACCAAATATGCGAGCAGCAAGCGCGCCAGCTATGCCCGCAACCTGATCGGCCGCGCCTATCTGGACGATAATGCGCCGAGCCTGGCCGCTGTCGCCTTCTACGACAATTACAAGAAGGACCCGAACGGCGAGCGTGCACCGGACAGCCTCTATTATCTGGCGCAGGCGCTGGTGAAGCTGAACAAGCCGGCGGGCGAGGTCTGCAAGGTCTATGAAGAGCTGACCAAGGTCTATGGCGATCAGCTCTCGGCCGAAATGAAGGCGGGCGTCGCCAAGGGCCGTGCCGATCAGCGCTGCAAGTGACGCACCGCTGACCGGCGCGATCGCCGGCGCGGATATCGCCCGGTTCCGGGCGGATTGGGTGGCGCTCGCGGGCGAAGTGCCTGGCCCGGCAAGTATGATCGGTCTTGCCGTATCGGGGGGCGGGGACAGTCTTGCGCTGCTGCTGCTCGCAGCCGCGGCATTTCCCGATGCAGTGATCGCCGCCACCGTCGATCATGGTTTGCGCCCCGAATCAGCCGAGGAAGCGGCGGAGGTCGGGGCCCTGTGCACGCGCATCGGCGTGCCCCATGAGGTGCTTCGGCCGCCGCCCGAAAGCTTTGCGCGCGGCAATGTGCAGGATCGTGCGCGGGCAGCCCGCTATCGCTGCCTTGCCGATTGGGCGGCGGCGGCCGGTGCGCGCTGGGTTGCCATTGCGCACCAACAGGACGACCTTGCCGAAAGCTTCCTGATGCGGGCGCGGCGCGGTGCCGGCCTCTCCGGGCTGGCGGCAATGCTGCCGGCACGCAGGCTTGGGCCGGAGCGCGGAGCGGCGCTGCTGGTCCGCCCGTTGCTCGCCTGGTCGCGTGCGGAACTGGCGGCCTGCGTGGCCGCGGCGGGGATCGTGCCGGTGGAGGATCCGTCGAACAGCCACCCGCGATATGATCGCAGCCGGATGCGGGCGCTGCTGGCCGCCACCCCCGAACTGCCGGCCGCCCGGCTGGCGCGGGCCGCCGGCAATCTGCGCGATGCGGAAACCGCGCTCGGCTGGGTAGTGGACCGCGAATGGCGGGCGCGGGCCGAGCTCGCCGAGAGCGCTGCCCTGCTCGACATGGCGGGCCTGCCGCGCGAGCTTGTCCGTCGCCTGGCGGCGCGCGCGATCGCATCGCTTGGAAGCGGGGCGCCACCGCGCGGTTCCGGGCTTGACCGCCTGATCGCGGCGGTGGATGCCGGGGAGGTGGCGACGCTCTCGGGAGTCGTGGTGCGTCCGGGGCAGCGTTGGCACTTTGCGCCCGCGCCGCCGCGCCGATCACGGTGATCGACGTTGTTCCATTGTCATTAACGCCCCCATGCCTATCTTAGAGGCTGGAAAGGTACTGGGTACACGATGAGCGAAAACGGCAAGCAGCAAGGTCCGGAAAACGGGGGCAACAATCCCTGGATGAAGAGCCTGCTCATCTGGGTGGGAATTCTCGCGGCGCTCGCGCTGTTCGTTACGCTGTTCCAGGGCGGGCCGACGCAGCCGGCGGGCAATGCCATCCCGTATTCGACCTTCCTCGACAAGGTCGAGTCAGGCGACATCAAGGATGTCAACATCGCGGTCGGCAGCGGCGCGATCACCGGCAACACGAACGAGGGCAAGTTCCGAACGAACAATCCCGGCGATCCCAAGCTGGTGGAGACGCTGCGCGCCAAGGGCGTGGTGATCAACGCCCGGCCCGAGGATACGCCCTCGATCTGGCAGTACATCCTCGTCCAGTCGCTGCCGTTCCTGCTCTTCCTCGGCATCGCCTTCTTCGTGCTGCGCCAGATGCAGAAGAATTCGGGCTCGGGCGCGATGGGCTTCGGCAAGAGCCGTGCCCGTCTGCTGACCCAGAAGGAAGGCAAGGTCACCTTCGACGACGTCGCCGGCATCGATGAGGCACGCGAAGAGCTGCAGGAGATCGTCGAGTTCCTCAAGGATCCGTCGAAGTTCGCACGCCTCGGCGGCAAGATCCCCAAGGGCGCGCTGCTCGTCGGCTCGCCCGGCACCGGCAAGACGCTGCTCGCCCGCGCGATCGCCGGGGAGGCGGGCGTGCCCTTCTTCACCATTTCGGGTTCGGACTTCGTCGAGATGTTCGTCGGCGTCGGCGCCAGCCGTGTCCGCGACATGTTCGAGCAGGCCAAGAAGTCGGCGCCGTGCATCGTCTTCATCGACGAAATCGACGCGGTCGGCCGTTCGCGCGGCGCAGGGCTGGGCAACCAGAATGACGAGCGCGAGCAGACGCTGAACCAGCTGCTGGTCGAGATGGACGGCTTCGAGGCGAACGAAGGCATCATCATCGTCGCCGCGACCAACCGCCCCGACGTGCTCGATCCGGCGCTGCTGCGTCCGGGCCGCTTCGACCGCCAGGTGCAGGTGCCGCGCCCCGATATCGAGGGCCGCGTGAAGATCCTGCAGGTCCACATGAAGAAGGTGCCGATCGCACCGGACGTCGACGCCCGCGTCATCGCGCGCGGCACGCCGGGCTTCTCGGGTGCCGATCTCGCCAACCTCGTCAACGAGGCGGCGCTGCTCGCGGCGCGTCGCGGCAAGCGGCTGGTGGCGGCGCAGGAATTCGACGACGCCCGCGACAAGGTGCTGATGGGTGCCGAGCGCCGTTCGATGGTGATGACCGACGACGAGAAGCGGATGACCGCCTATCACGAAGCCGGCCACGCCCTGGTGTTCGCGCACGAGCCCACCGCCGATCCGATCCACAAGGCGACGATCATCCCGCGCGGCTTTGCGCTGGGCATGGTGCAGCCGCTGCCGGAGCGTGATTCGTACAGCTATCACCGCGACAAGATGCATGCCGACATCGCCGTGGCGTTCGGCGGCCGCGTCGCCGAGGAACTGATCTTCGGCTACGACAAGGTGAGCTCGGGCGCCTCGAACGACATCATGCAGGCGACCCGCCTTGCCCGCGCGATGGTCACCAAATGGGGCCTGTCGGACAATCTTGGGCCCCTGGACTTCTCCGAGAGCGAGGACAGCTTCACCGGCTATTCGGTGCAGCGCTCCAAGCCGATGTCGGACGAGACCGCGCGGCTGATCGATGCCGAGGTGAAGCGTTTCGTCGAGAAGGGCCTCAACCGCGCGCGCCAGATCCTGGGCGACCATATCGATCAGCTCCACACGATCGCGCTGGCGCTGCTCGAATATGAGACGCTGACCGGCGAGGAGATCAAGAAGCTCATCGCTGGCGAGACGCTGGATCGCGGCGATCCGACCGGCCTGCATGGGATGCCGGTTGCGGGCGGCACCTCGATCCCGAAGACGCGGCGGCTGAAGGGGCCGTTCGGTAACCCTGCGCCGCAGGGGGCCTGAGCCCGGATTGCCGGCGATTGCCCGGTTGGTCTAGAAACTGCTCCCGGATACACCATCCGGGAGCAGTTTTCGTATGCGCAAGGCGATGATGGCGGTTGCGGTGGGGCTCGGGTTGGTTGCCGCGCCGGCAAATGCGATGACGGTCGCCGACTTTCTCGCCAAGGTGACGGCGCTCAAGGCCAAGGGGCCGATGGCGATGCTTTCGGCGGATATCGGATTGCTGAAGCAGGAAATCGATACTGCCTCTGCCGCGTATCGCGCCGATCTTGCCGCTGCGGCCGCCGCTGGTAAGCGCCCGCGCAGCTGCCCGCCGCCCAAGGGGCAGGTGAAGATGGGCAGCGACGAACTGATCGCCGAGTTCGAGAGGATTCCGCCTGCCAAGCGCAATGTGAGCGTCAGCGCAGCTTTTGCGGCGATGATGCACCGCCGCTATCCCTGCCGGTAGCGTTCAGCCCATGATTCCGAGCAGCGCCAGGATCGTGAGGAACAGCATCGCGATGATGGTGATGAACCACAGCAATATGACCGTGCGCAGCATCGCCGAGCCCCAGCGCAGGCCATAGGCCTGCTTCAGCTGTCGGCAGAGATGTACCGGCGGCAGCACCAATGCGGCAAAGACCAGCGCGTCACTGGGCACATGGAGGGCGTTCAGCAGCGTGATGACGATGAACAGCAGCGACATCGCTGCGATCGAATAGGTCACGAACACCGCATGGTCGTACAGCTTATACTGTCGTTTCCAGAAGAACAGCAGCCACACGAACGGCAGCGACAGCGGTATCAGCAACCACGAGAATTTGTAGATGCTCGATTGCAGCTTGTAGAGCATCAGGGCCGGGTTCTTCTGCCACTTCTCGATACCGTGATCGAGCGTGTGCCATCCGGTATGCGCGGTGAACATCTCTTCCCGGTCCGCCCCTTGCGGGATTCGCTCGGCCGCCGCCTTCAGCCCGGCGATCTCGCCGTTCAACTTGGCGATATCGTCTTGCAGTTCCGCGCGATCGGAATCGTTCGCCGCCAGCTTGGCCAGTTTGGCGACTTTGTCGTCGCGGCGATCCTCCTGCTTCTTGATCGCCTGCTGGACCGCGGCCGCCGGCTTCACCGTCGCGCTGTCCAGTTCGGTCGGCGTCGAGATACCGAGGATCTGGAAGATCGCGAACATGGTGAAAATGGAAAACAGGAACATCGCCATCGGCGAGACGAAGCGCGCGCGCTCTCCGGCGACGTAGCGGCGGGTCAGGTCGCCCGGCCGCCAGGCGAGCAGCGGCAGGGTGCGCCACATCTTGCCCTCGAAATGCGCGACACCGTGCAGCAGTTCATGGCCGATCGCGCCCAGCGAGCGGTGGACATGCCCCGATTGCCCGCATTCATGGCAATGCGGGCCGATCAGCGCCGTGCCGCAATTCAGGCAGATCGTGCCATGCCCATGGTCCTCACCGGCATGCGGCTCCACCGCACGGCCGAGCAGGCCTCCCATCACCAGTTCGCCGGCTGCGTCGAATTCCCCCATGGGCCCAAAGGCTACCAGCTTCGCGCGCTTCGTGCTAGCGACCGCAGCATGGCTGATATCGATACGCCCGACACCCGGATGCTGATCGCCGACATGGGCCGCCGCGCCCGTGCCGCCGCCACCGTGCTGGCGGCGATGCCAAGCCCGGCCAAGGCGACCGCCCTTTGCGCCGCCGCTGCAGCGATCCGCACGGCGCAAGGCGCGATCCTCGCCGCCAATGCCGAGGACATGGCTGCGGGCAAGGCGAACGGCCTGTCCGACGCGATGCTCGACCGGTTGCTGCTCGATGCCAAGCGGATCGAGGATATGGCGGCCGGCATCGAAGCGGTCGCGGGCCTCGAAGACCCGGTGGGCAGCGCGATCGACGAGCGGACGCGGCCCAACGGCCTGGTGCTCAAGCGGGTGCGCGTGCCGATCGGGGTGATCGGGATCATCTACGAGAGCCGTCCCAACGTTACCGCCGATGCAGGCGCGCTGTGCCTGATGTCCGGCAACGCCGCGATCCTGCGCGGCGGGTCGGAGGCGATCCGATGCAACCGCGCGATCCATGCGGCACTGGTGCAGGGTCTCACCCAGGCCGGCCTGCCCGCCGATGCGATCCAATTGGTGCCGATCACCGATCGCGCCGCGGTGGGCGCGATGCTTACCGCCGAAGGGCTGATCGACATGGTCGTGCCGCGCGGCGGCAAGGGCCTGGTCGCGCGGGTCCAGGCCGAGGCGCGGGTACCGGTGCTCGCGCATCTGGACGGCATCAACCACACTTATGTCGACCGCGCCGCCGATCCAACGATGGCGGTGAAGCTTGCGGTCAACGCCAAGATGCGCCGCACCGGCATCTGCGGCTCGACCGAGACGCTGCTGATCGACCGCGCCTTCGGCGACCCCAAGCCCATCCTCGCCGCGTTGGCCGACGCCGGCTGCGAACTGCGCGGCGATGCTGACGTGCAGGCGCTCGACATGCGCGTGCGGCCGGCGACCGACGCGGATTGGGACACCGAGTATCTCGACGCGATCCTCTCGGTGAAGCTCGTCGACGGCGTGGACGCCGCGATGGCGCATATCGCCGCGCACAGCTCGCACCATACCGACGCGATCCTCACCGAGGAAGCGGACACGGCCGCGCGCTTCCTCAACGGCGTCGACAGTGCGATCGTGATGTGGAACGCCTCGACCCAGTTCGCCGATGGCGGCGAGTTCGGGCTGGGCGCCGAGATCGGCATTTCCACCGGTCGCCTCCATGCGCGCGGGCCGGTGGCGCTGGAGGGGCTCACGACGTACAAGTGGCTTGTGCTCGGCACCGGCCAGGCGCGGCCTTGAGCGTTTCTCCAAACCTTTGAAACGCATCGGACTTCTCGGGGGCTCGTTCAATCCGGCGCATCGCGGGCATCGGCGGCTGTCGCTCCATGCCCTGCGCGCGCTCGATCTCGATGAAGTGTGGTGGATGGTCTCGCCCGGCAATCCGCTCAAGGACAAGGCCGGCATGGCGCCGTTCCAGGCGCGCATGGCGTCGGCACGGGCGATGGCGCGGCATGCGCCGATCCGGCCGACCGCCATCGAGAAGAAACTGAAGACCCGCTATACCGCCGATACGCTCACCAGGCTGCCCCGGCTCTATCCGAATCACCGCTTCATCTGGCTGATGGGGGCGGACAATCTGGCGCAGTTCCATCGCTGGGAACGGTGGCGGCACATCGCCCGTCAGGTTCCGATTGCGGTTATCGCGCGTCCGGGCTATGATCGCGGTGCCCATGCAAGTCCTGCAATGGGTTGGCTGCGGCGCGCTGTGCGGCCCGCAGGTCAGGCGAAACATTGGACGCGATGGAGATTGCCGGCACTTGTGCTGTTGCGCTTCCGCCCCGATCCGACGTCGGCAACGCGCCTTCGGGCTGCCGATCCTGCCTGGCACCGGCGATTCCTCGGCACTTCTCCACGCATGGAAGAGGAAGCGCCGACGCCGTCTCCACTCACATCGCACAGAACGTCGCTAGACTAGGAGCAACCTTGGCCACATCCCCCAATATGCAGCGTTCGAACGACGCCGACAGCGTCGAAGCGCTGCATAGGCTCGTGCTCACTTCGCTGGAAGACGATCAGGCGGTGGAAACCGTCTCGATCCCGCTCGCCGGCAAGAGCAGCATTGCCGATTACATGGTGATCGCATCGGGTCGCTCGACCCGGCAGGTCGCCTCGATGGCGATGAAGCTGGCAGAGAAGCTGAAGGCAGAGCAGGGCCGCACGCCGCGTGTCGAAGGCCTTCCGGCCGCCGACTGGGTGTTGATCGATGCGGGCGACGTGATCGTCCACCTGTTCCGCCCGGAAGTGCGCAGCTTCTACAATCTCGAGCGGATGTGGTCGTTCGAGGGCCAGGCCTGATCTGAAACCGAAGGCGCGCGCGCCATGTTGCTGCACATCGTCGCGCGCGGCCGGATCGGGCGCAGCCCCGAGGCCGAGCTGGTCGACCGCTATCTGAAGCGGGTGACCTGGCCGGTGCGCGTCACCGAATTGCCCGATACCGGGGGCAAGATGCCCATTCTGGCCCCCGGTACCCGCGTCGTCATGCTCGATGAACTCGGCGAGAACCTGCCTTCCAAAGCGCTGGCCACCCGGCTGGGCGCCTGGCGCGACGACGGGGTGCGCGAGACGCGGTTTCTGATCGGCGCGGCGGATGGTTTCGACGATGTCGATCGAAAGGCGGCGGACATGCTGCTTTCCTTCGGCAAGGCGACCTGGCCGCATATGATGGCCCGCGCGATGCTCGCCGAGCAATTGTGGCGGGCGGCGTCGATCCTTGCCAACCATCCCTATCACCGTGAAGGCTGAACCATGGGGCCGCGGCGCAGCCTGATCCTGGCGGCGGCGCTGGCTGCGATTGCCGCGGCGGGTGCGCTGGGCCAGCCGCGCCCGGATACCACCCAGGTCCGCGCGCGCGCGTTGCTCGATGCCGGCGAAGCGGCCCGCGCGGCGGAAGCGCGCGCGGTGGCATTCGACCGGGCGGCGGCAGCCGAACGCGATCAGGCTGCGCGTGCGCGCGCCGAACAGGATGCCGCGGCGGAGCGGGTAACGGCTGCCGAAGCGGCCCTCGCGGCTGCCCAGGCGCGGCTCGCCCTGCTCGATCACTTGCGCGAGCGGCAGCGCGCAGCGCTTGGCGAGCGCCAGCGCCCGGCGCTGGAACTGGTGGCGGCGCTGCAGGCGATGGCCCGCCGCCCGGCGGTGCTTGCGCTCGCACAGCCGGGTTCGGCAGAAGATATGGTGCATGTCCGCGCCACGCTGGCGAGCCTGTTGCCGGCGATCGAGGCGCGGAGCGCTGGTGTGCGGGCCGATCTCGATCGATCGCGGAAGCTGCGCTCCGCCGCTGCCGCCGCTGCCGCCGAATGCGCGGCCCGCACCGCCGGGCTGGAGCGAGCGCGGCTGGCGGCGGTGCAACTGGAGGCGTCCCACCGGTTGCGAGCGGCGGTGCTCGGCCGCAGCGCCTTGGCGGAAGCGGATCGCGCGCTGGCGTTGGGGGAGGCGGCGCGAGACCTGGCAGCGCATTTCCGGCGCACCGAAAGCGACGAACAGCTCCAGGCGCAATTGTTGGGGCTGTCCGGCCCGTTGCCGCGGCCCGATGCGGCGCCGGTACCGGCCCGGGCCCCGGCACCCTATCGCCTGCCGGTTGTCGGGCGGCTCGTCACCGGATTTGGCGAGCTTTCCTCGGCCGGGGTGCGGGCCCGGGGCCTGCGCTTCGCGGTTGCGCCGGGTGCGCAGGTCGTCGCGCCGTCCGCCGCCACCGTGGCCTATGCCGCGCCATTCCCCGGCTATGGCGGGGTCGTGATCCTGGATCACGGCAAGGGCTGGACGAGCCTGATCGCCGGGCTCGCCACCTTGGAGGTCCGGGCGGGTATGCGCGTGGCGCAGGGGGCGCGGATCGGCAGCGCCGGGCGAGGCGATGCGCCGGCGATCACGGTCGAGCTGCGCCGGCGGGGCGAGCCGCTGGACCTGACCCAATTGCTCGACTGACAGGCCGTGCAAAAGCCGTTATCGTCTCCTAGATCAGGCGGGTCGCCTTACCGGAAAGTCTCTTGATGCTGCGTTCGTTTCTACAGGTTACCGCCGCCGTCGGCGCGCTTGCGATCATTCCCATAACATCCGGCGCCATGGCGGGAGTCGACACCAGCAGCTACCGTGAGCTCGATACCTTCATGGAAGTCTATAACACCGTGAAGGCGAATTACGTCGACAAGGTGGATGACAAGACGCTGGTGAAGGGCGCGATCGAAGGCATGTTGGCGGCGCTCGATCCGCACAGCAGCTATGCCGATGGGCTCGACTTCGATAATCTGAAGATCCAGACCGAGGGCAATTACGGCGGCCTTGGCCTCACCGTCACGCAACAGGACGGCGCGGTGAAGGTGATCGCGCCGACCGAGGACGGGCCGGCGGCGCGCGCGGGCATCAAGTCGGGCGATTTCATCACCCATCTCGACGGCAAGTTCATCGTCGGTGGCAGCCTGGACGAGGCGATCACCCAGATGCGCGGGAAGCCGGGGACCAAGATCGCGTTGACGGTGGTGCGCCCCGGCACCGACAAGCCGCTGCAATTCACCCTGACCCGCGAGATAATCACCCAGAAGCCGGTGAAGTGGGAGGTGAAGAACGGCATCGGCATCATCAACATCAACACCTTCACCGCGCGTACCGGCGGCGATACGGCGCTGGCGATCCAGGAGATCGACAAGAAGCTCGGACACAAGCCGCTCGGCTATATCGTCGATCTTCGGGCGAACGGCGGCGGCCTGCTGACCGAAGCGATCGCCGTTTCCGATGTCTTCCTCAGCCATGGCGAGATCGTGTCGCAGCGCGGCCGCGAGAAGGGGGATATCGAACGCTATTACGCCGAAAGCGTGTTCCCGGGCGATCTCGCCAAGGGGCTGCCGGTGATCGTGCTGGTCGATTCGGGTACCGCCTCCGCATCGGAGATCGTCGCCGGCGCGTTGCAGGACCATCACCGGGCGCTGGTGATGGGCGTGCGCAGCTTCGGCAAGGGATCGGTGCAGACCATCCTGCCGATGGGCCAGCGCGCCGCGCTGCGCCTGACCACCGCGCGCTACTACACGCCGTCCGGCCATTCGGTGCAGGAAGGCGGCATCAAGCCGGATATCCTGGTCCCGCAGCTTTCCGATCCCGATTACAAGTCGCGCCCGATCCTGCGCGAAGCCGATCTGCGGCGCCACCTGATCAACCAGCAGAAGGTGGATGACGGCGTGCTGGAAGAGGATACCACCACCGATCCCCGCTTTGCCGCCACCGCGGAAGAGCTGAAGAAGAAGGGCGTCGAGGATTTCCAGCTCGCTTATGCCCTGCAGACGATCGGGCGGTTGGCGCAGACCGGCGCTGCGGGGAAAGGCAAATGAGCGTGATGCCGCGGACGACCCCGGCGCTTGCCCGCTGGATCGCGTTGCTGCTGCCCTTGGCGCTGCTGGGCGGGGCGATCGGATCGCAGTTTCTGGGTGGTCTGGTGCCGTGCGAAATGTGCGTGTGGCAGCGCTGGCCGCATCTGGCTGCGATCGTGGTTGCGCTGCTTGCCTTTGCGGTGCGCGGGCGCAGCGCGGTGACGGCATTGGTGCTGCTCGCCGCGGTGCTGATCGCGATCAGCGGCGCGATCGGCGTCTATCATGCCGGCACCGAATATCATTGGTGGCAGGGCATCACTGCCTGCACGGCAGCGCCGACCCAGGGCTCGCCCATGGACATGCTGACAGAAGCGCTGCGCCGGCCGATCGTGCGCTGCGACGTGCCGCAATGGACGATGGCCGGCATCAGCCTGGCTGGCTTTAATGCCATCTTCTCGCTGGGCGGCGCGGCGCTTATCGCTCTGCTCGCAATCAGGAGGCCGGTACGATGAGCTGGAAACCGGGCGATCGGCGCGAAAGCCGCACGGCGATGGTGCGCGTCGACCAGGCGGGCGAATATGGCGCCACCCGCATCTATGCGGGGCAGCTGGCGGTGATGGGCGACCGTACCACGGCGGCGCGCACGATCAACGGCATGGCCAATCAGGAAGAGCATCACCGCGCCTTCTTCGACGCGATGATCGCGAAGCGCGGCGTGCGGCCGACGCTGCTCCAGCCCTTCTGGGATGTGGCCGGGTTCGGGCTGGGCGTGGTGACGGCGGCGATGGGGCCGCAGGCGGCGATGGCGTGCACCGCCGCGATCGAGACGGAGATCGACCTGCATTACCAGCAGCAGCTGGAGCAGCTGGGCGACGAGGATCCGGAACTGCGCGACGCCGTCGCGCGCTTTCGCGACGAAGAAATCGAACATCGCGACACGGCGATCGCATCGGGTGCGGAGAATGTGCCGGCCTATCCGTTATTATCGGGGATGATCCGGGCCGGCTGTCGATTCGCCATCGCGGTTTCGAAGCGGATCTGAAAGCAGGCGTTAAGGCGTCTGCGACGATAGTGGAACGGATTAGGGCAGAGGAGAAACAGGGTGCTCAAGACGATCGCTTTCATCACCGCGGCCGTAGCGGCCCCGCTGCTGCTGCCCGGTGCCGCCCAGGCGCAGAATGCCGTGCAGAACGGCGTGCTGATCATCTATGGCAACGACAAATGCCCGACCAACAAGAACGGGGAGGAAATCGTCGTGTGCCAGCGGCTCGACGAGGGCGAGCGTTTCCGCATCCCCAAGACGATCCGCGACACCACGCCGACCTCCCCGCAGAAAGGGGAAAGCTGGGCAGTGCGGTCTCAGGATGCATTGACCGCCGGCAATTTCGGCACCGGCAGCTGCTCGACCGTGGGTGCAGGCGGGGGCACGGGATGTTTCGTGCAGCGCGCCACGGCTGCGCGCGCCGAGCGCCGCGCCCAGAAGAAGGCCGAGACGGACCTGCCGTTGCCCTGATCCGGCCCCCGATCCGGCCCCGGATCAAGCCGGTGCGCGCGTGATCCAGGCGGGCGCGGGCAATCGCACCGCGTCCGCGATCAGCCACAGCATCGCGATGCCGCGCACGCTCGCGGCGATCAATATGTCGTGCGGCGTCGCATAGGGCCAGGCTCCCTCCAGGCCGGCAAACCACCAGAACTCAGCGAAATAGGCGGCGATGTCGCCGATCACGAACAGCGCCAGCGGCTTGAGGCGGGGGCTCGTCATCACCAGCATCGGGTAGAGCCACAGGTCGAACTGGGGCGAATACACCTTGTTCGTCAGCATGAACCAGGCGAGCACGGGGGTGAACAGCACCCACAGCTGCGCACGGTGCTGCCGCCAGCCCAGCGCGATGATCGCCGCCGCGCCTGCCACAAAGGCCAGCGCCGCATATAGATTGCGCTCCGCGATCCCCGTGCTCCAGAACTGCTGCGCCGCCAGGATTTCCCACGCCGATCCGGCGGTGCCCGCACGCTCCTGCGAGAAACGGTAGAATTCGGACCAGTTTTCCGGCGCCGCCAGCGCGACCGGCAGGTTCACCGCCGCCCAGGTGCCGATCGCCACCAGCGTGCAGGTGGCGGCCGTGGCGATCCGCTCCCGCCACGATCGGCCGGGCGCGAACAGTGCGGAAAGGCCGATCAGCGGCAGCAGCAGCACCGGGAACAGCTTCGCCGCCGCGCCAAGCGCCGCGAGCGCCGCCGCCAGTACCAGTTGCTGGCGGCGGGCGGCGAGCAGCGCCGCGACGGCGAGCGTGCCCGCTCCCAGGTCCCAGTTATGCCCGAGATAGAGGATCAGCGGCGGCGCGGCGGCCCAGAGCCACAGGCGGGTCCGATCCATGCCGGCGCGCAGGAACATCCACAGGATCAGCCCCGCCAGCAGCGCATTGACCAGGGTTACAGCGGCCAGAAACGTAGCGGCGTTGGCGAATGTGCCGAAAAGGCCGCGCGCCAACGCGCCTTCGAGCCAGATCTGCAGCCCGGTAAGCACCGGATATTCCATCGGCGTCTGGAAATAGGGGATCATCCCCTGATCGACATGGCGCTGCCCCCAGAACGGCACCGCGTCGCTATAGCAGCCGGTGGTATATTGGATGGCGTTCACCCAGCCATGCGCGGTGCAATGCGCCTTGAACCACCAACTGAGCACGCAGGTGAGCGCCATGGTGAGCACCAGCGCGCGGGCGCGCCCATCGATCCGCTGAATCATCCCGAACCCCTTCGCCCTCGCTGGTACAGGGCCGATAGCCGAGCGTCCATCTGGACACGGCGAGTTTCGGAACATAAAAGGAACAAATGGCGCAACTCGATACCCGTGCGAAGCTGGCGATTCTTGCCGATGCCGCGAAATATGATGCGTCCTGTGCGTCTTCGGGGACGACCAGGCGCACGTCGAAGGATGGCAAGGGGCTGGGCTCCACGACCGGGATGGGCATCTGCCACGCCTATGCGCCGGACGGGCGCTGCATCAGCCTGCTCAAGATCCTGCTGACCAACAGCTGCATCTTCGACTGCCATTACTGCATCAACCGCAAGAGCTCGAACGTGCGGCGCGCGCGGTTCACGCCGGCCGAGGTGGTGGATCTGACGCTCAATTTCTATCGGCGGAATTATATCGAGGGGCTGTTCCTCTCCTCGGGTATCATCCGTTCGTCCAACTACACGATGGAGCAGCTGGTCGAGGTCGCGCGCTGCTTGCGCGAGGACCATGATTTCCGGGGCTATATCCACCTGAAGACGATCCCGGATGCGGACCCGGCGCTGGTCCACCAGGCGGGGCTCCATGCCGATCGCGTCTCGATCAATGTCGAACTGCCGACGGTGGCCGGGCTCACGCGGCTGGCGCCCGAGAAATCCGCGCCGCGCATCGAAGGCGCGATGCTGGGGATGCGCAGCGCGATCGAGGACGGGGCGGATGCGCGCAAACGCTACCGCTCGGCGCCCAGGTTCGCGCCTGCCGGACAGTCGACGCAGATGATCGTCGGCGCCGATGCCGCGACGGACGGCGATATCATCGGCCGCGCGGCCGGGCTGTACGATCGTTTCGGTTTGCGCCGCGTCTATTATTCGGCGTTCAGCCCGATTCCCGATGCGAGCGCGGTGCTGCCGCTCCAGCGCCCGCCCTTGATGCGCGAGCATCGGCTGTACCAGTCCGACTGGCTGATGCGCTTCTACGCGTACCGCCCGGACGAAGTGGCGCAGGCGGTGGACCCGGCGACGGGGATGCTGCCGCTCGACATCGATCCCAAGCTCGCCTGGGCGCTGCGCTTCCGAGACCGCTTCCCCGTCGACGTCAACCGCGCCCCGCGCGAGGCGTTGCTGCGCGTGCCGGGCTTGGGCACCAAGGCGGTCGCCTCGATCCTTGCGGCGCGAAAATGGCGGCGGCTGCGGCTGGAGGATGTCGCCCGGCTCACCGTCTCGCTGGCGAAGATCCGCCCGTTCCTCGTCACCGCCGACTGGCGGCCCGTGGCGTTGACCGACAAGGCCGATCTGCGCGCCTGGTTGGCGCCGAAAACCGAGCAACTCGAACTTTTTGCGGCATGATGGGGGGGCTTGCGAACGACTCGCGCGAGCAACCTAGTCGCGTGCGGCCGGTTGGGGCTGGGAAACCAGGGAGAGACCCACATGGCCAAGCAATCGCGCATCTTCGCCGACCTCATCGCCGACCATGATCGTCAGCGCGACCTTATCGCCAGGATCGACGTCACGACCGGCGACAGCCAGGAGCGGCGCGACCTGTTCGAGCAGCTCCGCCTCGAACTCCAGTCCCATGCCGCGGCCGAGGAGGAATCGCTATATGCGACGATGCTCGCCGATCCGGATCTGCGCGAGGACGCGCGGCATTCGGTGTCCGAGCATAAGGAAGTCGACGACATGCTCGGCGAGCTGATGGACATCGACATGGCGTCTTCCGGCTGGCTCACCAAGTTCCGGGCGATGAAGGATCGGTACCTCCACCATATCGACGAGGAGGAGGAAGAGATGTTCCCGACGGCCGAGAAGGCGCTGTCTTCCGAAGAGGAGGAGCGGCTGGGCAAGGTCTTCGAGAAGCGCAAGCCCAAGGAATTGGCGCGGGCCGAAGCCCATCCGCCGGGCGACGACCGCGAGTAAGCGTTGCGCGCCGTCACGCTTGCCGCCGAGGATGATTTCGAAGGCTGGCGCGATGCAGCGCGGGCGCTGGCCCAGGCGCATGTTGCGCCGGCGGAGGTGGTTTGGCGGGTTGGGGATGCGCCGGGGGATCTGTTTGCCCCGACTCCCCCTCACCCTTCCGCGCCTTCGGCGCTCCCTCCCTCTCCCACAAGGGGAGAGGGAGAATTGGCGTCCAACTCCCTCTCCCCTTGTAGGAGAGGGAAGGGGCCCGCTGCCGAAGGCAGTGGGAAGGGTGAGGGGGACGCTCGTCTAAAAGTCCCCCGCGCCTTCCTCGACCTCGCCCAGACGGTCATCCTGCATTCGGACTCGCAGCGCTTTGCCCTGCTCTACACGCTGCTCGCCACCGATCCGCGCCGGATCGAGGACCGCGCAGACCCGCTGGTCCGTCGGCTGGAGCTTATGGCCAAGGCGGTACGCCGCGATATTCACAAGATGCGCGCCTTTGTCCGCTTCCGCGAACTGGTCGACGAGGGCGGCCCCCGCTTCATTGCCTGGTTCGAACCCGAACATCACATCGTCCGGGCCAATGCCCGCTTCTTCGTCGAGCGGTTCGCGAACATGCGCTGGTCGATCCTAACCCCCGAAGTGTCGCTCCATTGGGACGGTACCACGCTCAGTGAAGGCCCGGCGGCCAGCCGCGGCGACGCCCCCGCCGACGATCCGGTCGAGGCGGTGTGGAAGACCTATTATGCCGCCATCTTCAATCCGGCGCGGCTGAAGACCGGTGCGATGCTGAAGGAAATGCCGCGCAAATACTGGAAGAACATGCCCGAGACGGCGTTGGTCAAGGAACTGGTGGCCGGCGCCCGGGCGCGGGAGACGGCGATGGTGGAGACGGCGCGCCATTCCGTCGGCGGCAATGTGCAGGGCGCCTGGGAGGCACTGCGCGACGAGGCGGCGGCGTGCACCCGCTGCCCGCTCTACGCGCCGGCGACGCAGACGGTGTTCGGCGAGGGCCCTCTGGATGCCGATATGATGCTGGTCGGCGAGCAGCCGGGCGACCAGGAGGATCTTGCCGGCCGCGCATTTGTCGGCCCTGCCGGGCAGATGCTCGATCGCGCGTTGGACGCGGCGGGAATCGATCGCGGCAAGCTCTACATTACCAACGCGGTCAAGCATTTCAAGTTCGAGCCGCGCGGCAAGCGCCGAATCCACGCCAGGCCCGATGCCGGCGAGATCACCGCCTGCCGCTGGTGGTACGCGCAGGAAGTCGCGCTGGTCCGCCCCAAGCTGGTCGTGGCGCTCGGCGCCACCGCCGCGCGCCAGATCACCGGCAAGGCGGCGACGATTTCCAGGCTGCGCGGCCAGAAGCTTGCGCTGCCCGACGGCGCCACCGGCTGGGTGACCGTGCACCCGAGCTACCTGCTGCGCCTGCCCGACGCCGAGGCGGCCGCGCAGGCCTATCGCGACTTCGTCGCCGATCTGCGCGGCGCCCGGGCCCTGCTCGACGGCGCGATGCCCCTTGCGCGAAACGATCCTCAGGCCGATGTTTCGGCTTTAACCCCCGTCCTGTAAGGGGCGGGCAATCGGCATTGGATGCATTGGGGATATTGGTGGCAGATCCATACGGTACGCTCGGGGTGGCGCGCGGCGCGAGCGAGGACGAGATCAAGAAGGCCTATCGTAAGCTCGCCAAGGAGCTGCATCCCGATCGCAACAAGGATAATCCGAAGGCTTCGGAGAAGTTCAGCCAGGTCACCCAAGCCTATGACCTGCTGACCGACAAGGACAAGCGCGCCCGTTTCGACCGCGGCGAGATCGATGGCGATGGCAACCCCACCGCGCCGTTCGGCTTTGGCGCCGGTGCGGGCGGCGCCGGCGGATTCCGCCCCGGCGGCGGACAGTTCGATTTCGGTGGCGGAGAAGCGGATCTCGGCGACATTTTCGAAGGACTGTTCGGCGGCGGCAAACGCGGCGGTGGCGGGTTCAGCGGCGGCTTTGGCGGCTTTGGCCGGCGCCCCCAGCCCAAGGGCGCCAATATCGCCTATCGGCTCGCCGTCTCGTTCGAGGACGCGGCGAAGCTCGCTCCCCAGCGGATCACGCTGCGAGACGGCAAGACGATCGATCTCAAGCTGCCCGCCGGCCTGGAGGAAGGCACGCAGATGCGCCTCGCGGGCAAGGGGGAGGAAGGCCCGGGCGGCCCGGGGGATGCGATCGTAACGATCGAGATCCAGTCGCATCGATTCTACACCCGCGATGGCGACGATATCCGGCTCGACCTGCCGGTGACGCTCAACGAGGCCGTGCTCGGTGCGCAGGTGCGCGTTCCAACCCCGGACGGCCCCGTGATGCTGACGGTGCCGAAGGGGGCAAGTTCGGGCAAGGTCCTGCGCCTCAAGGGGCGCGGCTTCCACAAAAGGGGGAGCGGGCGTGGCGATCTGTTCGTAACGCTGATGGTCGAACTGCCGGCGCACGACGAAGCGTTGGTCGAATTCGCCAAGAGCTGGCAGGACAAGGGGAACCCACGCGCGCGCATGGGCGTCTGATCCCTTGTGGAAGAACCGCTGAATTCAATCTCTCCGCATTCGCCCGAAGGGCGGCGGCTTCGGACGGGCGGGGGGATTCCGCGGCGGTTGCAGGATCTTGGCATCACCGACCGGATGGTGGAAATCACCAAGCGGATTGCGCTGGGGACCTTCAACGAAGGATTCACCTATGCCGGTAACCTGGCCTATCTCTCGCTGGTAACGCTGTTTCCGTTTTTCATCGTGGCAACCGCGCTGGCAAGCCTGGTCGGCCGCACCGGCGCCGGTATCCATGCGCTGGAAGCATTTTTGCAGACCGTGCCGAGCGACGTCGCGGCGTTGTTGCGCCAGCCGGTGATCGAGGTGCTGAACAGCCGCACCGGCGGGCTGTTGTGGCTGGGCGCGGTCGTCGGATTGTGGACGACCGCGGGCTTCATCGAAACGATCCGCGGCATCCTGCGCCAGGCCTATGGCGTGCATTCGAACACGCCCTTCTGGCGCTATCGGCTCGCATCGATCGGCATGATCGTGGCGGCGGTGGTGATGGTGATGATGGCTTTTACCTTCCAGGTTATCCTGACCGGGGTCGAACAGTTTCTGTACCGCATCCTGCCCTGGGCAACGGAGGCGCAGCGCTTTGCCGCTGCCGGCCGCGCCCTGCCGGGGCTGGCGCTGTTCGGCGCGCTCTATGTGCTCTTCTACGCGTTGACGCCGGCGCAATATCGCGCGCGCTGTTACCCGAAATGGCCCGGAGCGCTGTTCACCACCCTGTGGTGGCTCAGTGTCACGGGCGGCTTGCCCTGGGTGCTGGCCGCACTCGGCGGATATGGCGCCACCTATGGCAGCCTTGCGGGCGTGATGGTCGCGCTGATCTTCTTCTTCCTGGTGGGCCTCGGCCTCGTCGTAGGGGCGGAGCTCAACGCCGCTCTGGCGGAAATGCCCGAAGCCGGTCTAGAGGGGGATCAAGCACAGGAGATTCAGAAGACGTGACCGGATTGATGCAAGGGAAGCGCGGGCTCATCATGGGCCTCGCCAACGACAAATCACTGGCATGGGGAATCGCCAAGGCACTGCACGCCCAGGGTGCGGAGCTGGCCTTTTCCTATCAGGGGGACGCGCTGCTCAAGCGGGTGAAGCCGCTGGCCGAGCAGGTCGGCTCCGATTTCCTCATCGATTGCGACGTGGCCGACATGGCCGCGCTCGACACCACCTTCGAGACGCTGGCGGCGCGCTGGCCGACGATCGATTTCGTCGTCCACGCGATCGGCTTCTCGGACAAGAACCAGCTGCGCGGGCGCTATTACGACACGACGCTCGACAACTTCCTGATGACGATGAACATCTCGGTGTTCAGCTTCACCGCGGTGGCGCAGCGCGCGCAGAAGATGATGCCGAACGGCGGCAGCCTGCTGACGCTGAGCTATTACGGCGCCGAGAAGGTGGTGCCGCATTACAACGTGATGGGCGTCGCCAAGTCGGCGCTCGAGACCTCGGTCAAGTATCTCGCGATGGACATGGGGCCGGAGAATATCCGCGTCAACGCGATCTCGGCGGGCCCGATCCAGACGCTGGCGGCGCGCGGCATCGGCGACTTCAACTACATCCTCAAGTGGAACCAGCTGAACTCGCCGCTCCGCCGCAACGTCACGATCGAGGATGTCGGCGGCGCCGGCCTCTATCTGCTCTCGGACCTCGCCTCGGGCGTGACCGGGGAGATCCACCATGTCGACGCCGGCTACAACGTCATCGGCATGAAGGCCGAGGACGCGCCGGACATCGCGCTGGCCTGAGCCCTCGGGTGCCCGGTCCGGCGCGTTGGCCGCGCCGGGCCGGGCCCTGCCGGTTGGTGACCGACGACGGAACGACGTCGGGCCAGTGCCACCCGGCGAAGCCGCCCGGTTCTTTTCCGCCGTGGCCGATGCGTCGTCCTCGGCCGAGCCTCATCGTCAATCGCCCAGCACGACACGATTATTGTGCCGTGTAACTTCCGCGACCCTGTCGGGCAGCGCGACCTCGACGGTGAGCGATGCGAGATCGGGCGTCGGATGGAGCCGGACCTTCACGGTCGCGGTCCGTGGCTTCAGATCGCTCGGCGCTTCCAGCGCCGGGATCGCCGCCCGCCCGAGTACGCCCTTGGCCCCTCGGACCGTGATGGTGCCTCGGGGGGTGGGGGATTGGCCCAGGCTGTGCACCGTGGCGATCAACCACCGGCCTTGAAGCGTGATGTCGTCACGACCGATGCCGAGATCGGGACGGCGCTCGACGGGATCGCCGGCTGCTTCGAGCGTGAACGCGTAGCGGCTGGCGCCCGGCGCGAAGCGGATCGGCACGTCGCTGGAGCGGCCGAGCGGGAGCGTGGTGACGCTGCCGTCCGGCGCGCGCATCGTCCAGCGGCCTGGGGTGACGTTCCACGTCGTCATCACCGCATCCCGCGTCGCGGTGCCGGTATTGAAGGCCTCGACTGCAAAGGCGGTGGGGCTGGCACCGGGTACCAGCAGCGCCACCTGTTCGGCCGCATCGTCGTCCGCGAACCGCCAGCTGACGGTGTGGCCGGGATAGGTCTGGTTGCGGCGGAGCGCGATGCCGCCCAGCCGTTCGCGTTGGAGCCACTGTGTCTCGCTCTCGACGCGATCGCTCCACCAATGGCCCTCGGTCATCATGTAGAGGCGGGCCGATTTCTCCCGAATCGCCGCCTCGTGCAGCGGCACCAGGGGGGCGGGGTCGCCGCTGGTCGTCCAGGCGGCGATGCGCGCCGCCTCGCCATTGCCCTGGATTGGGACCATCGCCCGCGTCTCGGGCAACAGCGCGCCATTTTCGTTGATTTCGCTCACGGCCTGCGGCCGCGCCTGAAGCGGGCGGAGATAGCGCGCATCGCCCGTGAAGCGCCACGCCGCCCAGGCGGTCTGCAACGGCACGCTCACGCCGCCGCCATCGCCCGCGCGGGTGGCATCGGTGCGCCAGTTGATCTCGTTCGGGAAGCGCCAGCGGCCGTCTTCCGCCGGCGTGCCATGGGCGAGCCAGCCGTCCGCCAGTCCGGTGACCAGCCCGCGCGCCTGGGGAGCGCCGTTGAACACGCCGAGCAGGATCGGCGCGTGCAGGACCACATAGCTATAGGGTTTCTGCCATTCGAACGCGCCTTCGCGATAGATTTTGCGCGCGCCGTACCAGTTGCTGGCGAAGTGAAGATGTCCCGCCGGGTTGCGCAGGATGACCTTGCCGAGCGCGCGCGTGGTGGCGAACAGCCGTTCCATCGTCTTCGGTTCGCCCCAGTTGAGATAGAGCCGTGCCGCGTCGGCGTTCAGCCCTTCCTCATAGGCGTGGAGTTCATCGGTGGTGATGGTGCCCAGCCCGTCCTCGATCATGCCGTTGCGATAGGCGGCGTCGTCGAGCGCGCGCAGCGAGGCGTTCACCTTGTCCGGGATCACGCCCATCAGCGCCAGGCCCGGCCATTGCTGCACCAGATCGGAATCATCGCTGATCCCGCCGCCGAAATCGCCATACGGTACCTGGCGCTTGTCGATCCACCATTCGACGAAGCGGCGGGTGAGCCGCAGATCCTGCAGTTGCCGGGCCGCCCAGGCGGGCACGCCGGCGGGAATGGGGGGAAGCGCCTCGGCGGGCATGTTCTCCGGGCGATAGTCGATATCGGCCCAATAGGCGCGCATCTCCTTGTGCTCGGGATCGACGCGGAGCAGATCGCTGGCGTCGGCGCGCACCCGGCGATAGAGCGCGGCGCGCTCGGACGCGGTGTGTTCCTCGACCAGGAAGCCCCAATTGTCCTTCACCTGGTGGAAGCGATCGGCGACATGTTCGGCCACCGCCTCGGCGCGGGGCTTGAAGACCAGGCGGATCTCGGTCCCGTCGAGCGAATCCGCATCGAAATCGGCCGCGGCGGCGGCGATCGTCAGGAACAGGCTGTCGTCGCTGAGGATGCGGTCGCGCAGATCCAGCCACAGCGTCCGTGCCTCGCCGGGGCGTACCGATACCGACAGATCGAGCATGTCGCGCTGCGGCCAGATCGGATCGTGGACGCGGATGTTGAGCGGGATCAGCCCTTCGGCATTGGGCGTGGCCTTCAGTGCCGGCAGGTCGATCGCGATGCCGTCCAACCCGTCATGCAGATTGCGCCAGCCATAGTTGAAGGCGCGGGCAAGCGGCTGGTCGGGCGGGGCCTGGTTCAGGTTCGAGGGGATCAGGATATGGACGATCGGGCGGGCATTGGCCGGCCGCACGGCGGCGCCGCTGTCGCCCGCCGCCCCGGCGCCCACCGCGGCGCGCACGCCGGAACGGGGCATCGCAAGGACGGTGCTGCGCTCCTCGGGCGCGAAGCGGCCGGCAATGTATCGGTTCAGCCCGTCCAGGGCGGCCAGGTTGGCCGCCGCCTTGGCGTTTACCCGGTAGCGGAGCTTGAAGCTGCCTTCCGGTTCCGGCCCGCCATCGATCCGATAGGCCCAGAACTCCTGGATCGGCTGTTCCTGCATCCTATTGGTGAAGCGCAGCACGCCCCCCCTGTGCAGGGGCAGTGCATCGACCGAGCGGACCACGCCTTGCGGCCGATCCGCCAGCGTCGCGAAGTGCGCGCCATCGGCTGACCAGGCGAGCCCGCCATAGGCGGCGCCACGGATCTCGACGCGGTTGAACGCCTCGTCCGCCGGGACGGTGAGCGTATAGGCCTTGCCGCCTTCGACATAGGTGTTCCAATCCGGCAGTTCGAAATAATCGCTGCGGCCGGCCAGGCGCGAGCGGTTATAGACGCCGGGCCAGGTCGTCTCGGCGATACCGTCGACGCCCTTCCACATCCATTGCTTCAGATCGCGGGCATCGGCGAACTCCACCTTGCGCACCCGCGTGACCCGATCGGCGAGCGGGGGCGGCGCGCCCCGGTCCCAGCCATAGCGATGCAGCCAAGCGGCGCGCTCCGCGGCGGCGTCGCGCGGCGGCGGCGCGCCCGGCAGGCTGCGGGCGGCCAGCGCCGCGACATCGGCCGCGGCCAGCATCCGATCATAGACGCGGATCTCGTCCAGATCGCTGCCGCGCATGAAGTTGTAGCGGCTCTGCACCTGATGCGGGCTGATGACCCGGCCGGCCATGCCGAACTGATCGAGCCCGGAATCGAGATCGGCCTTCTGGTCGCGGCGCGCCACTTCGCGGCCGTTGAGGAACAGGCGGACGCCCAAGGTCTCGTCCCAGGCGAAGGCGAGGTGCTGCCATTCCGCCGCGGTCGGCACCCGATCGAGCCGGAAGGAGACGCGGAGGCGCGACAGATTCGCATCGGTCACGAAGGCATCGAAGCCATGGCCGTTCCAGTCGATCCGCAGGAACGCCATGTCCCAGCTGCTATGATCGGCGAATCCGGCGCGGAAGATGACGAAGGGCGCTTCGCCCGGCGGCGTTCGTGCCCGCCAGAAGAAGGCGAGCGTGCCCCGCGCGGCGTGCATGTTGCCGGGGGCGTTCCAGGCGACATAGCCTTGATCGTCCCAGCGCGCGGCGCCGCCGATCGCGCCGTCCGGCACGATCGTGACGCCCGATCGGAAATTGGGGACGGGATCGCCTTGGGCGCGATCGGCCGTCAGCCCGGTATCTGCGGAAAGATGGAACAGCAGGCCGTCCTCGGGCGCGGTCTGCGCCAGGGCGGGCGCCGCCGCCAGCAGCCATGCCGAAATCCCCACCAGCCGCATCTCGCCCTCCCAAGCCGTTATTTTATCCCCGATCCGCGCACGCCGACGCCGAAAGGTGGCTTGGTGACACCGGTAGCAATTTCAGATCGGCCTGCCAATGGCCGTCGGCGCGTTCAGCGGCTGCTGCCGCGCAACGCCGCTTCGGCAAGTCGCCGGCTGACGAGATCGGCCGAACTGTCCGCACCAGCCGCGCCCCAGGCAAAGGCAGGCTTGGCGCCGTGCAGCTCGCCATGGATGCGGCGGGCAAGCCGTTCCAGTTCGGCGGGCGTGGGATCGCGGCCTTCGGCGATACAGGCAATCGCTTCGGGTGCGATCATCGTTGGAATCGAGTGCATTCGCGCCTCCCGCTATCGCCCGCAAGCTAGGGAGGATCGGATGCGGAAAAACCCCCGCCCGGCCGATTCTGCGACGAAATGCACGCCGACGCGCCGAAACCATGGGCGCAGGGAAGGGGTCTATCGGTAAACGTCTCCAGGCGTTCGCTGGGCGCCCCGGCGCGTGGCTCGGAAGCGGCCATTGCCCTGCCGGGCGATGGCCCGCCGATGGCTATGGGGTCACGCCCTGGTTGAGGCGCGGGAAGCAGCCGCGCGCTTCGACATCGCCGGCCAGCCCCGGCACCAGGCCCGCGATCGGCGAAGCCAGGGCATAACGCAGCGTCACCTGGGCGTTGCCGGCATTGCCGTCGCACAGCGTGATTGCCGTATAGCCCACCTGTTGCGGATCGAGCTTCAGGCCCCAACCCGCTGCCCGGCTGGTGGCGAAGCTGCGGATGTCGGCCGCCGTCTTGCACTGGCCCTCGAGCGATGCGCAGCGCGCGGCGCCATAGGCGACTTCGGTCAGCACCTGCTTCGCCCAGAGCATCCGGCCGATTTCGATCATCCCGCACAGCAGCAGCAGGAACACGGGGGCGAGCAATGCGAATTCGACCGCGGTCGCGCCGCGGCGATCGCTGGCGAGGCGGGGCGTGCTCATTCCACCCGCACCGTGATCGATTGCGTGATCGGCGTGCCGTTGAGCACGCCGTTCGGCAGCACCATCGCCCGATAGGGGGTGGTGGCGGTGATCTGCAGATAATAGCCCGCTGTCGCGCCGGCGGTACTGCCGCTGCCGCAGCCGGCGCCGCAGGTGGCGCCGATGAAGCTGCCGGTTCTGGTGAGGCAGGCGCAGCTGCGGGCGCTGTTGGCGCAACGCATGCTGCCGTTGCAGCGCACCGATACCTGGAGCCCGGGCATCCGCGCGGCCCTTTGCACATAGCCCGGAAGATCGGTGAACGGGATGCTGGTGCGGGCGCCGAAGGCCGATAGCGAGGCGGCCGAAACCGCGCTGCCGATCTGGCTGCGCTGGACGAAATAGGCGCCGAAATCGAGCGCGAGCAGCATCACCGCGAAGAAGAACGTCGTCAGCAGGGCGAACTCGATCGTCGCGACGCCGCGCCGGTCGCGCAGCACGGGTCGCCGCCGGCCGCTCATCGTACCAGCCCGATATCGCTGCCGACTCCGCCGCTGCCGGCGATGCTGGTGCAGGGAGAGCCTGCCGCCGCGCCACCGCTGGCGGTGATTGATCGGGCGATCAGCACGAAGCACTGGCCGCCCGACAGGGTGGTGCTGCCGCCGGAGAGCGTGACGTCCGATGCGGGGAGGTGGACGATGCCGGAGAAGATGTTCCTGGCGCCGTCCGCCCAGCTGGTACCGCCGGTCGTGAGGCTGTCGATCAGCAGGTCGGCGATCGCGCCGCCCGCCACGCCGGCAGATGCCGCCAGCAGCTTGTTCTTGGCGCCGCCGCCCAGATTGACCGTGCCGCTCAGCACGAAGCTGACATTGACGCCGGCAAGATCGAAGCCGGACACGTCGACCCCATCGATCATGCTGCCGTAGCGCAGCCCCGTCACGGGCGAGGTGTAGGGCCAGGTGGTGCCGCCGGTGCCGTTCGCCAGATTGCCGGCAATGGTGTAGCGGCCGGGGGAGAACAGCGCCGATCCGGCGATGTGCATGTCGCCGTTGACGAGGTGGTTGGCGGCCCTGCCGAAGACGAGCCGGCTGCCGCCTTCGGTGACGATCGCGCCGTTGGCGCTGAATTCGCCATCGTCCATCAGCATCACGGCGCTGCCGGCCAGATAGAGCGCGCGGCCCGAACCGTCGGGCCCCAGCCGATAGCTGCCGGCACCGGCCGCCAGCGTGGAATTGCCGTCGATCGCAATACCGCTGCGCACGTCGAGATCGCCTGCGCCCATCTTCAGCCAGCCGCCGCCGGCGATGCTGAGCGCGCCAAAGGCATGGGCGCCGGCGCCCAGCGTCAGCGAGGTGCCGCCGCCCAGCGAAAGCGCGCTGTTGATCGTGACCGGGCCGTCGCCGAACGCATTGGTGCCCGCGAAAGTGACGGTGCCGCTGCCGATCGCCAGGCTGCCCTTGCCGAAGGTGACGCCGCTCGATCCGCTGTCGAACCCGCCATTCACCTTCAGGTCGACATCGCCGAACGCCACCGTCGATCCGCCGCCGATCGCGACGCCGTTGGCAACGGTGATCTTCGAACCGCTCTGGAACTGCACGTTCAGCCCGCCGTCGATCGTCAGGCGGCCGATCGTATAGGTCCCGGCGGGGATCACATAGTTGGCGGAATTGCCCCGCCGATAGGGGGCGACGTTGGCGGAAGGGGACCAGCCGATCACCCAATCGGCGCCCGCGGGGGTGGAAGGGTTGGCGATCGTGCGGGGTGCGGTGCTGGTGCCGATCGCCTGGCGGGCGCTCTGCAGATCGGCATTGCTGGCCAGCGGATCGGCGAGCGCGGTGCTGGCCTTGACGATCTTGTCGCTCGCTGGAATGCCGCTGTTCCAGGCGGGGTTCGAGAAGGTGCCGGCATAGCGGAGCAGCGTCGCGCTCAGCGTGCCCCAGTCGTTGGTCACGCTGCCGCTGCCCGATACGATATTCTTCGCGGCGATGCGGGTGCCCAGGTTGCTGATGTCGCCGACCGCGGCGACCGCGCAATCGGAGACCTCGATCGTGGCGCCGCCGCTGGTCGCGATGCCGATGCCGGACGAGCCGAGCGCCAGGAAACAGGGCGGTGCGATGCCCGGCGCGGCGGCCAGCGTGGCATAGGCGGTGGCCGAGACGGTGTAGCTGCCGCGGAACCCGATCGCGGAGGCGATCGCGATCGGCACGGGGGTGGAAATCGTCACCTTCACCGCGCGGCTGCCGCTGGTCGGCATGTCCTGGACCAGGGTGGCGCTCACCGTCGCATCGCCGAGGCCGTTGGCGACGGCCAGATCCTGCGCGGTCGGCAGCAGCACCGCTTCGCTCGAGGCGGCGGCCTTGTAGGCGATGGCCGCGCTGATCGCGGCGGCATCGGCGGTGCGCTGGTTGACGATCCGCTGGCTGTATCCCCGGCCGAGATCGACCGAGAGCGCGCCGATGCCGAGCAAGGTCGTCAGCGCCAGGGCGCCGATCACCGCCACCGTCCCGCGCCGGTTCGCGGCGAGTCGGTTCGGGAATCGATGCGCGGGAAGGGGCGTCTCCGACACCATGGCTCCGGCGCTATCACCAATTCGCTTGCAAATGGTTACGCGGTCCATTCGCAATGCGGCGAGCCGGGCTAGTCGGCAGCGCCTCGCCGGGTTAGGTACGGATACGGCACGCGTGCGGCTCCAGCCTTGCGGGTCGATTGTCCGACCTGCCCGATACCAGACGAGCCTGCCCTTGACCGATCCCTTCCGCTCTGCCGTCGTCGATACCGCCACGGCCTTTCCGATCGCGAGCAGCGATCCCCATGCGGGGGTCGGCTTTTCGGCCGGGCAGGTACGCGGCGCCATCGTTGCCAGCCTTGCCGGCTGCGCGCTGCTGCTCTGGGCGGCCGGACTCGTCGTCGATCCGTTCGCGCGCAGCAATATCCCCTATTATGCGGTGCTGGCGGCGGTACCGCTGATCCGCTTCGCCTGCGCGCGCATCGGCCGGCCGTGGAGCCGGGCGGTTGCCGACGCGACCGAGTATTTCACGCTGTTCACCGCCATGGCGCTGACCGGCGCGCTGTGCAGCTATCCGGTCGCGGCACTGAGCGAGGGCTTTGCCGATGCGACCCTTCAGCAGTTCGATCTGGCGATGCGATTCGACTGGCTGGCCTGGTATCGCCTGGTCGCCGAGCATCGATCGCTGCAGCTGCTGGGCATGGCCGCCTATCAGAGCATTTTTCTGACGCCGGCGCTGCTGCTCGGCTGGTTCGCCTGTACCGGGCAGCGGCGCGAGGCGCACCGCTTCCTGGCGGCCTTCTGGATCGCGGCGATGATCACGCTGACGCTGTTCAGCCAGATGCCGGCGGTAGGGCCGCTTTCCTATCTGTGGAAGGGCCCGATCCCCTATATGCCGCTCAGCGAGCTGTGGCAGCCGGACCTGATCCCCGCGTTGCGCCTGGGCGAGGTGCATGTCGTCGACCTGGGCCAGCTGCGCGGGCTGGTTTCCGCGCCGAGCTTCCACGCCGCCTCGGCCACGCTCTATATCGCCACTGCCTGGCGCTGCGGCCCGCTGCGCTGGCTGCTGATCGCCATCACCAGCGCCATGGTGCTTTCCACGCCGGTGGAGGGTACCCATTATCTGATCGACATGATCCTGGGCGCCGGCGTGGCGATCGTGGGGCTGCGTTGCGCCTCCGCGCTGATCGCCCGTCGCCGCGCATTGCCGTAGCGCGCCCCGCGCCGTAGCAAGGGGCCATGCAGGGCAGGCGACGTATCCTGATCGTCGGGGGAGGAACGGCAGGCTGGCTCACCGCCGCCTATCTCGCCCGCTATCTCGAAATCGCGCAGCAGCCGGCATTCGAGATTCGCGTGCTCGAATCGCCCGAGCTGGGAATCATCGGTGTCGGTGAAGGGGCGTTTCCCACGCTGCGCGCGACGCTGGCGTTCCTGGGTATCGACGAGCGCGCCTTTGTCCGCGCCGCTTCGGCCACGTTCAAGCAGGGCATTCGCTTCGACGACTGGCGCCACGCGCCGCTGCCCGATGGCACGCGCCACCGGTTCCTCCATCCTTTCGAGGCGCCGCTCTATGCCGAGGGTGCGGGGCTGGTGCCCTATTGGCTCCTCCAGCCTGAAGCGACTCGGCCGCCCTTCGCCGCGGCGATGACGATCCAGAACCGAGTGATCGAAGGCGGGCGGGCGCCGAAGCGGGCGGAGGAGGATCCGTTCGGCGGCGCGTTGCCCTATGCCTATCATTTCGATGCGAACCGGCTGGCGGCGCTGTTGCAGGCGCGGGCGATCGAACTGGGCGTCGGCCATATCGAGGGCCGGCTGGTCGGTGTGGAGCCGGATGGCATGGGCGGCATCGCCCGCGTCCTCACCCGCGAGCATGGCGCGCTGGCGGCCGACCTGTATGTCGATTGTTCGGGCTTCGAAGCGGCGCTGATCGGCAAGGCGCTGGGCAGCCCGTTCCATTCCGTGCGGCACGTGCTGTTCGCCGATCGGGCGCTCGCCTGCAAGATTGCCGCCGAGACGCCGGACGGCCCCATCCAGCCCGTTACCATCGCCGCCGCCCATGCCGGGGGCTGGACGTGGGACATCGGGTTGCAGGCCGCGCGCGGCATTGGCTGCGTCTATTCCTCCGCCCATCTGCGCGATGACGATGCGGCGGCGGTGCTGCGCGCGCATATCGGCCATGATCGCTTCTCGGCGCGGACCATTCCGTTCGAGCCGGGCTTTCGACGCGTCCAATGGGTGGCGAACTGCGTGGCGGTGGGGCTGTCGGCCGGCTTTGTCGAGCCACTGGAAGCCACCGGCCTGGTGTTCATCGAGACGGCGGCGGCGATGATCGCCGAACTCTTCCCCCATGCCGGCCCGATCGATGCGCCCGCCGCCCGGTTCAACGCGCGGATGGCGGCGCGCTATCTGCGGATCGTCGATTTCCTGAAGCTGCATTATTGCCTGAGCCGACGCGAAGAGCCGTTCTGGCGCGACAATGCCGATGCGGCGAGCATCCCGGACAGCCTTGCCGCGCTGCTGGAGCAATGGCGCTTTCGCCCGCCCAGCCGGTTCGATTTCGTGATCGACCACGAAAGCTTCGCCTATTTCAACTACCAATATGTCCTTTACGGCATGGGCTTCCACACCGATCTGTCCGCCGGGCGCGCCGCCTTTCCCAACGATGCGGCGGCCGCGCGCCGATTCGCCCGCATCCGCAGTTTCGGCGCGCAGGCCGTGGCGGATCTGCCGGCGCACCGCGACCTGATCCGCCAGCTCGGCGGCTAGGCGGCGGGATCAGGCCGTGGCCAGCCCGTCGTCCAGCGCGTCCAGTTCGCCGGTTTCGCGCGCCCTGCGGCCATAGACCGCCTCGAACAGCGGAGTCGCCATCACCGTGGTGATGATCGCCATCAGCACCAGCATCGAGAACAGCGTGGGGCCGATAATGCCTTTCTGCAGCCCGATGTTGATGATGATGAGCTCCATCAGCCCGCGCGAGTTCATCAGCGCGCCGATGCCGAGCGCGGTGCGGTTATCCTCGCCGGCGATCCGCGCCGCCGCCCAGCAGGCGCCGAACTTGGCGAGGATCGACACCGCCAGGATGCCCAGCGCGATCAGCAGCAGCGCCGGCGAATTGACCATGTCCATCCGCGTGTTCAGCCCCGAATAGGTGAAGAACATCGGCAGCAGCAATACCACCGCCAGCGGCTCCACCTTGCGCTTCAGCTCCGCGACAAAGGTCCCGCGCGGCATGCACACGCCCATCAGGAATCCGCCGAAGATCGCATGGATGCCGATCGCGTCCATGAAGAAGGCGGAAAGGCAGAACAGCATCAGGGTGATCGCGAGTACCGGCGTCGTCATCTCGCCGCGCGTCTCGACCATCCGGCCAAGCGGCGCCAGCAGCCGGCGGCCGAAGACCAGCATGAAGCTGGCGTAGAGGAGCGCGCCGCCGATCGCGAGCACCGCCACGCCCGCACCTGCGCCGAACGTCGCCAGTACCAGCGCCAGCACGCACCAGGAGGCGGCGTCGTCAAAGGCCCCGGCGGTCAGCGAAAGCGTGCCCAGCGCCGAATTGGCGAGGCCGCGTTCGTTGATGATCCGGGCGAGCATCGGGAAAGCGGTGAGCGCGATGCAGGCGCCCAGGAACAGCGTGGCATTGGCCTGGCTGATCCCGGGCGTGAACAGCCCCGGTACCGTGAGCAGACCGGGGGTTATCAGCGCCGCCAGCAGGAACGGGGCGGCGATGCCGGCCGCGGAAACCCCCGCCGCGCTTTTCGCCTTGGACTGGAAGTGATCGAGCCGCAGCGTGAGCCCGACCATGAACATGTACAGCCCGACGCCGAGCTGCGCGCCGGCATAGAGCACGTTGCGCGTTTCCTTGGGAAAGATCGCGAGCTGGAGATCGGGGAAGAAAAGCCCGAACAGCGAGGGGCCGAGCACCACCCCGGCGATCATTTCGCCCACCACCTGTGGCTGCCGCAGCAGCTTCTGCCCCAGCCAGCCGACCACGCGGCAGGCGAGCAGGATGATGGCGAGCTGCAGGAAGAAATGGATGCTGTAGTCGCCGGGCGCATAGCTTTTCGCGGCGTGCACGGCCGGCCCGTGCGGGTTCAGGACGTCGGTGAGCGCGTGCCACGCGCCGGCAAGCAGTTCATGCATTCGATTCGGATCCCCTCGCGTGCCGGCATCTGCTGCGCTGTCACGCATGCCTAAGGAACCGTTCCGGCACGATCGGGCAAGGGGCGATCGATGCACGCCCCGCCGATTTCTTCGTGACCTGCCGGGAGTGTTGCCGCGCTTCCACAGCATAGGTACGTACCTACACTATTAGCGCTACCAGCATCGGGGAGAGACGGTGCCATGAAGGTGATCACCAGCCGCGAATTCAACCAGGATGTCAGCGCCGCGAAGCGATTCGCGCGCACCGAGCCGGTGTTCATCACCGATCGCGGCCGGCCGACCCATGTGCTGATGAGCATCGCCAGCTTCCGTGCCGTCGCCGGCCAGCGTGAAAGCATCGTCGATGCGCTGGCCGCGCCGATGCCGTTCGACACCCCCCTCGTCGACGAACGCTGGTAATGTACCTGCTCGACACGCCCGTGTTGCTGGAGCTGCGCAACGCCAAGGCCGGACGGGCCGACCCGCGGCTGGCGGCCTGGGCAGCGGGGGTGCCGCGCGAGCAGCTGTTCGTCTCGGTGCTGGTGCTGGCGGAGATCGAGGCGCTGGCCGCCGCCGCCGAATCGTCGCGGGGGGAGGGTGCCAAGGCGCTGCGACACTGGATCGACACGCAGCTCGTGCCGGCGTTCGAGGGGCATTTCCTGCCGGTCGACCTCGCGGTCGCGCGGCGGCGGGGGCAGGTCCCGATCGCGAGCACCCGCCATGCGCTGGTCGCGGCGACCGCGCTCGACCAGGGGCTGACGCTGGTGACGTTCGAGCCTGCCGCCTATCGCGGCGCGCGGATCAAGCTGTTCGATCCCCGCCGCTACGACCCCGCCGAAGTCGAGCAGGACGCGGGCGACTGGCGGGCAGCGACGAAGGGCGGCCCGGCCTGGTTGCGGAATCTGTTCATTCGCGGGTGAGTTCGGCACGATCTTCTGCAATAGATTGGATCCAATCAAGCGCAGGAGAGAGCATGACACGCGAATCGCCCCCGACTCTGGCCTTTCTTTGCGGGCTGCTGAGCGACGCGCGGGTGTGGGAGCCGGTGGCCGAGCGGCTGCCGAAGGGCCTGCCGGCGCGGATCTTCGCCTTTCCCGGCCATGATATGCTGGCGACGATGGCTGCGGCGGTGCTGCGCGAGACCGAGGGGCCGCTGGTGCTGATCGGCCATTCGATGGGCGGGCGCGTCGCGCTGGAGGCGGTGCGGCAGGCGCCGGCGCGGATCGCCGGCCTCGTCCTCGCCAATACCGGCGTTCACCCGCCTGCCCCGGGTGAGCGCGAGGGGCGGCAGCGCCTGATCGATATCGCGCGATCGCAGGGCATGGCGGCGCTGGCCGAAGCATGGCTGCCGCCGATGATGGGGGCAGCACCCGATCGGATCGAAGCACTGATGCCGTCCCTGCGCGAAATGGTGGCCGGCTATACGCTTCAGGCCTATCTCGGCCAGATCGAGGCGTTGCTGGGCCGCGCCGATGCCGGGCCGGTACTGGCGGGCTATGCCGGGCCGGTCCTGCTGACCTCCGCCGATCATGATCGCTGGTCGCCGCCGGCGCAGCACGAAGCGATGCACGATCTGGCGCCGCACGCCACGCTCAGCATCGTGGCCGGTGCCGGTCATATGATGCCGATGGAAGCGCCGGAGGCGGTGGCCGCGGCCATTGCCGACTGGCTGCGCGGCGCGGGACTGGCGGAGGCGGGTTGAGCCGCCCCCGCCGCCGGGATCACCAGTTCACGCCGAGCCGGGCATAGAGATAGCGCCCGTTGAAGCCGAACGGCGAGTAGAAGGGGAAGCCGACCACCCCGGTCGAATTGTTCGCCGGGATGGTGCGATCGGGATAGATATCGAACAGGTTGCTGGCGCCGATCGCGATCTGGGCGCCCTTGCGCGGCTGATAGCCCAGCTCCAGGTCGCTGATCAGATGCTGGCCGGTGTGGATGTCCGCCGCCGCGCTGGTGCCCGGCTGGTTGACGTCGCCATAATAGGTGCCGCGCACGGTCACGCCGATCGGCCCCTTGCTCCAGTCGATCGTGCCGGTCACCTTCTCGCCTGGCGTGCCCTGTTCGATGGTCAGCACGCGGCTGCGCGCGAACAGCACCGGCGCCGGGTTCACCGTGGCGGTGTTGGTCGGCACGCGGGTGACGACGATGTCGTTGACGTTGCCGGCCAGGGTGAAATCGAACGCGCCGGCGGCATCGCTCGGCGTCCCCAGCCGATAATGCAGCACCGCGTCGATACCGCGCGTGCGCGAGCGCAGGCCATTGATGAAGAAGCGGGCCGAGGGCACGTTGAACGGCGCCAGGATCGCCGCGACCTGCGGGCTGAAGGTCGACTGGATATTTTCGGAAAGCGCCAGCTGGTCGCGCAACCGGATCTCATAGGCGTCGACGCTCAGGTCGAAGCCGCCGGCACGCAGCACGGTGCCGATCGACAGGTTGGTCGACTTCTCCGGCTGGAGCGGCTTGCCGCCCAGCGCCGCCGCGACCGGTGCCGTGGAGGGGAAGGTGCCGGTGAGGATCGGCGTGCCGTTCTGGATAACCTGTGCGACCGAGGTGAAATATTGCTGCTGCAGGCTCGGCGCGCGGAAGCCGGTGGAGACGGTGCCGCGCAGCGCGAACCACGGCGCCACGTCGTAGCGGGCCGAGACCTTGCCGTTGGCGGTGTCGCCGAAATCCGAATAATGCTCGCCGCGCACCGCCACGTCGATCAGCAGCGCCTGCGTCACCTGCGCCTCGAGATCGAGATAGCCGGAGACGCTGCGGCGCGAGCGTTCGATGGCGTTGACGGGTGCGAACCCGCCAAAGCCCTGGGCACCGGCTGCAAGGCCGTTGCGCGGCTCCGGCGCGTCATAGGAAGCCGGTTCGCCCGCCGTGATCTTATAGCCCTCGCGCCGTCCCTCGGCACCGAAGGCGAGGTTCAGCGACTGGAACAGGTCGAAGGTGCGCCGCACGTCGAGATTCGCCACCCACTGGTCGAAGATCAGCGCGCCATCGTAGAAATTCTTCTGGGTTGCCGCGCCATAGGCGTAGTTGGCCGAATTCTGCGTGCGGTACGCGATCTTGTTGCGGCCATAGCCGACATGCAGGTCGATGCCCCAGGCGCCGACATCGCCCTTGATCCCGACGGTGCCGACGGCATTGGTCGACTTGGTGTTGATGATCGGCAGGAAGCCGTTGGGATAGACGGATTGGACGGCGGCCGGAATCTGGCTTGCCAGCCGTGGGAAGGCGGCGCTGCGCGTGTCGCGATCCTGGTAGCTCGCCCAGCCATAAAGCTTCCAGCCATCGGCGATGCTGGCGCCCGCATTGATCGTGCCGGTATATTGCTCCACCTGCGGATCGCCGAAGCGGCCGGTGACGCGGCTGGGCGTGACGCGGGGATCGAAATCGGCGCGGTTGGTCGGCTTGCGGTTCACATATTCGCCGGTGATCGTCACGAAGCCGTCGCTGCCGAAGCCGAAGCCCTGCCAGGCGGAGGCGGTGAACACCGGCTCGCCGGTCGTGCTGCGGCTGCCGCGGGCGGTGTCGATGTCGGTACGATAGATCCCATAGGTTGCCGATGCGGCGCCGCCCGAGCGCGCCTCGCGCAGCCGCAGGTTGATGACGCCGGCGATCGCATCCGATCCATATTGGGCCGAGGCGCCGTCGCGCAGCACTTCGATCCGCTCCAGCGCCGCGGTGGGAATGGTGTTGAGATCCACCGCTGCCGAGCCGCGTCCGACCGAGCCGTTGATGTTGAGCAGGGCCGAGCTGTTCACGCGCCCGCCATTGACCAGTACCAGCACCTGATCGGGCGAAAGCCCGCGCAGCGTCGCCGGGCGGATCGCGTCGGTGCCGTCGGTGGCGGAGGGGCGGGGGAAGTCGATCGAGGGCGCGACCGCGGCCAGCGCCGCGCCCAGTTCGGTGGTTCCCTGGCGGGTGAGCGTCTGGTTGCTCAGCACATCGACCGGCGAGGCGGTGTCGAGCCGGGAGCGGCCTTCGCTGCGGGTGCCGGTGACGACGATCTCTTCCTGGCCGTCGTCGGCAACGGCGGCGGGAGCGTCGCTTCTGCCGGCCTGCGCCTGGGCATGGCCGGCGGCAAGCGCGCTGGCGGAAGCTGCAATCAGCAGCACATTGCGGAACGAACGCATGGTCAACCCCTTTTCAAACCTGTTCAAAAAGGGATTATCCATCTTTTCGGTAGGTGTTCAGGAAGAAAAGATAGGGTGGCGCAAAGCGTGGGTAGGCAGCCGATGGTCAGGGCGTCGCAAGCGGCGCTTTGCGGGGGCGAAGCTTTTTCTGGGTACGCCGCTTGCGCCGCACAATAATAGCATAGAGTCTAGAAACCGCCCGCGCCGCCCGGCGTGCAACCTCTTGGAGTTGCCATGCGCTTGAAGACCTCAGCCCTGCTGCTTGCTGCTGCCCTCGCCTTGCCGGCGGCTGCACCGGCGCCTGACGCGCCGCCGCGCGTGCGCATCGCCAGCTTCGATGCGCTGCCCAAACCCTTGCCGCTGCCCTATGTCGAAACCGCGGACGCGGAAGCGGCGGTAAAGGCGGCGCGGGGCCGCGCGCTCCGCGGCAACAAGCTGTTGCTGATCGATCTGGGCGGCAATTGGTGCCTCGATTGCCGGCTGCTTGCGGGCACGATGGAATTGCCGGAGCTGAAGCGCTGGGTCGCCCGTCATTACGAGGTGGTGACGGTGGATATCGGCCGCTTCGATCGCAACATGCAGATCCCGGCCCGCTATGGCGCCGGCAAGACGCTGGAAGGGGTCCCCGCGCTGCTGGTCGTCGATCCCAAGACCGGCAGGCTCAAGAATGGCGGCAAGGTGTCGGCCCTGGCCGATGCTCGCAGCCTTTCGCCGCAGGCGCTGGCCGATTGGCTGGCGCAATGGGTGCGATAGCTGCCTTCTGGTCCGCCCGTGCGGGGCGGACCAGGGCCATGGTATCAGGGGCGGACGCCGCGCAGCCCGTTCAACACGGCGATGGCGGCGATCCCGACAAATGCGGCGCTGGTCCAGGGACGAGCCTTGGCAAAGCCCTTCGCCTTGTCGACGATCCTGCCCCCGCCCGAAAAATGTGCGCGGATATCGTCGGTCAGCGCAGTCTTGCGGTTCGATACGGGGGTGCTGGTCGCTTCGGTCATGCACGTCTCCTGTCGGGGCGATAGGCCCTTGCGGTGCATCAACGCATTGCCCGCGACCAGGGTCCCGTCCCCGCGTTCAGGCCGCCGGCTTGATCCAGTCGTGCATCGCCATCCAGCGGGCGAATTCGTCGAACCAGCCGGTGCTCGTCGTCTTCTTCGGATACATGCCGAAGCCATGCCCGCCCTGTTCGAACAGGTGGAACTCCACCGGGCGCTTGGCGGTGCGCCAGCTTTCGATCAGGCCGAACCCGCCATTGCCGAAGAAAGGATCGTCGGCGGCGATCGCGACGAACATCGGCGGCGCATCGGCCGGAACCGGCATCGCCGCCAGCGGGCCATAGACATTGCCGATAAAGGCGGGCTTGGCGTCGCCTCCGTGCATCGCCGTCGCGATGGTGAGCATCGCGCCTGCCGAAAAGCCGACCATGCCGATGCGATCGGGATCGACGTGCCATTCCGCCGCGCGGCGGCGGATCAGGGCAAAGGCGGCGCGGGCATCGGCGACCTGCGTCGCGATGCCGGCCATCATCGCCGCCGGATCGGGCCGCGCCGGCCGTCCGCCCGAAAAGCGATCGCGCATATAGCCTTCATAGGCGGCGAGATCCTGGGGTGACTGATTCAGCCGATACTTCAGCACGAAGGCGGCGACGCCTCGTGCCGCAAGCGCCTTGGCGACATCCCAGCCTTCATTCTCCATCGAGAGGGTGACGAAGCCGCCACCGGGCGCCACGACGACCGCGGTGCCGGTCGCCTTGGCGGGGTCGGGCAGGAACGGGGTCAGCGTGGCGACGGTGACGTTGCGGGCGAACACGCTGCCATATTGGCTGTGCCAGCTTTCGGCGGCCTTGGCATCGGGTAGCGGGCCGGTGCCGAGTTCGATGGCGCCCGGCTGGGCCGGCGTGGCGATCGGCGTCATCTTGTCTTTCTGGGCCAGCGCCATGCCCGGCAGGGCAACCGCAAGCGCGGCGGCGAAAAGCGGCACGTACACGCGTTTCATGCAAACCTCCCCTGGTCGTCGATTTTCGACTCGTTAGCGCTACCATATCGCGGCAAACGCGGAGGTTTGTCTACTGAATCCGATGCTGCACCGCGTCGTGCAGCATCGGATTGCAGGGTCAGTCGGCGAACAGCAGCACCGGGGTTTCCAGCAGCTTCTTCACCGCCTGGACGAAGCTCGCCGCATCCCAGCCGTCGACGACGCGGTGGTCGCAGCTGATCGACAGGTTCATCAGCTTGGCGCAGACGATGTCGTCGCCCTGAAAGATGGGGCGCTCGACGATCTTGTTCGGGCCGATGATCGCCACTTCGGGCCGGTTGATCACCGGCGTCGTCGCGATGCCGCCGAGCGGCCCGAGCGAGGTGACGGTGAGGGTGGAGCCGCTCAGCTCCTCGGACTTCGCCTTGCCGGTACGCGCGGCGTCGGCCAGGCGGGTGATCTCGCTGGCCAGTTGCCAGACGTTGCGGTCCTGCGCGTCGCGGATCACCGGCACCATCAGCCCGGCATCGGTCTGCGTTGCCATGCCGAGATGGACGCGGCCATGACGGGTGACCACCCCGGCCTCGTCGTCATAGCGGGCATTGAGCATCGGGAAGTCGGGCAGGGTGCGGCACAAGGCGACGATCAGGAACGGCAGCATGGTCAGCTTGGGGCGCTGGCCGCGATTGTCGTTGAGGTCGCCGCGCATCGCTTCCAGCGCGGTGACGTCGATCTCGTCGACATAGGTGAAGTGGGGGATGGCGCGCTTCGACGCGGCCATGTTCTCGGCGATGCGGCGGCGCATGCCGATCACCTTCACCGGCTGGTCCTCGCGGGCACGGGAGGCGTGCGGCGCGTGATAGCCCTGCGCGCTGCCATAGCGGAGGAAGGCGTCGAGATCGGCATGGCGGATGCGGTCGCCCTCGGCGGGCTTCACCTGCGCGAGGTCGATGCCGAGGTCTGCCGCACGGGCACGCACGGCGGGGGAGGCGAGGATCTTGGTCTCCTGCGCCCCCCCTCCCGCGTGCGGGAGGGGGCTGGGGGGTGGGCCCCCGGCATCCGCGGGTGCATCGCTGGTGGCGAGCGAGGGCCCACCCCCGGCCCCTCCCGCACGCGGGAGGGGAGCGCTGGGCGCAGCGTCCGTCGCCTCTTCAACCCCAGGATTTTCGGCCTCGACCTGCTCCTCGACCGGCGTCTCCGCCTCGGCCGCAGCCTCGACCTCGATCACCATCAGCGCCGAGCCGATCGGCACCTGATCCCCCACCGCGCCGGCGAGCTCGACCACCACGCCGGAGACGGGCGATTCCATCTCCACCGTGGCCTTGTCGGTCATCATGTCGGCGACCTGCTGGTCCTCCTCCACGCGGTCGCCGATCTTCACGTGCCAGGCGACGATCTCGGCCTCGGCAATGCCTTCGCCGATGTCCGGCAGACGAAAGGTGAAACGAGCCATGGGCGTCAGTCCTTGAGGAGGTTGTTGAGCGCCTCGCGGATCCGCACCGGACCCGGGAAATAGGCCCATTCGAGGCTGTGGGGATAGGGCGTGTCGAAGCCGGTGACGCGGGCGATCGGCGCTTCGAGATGGTAGAAGCAGCGCTCCTGCACCAGGGCCGAAAGCTCGGCGCCGAAGCCGGAAGTGCGCGTCGCCTCATGGACGATCATGCAGCGGCCGGTCTTCTTGACCGAGGCTTCGATCGCCTCGATGTCGAGCGGCACCAGCGTGCGCAGGTCGAGGATCTCGGCGTCGACGCCCAGTTCCTCGATCGTCGCGGCAACCACATGGACCATCGTGCCGTAGCAGAGGATCGTCACCGCCTCGCCCTCGCGCACGGTCGCCGCCTTGCCGAGTTCGACGCGGTAATAGCCTGTCGGAACTTCGCTCGCGGGGTGCGCGGTCCAGTTCTTGGCCGGGCGATCATAATGGCCGTCGAACGGGCCGTTATAGATGCGCTTGGGCTCGAGGAAGAGGACGGGGTCGTTGTCCTCGATCGCGGCGATCAGCAGGCCCTTGGCGTCATAGGGCGTCGACGGGATCACCGTCTTGATGCCGGACACGTGCGTGAAGATGCCCTCTGGCGACTGGCTGTGCGTCTGCCCGCCGAAGATGCCGCCGCCGTACGGAGAGCGCACCGTGATCGGCGCGGTGAAGTCGCCGTTCGAGCGGTAGCGCAGGCGGGCGGCTTCGGACACGAGCTGGTCGAGCGCGGGGTAGATATAATCGGCGAACTGGATCTCGGGCACGGGGCGCAGGCCATAGGCGCCCATGCCGATCGACACGCCGATGATGCCGATCTCGGTGATCGGCGTGTCGAACGCGCGGGTCTTGCCGTATTTGGCCTGGAGCCCGGCGGTCGCGCGGAACACGCCGCCGAAATAGCCGACATCCTCGCCCATCACGACGACCTGGTCGTCGCGTTCCATCATCACGTCCATGGCGGCGTTGATCGCCTGGATCATGTTCATGCGGGTCGTCGTCATGCTCCCTCTCCCCTTGTGGGAGAGGGAGGGAGCGGCGAAGCCGCGGAAGGGTGAGGGGGCGATTTGCGCATGCAAATCGCGCGCGGCTGCGCCGCGCTCACCCTCATCCAACCTCCGCTAGGCGGCAGAGCCGCCAAGCTGCGGTATCCTTCTCCCATCAAGGGAGAAGGTGTGAAGCCTACCACGCCGCTCATATGCCGGCCGCCTTGCGCTCGGCGATCATCTGGTCGCTCTGTTCCTTCAGGTGCCAGGGCATCTCCTCGAAGACGCCCTCGAACATGGTCTCGAACGGCTGGTGCATGCCGTGGCCGAGGATGCCGTTCTTCTCGGCCTCCTTCTGCGCGCGCTTCACCGTCTCGGCGAGTTCGAGGTCCATCGCCGCCTGGCGTTCCTCGTCCCATTCGCCGAGGCCGATGAGATGATCCTTCAGCCGCCGGATCGGATCGCCGAGCGGCCAGGCATTGGGCTCGCCGGCCGAGCGATAGGCGCTGGGATCGTCCGAAGTGGAGTGGCCCTCGGCGCGGTAGGTGAAATGCTCGATCAGCGTCGGGCCCTGGTTGGTCCGCGCGCGCTCGGCCGCCCATTGCGTTGCCGCATAGACGGCAAGCGCGTCATTGCCGTCGACGCGCAGCCCGGCGATGCCATAGCCGATCGCGCGCGCCGCGAAGGTGGTCGCCTCGGCACCCGCAAAGCCGGAGAAGCTCGAGATCGCCCACTGGTTGTTGACGACGTTGAAGATCACCGGGGCGCGATAGACGGTGGCGAAGGTCAGCGCCGAGTGGAAGTCGCCTTCCGCGGTCGAGCCCTCGCCGCACCAGGTGGCGGCGATGCGGGTGTCGCCGCGCGCCGCGCTCGCCATCGCCCAGCCCACCGCCTGCGGATATTGCGTGGCAAGGTTGCCGGAGATCGAGAAGAAGCCGGTCTCCTTCGACGAATACATGATCGGCAGCTGCCGGCCCTGTAGCGGATCGCCCCGGTTCGAGTAGATCTGGTTCATCATTTCGACCAGCGGATAGCCGCGGGTGATCAGGATGCCCTGCTGGCGATAGCTGGGGAAGCACATGTCGTCGCCGGCCATCGCCAGCGCGGCGGAAACCGACACGGCCTCCTCGCCGGTCGACTTCATGTAGAAGCTGGTCTTGCCCTGGCGCTGGGCGCGGAACATGCGCTCGTCGAAGGCGCGGGTCAGCGCCATGCTGCGCAGCATTTTGCGCTTCGCCTCGGCATCGAGCCGCGGATCCCAGGGGCCCACAGCATTGCCCGCGTCATCGAGGACGCGGACCAGGCCGTAAGCGAGTTCGTGGAAGCGATCGGCCGGCTCTGCGGTGTCCGGGCGGCGCGCGGCGCCGGCGGGGGGCACGACGAGATCGCTGAAATCGGCCTCGTCGCCGGGGCGAAAGCGCGGCTCGGGCACATGCAGCGATAGCGGCGGCAGGTTGGCGCGCGGGGCGTCCACCGTCATGGTCTCTCCATCAAAAACGGCCGTGTCGCCACGGACAACGCACGAACTCGAATTGCGCAACGCTGTTATAAAATTTCAACGCGCCTGTCGAGATGGGGCAGCAGGGCTGGCCTAAAAATTTGGGACATCGAGTCCGATTGACTCGCGCGCCAATTGGAACAAAATAGGAACGAACGAGTCGGACCTGTCATCAACCCCCGAGCGAGTCGCCGTGCCCGATCCTGCCACCCTCGACCAGTTGCGCGCAATGCTCAGCGCCATCGACGGCACCGGATTCCGTCGGCGCCCGGTGCTGCCCTTCGGGCTGGAGCGGCTCGATTCGAAGCTGGCGGACGGGGGGCTGCGGCTCGATGCGCTGCACGAGATTTCGGGCGCCACGCCCGATCTGACCGACGATTGCGCCGCCACCACCTTTCTCGGCGGAATCGCCGCGCGCTGCTGGGGGCCGGTGCTGTGGGTGGTTCGGCGGCGCGATCTGTTCGCGCCTGGGTTGGCGCAGGTAGGGCTCGATCCCAAGCGGGTGATCTATGCCGAGGCGCGCGACGACGACGAATTGCTCGCGATCATGGAGGAGGGGCTGCGCCATCGCGGCCTCGGCGCGGTGATCGGCGAGGTGAAGCGGCTCGCCATGCCGGCGACGCGGCGGCTGCAATTGGTGGCTGAGGGGGGCCGTACGATTGCCTTGCTGCTCAAGCGCCATGCCCGCGAAGGGAGCGATCCCTTGGGCGCGCCATCGGCGGCGGTGACGCGCTGGCGGATCGGCTGCGCGCCCTCGGCGCCGCTGCCGGTGGAGGGGGTCGGCCGGCCGCGCTGGGAGCTGTCGCTGGCGCGGCAACGCGGGGGGGAATCGTTCCAACTCTTGGTGGAGGCCTGCGATGCAACGGGTCGCTGCGCTCTTCCTGCCCCACTGGTCGCTCGACCGCGTGCGGCGGGCCGAGCGGCGCGCGCTGCCGCCGCCTGAGCGGGCGCACCAGGGCGCTGCTACTTTCGTTGCCGTCCCCCTTGCCGGATGTGCTGACGGCAGGATGGCGGATTCCGCCACTACCTGTGCTCCCCTCCCGCTTGCGGGGAACGCCGGCGACGAGCACCTCGCTTCCGTCCAAGCGCTCGCCGCTGCCGAACAGGAGGCTGCCTGCTCCGTCCAGCGCGGCGGCGGCTGGCGGCCGGGCGCGCGCTGGGCGCGGGCCGCGCGCGATGCTGCGATCGCGGCACTCCCGCCGCACCAGCGGCCGCCGCTGCGCGAGCTCGGCCGGCGTAGCGAGGCGGCGGACCATGCCTTCAAGCGGATGCGGCCCGACGAGGGCGGCGCGATGGCGGGCGGGGTGGCGCGGTTGCCGCTGGCGGCGCGTGCGGCTGCGCCGTCCGTTGCTGCGCCCACCCCATCCACCTCTACATCGTCATCCCCGCGAAGGCGGGGATCCATTCGCCGTGCCGTTGCGGCTCCAGCTTCGACCGATGAGTCAATGGATCCCTGCCTCCGCGGGGATGACGATGGGGGGCGGGGGGAGCGCGGGAGTCACCGGCGGACGTCCGTCGCGGTGGATGCAGCCGATGCGGATGGTCGCATCCTCTCGCGCCGCACCGGCAGCCGCAGCGAGGTCGCAGCGGCATGTCCGGCTGCGATGGCCGCGGGCATCCGCATCGGCATGGCGCTTACCCAGGCTCGCGCACTGGTGCCCGTCCTCCGCATCGACCCCGCCGACTCGGAAGGCGACCGTGCCGATCTCGAACGGCTGGCGCACAGCCTCGCCCGGCGTTGGTCGCCGAGCGTCACCCTCGCCGGCGACGACCTGCTGTTCCTCGACCTGACCGGCGTCGCCCATCTCCATGGCGGCGAGGCGCGGATGCTGCGCCGGCTGCACGCGCTGCTCGCCCGGCTGGGCTTCGCGAACAAGATCGCCGTCGCCGATACCCCTGGCGCCGCCTGGGCCTTCGCGCGCTTTCGCTCCGAGACGCTGCTGCGCTGCCCGCCCGGCGAGCATGGCGCCTGGCTCGCCCCGCTGCCGGTCGAGGCGCTGCGGCTGGAGGGCGATGCGCTAGACCTGCTCCACCGGCTCGGCGTCGACAGCATCGGCCAGCTCGCCGCGCTTCCCCGCGCGCCGCTGGTCCGGCGTTTCGGCACCACGATCGCCGCGCGGCTTGACCAGGCGCTGGGCCGTATCCCGGAGCCGGTCACCCCGGTCACCCCGCCCGAGCCGATCGCCGTCACCCAGCGCTTCGCCGAGCCGATCGCCACCCCCGAGGCGATCGCGCACTGGCTGGGCGATCTCGTCCACCGCCTCGCCGAAGCGCTGGCCGAGGCGGGGCAGGGCGCGCGCCGCATCGGGCTGGTCGCCGACCGCGTCGACGGCGTGCCGCAACGGATCGGCATTGGCCTCGCCCGCGCCAGCCGCGATCCCGCGCATCTCCTCCGCCTGCTCGCGCGCCGGATCGACCAGATCGAACCCGGCTATGGCCTCGATGCGATGACGCTGCATTTGCTGCGCAGCGAACCGCTCGGCGCGCTGCCGGTCGACGAGCGGCTCGATGCCGAGACGGTGCCCGATCTTGCGCCGCTGATCGACACGCTGGCGACGCGGATCGGCATGGCGCGGCTGTGGCGGATGCGGCCGGTGGAAAGCGACGTGCCCGAACGCTCGGCGGCCGCCCTGCCGCCGCTCGATCCGCCCGAGCGCGAAGCCCCGCCGATGAAGGCCGACGATGTCCGCCAGCTCGACCGCAATGCCCCGCTGCCGCCCTGGCACCCCGACTGGCCCCGCCCGATCCGCCTGCTCCGCCGGCCCGAGCGGCTCGACCATGTCGTCGCGGCCCTCCCCGACCAGCCGCCGCGCCGCTTCACCTGGCGCGGCGAGCGGCACGAGGTGGTCCGCGCCGACGGGCCCGAGCGCATCCATGGCGAATGGTGGAAGCGCGCCGCCGAGACGCACGCCACGCGCGACTATTTCCGCGTCGAGGACGAACGCGGCCGCCGCTACTGGCTGTTCCGCCAGGGCGATGGCGAGCGCAGCGTTACCGGCGATCTCAGCTGGTACCTGCACGGCCTGTTCGGGTGAGGCCCATGTATTCCGAACTCCAGGTCACCAGCCATTATTCCTTCCTGCGCGGCGCCTCCGCGCCATCCGAGCTGTTCGAGGCGGCGGCGGCCTATGGCATGCCCGCGCTCGGCATCACCGATCACAACAGCGTCGGCGGCATCGTCCGCGGGCTGGTCGCGGCGGAAGAGACCGGCGTGCGGCTGGTCACCGGCTGCCGGCTGGACCTGACCGACGGCAGCGGGGTGCTGGTCTGGCCCGAGGATCTGGCGGCCTGGTCGCGGCTCACCCGGCTGCTCAGCATCGGCAAGGCGCGGGCGGATGCGCAGCATGGCGAGAAGGGGCAGTGCTTCCTCCATTGGGAGGATGTCGCCGGCCATGCCGACGGCCTCATCGCGGCGCTGGTGCCCGGCATGGCGGACAATGGCGATCCGGCGGCGTTGCGCTGGATGGCGGATGTGTTCGGGGCGCGCGGCCATGTCGCGCTCACCCGTCATCGTCGCCCGCAGGAGGCGGTGCGGCTGCATGGGCTGGCAGAGGCCGCCGCGGCGCATGGCCTGACCCCGCTCGCCACCGGCGATGTGCTCTATCATCACCCCGACCGGCGGATGCTGCACGACGTGATGACCGCGATCCGCCACACCACCACCGTCGACGATCTCGGCTTCCGCCGCGCCCGCAGCGCCGACCGGCATCTCAAGCCCCCGCACGAAATGGCGCGCCGCTTCGCCGCCTGGCCCGAGGCGCTGCAGGCGGTGGAGGCAGTGGTCGAGCGCTGCAGTTTCTCCCCACGCGAACTCGGCAAGCTCTATCGCTACCCGGACGAAGTGGTGATGTCCGGCCGCAGCCCGCAGCAGGCGCTGGCCAAGCTCACCCGCGATGCGCTCGCCGTGAAATTCCCGGAGGGGCCGCCGCCCGCCTATGCCGAGCTGCTCGAGAAGGAGCTGCGGCTGGTCGAGACGTTCGGCTACGCGCCCTATTTCCTCACCGTCCACTCGATCGTCCGCTATGCCCGCGCGCAGGAGATCCTGTGCCAGGGACGCGGCAGCGCGGCCAATTCGCTGATCTGCTTCCTGCTCGGCGTCACCTCGATCGACCCGGTCGTGCACAAGCTCCTGTTCGAGCGGTTCCTTTCCGCAGACCGCAACGAGCCCCCCGATATCGACGTCGATTTCGAGCATGAGCGGCGCGAGGAAGTGATCCAGTGGATCTACGAGACCTATGGCGCGCGCCACGCCGCACTCACCGCGGTGGTCAGCCGCTACCGCACGCGGGGGGCGGTGCGCGAGGTCGGCAAGGCGCTGGGGCTGCCCGAGGACGTCACCGCCGGGCTGGCGGGGCAGGTCTGGGGCTGGTCGAACGAGGGGGTGAGCGAGGCCGATGCCGCCGCGCTCAACCTCGACGCCAGCGAACCGCGGCTGGCGCTGACGCTCGACCTTGCCCGTCAGCTGATCGGGACGCCGCGCCACCGCTCGCAGCATCCCGGCGGCTTCGTGCTGGCCCAGGCGAACCTGGACGAGATCGTGCCGATCGAACCCGCCGCGATGGTCGACCGGCGGGTGATCGAATGGGAGAAGGACGATATCGAGGAACTCGGCCTGATGAAGGTCGACATTCTCGGGCTTGGCATGCTCGGCTGCATGCGGCGGGCGTTCGATCTGCTGGAGCAGCACAAGGGGGTGCAGCTGACGCTCGCCTCGGACGCGATGCAGGAGGATGACCCCGCCACCTTCGCGATGATCCAGAAGGCCGATACGCTCGGCACCTTCCAGATCGAGAGCCGCGCGCAGATGTCGATGCTGCCACGGCTGAAGCCAAAGGTGTTTTACGACCTCGTCATCCAGGTCGCGATCGTGCGGCCTGGGCCGATTCAGGGCGACATGGTCCATCCCTATCTCCGCCGGCGCGAGGGGAAGGAGGAGGTCGAGTATCCGAGCGAAGAGCTCAAAGACGTGCTGGAAAAGACCTTCGGCGTGCCGCTGTTCCAGGAACAGGCGATGAAGGTCGCCATCGTCGGTGCCGGCTTCGAACCCGCCGAGGCCGATGCGCTGCGCCGGGCGATGGCGACGTTCAAGTCGACCGGCGGCGTCACCCATTTCAAGGAGAAGATGATCAGCGGGATGCTCAAGAAGGGCTACACGCAGGACTTCGCCGAACGCACCTTCAAGCAGATCGAGGGCTTTGGCAGCTATGGCTTTCCCGAGAGCCACGCGGCGAGTTTCGCCAAGATCGCCTATGCGTCGAGCTGGATGAAGTGCCACCATCCCGACATCTTCTGTGCGGCGCTGCTCAACGCCCAGCCGATGGGGTTCTATGCCCCGGCGCAGATCGTGCGTGACGCGCGTGAGCATGGCGTCGAGGTGCGCGCGGTGTGCGTCAACGACAGCGACTGGGATACGCGGGTGCTGGGCCGATCCTGCCCGCCTGCGCTCCCCTCCCGCCTTCCCCTTCGCCTCGGCATGCGGGTGGTGCAGGGCCTGTCCGCGCGCGATGCCGATGCGATCCTCGCCGCCCGCGCCGAGCGGCCCTTCGCCTCGATCGAGGACGTCTGGCGCCGCGCCCGCGTCTCCCCCGCCGCGCTGGAGAAGCTCGCCCAGGCCGATGCGTTCCGCTGCTTCGGGCAGGACCGCCGCCAGTCGCTCTGGGCGATCAAGGCGCTCGATCAGGCGCCGCTGCCGTTGTTCGCCGCCATTGAAGGCCCTGTCCAGGCCGCCGAACCTGCGGTGACGCTCACTCCCCTCACCGCCGGCCGCGAAGTGGTGGAGGATTACCGCGCCACCCAGCTGAGCCTGCGCGCGCATCCGCTCCACTTCCTCCGCGGCACGCTGGCGGCGCGGCGCATCCGCCCGTGCGGGGACCTCAGGGCGCTCAAGGACGGCGCGCGGGCGGAAGTGGCGGGCATCGTGCTCGTCCGCCAGAAGCCGGGCAGCGCCAAGAGCATCTTCCTGACGCTGGAGGACGAGACCGGCATCGCCAATGCGATCGTCTGGCCGGCACGCTTTGCGCTCTATCGCCCGATCATCCTCGCCGCGCCGATGATCTCCGTGCGGGGGCGGCTCCAGCGCGAGGGCGAGGTGTTGCACCTGATCGCCGAGACGATCACCGACCTCACCGAATTGCTGCGCAGCGTCGGCGCACGCGACCTGCCGCGGATGACGATGCCCGGCGACGGCGCGACGCATGGCGGCACGATCGATTCGCGCGACCGCAAGGTCACCCGCGCGCAGGATCCCGCCCCCGCCTATCCCAAGCAGCGCACGCCCGAGAGCTGGCCCTCCCGGCGCGAGGACATCATCCCGATCAAGTCGCACGATTTCCACTGATGGCGGGAGCGGCGTCGCTACCGGACGTCGCTCCCGCGCGGATCAGCCCGCGACCACCGTCTGTTCGATCGTGCCGAAGATCGGATGGTGCTTGTCGTCCTCCGCCCAGATGCGGATCGTGTCGCCGGCCTTGAGGAACGGCGTTTCCGCCGCGCCCCGCAGGATCGTCTCGACGGTGCGGACCTCGGCGAGGCAGCAATAGCCCTTGCCGCCCTCGCCGATCGGTTTGCCCGGGCCGCCATCGGCGTCGCGGTTCGAGACGGTGCCCGATCCGATGATCGTGCCCGCGCCCAGCGCCCGCGTCTTCGCCGCATGGGCGATCAGCGTGCCGAAATCGAAGGTCATGTCCTCGCCTGCCGCCACGCGGCCGAACGGCTTGCCGTTGAGGTCGACCATCAGCGTGCGGTGCAGCTTGCCGTCCTGCCACCAGCTGCCCAGCGCATCGGGGGTGACGAACACCGGCGAGAAGGCGCTGGCCGGCTTGGACTGGAAGAAGCCGAAACCCTTGGCGAGTTCGCCGGGGATCAGGTTGCGCAAGGACACGTCGTTGGTCAGGCCGACCAGCCGCACCGCCGCCAGCGCCTCCTCGCGGCTCGCGCCCAGCGGCACGTCGCCGGTGACGACCACCACTTCGGCTTCCAGGTCGCAGCCCCAGCTCTCGTCCTTGAGCGGTATCGCATCGCGCGGCCCCAGGAATCCGTCGGAGCCGCCCTGGTACATCAGCGGGTCGTGCCAGAAGCTCTCGGGCAGCTCGGCGCCGCGCGCCTGCCGCACCAGTGCGACATGGTTCACATAGGCCGATCCATCCGCCCATTGATAGGCGCGCGGCAACGGCGCCGCCGCCTGCCGCTCGTGGAAGCGCATCATCGGGATGGCTTCATGCTCGAGATCGGTGGCCAGGTTGCGCAGATCGCCCTCCACCCGCACCCACTCGTCGAGTGCGGCCTGTAGCGTGGGGGCGATATGGCTGGCATCGGCACACCAGGCGAGATCGTTGGATACCACGACGAGCTTGCCGTCGCGTCCCTGTTTGAGGCTGGCTAGTTTCATTCGACACCATCTCCTTCGCATCGCGCCATAACGCAACTAGGGCAGGGCTGGAACCTTTTGCCGGCCTTACGTATTTTGCCCAGCCGAGTTGACTTCGCACGGGGCCATGATCATCGCATTGCACATGCCCCCTCCGCTCCGTTTCCTAGACCATGGCGGTGAAATGGCCGAGCGTATTCGTGCGCTCGATTGGGCCGCGCATCCTTTCGGCCCGCCGGAAACCTGGCCGGAACCGCTGCGGGTGATGGTGGATATGGCGCTTGCGTCGAGTTTCCCCACCGCCATCTACTGGGGGCCGGAGCTTCGCCTGCTCTACAACGATGCCTGGGCGCATATTCCCGAGGATCGGCATCCCTGGGCACTGGGCAGGCCCGGTGCGGAAGTATGGTCGGATATCTGGGATGTCGTCGGCCTGCAGATGGAGCAGGTGCGTGCTACCGGGCGGGGCGTGGCGACGTTCGATCAGTTGCTGATGATGGTCCGCAACGGCGTGCCGCGCGAAACCTGGTGGAACTACAGTCTCACGCCGATCCGAGACGGGGAGGGCCGCGTTCTCGGCATCCTCAATCAGGGGAGCGAAACCACGCGCGCGGTGGTCGCCGAACGCGAGCAGCGGGCCGAGGTGGAACGGCTGCGCGACTATTTCCAGCAGGCGCCCGGTGCCGTGGCGTTGCTGGATGGGCCGGAACACGTCTTCACCATCGCCAACCCGGCCTATTTGGAACTGGTCGGGCGGGACGATGTGATCGGCCGGCGCGTGGCCGATGTGCTGCCCGAGGTGATCGATCAGGGCTTCGTCGGCCTGCTGGATCAGGTGTATCGCAACGGCGAGCCCTATCGCGCGCTCGGGCAAAGCGTGCTGTTGCGCCGCCATGGCGATGCCGAGCCGGAACGGCGCGTCGTCGATTTCGTGTTTCAGCCGATCAAGAACAGCATCGGCTCCACAACCGGCATCTTCGTCGCCGTCGGCGACGTGACCGAGCGCGCGCTTACCCAGGAGGCGTTGCGCGTGAGCGAGGAGCGCCTGCAACTGGCGCTTAACACCTCGATCGGGATCGGGACGTGGGAATGGAACATCGAAACCGGCAGGATCACCGGGGATAGGCGGTTCGCCAAGCTGTTCGGCATCGAACCCGAGCGGGTGGCGGCGGGCGGCGGCTTCGAATCGGTGCTCACCTATATCCACGCGGACGATCGGGCGATGGTGCTTGCCGAGGTGCAGCAGGCGCTTTCCGGTGGCACGCCGCTGATGGTGGAATTCCGCGTCGTGCGCGGCGATGGCGATGTGCGCTGGCTGCTGACCCAGGGCAACTGCATCTTCGACGATCGGGGTCGGCCGATCCGATTCCCTGGCGTCAGCTTCGATATCACCAATCGCAAGCGGGCCGAGGAGGCCGCGCAGGAAGCCGCCGATGAGCTGCGCGGCATTACCGAGGCGCAATCCTTCCTGCACGGTCTGGCGGAACGGCAACGTGCGCTCGAGACGCCGGATGCGATCATGCAGATGACGGCACAGGAACTCGGCATGAAGCTGGGGCTTGCGCGCGTGGGCTTCTATCGGGTGGCAGGGGAGGTCATCCATCTCGGCCCCTGCTGGACGAGCGGCAGCCTGCCGCCCTTGACCGGCCAGTGGACACTGAACGCGGTAGCGCCGCTGATCGAGCGCTATCGCCAGGGGCGCACCATCACGTTCAGCGACAGCAGCGCCGAGTATCCGCAGACCGAGCTGAGCAGGATTTCCCCCTCGGCGATCGGGGTGCCGCTGTTGCGCGGCGGGCAATGGGTGGCGACCTTCTACGCCAATGCCGATGGCCCGCGCGCATGGCAGGCGGAAGAGATCGCGTTCATCGAAACGGTGGTGGAAACCACCTGGGATTCGGTGGAGCGCGCCGATGCCGTGCTGGCGCTGCGCGAAAGCGAGGCGAAGTTCCGCGCGATCACCAATTCGATCGATCACATGGTCTGGGCGGCCGATGCGGCCGGGTTCGTCGATTATTATAACGACCGCTGGTACGAGTATACCGGGGTACCGCTCGGCAGCACCGATGGCCAAGCCTGGGCCCAGGTGCTCCACCCGGACGACCAGGCCCGCGCTGCGGCGGTGTGGGACCATTGCATCCGCACCGGCGATTTGTACCGCATCGAATATCGCATGCGGCACCATAGCGGCGCCTATCGCTGGGCGCTGGGTCGCGCGCAGCCGCTGCGCGATGAGAGCGACCGCATCGTTCGTTGGTTCGGCACCAGCACCGACATCCAGGATATCGTCGACGCTCGCGAAGTCCTCGCCCGCTCGCGCGAGGAACTGGAGGCCGCGGTCCGCGAGCGCACCGAACGGCTGATGGCGGCCGAGGCGCAGCTTCGCCAGGCGCAGAAGATGGAGGCGGTGGGCCAGCTGACTGGCGGTATCGCCCATGATTTCAACAATATGCTCGCGGTGGTGATCGGCGCGCTCGATCTGCTGGAACGGCGGGTGGCCCAGGGCCGATCGGATATCGAACGCTATCTGGTGGCCGCGCGCGATGGCGCTACCCGTGCAGCGGCGCTCACCCAGCGGCTGCTCGCCTTTTCGCGCCAGCAACCGCTTGCCCCCACCGCCCTCGACGTGAACGACATGTTGAGCGGGATGATCGAGCTGCTGATCCGTACGCTCGGCGAAGGCGTGGTGATCGAAACGCAGCTGGCATATCAGCTTGCGCCGGTGGTGGCCGATCGCAACCAGCTGGAAAATGTCGTCCTCAACCTCGCGGTGAATGGCCGCGATGCCATGCCCGAGGGAGGCACGCTGACGATCGAGACGCGGCAGGTGACGCTGGACGGTGCAGGCGCGGAATCGCACGATGTCGCGCCCGGCGACTATGTCGAGCTTCTGATCGCGGATACCGGCATCGGTATGCCGGGGCCGGTGGCTGCCCGCGCCTTCGATCCGTTCTTCACCACCAAGGGGCTGGGCAAGGGCACCGGCCTTGGCCTTAGCCAGGTGTTCGGCTTCGTGCGCCAGTCGGGCGGGCAGGTGACGATCGAAAGCGAGGAAGGCGTTGGTACCAGGGTACGCGTGCTGCTGCCGGCGCGCCCCGAAGCGGTGCCGGCGCCCGTCGATGCCCGCGAAGTGCGCGAACTGCCGCGCGGGTGCCCGGAAGAGATCGTGCTGGTGGTCGAAGACGAGGAGCGCGTGCGCAGCTTCTCCGTCGAGGCGCTGCGCGATCTGGGCTATGGCGTGCTGTTCGCGCGCGATGGCATCGAGGCGCTGCGCCTGATCGAGCGGGGCCAGCCGGTATCGTTGCTGTTCAGCGATGTGGTGATGCCCGAGATGAGCGGTCGCGAACTGGCCGGGCGGGTGCGCAAGCGCCGTCCCGAGTTGAAGGTGCTGCTGACCAGCGGCTATGCGCCCGACGAACCGAGCGGCGATACGGACGAGGATATCCTGCCCAAGCCGTTCGACGTGGCAGCGCTGGCGGTGGCGATCCGCGCTGCGCTGGACGGCTGACGGCAGGAAAGGCTTGACCTTCGGGGCCGCTTTCGCCATGCGCGCCGCGGCTTCGGGCGACGCGTCCGTTTGACCAGTCCCTGCCGCCGAGTCCTGTCGAAGGGCGGCCAGGGTCCGCCCGGCAGGCGGAGGACGTGTATCCATGGCAAATGTGGCAGTGATCGGCGCCCAATGGGGTGACGAAGGCAAGGGCAAGATCGTCGACTGGCTCGCCGAGCGCGCCGATGTGGTGGTCCGCTTTCAGGGCGGGCACAATGCCGGCCATACGCTGGTGATCGGCGACAAGGTCTATAAGCTCTCGCTGCTCCCTTCGGGTATCGTGCGCGGCACGCCGAGCGTGATCGGCAACGGCGTGGTGCTCGATCCCTGGGCGCTGAAGGCCGAGGTGGAGAAGCTGCGTGATCAGGGCGTCGACGTGACGCCGGATACGCTCAAGATCGCCGATACCTGCCCGCTGATCCTGCCCTTCCACCGCGATCTCGATGCGCTGCGCGAGGATGCCAGCGGTGCCGGCAAGATCGGCACCACCCGTCGCGGCATCGGCCCGGCCTATGAAGACAAGGTCGGCCGCCGCGCGATCCGGGTGTGCGACCTCGCCAATCTCGATGCGATCGGGCCGCAGCTCGATCGTCTCGCCGCGCACCATGATGCGCTGCGCGCCGGCTTCGGGCAGCCGCCGATCGACCGGGAGGCGCTGGTCGAGGAACTGCGCGGCATCGCCGGCTTCGTGCTGCCGTTCGTGCAGCCGGTGTGGAAGATGCTCAACGAGGCGCGGTCGCGCGGCCGCCGGATCCTGTTCGAAGGTGCGCAGGGCGTGCTGCTCGACATCGATCACGGCACCTATCCGTTCGTCACCTCGTCCAACACCGTGTCGGGCACCGCGGCGAGCGGCAGCGGCATGGGGCCGGGGGCGGTGGGCTTCGTGCTCGGCATCGCCAAGGCCTACACTACCCGCGTCGGCTCCGGGCCGTTCCCGACCGAGCTGGACAATGATGTTGGCGATCGCCTTGGCACCCGAGGCCACGAATTCGGCACCGTCACGGGCCGCAAGCGCCGCTGCGGCTGGCTCGATGCGGTGCTGCTGCGCCAGTCGGTCGCGGTCTCGGGCATCACCGGCATCGCGCTGACCAAGCTCGACGTGCTCGACGGGTTCGAGGAGATCCAGGTCTGCACCGGCTATCGCCTGAACGGCGAAGTGCTCGACTATTACCCCGCCAGCGCGCCCGACCAGGCGGCGGTGGAGCCAATCTACGAGACGACGGAAGGCTGGTCCGAATCGACCTTTGGCGCACGGAGCTGGGCCGATCTCCCGGCGCAGGCGATCAAGTATATCCGCCGCGTCGAGGAGCTGATCCAGTGCCCGGTGGCGTTGGTCTCGACCAGCCCTGAGCGCGAGGACACCATCCTCGTCCGCGATCCCTTCGCGGACTGACGCAAAGACGCCCGGCCTTCCATAGGGCAAGGCCGGGCGTCTAGGCGTTACCGCGAATTAGCGGTGATGCTTGGGCTCTTCGCCTGGACGTGCCGTTTCGTCCTTGCTCGTCGAATCAGTGGTCGTCGTGGTCGTCGAATCTGACGGCGGGGTGGTGGTGGTGCTCGACGGCGATTCAGGCTGCGTGTTGGCCGAAGAATCAGCCGGGGACGTGGTCGTGCCCGGATCGGGCTGGCCCGGTGCGGTGGTGGTCTGGCCCGGCGCCGTCTGGCTCGGCGTAGTATCCTGCGCGAACGCGACGGGAGCGGCGATCACGGCAGCGGCGGCAAACATAGTCTTGATAAGCATTACTCGGCATCCTTCTGTTGATCGTGCCAACGGAACCTTAACGCCAAGATGATGTGAAAGTTTACTCTCGCCGCTTCGGCTTATCGCCCTTGAGCAACGGACCGGGGGTGAATCGACGCCAAGATCAGCCGATCTGTGCCCGATGCAGCAATTTCTGGTCTGCCAGCACCAGCGCGACCATTGCTTCTACCACCGGAACCCCGCGGATGCCGACACAAGGATCGTGGCGCCCCTTCGTGCGAATTTCGCTCGCTTCACCGTCGCGGGTGATGGTCTCGACCGGAATCAGGATCGAGCTGGTCGGCTTGAACGCTACGCGCATCCGCACTGGCTGGCCGGTGGCGATACCGCCGGCAATGCCGCCGGCATGGTTGGCGAGGAAGGCGACGCCGCCATCATTGCCCGGTCGCATCGCATCGGCATTCTCTTCACCGCGCAGGGCCGCCGCCGCGAAGCCGTCGCCGATTTCGAATCCCTTCACCGCGTTGATCGACATGCAGGCCGCCGCCAGCTCGCTGTCGAGCTTGGCGTAGAGCGGTGCCCCCCAGCCGGCGGGAACGCCGGTCGCCTCGCAGGTCACCACCGCGCCGAGCGAGGAGCCGTCCTTGCGCGCGGCATCGACTAGCGCTTCCCAGCGCGCGGCGGCGTCCGGGTCCGGGCAGAAGAACGGGTTGTTGCCGATCTCGGCGGCGTCGAACTTCGCATAGTCGATCGCATCGCCGCCGATCGCTTCGACCCAGGCGGTAATCATCACTTCCGGGATAACTAGCCGTGCGACGGCGCCTGCCGCCACCCGCGCCGCGGTTTCGCGCGCCGAGGAACGGCCGCCGCCGCGATAGTCGCGGAAGCCGTATTTCTGATCATAGGCATAATCGGCATGGCTGGGCCGATAAGCCTTGGCGACGTCCGAATAGTCCTTGGAGCGTTGGTCGACATTGTCGATGTGCAGCGCGATCGGGGTGCCGGTCGTGCGCCCCTCGAACACGCCGGAGAGGATGCGGACCTGGTCCGGCTCCTGCCGCTGGGTGGTGAAGCGCGACTGGCCGGGGCGGCGGCGATCGAGGAAGGGCTGGATGTCGCCCTCGCTGAGCGTCAGCCCCGGCGGGCAGCCATCGACCACGGCGCCGAGTGCGGGGCCATGGCTCTCGCCCCAGGTGGTGAAGCGGAATACGCGACCGAAGCTGTTGAACGACATCGGCGCACGCCCTCCGTCTGGGTTGAAACCGCGGGCCGTTTCGCAGGTGTCGCGCGCGGCTGCAACCCGTTCGGCGGACACGGGGCGAGCGGCGCGGGCATTTGAGGCTGCGGTATGGGCGCGCTAGTCGCGGAACTGGGGACTTCGCTTCTGCAGGTTGGCCATCACTGCCTCGATCTGGTTGGGTGTGCGGAGCAGCGCCGCCTGCTCGACGCTTTCGGCCAGCAGCACGGCGGCAGCGTCGCCCTCATGGTTCGCGAGCCGCTTGGCGGCGCGGATCGCGTCTGGGTTGCGGCCGGCGATGGCATGGGCGAGCACGAGGGCCTCGGCGTGCGGATCGTCGGCTAGCCGGGTCACGAAGCCGAACCTCTCCGCCTCTGCTGCGCCGAACTCGCGGGCGGTATAGGTAAGCTCGCGCAACACGTCGTCGCGCACCGTGCCGCGCCAGAGCACGAAGCCCGCCATGTCGGGTACGATGCCCCATTTCAGCTCCATCACCGACAGCCGGGTATCGGGGGCGGCGATTCGGATGTCCGCCCCGCTGGCGATCTGCAGCCCACCGCCGAATGCGACGCCGTGCACCGCCGCGATCACCGGCACCGGCAGCGCCCGCCAGCCCCAGGCGACCTGCTGGTAGCTGTTGGCCAGCCCGTGCGTCCGCGCCGCGATGTCGACGCCGCTGCCGACATTGGCCATGCTCGCCATGTCGAGCCCGGCGCAAAAGGCGCGGCCTTCGCCGGAAAGCACCACCGCGCGCAGGCTGACGGTCTGGCCTAGCGTCTCGATTGCCGTCAGCAGCCCTTCGATCATCGCCGGATCGAGCGCGTTCATCTTGTCCGGCCGGTGCAGTCGCACATCGGCCACGCCGCCTTCGATGGTCCAGGTTACGCGGTCGTTCATTCCGGCATCCTCTCTCGTTCCCGGGCAATGTGCGGCGAAGCATTTGCGCGGGCAAGACGGTGGCGCTAGAAAAACGGGTATGTCCCAGTCCAGCGATCCCGCGGCGCCGCCCCGGTTCGATCCGCGCGCCTTCTTCGCGCTCCGCTTTCCCAACCATGGCAGCCGCCTGGGCATCGCCCACCGCGACCATGGCGAGGAATGGTCCGAGCTGGAGCTGCCCGGGCGCGCCGACCTGGTCGGGCAGGAGGAGACCGGCGTGCTCGCCTCGGGGCCGATCCTCGCGCTGATGGACATGGCGAGCAGCGTCGCGGTGTGGCTGAAGGCGGGCAGGTTCCTGCCGCATGCGACGCTGGACCTGCGGATCGACTATTTGCGCCCGGCGCGCACCGGCCAGACGGTGATCGGGCGGTGCGAATGCTATCGGCTGACGCGTTCGATCGCGTTCGTGCGCGGCCAGGCGCATGACGGCGATCCGGCCGATCCGCTGGCGCATGTCGCCGGCACCTTCATGGCGGCGGAGGGATACTGGTGAAGCTTCCTCCTTATGCCGAGCTGCTGGGGCTTACGGTCGAGCCGGGTGGGGATGCGCCGGTGCTGGTGATGCCGTTTTCGGGCGATGTGGTCGGTCGACCGCGGTTCCTGCATGGCGGTGCGATCGGCGGGCTGCTCGAGATGGCCGCGGTTGGCGCGCTGCTTCAGGCGCTGGCGGCGGAAGACGGGGCGAAGGTGAAGCCGGTCAACGTCACCGTCGATTACATGCGCGGCGGCCGCGAGAAGGAGACGCGGGCCAAGGGCACCGTGACGCGGCTGGGCAATCGGGTGGCGAATGTCAGCGCGATCGCGTGGCAGGATGAGGAGGATCGGCCGATCGCGGCGGCGCGGATGAATTTCCTGATCGTTCGGTAATGCAAATCCTCCCCGAGCTGCGCCCCGGGAGGAATTTACGATCTCACTTCTTCGGGCTGACCCGCATCAGCCAGCCGCCATCGCCCTTGGCGCCGTCCTGCAGCAGCCACAGCGAGCCGTCGGGCGCCTGGGCCACGTCGCGGATGCGCATCCCCAAGTCCCACTGATCCGCCTTGCGGGCATTGGTGCCGTCGAGCGCGATGCGGATCAGCGCCTGGCCGGACATCGCCCCCATCAGCAGCGAGCCCTTCCACTGCGGGAACTCGCTGCCCGTGTAGTAGATCAGCCCCGAGGGCGAAATCGACGGCACCCAGTAGAGCTTGGGCAGCTCATAACCATCGCCCGACTTGGGCTTGTGGATCGGCTTGTCGTTGTAGTTCTCGCCGAACGAGACATTGGGCCAGCCATAGTTGTGGCCCTTCACGATCAGGTTCAGCTCGTCGCCGCCCTGCGGGCCCATCTCATGCTCCCACAGATTGCCGGCCGCATCGAAGACGAGGCCGTACGGGTTGCGATGGCCGCTGCTCCAGATCGACGCAGGCGCGGGGTTGGGCCCGTCGAACGCGAAGGGGCGGCCCTTGGCGGTCTTGGCGGCTTCGCTGTCTTCGGGCGGATCGATCACCTGCACGGTGGTGGCGCCGACCTTGCCGGCGTCGGGATTGTCCGCGGCCGGTTTGCCGTCGAGCGTCAGGTGCAAGATCTTGCCGATCGCCTGATTCGGGTCCTGGGCGGGCGTGAAGCGCTGGCGCTCGCCCGACGAGAGGAACAGCGACTTGCCGTCCGGCGCGAACGCAATGACGGCGCCGAACTGCCCGCCGTTGCCGTCGGCACCGGAGCGGAACAGCACCTCCACATTGTCGAGTCGCGGCGCCATCGCCTTGCCGCGGGTCAGCTTGGCGCGGGCGAGCGCCAGCGCGCTGCCGTTCGCGCGCGGTTCGGCGTAGGTGAAGTAGATCGTGTTGTTGCTTGCAAAGTCGGGCGCGGGGGCCACGTCGAGCAGGCCGCCCTGGCCGCCGGCTGCGATTTTGGGCACGCCGGTTACTGCCTGTGCCTTCTGGCCGACTTCCCAGAGCTGGATCTGCCCGGCCTTTTCGGTGACGAGCGCGACTCCATCCGGCAGGAAGGCAAGCGCGAAGGGCGAATCAAAATCGGCGACGCGTGTCGCGGTGAACGGGGTGCTGGCCGGCAACGATACCGGCGTACCGCTCGGCAATGGCAGCGGGGTTGGCGTCGCGTTGGTGCCGGCCGGGGCCTGGGCGTTCGAGCCCGGCGACGAGCAGGCCGCGGCGAAGAGCGCGGGAATCAACAGCAGCGGACGGGGCATGGACAGGGTCTCCGGCTAGGGCTCGGCCACGAACGCAGCCGGTTTTGCAACAAGTTGCAACGTCTATCCGCTGTGAAAAGATGCAAGGGTGCCGCGTCCCTCTTGCTCCCATGGCAAGGATTGCGTATATCGCGGCTGCTTTTCTCGGACATCGTCAAACATGATCGAGGTCGGGGCCGCCAGGCTCCGGCGCTGAAGCTGCTTGAACCCCTATTTGGAGATGTGCGTGGCGAATCTCGCCGAACTGGCCAAGATGATCGAAACCGAAGCGCAGGCGCTGGGCTTTGCCCTAGTGCGCGTGAAGATGTTCGGTGGCCAGAGCGATCCCACGCTGCAGATCATGGCCGAGCGTCCGGATACGCGCCAGCTGACGATCGACGATTGCGCCGATCTGTCGCGCCGCATCTCGGACCTGCTCGACCGGCTGGAAGCCGAGGGTCGTGATCCGATCGACCATGCCTATCGGCTGGAGGTCAGCTCGCCGGGCATCGACCGACCACTCACTCGGCTGCAGGATTTCGCCGACTGGAAGGGGCATGAGGCGCGGATCACCCTCGCCGAGAAGCTCGACGGGCGCAAGCAGTTCAAGGGCGACCTGGCCGGCATCGATGCAGAGGCTGAAACCGTGACGATCGTAACGCAGGACGAGGCGAGCCATGTGCTCCCGTTCGCGGCGATCGAGGATGCGAAGCTGACGATGACCGACCGGTTGATCGCCGCCACCGCGCCGCTCTCTGCCGAGGGCGCCGACAAGATTATTGAAGTAGAAGGATAAGCCCGAATGGCCACCGCCATTTCCGCCAACAAGGCCGAACTGATCGCCATCGCCGATTCGGTCGCGAAGGAAAAGCTGATCGATAAGGCCATCGTCATCGAGGCGATGGAAGATGCGATCCAGCGCGCGGCGAAGAACCGCTATGGTGTCGAGAACGACATTCGCGCGAAGCTCGATCCGATTTCCGGTGACTTGCGCCTCTGGCGCGTTGTCGAAGTCGTTGAGCAGGTCGATGATTATTTCAAGCAGGTCGACCTGAAGGGCGCGCAGAAGCTGCAAAAGGGCGCGAAGGTCGGCGACTTCATCGTCGATCCGTTGCCTCCGATCGAATTCGGCCGCATCCAGGCGCAGGCTTCCAAGCAGATCATCTTCCAGAAGGTTCGCGATGCCGAGCGCGAGCGTCAGTTCGAAGAGTTCAAGGATCGCGTCAACGAGATCATCACCGGCGTGGTCAAGCGCGTCGAGTTCGGCCACATCGTCGTCGACCTAGGCCGCGCCGAAGGCGTGATCCGCCGCGACCAGCAGATCCCGCGCGAAGTCGTCCGCGTCGGCGATCGCGTCCGCTCGGTGGTGCTCAACGTCCGCCGCGAGAACCGTGGTCCGCAGATCTTCCTGAGCCGGGCGCATCCCGAGTTCATGAAGAAGCTGTTCGCGCAGGAAGTGCCCGAAATCTACGACGGCATCATCGAGATCAAGGCGGCTGCCCGCGACCCGGGCAGCCGCGCCAAGATCGGCGTGATCAGCCATGACGGCTCGATCGATCCGGTCGGCGCCTGCGTCGGCATGAAGGGCAGCCGCGTGCAGGCCGTCGTGCAGGAAATGCAGGGCGAGAAGATCGATATCATCCCCTGGTCGCCGGACACCGCCACCTTCGTCGTCAACGCGCTGCAGCCGGCGAACGTCAGCCGCGTCGTGATCGACGAGGAAGAGGATCGCATCGAAGTCGTCGTCCCCGACGATCAGCTGAGCCTCGCCATCGGCCGTCGCGGCCAGAATGTGCGCCTGGCCTCGCAGCTGACCGGCAAGGCGATCGACATCCTCACCGAGGCGGATGCGAGCGAGAAGCGCCAGAAGGAATTCGTCGAGCGTTCGGAGATGTTCCAGAACGAGCTCGACGTCGACGAGACGCTGGCCCAGCTGCTGGTCGCCGAAGGCTTCGGCGCGCTGGAAGAAGTGGCCTATGTCGAGGTCGAGGAACTGGCGACGATCGAGGGCTTCGACGAGGACCTGGCGCAGGAACTCCAGAACCGCGCCCAGGAAGCGCTGGAGCGCCGCGAGGAAGCCAATCGCGAGGAGCGCCGTGCGCTCGGCGTTGAGGACGCGCTGACCACCATGCCGTACCTGACCGAAGCGATGCTGGTCACGCTCGGCAAGGCGGGCATCAAGACGCTCGACGACCTCGCCGACCTGGCGACCGACGAGCTGGTCGAGAAGAAGCGCGCCGAGCCCCGTCGCCGCGGCGACGATACCCCGCGCAAGGAGCCCAAGGGCGGCATCCTGGCGGAGTATGGCTTGAGCGACGAACAGGGCAACGAGATCATCATGGCGGCCCGCGCCCATTGGTTCGCCGATGAAGAACCTGCGCAGGCAGGCGAGGAGGACGCAATTGCGGACTCCGAACAATGATACGCGCCGACTGACATTGGCACTGGTCGTCCCCCCTCTCGGCAACGGGAGGGGACGATGACCGACGCGGTTCGCACCTGCATCCTGTCGCGCGAGGAAGCGCCGCGGGAAGGGCTGATCCGACTCGTGCTTTCGCCCGAGGGCGAAGTGCTGCCCGACATTCGTGCCAAGGCCCCGGGCCGCGGTGCCTGGATCTCCGTCGACAAGGCGGGGCTCGCGGCGTCGCGTGATAAGGGGCGGTTGCGGGCGGCGCTGTCGCGCAGCTTCCGTACCGCCGAGATTCGCATCCCCGACGATCTGGAAGATCGGATCGCCGCCCAACTGCTGCGCGCTGCGCTCGACCGGCTGGGACTGGAGGCGAAGGCGGGCTATGTGGTAATCGGCGCGGAGCGGATCGAAAAATCCGCGCGCAGCGGCCGGCTCCACTTGCTGCTGCACGCATCCGACGCCGGCGAAGACGGCAGTCGCCGACTCGCACAGGCGTGGCGGGTTGGTTCGGATCGGGAAGGTTCGCCCCTGAAGGGGTTAACATTGCCGCTCCCGCGTACCATATTGTCCTTGGCGTTAGGCCGCGAAAATGTGGTACACGCCGGACTCATCGACGCCCGGGCGGCGCAACGGACGAGCGAAGCGCTCGATCGTTGGCTGCACTTTATCGGACCCGAACCTGCTTCCGTGCCTTGCGAAACCGAATCGCAAGGCGCATCGGCATTTCCGTCCGCCGTGCCATTGACGACGAACATTACTGAGGAACTTGAGTAGCCGCATGAGCGACACCGAAAACGACAAGCCGAAACTGGGCATGCGCGCGCCGCTGGGTCTGAAGCGCACGGTGGAAACCGGCAAGGTGAAGCAGAGCTTCAGCCATGGCCGTTCCAACACCGTGGTCGTGGAGGTAAAGCGTCGCCGTGTCCTCGGCCCGCAGGGTGCGCCGATCGACGAGGCGACGCCGGCTCCCGCGCCTGCGCCCGCCGCCGCTCCGGCTGCTCAGACTCCGCGCGCGCCGGCCTCCCAGGCCCCGCGCCCGGCGGCGCCGCCACCGCGCAAGCCGATGGACAATCTGTCTCCGCAGGAGCGCCAGGCCAAGCTGCTGCGCGAGGCCGAAGAGCAGCGCATGCAGGCGCTGGAGGAAGCGCGCCGCCGCGAGGAACGCCTCCGTGCCGAGGCAGTCGAGGAAGAGCGTCGCCGGATTGAAGAGCGTGCGCGCGCCGAAGCCGAGGCTGCCGCCGCGCCGACGCCTGCGCCGACACCGATACCTGAACCGACGCCCGCTCCCGCGCCTGAACCGAAGCCCGAGGTGATCGCTGAAGCAGCGCCCGCGCCTGCGCCGGTTGCAGCGTCGGCGGCGCCCGCCCCGGCCCCGACTCCGCAGGCAGCCGTTGCCGCGCCGGCGGCACCCAAGCCTGCGCAGCCGCAGGCAGCCGCGTCCAAGCCGGCTGCACCTGCGCAGCCGCCGCGGCGTCCTATCCCGCAGGGGCCAATCACGCTGCAGCTGGATGCGTCGCTGCCGGCGCCGCGTCGCTTCACGCCTGTCCAGCGTCCGGAAATCCCCAAGCCCGCACCAAAGCCGGCGCCCAAGCCCGAGCCGCAGCAGGCAGCGCCTGCGCAGCAGCCGCAGCAACAGCCCACGCAGAATCAGGCCCCGCGTCCCGCGCCTGGCGGTGGTGCGCCGCGTCCGGCACCCGCCGGCGCCGCGCCGCGCCGCCCCGGTGCGGATCCGGCCAAGCCGTCGCGCGATCGCAAGGGTGACGATCGTCGTCAGTCGGGCAAGCTCACCGTTACCCGTGCCTTGGGCGGCGACGACGGCGCCCGCGCCCGCAGCCTCGCGGCGCTGAAGCGCGCGCGAGAGAAGGAGCATCGCCGCTCCTATGGCAGTCCGCGCGAGCCGCAGATCAAGCAGGTCCGCGACGTGGTGGTGCCCGATGCCATCACCGTACAGGAACTCGCCAACCGTATGGCCGAAAAGGGTGCGGATCTGGTGAAGGCCCTGTTCAAGATGGGCATGATGGTCACGGTCAATCAGTCGATCGATCAGGATACTGCCGAACTGCTCGTCACCGAATTCGGTCACAACGTGCAGCGCGTCAGCGACAGCGACGTCGATCTGCAGATCGATACCGAGGGTGATCCCGAGGATACGCTGCAGGCGCGTCCGCCGGTCGTCACGATCATGGGCCATGTCGATCACGGCAAGACCTCGCTGCTCGATGCCCTGCGCGGCACCGATGTGGTGAAGGGCGAGGCCGGCGGCATCACCCAGCATATCGGCGCCTACCAGGTCACGCTGAAGGACAAGTCGAAGATCACCTTCCTCGACACGCCGGGCCACGAAGCCTTCACCGAAATGCGCGCGCGCGGTGCCAATGTCACCGATATCGTCGTGCTGGTGGTCGCGGCGAACGACGGGCTGATGCCGCAGACGATCGAGGCGATCAATCACACCAAGGCGGCCGGCGTGCCGATGATCGTGGCGATCAACAAGGTCGACCTCGATAGTGCGAACCCGCAGAAGGTGCGCGAGCGTCTGCTCGAGCATGAAGTGGTGGTCGAGGAAATGGGCGGTGACGTCCAGAACGTCGAAGTCTCGGCGCTGAAGAAGATCGGCCTCGACGAATTGATCGAGAAGATCCAGCTCCAGGCCGAACTGCTCGAACTGCGCGCCAACCCGGATCGCGAGGCCGAAGGCACCGTCATCGAAGCCAAGCTCGACAAAGGCCGCGGCCCGGTTGCGACGATCCTGGTCAACCGCGGTACGCTGCGCGTGGGCGACGTGTTCGTCGTCGGCGCGGAAAGCGGCAAGGTGCGTGCGATGATCGACGACAAGGGTCGGCAGATCAAGGAAGCCGGCCCGGCGATGCCGGTCGAGGTGCTCGGCATCTCGGGCGTGCCGTCGGCGGGCGATCCGCTGCAGGTGGTCGAGAACGAGGCGCGTGCCCGCGAAGTCGCCGAATATCGCCAGGGCGTGCTGCTCCAGAAGCGCACGACGCAGGCACCGGCGAGCCTGGAGAGCATGTTCTCCGCGCTCAAGGACAAGCAGGCGATCGAATATCCGGTGGTGGTCAAGGCCGACACGCAAGGGTCGACCGAGGCGATCGTGGGTGCGCTCAGCAAGCTGGGCAACGACGACATCCGCGTGCGCATCCTGCACTCGGGCGTCGGCGGTATCACCGAGAGCGACGTGTCGCTGGCAGCGGCCAGCGGTGCGCCGATCATCGGCTTCAACGTCCGCGCCAATGCCAAGGCGCGCGAGATCGCCGATCGCAACAAGGTGGCGCTGAAGTATTACGACGTCATCTACGACCTGACCGACGAGATCCGCGCGGGCATGGCGGGCGAGCTGGGTCCGGAAGCCTTCGAAACGGTCGTCGGCCGCGCCGAGATCAAGGAAGTCTTCTCGGCGGGCAAGCACGGCAAGGCGGCCGGTCTGCTGGTCGTCGACGGCTTCATCCGCAAGGCGCTCAAGGCGCGCATCACGCGCAACGACGTCATCATCTACACCGGCGAGATCGCCTCGCTGCGCAGGTTCAAGGACGACGTGGCCGAAGTGCGCGCCGGTCTCGAGTGCGGCGTGACGTTCACGCAGAACTTCGTGGACATCAAGGCCGGCGACTACCTCGAAACCTACGAAGTCGAGCTGCGCGAACGTACGCTGTAATGGGGTGAGGCTGCCGAAGGACACCTTTTGTTCCTCGGTGGCCCTCGCCTGTGATACGCTTCCTTTCCGGCTGCACCTGCGGCCGGGAAGGAGGTGGTTCATGTGCCAATAGAAACAGTTGCAGGTCTGGTTCTGGGTTTCGCGACGTTTATCGTCGCGTTGCTCGGATTGGTGGCGAAGCTCATTGAGCTAAGCCGCAGATAACCCAGTGCGGGCTCTCGGTGCTGGAACGCCGGGAGCCCAAAATGCTTTGAGCCCGGGCGCTGGAACACCCGGGCTCAGGAAGTGACGTTGTACCAACGGTCACAGTTGCAGTGCTCTTTAGATAGCGAAAACCGGTCAGAATCACAAGATGCGCCAGAATGACACCGATGAAACCCGCTCCGTCCGCGTGCTGCGCGTGGGCGAACAGGTGCGCCATATCCTCAGTGAGATCCTCCAGCGCGGTGACGTGCATGACGAGGTGCTGGCGAAGCACATGGTTTCGGTGACCGAGGTGCGGATGTCCCCCGACCTGCGCCACGCGACGGTGTTCGTGAAGCCGCTGCTCGGTAAGGACGAGGACGCGGTGCTCAAGGCGCTGCGCACCAACACCGCCTTCCTCCAGCGCGAAGTCGCGCACCGGGTGAAGATGAAATACGCCGCCAAGCTCAAGTTCCTGGCGGACGAGAGCTTCGACGAGGGCAGCCATATCGACCAGCTCCTCCGCGCGCCCAATGTCGCACGCGATCTCGGCGAGGACGATCAGGGCTGATCGCTCCGCTCGCAGCCGCGGCGGACTGGACATCGGCGCCACTTCTGGTGTGATGCCGCGATGGCCAAGCTCTATTTCTACTACGCCTCGATGAACGCGGGCAAATCGACCACGCTGCTCCAGGCCGATTTCAACTATCGCGAGCGCGGCATGCACACGCTGTTGTTCACGGCGGGCGTGCATGATCGTGTCGGGCACGGCGTGATCGATTCCCGGCTCGGCATCCATGCCGATGCCACCCCCTTCGACGCCGAAACCGACCTGCGCCGCATCGTCCAGGCTGCGCGCGATGCCGCGCCGATCGCCTGCGTGCTGGTGGACGAGGCACAGTTTCTCTCGGCCGCGCAGGTGCGCCAGCTGGCGGCGGTGTGCGACGAGGACGAGATACCCGTGCTCTGCTACGGCCTGCGCACCGATTTCCGAGGCGTGCTGTTCGAAGGCGCGGCGGCGCTGCTGGCGATCGCGGACTCGCTGGTCGAGATCAAGTCGGTCTGCGAATGCGGTCGCAAGGCGACGATGAACCTGCGCGTCGATGCCGAGGGCCGGGCGGTGCGCGAAGGCGAACAGCGCGAGATCGGCGGCAACGACCGCTATGTCGCGCTCTGCCGCCGCCATTTCGTCGCGCGGCGCGGCGCGATCGGCTGATGCGAAAAGGGCGCCGCGGATTGCTCCGCGACGCCCTTGGAACCGAATGCGCGGCCGGGAGCCAACCCACCGCGCCCCCGATCAGAAGTGGAACCGGATCTCGCCGCCGATGATGCGCGGCTCGTTGATCATGCCGGTCAGGTTGTTGAAGTCGATCGCGCTCTGCGCGCGGATCTGGTTGAGGATGTTGCGCGCGAACGCTGCCACCTCATAGCCCTCCGGCGCGCGATAGCCGATGCGCAGACCGCCCTCGAGCAGCGAACGCCCGCGGAACTCCTTGGCCTCGTAGAGGAAGTAGTTGATCTCGCTGCGATACGCCCAGTCGGTATAGGCATAGACCTCGCCACCGTTCGCCAGCGGCACGCCGTAGCGGGCGGTGGCGTTCAGCACGAAGCGCGGCGCCTGGGGCAGGCGGTTGCCGTCGATCCGGGCGAAGGTGCTGGTGCCGACGGTGAAGGTCGGATCGGTCATCGTGCACAGCGACCCGCACGCCGCCACGGCCAGCTTGGGATCGCGGATCTGGGTGAAGTTGTAGCTGCCGCTTGCGTTGAGATCGAGCCCGCGCACCGGGCGGTAGCTGAACTCCGCCTCGACGCCGTAGCCGTTGACGTGATCGGCCGAGAGCAGCTGGTTGGCGTTGCTCGCGCCGCCCACCGCGGTCAGCTGCAGGTCGTCGGTGCGGAACCAGTAGCCGGTCAGCGCATAGTTCAGCCCCTTGGCCGGGAGCGCCCCCTTCACGCCGGCCTCGGCCGACTTGGTGAACTGCTTGCCGGCGGTGGTCGGCACCGAGCCGAAGGTCACGCGGTCCTGGATCGCCGGGCCGAGATAGCCGGTCGCGAAGCGCGCATAGACATTGACGTCGGGGGTCAGCGCATAGGTGGCGCTGGCGTCCCAGGTCACCGCCTCGCCCTTGACCTTCGTCTGCACCGGCAGCGTCAGACCAGCGGTGAGCGGGCCGAAGCCGGTGATCACGTCGTTCTTGCGGTCATGCGAATAGCGCACGCCGGCCCGCAGGGTGAGCGCGTCGGTCGCCTTGAACTCGCCCGAGGCGAACACGCCGTAATTCTCGTTGATGTTCACATGGCCGATATTCTGGGTCTGCGCGCCGCCGCCCAGGTCATAGCCATATTCGCTGTAATCGAGATTCTGGTCGAAATAATAGAGACCCGCCTGGCCGCGGAACGCGCCGAACTGGTCGGTGGCGAAGCGTAGTTCCTGGCTGAACTCCTTGGGGCTCGTGATGCCGCCGGTGTTCGACGGGAACAGGGCCTTGTTCAAGCCCAGCGCCGGGAAGCCATAGGTGTCGCCACCGTCGACGTCGCCGGTGCTCTGCACCTTGGCGCGCTCGTAGGACGTGATCGAGTAGAGCGTGCCGATCCCGTCGAAATGATAGTCGAGCTGCAGGTTGCTGCCCCACTGCTCCAGCCACTGGCTGGTATAGCCGTCGAGCTTGACGTGCTTGGGATCGAAGCCCGCCGAGAAGTTATTCGAGCCCTGCTGGAACAGGCCGGCGCGGAACACGCGCGGCGTGCCTTCGAGGTCGCGACCATGGACGTTGAGCAGCGCGTTGAAGTCGCCGCTGGTGTAGCTGAGCTGCACGCGGCCGGCGCGATCGGTATAGCCTTCGAGCTTGCGATTGGCGACGCTGAGCTTGCTGGTGCTGTCGTTCACCACCCAGTTGTCACGGTGCTGGACGAGGCCGGACACGCGCAGGCTGAAGCCGCCCCCGAGCGGCGCGTTGAGCGCGAGATCGGCATTGACCGTGTTGTAGGTCGCCCAGCTGACGCTGCCCTTGGCTTCATATTGATCGGTCGGGCGCTGCGATTCGAGCTTCACCACGCCGGCCGGCGTGTTGCGGCCGAACAGCGTGCCCTGCGGCCCGCGCAGCACTTCGACGCGGGCGAGATCGAACGCCGGGAACGACTTGAGCATCGGGTTTTCGAGCGCGACATTGTCGTACACCACCGACACCGGCTGCGCGGCGTTGGGATCGAAATCGGTGTTGCCGAGGCCGCGGATGTAGAAGCGCGGGAAGGTACGGCCGAACGAGCTTTCGATCTGGAGGCTGGGCGTGCGCGCCGAGAGGAAGCGGACGTCGAGGCCCGAGGAGTTGAGCACGTCGAGCTTCTCGCCGCCGATCGCGGTGACGGCGACGGGCACGTCCTTGGCGGCTTCGGTGCGGCGCTGTGCGGTGACGACGATGTCGCCGCTATCCTGCGGCGCGGTCTCGTCGGGCTGGGCGCCCCGAACGGCGGGCGTTTCGCTATGAGCGGTCGCGGCGAGCGCCGAAGGCGTGGTGAGCGCGGCGCTGCAGAGGAGCAGGACGCGGAGAAGGGTAGCGGTGGTCATGGCGGAATCGAGTCCCCGTGCTGTGATGGCTCGTCCTCTCCAGCGCAGTGTCGCGATCGTTTCTTGTCGATGTCGCTGATTTTTCGCGCGCCTGTAGCGGAACCGTCATCTGCAGCAAGCGTTTCGGGCTACGCCCGAACGGTTTGCCTTTGGGTGTTGCAATAATGTCGTGATTTGCGCCCGCGCCGAAGCGAACCTATGGCGCCGCCATGCATGGCTGGATCCTTCTCGACAAACCCCTGGGGCTCGGCTCGACACAAGGCGTGAGCGCGGTGAAGCGCGCGCTGCGCGAGGGCGGCTATGCCAAGGTAAAGGTGGGCCATGGCGGCACGCTCGATCCGCTGGCGACCGGCGTGCTGCCGATCGCGCTGGGCGAGGCGACCAAGCTGGCGGGCCGGATGCTCGACAGCGACAAGGTGTATGATTTCACCATCCGCTTCGGGGTGGAGACGGACACGCTCGATGCCGAGGGGAAGGTGATTGCGACGTCTGAGGCGTTCGTCGATGGCGCGGACGTCGAGGATGTTCTCGGGCAATTTCTAGGCGAGATCGACCAACTGCCGCCCGCCTATTCCGCACTGAAGGTCAATGGCGAGCGGGCCTATGACCTTGCGCGATCGGGTCAGGAAGTTACATTGGCGACTCGTCGGATCACCATCCACGATCTGCAGTATCTATCTTGGCAGAACGAGGATGGTGCGCAGTTCGCCACCCTGCGCGCCCATGTCTCCAAGGGCACATACATCCGCAGCCTCGCCCGCGACATCGCCCAGGCGCTTGGAACCGTCGGCCACGTCACCTATCTCCGAAGGATCAAGGCCGGTCCCTTCACCTTGACCCAAGCGATTTCGCTGGACTCTTTGGCGGATGCCGCTAAGGAGCGGCGCCTTGAAGACATTTGCCTGCCGCTGAGGGCGGGGCTGGACGACATCCCGGCTCTACCCCTCACCCCCGATCAGGCAGGGCTGCTCCGTCAGGGGCGGGTCTTGGTCGGGATTGCCAAAGACGATGGCCTCTATTTCGCGCTGCTCGGGGACACCCCCGTCGCGCTGGTAGAGGCGGAAGCCGGAAACATCCGGGTCGTCCGCGGCTTCAACCTGTAGCCATAGATGTCGAAGGAAACGCCATGTCGATCACGCAGGAGCGCAAGGAAGCGCTCGTCAAGGAACACGCCCGCAACGAGGGCGACACCGGCAGCCCCGAAGTGCAGGTCGCGATCCTCTCGGAGCGCATCGCCAACCTCACCGAGCACTTCAAGACCCACGCGAAGGACAACCACTCGCGCCGCGGTCTGCTGATGCTGGTCAACAAGCGCCGCAGCCTGCTGGACTATCTGAAGAAGAAGGACCAGGCGCGCTACGCAGATCTCATCGCGAAGCTCGGTCTTCGCAAGTAAACGGAAAGGCGACCTTCGGGTCGCCTTTTTGTCATTCCGGTGCGATAACGCATCGGCGGTCCCGGGCGAAAGGCGCCGGGGACGAACGGGGGATCCGGCAATACGGTCGGTCCCACGAGCCACATACGGCTCACGCATAGGCCCCCCGCGTGATTGGCACCGGGGAGTGAAGGAAACGACATGTTCGACAAGAAGACTGTATCGATCGAGTGGGGCGGCAAGACGCTGACTCTCGAAACGGGCAAGGTTGCCCGCCAGGCCGACGGCGCGGTGATCGCGACCCTCGGCGAAACCGTGGTGCTGTGCGCCGTCACCGCCGCGAAGAGCGTGAAGGAAGGCCAGGACTTCTTCCCGCTGACCGTCCACTATCAGGAAAAATTCTCGGCCGCCGGTCGCATCCCGGGTGGCTTCTTCAAGCGCGAGCGCGGCGCCACCGAGAAGGAGACGCTGGTCTCCCGCCTCATCGACCGCCCGATCCGCCCGCTGTTCCCGGAAGGCTTCTACAACGAGATCAACGCCATCGCTCAGGTGCTGAGCTATGACGGCGAGAACGAGCCCGACATCCTCTCGATGATCGCGGCCTCGGCAGCGCTCACCCTGTCGGGCGTGCCCTTCATGGGCCCGATCGGCGCGGCGCGCGTCGGCTATGTCAACGGCGAATACATCCTCAACCCGACCGACGCGCAGGTTGCTGAGGGCGAGCTCGATCTCGTCGTCGCCGCCACCTATGACGCGGTGATGATGGTCGAATCCGAAGCCAAGGAGCTTTCGGAAGAGGTCATGCTCGGCGCCGTGCTGTTTGCGCATGATGCTTGCCGTGAGGTTGTTAAGGCGATCGTCAAGCTGGCTGAGCAGGCGGCCAAGGATCCGTGGGAAATCGCGTCGTCGAACGACAATGCGAAGCTCAAGGACAAGATCAAGAAGCTGATCGGCAAGGACATCGCCGCCGCCTACAAGCTGACCGACAAGTCGGCCCGCTCGAACGCGCTCAACGAGGCGCGTGCCAAGGCGAAGGCGCAGTTCACCGAGGACGGCCTGTCCCCCCAGGACGTGATGGCCGGCATCAAGCTGACCAAGAAGCTGGAAGCCGAGATCGTCCGCACCGCCATCCTCAAGGACGGCAAGCGCATCGACGGCCGCACCACCACGCAGATCCGCCCGATCGAGGCGGAGACGCACTTCCTGCCGCGCGCGCACGGCTCGGCGCTGTTCACCCGCGGCGAGACCCAGACCATCGCCACCTGCACCCTCGGCACCAAGGACGCCGAGCAGATGATCGATGGCCTGAACGGCCTCAGCTACCAGAACTTCATGCTGCACTATAACTTCCCGCCCTATTCGGTCGGCGAAGTGGGCCGCTTCGGCGCGCCGGGCCGTCGCGAAGTCGGCCATGGCAAGCTGGCATGGCGCGCGCTGCACCCGGTGCTGCCCGCCAAGGAAGACTTCCCCTACACGATCCGCCTGACCAGCGACATCACCGAGTCGAACGGCTCGTCGTCGATGGCCTCGGTGTGCGGCGGCAGCCTCGCGATGATGGACGCCGGCGTGCCGATCAAGCGTCCGGTCTCGGGCATCGCCATGGGCCTGATCCTGGAAGGCAAGAACTTCGCCATCCTGTCCGACATCCTGGGTGACGAGGATCACCTGGGCGACATGGACTTCAAGGTCGCCGGCACGGCGCAAGGCATCACCACGATGCAGATGGACATCAAGATCGCCGGTATCACCAAGGAGATCTTCGAAGCGGCGCTCAACCAGGCCAAGGCCGGCCGTGCGCACATCCTGGGCGAGATGAACAAGGCGCTGGGCGAAGTCCGCGCCGAGCTCTCCGCGCACGCGCCGCGCATCGAGACCTTCACGATCGACAAGTCGAAGATCCGCGAAGTGATCGGCACCGGCGGCAAGGTGATCCGCGAGATCGTCGCCACCACCGGCGCCAAGGTCGACATCGACGACGAGGGCGTGATCAAGGTCAGCTCGTCCGATCCGGCGCAGATCGAAGCCGCGATCAAGTGGATCAAGGGCCTCGTCGAGGAGCCGGAAGTCGGCAAGGTCTATGACGGCAAGGTCGTCAACCTCGTCGATTTCGGTGCGTTCGTGAACTTCATGGGCGGCAAGGACGGCCTGGTCCACGTTTCCGAGATCAAGAACGAGCGCGTCGAAAAGGTCGCGGACGTTCTGAAGGAAGGCCAGGAGGTCAAGGTCAAGGTTCTCGAGATCGATCCGCGCGGCAAGGTTCGCCTGTCGATGCGCGTCGTCGATCAGGAAACCGGCGCCGAGCTGGAAGATACCCGCCCCGCGCGCGAGCCGCGCGGCGACCGTGGGGATCGGGGTGATCGGGGTGATCGCGGCGATCGCGGCGATCGTGGTGGCGACCGCCGCCGCGAAGGCGGCAAGGGCGGCGATCGCGGCCCGCGCCGCGAACGCAGCGATCGTCCGCGTGGCGAGCGCAGCGAAGCCAAGGACGATGGCGGCGATATCGGCCTGCCGGCGTTCCTGACCGGCGATCGCGACTGATTGGCAAGGCTCGCAAGGGCATGAAGAAGGGGTTCGGCATTGCCGGACCCCTTTTTTGTGTTCCCCATCGGGGATGTTTAACTTTTAGGAAATTGCAGCTACTGTATCGATCCGAGGGGTAGGATTGGAGAGGTGTCGCGGATTGCCGCGAACAGGAGAATGGCGATGATGGCCAATACGACGATTGCCGACCTGCGACGCGATCATGAAACGATCGATATTCTCGCACGGCGGCTTTCGGGGTTGATCGAAACCACGGCGGAACCGGAAAAACTCTCGCTCGCGCTCGATCATCTGCTTCACGCTGTCGCCGATCATCTCGACCGCGAAGATGCCACGATCTACACGCTCGCCCTTTCCGCCCAGCCCGGCATTTCGCGTGGCAAGGTGGATCAGGTTCGAGACGAGTTCGAACGGCTGAAGTGCAACTGGAAGGAGTATCTGGTGCACTGGACCACCGAGCAGATCGCTGCCGACCGCGATGGTTTCGTCCAGGCGACTCGCGCGATGATGCCGCGCCTGCGCGGGCGTGTGCAGCTGGAAGACAGCCTGCTCGTCGCCGTTGCGCTCCAGACCGAGCCGAGCACGCCCAGCTACCACTAAAGCGAGATGGCAGGATGTTGACCCGCCGTGACGGCGCAGGGCAACCGCGAAGCGGCAACGTCCCGCCAGGGCAATATCACATCGCGCGATAGAGCGTTTTCACCGTGGGCGAAGACGCTCCAATACCAGGCTGCACGCAGAAGACCCCATCCGCGTCCCCCACAGCGTCGCCCCGGCGTAAGCCGGGATGACGGGGAGAGGCTGGATGCGTCGGTATCCATGCAGCCTGGTATCAGGCGTTGATTGCCGCATTTTCCGAGCCTTTGACCGTAACGGTCAACGTGAACATGCGCTAACGGCGCGGCTATTCCGCAGCCAACAGGCTGGTTGCGCCGCCGAGATCGACGGACACCAGCCGGCTGACGCCGCGTTCGACCATCGTGACGCCGAATAGCCGGTGCATTCGTGCCATCGTCGCCGCATTGTGGGTGACGATCAGATACCGAGTCGCGGTCTCCCGCGTCATACGCTCCAGCAGATCGCAGAAGCGGTCGACATTGGCATCGTCGAGGGGGGCATCGACTTCGTCGAGCACGCAGATCGGCGAGGGCTTGGTAAGGAACAGCGCGAAGATCAGCGCGACCGCGGTCAGCGCCTGCTCGCCGCCGGACAGGAGGGTGAGCGATTGCAGCTTCTTGCCCGGCGGCTGCGCCATGATCTCCAGGCCGGCTTCGAGCGGATCGTCCGAATCGATCAGCGCGAGATGCGCCTGGCCGCCGTTGAACAAGGTGGTGAACAGCGTGCGGAAATGCCCGTCCACCGCTTCGAACGCGGCGAGCAGGCGCTGGCGCCCCTCGCGGTTGAGCGTGCCGATCGATCCGCGCAGACGATGCACCGCCTGCATCAGTTCGTCGCGCTCGCGCGCATTGGTGCCGAACGCGGCCTCCAGTTCGGCCAGCTCGGTTTCGGCGACGAGGTTCACGGGCCCCAGACGCTCGCGCTCGACCGCGAGCTTGTCGTGCGTGGCCGCCTCTTCCTGCGGGTTGCGTACGCTTTCCGCCTCGAAGCCCAGGCGCGGCGGGAGCAGCGGCGGCGGACATTCGAAGCGCTCGCCGGACACGCGACCCATCTCCACCCGGCGCAGATCCTGGCTTTCGGCGCGGGCGGCGGCGCCGGCGCGGCGTTCGCGGGCTTCGGACAGCGCTTCGCTTGCCTTGCGCAGCGCCCCCTCGGCGGCGCGCAGCGCGGCTTCGGCTTCGGCTTCGGCAGCCTGGGCGGCGGCCAAGTCGCGCTTCGTCGCTTCGCTGGCGGCTTCGGCTTCGCCGAGCTGCGCGGCGATTTGGGTGGGGCGGGCTGCGATCGCCTCGCGTTCCTGCGCCAGGGTGGCCGCCCGCGCATTCATCTCCGCCGATCGGCGCGTGGCATCGGCGGCGCGGGCGCTCCAGCTCTTCGCTTCGGCATCGGCGGCGACGCGTCGCTCGCGCGCCTGGGCGAGGTCGCGGTCGAGCGTCACCCGCTCGGCACGGGCGCCGGCGACGGCGGCGCGCGCCGAATCGGCCTCGCGGGAGAGCGTTGCCACCTTCGCGCGCGTTGCCGCGCCATCGGGCAGCGCGGCTTTCGCGGCGTCGGCGCGGGCGAATTCGCCCTGTGCGTCCGCCAGTTCGGCGACGATCCGGCTGCGCCGTGCATCGAGATCGGCGCGCTGCGCTTCGAGCCGTTCGAGCTGGCCGGCGGCGCGATCCTCTGCGCGCGTCGCTTCGCGGGCAGCCAGCTCGGCCTGATCGAGGCGCCTGCGATTCTCGGCCGCACTGCGTCGTGCCTCTGCGATCGTCGCTTCGATCCGGCTGAGCGCCGCCGCCGCCGCATCCAGCGCCGCCTGCGCTGCCGGCCGTGCGCGTTCCAAGGCGGCGAGCCGATTGACTCGCTCCAGCCGCTGCGCCGCCGCGGCGCCGCCCGAGCGGGCGCGATAGCCGTCCCAGCGGCGAAGCACGCCTTGCAACGTCACCAGGCGCTGGCCGACAGCGAGCGCCTGGCCGGCATCGGTTTCGCATACCACGACCTGCGCCAATCGCCGGGCGAGTTCGTTGGGCGCGGTGACGTGGGCCGTCAGCGGCGCGGTGCCCGCGGGCGGACCCGGATCGGTTGGCAGCGGCTCGGCGCCCCCCCAATGGCGCTCGGCGCTGGCCTCCAGCCCGGCCTCCAGATCGTCGCCCAGCGCCGCCGCGAGCGCGCGCTCATAGCCGTCAGCCACGGTGACCCGGTCGAGCAGCCGATCCTTGCCGGTGGGTTTGGTCGCCTTGGCGAGCGCGGCCGCTTCGCTGTCGATCTGGGCGAGTTCGGCATGGGCGGTAGCGCGGGCGGCCTGGGCGCCATTGCGTGCCTCGATCGCCGCGCGCTCCTCGGCATCGGCGCGGGTGAGCGCGTCGCGCGCGGCTTCAGCCTGGTGTTGCGCCTCGACACGGGCGCTGGCCGCACGTTGCCGCTCGGCGTGAAGCGGCTCGGCATCGGCGAGCATGTGCGCTTCGGCCTCGATCCGCGCCTGATCGCGCTGGCTGCGTTCCATGCGGGCGCGGGCGGCGGCGAGTGCGGCGTCGGCAACGCGCACTTCGGCTGCCTCGCTCGCCTGCTGCGCCAGCGCCTGCGATAGCGCGACTTCGGCGTCGCGGGCGGCGCGTTCGGCCTCGACGCAGCTCGACTCGAGCAACGGCACCCGCGCGACCGCTTCGGCGATTCGCGCTTCCAGTGCGGCCTGTTCGTCCGCCAGCCGCTCGATCGCGTCGGCCGCGTCACGGGCGAGCGCGGCTTCGCGAGAACGATCGGCGTCCAGCCGCCGCCCGGCTTCGGCCAGTTCGGCGATCCGGCGCTCGACGCCATGGCGGGCGCTGCGGAGCGCTTGCAGCCGGTGCTGGGCCTCGCCTGCGGCATCCCGCAGCCGCAGCGCTTCCGTGCGGAGGGCCGCGACCGCTTCCACGGCGGCGAGCTGGGCGGCCTCCGCCGCCGCCTGCGCTTCGCTGCGCGCCGCGACCAGCGCCTCGGCATCGGAGGCTTCCTGGCGGGCGGCCTCCGCCGCGGTTGCCGCATCGCGCCAGCGCGCGAAGATCATCCGCGCCTCCGCCACGCGAATGCGATCGGAAAGCTCGCGATAGCGTTCCGCCTGCCGCGCCTGGCGCTTGAGCGCGGCGGCGCGCTGTTCCTGCTCGCCGATCAGCTCGTCGAGCCGGGTGAGGTTGGTCTCGGTCGCGCGCAGCTTCTGCTCGGCGTCGCGGCGGCGGACGTGCAGCCCGGCGATTCCCGCGGCTTCCTCCAGCATCGCGCGCCGGTCACCGGGCTTGGCGGCAATGATCGCGCCGATCCGCCCCTGGCTGACAAGGGCAGGCGAATGTGCGCCGGTAGCGGCATCGGCGAAAGCGAGCGAGACGTCCTTCGCGCGCACGTCGCGGCCGTTGATGCGATAGGCGGATCCGGCGCCGCGCTCGATACGGCGGATGATCTCCAGTTCGTCCTGCTGCTCCGGCAGCTCGGCCACGATCGCGACTTCGGCGAAATCGCGGGCGGGCCGGGTGGCGGTGCCGGCGAAGATCACGTCTTCCATGCCGCTGCCGCGCATCGATTTGGCGCTGGTTTCGCCCATCACCCAGCGCAGCGCTTCGAGCAGGTTGGATTTGCCGCAGCCATTGGGGCCGACGATGCCCGTCAGCCCCGGTTCTATCCGCAGATCGGCCGGATCGACGAAGCTCTTGAAGCCCGTCAGCCGCAGCCGCTTGATCTGCATGGGCTCAGGCGCGCGCGATCAGCGCGCGCCGGCCTTCTGGAGCAGCGGCTCCAGATCGGACCAGGTGTTCACATCGGCCTTGCTGCCGTTGATGAAGAAGCTGGGGGTGGAATTCACGCCATGGACGTTGGCGCCATCGGCGTTGACCTTGGCGATCTCCTCGATCTTCTTCTGATCGGCCAGGCAGGCCTTGGCCTGGGCCTCGGGCAGGCCGTGCTGCTTCATGAAATCGACCATGCCCAGCGCCTGGGCGAAGCCGGCCGCGGCCTGGGGCGGCGGCATCTGCTGAATCTGGTCGAGCACCTGCGGGCTGGTCTGCTGCAGGCTCATGATCTTCTGTTCGAACCCTTCCTGCCCGGCATAGATCTGGTCGAGCATCGGGAAGAAGGCATCGGTGGGCACGCACTGGTTGAGCAGCGCCAGCGCGAGATCGGGCGCGCCGTGGATCAGGAAGTCGCGATATTCGTAGCTGACCTTGCCGGTCTTGATGTATTTTTCGCGCAGCGGTTCGACGCCGGTCGTCCCGAACTGGGCGCAGAACGGGCACATGCGCGAGCCATATTCGACGAGCTTGATCGGTGCGTTCGGATTGCCCTGGCGGAAGCCGTTGTCGGCGGTCTTCTCGACAACATCGGTCCATTGCTTGCCGGCAGGGGCGGGCACGCCGGCGACGGGCGCGGCCGCCTGCACTGGGGCGCTGCTGTTGCCGCCGGCGGCGTTGTTGCTGCCGTTGCAGCCGGCAAGCGCCACGAGGGGAAGAAGGGCTAGGGCGAAGCGCATGGAATCAGTCTCCGGTTTACAGCAGGTCAGGCGCCGGCGGCGCGCAGTTCGGGTTCGAGATAGGGCCAGCTGAACGCACGCGTCCGCCGGCCGTTGACGAAGAAGCTGGGGGTGCCATCTACCTTGTACCGGTTGACGCCATCGGCTTGCGTCTTGGCGATGCGCGCGATCGCCTTGGGATCGGCGAGGCACTGGCGCGCCTTGGCCTCGGCTAGCCCATGTGTCTTCACAAAGGCGATCATCCCCAAGGCCTCGGCGAAGCGGGTCGCCATCTGGCCCGGCGGCAGTTTCTGCCAGGCCTGCACGCGCTCCGGCGTCTTGCTGAGGGCGATCAGTCGCTCCTCGAACTGGGGCTGATTGGCATAGATCGCGTCGAGCACGGGAAAGAAGCGCTGGGTGCCGACGCACTGGTTGAGCAAGGCCAGCGCGAGGTCCGGCGCGCCGTGCACGAGAAAATCGCGATACTCATAGCTGACCTTGCCGGTCGCGATATACTGATCGCGCAGCGGCTGCATGCCCTCTTCGGCGAAGCGATAGCAGGTCGGGCAGGTGCGCGAGCCATATTCGACCAGCTTTACGGCCGCGTTGGGATTGCCCTGGCGATAGCCGCCCTCGGGCGTGGCGACGACGGTGGTCAGCCAGTCGGGCTGCGGGGCGGGCGCGGCGCCGAGCGCGAAGAGCGGCACCAGGGCAAGCATCAGGGTGAAAAGTCGTTGCATCATCTCAATCGATCCGGCCGAACACCGGGGTTTCCTCCTGCGCCGCGACGCCGGCCGCCAGCGATTCGAGCACCGCGCGCAGTTCCGGATCGGCGATGCCGCGCAGGCTGTCCCCCATTGCCTGGGGCAGGGGCTTCAGGCTGGGCGGCGGCGCCGGTTTGGCCTTGGGCGCGCGCAGGTCACCGTGGCGGATCGCCAGCTTGGCGACGGCGGGATAGCCGAAGAAGCGGTTCACCCGCTCGATGATCTCCGGCGCGATATGCTGCATCATCGGCGCGAAGGCGCCCGAGACGGTGAGCGCCAGCACGCCTTCCTCGCGCTTGCCGCGGGGAAAGCGAATCGATTCGGGGGCGGAGACGCGGGCATAGCGCTCGCCGACGATCTCCGCCCAGCGGCTGACGACCGCCGATTGCACGAAGCCGAACTTGCGGAATGCCGCGCCGCCCACGTCCGGCAACAGCTCGGATACCGCGCGCACGCGATTCGAACGCTTCGGCTCGGGGCGCGGCTGGCGGGTGGTGGTGCGGGGGGGCTTCGTCATTGTGCGCCTCCCATGCCATAGGCAGGGCGTGCCCGACAACGCTCCTGAATCGATCGCGCCCGCGCTTCTCGCCTGGTACGACGCCAATGCCCGCCGCTTGCCTTGGCGCGCGCCGCCCGGCGCCAATGCCACCGACCCGTACAAGGTGTGGCTGTCCGAGGTGATGCTGCAGCAGACCCAGGTCGCCACCGTCATCCCCTATTTCGAGACGTTCACCGCGCGCTGGCCGGGATTCGCGGCGATGGCGGCGGCAGCGGATGCCGATGTGATGGCCGCCTGGGCGGGCCTTGGCTATTATGCCCGCGCCCGCAACATGCTCGCCTGCGCCCGCGAGGTGGCGCGGCTGGGCGAGCTGCCCGATAGCGAGGCTGGCCTGCGCGCGCTGCCCGGCATCGGCGACTATACCGCCGCCGCCATCGCCGCGATCGCGTTCGGGCGGCGGGCGGTGGTGGTCGATGCCAATGTCGAGCGGGTGGTGTCGCGGCTGTTCGCGATTGCTGCGCCGCTGCCGGGATCGCGCCCGGCGATCCGGCAGCGGACCGACACGATCACCCCCGACGCCCGCGCCGGCGACTTTGCCCAGGCGATGATGGATCTGGGGAGCGGCATCTGCACCGTGCGCGCGCCCAAATGCCTGCTCTGCCCGATCGCCTTTGGCTGCAAGGCCCGCACGCGGGGCGATCCCGAGGCCTATCCGGTCAAGGCGAAGAAGGTCCCCAAGCCGCAGCGCCACGGCACGATGTTCTGGCTGGAGCGGGACGGGGAAGTGCTGCTCGTCCGTCGCCCGGACAAGGGCCTGCTCGGCGGGATGCGCGCGCTGCCCACCGGGCCGTGGGTGGACACCCCGCCCGGCATGGCCGAGGCGCCGATGGCAACGGCGTGGCGGATGTTGAACGAAACCGTCCGCCACGGATTCACCCATTTCGACCTGGAAGTGGCGCTTGCGACTGCAACAATCCCCCGCCATGCAAGCGCACCCCCCGGCGAATGGTGGCCGGTCGCCGACATCGAGTCGGCGGGCCTGCCCACCGTCTTCGCCAAGGCGGCCAAAGCGATACGGAGACTGCGATGACGGCCAAGCGAACGTTCGGACTCATCGGGGCGGCGCTGCTGCTCCAGGTGCCGCTGGTCCAGGCCCAGACCGCCGCCACGCCGGCACCCAGCCAGGTCGAGACCTTCGCCCGCCAGACTGTCGCCTCGGGCAAGGTGCCCGGCATCGTCATCACCTATGCCAAGGGCCAGGCGCCGATGACCGTGGTGAGCGAGGGCCGCATGGCCGACGCCGCCACCGCGCCCAAGGTGAATGCCGACACGCTGTGGCGGGTCTATTCGATGACCAAGCCGATCACCGGCATCGCCGCGATGATCCTGATCGAGCAAGGCAAGCTGAAGCTCGACCAGCCGATCAGCGACTTCATCCCGGCGTTCAAGAATATGACAGTGCTGGTCGACCCGACGAAGGACCTGACCAGCCGCCCGGCGACCAAGGCGATCACCGTTCGCCACCTGCTGACCCACACCGCCGGGCTCGGCTACAACGTCGTCACCAAGGGGCCGCTGCTCAACGAATATAACCGGCTGGGCATCAACCCGGCGCAGGTGAGCGATTCGTTCGAGGCGACGGCGCGCCCCGCCCGCCCGGCGACGCTGGAGGAATTCGCCAACCGCACCGCGACGCTGCCGCTGATCGCCGAGCCGGGCACCAAGTTCAGCTACTCGATCGGCCTCGACGTGCTCGGCCGGGTGATCGAGGTGGCGAGCGGCATGCCGTTCGACAGCTTCGTCAACACCCGCATCCTCGCCCCCCTCAAGATGACCTCCAGCTACTGGACGGTGCCGGCCGGCGAAGCGGGCCGTCTGGCCGACGAATATATGATGGTGGGCGGCAACCGCCTGCCGATCGATCCGGGCGCGACCTCGGTCTATCTGAAGAAGCCGAGCTTCCCCTATGGTGGCGCGGGGCTCGCCATGTCGGCCCGAGACTATGACCGGTTCCTGCACATGCTGCAGAATGGCGGCACGCTGGACGGCGTGCGCATCCTCAAGCCCGAGACGGCGGCGCTCGCCATGTCCGACCTGCTGCCGCCGGGCGTCGACAAGACGCTGCTCGCGGTGATGGCGCGCGATACCGGTGTGCCGATGGGCTTCGGCGCGGGCGGATCGGTGTTCCTCGCCGACCAGCCGGGCGGCGCGGCCAAGGGCACCTATGGCTGGTCCGGTGCTGCCGGCACCTTCGCCTGGGTCGACCCCAAGAATCAGGTCCGCGCGACGATGATGGTCAACATCCTGCTCGGCGAACTGGGCCTCAAGGTGCCGGTGCGCGCCGCCATCTACGCCGATCTCGCCAAGTGATCGCCCCCGGCTTCACCGGCGGCACGCTCGATCGCAACGACCGCGTCCGCCATGAGCCGGAACTGCTGGCGGCGGCGCTGGACGATCCGCGCGCGCGGCTGCTGCTGCTGGACGGACTGGTGCCGCAGCTCGACGGCGAGGGGCGCCTGGTCTGGACGGGGCTCGATGCCGCGACCCAGCCCTTGCTGTTCCTCGGCTTTATCGACGGCGCGCCGCGTTTCGTGCAGACGCTGGCGCCCGGCGCCCCGCTGCCGCCGGGGCGTCCGCCCGAGCTTTCGGCGATCCTGGACGCCTTCCGGGCGGAGGACGCCGCCAACTATGCGGCAGCGCGCAGCCTGATCGACTGGCACGCGCGGCACGGCTTCTGCGCCCGCTGCGGCACGCCGACCGACATCTTCCGCGCCGGCTGGGGACGGCTCTGCCCCAGTTGCGGGACCGAGCATTATCCGCGCGTCGATCCGGTGGTGATCATGCTCGCCGAGCGTGGCGACCGGGTGTTGCTCGGCCGCCAGCCGAGCTGGCCGCCGCATCGCTATTCGGCGCTCGCCGGCTTCCTGGAAGTGGGCGAGAGCGTCGAGGATGCGGTGCGGCGCGAAACGCTGGAGGAATCGGGCGTGCGCGTCGGCAAGGTCCGCTATGTCGCCAGCCAGCCCTGGCCGTTCCCGTCGCAGCTGATGATCGCGTGCATCGGCGAGGCACTCGACGAGGATATCGCGATCGACCCGCACGAGCTGGAACATGCCGGCTGGTTCGATCGCGCGCAGGTGCGCCTAGCGCTGGCGCGGGCTCCGGAGGCGCCGTTCCTCGCGCCGCCGGGATACGCGATCGCCTATACGCTGCTCAGGGCCTGGGCCGAGGGGGCGTAGGTTCGGTCGGTATCCTCCCCCGCCCGGGCAGGGGGATCGCATATGAAGCCAGGGGCCGGCGGATTTCGAAAAGCGATCGTCATTCCCGCGAAGGCGGGAATCCATTGCCCTGAGCGCCGGGGGAAAGAACCTCAGCATCAGCGCCAATGGATCCCCGCCTTCGCGGGGATGACGATGTATTTTGGCCAAATGCGATTGCCCTGCCCGCCAGGGAGAGGTGGCGCCGAAGGCGACGAAGGGGGAGGATGCCAGAACCTCTCGAACCGTCGTGCTTCCTCCCCCTCCGAGCCGCTGCGCGGCCCACCTCCCCCTGGCGGGGGAGGATACGGTTTTTTCTTTTCGGCCGTTTTCTTTACGGCCGCGGCCGTGCCTGCGGGTAGGTGCCGAGCAGCCGCACCCATTTCGAGTGGAAGCCCAGCTCCTCCAGCGCGCGGAGTACGCCTGCGTCGTCGGGGCTGCCGACGATGTCGGCGTAGAATTCGGTTGCCGAGAAGCTCGCCTCGCGCTGGTAGCTCTCCAGCTTGGTCATGTTGACGCCGTTGGTCGCGAAGCCGCCCAGCGCCTTGTAGAGCGCGGCGGGGATGTTCTTCACCTCGAAGATCAGCGAGGTCATGAACGGACCTTCGCCGGTGACCCCCGGCGCATCGCGGGAAAGGATCACGAAGCGGGTCATGTTGTGCGCGGCATCGGCAATGTCGCTGGCGAGCACGTTGAGGCCGTACAGTTCGGCCGCGTGGGCCGGCGCAAGCGCCGCCACCTTGGGATCGGCCAACTCTGCCACCATCGCGGCCGCACCGGCGGTATCGGGATAGGCGACCTGCGCGATGCCGTGGGCCTTCAGCCAGTGGCGGCACTGGCCGAGCGCCTGGGGATGGCTCATTGCCTCGCGCACGCCGTCGATGGGACCGGTGCCCATCAGCGTATGGCGGATCGCCAGGAAATGCTCCCCGATGATCGACAGGCCGGATTCGGGCAGCAGGAAATGGATGTCGGCTACCCGGCCGTGCAGGGAGTTTTCGATCGGAATCATCGCGCGATCGGCCCGCCCCTCCTTCACCGCATCGATCGCGTCGTCGAAGGAAAAACAGGGTAGCGGCAGCGCGTCGGGAAAGGCTTCACGCACCGCGACATGCGAATTGGCGCCAGGCGCGCCCTGAAAAGCCACGGCGCGATTCGGCGCGGCAGCGGCGTCGGCAAGCATCCGGGCGACGATCGGGCGTGCGGGGGCGGCGAAATTCTCCATGGAGGGGCGCGCTAGCCTTCGTACGCTGGCGCCGCAAGTCCGCTTGCTTTCGGACGCGGCAGCGCTCTAAAGATGAAATCAAAGCACAGGCGGGAGCGGATAATGCAAGATCGCTTCAATACGATCGCAGGTTGGGCGTTGGCGGGCGGCATCGCCGCGTTGGGACTTTCGATCGTTAGCGCGAAGATCTTCCATTCCGAAGCGCCCGAAAAGCCCGGCTATTATGTCGAGGCGGAGGAAGAGGGGGCTGGCGGTGCCGCCGCAGCCGCCCCGCTGCCGGTTCGGTTGGCGAGTGGCGACCTTGCCAAGGGCGAGGCCGGGTTCAAGCAGTGCGCTTCCTGCCACACGATCAATCAGGGTGGCGCAAACGGCATCGGCCCCAATCTCTATGCCACGCTGGGCGAGGGGATCGCGCAGGGCAAGGGCGGCTTTGCCTTTTCGGACGCGCTGAAGGGCGTGGGCGGTACCTGGGATCTCGAAAAAATGGACGCGTGGCTCGCCAGTCCGCGCAAGTTCGCGCCCGGCACCAAGATGACCTTCGCCGGCATCTCGGACCCGCAATTGCGCGCGGACGTGATCCTCTACCTCAACAAGCAGGGTTCCAACCTGCCCTTGCCGGCTGCCCCGGCGGCGAGCGGCGCGCCCGACAATGCCGGCGTGCAGAGCAACGGGGCCGCCGAAGGTGCCGATGTTTCGGTGAACGTCAGTCAGGCGACGCCTGCCGAGGGCGCCCCTTCCAAGGATCCGCAGGCAGCGGTTCAGGCCGAAAAGAAGCGCTGATTCCGCAGGCGCCGCGAGCGCCCGCGATGCTGCTGCCGGGCGTCGGGACCATCCGGCCCCTTGCCGATCCTGGAGGGCTTGGGCAAGGTTGCCCCGTTACGGGCCCGGCATGAACGCCCGGGAGCCAGCCGGCATGGTCGGCGGGTGCCGTAGCCATGAGGAGGTTCGTGGAAATGCGCCCGCAACGTTATAGCGCCGTCGCCATCCTGCTGCACTGGGCGCTGGCCCTGCTGCTGTTGTTCCAGCTCGGGCTGGGCTGGGCACTGGAGGATCTGCCCCGTTCGACGCTGTTCGCTGCGTTCCAGTTTCACAAATCGGTCGGTATCCTGATCCTGGTCCTGTCGCTCGCGCGGCTCGGCGTGCGGCTGGCGGTGCAGCGGCCGGCGGCGTTGGACGCCAGTCCTGCCGCACGGGCGTTGGCCGGTGCGGTCCACCTGCTGCTGTACGGCGTGATGATCGTCGGGCCGATTTCGGGCTGGATTCTGGTTTCGACGGCGCGGGTGAAGCTGCCCACCTTGCTGTTCGGACTGATTCCCCTGCCGCATCTGCCGGTCGGCATGGCGATGCACGCGCCGGCCGAGGTCATCCACGGGCTGGTAGGGTGGCTGCTGGCAGGCTTGTTTGTCCTGCACGTCGCAGGTGCGCTGCGGCACCATTTGCTGCGCGATGACGTGATCGGGCGCATGATGCCGCAGGCGGTGGCGCGCCGTCCCGCGCTCACGGTGGCGGCGATTGCGGCACTGGCTGCCTGTGCCGCGGCGTTCTTCGCCGGCTCGGCCAGCTATCGTCGCGCGGGGGCGACGCCCCAGCCGCCGGCTGCGGCAGCCCCAGCGCCCGAGGCCTTGCCGGCGGCTGCGCCGGCGGCACCGGCTGCGGCCCCCACGGCAAGCCCTTCGGCGTTGCCCTCGCCGAATGCCACGACGGCGGCGGTGCGGCGCTGGCGGGTGCTCCCTGGCGGCACCCTGGGTTTCCGCACCGATTATAGCGGGGAGGCGATCAACGGTCGCTTCACCCGCTGGACCGCAGATATCCGCTTCAGCCCGGAGGATCTGCCCAATTCCCGGATCGGCGTGGATATCGACCTGGCTTCCGTGGCGACCGGCGATGCGGAGCGGGACGATACGTTGCGCGGCGACGACTTTTTCGGTGTGGCGGGGCACCCCCATGCGCGCTTTACCGCAACCCGCATCCGCAAACAGGGTAGCGGCTATGTCGCCGATGGTGCGCTGACGCTGGCGGGGCTCACCCGGCCCGTGCCGGTGCGGTTCACGCTGGTGATCGATGGCGATCGCGCCCGGGCCGCCGGCACCGCGACGGTGCGCCGCCTCGCGTTCGGCGTGGGCAAAGGCCAGTGGAGCGACGCCGCGACCATCGCCGATCCGGTTGCGGTCAGCTTCCGGTTCGACGCTAGCGCGCGCTGACCGGGGTCAGCGCGCGGCAGCGAGATCGGCGGGCGTGCTGCCGGATGCGAGGTAGAGCGCCACGCTGTCGGTGAGGCGCGCCGCCTTTGCCTGGACCAGCTGTACCGACGCCTGCGAGGCGGCGGACGATGCGTTCAGCAATTGCAACGTGCCAAGCGCGCCGAGTTCCACCTGACGACGGGTCATCGCCAGGGTGCGGGTGGCGGCGGCATCGGCGCGGGCGGCGGCGTCGAGCGCTTCCGCATCCGTGCGCAGCCCGGCGATCGCATCGTCCACGTCCAGGAAGGCCTGGAGCGCCGCGGCGCGATACTGTGCCTTCGCGGCATCCAGCGCGGCCTCCGCCGCACGCTGCTGATGCTTCAGCTGCGCGCCGTGGAAGATCGGTTGGGTAAGGCCGCCGACGATCGAGAAGAACGGATTGCTGCCCTTGAACATGTCGAAGAAGCGCGTCGACGAACCGCCGGCATTGCCCGTGAGCGTAAGCGAGGGCAGGCGGGCCGCAATCGCGCTTCCGACGTCCGCGGCGGCGGCCTTCACCTCGGCCTCGGCGGCGCGAACGTCCGGCCGATTGGCGACGATCTCGGCCGGCAGCGCAAGCGGCAGCGTCGCGGGAAGGTGCAGTTCGGCGAGGCTCGGCAATGCAACGGCCGTGCCCGGTGCATCGCCCGCCAGCGTTGCGATCAGGCCGGCCTGATGCTGGCGTTGTCGTTCGAGCGGCGCCAGCGTTGCCTCGATCGTCGCAAGGGCGGTCTGCTGCGCGCTGACATCGGCTTCCCCGACATCGCCGAGGTTCCGGCGCTTCTCCAGCAGGGCGACGAGCGTGCGATTGTCCTGGATGGCGGCACGCGTCGCCTCGATCTGGGCGACCAGCGCGGCATGATCGATCACCGCCTGCACCAGATTGGCGATCGCGGTGGCCTGTGCCGCGCGCAGCTGGTGCGCCGCGACTTCCGCCGCCGCCCGCGCCGAGCGGACCTTGTTGCGGCCCGCCCCGAACAGGTCGATCGGATAGGCGACGGTCAGCTGGGCGGTGTGGAAGCTGTAGAGGAAGGTATTCTGATCGGCCAGCGGGTTCGACAGCGATCGTGAGACCTGGGTGCGCTGCGCCTGATAGCCGGCATCGACTTGCGGTGCCTGCGCACCACGCGCGACCCGGGCCATTTCCTGGGCCTGGCGCAGGCTTGCCTCGGCCGCCGCCAGATCATCGTTATGCGCCAGGGTGCGCGCAACGAGCGCGTCGAGCTTGGCGCTGCCGAAGCTCTGCCACCAGTTCGGCACGATCGCCGGGACGGCGCCGAGCTGCTGCGCCGCCCCGCTCGCCGGGGTGATCGCGCCGGGCGTCTGGGCGGGCGGCAGCGGCACCGGGGTCGTCAGGGAATGCGGACCGACGGTGCAGCCGGCAAGCAGGACGAGCGGGAGAAGGGACTGCGGGCGCATCATGCCTGCTCCATTGGGGTGCCATCGGCATGGTGCCGGCGAACGGTGTGGCCATGGGCGCCGCGGTGACGCGAGAAGCGCAGGATCAGCGGCGGCAGTACCAGCAGGATCAGCAGCGGCGCGAGGGTCATGCCGCCCACCACCACCAGTGCCAGCGGCTTCTGCACCTGGCTGCCGATGCCGGAGGAAACCGCGGCGGGCAGCAGGCCGATCGCCGCAGCGAGGCAGGTCATGATCACGGGCCGCAGGCTGTGCCGCACCGTCACCGCCATGGCAGCGTCATGATCCATGTCTTCGTTGACGTTCTGGTTGAACGTGCTGACCACCAGGATGCCGTCCATCACGGCGATGCCGAACAGCGCGACGAAGCCGATCGCGGCGGAGATGCTGAACGGCGTGCCGGTCAGCGCCAGTGCCAGCACGCCGCCCACCATCGCCATCGGGATCACGCTGAACGCCAGCAGCGTATCGCGCACCGAACCGAAATTGGCGAACAGCAGCACCAGGATCAGCGCCAGGCTGATCGGCACCACCACCTCCAGCCGCGCCACCGCGCTGGTGAGGTTGCCCAGTTCGCCCGCCCATTCGAGGTGATAGCCCGGCGGCAGCTGCACGTTCTTGGCGATGCGGGCTTTCGCTTCGTCGATCGCACCGCCCAGATCGCGCCCACGGACGCTGAACTTGATCGGCATGTAGCGTTCCTGATGCTCGCGATAGATGAACGAGGCACCAGTGGTGAGGTGTACCTTCGCGACTTCCGACAGCGGCACCTGGATCAGGCCGTTGCCGTTCGGCGTGGGCGCACCGATCGTGATGCGGCGGATCGATTCCATGTCGTTGCGCTGCGCGGCATCGAGGCGGACGGTGATGGGGAAATGCCGGTCGGTCGACTTTTCGTACAGGTCGCCGCTCGACTGGCCGCCGATCGCCGAGGAAACGGTGGCGTTGATGTCGTCCGGCGTCAGGCCGTAGCGCGCCGCGGCAGCCCGATCGATATCGATCCGCACCGTCGGCTGGCCAAGCGAATCGGACACGCTCAGATCGGTGATCCCCTTCACCTTCGCCATCTGCGCCTTGATCTGGTTCGCAACCGATTCGAGCGTGGTAAGATCAGCGCCATAGATCTTGAGCGAGTTCGCGCTCTTCACGCCGGACGATGCTTCTTCGACGCCGTCTTCGATATATTGCGAGAATTCGAACTCGACGCCCGGATAGCGGGCCTGGAGCTTGGCCTGCAGCTCCGCCGTCAGCTTTTCCTTCGTCACGCCCGCCGGCCATTGATCGGCCGGCTTCAGCGGGGTGTAGAATTCCGCATTGAAGAAGCCGGTGGGATCGGTGCCGTCATCGGGACGACCGTGCGTGGAGGTAACGCGATCGACCTCCGGATATTCCGCGATGATCTTGCGGATGCCGTTGACGATTGGCTGGCCGGCCTCGAGCGAGATCGAGGGCGGCAGCGTTGCGCGGATATAGAGGTTGCCTTCCTCCAGATGCGGCAGGAACTCGACGCCCAGAACCCGCACGGTGCCGAACGCACCGAGCACGAGCAGCCCCGCGAGGCCGAAGGTGAGCAGCCGGTTGGCGATCGCGAAGGAAATCGCGGGTTCCAGCACCCGGCGGATCTGGCGGACCACCCAGGTATCGACCTCGCTCAGCTTGTCCGGCAGCAGCAGGGCCGACAGGACCGGGGAGACGGTGAAGGCCGCCAGCAGGCCGCCGGCGATGGCATAGGCATAGGTCTTCGCCATCGGCCCGAAGATGTGCCCTTCCACGCCGGTGAGCGTGAACAGCGGCAGGAAGCTGGCGATGATGATCGCGGCGGCGAAGAAGATGCCCCGGCTTACATCGCTGGAGGCGTGGAGGATCGCCGAGAAGCGATTTGCCGGGGTCGCATGAATGCGGCCTTCGGAAATCGCGTGCGATCGGTCTGCCAGCCTTCGATACACGGCTTCCACCATGATCACGGCGGCATCGACGACGAGGCCGAAATCGAGCGCGCCAAGCGACAGCAGATTGGCCGATTCGCCCTGGATCACCAGGATCAGCACCGCCACCGATAGCGCGAAGGGGATGGTGATCGCGACGATCAGCGCGCTGCGCAGATTGCCGAGGAACAGCCATTGCAGGATGAAGATCAGCAGCACGCCTTCGAACAGGTTGTGCATCACCGTGCGGGTGGTAACCGCGATCAGATCCGAGCGATCATAGATGCGTTCGATCTTCACGCCGGGCGGCAGGATGCCGCTGGCGTTGATCGATTCGATCTCGGCCTTGACGCGGGTGATCGTCGGCAGCGATTGCGCGCCGCGCTGCATCAGCACGATGCCCATCACCACGTCGTTATCCTGGCCTTCACCGGCGATGCCGAGCCGCGGCGTGTTGCCGATTGCCACGGTGCCGACTTCGCGGAGCAGGATCGGGGTGCCGCCGGCCGTGCCCACCAGCACGTTCTGAATCGCATCGACCGACTGGATCAGCCCCACGCCGCGGACGATCGCCGCCTGCTCGCCGAAATTGACCGTCTGGCCGCCGACATTGGCGTCGCTCTTGCCGATCGCTGCGAGTACCTGCGGGACGGTGACGCCATGCGCGACGAGCTTGTCGCGATCGAGGCGGACTTCATAGGAGCGCAGCTTGCCGCCCCAGCCGGTCACGTCGATCACCCCGGGGATGCGCTTGAAGCGGCGCTGCAGCACCCAATCCTGGATGGTCTTCAGGTCCATCACCGAATAGCCGTTCGGGCCGGTGAGGCGATAGCGATAGATCTCGCCGATCGGGCTGGTGGGCGAGATCAGCGGCTGCGCATTGTTCGGCAGGGTGCCGAGCTGCGACAGGCGACCGAGCACCATCTGCTGGGCCTGTTCGTGCGTGACGTCATAGCTGAACTGGATCCGCACGTCCGATAGGCCAAACAGCGAGATCGAGCGCACTGCCGTAAGGTGCGGCAGGCCCGCGATCGCCACTTCGATCGGCGTGGTGATGTTGCGTTCCATCTCCTCGGCGGAGATGCCTTCGCTCTGGGTCACCAGTTCCACCATCGGCGGTACCGGATCGGGATAGGCTTCGATATTGAGGTTGACGAAGCCGATCACCCCCGCTGCGATCATGCCGATCAACAGGGTGAGCACCAGCATCCGCTGGCGCAGCGCGAGTTCGACGAGCTTGTTCATTGGTCGAGACCTGCCTCGTTCACGAACAGCGCGCCGTGGGTCACGACCTGATCGCCCGGGTTCAAGCCGCTGAGCACCCGGGTGAAGCCGGATTCGGTTTCGGCAATCTTCACCGGCCGACCCACGAGCAGGCCGTTCGCGGTGCGCACCCAGACGCGGGCATCATCGCCTTCATGGATTACCGCGATGGCGGGAACGAGCACGCCCGATTCCCCGCCGCCGATCGGCTGACGGATGGTGAAGGCAGCGAACATCTGCGGCTTCAGCGCGCCATCGGGATTGGCGATGCTCGCGCGCACCGGCAGGCGGTGGGTGGACGGATCGAGCCCGGCGGCCACGTTGTCGATCGTTGCGGTGAAGGTGCGGCCCGGCAGCGACGGCGTGGTGACGGTCACCTGATCGCCGAGGCGGATCGCGGCGGCCTGGCTTTCGGGAAGCTGGGCGACCAGCCACACGCGTGCCGGATCGGTGATCGTCATCACCGGGCTGGCCGCGCCGGCGCTGAGATACTGGCCCGGAGCGACGTTACGATCGGCGATGATGCCCGACACCGGGGCAGGATAGGTGATCGTGGCAGACGTGCCGTTGCCGCTGGCGTTACCGAACAGCGCAAGCCGGTCCTGCGCGGCGCGCAACGCCGAATCTGCCTGGCGTGCGGCCGACTGTGCAGCGACGAAATCGGCCTGGGCCTGGAGATAGTCCTTCATCGCGCCGCCGGCGGTTTCGGTGATCGCCTTTTGCCGGGTGAGATTGGCCTGGGCAACGCGCAGCGCTTCCGCTGCATTGGTGCGCTGGGCGATGGCGTTGCGCAGCGCATTGCGCGCATCGACCAGATCGGGCGAGGCGAGTCGCAGCAGCGGCTGGCCGCGCGTCACGCGCTGGCCGGGTTCCACCAGCACCTGCAGGACCTGCCCCGAAAAGGGCAGGACGATCGGTGTGCTGTGATCGCCGTCGGGCAGGATCGAGCCGCTGGCGCGCACCAGATCCGCATTCGTGCCGGTGCGGGCAGGCGCGAACTGCATCTGGCCAAGTTGTTCGGTCGTCGGGCGGAAGGTGCCCGGCGGCAGCTTCGTCTCCGGAACCGGCTTGGGCGCCAGCATCGCCTGGATGGCGAGGACTATCGCACCGATCACCAGTACCGCAGCCAGGATCGCGCCGAGCAATAGCATCTGGGCACGGGGGAGAAGACGGGGCGTGGCGGGCAGTTCCGCGCTTTCCGCGATGTTTCCAGACACGATAATCCCTTCTGCGATCCGGTTTCACGACACTGCAAGCACATTGCCGTCGATTGTGCATCGCGCCATTAGAGGGTTCTGCTTACTGGGAGCTTACGGAGTGCCGGCATCGTGCGCCTGTTGATGGTGGAAGACGAACCTGCGCTGGCCGCTGCCTTGGCGGACGCGTTGCGCGGACGCGGTATTCACAGCGACGTGGCGGGGTCTATCGCAGATGCCCGCCAGATGATCGAAGCCGCCCAATATGCGGCCATATTGCTCGATCTGGGATTGCCGGACGGCGATGGCCTGTCGCTGATCCGTTGGCTGCGTGCCCAGCACCACACCGTCCCCGTGCTGGCGATCACCGCCCGCAGCGCGCTCGATGCACGCGTCGCCGGGCTGAATGCGGGGGCGGACGATTATCTGGTGAAGCCATTCGATATCGAAGAGCTTGTCGCCCGGCTGCACGCGGTGCTGCGCCGTCAGGGCCAGCTTGCCGCCGCCGAATTGCGGATCGGCAATCTGCGGTTCGATACGGTGTCCGGCGATCTGGTGGTGGGCGAGGTGCCCGTGCTGTTGACCGCCCGCGAGCGGCAGTTCGCATCGCTGCTGCTGCGGCGTGCCGGCCAGGTGGTGAGCAAGCAGCTCGCCGAGGACCAGTTGTACGGCCTTACGGAACCGGTCGGTTCCAATGCGCTGGAAGTGCAGGCCCACCGCCTACGCCGCAAGCTGGAAGCCGCCGGCGCCACCGTGCGGATCGAAACGATCCGCGGCGTGGGCTACATGATTCGAATCGCCGCCGATTCCGCCGCGGGATGAAACAGGTCATGAAGTTGTGGCCCCGATCGCTGATCGCGCGCATCCTGTTGCTCGAGCTGGGGGCGATCGTGGTCGTGGCAGTCGTGCTGCCGATGCTGCTCACCTGGTTCCTGCGGACCGAAGCCCGCCGGGTGCAGCACCGGAACCTTACCCATCAGGCGCGCGCCATCGCCGCCAATCTGCGGATCGCGGGAAATCGGCCGGTGTTGCACCTGCCGCATGATCTCGCCCGGATCTATGCCTCGCCCTATGACGGCCGCGCCTTCGTGATCGTCGACGGCGGCGCGCAGGTGGTCGCGGCCAGCCCGGACCTGGAGCAGGTGCCGTGGCACCATGCGCCCCGCGGCGACCGCAGTGCTTCGTTCCGCGCGGGTGCGTTTGTCGGCATCAGCCTGCCCGTCCGCGCCGCCGGCCAGCCGCTATGGGTGATCGTGACGCAGGATCAGGCCGTGCCCGGTGCGATCCTGGACGATGTGATGCACGCCTTCGTCCGTCGGTTCGATCCGGTGCTGATCGCCGTGCTGCTGCTGCTGCCGGTGATCAACAGCCTGTTGATCGCGCGCCTGGTGTTCGCGGTGCGGGCGGCATCGCACCGCGCGGAAACCATCGGTGCGCAGACGCTGGAGGTGCGGCTGGAGGAACGCGGGCTGCCGCTGGAGGTGGTGCCGCTGGCGCGCGCGACCAATGACTTGCTCGCGCGCTTGCAGGCGAGTTTCCGCAACCAGGCCGAGTTCGTTGCGAATGTCGCGCATGAGCTGCGCACGCCGCTGGCTGCGCATCGGCTGGAACTGGATGCGGTGGCGGATCCGGCGTTGCGGGGACGGCTGCGCGACTCGGCGGACCGGCTTGCCCATGTCGTGGCCCAACTGCAGGATCTGGCGACACTGGAAGCCGTGACACGCGATCGCTTCGTCGCGTTCGACGCAGGCGAACTCGCGCGCTCGATCGTCGCCGAACAGGCGCCGTCGATCTTCGCGGGTGGACAGACGATCGCGCTGGATGCCCCCGATGCGCCGGTGATGATCCGGGGGGATCGCGTGCTGGCGGGGCTGGCGCTGGCCAACCTGATCAGCAATGCCGGCCGCCATACGCCGGCGGGGACGCATGTCCGCGTCGAGCTCGATGCCGATGGCACGATCGCCGTCCGCGACGACGGGCCCGGTATCGCCGCGTCCGATCCGGAGCAGGCCTTGCAGCGTTACTGGCGCGCCGATCATCGCCGGTCGGACGGCGCCGGGCTGGGCCTGTCGATCGTGCGGCGTATCATGGAGGTGCATCGCGGCACGCTGGCGGTCGCGAGCCGGCCGGGCGAGGGTGCGTGCTTCACCCTGTGCTTCCCGTTGGCAGGCAGCGGGTCTACCAGCCGGTCGTGATCCCGACGCGCAGGCTGCGGGGCCGGAGCGGCGTTACCTGATCGCGCACACCCAGGCTGAACGGGTTGCCGAATGCGAACTGGTTGGCCTGGCGATTGGTGAGGTTGTTGAGCACAAGGCTGAAATCCGCCTTGCGCCAGGTGATCGCGGCGAACGCGTCGGCCGTCCAGTACCGCCCCTGACTTATGTCGAGAAAATCGCCGGTGCCCAGCACCGAGCGGCCGATATAGTCGCCCGACACGCCGATCCGGGGATGGAGCCGATGCGACGTCCAAACATAGGAGAGGCCGGTATGGACCGCAATCGGCGGCGTTTCGGGCAGCCGGCGATTGTTGCGCTTCGACAGGTCCGCAATCTGCCCGCGCACCTGATTGTCGGTCAGCAGGAACGCGGCTTGCAGGCGGAGCGCCGGCACCGGAACCCAATCGAGATTGCCTTCTAGTGCGCGGATGTTCGCATTGCCGATATTGGCGGTATAGGGCTGGCCGCGCTGGGTGATGAGATCGGCCTGCACGTTCGTCCAGTGCGCGATCGAGGCGCTGCCCGAAAAGGCGATGCCGGTTGCACCGCTGCGGAGCTTGCGCACGCCGATCTCGGCGACCTGGATCGCATCGGATTTATAGTCCGCAACGCGGCCGACGCCGGGCGCGACCGCCAGGCCGCCGGTGCGGAAGCCGCTCTGGAAACGCGCGAACAAGGCGAGCGCCGGCCGCAGCCGCCACGACGCGGCGAGCGTGGGATCGACGCGCTGGGTTAGCCGGCCCTTCACGAAATTTGCCGAGCGCGGCGTGGCCGAAGGATCGCCATCGGTGCGCGCCGAGGTCAGGCGGGCGCCGCCGGTCAGCGAGAACCGGTCGGTGAACGCGAAGGTCGCCTCCGCGAAGACGGACCCTGCATTGGTGACGTTCGTGACGCCGAGGATGGTGCGCTCGAGGCCGGGAATGCTGGCGCTGCGGGACAGGATGTCGCGATCGCTCACCAGGCTGAAACCCGCCACCCAGCTGTTGCCGTTGGGCAGCGAGCGCGAGAGGCGTGCTTCCTGGCTGAGCAGCCGCTTTTCATGGTTGGCGCGATAGATCGTCAACGGGCTGGCGACCATACCGCCCGGCGTGCGCAGCGTGGCATCGAAGGTCTCGCGCGTATCATAGCCGACGATCCCCGAGGCGGAGACGAAGCGCAGGCCGCTATCCCAATCCTTGGTGGCGACCAGGCGGCCGAACAGCAATCGGTTGGCGAAAGGCTGGGCGATAACCGTGCGGCGGGCGAGATTGCCATCGATCCGTTCGGCATAGTTGCCGTCCCGCGCGTCGATCCACTGGCCGACGCCGCTGGCATCCACCAGCCAGCCATTGCCCGCATCGACGCGCAGCGCGGCGCGGCCCCCGGCGGTTTCGGCGCGGTTCACGTTGCGGAGGTTGCGATCGCGGTCGCGCAGGAAGCCGCCGTCGCGCACCCCATAGCCGACGATGCGCAGGCCTGCCGCGTCCCGCGCCAATGGCAGGTTGAGCATCCCGGCCAGATCGAATCCGGCTTCCGCCCCACTCGTCATCGTCACGCCCGCCGTCGCCGCGGTGGCGATCGCATGAAGATCGACCGAGTTCGACGTCAACCGGATCACCCCGCCGATCGCGCCGGAGCCATAAAGCGTTCCTTGCGGCCCTTCGAGCACCTCGACATTCGCCATGTCGTACAGGCGCAACCCTGGCTCGGGCCCGGAATAGTTGAGCTGGACATCGTCGAGATAGATGCTGGTCGGCGATTGGGTACTGCCGTTGAAGCTGCTGTCGGCGATGCCGCGGATGAACACCTTGTTGCGGCCGTTGCCGAGCTGGGTGCTTTGCAGGATCGGTACCTGACGGACCGCATCGCTGAGCGTTCCCGTCGCCAGCGCCGGGGATGCCGGCGTGCCGGGCAGCGCGGTGAGGCTGCCCGGATAGCGCAGCAGGGCGATCCGCTGCTTGCTGGCGGTGACGACGATGTCGGCCTCCGGCGCGGGCGGTGGCGGTGTCGCTGCCGCGATGCGCCCGGGCGCCCGGCCGCGTTCGACCGGCGGACGCGGAGGCCGGACGCGGACCACGCGATAGCCACCGCCACGGAGCGCCTGGGCGCGCAGCCCGGTGCCGCGCAGCAGCCGCGAAAGTGCCGTTTCCGTCGGCATGGTGCCCTGAAGCGGGCGGGTGTGGATCTCCGCAAGGCCGGCTTCGGTGCTGACGATCTCCGCGCCGGTCTGCCGCGCGAGGGTGCGCAGGGCGGCATCGAGGGTGGTGGGCGGCACCGCGACCGTGCTGCGTTGCGCGATAGCGGGCGTGGCGAGGATCAGCGCCGGCGCAAGCGCCAGCCGAGGAACAAGGCTAAGGCGTGGCCGGCGTTTCGCTCGATAGGATCCACCGCTTACCGTCACGCCGCCACGAAGCCCCGATCAGTTCGGCCAGATGCGGTACGTCGCGCTCGGCCTGGCCGGAAAAGCGGACCAGCCCGGTAAATGGCCGTTCGGACAAACTGCCCTCCAGGGCAATTTCCAGTCCGTAAAGCCGTTTCAGCGCCCCCGCAACCTCGTGCATCGGCTGGCCATCGAAGCCGAGCGTGCCGTCGCGCCAGCCGCCCACCTGCTGCGGGGCGATGCGCGTCTGGACGATGCTGGTGCCATCGGCGCGGGCCGAAAGCGCGTCGCCGGGCTTGAGCGTGACGGCGGGCCCGCGCGACTGGAACCGCACCGACCCTTCGGCAACGGCGACGTTCAGCCGGCTGCCGGCATGGGCGACATCGAACACCGTGCCCAGATCCTGCACCGCGACTTCGCCCACCTTGACCGTGAAGGCGCGCGCCGCATCGTGCCGGACATGAAACAGCGCCTCGCCCTGTTCCAGCGTGGCGATGCGGGGATCGTTGCGATCCAGCACGAGACGCGTGCCGCCGCTCAGTTGGATGCGGGTGCCGTCTTCGAGCGACAGGGTGCGTCGCTCGCCGTCGCGCGTGGCGACCTGATAGGGGGCGGCACGCATCGGGAGCAGCATGGGCAGGCAAATGGCCGCGATCGCGGCCGCGGCGGCGGCACCCCCCAGCGGCCCGGCCCAGCGGCGCCATGCGGGCGCGGGGACATTGTCATTCCCGGCCCGTGCATCCTCGCCCGATCGGAAGGGCGCGGCTGCGATCAGGCGGTCTTCCGCCGCCACGCGATCATAGGCCGCGGCATGGGCGGGAGACGCCTCCAGCCAGGCGACAAAATCGGCCCAGGCCCGTGCATCGGCTTCGGCCAGGCGCAGGTGCCATGCAATGGCGGTGTCGATCACGTCGGTGGCATCAGCTTGCACGGTCCGCACCCCTTTCCCTTTCGTGACGACGTGCCTCGCGCAAATCCGCATCATTGCTATCGAGCCGGTCGTGAATTTTTCGGTAGGCGCGCTGGAGCAGCTTCTCGACGCCACTGATGCTGATGCCGAGATGGCCGGCGATCTCGCGTTGCGGCCGCTCCTCCAGCCGGAACATGCGCAGGGCGGTAGCCATGCGTTCGGGCATCTCGCCGATGGCCTGTTCCACCGCCTGCCATTCGCTGCGGGCCACCATCGTGCGTTCGGGATCGGGAAGGTCCGCGTCGTCCGGCTGGGTTTCCAGCCAGCCGGCGTCGCGCGCGCCGCGCCGATTGGCGGCGATCCGCCGATCGGTAGCCAGGTTCGCGGCGACCCGGAACAGGAACGCCGCCGGCTGGGCGATCGGCCCATCCGCGAGCTGATCGATGCGCAGCCACATATCCTGCAGCGCATCCTCCGCATCCTCGCGGTTTCCGAGGCGCGCGACCAGCAGCCGCAGCAGCATCGGCCGTTGCGCAAGAAATACTGCCTTGAGGCCGCCGTCCACCACTACCGCACCGATCCCGCACCGGGGTCAGGCGGGGAATGCCAGACCCTGTGCCGCAGCCATGTCGGCGATCGGCAGATCGTGCAAGGCTTCTGCTTCGACGCGCCGTGCCGCAGCGATGCGATCGCCGGCGCGCATTCCGGCACCCGGATGGCACATCACCAGGTGCGTGGCGCCCGGACGGAGCAGCAGCTTCGGGAACAGGGCGCGATAGTCGCCGGCGAAATCATAGTGCCCGGCGAAGCTCGCATTGGTCCGCAAGCCCCTGGCGCGGGCGGCGGCGCGCAGGCCACGGCAATGCCAGGCGCTGCCGATCGCCTTGCCCGCAAAGGGGCGGGCGAGCATCGCCGGCAGCCGATCGGTGCAGTCGCGGATCCAGGCATCGGGCGCCCGCTCGGCGGTTTCCGCCAGTACCAGGTCGCGGATTCCCGGCAGCGCATGGACGTGCTGATGCCCGTCGACAAAGGCGGGCTGGCGGCCCAGCGCGCCGACAAAGGCATCGAACTGCGCCGCGATTTCCCCGACCACTTCGCCCAGCGGCAGTCGCCAGCGTCCGGCGGCGCGGGTGAGCGGATCGATATCCGGCATCCGCCCTTTCGGCGCGAACCGCGGCATGGCGGTGAGCGGTACTTCGCCGGTAAGCGTGAGGTGCAGCCCGATTTCGACATGCGCGGGCAGCCCGGCAAGCAGTTGCGCATCGGCGTGCCAGCCTGGCATTGCGGCCATGCAGCTGATCGCGTTGAGCTTGCCCGCCTGGGCGAGCGTTACGATCGTCTGGCTGATCTCGGGCGAATAGGCGAAATCGTCAGCACACAGGATGAGGCGGGACAAGCGTCGGTCCTTCGATATGGTGATATTGCCGTTCGCGCATTCGGTTGCTGAGCAGACGCCGGCGCTGCAATCGGCGCGCGAGGAAGGAATAGAAGAACCAGTCGCCCGCAATCGGCGCAGCCGCGGAATAGAGCAGCCGCTCGAGCAGCGTCCACCGGATGGAATCACGGTCCCGTTCGCGTGGCGAGGGGATACACCACATTTCCCGCGAATAGCCCATATGGCCTTTCCGCATCATGCGGTGGATCACTTCGTGATCCTCCAGAACGAAGTTCCACAATATTGTATCGAAACCGCCTGCTGCGCGCAACGTACGCGCGCAGAATGCCTGGCCTGCCCCGCCGGCATGGCATTGGCGCGGCAGCAGCCGGGCGGCGGTGAGGAAGCGGGTGGCTTCGGTCGCGCGCGCATGTTCGCTCATATGCGCAGGCACGAAATAGGCGCCGGCGACGACATTGCCCGGACGGGACAATATGGCCTGTGCGGCAGCCAGATAATGCTTGGGATATATGGTATCGGCGTCGCAGGTGGCGACCCAGCGCGTCCGCACCCAGCCCAAGCCGCTGCGAAGCGCCGCGACCTTGCCGGGCGTGGGTTCGGTGATCAACAGATACTCAAGCCGATGGGCGCGGCACGCGGCGCGGGCGACCTCCGCGCTGTCGTCCGTCGAGCCATTGTCGATCAGGACGAGCGTGAACGGCTCCGTCTGGCTGGCGAGGCTGGCGATCGTGCTCGCCAGGAAGTCGCGCTCGTTGAAAAAGGGTATCAGGATCGTCCAGGCGATTTCGCCCGTGGAGTTTCCGCCTCCGGCGGGGCCGAAGCGGCGGCCGTTGGAAAGATCGAGATACATCGGTTCATGTCCCATCGAAGCGCGTGGATGGGCACCGCATCGGCACGTACCGACACGCATCCCCTCCGCCCGATCGAAAGACGTTGCGTGCGGGGCCGAACCTCACTTGCCGCGGTCGCTTTTTTTGGCCGGCCGTCCCCGTCGCAGGATAACGACATGGCAGACGCAATCCGCACCAAGGGCAGGAAAAATATCGCGAATGACCCAGGGCGCCGGCGCGGCTAATCGGCCGGCCGGTGGAAACGAACGGAACGCAGGGCCGCAAGGACGGCGGCGGCGCCTGGCGCCAGCGGGGGGCGGTGTGGTTGCTGCTGCTCGTGGTGGCGTTCGCGATCCGGGCGCATGATTTCGGCAACCCGGTGATCCATGTCGACGAGCAATATTATCTGCTGGTGGGCGATCGGATGCTGCACGGGGCGCTGCCCTATGTCGATTTCTGGGATCGCAAGCCGCCTGGCCTGTTCCTGCTGTTCGCCGCGATCCGGCTGCTGCCGGGGGACGGCATCCTGGCCTATCAGATCGTGGCGACGCTGTTCGCCGCGGCGACCGCCGGCACGATCACGGTGGCGGCGGGCCGGCTCGGTGCGCGGCCGGTGGGCGGTGTGGCGGCGGCACTCGCCTATCTGGTGTGGCTTGGGTTCCTGAGCGGCCGGGGCGGCCAGTCGCCGGTATTCTACAACCTGTTCATGGCGCTTGCCGGCACGCTCATGCTCCGCCTGCCGACGCTGGCGCGCGAGGGGCGGCGGCGGACGATCCTCGGCCAGGGCGCCGCGGCGTGCCTGCTGGCGGGGCTGGCGATCCAGACGAAATACACGCCGGTGGTGGAGGGCGCGTGCTTCGGGCTGGCGCATCTCTTCTATCTGCGCCGTGCGGGCGCGGGCTGGGCGGCGACGGCCGGGGCCGGCCTATGCTGGGCCCTGCTGGGGATGGCGCCGACGGTGGCGGCGATCATCGGGTATCACGCGCTGGGGCCGGTGGCGTTCGACGCCTTCTGGTTCTCCAACTTCGCCTCGGTCGCGCTGCGCCGGGGCTATCCCGCGGCGAAGATCGCGGGGCGGCTGGCGGGTACGGCCGCGCAGCTATCGCCGTTCCTGGCCTGTGTCGCCGCGCTGCTGCACGGGGCGCCGCGCCCCGAACGGACCCTCGCGCTCGGCTGGCTGGTGGCCGCGCTGATCGGGTTTGCGATGATCGGCGCGTTCTTCGATCATTATGCCCTGCCGCTGCTCGTCCCGCTCGCGATCCTGGCGGCGCCGGTGCTGGGGCGGTCGCGGGCGGCGCTGGCAGGGATGGCGCTGGCGGCGGGGATCCTGGGCGGGTTCCACGGCGTGACCGAGCCGGACGATCGCGCCGCCGCACGCGCGGTCGCACAGGTGATCGCGCGCCATTCGGGGCAGGGCTGCCCCTATGTCTTCGCCGGCGATGCGATCCTCTACCATCTCGCGCATGCCTGTGTGCCGACCGCCTATGCCTTTCCCTCCACGCTCGCCTATGCCGCCGAGCAGGGCGCGACCGGCATCGACGAGGCGGCGGAGGTGCGCCGGATCATGGCGCGCCGGCCGCCGGTGGTGGTGACGATGGATCCGCCGTTATCGGCATGGAACGCCAGCAGCCTCGCGGTGATGCAACCGCTGCTCGCGCGCGAGTATCGCCTGGTGCTGGTGCGGCCGCGCGAGGATAGCCGGCTACTCGTCTATGTACGTCGCCAGGCCGCAGTGGCGCCGTAAAGGGCTTTACATGCGCGCCGCGCTCGGCTTGGTGGCGGTGCGGGCCCTTTACGGAAGAGCGAGCGATGAAGCGTATCCTGTTGGTGATCCTGGCGGCCCTGGTGCTGATCGCGGGCGCCGCCGTTGCCTATACCCAGATCCAGCCGGGCGGTGTTCCGGTCTATCGCGCCACGGTGGTGGCGACGCTGCCGCACGATCGCAGCGCCTTCACCGAAGGCCTCTTCATCGAAAATGGCGCGCTGTATGAAAGCACCGGACGCGTCGGGGAATCGTTCATCCGCAAGCTCGATCTGGCGACCGGCAAGGTGCAGCGCGAGCAGGCGCTGCCTGCGCCCTATTTCGGGGAAGGCATCGTCGCCTGGGGGGACAAGCTGTACCAGCTTACCTGGCAGGACCAGACCGGGTTCGTCTATGGCCTCGACACGTTCGAGCCGCGGGGCACCTTTTCCTACACCGGCGAAGGCTGGAGCCTGACCCACAATGACAAGGCGATCATCATGAGCGACGGCACGCCGGTGCTGCGCTTCCTGGATCCCACGTCGATGCAGGTCACCTCGACGCTGCGAGTGACCGCCAATGGCTGCCCGGTGGCCAATCTGAACGAGCTGGAATGGGTGGATGGCACGATCTACGCGAACATCTGGCAGACCAACCTGATCGCGAAGATCGATCCCGGCAGCGGCAAGGTGCTCAGCTTTCTCGACGTCACCGCGCTCGGGCCGCAGGATCGCGGTGCCGACGATGTCGCCAACGGTATCGCCTATGACGCCGCCGGCAAGAAGCTGTTCGTTACCGGCAAGCTGTGGCCGCAGCTTTACCAGGTGCGCGAGGGCGATCGGGTGCGCGACTCGGCGGAAGCCGCCAAGCTCACCAGCTGCGCCCGCCCGTAGCACGGGCGGGGCCGGCGCTCAGCGGCCGGCCCGCACCTCTGCCAGCAGATCCTTCCGGCTGAGCTTGCCGATCATCGTCTTCGGCAGGCTTTCGCGGATCACGACTTCCTTCACCCGTTCATGCTTGCCGAGCTGGGCGTTGAGCCATGCGCACATCTCCGTCGCATCGGCCTGGGCGCCGTCGTTGAGCGCGACATAGGCGTGCGGCAGCTCGCCATGATAGGCATCGGGCAGGCCCAGCACGAGCGCCTCCTTCACCGCCGGATGGGTATAAAGCACCGCTTCGATCTGGCTGGGGAACACCTTGAACCCGCCGACCGCGATCATGTCCTTCAGCCGGTCGACGATCTGGATATAGCCATCCGCATCGATGATGCCGACATCGCCGGTGCGTAGCCAGTGATCGTCGACGAACACGCCGGCATCGGCTTCCGGCCGGTTCCAGTAACCGCGCATGATCTGCGGTCCCTGGACGACGATCTCGCCCGGCTCGCCCGGCGGTGCCGGCTTGTGGGGATCTTCCTTGTCGACCAGCCGTACCCGGGTGCCGGCGATCGGCTGGCCGATCGTGCCGGGCTTGTTGAGCCCGACATATGGGTTGGCAGAGACGACGCCCGAGCTTTCCGACAGGCCATAGCCTTCGATGATATGGGCGCCGGTGATGCGCTCCCAGTTGAGTTTCAGCTGTTCGGGCAGCGGCGCGCCGCCCGAGATGCAGAAGCGCAACGACGAGAAGTCGCCGGTCTTCATGCCCGGCGCATCGAGCAGCGCCTGATACATGGTCGGCACGCCGGGCAGCGAGCGGGGCCGCGTACGGCGCAGTTCGGTGAGCACCTGCTGCGCGTTGAAGCGCGGGAGCATCACGATACGCCCGCCGGTGATGACGGTGCGGTTGAGCACGCAGGTATTGGCGAAGACATGGAAGAACGGCAGCACGCCCAGCACCGAATCGTCCGCCTGGCCGCGTTCGGGATCGAGATCGGCCACCTGCCGGGCATTGGCCGAAAGATTCTGGTGGGTGAGCACTGCCCCCTTGGGCGTGCCGGTGGTGCCGCCGGTATATTGGATCAGCGCGACATCGCGTTCGGGATCGATCGCATGGGATGGGCAGTCGCCCGCATTGTGGATCAGCGCCGAGAAGGCCTGGATACGGGGATCCTGCGGCCGCGGCGCGACTTCGCTTCCCCGGAACAACTGGTAAAAGATCGACTTGGTGGTGGGCAGCGCCCCCGCGACGGAGCCGACGACCAGTCGCTCCAGGCCACTTTTTTCCAGCACCTTCAATGCGGTGGGCAACAGCGCCGTGGCGGAAAGCGTGAACAGCAGCCGCGTGCCGGAATCCGCCACCTGCGCCGCCAGTTCCTCGACCGAGTAGAGCGGCGAGAAATTCACCACCGTCGCACCCAATTTCAGGATGCCGTAATAGGCCGCGACATAATGGGGCACATTGGGCAGGAACAATCCGATGCGGTCGCCCGGACCATAGCCCAGCGCGCGTAACCCGCAGGCTACGCGGTTCGCGCCATCCTGCACCTCGCCATAGCTGTATATCCGACCCATGAAATCGAGCAGCGGGGCGTGCGGATGGGCATTCGCGCTCTCCTCGAAAAGATCGACCATGGACCGCGGCGCGTAGCTGCGATCCCACTCTCCTGGATGCCGATAAGCGGTCTTCCAGACCTGTTCGGACTCTATCATTGACATCTTTGTAAGCAGGCCGGGAAGGCCATGCAAGCGCGGTTTTCTCCCTATTTCCCGGGGCACTTACCCCCGCTGGGAATGGCCACCGCAGATCGTCAGGATGCCGTAGCGGCGGGCATCAACGGGCGAGTTCGCGGCTCCACGTCACGATCACCGAAACGGCGACGATGCCGACATCGATCGCGGCCTGGACCTGCTGCGGTGCCGTGTCGCCAACCCGATGGGTGAGGATGCGCAGATCGGCATGGGGCCGTTCGACGCGCAATGCGAAGAATGCGATCGCGCCGATCACTGCAACGCCTGCCCACCAACGATACCGTGCCATATCCACTCTCCCTTGCCGCGCATCGTACGCGGTTCCGGGAATGCCAGCAAGTTCACGCGATGCCGTAATCCATGGTGCGGGTGCGGTCGCGGCCGGCAGCCTTGGCTTCGAACAAGGCCCGATCGGCGGTTCGATACAGCGACTTCCAGTCGAGATCGTTGGCCAGCGGACCGGCGCAGATGCCGATGCTGGCCGTCACCCGGACGTCGAACGGCATCCGCACGGTGCGCAACCGCGACAGCAATTGTTCGGGATCGATCGAACATTCGGCGCTGACCAGAAGGGCGAACTCTTCACCCCCCATGCGCGCGATGAGGACGCTGGCCGGCAAGGCGGTGCGGAGCGCGCGGGCGAACAGCCGCAGCACCTCGTCCCCGCCATCATGCCCCAGCGTTTCGTTGACGCGCTTGAAATGATCGATGTCGATCAGCAGCAGCTGTTGCCGGCCGGTCCGGCCGATCGCTTGCTGGAGGAAGGCGCGCCGATTCAGCAGGCCGGTGAGCGGATCTATATCGGCGAGGCGGCGGGCCACCACCTCGCGGGTGATCGCCGCATCCCGCTCGTCGCGCAGGAACTTGATGCGATAGGCGACCGCCAGCGACGACAGGAGCGCTTCCGCGCCCATCGACAGGATCGTCGAATTGTCGATCCAGAAGTTCCAGGGGAGGATGCGCAGGGCCGCCAGCACGCGGGTGCCCGCCAGCAGGATCGGCGCGGTCCACGATAAGGCGAACAGCCAGAGGAAGTTGGAACGCTGACGCCACGCTCCCCAAAGGGTCGGGACCACGATCGCCAGCAGCCCGGCGCAGGCCAGCGAATGGAGCATGTCGGCCAGGCGCAGGTTCAGCGCGCCGAATGCGGCGACGCTGAAGCCGCCCAAGGGCACCGCGGCTGCCACGATCCCGGTAGCCCTATCCAGCCAGCGCGGCATCGGCTGGTCTTCGAAGAAGCTGCGGGTGAACAGCGCGGCAGCGCCGCCGGCAAGGCCGATGAACAGATAGTTCAAGCGCAGCCGATCGTTGTTCGCGATCGCCGGTACCATCCAGGCAAAGGCCCCCGACGAGGTGATGGTGTAGGCCAGCATTGCCGAGAGCAGCATGCAATAGTGCAGCTGAAACCGGTGGCCCATCGCGCACCACAGCGCGAAATTATAGACGATCAGTGCCAGCGAGATACCGGCCAGGAATGCGAAAAGCGCGGCCATCGCAAGGTTGGCTGACGCCGAATCGGCCTGCGTTGCCAATCGCGGATCCATCACGATGCCGCGGATGTTCGCGGCGTTCTCGACGTGGAACAGCACGCGGCGAACTGCCGGTTCGCGGACAGGCAGGGGCAGCTGAGCAAAGGCACCGAGCTGGATTAGCGGGGTGATGCCGGTGGCCGGGCTCGACCAGCTTTTCATCACGCCATCGGCATATTCGATATGGATCGTCAGGCGATCCTGCCAGACGCTGGCGAAGCGCAGAACCAGCGGAGCGGTGAAGGTGGATCGGCGATCGATCGGCGCGGTGAGCACCCAATAGTGCCCGGCACCGAAGCGGTGCTGCGGCGTGGTGCAATCAAAGGCTTCGGGATGGTGCAGCATCGCTGCCACACTTTGCCCCGTGTCGCGGGCGACGCAGACCGCAAGTGGTTGACCCGCAACGCCCGCTTGGGCAAGGGCGGGGCGTGGCACGATACCAAGAAGCATCGCGCCAAGCGCGATCGACAGCAGCCGTAGGAGACAGGCGGGTGGCATCACCCTTCCTGATACGCCCGTTCGACGAACAAGGCGTAAAGCCGCCGGCTGTGCTGGCCCGCTCCTCACGCCGGTGTCCCGATCGAGAGAGGCAGCGCACGAGTTCCTCGAGAGTCTGATTGCGACACGGAATGAATCAACCCCGCGCTTCCTTGGATCGCCTCGATGTCGTCGACATTTTGCGGGGCTTCGCGCTCATGGCGTTGTTCCTAGTCCACATCATCGAAAGCTACGAGCTTTTCTGGGCGACGGAAAAGCCAGGCATCATCTCCGAAACCGTCTTCGCGCTGTTCATGGGCAAGAGCTTTTCGCTGCTGGCGCTGTGTTTCGGTTTCAGCTTCTTCATCCTGATGGACCGCGCCGCGGCGCGGGGCGTGGATTTCAGCGCACGCTTCGCCTGGCGCCTGCTGATCCTGTTCGGAATCGGATTCCTGCATTCGCTTATCTACCGGGGCGATATTATCCAGACGCTGGCCGCGCTCGGCTTCGTGCTGTTGCTGGTGAATCGGGTGCGCAGCAACCGGCTGCTGCTGGCTGCGGCGTGCTTCTGTTTTGCGGGACCCTCGCTGATTGTGCAACTGGTTGCTGCGGCAAGCGGCGCCGCCTGGGCGAATGGGGTGGCATTGTCGTCGGTCGATCCGGGAATGCCGATCTATCTTTCCGGCGACCTGTGGCAGGTGCTCCGCGTCAACCTCTGGCAGGGGCAGCAGTCCAAATACTGGTTCTTCGTGGAATATGGCCGCCTCGTGCAGATACTGGGCCTGTATCTGCTCGGCCTGGTGCTGGGCCGGACCCGCTTTTTCGAAGACCTGGCGAGAAGCCGCGGATGGCGGCGCGTTGCCCTTCCCCTCGCGGCCGGAGGTGCGGTGCTGATGTTCCTGCTGCGCGAGCCGTTGCGCCTTGCCTTCGCGACGCTGGGCTATGGCGCGGCGGCGGAGCGCGCCTGCTGGGCCCTGATCAACATGTGGCTCGATCTGGCCGGAACCGCCTTCTGGGCGCTGCTGGTGATCGCGCTGTATGACGGCAGGGCGCGGTGGCTGGTGCAGCCGCTGGCGGCGCCGGGGCGGCTGACGCTGACCTTCTACATCCTGCAATCGGCGGTCTTTGTGCCGCTGTTCTACGGCTATGGCCTGGGACTGTACGATGATTGGAACGCGGCGACGCGGCTAAGCGTCGGACTGGCCGCCGCGGCGTTGCAGATCGGGGCGGCGCATTGGTGGCTGGCCCGTTTCCGCTATGGCCCGATCGAATGGGTGTGGCGCGTACTGACCTATCGGAGCCTGGACATCCCGTTCCGCCGGAACGCGCCAAGCGCCTGATCCTTGTATGACGCGCACGAAAAAGCCCGGGGAAGCGGCGCCCCGGGCTCGATCGTCGTGAAAGTGGCGTCTGGCCTCAGGCCCCTGCGGGTTCGGCCTTCTTGCCTTTCTTCGGCTTCTTCGGTGCGGCCGGCGTGATTTCGAACGCCAGCGCATTGTCCTTCAGCTTCACATTGACCTCGCCGCCATGGACGAGCTTGCCGAACAGCAGCTCCTCGGCGAGCGGCTGCTTGATCTTTTCCTGCATCAGGCGGCCCATCGGGCGGGCGCCGTACAGCTTGTCATAGCCGCGCTTGGTGAGCCACGCCTTGGCTTCCTCGTCCAGATGGATGTGGACGCCGCGGTCGGTGAGCTGGAGTTCGAGCTGGAGCACGAACTTGTCGACGACGCGGGCGACGACTTCCGGCGGCAGATAGCCGAACGGCACGATCGCATCGAGGCGGTTGCGGAATTCGGGGGTGAACAGGTTCTTCACCGCCTCTTCCTGCACGTCCTCGCGGCTCAGCTCGCCGAAGCCCACGCTTTCCTTCGCCATGTCCGACGCACCGGCATTGGTGGTCAGGATGAGGATGGTGTTGCGGAAGTCGACGGTCTTGCCGTGGTGGTCGGTCAGCTTGCCGTTGTCCATCACCTGCAGCAGGATGTTGAACAGGTCCGGATGCGCCTTCTCGATCTCGTCGAGCAGCAGCACCGAATGCGGGTTCTGGTCGACCGCGTCGGTCAGCAGGCCGCCCTGGTCATAGCCGACATAGCCCGGAGGCGCACCGATCAGCCGGCTGACCGAGTGGCGTTCCATGTACTCGGACATGTCGAAGCGCTGGAGCGGGATGCCGAGCAGGTTGGCCAGCTGCTTCGCCACCTCGGTCTTGCCGACGCCGGTGGGACCCGAGAACAGATAGTTGCCGATCGGCTTGTCCGGATCGCGCAGGCCCGCACGGCTGAGCTTGATCGCGGAGCTGAGCACCTCGATCGCCTTGTCCTGGCCGAACACGACGCGCTTCAGATCCTGCTCGATATTGGCGAGTACCTTGGTGTCGTCCGACGAGACGGTCTTCGGTGGGATGCGCGCCATGGTCGCGATGACCTGCTCGATCTCCTTGGGGGTGATGACCTTCTTGCGCTTGGACGGCGCCACCAGCATCTGCATCGCGCCGACTTCGTCGATCACGTCGATCGCCTTGTCCGGCAGCTTGCGGTCGTTGATGTAGCGCGCCGACAGCTCCACCGCCGACTTGATCGCGTCCGGCGTGTACTTCACCGAATGGTGCTGCTCGAACGCCGAGCGCAGGCCCGCCAGGATCTTCACCGTATCCTCGACCGACGGCTCGTTGACGTCGATCTTCTGGAAGCGGCGGAGCAGCGCGCGGTCCTTCTCGAAGTGGTTGCGGAATTCCTTGTAGGTGGTCGAGCCGATGCAGCGGATCGAGCCGCCCGACAGCGCGGGCTTGAGCAGGTTCGACGCATCCATCGCGCCGCCGCTGGTCGCGCCCGCGCCGATCACGGTGTGGATCTCGTCGATGAAGAGCACCGCGTGCGGCAGCTTCTCCAGCTCCGAGACGACCTGCTTGAGGCGTTCCTCGAAGTCGCCGCGATAGCGGGTGCCGGCAAGCAGCGCGCCCATGTCGAGCGAGTAGATCACCGCGTCCTTCAGCACCTCGGGAACCTCGCCTTCGACGATCTTCCGCGCCAGGCCCTCGGCGATGGCGGTCTTGCCGACGCCGGGATCGCCCACATAGAGCGGGTTGTTCTTGCTGCGCCGGCAGAGGATCTGGACGGTGCGGTCAACCTCGGACGCGCGGCCGATCAGCGGATCGACCTTGCCGATCTTCGCCTTCTCGTTGAGGTCGACGGTGAACTGCTTGAGCGCGCTCTCACCCTTGCCCGTCTTCGCCTCCTGCTTGTTCGACTTGTCTTCCTCGGCAGCGCCCTTGGGGGTGCTGGTCTCGGCCGGCGTGGCACCGCCCTTGCCGACGCCGTGGCTGATATAGCTGACGGCATCGAGCCGGCTCATGTCCTGCTGCTGCAGGAAATAGACCGCATAGCTCTCGCGCTCGCTGAACAGCGCGACCAGCACGTTGGCGCCGGTCACTTCGTCGCGGCCCGAGGACTGGACGTGCAGGATCGCGCGCTGGACGACGCGCTGGAACCCGCTGGTGGGGGAGGGATCGGTGGCGTTGTCCACCTTCAGTGCTTCCAGCTCGGTATCGAGATAATGCGCCACGGTGGTCTTCAGCTCGCCCAGGTCCACCCCGCACGCGCTCATCACCTTGGAGGCATGTTCGTCGTCGATCAACGCGAGCAGCAGATGCTCGAGCGTCGCATATTCGTGGCGGCGGGCAGAGGCTGCCTCGAGCGCCTTGTGGAGGGTGGCTTCAAGAGCGGAGGCGAAACTAGGCATTTGGATACAACTCCAGTCGGGCCGAAAGGGTGCTAAGCCCGTTGTCCCTAATGTCGGGAGGGCAGGGCTTTGCATCAAGCGCTGCGGCCCCACACCGGCAGATCGTGGCGTATCGCCCGAGTTCCGGTGCCGTGACGCTCATCTCTTAAATAGAGCGTCTGCGCTTGCGCGGTGGTGAACGGCCTGTTGAATCTTTCCGCGGCATCGGGCGATCTCGCCTTCCAGAACACGGATTCGCGCTTCCAGTTCAGCCACCGAGAAGGGATCGAGATCCTGCCTGGTCAGCTGCACCGCAAGGTCGTCGGAACGACGCGGCAGATTTTCGTCGGCGTCCATGTGACGAAACGTTGACCCGGTGCGGTGCGATGTCAATAAGGCGCCGGATTTCTCCTTAGGTTAAAAAGAAGCTAACCGATGATCGCAGCCGAAATGATGCTGGCCATCGACCCCGATGCGCCGGGCGGCCCCGAAGTCCTGGTGCCGGTGGCGCGGCCGATCCCTCAGCCGGGGGAGGGGGAGGTGCTGGTCCGAGTCGCAGCCGCCGGTATCAACCGGCCCGAAATCCTGCAGCGACAGGGCAAATATCCGCCGCCGCAGGGCGCACCTTCCATTCTGGGTATGGAGATCGCGGGCACGGTGGTGGGAGTCGGCGCCCGGGTGAACGAGTCGCTGCTCGGGCAGCCGGTCTGCGCGTTGATCGCCGGCGGCGCCTATGCCGAATATGCGGTCGCCCCTGCCGGCCAGTGCCTGGCGGTCCCGCCGGCGCTGACCATGGTGGAAGCCGCAGCCATGCCGGAAACGCTGTTCACGGTCTGGTCGAACCTATTCGAGCGGGCCTGGGCCGGGCCGGGGGAAACGGTGTTGGTCCATGGCGGCACCAGCGGCATCGGCACGATGGCGATCGCGCTGGCCAAGCTGTTCGACCTGAAGATCATCGTGACGGCGGGATCGGACGCCAAATGCGCGGCAGCTCGTGCGCTCGGCGCCGATCTGGCGATCAACTACAAGACGCAGGATTTCGTCGAGGAGGTGAAGGCGTTCACCGGCGGCCGCGGTGTCGAAATCGTGATCGACATGGTCGGCGGCGATTATGTGCCGCGCAACCTGCAATGCCTGGCCGAGGAAGGCCGCCATGTTTCGATCGCGGTGCAGGGCGGGGCTACCGCGACCATCCCGCTATGGGATGTGATGCGCCGCCGCCTGACGTTGACCGGATCGACGCTGCGCCCCCGATCGGTGGAATTCAAGTCGCTGGTGGCAGACGAACTGCGCCGCACCGTCTGGCCGCTGGTCGCCGAAGGCAAGTTGAAGCCGGTGATCGATCGCACCTATCCCTTCGCCGAAGCCGCGGAGGCGCACCGGCGGATGGAGGCCGGGGCGCATGTCGGCAAGATCGTGCTGACGATCTGGGATACGCTGTAATCAGGCGGCCTCGCGGCGCATCGCCAGCGCTTCCATCGCCATCGGCAGCAATACCTGTTCCTGGTAGGCGTTCCGCCGTTCGAGCATCCGCAGCAACTGGCGCACCGCGCGACGATAGCGCGGCGCATCGGCGCGGATAGCCTCGGCTGGCCAGGCGGCGAAATGTTCGGCCACCAGCTCGCGGCGGGCAAGATCCTGTTCGGTGGCGCGCCGCGCCATCGCATGATGCGCGCAATCGTCGCTTTCGCGCAGCGGCGCGAGCAGCACGGCATCGGTCGTCGCATGGTGGCTGCGCATTGCCGCCATGAAGCGCTCGCGCGCGGCGGCAAATTCGCTGGAACTGCTCTGGCGATCGACAAGGGCGGCCATCGCGCGGGCCGCGTCCAGCGATTCACGGGTGCAGACGTCGAGGGACTGGAGGGACATCAGGATCCTTTCTCCTCTCAATTCTAGAGGGATCGCCGCGGCCTGCGAACATTTCTTGAAAGAAACAAAGGGGCCCCTGGAACCGATTTCGCTTCGCTTGTTTTTCCCGCCGCCCTAGGATGGGCCCGGATCGGGAGGGAGCTTTGTTCGACGTCATTTTCGCGCCCGGGAGCGTCGCATTCGTCTCGGCGCTCGTGCTGATGCTGTTTATCGGGGCGGTGCAGCTGCTCGGGCTCGGCGGGGACTGGGCGGAACTCGATTCCGATATCGATGGCGACGCTTCGATCGATATGCTCGGGTGGCTGGGGTTCGGGCAGGTGCCGCTGCTGATCCTGCTTGTCGTGTTCCTCAGCATCTTCGGGGTGCTTGGCCTCTGCGTGCAGCAGGCGGCGCATGACTGGCGCGGCGCTGCGCTTGGCGGCTGGATCGCGGTGCCCGCAGTGGCGCTCGCATCCCTGCCGCTGACGGGGCTTGCCGTCCGCGGGATTGCCCGGCTGCTGCCCCGCGATCTTACCACCGCCGTGCCGATCGAAAGCCTGATCGGCACCACCGCCCGCATCGTCATCGGCCGCGCGGCGCCCGGCTCTCCCGCGCGGGCGCAGGCGCACGATGCCTATGGGCAGGTCCATTACGTCATGGTCGAGCCCGACAGCCCCGGCCAGAGTTTCGAGCAGGGCGAGGCCGTCCTGCTGATCCGGCGCGAGGGCGAGACCTTCCGTGCCATTTCCTGGGGCGACCATCGTCTGCCCCGCCTCGAGGACTGAGAAATCATGCAGTCACTTGTTCCCCAAGGAGCTTCTTCGATGTTGCCCTATGTCGCCTATGCGGGCGCGGCGCTGCTGGCGTTGATCGTCATCGGCATCATCTTCGCCAAGCTGTACAAGCGCGCGTCCAAGGAAGTCGGCTTCGTGCGCACCGGCGCCGGTGGCGAAAAGGTCGTCATCAATGGCGGCGCGCTGGTGTTGCCGGTGTTTCATGAAACCATGCCGGTGAACCTTAACACCGTGCGGCTGGCGGTGGAGCGCAAGAATTCGGACGCGTTGATCACGCTCGATCGGTTGCGCATCGACGTGAAGGCCGAATTCTATGTGCGGGTAAAGCCTGACGCCCAGTCGATCGCGATCGCCGCGCAGACGCTTGGCATGCGGACGATGAACCCGGATCTGCTGAAGGAACTGGTGGAGGGCAAGTTCGTCGACGCGCTGCGCTCCGTTGCGGCCGGTATGACGATGGCGCAGCTGCACGAACAGCGCAGCGACTTCGTGCAGAAGGTGCAGCAGGTCAGCTCCGCCGATCTGGCGATGAACGGGCTGGAGCTGGAAAGCGTCTCGCTGACCGGCCTCGATCAGACCTCGATCGAGCATTTCAACGCCAACAACGCGTTTGACGCCGAGGGCCTGACCAAGCTGACCGAGCAGATCGAACTGCGCAAAAAGGCGCGTAACGATATCGAGCAGGATACGCGGGTGCAGATCGAGACCAAGAATCTGGAGGCGCAGCGGCAGTCCTTCCTGATCGGCCGGGACACCGAATTCGCCCGGCTGGAGCAGGAGCGCGAGCTGGAGGTGCGCCGCGCCGAGCAGGCATCCGAGGTCGCCCGCGAGCAGGCGGCGCGCCAGCGCGAGGCCGAACAGGCGCGGATCGAGGCAAAGCGCCAGATCGACGCCCAGCAGATCGAGGCCGACCGCGCGATCCAGGAAGCGAAGATCGCGCAGGCGCAGGCGCTCGAACTCGCCCGGCAGGAACAGCAGATCGCGGTGCAGAACAAGAGCCGCGAGGAAAGCCAGGCAAGGGCGGTGGCGGACAAGGCCCGTGCCGAAGCCGTGGTGGCGGAGGAAGGCGTGCGCACCGCCCGCGAGGCCGAGGTTGCCGAGCGTACCAAGCGTATCGAACTGATCGACGCATCCCGCGAGGCGGAGCGCGCCGCGATCGCGATCAAGGTGCAGGCGGAGGCGGAGAAGGCCGCTGCCGCCGATCGCGCCGAAGCGGCGCGACTGGCCGCCGAGGGCGAGGCGGAGGCCGCCAAGCTGAAGGCCGAGGCCGACCGCGTCCGCTTCGAGGTGGAAGCGGCGGGCCAGCGGGCGGTGAACGAGGCGGCCAACCTGCTTTCGTCCGACCAGGTCTCGCTGCAGACCAAGCTGGCGCTGCTCAACGTGCTGCCCGATCTGGTGCGCGAAGCGGCTAAGCCGCTGGAGGCGATCGATTCGATCAAGATCGTGCAGCTCGATGGCCTGAATGGGCGCGGTGGCGGAACGGTGGCCGGCACCGGCGGCGAGGGCGAGGGCGATCGCAACCTTGCCAACTCGGCGGTTGCAGCGGCGCTGCGCTATCGGGCGCAGGCACCGGTGATCGACGGGCTGATGCGCGAGCTCGGCTTTGACGGCAGCTCGCTCGACACGCTGGTAGCGGGCGCCACTGCGCAGGTGGGCGCACCGGCCGCCGCGCCGGCCAGCGAATAGGTGCGCGGGGTTGCGTCGTTGCGCGCGACGCAACCCCGTGCCGCCTGTGTGACAGACGTATGAAATCCGAACGATTCGAAATGTAACAATGCCACGGCATAGGCGAATCCCGGGTAAGCACAGCGATCCACGGGAAGTTGGCAATGGCCGCGATCACCAGGCTTTCGTTCGATGTCGCCGGTCTGGCGGACTTTCACGCATCGACTCCGACGATACCGGAGCGGGCGATCACCAGTCGCCGCAAGTATCGGGCGGTGTGGATATCCGACGTCCACCTCGGCACGCGCGGTTGCAATGCCGAGATGCTGATCGATTTTCTCGACCATGTCGACAGCGAGAAGATGTATCTTGTCGGCGATATCATCGACGGCTGGGCGATGAAGAAGCGCTTCTACTGGCCGGCGACGCACAATGACATCGTATGGCGGGTGCTGAAGCGGGCGAAGCGCGGTACCGAGATCGTCTATATTCCCGGCAATCATGACGAGATGTTCCGCCAGTTCACCGGGCTCGATTTCGGCGGGGTGAAGATCAAGCGCCAGGCGATCCACACTACCGCCGATGGCCGCCGCCTGCTGGTGCTGCACGGCGACGAATTCGACGCGATCACGCTCTCGCACCGCTGGCTCGCGCACCTTGGCGACGCTGCCTACGAAATGATGATGACGCTCAACCGCTGGCTGAACCGGGTGCGGCGCTGGATGGGGCTGCCCTATTGGTCGCTTAGCAAATATGCCAAGCAGAAAGTGAAAAACGCTGTGTCCTTCATTTCCAAGTTCGAGGAAATCGTGGCGCGGGAGGCAGGTGCGCGCGGCGTTGACGGCGTGATCGCCGGGCATATCCACAAAGCGGAGATCCGCGCGATCGACGGTATTGCCTATTATAACGACGGCGACTGGGTAGAGGGTTGCACCGCGCTGGTGGAGCATTACGACGGGTCCATGGAAATTCTCCACTGGGCCGAAGAAATGGCAGCGCGCGAGTCGCAGCCAGAGTCCGAGGTCAGACTGGCGGCGGCGTGACGGCAGCGGCGAGGACCGAAGCCGTGCGTATCGCAATCGTAACCGATGCCTGGGAGCCCCAGGTAAACGGCGTCGTCCGCACGCTCCAATCGGTGCGTCGGGTGCTGGAAAGCCAGGGCCATCAGGTGATGGTGGTATCGCCCGACCGATTCTATTCCCTGCCGTGCCCCACCTATCCCGAGATCCGGCTGGCGATCACCAGCGTGGCGAGCGTGGGCGCGATGCTGGAGGCGTTCGCTCCGAACGCGATCCACCTCGCCACCGAGGGGCCGCTCTGCGTCGCCGCGCGGCGCTGGTGCCTGCGGCAGAAGCGGCCGTTCACCACCGCCTATCACACCCAGTTCCCCGATTATGTCTCGGCCCGCTCGGGCGTGCCGGCGGAGTGGATCTGGCGCTATATCCGCTGGTTCCACGCACCCAGCGCGACCATCCTCGCCTCCACCGCGTCGATTCGCCAGTCGCTGGTCGATCACGGGCTGAGCCAGGTCCGGCACTGGGGGCGCGGCGTCGATCTCGCCCATTTCCACCCCGGCCTGCCGCCGCATCCGCGGATGACGGCGCTGGCCGGGCCGGTGATGCTCTATGTCGGCCGGGTTGCGGTGGAGAAGAATCTGGAGGCGTTCCTCAAGATCGCGCGGCCCGGCACCAAGGTGGTGGTGGGCGATGGCCCGGCACGGGCGATGCTGGAGGCGCGCTATCCGGATGCATTGTTCTTGGGGGCGCAGTTCGGCGCCGATCTCGCCGCCGCCTATGCCGGTGCCGATGTATTCGTGTTCCCCAGTCGTACCGACACGTTCGGCCTGGTGATGATCGAGGCGCTGGCGTGCGGCACGCCGGTCGCCGCCTATCCGGTGACGGGGCCGGTTGATGTGCTCACCCCGGAGACGGGCGTGATGGACGAGGATCTCGCCGTCGCCATCGATCGGGCGCTCACCCTCGACCGGGCCGCCTGCGCCGCCTATGGCCGCAGCTTCACCTGGGAAGCCAGCGCCCATCAGTTCCTGAACGCGCTGGTGCCGATCGATGGGGAAAAGGCTGCGGCCTGAAAATCGTCGAATCGTGGAAATGCTTGCCCCGGCGGGCAACCTTGCCTACATCAGGACGCAATGTGGCCGCCCGTGATGGGCGGCCCTTATTGTTTCAAGTTCCGGAGATTTGACCGTGGCCCAGCCGCTGATGCCGCACGCGACCGCTTCCTGGCTGGTCGACAACACGTCGCTGTCGTTCGAGCAGATCGCCGAGTTCTGCGGGCTCCACATCCTCGAAGTGCAGGCGATTGCCGACGATACTGCCGCCACCAAGCTCACCGGCCGCGATCCGGTTCGTGCGCATGAGCTGACGATGGAGGAGATCGAGAAGGGGCAGCGCGATCCCAACTATGTGATGAAGATGCAGAAGGGCCCCGAGCAGGTCCGCCGCACCAAGGGGCCGCGCTACACGCCGGTTTCCAAGCGGCAGGACAAGCCCGACGGCATCGCCTGGATCCTGCGCAACCACCCCGAGGTTTCGGACGGCGCGATCAGCAAGCTGATCGGCACCACCCGCACCACCATCGCCGCGATCCGCGATCGCACCCACTGGAATATCGGCAACATCGTGCCGAAGGATCCGGTGACGCTCGGCCTGTGCTCGCAGCGCGAGCTGGACGCGCTGGTATCGAAGGCCGCCAAGGCCGCCGGCATCGAAGCGCCGACCGATACCCGCCTGGAAGGCGACCGCGAGGCGCTGATCGAACAGCTCCGCGCCGAGCGCTATGCCGCGACGCATACGCCCGAGGCCTATGAAGCGCCGATCGAGCGCACTGCCGAGAATCTCTTCAAGCGTTGATCTTCGCGCAGGGGCCGGCCCGCCATCGGTGCCGGCCCCTGCGGCCATGGTTCCCGGCGCGCGGCCTTTCGGCCCGCTGGAGCGACCCTTCCCCGATCCTTGCCCTCGAACGCCTCGCGCCGCGCTTGAGCGGGCGCGGTCCTGTGCCTAAGGTCCCGCGCATCCTGAAGGAGCTTCCTTGATGCGCCGTGCATTGATCGTGCCGTTACTGCTCGCCACCGCCGCTCCCATCCAAGCCCAGACCCCGCCGGAGACCAACGCGCCGATGACCAAGATCCGTTATCCCGACACCCGCCGTGTGGACGTGGTCGACGAACAGTTCGGGGTGCAGGTCGCCGATCCCTATCGTTGGCTGGAAAACGACGTTCGCAACGATCCCGAGGTCGCCGCCTGGGTGGCAGCCGAGAACAAGGTGACGGACGCCTATCTGGCGACGCTGCCCGGCCGCGACGTGCTGAAGGCACGAATCAAGCAGCTGTTCGATTACGAGCGTTTCGGCCTGCCCGAGCACAAGGGGGGGCGCTATTTCTATGCGCACAATAGCGGCCTGCAGAATCAGGCGGTGCTGTTCGTGCGCGACGGCCTAGACGGCACGGGCCGGGTGCTGATCGATCCCAATGGCTGGTCGAAGGACGGCGCGACCGCGCTCGCCGAATGGCTGCCCAGCGAGGACGGCAAGCTGCTGGCCTATTCGATCCAGGACGGCGGCACCGACTGGCGGACGGTCAAGGTGCTCGACGTCGCGACCGGCAAGGAAACCGGCGACACGGTCAACTGGGCGAAATACACCATGGGCCTGTCCTGGGCGAAGGATGGCAGCGGCTTCTTCTACTCGCGCTATCCCGAGCCGCCGGCCGACGCCAAGTTCCAGGCGCTGACCGAGAACCACAAGGTCTATTTCCACAAGCTCGGCACGCAGCAGAGCGCCGATCGGCTAGTCTATGATACGCCGGCGGCCCCGAAGCAGAGCCATTATGCCGGCATCACCGACGATGGCCGCTATCTGGTGATCTCGACCAGCGAAGGCACCGACAACAAGAATCTCGTCCACATCGTCGATCTCACCGATCCGGCGTGGAAGGCGAAGACGGTGATCGGTACGCTGGCCAATGAATGGTCGGCGATCGGCAATGTCGGCACCAAATTCTGGTTCACCACCGATGCCGGCGCGCCCCGCCAGCGCATCGTGACGATCGATCTGGCCGACCCTGCGCTGACGCCGCACGAAGTGGTGCCGGAGCAGAAGGAGACGCTGGCCGGCGCCACGATCGTCGGCGAACGGCTGATCCTGAACTATATGGTGGATGCGGCAACCGAAGTACGGCGCTATACGCTCGACGGCGCGGCGGACGGCACCGTCGCGCTGCCCGGGATCGGCACCGCCAGCGGCTTTGGCGGCGATCCGCACAAGGGCGAAACCTTCTTCGCCTTTACCAGCTTCAACTATCCGACGACGATCTTCCGCTACGACGTGGCGACCGGCAAGGCGACGCCCTGGGCGACCCCGAAGGTGGCGTTCAAGCCGGAGGATTACGCCGTCGAGCAGCGCTTCTATGCCTCGAAGGACGGCACCCGCGTGCCGATGTTCATCGTGCGCAAGAAGAGCGTCACCGGCCCGGCGCCGACCATCCTCTATGGCTATGGCGGGTTCAACATCCCGATCACCCCGGGCTTCTCCGCCGGACGGCTGGCCTGGCTGGAGCAGGGCGGCGTGTTCGTGGTGGCGAACATCCGCGGCGGCGGCGAATATGGCAAGGCGTGGCACGATGGCGGCCGGCTGGCGAACAAGCAGAACGGCTTTGACGACTTCATCGCTGCGGGCGAGACGCTGATCGCGCAGGGCGTGACCGGCAAGGGACAACTGGCGATCCAGGGCGGATCCAATGGCGGCCTGCTGGTCGGGGCCGTCACCAACCAGCGGCCGGATCTGTTCGCGGCGGCGCTGCCCGCCGTGGGCGTGATGGATATGACCAGATTCGACCGGTTCACCGCCGGCCGCTACTGGGTGGATGATTTTGGCTATCCTTCGAAGGAAGCCGATTTCAAGCGCCTCTACAGCTATTCGCCCTATCACAATGTGAGGAGCGGGGTGGCCTATCCGGCGATCCTGGTGAGCACGGCCGATACCGATGACCGCGTGGTCCCCGGCCACAGCTTCAAATATACCGCAGCGCTGCAACATGCCGATATCGGTGACAAACCCCACCTGATCCGCATCGAGACGCGGGCAGGCCATGGATCGGGCAAGCCGACCGACAAGGTGATCGAGGAAACCGCCGACCTGTGGGCCTTCGCCGCAGCATGGACGGGGCTGCCGATCAGGCCGTGATGCTGGGGGGCGTTCCGCCCTCCAGCAGGGCATCGGCCAGCTGTTGATACAAGCCGCACACGCTGGCCATGTCGCTGCCCGTCACGATGATGACCGAACCGGTGGCGACTGTCGCCAGCGCGGCCGCGTCGTCGCTGCCCGGCCAGCCGAGCGTCAGCAGCCGTTCGCCGCGCCGATCGCCACGCAGGGCCATGCCGTTGCAGTGGAACAGCAGGTCCCGCGTGCGTGCAAGGGCTTCCAGCTGGGGACGTTCCGCCAGTTCGAGGCCCAGCGCGGCGCGGAAGCTGCCGAGCTTGTTCGCCGTGTTGCGCTGGCGCGGCTGTGCGGGCAGGCCATGCCGCCAGCAGGCTTCGTCGACCAGCAGGTTGAGAAAGCGATCGAGTTCGCGCAAGCCATTGGCGATTACGCGCGAGCGCCGGCGATGACCGTGCGGCCCGGCATGGCTGCCGGCGGCGTCCTGCGCCATCATCCACTTGGCGAGGAATGCTGCGCCGTTGCGGAGGGTCGCATGGGCGCGGGCGAATTCATCCCGCACCGGAGGAAGCGCGCGCCGCAGCCTTCAGCGCGCCGCTGCGCGCGCCGCAATGGCGCGCTCCACGGCTTCGCAGCCATCGGCACTGGCCACCGCGAGATCCAGGGGGCGGCCCCCCAGGGCATCGTCATGCGCGTTCAGGAACGCCATCGCCTGTTCGCCGCCCAACGTGTTCCAGGCCAGCAGCGCGACGCGGCTTTGCCGCTCGGCACTTTCCGGGGCCAGCCGAACCGCCGTGAACTTGCGCCGGAACGGGCCTTGGCGGAGGGATTTCGCAGCAGGGGTTTCTGCCGGATCGGCGATCGGTTCGTTCATGCGGCGCGTTCCTTGTGCGAGGCTGGAAAGGGCGGGGCGCCGATCAATGCGGCTCTCGCAGCAGCAGGCCTGCACCGGCCCGTGCCTGCAATTCGCGGATGCGATCTGCATAGCCGCGGGCCAGGCCGTGATGGGCCACGCGTGCCTCCACGCAACCGGCAGCGCTGGCGCGCATCAGCGAAATCTGATGGCGGGAAAGAAGATCGTTGATGTCCATGGCAGCACTCCAGCGCATGTAAGCGGGAGCGCATCCGTCTCTCAGCCGCAGGCGCTTACGAAAGCGTCTTGCCCGCGATTGTGTTGATATGGGGATGCCGGGGCGCCGGCGTAACCCCCGCAGCCGATGTAATCGCCGTTTGTACCCTGCCCCGTTTCGGAAGGCGGGCGGCGTCGATCCCCCGACGCACCGCCGGGCCGCCACGTCGCGGCGGCCCGGCGGGCCTTGCGGTCGCGTGTTCGGGCCTCAGGGATTATGGACGTCGGTCGATGCCCAGGCCTTTTGCAGGTTGCTCCAGAACGCGCCGCCATCTTTCATCGGCACGTCGGCTGCGCCGAAATCATAGGTGTTGAGCGTGTTCTTCGCGGCCGCCGGCAGGCGATCCCAGCTGATCAGCGGCTGGGTTCGGCCAGTATCGATCGTTGGATCGAGCACATGGTCGGCAAAGCCGAGATAGGTCGCGTGGTAGGTCAGCTTCGGGTGGATGCCGTTGGCCAGATATCCCGTCGCGCCCATGAAAACCGGCGGATTGGTGTTGACCGAATATTTGCCGTGCGTCGAGTAATTCACCTTGACGATCTTGGCGCCGACATAGCAGCCCTCGGTCCAGACGACGATGCTTTCCCAGTCATGGCGATGGCCGGCAAAGGCGCCCAGATAGTTTGGCGGCTGATCCTTCGGGAAGTAATAGGCGTATAGGATGGCGCATTTGTTGTAATATTCGGCCATGCGGGAGTAAACTTGGCCGTTGGTGCCGCGGCAATGTCCATCCGGCGCCCCCGAAGGATTGAGGCCGCCATTGACATTGCCCCATTGATCGACCGCCGGATAGTTGTTGCACGCGTCCGGACCGTCGGCGATCATCGGTTGGTAATAGAATTCCACGGCCGATGCCGCGGCGGCGATCTGCTGGACCTTGTCATGGTCGAGCACATCGGCTGCCGCTGGCGATGCGAGCGACAAACTCGCCGCCGCGATCATGAAGAACTGCACGCTCCAATGCATTGCGAACCCCCACCCATGGTGCATGACCGGCCTGTTCCGATCACGTCCGGGAAGAGCGCCGCGCCATCGGGGTGGGGACGTGAGCGTATAAAATATTTGTATTTTGAATGTTTTAGGTCAATTTTGTTGCGGTATGACGACGGCGTTGGCGGCGCGGGTGCGCGTGCGGGGTGCAACATTGCGCGTCGCGCTGCAGCATCCCCTTTGACAGTCCGGCGATCGCTCCCTATCGGCCAGCCATGACGCTCCAGCACACCGACTCCATCCTGATCGTCGATTTCGGCAGCCAGGTGACCCAGCTGATCGCGCGCCGCGTTCGCGAAGCCGGGGTCTATTCCGAGATCGCGCCCTTCACCACCGCCGCCGAGGCCTTTGCCCGGATGAAGCCCAAGGGCGTGATCCTGTCCGGCTCGCCCGCCTCGGTGCTGGAGCAGGGGTCCCCGCGGGTGCCGCAGGAGATCTTCGACAGCGGCCTGCCGGTGCTGGGCATCTGCTACGGCCAGCAGGTGATGATGCACCAGCTCGGCGGCGAGGTCGTGCTGGGCGACAGCGGCGAGTTCGGCCGCGCCTTCATCGAGATCCAGGACAGCTGCGTGCTGTTCGACGGGCTCTGGCACGCGCGCGAGAGCCACCAGGTGTGGATGAGCCATGGCGACAAGGTCGTCCGGCTCGCTCCCGGCTTCCGCCCGGTCGCGACCAGCCCCGGCTCGCCCTATGCGGTGATCGCGAACGACGAGCGCCGCTACTATGCGATGCAGTTCCACCCGGAAGTGGTGCACACGCCGGACGGCGCCAGGCTGCTGGCGAACTTCGTGCGCCATGTCTGCGGCCTGTCGGGCGACTGGACCATGGCCGAGTTCCGCGCCGCCAAGATCGCCGAGATCCGCCAGCAGGTGGGCGACGGCAAGGTGATCTGCGGCCTGTCGGGCGGCGTCGATTCGGCGGTGGCGGCGGTGCTGATCCACGAGGCGATCGGCGACCAGCTGACCTGCGTGTTCGTCGACCACGGCCTGATGCGGGCAGGGGAGGCCGAGCAGGTCGTCACCCTGTTCCGCGAGCATTATCACATCCCGCTCGTCCATGTGAATGCGGAGGCGCTGTTCCTCGGCGGGCTCGCCGGCGTCACCGATCCCGAGGCGAAGCGCAAGTTCATCGGCAAGACCTTCATCGACGTGTTCGAGGCCGAGGCGAAGAAGATCGGCGGGGCGGATTTCCTGGCGCAAGGCACGCTCTATCCGGATGTGATCGAGAGCGTGAGCTTCACCGGCGGCCCGTCGGTGACGATCAAGAGCCACCACAATGTCGGCGGTCTGCCGGCGCGGATGAACATGCAACTGGTCGAACCCTTGCGCGAGCTGTTCAAGGACGAAGTCCGCGCGCTGGGCCGCGAACTCGGGCTGCCGGACGTGTTCGTCGGCCGCCATCCCTTCCCGGGGCCGGGCCTCGCGATCCGCATTCCGGGCGAGGTCACCAAGGAGCGCTGCGACATCCTCCGCAAGGCCGACGCGATCTATCTGGAAGAGATCCGCAACGCGGGCCTCTACGACACGATCTGGCAGGCTTTCGCGGTGCTCACTCCGGTGCGCAGTGTGGGCGTGATGGGCGACGGCCGCACGTACGACAGCGTACTGGCGCTGCGCGCGGTGACCTCGATCGACGGCATGACCGCCGAAGCCTTCGAGTTCCCCGCCGGCTTCCTGCCGCGCGTCTCGACCCGCATCGTCAACGAGGTCCGCGGCGTGAACCGCGTGACCTACGACTATACCAGCAAGCCGCCCGGCACGATCGAGTGGGAATGATCTCACGTTCGGCACGAGCCGGCATCGAGAGGCAATAAGACACGGAAAAGCCCGCAGAAATGCGGGCTTTTTTGCGTTTAGGCCATGTCGTGTCGGGCACTGTCTGGCAGCGGCAAGCACGTATTTTGAATGGCACGATTAATGGTATGCGAACCGCTGACAGGCTAGCGAGGGCAGCGATACCATGCCCGCTTCAGAGCGCGTGCATGGTACTGAAAATTTCTAAACGTCTGAGTTGCAAGCGGAATATGGTCGAAAATCGGGGGTCTAAGAGCATGGTATTTTTCGGCGTGTTGGAGCGGTTCGCATGCTGACCGATACCAAGCTGCGGAATCTGAAGCCCAAGGAGAAGCTCTACAAGGTGAACGACCGGGACGGGCTGTACGTGGCGGTCACGCCGGCAGGATCGATCTCGTTCCGCTACAACTACGCGATCAACGGTCGCCAGGAGACGATCACCTTCGGCCGGTATGGCGTTGGTGGAATCACGCTGGCCGAGGCGCGCGAGCAGCTCAACGAAGCCAAGAAGATGGTCGCGGCGGGGAAATCGCCGGCGAAGGAGAAGGCGCGGAACAAGGCCCGCATCAAGGATGCGGACACGTTCGAGGCTTGGGCCGACAAATGGCTCCGCGGCTACCAGATGGCGGAGTCTACGCGCGACATGCGGCGTGCCATCTTCGAGCGCGAGCTCAAGGCGAAGTTCGGCAACCAGAAGCTGCCCGAGATCACCCATGAAGATCTGCGCGCGCTGACCGATGCCATTGTCGAACGCGGCGCGCCGGCGACGGCCGTCCACGCTCGCGAGGTAGTGTTCCAGGTGTTCCGTTGGGCGATCGAGCGCGGCCAGAAGGTGGAGAACCCGGCGGAGCTGGTCCGTCCCACCACGATCGCGCGTTTCGAGCCGAGGGACAGAGCACTGACGCCCGACGAGATCGCGCTCATGTACCAGTACATCGAGCGGATCGGCACCAGCCCCTCCATTCGGGCCGCGGCCAAGCTCCTGCTGCTCACCATGGTCCGCAAGAGCGAGCTGACCAACGCCAAGTGGAGCGAGATCAATTTCAGCGAGGCGCTGTGGACCATCCCCAAGGAGCGCATGAAGCGGCGCAATCCGCACTTGGTTTTCCTGTCGCGGCAGGCGCTGGATATCTTCATCGCGCTCAAAACCTTCGCCGGTGGATCGGAGTACGTTCTCCCGTCGCGCTACGATTCCGACCTGCCGATGAGCAGTGCGACGCTCAACCAGGTGCTGACGCTGACCTATCGATTGGCGCAGAAGGACGGCAAGCCGCTTGCCAAGTTCGGACCGCACGATCTGCGGCGCACCGCCAGCACGCTGCTGCATGAAGCGGGGTACAACACGGACTGGATCGAGAAGTGCTTGGCCCACGAGCAGCGTGGTGTCCGAGCGGTGTACAACAAGGCTGAGTACCGCGAGCAGCGAACCGAAATGTTGCAGGATTGGGCGGACATGATCGACAACTGGAGGGCCAACATCAGCGGTTAGCCAAAACCCTCAGGCGTTATTAATGTAAATATAAGATGGGTGAATGCTTTTCTTTATTTTGGAAACTGCTTGTCGTGTGATACCTAAATGCTCAGAAATTTGAGATTGATTCTTCCCTAGATAAAGAAGGGCGCAGACAATCTTTTTCTGATCAGTCATAGACTGATCCGTGAGCGCTCTAGCGTGCTCCCTTATGGATGCGTAATCTTCCAAATCAATTTCATGTTCCTGAATGTATTTTCGTAAAAATATCTCGATCAGATCCTCATTGTCTCTCCACGGATCCCTGAGTGGCTCACCTATCGCCATTCGTAGTCTAAATACATCCATGTCAAACGAAGCTTTGCTTCTGAGCGCACGCCGGTAGAGAGAATTGCTATTCCCTTCGGACAACCATGGCTTGTGTTTGGAGCAGTACCAATTGCTCAACCTTAGCTTATCCTCTGGATCCTCTTCCTTGAAAGAGTGATCGCCGTCGAGAAAAGCCTTGTACTCAGCCGGCGCCCCGCAAAATCTGCAGTAATCCAAGCGTCGGTTAGCGCTAATGGCGGTGTCTACAAGATTGCGAGGTTTGAGCGAAGAAAAGCAGCAGTAATCTAAAAAAGTTAGAACGCTTTCCAGCGTAATGTAAAGTGGTTCATAGGAATCTGGTAGGCTGCGCTGTAACTTTACGTATATACGTGTAAAAAGTCTCTGACCCTTATACGCCTGATCAAAGCCGCATCGGGAAGTGTATTCCGCTAGTGATCCGTGATAATGCCACGAAAGGTATGTTCTTAGCGAGCGCGGCACCAACCTTTCAAATCGTTTAAGAGCAGGATCAAGGTGCATTCTGATCAAGCGAATTTTCGTGCTTGTCTTAGATCTGCGGCGAATACGTCTATAAATACGCCCAATGGCAAGAGCTACGTCGGCGTCACATTCGGGATTCACGCGGGGGATGATCATCGCCATGTCAACCAAAATGACAACATTTCTCGCAGAAGCAACCTGCATGGGCAGGTACGGGCATGAGGGCGCTACGTTCGCCACGCGCTATGACCGCACCGCCGCCGTCTTCCTCGGCAGCATACACCTCGCCGCCAGCGTCATGTGGTTTTTGTGAGTCCCAGCCCTAGTTGTTTGGTCCCAGCATGTGATGGGTCGGCTTGATGGTAACTACGTCGGGCTTTGATATCCAGAGCGCGTTTATGGCCTCGTAGGGTGCCCTGAACTTCAACGCCTCAAGCTGCTTGGCAAAGTTGTATGCGATGAGCCATTCTGCGACGTGCCGTCGCAGTTCGTGAATCGAGGCGTAATGGAAGGACTTGGGGCCTCTCGCGGTCTGCCTTGGGTACCGGGCACTGCAGGCAACGGTGCAGGGCCGAACGCGTCAACTGGGGGATGACGTCCTTCAGCGCGACGAAGTCATCATCCAACGGCAGTCGGGCCTGTACGCGCAACGCGCCACGGGACAATCGCTCCTCTTCCATGGGAGGGAGCACCGTGCTGCGCCGTTGCTTCCGACCCATCGGCATATCTTCCCCAGACTGCCGATGCCGCCATTTCAGGACTGTCTTCTCGTTGATCCCATACCGCTTCGCGAGGCTCGCGATCGAAGCTTGCGATCACTGTAGCTCGCTGCGAATGGCGCGCGTGGTCTTGGCGCTGCCGTGAAGAATCTGGCCCATAGTGCCCCCGGCTCCGACGGCGATCATTTTACTGCATCACATGCTGGGACCAAACACCTGGGAGCATAGGGTCGACGGCGTGTCGCTGATGTGCCCGATCACAAGCGCCGCGGTCCTGGAGCTCGAGACTAGCGGGCAGATGCGGTGTTTCCGCGATCAAGGCTGTTGCCGCAGATAGGCGAGGCACATGCGCGCAAGCTCGCGCTTTAGCGGCTCCCAATCATAGTTTCGCGCCGATTCTGCCGTAGAACCAAGGCTCAGCTCGCGCGCAAGCGTGGCGAAGATGATGTGGTACACCGAGTCAGCCTTCAGCGCAGCATCGCCGCCAATCTCCGCGGAGAACCGGAGCATGGCACGATTGGCCCCCGCCGCCGAACGGTCCGCGACCTGCTTGCCCGGCGCCGAAATCAGCGGATCGAAGGCCGCGCGGCGCATCGCCAGCCGCAACAGCGGTGCGTTGACGCGAAGAACCTCGGCATAATCGTTGACGTAGCGCGGCACGAATTCGCCCAGGTCGCGCGCCTCATCGGCGAGCCGCTCGAACATCGCCTCCTCGGCAGACACGATCTCCTCCAGCGCTTCGCAGATAACCGCGCGAACCAGATTGTCCTTCGATTCGAAGCGCAGATAGATCGAACCGATCGAGACATTGCCGCGCTGGCTCACCTCAATCAGCGTGAATTCCTCATCCCCCCGCTCCAGCATCAACGTCCGCGCTGCGGCGAACATCCGCTCGTACGACGCCTTGCTGCGCCCCTGCTGCGGCACGCGGCCCACCTGCTCCACGGCGAGGGGGGAACGCGGTTTCCTCTTGGTCGACTGGCTTGACATTGCGTTCAGACAAACCCTATCAAAATAGGAACGTCAATTCTAATTGTCATGGGCTTCGAATCAATCGCCCAGGCATCTTTGGGAGAGTGTCCATGCGCTTCTCGGTATTTCTGAATGCTCGCTCGACGAGCCCCGACCAGGACGGCCGGTTGATCACCGACCTGATCGATCATTCGGACCGGGCAGCAGCAGCAGGCTTCGACGCCATTTTCATGCCGGACCATCACTTCAACGGCTATATGCCGGTGGCGAGCGACAGCTTCATCCTGGCCGGCTATCTCGCCGCCAAGCACCCCGATCTCCATTTCGGCTTCTCTGTGGTGTCGGTGCCGCTCCACCATCCGGTGCGCTTTGCCGAGCGCGTGAGCATTCTCGACCATCTGACCAAGGGCAAGCTGCTGGTCGGCGTGGGATCCGGCACGACGCCCGAGGAAATGATCGGCTTCGCGGTCAACTACAAGGATGCGGGCGCCATCGCGGAGAAGAACCTGGCGCTGGCCGAGGCGCTATGGGCCAAGCAGATGGACGACCCTGCGATCGAGATCGACAACGGCCCCCACCAGGGACGCGTGCTGCAGCGGATCACGCCGGCGCCCTATGGCGAAAAACATGCGCGGCTGATGCCGGTGGCGATGAAGGAAAGCAGCGCGCGGCGCGCGGCGGTGAACGGCTGGCCGGCCTTCATCCCGGCCTTCACCCCGCCGCAGATCTACGGCACCGAACCCTATTCCCATGTGAAGAAGTATTTCGACACCTATAAGGCGATGCTGCTCGAGGCGGGGCATCCGGACGCGGTGATCGCCGATGCGCTGAGCTGGAGCACCCACAGCTACCAGTGCGTCCATCTCGCCGAGACCGACGCGCAGGCGCGCGAGGAGCTGGAGATCATCCTCCAGGGCTATCAGGACGCGGTAGACCGCGAGAACGAATTCAACCGCCGCGCGGAATCCGGCGAGGCCAACAAGAAGACCGACGTCAACATCAGCGCGCTGCACGAAGGCTGGATCGGCACCTGGTGCCTCTATGGCTCGCCGGAGACGGTGATCGAGCATCTGCGGCCCTATGCCGAGCTGGGCATCGGCAACATCCTGTGCGGCACCACCACCGGCCCGCTGACCGAACAGCGGCTGGCCTATGCCAACCAGACGCTCGACCTGTTGTCGCGCAAGGTGATGCCCGCCTTCAAGGGGCGCTGAGCCATGGCCCGCAGGATCGTCGGCATCGGCGGCACGCTGCGCGCCAATTCGTCGAGCGAATTGCTGGCGCGGGCGGTGCTCGCCGAATGCGCGCGGCTGGGGGCGGAGACGCGGATGTTCGGCGGGCCTGCGCTTGCCGAACTCCCGCATTTCAACCCCGAGGCGCCCGGCCGCAGCCCCGAACAGGCCGAACTGGTCGCGGCGGTACGCGCGGCCGATGCACTGGTGATCGCCACGCCCGGCTATCATGGCGGCGTTTCGGGCGTGGTGAAGAACGCGCTCGACCTGCTGGAGGATACGCGCGGCGACGCCCGGGTCTATTTCGACGGGATGCCGGTGGGGCTGATCGTCTCGGCCGCCGGCTGGCAGGCGGGCGGGGTGACGCTCGCGGCGCTGCGCGGCATCGTCCACGCGATGCGCGGCTGGCCGACGCCGGCGGGCATCGCGCTCAATTCGATCGAACAGAAGCCGTTCGGCCCGGACGGCACGATCGTCGATGCGAGCGTGGCGCAGATGGTTGCGGTGCAGGCGCAGCAGCTGATGGCGTTCGCGCTCGCGCCCGCCGCTTGAGAAAAGGTATGACGATGCGCGAACCCAGCTTCGAGGAGCGCTGTGCGCTCACCGCCGGCGCGGCAATGTGGCAGAGCGTGGCGGTGCCGGAGGCGGGCATCCCCGCCTTCACCATGGCCGATGGGCCGATGGGGGTGGCGAGCGGCAATGTCGACGAGCGCGACGTATCGCTGCTCACCCCGTGCCCCACCGCAATCGGCGCGAGCTGGGACCGCGATACGGCGCGGCGGATGGGGCAGGTGGTGGGCAGCGACGCGGTCGCGCGCGGTGTCGACGCGCTGCTGGCGCCCAACCTCAACCTCGCGCGCAGCCCGCTGGCGGGGCGCGCCTTCGAATATTTCTCCGAGGATCCGCTGCTCGCCGGGGTGCTGGGCGCGCGCTGGATCGAAGGGCTGCAATCGACCGGTACCGGATCGGTGGCCAAGCATCTCGTCTGCAACGACAGCGAGACGGCGCGCGATACGGTGGACGCGCAGGTCGACGAGCGGACGCTGCGCGAAGTCTATCTGCTGCCCTTCGAGATGGCGGCGGCGGCCGGTTGCGCAGGCATGCTTGCCGCGTACAACAAGTTGAACGGCGCCTGGTGCTCCGAGCAGGCGCATGTCCTGACCGACATCGTCAAGGGGGAGTGGCGCTTTCCCTATCTGATCATGAGCGACTGGTTCGGCACCCACTCGACCGAAGGGACGATCGCCGCCGGGCTCGACCTGGAAATGCCCGGGCCGGCCCGCTTCATGGGTCCGAAGATCGCTGCGGCGGTGACGGCGGGCGCGGTATCGGCGGAGCGGGTGGCCGATGCGGCGGCACGGGTGGCGGCGACGGCGCGGCGGGTGACCGGCGCCAAGTCGAACCCGCTGCCGGCCGAGGTGGCCGCCTTGATGCTGGAGGAAGCGGCGGCCGAGGGCTTCGTGCTGCTGCGCAACCAGGGCGGGATGCTGCCGCTTGCGCCGGACAGCGTGCGGCGGATCGCGGTGATCGGGCCGAACGCGGCCGCCCCCTGCTACCAGGGCGGCACCTTCGCCAAGATCGCGGTCGCGCCCGACACGCCGACGCCGATCGAGGCGATCCGTGCGCGCTATGGCGATGCCTGCGAGATCGTCTACGAACCCGGCGTCGATCCGCAGCCGCGCCTGCCCGCGATGCCGGTGCAGCCCGCGCGCGACCTGGGCGATGGCTGCACGACGGGCATGACACTCGACTATTTCGCGACGACCGATTGCTCCGGCACGCCGCTGTCGAGCGAGACGCGGGCGACCAATTCGCTGGTCTGGTTCGTCGGCGTCCACACCCAGGGGCGGTTCGACGCGCCCGGCTCGATCCGGGCGCGCGGGCGGTTCACGCCGGCGACCGACGGGGTGCATCGCTTCTATCTGGGCGGCACCGGCGTGGCGCGGATGCTGGTCGACGGGCGCGAGGTGCTGCGTGCCGGCCGCGAACTGGCGGCGGGCGACGTGATGGGCGTGCTCAAGGCCGGCGACGCGGACTCGGTGGAAGTGGCGCTGGCGGCGGGCCGCGAGGTGCTGGTGACGGTGGAGTTCCACTATGTCGGCGCGCGGGTGCAGGGGCTGTGGTACGGCATCCGCACGCCGGACAGCCCCGAGGCGATGCTGGCGCGGGCGGTGGAGGCGGCGCGTGCCGCCGACGCGGTGTTCCTGGTGATCGGGGAAACCTCCGACTCCAGCGTCGAGAGCAAGGACCGGCCCGATACCAGGCTGGCGCCCGAGCAGCTGCGGCTGATCGAGGCGGTGTGCGCCGCCAATCCGCGGACGGCGGCGATCGTCAATGTCGGCCATGCCTTCGACGCCGAATGGGGCGAGCGGGCGGCGGCGCTGCTGGTCGCCTGGTATCCCGGGCAGGGCTTCGCGCCGGCGCTGGCCAGCGTGCTCGCCGGCGATCGCGAGCCCGGCGGCCGGATGCCGGTATCGATCGCCCGCGCCGAGGCGGACTATTGCGGCTATGGGACGGTGCCCCAGGCCGATGGCCGGCTGGTCTATGGCGAGGGCACGAAGCTCGGCTATCGCGGGTTGATCGCCAACGGCACGCCGGCGCGATACCCGCTGGGCAGCGGCTTCGGCTATGCGCGGTTCGCATGGTCAGATGCTGCGGCGGGGGACGACGCGGTGACGGTGACCGTCACCAATGTGTCGGATCGTCCCGGCGCCGAGGTCGTCCAGGTTTATCGCGACGCGCCCGAATGCGCGCTGGTCGGTTTTGCCAAGGTGCGGTTGGCGCCGGGCGAGCAGCGTGTGGTGCGCGTACCGCTGGAGCCGCGCGCGCTTCGGATCTGGCAGGGCGCTGGCTGGCAGGAGATACGGGGCGCCGTGTCGCTGCGTGTCGCGGCCTCCGCCGAAGCTTCCGGGCTTGAGGTTACGGTTACCCGGTGACGCTGACGCACGGGTTCAAGGAAGAGGGGAGCGGGCAACACGCTCCCCTTTTTTTGTGCGTCACGCCGTCGCCGCCCGCAGCGGCGCGCGGGTGCCAAGGCCGAATCCCAGCACCGCTGCGACGATCGCCACAAGTCCCAGCGCCAGGAACGCCCCCTGCATCGATCCCGCCGCGCCGGCGACATTGCCCACGATGATCGGCGAGATCGCCTGACCGAGGAAGAAGGCGCTGGTCCACACCCCCATGCCCCGGCCGCGATGGGCGAAGCCGAATTTGCTCTGCGACCAGGCGATCAATGCCGGGATCGCCATGCCCGCGCCGGTCTGCTGGAAGGCCATCGACAGCTGCATCGCGGTCACCGAGCGGGCGAGGCCGATTCCGGCCAGGCCGATCCCCAGCATGCCGAGGAAGGCGGCGATCTGTACCGCATTGTTGAAGCGCGAGACGATGCGAAACAGGATTGAGCCGACGATGATGAACAATGCCGGCACCACGGTGAGCGTGCTCACCTGCAGCGGATCGGTGACGCCAACCTCCTTCCAGGCGATGCTGCCGTTCACGATGAACACGTAATAGAGGATCGAGGCGAACAGCGTCACCGCGCCCACCAGCACCGCCGCGCCGGCCGGGAAGGGGCCCGGCGCTTCGAGCGCGCGGGCGCCTTCCTGCGCAGCCACCTGCTCGCGCTTGGGCTCGAACAGGAAGAAGTACATGGACAGGAAGATCGGGAACGCGATCAGATAGACGAGGAAGCCGCCGTTCCAGCGCACCGCGGCGACGCTCGCGACCAGCACGAATACGCCGGGCTGCAGCGCCGGGCCGACGATGCCCTGCAGCATCAGCCAGTTGCGGCGGCTGCTATCGGCCCAATAGTCGGCGATCAGCGTGTTGACGATGGTAAGGATGCCGGCTTCGCACACGCCCAGCGCCAGCCGGGTGGCGATGATCGAGTCTAGACTTTCAAGGAAGAAGGGCGCGGTGCCGGCAACGCCGTAGAAGAAGGTGCAGGCCAGCAGGATACGCCGGCGGCCGAAGCGATCGCACAGCAGGCCCGCGAAGGGCGCGAGCAGTGCGATGGCGTAGCCGGGCGCCGTGACCATCGCAGGCACCTTGATCGCGGCATTTGGATCGTCGTGGAAATGGCCGATGATCGCGGCGACTAGCGGGAACATGGCGATGATTGCGAACACCGGCAGAAAACCTGCGATGATCATCGTGAAGCCTTGCGGCTTGAGCGTCAGGTCTTCCCAGAACGCGCGAATCGCTTTCATCCTCTCTCCAATCGTTCGTGCGCCGGTGTCCGTGCGCTTGCTTGTCCTTGCGGAATATCAAAATAGAACGATAATTTCAAAATGAAATTTTGGGAGCAGGGGCTGGAACGGACCCAAAAAAAGGGCGCCGCCGGCAAGCCGGGGCGCCCGAGGAGGAGAAACGGCTGCGCTCAGGCGGCGAGCGCGAGTTCCTTGGTGTCGCGGGTGGTGGGGACGAAGGGAAGGTAGCTCACCCGCATCCGCACGGCGAAGCTGATCTTGTGCGCCCCGGGCGCGAGCCCGCCGGGCTTCAGCGCGATGATCCGCGCCTTCTCGCCGAAGTTCCAGCGGTCGTCATAGACGGTTTCCATCTCGTCCAGCGTGTAGGTCTTGCCGCGTACCGAGAAGCGGATGGCCTCGCGGGCGATCTCCTCGCCGTCGACGCTGACCTGGATGTCCTCGACCATCGAGAGCCCGAGCCCGCGATAATAAGGCAGCCGGCCCAGGAACGCGAAACCGATCGTCTCGCCGCCTTCGACGACGTTCTCGAACTGCTCGGTGCAGATCATCTTGTTGTCCATCATGGGAAGGCGCTCCTCAGGCTGCGATGGGGGTCTTGAGCGACGGCACGGTGGCTTCGCCGAGCAACCGGGCGAGCATCACCTGCTGGCGGCGCACCTGTTCGACCGAATCCGGTTCCTCGAAGTCCTCGATCCAGCGATTGCCCTCATATTCGGAGCAGATATAACCGGTGTAGCCGCCCTTCTGGAGCACCGCGACGATCTCGTCATAGGGGATCGACGGCTCCACATAGTCGGCGGTCATCTCGTAGAACTTGCCGTGGATGTTGTGGATGCGGTGCATGTAATCGAGCATCCGCTTGGGCTCGAACGCGGCATTGTGGCGCGTCACCTCGGCCATGGCGATCGCCGGGCCGGTGCCGCCCATCTGCTGGACGTTGAGGATCACGTACTCGGAGAGGACGCGGTCCTCATAGGCCTTCTCGATATAGTCGGCGATGTGCCTGGGCACGCCGACGCGCAGGAACTTCTCCTTCCACACGCGCGGATAGGCAAAGAGGAACATGCCCATGTCCGGCAGGAAGCCGAGCGCGTCCGAGCCGGCCTTCTCGAAGGCCTCGGCATGGCGGATGATCCAGGGATGGTCGAAGTGCAGCGGCGCGTGCACCTCGATCAGGATCTTGATGTTCTTTTCCTCGGCATAGGGCGCCGCGGCGACCAGCACTTCCGGCGCGATCGAGACCAGCGCGCGGATATATTTCATGCCCAGGCGCGCGCCGAAGTCGATGTCGTTCTTCACGCTCGCGACCTGCTCGTCGAACGGCATTTCGCGGCCCTTGTAGCGCTTGTAATCGAGCATGAAGTCGTGGCTGACCGGCGTGGTGCCATAGGCCTGCATCAGCCGGTGCCATTCGGCGACCGCCGCATCCTCCACGCCAACCTCGGGCCAGCCCCAGAAGGTCTGTTCGCCGATGATCTCGATGCCGTTGGCGCCGAGTTCGGCGCAGGTGCGCACGCAATCCTCCAGGGACATCTTCCCCTGGAACGTCTCGTTCTGGAAACTGTAGAGGCTGACGCCCCGCTTGATGCTGCTCATCGCATTCACCTCTTCGAGCTCACGGTGGATTTCGGTGATGCGGGGGAGGTGGCGACACCCACAGCTGGGTCCGCGCCTTTCTTGAACCTCTCCCCTGGGGCGCTGTACGCCCTGATTGGAATGATTGTTCTATATTTGCAGGGCGACGTCAACCCGTGCCGTGCGCGCGGGCCAGAACAGGATGCACAGCGCCTGCAGCGACAGGAGCAGCAGCGGCGCGCCATAATAGGCCCAGCGGATCGTCAGCACGGCTGCCGGGGTAACCGCGCCTGGCGCATAGGCCGCATAGGCGAGCGCATAGGCGATCGCGGCCGATCCCAGTGCCATGCCGATCTTGGTCGCGAGGCTGACGCCGGCCGAGAGCAGCCCCTCGTTGCGGCTGCCGAACCGGGCCTCATGATAATCGACCGACTCGGCGATCATCGTGAAGATCGCCGTGATGGTGATCGAGGTCGCCATCGACGCGGCGAGGTAGAGCGACAGGAAGGCGATCGGCGACGCTTCGGCAAAGGGCAGCAGCGCGAACAGCAGCAGCGAGAGCCCCAACGCGCCGAGCGAGCCGCCGCGAATGCCGGTCCGCGACAGGATCGGCGGGGCGACGAACGCCGCGAGCAGCAGCATGCCCGAGATTGCCGGCAGCATCACCGAGATCATCCAGGGCCGCTTGAGCACCTCGATCGCGAAAAAGGCGGTGACCGAAAGCATCGCGCCGAAGCGGACGAAATAGAGGAGCGTGAACAGGAAGCACACCCACCAGGCGCGGTTGCGCAGCATCTCGCCGATCGCGGTGGGGGCAGGCGCGGGGGCGGCATCGGCATCGCCGACATGGCGTTCGCGGCAGTTGCGGAACAGCGCGAGCATGGCGGCCAGTGCCAGCACGCCGAACAGCAGCGCGGTGAGCAGGAAGCCCTTGCGCTCGTTGCCGCCGCCCAGCAGGCCGACCAGCGGCATCGTGGCGGCGGTGCCGAGGATCACCGAGACGGAGGTGCCGATCGATCGCATCGAGCCGAGCTTGAGCCGCTGGTCGGTATCCGCGGTCATCATCGGCAGCAGCGCCGTGTACGGAATCGAGCCGAACGACATCAGCAGCCCGAGCAGGTTGAAGGTGACGAAGGCCCAGGCGAGCTGCGCGTTGACGCTGCCGGCCGGCACCAGGAAAATCGCCACGAACACCACCGCATAGGGCACGGAGGTGAAGAGGATATAGGGCCGGGCGCGGCCCCAGCGGCTGCGCGTGCGATCGAGCAGCACGCCCACGCCCAGATCGACGACGGCATCGAACAGCCGGGCAGTGAGGAAGATCGTGCCCACCGCGGCCGCGGGAAGCCGCAGCACCACCGTATAGTAATAGAGGAGGAAGGCCCCCACCATGTTGTAGGGAAGGCTGTAGCCGAAATCGCCGAACCCGTAGCTCAGCCGCTCGACCAGCCCCAGCCGCGGTTCGCGCGGGGGCGAGGCGACCAACATGGCGTCCTCAGAGCCCGAGTGCCGCGCGGGTCGCCGCCAGCGACTCGGCGGGGGGCAGGGTGGGGCGATATTCAAGCCCGATAGCGCCGGTGTAGCCGAGGTCGCGCAGCGTCTGCATCGCCTTGCCCCAGTCGATGGTGCCGGTGCCGGGCTCGTTGCGGCCGGGCATGTCGGCGACCTGGACATGGTGGACGAGATGGATGCGGCCGCGCAGCACCGCTTCCATGTCCTCGCCCATCACCTGGGAATGGTACACGTCGTAGAGCAGCCGCAGATGCGTACTGCCAACGGCCTCGATCAGGTCCAATCCCTTGGTCGTGGAGACCAGCCACATGCCGGGATGCTCGACCCGGTCGTTGAGCGGCTCTAGCACCAGCATCACGTCGGCGGCTTCGGCCAGCGCGGCGGCGCGCTTGAGGGCGGCCACGGCGGCGGCGAAATGTTCTCCTTCGCTCACGCCCTCGCGGGTGAAGCCGGAGGCGATGATCATCGGCGGCGAGCCAATCGTCCTGGCGGCGGCAAGGCTTTCCTCCACCGCCTGGGCGAACTCGTCTTGCTGCGCCGGATCGACCAGGCTGCGGCGCGGATCGACACAGGCGCCGGTCAGCTTGCTGCCGGTCTCACGAAGCGCTGCGGCAACCGACTCCAGGTTCTTGTCGCGCCACAAGTGGAACTCGCCGGCCGAATAACCCGCCGCGGCCGCGGCCCGGATGCGATCACCCATATCGGCATGGGCTTCGGCAAACATCCATTCGATGCAAGGGGATAGAAGCATGTCGTCCTCTCCGGATCGGCGCACCTTTGAGTGTGGGCTCGACCAAGCTGCCGCAGGATGGCGGCATTTCAGTATTAGAACAATGATTCTTTTTGATCGTTGTCAATGCTAATTTCTGGAATTGCGAACGGCCATTCGAATCCGCTTGACAACGACCAGCAGACGCGATTTTTTAGAACGCATATTTTACTTCAGGTGGCACAAAGCCATCGAGAGCGGGAGAGAGATCATGAACGGCAGGACCGTGCTCGTGCTGATGGCGAGCGCCAGTGCGCTGGCGGGCGGAATTGCGCAGGCGCAGACGGCGCCGACCGCACCGCAGGACAATCCGCAGCTCACCGACGAGATCATCGTCACCGCGCAGAACCGCGCACAGAGCGTACAGAATGTGCCGATCGCGATCTCGGTAATCTCTGGCGATGCCCTGAAGGACAAGGGGGTCACCGACTTCACCTCGGTGCAGAAGGTCTCGCCCGCGCTGCAGGTGACCAACGACACCAACAACACCCGCGTTTCGGTGCGCGGGGTCGGCTCGCTGACCAACAACGAGGCGCAGGACCAGTCGATCGCGGTCAATATCGACGGCGAGTATATCAACCGCCCGACCATCCTGAACGCCGCGATCTTCGACCTGGACCGCGTCGAGGTGCTGCGTGGGCCGCAGGGGACGCTGTACGGCCGCAACTCGACCGGTGGCGCGGTGAACTTCATCACGCGCAAGCCGGGCGATACCTTCGCGGTCAACGCCTCGGCCAGCTATGGCAACTACAACCAGGTGCTGGTGGACGGCGGTGTCGACGTGCCGCTGGGCGATGTCGGCGGAGTGCGCGTCGCCGGCTTCTACCGCTCGCACGACGGGTATACCACGCATCCGAATACGCCGTTCAGCCCGACTCCGGCGTTCACGCCCAGCAAGACCGCGGAAAGCGACACCGACAATACCGGTGGCGGCCGTGTCAGCCTGCGCCTCAAGCCGGCGGCGGGCTTCACCATCGATGCGGCGGTGGAGCATGTCGAGCAGACGCTGATCCCGGCCGCCCAGGCCTGGCAGGACATGGCGAGCGCCGCCAACAATCCGGGTTCGAGCACTACCAGCTGCGCCAATGGCTGGGCGGCGGCCTATACCGTGCCGGGCGGCGTCGGCTGTGTGCCGAAGAACACCACCACCTTGTCGAAGATCGATCGCAGCAACTATGCCTCGCCGCTGATCGGTGTGGGTTCGCTGCACCAGATCTCGACCGCCGCGCGTGCAAGGGTCGCCTATGATTTCGGCCCCGCGACGCTCACCTATACGGGCGGCTATCGCAGCACCAAGAACACCGGGCAGAACACGCTGTCGCCGGCCTTCGCCTTCACCAATTTCGGCGGCCGGGTGAAGACCCAAAGCCACGAGTTGCGCCTCAACGGCAATGTGAACGGCATCGAATGGCAGACTGGCGCCTTCTACTTCCGCGAGAAGCAGGACACCAATGGCGGCCTTTACAGCCCGTTCATCGGCCCCAACGGCTCCTATGTGAACTATTTCCGCCATCCGACGCTGAGCGAAAGCGTGTCGGGCTTCGCGCAGGTGGAAGTGCCGCTCACTACCCAACTCACCGCCGTGGGCGGCGCGCGCTACACGCATGACATACGCAGCGCGACCTTCACCAACTATTTCTTCGCGTTCAACAGCGGTCCGATCGAGCTGACCAACCAGCCCTCCGCCAGCACCCCGCTCCATTATTCGGGCAGCAAGTTCACCTGGCTGGCGGGTCTCAACTACAAGCCCAATGCCGATACGCTGCTCTACGCGAAGGTCTCGACCGGCTATAAGGCGGGTGGCTTCGACGGCACCGGCAAGACGTTCAACCCGGAAAACAACACCGCCTATGAGGGCGGCGCCAAATTGCGCTTCGCGGGCAACAACACGCTGAACGTCGCGGGCTTCTATTACGACTACAAGGATCTGCAGAACGACGTGCTGCTCAATCCCGTCGTCGGTGCGCAGACCTTCAACGCCGGTAGCGCCAAGATCTACGGGGTAGAGGCGGAGGCCAATCTGCATCCCAGTCGCGCCGACACGATTTCGCTGGCCGTGAACCTGATGCACGCGACCTACCGCAAGTTCCAGGCGAGCGTCGCGGCCTTTACCAACGGCAACGTGCCGGCCACGCCGCCTACGGTCGACCTCGGCGGCAACCGTCTGCCCCAGGCGCCCAACGCGATCGTCTCGGTCGGCTGGGATCATGTGTTCGATCTTGGCGGTGCCGGCACGATCACGGCCTCGGCCTATTCGCGCTATAAAGGAAACTATTACCTCGATTTCTACAACTATAACGACTCGAAGCAGATCGGCCACACGCAGAGCGATTTCAGTCTCGAGTACAAGCCGGCGAACAAGCATTACAGCGTGCAGGCGTTCGTGCGGAACATCGAGAATTATCGCCTGATTGCCTATGCCGGCAACACCGTGGTGCCGGGAGTCGCCAATATCTACAACTGGCAGTTCACGCCGCCGCGGACCTATGGCGTTCGTCTCGGCATCGACTTCTGATCGGGCGGGGCGGCACGCGCTGTCGCCCCAAACCCTGTGCGTGTGGGAGAGGATCAAGGATGGCGGAGCGGCAGGCGGCGGGGTGGAGCCGTCGCGATTTCTTCGGTGGGGCGGCGTTGCTTGCGATGGCGGTTGGCATCCCCGCGGCAGTTGCCCATTTTGCCGATCTCGATCCCTCGGACGAGCCAAGCGACCGCCAACGTGCGATGATCGCGGGCGTGTCGCAGCTGGTGATCCCGCGCACCGATACCGCCGGGGCCGGCGATGTCGGCGTCGGCGACTTCGTGATCCTTGCGCTCGCCCATGGGCTGGAGGGATCGCGCGCGCCGCTCGCCGCGGATGCGATGCCCAACCTCGCCAGTTTCCAGCGGCGCGACGGATCGCTGCGCCATCTCGATTGGCTGGAGACGCAGCTCGACCAGCGCGCGTCCGGTGATTTCCAGAAGGCCGATCCCGCCCGGCGCATCGCTGCGCTCCAGGCGCTGGACGGCGAAGCCTTTGGCGAGGGCGTCCGCTCCCATCCCTGGCGGACGATCAAGGGCCTGATCCTCACCGGCTATTACACGTCAGAGGTAGGCGGATCGAAGGAACTCAACTACGAACTCGTGCCCGGCCGCTGGGATCCGGACCTGCCGCGCACGCCGGCCACCCACGCCTGGTCCAGCGACTGGACTGCGGTGGATTTCGGCTGATGGCGGGGGAAGCGATGCAATTCGACGCGATCGTCGTGGGCTCCGGCATCACCGGCGGCTGGGCGGCCAAGGAGCTGACCGAGGCGGGCTTGCGCGTGCTGATGGTCGAGCGCGGCCGCGCCATCCGTCACCAGCAGGATTACGAAACCGAGACCAAGGCGCCTTGGGAAATGCCGTTCCGCGGGATCGGCGACACGGCGCGCTACCGCCAGGATTATCCGGTGCAGATGCTCAACCGGCATTTCACCGAGTTCACCGAAGGCCATTTCGTCAACGACCGCGAAAATCCCTACGCGACGGCGGACGGAACCGATTTCACCTGGTTTCGCAGCTACCAGCTCGGCGGGCGCTCGCTGACCTGGGGGCGCCAATCCTATCGCTGGTCGGACTATGATTTCGGCGCCAACAAGCGCGACGGGCACGGCACCGACTGGCCGATCCGCTACGCCGATCTCGCCCCTTGGTACGATCATGTCGAGAGCTTCATCGGGGTCTCGGGCGCGGCGGAGGGGCTGAAGCAGCTGCCCGACGGCAAGTTCCAGCCGCCAATGGCACTCAACGTGGTCGAGCAGCATGTCCGCGGCGTGCTGGCGGAGAAATTCCCCGGCCGGCGCCTGACGATCGGCCGTACCGCCAACCTTACCGAGGCCAAGCCCGAGGAGGGGCGGGCGCAGTGCCAGTATCGCAGCATCTGCGCGCGCGGTTGCTCCTATGGCGCCTATTTCTCCACCCAGTCGTCGACGCTGCCCGCCGCGCAGAAGACCGGCCGGCTTACGGTGGTGACCGACGCGGTGGTGGAGAAGATCGACTATGATCCCGTCACCCGGCGCGTCACCGGGGTGCGCTGGATCGACACCGCCTCGAACCGGCGGCGCGCGGCCTCGGCGCGGATCGTGTTCCTCAATGCCGGCGCGTTCAATTCGGTGCACCTGCTGCTCAACTCGGCGAGCGAGGCGATGCCGCACGGCCTCGCCAACGAAAGCGGCGTGCTCGGCACGCACATCATGGATCATGCCAACACGCTGTCGGCCATGGCGATCATGCCGGGGTTCGAGGCGCATACGACCTTCGGCAACCGCCCGACCGGCGTGATCGTGCCCCGCTACCGCAATCTGGACGTGATGGACGGCATCGGCCACACCCGCGGCTTCTCGTTCCAGGGCGGGGCGCTGCAATCCACTTGGACCGCCGGCAAGCGCGAGGCCGGTATCGGCGCCGACTACAAGGCCAAGCTGCGCCAGGTGGGACCGTGGAAAATGGTGCTGGTCGGGTTCGCCGATTGCGTGCCGCGCGCCTCCAATCGCCTGACCCTCGATGCCGTGAAGACCGACGGTCGCGGCATCCCGCAGCTCAACATCGCCTTTGCGTTCGGCAAGGAGGAGCAGGCGGCGCTCGCCCAGGCCAAGGCCGACGCCGCCGAAATGCTGACCGCGGCGGGTGGCCATGTGATCCTTGGCTTCGATCGGCCGGGGCCGGGGGGCACCGCGATCCACGAGATGGGCGGCGCGCGGATGGGCTGGGATCCGGCCACCTCGGTGCTCAATCGCTGGAGCCAGGCGCATGCCATCCCCAACCTGTTCGTCACCGACGGCGCGCAGATGAGTTCCTCGGCGTGCCAGAACCCGTCGCTCACCTATATGGCGCTCACGGCGCGGGCCTGTAACTACGCCGTCGAGCAGCTGCGTGCCGGCACGCTCTGATCCCGCCCCCCTCACCGAGCGGCAGAAGAGCCTCGCCTTCTTCACGCTGATCATCGCGCTGGTGCTGGAGATCGTCGACGTGACGATCGTCAACACGGCGTTGCCCTCGATCCAGGCGGAGTTCGGCGGATCGGGCGCGTTCGCCCAGTGGGTGGTGGCGGGCTATGTGCTGCCGTACGCGTTGCTGCTGATGCTGTCCGGCCGGCTCGGCGATCTGTTCGGCAGTCGGACCTTGTTCCTGATCGGGGTGGCCGGGTTCACGCTTGCCTCGCTCGGCTGCGGGATTGCGCCGAATGGTAACGCGCTGATCGTTGCGCGTGTGCTGCAGGGCGGGGCGGGCGCGCTGATGGCGCCGCAGGTGCTGGCGGTCATCCAGCAGCTCTACGCGCCTGTCGAGCGGATCGGGCGGCTTGCCTGGTTCGGTGTTATCGGCGGCCTTTCGTCGATCGCCGGACCTATCCTCGGCGGCTTCCTGATCGCCGCCGATATTGGCGGGCTCGGCTGGCGGAGCGTGTTTCTGATCAATATGCCGATCGGCGTCGTTGCGCTGGTTGCTGGATGGTGGACGCTGCCGCGAAGCCGGCGGGATGCCTCGACACGGATCGATCTTGTCGGCACATTGAGTTTCGGTGCTGCGATGCTGGCGCTGCTCTTTCCGCTGCTGCAGGCGGAGAAGGACGGGCTGCACGGGCCTTTGCTTGGGCTGTTGCTGGCGGGCTTGCCGTTGCTGTTCTTTGCCTGGTCGCGGCTCAAGCGCCGAGCGGCGCGGGGCGGTGCGGTGCTGTTCCCACCGCATCTGCTTGCCAATCGCCTGTTCCGAACCGGCATCATGTTACTGCTGCTCTTCTCGGCCGCCAATACCGGCTTCCTGTTCCTGTTTGCCTATGCCCTGCAGCGGGTGGCGCATTTCTCGCCATTCGAGACGGGATTGATCCACATGCCGTTCAGCGCGGGCGTGATGTTGGGCATGGGCCTGATCGGCCGGCGGCTGGCGCGGCGCGCCGAAAAATGGATCCTGGTGGTCGGCTATAGCCTGCTGGGGCTCTGTGCCGGGGCGTCGCTCGCCTGGATCGAGAGCGCTGGTCTGTCTCTCGCGCTGCTGGTGCCGGTGCTGCTTGCCGCGGGAATCGGCATGGGGATGAGCAGCGGCCCGGCGACGCCGCTGATCCTTGCTCAAGTCGATCGTGCCGACGCGGGTTCCGCGAGCGGGATCATCAAGACGGTGCAGCAGATGGGCGGGGTGACCGGCGTCGCGCTGGTCGGTGCCGCCTATTTCCGGCTGTCGGATTCCCATAGTCTGATACCGTCGATCGTCGTCGTCATCGTGCTGCTAGGTATGGGTGCCGTGATGGCCGCGCGGCTTCCCGCGCGCATCTACGCGGACTGAAGCGCCTCCTTCAGTTCGACGCGGTTCCCGTCGGGATCGCGAAGATACAGCGATCGACCGGTGCCTTGCGCACCATAACGCGACGCGATCGGCGGCTCGGTCGCAACGCCCTGCCCCGCGAGGTGCGCGAGGAGTGCCGCCTCATCGAACGGTGAAATCTGCAGGCAGAAATGGTCGACATTGTCACCAACGCCCGCGCGCCCTGCGTTTCCGACAAGATCGATCATGGACGCGCCCGCTCGCAAATGCACGAGATTATACTCCGGGCGCCGTCGATCGACGGTGCAGCCGATGACGTCGCAATAGAAGCCGATACTCCGCTCCACGTCGGCAACGCGGAGAACGATGTGATCAAGCGCCTCAAGATGAAAGGGGGTCTGGTTCCCAGCGGACATCGTTTCTCTCCCGTCCCAACAAGATACGAAGCTTCGTCACATAGATCGAGTGTCCGTTTGGGCGCTCTTGAGCGGAGGCGGGGTGTTTTTCACGGCACTGTTTGCTGGGATATTATTTAAAATACTGAATAATAATCGAATTATGCTATTATCGATGTGCGCCTGGGCATGGTCCCGCCCTTCTCCTCCGGGGTGCTGCGCGCCGGTCCTTCGTATTCCCGGCCGGGGGCGGCAAATGTGGTTGGGAGCAGGTTGACCAGGGCGTGGGCGATCGCCGTCCGTGTCGCAGGAGAGGCTCGCACCCGAGCGCCATCGGCTGCTACAGCGGGGGGCACTTTAAGGGGCCGATATGTCCGAACGCCTTGCCGTCCTGTTGCAACATGCCTTGCCGAAACAGCGCCTCACCCTTCTGGCGGGTCGGGTCGCCCGCGCGCGGGGTGGGCCAATGACGCGATGGCTGATCCGCCGCTTCGTCGCCCGATATGGGGTAGACATGGGCGAGGCGGCAATTCCGGACATCGCCGGCTATGCCAGTTTCAACGATTTCTTCACGCGCCCGTTGCGTGAAGGCGTCCGCCCGCTGGCGCGCGCCGATTTCGTCTGCCCGGTCGACGGCGCGATCAGCCAGGTGGGGGCGATCGACGACCACCACATCGTCCAGGCCAAGGGCCATCGCTTCACGACCACCGCATTGCTCGGTGGCGATCCTGCGCTGGCCGCTGCGTTTCGGCACGGCAGCTTCGCCAACCTCTACCTCTCGCCGCGCGACTATCATCGGATCCACATGCCCTGCACGGGCAGGCTGACCCGCATGATCCACATTCCGGGCAGCCTGTTCTCGGTGAACCCGGTCACCGCGCGGGGGGTGCCGAATCTGTTCGCGCGCAACGAACGCGTCGTCTGCCTGTTCGACAGCGCGGAGCATGGTCCCTTCGCGATGGTGCTGGTCGGTGCCACCATCGTCGGCAGCATGGCGACGGCGTGGCACGGCATCGTCAATGCGCGGCGTACCCATGCGCTGGGCGAATGGGTCTATACGGATCGGGACATCCTATTGAAGCAGGGGGAAGAGATGGGCCGCTTCCTGCTCGGCTCGACGGTCGTGCTGCTCTTCCGTCAGGGCGCGATCACGTTCGAGGAAAGCTGGGCGCCGGAACGGCCGGTACGGCTCGGCGAGCGCATGGGCGATCACCGAGCCTGATGGCGTCGGGCGGGGCCTACCTCGCCCCAGCCCAAGGACGGGTGGCCCCGCATCTGGCGCGGGGCCTTGTCCGACGTCAGAACGCCAGGCGGACGCCGCCGCGAGCGGCTGCGCGGTGGTCCGCATCGCCGCTTTCGCCCGACAGCACGGCGAACAGCGCCAGCCTGGGCGATAGCACGACATCGGCGCCCAGCTTGGCCGTGGCAAGCAAGGAGGCTCGGGTCGCGCCTTCCCCGAGCAGGGCGATATCGCCGCCAGCGAGACCGGCGGCCGCGTAGGGCACGCGACCGCGAATCTGGTAGCGCGCGCCAAGCGTCAGATAGGGCCGGATCGACCCCGCAGCGCCGGCCTGCGCGGCACCGGCGAAGGTGATGCCGCCATCGACGAACACGGCGGTGTCGCGCCGCTTCGCCACGGTCAGCGCGAGCGGGCTTTCGCCCTGCTCGACGGCCGCCTCGCGGGTGGTGCGGATCGCCGTCGCGCCGATTGCCGGCCGCAGCGACCAGCCGCCGGACAACCGCAGTTGCGTGTCGATGCTGGCATCCGCCGTCCAGCCCCGCAGATCATAGCGGCCGTCGGCGCTGCCCACCGGCAGCACGCGGCGGGTGTCCGCCTGCGCGCCGTCATAGGCGATCGTCGCCTTGAGGCCGACGCCCCGATAGCGCACACGCCCATGCACCCCGGCCACAACGCCGTCCGCATTCGTCCGGGCGCCCAGATCGGCGAGGGTCTGCCGGCTATTCATATAGCCGCCAAAGGCGCCGACCGACCATCGGGTATCGCCGAAGCCGATGCCCGCCAGGAAGCCATAGCCGTTGGTCGTGGTGCGCGCCACGCCCCCGGTGGGATCGCCCTCAAGCGTCCGCGTACCGCCCAGCGCGCTCGCGAAGCTGAACAGCCCCGGCGTTTCGCGTACTGGCGCAAAGGCCTGTCCGCGCGCCGCATCGGCCAGCGTGAGGCCATTCTCGATGCTGATCTGCCGGGTGGCGGCATAGGCTTGCGGCGTAATACGCACGAAGGCGGCGGCGTCGCTGGCGCCAGTACCTGTCAGCAGTTGCGGGGCCGCGGCGATCAGCGCCGGCGCCGCCCGTCCGCCCAGCAGCACGCCGTTGACATAGTCCAGGCTCTGCCGCGCCGCGCCGCTAAAGCCCGTGGCGGCAACGAAGGTCGACATCACACGGATGCGGCCTCCGCTCTGCGAGAACAGGCCGAAGCCTGCGCCGCCCGTCTGGATAGTGCTGAAGCTGCCGGAAATGCCGCCGCTCGCGGTGATCAGATCGAACAAGGTGCCGGGGGTGACATTGCCCGTCTGCACGATCTGCAACGTCGCGCCGTTCGCAATCGATACCGTGCCGTTGACGACGAGCTTGTCCGATATGGTTGGGGTGATTTCGAACAGCGCGGTCGACGTGCCCGCCAGCGCGACATTGCCGTTCACCGTCATCGTTCCCGGCGAGGCGCCCGGGCTGAGCGTGCCCGCGACGGCGACATTGCCGTTCACCGTTCCGGCCGAGCCGAACGTTGCCCCGGTGGCAACCGTGATCGTGTTCGCCGCAATGGTCGAACCCGCCAGGCCCACCAGGCGGCCACCGTTCAACTGCACGTCGGCAAAGGCGGCGGTGCCGGAAAGCGTTGCGAAGCCGCCGCTCATTCGCAGCGCTTCGACATTCGCGACGTCGCCCAGCGCAATCGCCGCGCCGCTGGCGGTGCCGGCGATCTCCAGCCGGTCGTCGCCAGCACCGCCGTCGATCCGCGGATTGATTGCTCCATCCCGCAGCACCACGCGGTCGTTGCCCGCCCCCAGCGACAGCGCCCCCATGCTGCCACCATTTTCGACCAGATCGGCACCGTCGCTGAGTAACGTCGCGCCGGTGATGGTGCCGGTGTTGGTGAGCGTGATCGTGCTGCTGCCATTGGCGACGATCGCCGCCGCGCCCGTGCCGCTGGCGGCGATGCGGCCGGCATTGTTCAGGGTGAGAACCGTGTCGCTTGCCAGGACTGCGACGGCGTTGGTGCCGGTGGCGGTGATCGATCCGCTGCTCTGGTTGGTGATGGTGCCGGTGGTCTTGGCGTCTTTCCCCGCCAAGTTGATGCCCAACGCGGCCATAGCGTTCTGAGCCGTCGACGTACCTGTTGCGGCGATGCTGCCGCTGTTCTGCACGGTGAACGTTATCACCTGATCGTCCGGGTCCATGCTGAGATTGACTCCGGTGGCGCTGCTTCCCGTTGCGACGACGGTACCGCTATTGTTCAGCGATACGGTGCCGGATGCACCCCGGTTACCGTCCACGTTCACGACCAGCCCCGTTGCGGCGACGTCGATGGCGTCGTTACGAATCGCGCCGCTGTTGGCGATCGTCACCGTGCCGGTGGCAGTCGTTTTGGCGAAGCGGGTATAGGCGAACAAGCCGCCCTCGATCGTGCCGCTGTTCGACGCGGCAAGCGCATCGACAGCACCCAGCACAACGATGGGAGTGCCGCGATAGCCCATCGCGATGCGGCCGCTGTTGACGAAGGATAGCGCAGCATCGTTGTACACGGTCACGGCTGGACCGGTCAGGGCTGAACCGCCAATGGTGCCAGTGTTCGCCATCGCCGCAACCAAGCCGTAGACCGTACCCCCGATGGTTCCGGCATTGGTGAAGCTGGCGACCGGGCCCGTATTGTCATCGCCGAACAGCGTGCTCCCGCCGGTCAGAGAAACCGATCCCGCGATTGCCGCACGGCTGATCACGCTGCCGTTCCCCATGACGGCAACGTCGGCGAAGGCGGTATCGACGCCGGTCAACGTCAGGATGGTGTCGCTGCCGAGCGCCGCCACCGCAGCGCTGGTAAAGCCGCTCGTCGGGGCGGGCCCGATCGCTACCGAACCGCTCGCCGCCAATGCGCGACCATAGGCGCTGTCGCTTGCCGTGATCTTCCCGCTGACGCCCGTCGTCTCCCCCGACTGCAGGAAGATCGATCCATAGCCGAGATCGAGATTGCCGGTGAGCGTGCCGCCGTTCGAGAAATAGATCGACTGACTACCCAGGACGACATTGCCCTGGATGGCGCCGGCATTGTTCACCCGACCGGCATAAAGATTAATGGCGCCCTGCCCGAAGGTGCCGCCACTGGAGGCGATCGTACCGGCGTTGATGACGATTCCGCCATAATTGCCGGTGATCGCCGGGCCAGTCGTCTGGATCGTGCCGTTGTTGATGACCAGGCCCGCATCGAAGATCGCGTAGGAGTCGCGCGTGCCGGTCTGCACGATCGTGCCGTTGTTGGTGACCGACCGAACTCCGCTGGTGCCGTAACTGCCGTCGAGTTCAATGCGGCCGTTGTTGATCAGCGCATCGCCGCCGACCACGGCTGCGTTGTAGCTCGAGCCGCCGTTGGTGGCGGTATAGAGCGCGCGGATGGTGCCTTCATTGTCCAGCGTGTTCTTGCCGTACATCGACACCACGCCGTAGCCGCCGCCAAAATAATCGGTGATCGTGCTGGTAAGGGTGCCGCGATTGATCAATGTCAGGCCGTTGGTACCGCTGCTGGGCTGCAGGCTGGTGATAGCCGCAGCCCTGACCACGCGCAGCGTGGTCGCATTGGTCGTCGTGACATTGGCGTTCAGGTCCACGATACCGCTGCCGGCTAGCACGAGCGTATTGTTCTGCGCGGTGGCGGCTGTCAGCGTGAGGGTCGCGCTGTCGACGAGTTCGTAGCCGGTGGTGGCGAAGGGACCTACCGCACCAATCACTGCGCTCTGCTGGCCCGACACGCGGTAGCGCAGCAGCGCGTCTATTCCAGTGACGGTGCCGGTAATGCCGGCGAAGCTGCCCGGGCCGGTATTGACCAGATCGGTCACCAGCGTGTCGCCTCTGCCAAGCGTGAGGTTGCCGTTCAGCACGCCGCCGGGCAGCGCGACATAGGTGTTGCTGGTGCTGTAGTAGGGAACGGTGCCGTTCGTCGGTAGGAAAGTGACGTCGCCGTTGATCGTTCCGGCGTTGAACACGCCACCGGCGTCGACCGTCGTGGAGCCATAGGGATCCTTGCCGGTGACGGCATAAGCGCCGCCGTTGATGACCCCGCCCGCGAGGTTGTTGAGCACGCCGTAATAGCTGAGCCCAACGGCGGTGCCGGCGCCGGTTGCAGCGATCGTGCCGCTGTTGTTGAGCACATAGCCGATGTCGACGCCATAGGTCGCGCCTTCGATCCGGCCGCTGTTGGTGGCGGTGTAATAGGTGTTTCCGTCGAGCACGGCGCCGACCCCGGCAGTGGAACGGATCGTGCCGCTGTTGTCGAAGCCCTCGCCGAACAGCCGGACGGCGGTGTCGCGCGCCACGATCGTCCCGCTGTTGGAAATCGTGCCGGCGGTATTGATGCCGTTGCCGCTCGATTCGATGCGGCCGCTATTGGTGAGGTTCGACCTATTGAGGTCGAGCGCATAGTAGAAGGTGGGAACCGTCGCCTGGATGGTGCCCTTGTTGACCAGCGTGCCGCTGCTCAGCGTATAGGGTTGGACAAAGGCCTGATCATTGATCCGCAGGGCGGTTTCGTTGACGATCGTACCCGCTCCGGTGATTTCGAGGACGCCCGGCGCCACGAAGCCGTCGCCGAGCGTCAGCGTGGCGCCGGCACCCGGGGCGAGCCGCAGCCGCTGGAAGCTGCTTGGCAGGGTGACCGCGCTGGTGACGCGGACGTCGCTGGTTGGGGCCAGAACCACGCTGTTGGTGCCCATGCCGCCGTCGATCGTCCCGGTGACGCCGGTAACGAGCGTGGCGGTGCCGTCGTAGCGCGCATAGATCGTGTCGTTGCCGCTGCCGAAGGCAACGTTGCCGATGATCTGCCCCGCGGTAGAATCGACCGAGCTGCTGAAATAGCTTCCATATCCCTGGCTTGACGTGACGTCGCCCACGATCGTGCCGGTATTGACCAGCGTCAGCGCCGTCTCTGTCCCTATGGCGACACGGCCTGCGGTCGAGATGCGCCCGTCTGCCAGGTTGGTGAGTTGGATGTGGTCGCCCTGGATGGCGGCGCCGCTGCCGGCGTTGGTGATTGTGCCGCTGTTGGTGACCGCTTGCAGCTGCGACAGCTGGTTGATCGTCGCGGCGGACGTGTTGGCGCGGATCGTGCCGCTGTTGGTCCAGTCTCCGAAACCGAGGCGGCTGTTATAGGTGGTCGTCTGATCGATGGCGGACCGGCTGTCGCCGTCGATCGTGCCGGCATTGACCAGCGTGCCGACACCGCCACTGATCGCGCCGATCGTTCCGCTCGCAGCGTTGGTGATCGACAGGAACCCGCCACGATCCGGGCGGATCGCCAGCAACGCGATGCCGCTGGTGCCGGTGATGCTGCCGGCATTGTCGATCGAGGCGAGCGCCGGACTGTAGCTGTTGCCCGTTCCGTCGGCGACCACGCCGTTCACCCCGGATATCTGCGCGCCGGCCGCCACACTGATGGTCGCCAAGGTACCGTAAAAGTCATAGGTGTTGGCGGAGGCTGGTCCCGGCTGGACGACGATACCGCTCTGCGAACCGCCATTGACGTGACCGATCACGTTGATAGTTGCCAGGCGTCGTTGGTAGCTATCCGGCACCGCCGGGATGTTCACGCGGAGCTGGCCGGTCGTCGCGCTATCCGCTACCACCACCGTGCTGCCGTTGGTGGTCACCACCAAGCCATCGGTGTCGTTGCCGCTACACGTCGTCGTCTCGCTGGCGACGGTTGGGTCGGGCGTGCACTGCGCATGTGCAGACGAAGTCGCGACGCCCAATGCCAGCACGCTCGTGCCGAGCACGTACGACAAGCGGCGGCTACGCCCCGCCGCAAAAGTCTTAATCACGAAATCCCCCCCCCAGTAGGTCAATCAGCTGGTCGGCTTTCTCTTGAAACAGCGACTGCATCTTGTCCAGCGCACTGGCGCCGATCGGTGCCTTACAGTCCGACGACAAAGGTTTCGCTGTAGCGGCTTAGTTCGGGATGATGGAACGGGTCGAGATAGGTCAGTGTCCCCCAGCGTCGCTGAAGAGCCGACATTTCCCGCGCCAGCCGCGCAGCGCCGGCCGGATCCCGATCGAATCCGCGCGACACCGATTCATGGTGGAGAAGCTGCGCGCGGGGTTCGTACAGCGATTGCCAGCCGCGCCGGTTCAGCCGCATGCACAGATCGACATCGTTGAACGCGACGGGAAATTCCTGCTCGTCGAAGCCGCCGACCGCAAGGAAGCGGTCCCGCTGCACGACCATCGCAGCCGCGGTTACCGCAGAAACGAATTGCGGCAGGGCGTGGCGATGAAAATAGCCTTCCCCTTCCGGCCGCACCAGCCGATGCGCATGGGCAGCACCACCGCAAATACCCAGTACGACACCCGCGTGCTGGATGCGGCCATCGGGATAGTGAAGCTGCGCGCCGACCGCGCCCACCTCGTCGCGCAGCGCTTGAACGACAAGATGCTGAAGCCAGTTCGGTGCGAGAATCTCGATATCGTTGTTCAGCAGGCACAGCATCGTTCCGCGCGTTTCCCGCACGGCGCGGTTATTGATGGCCGAATAGTTGAACGGCCCGGGATGGTGGAGCACGCGTACCCCGTCGCACGCGATTGCGGCCAGAAAGGCGTGCGTGTCGGGATCGTCGCTGTCATTGTCGACGAGGATGACGTCGATGTCGGGATACGCCGTCCGCGACAGGCCTTCCAGGCAGGTCTTCAGCAGATCGTGTCGGTTGCGTGTGGGGATCACGACCGAAACGGGCGGCATTTCGCGGACGCTGCCGACGATTGGCGCCGGTCGGCACGGTGCCGGCCGGGCGTGTCGGTGGTGCAGGATCCGGGGCAGGTGGGACGCCCCGCCGCCGGCCAGAGCCGCCCGAACCAGGCCGGCCGCCCAGTCGCCGTCGAGGCACAAGCGGTCGACCGCCGCCGGATCCAGCCGAAGGACACAGGCACCGGTCAGAAAGTCGAAATGTTCAAAAAGCTCCGCGTTCCACTGTGGCTTGAAATGCGGGCTGCGACGTTTCCCCGCGCGGGTCACAAGATCGTCGTCTGCATACAGGACGCCGGCCGCACAGGCGGGAATCGCCGCACGATAGGCCGCGACAGCGCCGTCGGCGAGCCGATCGCCGGCCATGATCGGCAGCAACCAGGGCTGCGCTTCCCAGGCGATCTCTCGCAAGGCATGCGCGACCGTTGGATGTCGCGCGTCTCCCACCACGTAATAGGGGATTCCTTCCGCACGGAGACTGCCCACTGTCCGGCGCAGCGCGTCTGCCTCCCCCCGCGCGTCGACCAGCGCTACGATCGCAACCTTTTCCGATGCCGACGGCACAGGAGGCGGAAGCGCACGGCGGCGTAGCAGCCACAGGCGATAGGCATTTGGCGAGCGGCTGAGCAGCATCGAAAAGCGCGCCTTGGAGCGGACGCGTTTGCCCCTGATCCGCCACCAGGTTGCTGCCGCATAGGCGGCGGGCGCGATACGGAACGCATCCAGATGCACCCGCAGGGTGGCAGTTGCGAGCGCCAGCTTGCGCCCGAGAAACCGCTCTTTCGATCGATACGTCACCTTGTGGCGATAGCAGCTTGCCTTTCGCAGGCAACCGGATTGCGCTGCTGCGTGCCGTTACCCATAAGCGGGCGATCGGCGGTGCCGGCGCTTGTGGCATTTCGTTCGTCGGTGCTAAGGCGCCGCGCGGGGCGTCGGGCAGCAGAGTTTGGTATCGAAATGCAGATCAAGAGTGCCGTTGGTTTCCTACTGCTTTCGAGTCTGGCAGGTTGTGCCACGCTTCCGAAGAGCGGGCCTACAAGAACCCAGCTCGAAAAATCGGTGGCAACGCCGCCGGAGGGGCTGCCGATGACGGTAGTCGAAGTCCGCTCCGCGGCCGATATCCCCGCCGCGTCGAACCCGCGCCAATCGGCCGAACTGGCCGAGGCGACGATTGCCCCGACCGATCTGATCGGCCCCGGCGACGTTCTGGATATCAACATCTACGAAGCCGGCGTGACCCTGTTCGCCGGCGGCTCGGGTGCCGCGGCGATGCCGGGGCAGGCCTTGCTGGCGGGCACGCCGGGCGCGCAGGTGCAGAAGCTGCCACCCAGCCGCGTCAACGATGCCGGCGACATCAGCATTCCCTATGCCGGAACGCTTCATGTGCAGGGGCGCACGGTTACCGATGTGCAACTGATGATCCAGCGGGCGCTGCGCCGCCTGTCGCAGAACCCGCAGGTTCTGGTGACGATCGCCCAGCCGCTCACCAATACGGTGATCGTCGGCGGGGAGGTCGCGCGGCCGGGCCGGATGCTGCTGCAAACCAACCGCGAGACGCTCACCGATGTCGTCGCGCTGGCGGGCGGCTATCGCGGCAATGCGCGCGACCTGGCCCTGCGGGTGACCCGCGGCGGCAATACCGTGGACTACCGGCTGGAGGATCTGATCGATAACCCCGCGCTGGATGTGCGGGCTGCACCGGGCGATCGGTTCATGCTGGTCAGTGCGCCGCGATCCTTCTCGGTGCTCGGTGCATCGGGACGGGTGCAGCAACTGCCCTTTCCCCGTTCGAGCGTGACGCTTGCCGAAGCGATCGCCACCGCGGGCGGTGTGGACGTGAACTATGGCGACCCGGCCGCGCTTTTCCTGTTCCGGTATGCGCGCGACGGGAAGGGCGAAGAAGCACCCGTCATCTATCATCTCAACATGATGACCGCCGGCTCGTACTTCCTGGCCCAGAAATTCACCATGCGCGATGGCGACGTGCTGTATTTCGGTAACGCCGCGGCCAATCAGCCGGCCCGGATGTTCCAGCTGATCAGCCAGTTGTTCACGCCGCTGGTAACGGTGACGGCTGCGGCCCAGACCTTGAAGAACTGATCGAAAAAGGGGAGCGCCCACGCTGGACGGTGGCGCCGATCAGGCCCAGCCGCCGCCCATCGTACCGCCAGGAATCCCCGGCGCCGGGAGTGTTTCTACCAGTCCCTGCAGGCCGAAGCGGTCGAGGCCGATCGTCATCAGCGACAAGGTGCCTCGGAGCTGATCGGCAGTGATGTCACGGGTGATGAACACCAGCCGTGTCCGCCGGTCGTCGGAAGGCCAATCCTCCAGTTCGACGGGTGGATGGAACAGGTGCTGCACGCCGTGGACGACCACCGGCTTGGTATGGTCGCGCAGGTGCACGATGCCCTTCACCCGCAGGATATCCGCGCCTTTCAGGCTGGTGAGAATGTCGATCCAGCGTTCGAACGCTTCGGCGCGGAGCGGCGTGTCGAAGGTCAGGCAGGTTGCTCGGATGCGATCGTCGTGGCGATTGATGTCGTGGTGATGCGCATGGTGCCCGTGATCGGCATGGTCATGCCCATGGCCCCCGTCATAGGCCTCTGCATTCAGCCAGCGGCGTACGTCGTTGCTCTTGGTCTCGGGGTTGTAAAGGCCGGCATCGAACAGGCGTTCGGGATCGGCCGCTCCCTGCAGCACCGGCAGGACCGGTGCGGCCGGGTTGATCGCCCGCAGCCGCGCCTCGATCGCCCGTTGCCCATCGCTGGATAGCAGATCCGTCTTGGTCAGCACGATGCGATCGGCCACGGCCGCCTGGCGCACCGCTTCCTCCTGGGTGTCCATCGTCGCCATGCCATTGACAGCATCGACCGTGGTGACCACGCCGTCGAGGCGGTAGAGAGTCTGCAGCTGCGGATCGGCCATCAGCGTGTGCAGGATCGGCGCGGGATCGGCGAGGCCGGTGGTTTCGATCACAACGCGATCGAACCAGCAACGGCCTTCCCGCGCGAAACGCCAGGGGGCGTCGCGCAAGGTCGCGCGCAGATCGCCCCGAATCGTGCAGCAGAGGCAGCCGCCCATCATCTCCACCACCATGTCCTCGTTCGATCGCGCGATCAGATCATGGTCGAGGCTGACCGCGCCGAACTCGTTGATGATCACCAGCGCGCGGCGCAGCTCCGGCCTCCGCACCAGATGGTTGAGGAGCGTGGTCTTGCCGCTGCCTAGAAAACCGGTGAGCACGCTGACCGGAATTCGCGCCTGCGGGCCCGCGGTCAGTGCGCGCATGCGTACGCTCCCGGTGCTGGGGCGGGATCGATCGCCAGCAGCAGCCGGGTTTCGCCTGCCTCCCCGATCGGCGGCGAGCGATGCAGGATCGAAAGCGACTCCGCCGCCAGCCGCCCTTTGAAGATGCCGACATCGCCGGTTCCCATCTGCCGGATGGGCGTATCGGCGGCCTCGACGCCGTGGATCCACTGGGTGCCGGTTCCCACCAGCGTCGTAAGCAGCCGCGCCGCCACATAATCCGCGTGAAACTTCCGGCAGGCGTCCGTCTCGATCACCTCTAGCCGGATGCTCACGGCGTCCAGCTTGTGGATCGCGGCGAAGCGTCGGGCATGCTGCACGATTTCGTCCGCCAGCGCATCTCCCCGGGCACCTGCCGGGTAGCCGGCCTCGGCGAGCCCTTCGACGACCGCATCCGCCACGGCATCGAGCGTGGTTTCGAAATCCAGGTCGTCGATCTTCGACCAATCGAGCTGCGATAGCCAGGCAAGGCCTTGCGGCAGTGGCCGGCGCCAGATCGCCAGATGCACGTCCGGCCGGGCTATGGAGTCCAGCACAGAGGGCGAGCAGCGTTGCACGGCCATGCCGGCTGCGGCGGTGCGTTCCTGTGTCAACGCGATCATTCTGCTGCCATGGCCGGCTGGGGGCAGTCGCAGGTGGCGCATATCCATGCGCCGCGCGCGATGGTGAAACCCGATGGCGCGGCGGTGAGGAAGCCGGTCGTGGTGCCGGGTCCGGCAGCGTCGAAGGAAATCACCCGGTACTCCAGAAAGTAACGATACAACGTATCATTTTTAGTTGCGCGCGCAATAAAGCTCAAGCGGTCACTTGGCCGATGTCGTTGGCACAGCCCCGGGGTTGGCCCATCGCCGTGAGGCTGGCCCACGAACCTGCCCATTCCTTCCTGCGAGAGGACTAAGGATATGTTGTAACATTCATTGACGCTGGCTAAGGATCGCCGCCTGATCAACGATACTGGACCCTCCATGCGCCTGTCTCCGCTTGTCGCCCTCGCTGCCTCCTCGTTGCTGGCCATGCCGGCACAGGCCGATGAAGGGATGTGGACGTTCGACAATTTCCCTGCTGCCAAGGTGAAGGCCGCCTATGGGGTCACCATCGACCAGGCATGGCTGGACAAGGTGCGCGGCGCGGCGGTGCGCCTGTCCGGGGGCTGCTCCGCTTCGGTGGTCGGCGTGCATGGGCTGGTGCTGACCAACAATCACTGCGTCGCCGAATGTGCGCAGGATCTCTCGTCCAAGGGCAATGATCTCTACATCCAGGGGGTCGTCACCGCCGGGCCGGAGGACGAACGCAAATGCCCGAGTATGCAGGGTGAGATTCTAGAAGGCATCACCGACGTTACCGCGCAGGTGCGCAAGGCGGGTGACGGGCTGGCTGGCGCCGCGCTGATCCAGGCGCGCACCGCGGCGATCGGTGCGATCGAGTTGCAGGGCTGTGCCCGGTCCCCGGCGACGCTGCGCTGCCAGGTGGTCGACCTCTATCATGGCGGGCAGTACAAGCTCTACCGCTACCGCAAATATGCCGATGTCCGGCTGGTCTTCTCGCCGGGCGTACCGACCGCGTTCTTCGGCGGCGACCCGGACAATTTCAACTTCCCCCGCTATGCGCTCGATGCGGCGTTCGTGCGGCTCTACGAAGACGGCAAGCCGGCGGTGACCCCACAGCACCTGCGGTGGAATCCCGCCGCGCCCAAGGCGGGGGAGGCGGTTTTCGTTGCCGGGAACCCCGGCGGTACCGATCGACAGCTGACCGTCGCCCAGCTGGAGCGCCAGCGCGATCGCACGCTGCCGCTGACGTTGCTCCGCATGTCCGAGCTGCGCGGGCGGCTGATCCAGTTCGGCACCGAATCCGACGAGCATCGCCGTCTCGCCCAGGATCTGCTGTTTGGCATCGAGAACAGCTACAAGGTCTATTTCGGGCGGCTTTTCGCGCTGAACGATGCCAGCTTCCTGGCCGACAAACGCGCGCAGGAAGCCGCGCTGCGCACCAAGGCCGGCATCGGCGATGGGCCCTGGAAGCAAATCGCAGGGGCGCAGGCCAAGGCCGAAACGCTGTACCTCGATTACAGCTATGTCGCCGGTGGTCCGATGGGATCGTCGCTGTTCGGTTATGCCCGCGCGCTGGTGCGGGCGGCGGTGGAACGGGCCAAGCCATCGGCACAGCGCCTGCCCGGATTCGCCGATTCGCAGCTGCCGCTGCTCGAAAAGCAGATCCTCGACGCGACGCCGGTTTCGCCCGAGCTGGAGCAGCTGACGCTCACCTTCTGGCTTTCAAAGGCCCGCGAATATCTCGGCAGCGACGGTGCAGGCACCCGGTTGTTGCTCGGCAAGGACAGCCCGGAGGCGCTGGGCACGGCGCTCTCCCGCTCGCGGCTTGGCGATCCGGCCTATCGCAAGCAGCTTTGGGACGGCGGCGCGGCAGCGATCGATGCGTCGGACGATCCGCTGATCGTGTTCGCGCGCCGCATCGATCCCGAGGCACGCCGGCTTCAGGCCGCCTGGATCGACACGGTAACCGGCCCGACGGTGGCGGCGAGCGAGCAGATCGCCCAGGCGCGCTTCGCCGCGTTCGGCGACAGCCTCTATCCCGACGCGACGTTCACGCTGCGGCTTTCCTTTGGCAAGATCGCCGGCTGGAGCGAGCGCGGGACCGAGGTGGCGCCCTTCACCACCTTCGCCGGCCTGTACGCCCGCGCGACCGGCCAGGCGCCGTTCAAGCTCGACCCCCGCTGGGTTGCGGCAAAGGACCGGCTGAATCCGAACACCATCTTCAACATCAGTACCACCAACGACATCATCGGCGGCAATTCGGGATCGCCGCTGATCAATGCCAAGGCCGAGGTGATCGGCGCGGTGTTCGACGGCAACATCCACAGCCTGGGGGGCAATTACGGCTATGACCCCGCCACCAACCGGGCGATCTCGGTATCGGCTGCGGCGGTGAGCGAGGCGCTGCGCACGGTCTATGGCGCGACCGCACTCGCCGACGAACTCGGTGGATGAGCCAAGACGGGGAGGGGCTGCTCCCTCCCCGTTTCGACGGAAGAGCCGCCGCCGCGCCCACCGTGCCGCTTTGTCCAAGCAATAAACCGCTTCTGGCTGGCGCGCCCGCTTGCGCAGACGCAACCATGCCGCCGACGCGGTTCGTCGCCATGGAGCGGGTGCAGCCAGTCGAGCAGTGCCGCCCTGATCGGCCGGCCCGTCGCGGACGGGGAGGATCCGGCCGCTAGCCGCGGCGACATCTGCCCGAACACCGGCCGCACCCGATCCGGCAGGTCGAGCAATATGCCCGTGCCGCTGACGATCGGTAGCACCGGCGCGCCGTCCCCATCGCCTTGTGCAGCGCCGTCATGCCGATATCGATCCTGCCGATCGTGTTCTGCGCGCGGCCCGTGCCTCGCGCAGCGTCGCGGCACCGGCGGAGAGGCGCGACGCCCGCTTGGGGACGGCAATATACTGCGACAGATAAATGCCGTTATGGCCCGAACAGAGGTACGCGACGAAGCACGCGACAGTGATCGGCACGGCATGGGTTGCCCCGAACAGTTCGATGCCCATGATCGTGCAGGCCAGCGGCGTGTTGGCCGCGCCTGCGAACACGGCGACGAAGCCGAGCCCGGCGAACAGGTCGATCGGCGCGCCGAGCAGCCCGCCCAGCGCGTTGCCGAGCGCGGCGCCGATGAAGAACAGCGGGGTCACCTCGCCACCCTTGAAGCCGGCGCTGAGCGTGACGACGGTGAACAGCATCTTGAGCGCCCAGCTCCAAGGATCGACCGGCCCGGTGAAGAATCCTGCGATCGTCGGGTCGCCTGGAATGGCGGACCAGACCCCGAGCCCGAGATAGCCGCGCGTGCCGACGATCCAGACCAGTGCGATCACCAGCACACCGCCCAGCGCGGCGCGCGCCGGGCCATAGGGAAGGCGCGCCTTGAGAAAGCCGCCCAGCACATGATTCGCCTCGGCAAAGGCCAGCCCCGCCAGCCCGAACAGCACGCCGGCCAGCGCTGCCTTGGCGAGCAGCAGCGGCGCGACCAGCAGCGCGCCGCCCCCAGCGGCCGGGGTGACAATGTGATATGGCGTGTGGTGGATGCCCCAGGCATGGCAGGTCCAGTCGCCGACCAGTGCGGCGAGCAGGCAGGGCAGGAGGTGCGTGGTTTCGATCCGGCCCACCGCCAGCACTTCGAGCGCGAACACCGCACCTGCGAGCGGCGTGCCGAACACCGCGCCGAACCCGGCCGCCACGCCTGCCATCAGCAGGATGCGCACGCCGGCAGCGTCCAGCCGGAACAGGCCGGCTACGGCGCTGGCGATGCTGCCGCCGAGTTGCACCGCGGTCCCCTCGCGGCCCGCCGAGCCGCCGAACAGATGCGTCGCGATCGTGCCGAGGAACACCAGCGGCGCCATCCGCAACGGCACGCCGCCGCCGCCCGGTTCGTGGATCTGTTCGACGATCAGATTGTTGCCTGCTTCGACCGACCGCCCGAGGCGATGGTAGAGCAGCGCGATCGCCGCGCCACCCAGGGGCAGCAGGTACAGGAGCCACGGATGATCAAACCGCGCCCGTGTCGCGGCGTCGAGACTCCCCAAGAACGCGGCACACAGCGTACCGATCAGCGCGGCCGTCGGCACCAGGATCAGTGTCCAGCGCAGCACCGACTGGACCTGATCGCGGCGGTCGCGGAAGAACGCCCTCCGGTTGAACGGATCGGTCCGGCTATCGAAAGTAACGCGCACGATTCCTCCTCGCTGCCTTGCGGCGCCTGGTAGGAATCATCGGCCCTTGCAAGGGCGGTTCGGCCACATGGCCCGGCGGAAATCCATCGCCGTACGCCGCTCTATGCGAAAGAGCCGCGCGCCGTCAACCGCTGCCCCGATCTAGCAAATGCACGATCCGCTAGCGGCCTGTGGCGCGCGGGGTGACTGCCGGCCGCAGTCCGAGCCATCGGCGCGCACCCGGCAGATGCACCAGCACCAGCCGTTCCACTGCCAGCACGAGCAGCAGGCTGATCCCCATCAGCGGCAGGAACAGGCCGAGCGCCGCCACCAGCGCGAAGAACGCCACTGCGAACGGCGCGGGTGCCGCCGCACGCGGCGCCCCCAATATCCCCTGCGGACGCCGCCGCCACCACAGGACAATGCTGCTCACCGCCAGCAGAATCAGGCCGATCGCGGTCAGCAGGTTCAGCAACTGGTTGAGCCAGCCGAACGCCTGCCCCTCATGCACTGCCACGCCATACCCGACCAGCCGATCGACCAGCCGGCGCTGGGCGAAATCCTTGCGCGAGAGGATCGCGCCGCTATCGCCGTCCAGGGTCAGATCGGTGCGCAGCGGCCGATTGGCGGCATCGGACTTGGCGGTCCAGGGCTGGCCCGGTCCGGTCGGCGGCGCGACCAGGACCGGCGTCGCCAGCCGCAGCGGCCCCAAGGTTGCAATCAACCGGTCGAGCGGCACCAGCGAGACGGCCGGGTGCGCCATCGCCATGCCGTGATGCTCGGTATGCGCGCCCATCATCGCGCGGGTACCGGCATCGGCAGCGGCGCGCTGGCGGAGTTCCTCGGCATGGCCGGTGGTCCAGTCCTGCTTGACCGGATGACCTTCGACCACGCCGCGTACTGCCTTCAGATAGCCGCCCCAGCTCTTCGCCCAAGGCAAGCCCGACACGAGCAGGAACAGCGCGAAGGCCGAGACCCAGAAGCCCGTCACCGCGTGCAGATCGCGCCAGAAGCGGCGGCCGCCCGCACCCAGCCGCGGATAGAGCACCCCGGCGATACGCCCGTCGCGCGGCCACCAGAGGAACAGGCCGGAGAGGAGCATCACGATCGTCCACGAGGCCGCCAGCTCGACGAGGTAGGAGCCGGGCGTGCCTGCCAGTAGCTCGCCGTGCAGGCGGAAGATCACCCGCATCAGTCTTTGATCCTCGTCGACCGTCTTCAGCACCGCCAGCGTCTGCGGGTGGATATAGACACGGGTCTCGTCCTTTCCGTTGCCGACGATGACCTGCACCGCCTGCCGATCGGTGACCGGCAGCTGGTAGCGGTGCAGTACCGATCCGGGCACGGCCCGTACCGCCGCGGCGGCCTGCGCCGCCGCCGAGGCGCGGGGGCCGGTGATGGCCAGGTTCGCATAGGGCGCATCGATCAGTGCCTCCACCTGGGGGCGAAACAGATAGATCGAGCCGGTGATCGCCAACCACAGTACGAAGGGAATGCAGAACAGGCCGGCATAGAAATGCCAGCGCCAGACGGCCGCGGTGCTCGGCCAGCGGGGGGCACGGGATTGCTGCATGATTCGCTCTCCCTCAGAACCGCGCCTTGACGCCGGCATAGACCGTGCGAGGCTGCCCGGCGTAGACCGAGCCGGTGGTGTTGGCGAGCACCGAGGCCGGGTTCTCCGCCCCCGTCGCCGCATTCAGGCTGTTCGCGATCACCGAGGCGGAGCCGACCGTGATGACGTCGAACAGATTCTGCACCGAGGCATAGAAGCGCAGCCGCCGGGTCCCGCGGGGCGGATCATAGTGCAGGTTTACGTTCACGAGCGTTGCCGACGGCATCGCCAGCAGGTTGCTGTTGTCGACGAAGAAGCGGTCGCGATAGGTGAGCTCCGCAAAGCCGCCGACGCCCGCGAGCGGCCCCGCCGGCTGGTCATAGCCCGCCCGAATGTTGACGAAATGGGGGATCACGCCCGGAATCGCCTTGCCGCGGCGATCGAGCAGCCGCGAGATGCTGCCGGCGGTAAGCCGTTCCTGGAAGTCGGTATAATATTGGTCGTTATAGCTGTAGCTGGCATCGAGCTTCGCCCCTGGCAGCACGCCCGGCAACGGTCGCCAGCCAAATCCCAGCTCGATGCCGCGATGCACCGATCGCGGCACGTTCGTGGTATAGGCGAGCAGGTTCACCCCGGCCGACTGGCTGACCAGTTCGTTGGTGAACCACTCCTGATAGCCGGTGAGTTCCGCCGTGAAATTCCGCCCCAGCGTCACCTGGGCGCCGATGTCGATGCCGGTGTTGCGCTGTGCCTTCAGGCTCCTGTTGTTTCCCGCCACGCCGGCCGCGGTGACGAACAGGTTGCCGGCCTGCGGGATGCCATAGCCCGTCCCCACTCGCGCATGCAGCCGCACCGCGTCCACCGCCTGCCAGAACAATGCGGCTTCGGGCGCAACATTGGTGAAATGCCGCTCGGCGGGAATGAAGGCGAGGAGCGGGGTGGCGCCCAGGGGGTAGCTATAGGCGGTCTGGCGGACGTTCAGGATCGAACGCTCCGCACCGATGCCGGCGATCGCCTGCAACCTTGTGGTGAGCTGTAGTTCCTCGCGGGCGCGCAGCCCCATGTTCCGCACATCGCCAAACACCGTCTGGGTGAGCGCGCCGAAGCCGTTGCGGCCCGCCGGCGTCTTGTTGAAGCTGAAGCTCTGGTTGTCGAGATAGTTGTAGAACAGGCCCACGAAGCTGGTCGCCGCCATGCCGCCGATGGTGCCGTGGCTGGTGATGTCGGACGTCAGATTGTAGCTGTTGAGCGTGCCCTTGAACGGCGTCGCGCTGGTTGGCTGGTTGACGACGCGGGCATCGAAGGTCGCCTGGGTGCGCCAGGTCGTGTTCGGCCCCAGATCATGCTCGTAGCGCGTGCCGACGATCGTGCGCCGATCGTTGCGGGCAAGGTCGCCTTCGTCCGCCGTCTGGGCGATACGGGCGCCGTTGACGCCGTTGACCAGTACCGAAATCGTGCCGCAGCCCGGCGCCGCGGTCGCCGCCGCCTTGCAGCCCTGCTGATAGGGGTTGGCGAGATACTGGTTGTAGGAAAGCCGGGTGGAAAGGCGGAAATCGCCTTCGTTGTAGATCAGCTTCACCGCTACCCGGTCGCGCGGGCCAAGTTCGAAGCGGGCGAGCGCATTGAGCGTGCCGGTTTCGTAGCCGGTATGGCCGGTGGCGCCGTCGCCGCGCACATAGCTGCCGAACACCGCGACATCGTGCACCGCATTGCCGTCGCCCACCGTGGCATAGAGATTGGCGAACCCGTCCCCGCCGATATCGAACCCCGCCTCGATTCCCTGGATGTCGCGGCCGGCGCGGGTGCGGAAATTGACCGCGCCCCCCAGCGCGTAATTGCCGTAGCGCGCCGAGGAGGGCCCGCGCACCACGTCCACCGCGCCATAGGCATGGGGATCGGTCAGGTCGAAGCGCGCCAGGCCGTCGGGCTGGGTGACGGGGAAATCATCCTCGAACACCTGCAGGTTGCGCGCGCCGAACGAATTGCGCGCATTGGAGCCGCGCACCGATACGCTCACGTCGCGCGGGCCGTTGCCCTGCGTCACGGCGATGCCGGGCGAAAGCCGCACGATATCGGCGATGGTCGTTGCCGGGGTGTTGCGGAACGCCGCGGCATCGACGGTGGTGACGGTCTGCCCGCTGATGCGCGTGGTGAGCGACAGGGCCTTGCTGGTGACGAAAATCTCGTCGGTCGGCGCGGCACTGGCGCTCGCCGGCACCGCGGCCGGCGGTGGCGCCGCGACTGCCGCGTGATCGAGCGTTGCCAACTCGGCATCGATGGCGGCGCGTTGGCGCAGCAATTCTGCGCGGCGATCCGCGCTTGCGGTCTGCGCATGAACGGCAGATGCGGAGAGGACGGCCGAAATAGCCGCCGAAACGAATAGCTTGGACATGAAACTTCCCTGATCCGGGGGGCGTGCGGCCACAGGGCGCACACCCATCAACGACGACGACGGAATCAGGCGAAGCGCGGCGGCCCTCTAAGCGGTGGTCGAAGATAGACGCGGGCGATCGCCGGAATCGCCGCAGCGGTACGGATGGCCCGTTCGAGCAGGAAGGCGATCGCCAGCAGCAGCAGCAGCAGCGGATCGACCGCGGCTAGTCCCGGCATCGAAAGGCCGGCAAAGGCGCACGGCATCTCGCCCTTCTGCCGGTGCTCGTCGGGGCTGGTGCGATCATCGCTGGCCGGGATCGTCACCGCAAGGGTCGCCGGGCCATAGCCGGAGCAGAAACCCAGGACGAGGGTGTGGCCAGATGTCACCGGCATGAACCCGGCCGGCAGCAGCAGCTTCATCAGCAGCGCAGTCGCGATCAGCCAGCCGCACAGCAGGCGATGGGTGAACAGAAGGCGGCGCAGGGCGGTCACGAATTCCCCGCTAAACGCCGCCCATTCATTTGTCGATTGCTTCCGACTCGCCGATGGCGAGCAGCTAGCAGCCGATCGTCTCTCCGGCATGTCGGCGCAGCCCTTCGCGAAGCCATAGCAGGCCACGATCCGTCGCGCGGGTGCGGTTGAACTGGATCATCTCGCGCATCTTCGGCAGCGGGAAAGGCGGCGGCGCCATCGCCAGCGGCAGCTTGCCCATGAACAGGCGGGCGAGCCGCGCATGGACGAGCGCGATGCGCTGCGTTCCCGGAAGCAGCCAGGGCACCAGCGTGAACGACGTCACCGTCACTTCGATGCGGCGCGTATCGCCGCGCGCCCGCACAACCTGATCGATAAAGGCGGGGGTGTTGGACAATTCGACGACGACATGGCCTGCCGCCTGGTATTCGGCTTCGGTGATCGGCTTGGCGAACAGCGGGTTTTCGGACCAGCCGAGCAGCACATGCTCTTCCTCGAACAACAATTCGGTGGGGTGCCCCTGCGCCTGGAACTGTTCTGGCGAGATGATGCAGTCGACTTCGCCGCGCTCCATCTGTTCGGTGATCCCCGTATGGGGGGCGACCACCGAACAGCGGATGCCGGGGGCCTGCACCGCCATTTCCGCAAGCAGCGGCTGCACCGCGATCGAAGTGACATAGTCCGAGGCGGCGATGCGAAAGCTGCGGCGGGAAGTCTGCGGATCGAACAGGGTGGATCCAGAGATCAGCGCCTGGGCGGTCGCCACGATTTCGGCGACGCGGGGCGCCAGTTCCTGCGCGTGTGGGCTCGGCACCATCTGCTTGCCGTTGGCCACCAGCAGCGGATCGTTGAACGATTCGCGGAGCCGCCGCAGCGCGGCGCTCATTGCAGGCTGGGTCAGGCGCAGGCGTTCGGCAGCGCGGGTGACGCTGCGCTCCTCCATCAGCGTGTGAAAGGCGACGAGCAAGTTCAGATCAAACCGATCGAGACGCATGACATCAATCCTGTGAATGATAATACATAAAATATAGCAATTTTGATTAATGTCAAAACCCGCTCATCATCGCCCGGAGCGGATACGAAGAGATCCGCGTCGACAGGAGAGTGGATGTGAGACGGGCATGGAGGCGGACCAGTTCGATACTGGCGATGAGCATCGGGGGCATGATCAACCCGGCACTTTCGCAGGATCGCAGCGAGGTGAGGGAGCAAAACGCGCCCGCCGAGAGCGCCGCGCCGCCGGCCGCCGATCAGCAGGGGCTTCAGGAAATCATCGTCACCGCGCAGCGCAAGGCCGAAAACCTGCAGCGCGCCGGCATTCCGGTTGCCGTCGTCACCGGCGAGCAGTTGGTGAGCCGCGGGCTGACCAGCTCGAACGAGCTCGGCAATTCGGTGCCGTCGCTCGCCGCGCAGCCGCAGGGGGGTGCGAACACGGTGTTCTTCCTGCGCGGCGTCGGCAATTTCACCGTCAACGGGTATAGCGATCCCGCCGTCGCCTTCAATTACGACGGGGTGTATCTCGGCCGCGCGACCTCCACCTCGGGTGTTTTCTACGATCTCGAGCGCGTGGAAGTGCTGAAGGGGCCGCAGGGCACGCTCTACGGCCGCAACGCCACGGCCGGCGCGATCAACGTGCTGCCGACCCGGCCCAGGCTGGGCGAGAACAGCGGCTTCATCACCGCGAGCTATGGCAATTATGGTGCGCTGAACGTCCAGGGCGCGGTGAACATCGCAATGGGCGAGCATGGCGCGATGCGCGTCGCCGGCAATATCGTCCAGCGTGAAGGCTACCAGACCGATGGCACCAGCGACGAGAAGACGCAGGCGTTGCGCGTCCAGTTCCTCAGCGAGCTGACCCCGGACCTTACCGTCCGCGTGGGCGGCGATTTCTCGCACAGCGGCGGCAAGGGGCCTGGCTCCACCTATGCCGGCCGGATCGCGTTCAACGGCACGAGCAACCTGTTCGTACCGTCCGGGCTCAGCAAGGATAGCGGGCTGTTCTCGCCGGAAGCGCAGGCCTATCGCCAGACGCTGTTCAGCGGGCTCGCCGGTCGCACGCTGGTCCCGCTGGACGTGCAGCCCTATCTCGACAACGACTATTACGGGGCCAATGCCGAAATCAGCCTTCGCACCGGCGCCGGCACGCTCACCGTCATCCCCGCCTGGCGCTATTCGAAGCTAGACAACCGCTTCGCCGTGCCCGCCTTCTATGGCAACGTCGCCGAAACGGATGAACAGAAGAGCCTGGAAGTGCGTTTCTCGGGCGATCGCGTCGGCATTTTCGACTACATGCTTGGCGCCTATTATTTCGACGAGTCCATCGCGGCGACCTATCTCTTTGCCCAGCAGGCGCTGAACGCGTATCAGCAATTCACCTCCGACACGAAGTCCTATGCCGGCTTCGGGCGGATTACGACCAATTTCACCGATCGGCTGCGGTTGATCGGCGGCCTGCGCTATACGAAGGACGACAAGGACTTCAACGGTCGCGCGGATGTGTTCCTCGTCCGCTGCACCGTCGTGGCGCAGGGGCGGCCGAGCTGCCCGACGGCGCCGCTGCTGCCGTCCACCGGCCGCTATCAGGACCTGTCCGCACCGTTCCCAACCGTGCCGGACAACCAGGCCAGGCCGATCGGTACTACCGGCGCGCTGCTGATCCACGCCGTAACGCCGGTGAACACCACGCTTTCCAACGACCGGTTCACCTATCACCTTGGCGCCGAGTTCGATGTCGGTCCGCATTCGCTGCTCTACGCCAATTACGAGACCGGCTATCGTTCCGGCGGCTTCGCGCTTTCGGCCGGGTACGAGACGTTCCAGCCCGAATTCATCGACGCCTACACGATCGGCATGAAGAACCGGTTCTTCGACAACCGCCTGCAGCTGAACCTTGAGGCGTTCCTGTGGAAGTATCGCAACCAGCAGGTGAACCACACCGGCATCGATCGGAATGGCAACCAGGGCCAGTTCACGGAAAATGTCGGCAAATCGACCAACAAGGGCATCGAGGTGGAGGCGCAGTTCCTTGCCACGCCGAACACGTTGCTCAGCGTCAACGTCCAGTATCTCGATGCGAAGTACGACAATTTCGTCTATCGTGAGCCGATCGGCGCAACGCCGCCGAACACCGGCTGCCCCTATCGCCCCAGCGCCACGGCGGGGTTGTACGATATCGATTGTTCGGGCCGCAGCGCCTATCAGTCGCCGAAATGGACGATGAACCTGGGCGGGCAGCAGACCGTGCCGCTGGGGGACTATAAGGTCGTGCTGTCGGCCGACACCCAGTATCGCTCCAGTCGCGTCGTCGGTTTCGAATACATGCCCAACCAGCTGGTTGGTTCGACCTGGGTGAGCAACGCGCAGCTGGCCTTCGCCGCTGCCGACGATCGCTGGTCGATCGCCGCCTTCGTCCGCAACATCGAGGATGAGCGCTACCAGGCCAGTGCCCAGATCTACGGGGCCGGCTCTGCCGCCCTCGCGGTCTATTCCCCGCCGCGCACCTACGGCGTGCGCGTCTCGTCGAAATTCTGAGGAAGTACGGATGCAGTCTCTCAAGATCCTCGTCATCGGCGGCGGTATCGGCGGCCTCACCGCCGCCATCGCCCTTCGGCAGAAAGGCTTTTCGGTCGAAGTGATCGAGCGCGACCCCGACTGGTCGGTCTATGGCGTGGGGATCATCCAGCAGGCCAATGTGCTGCGGGCGATGAAGACGCTCGATCTGCTCGATGCCTATCTGGATGCCGGCGTCGGCTTCGACGCGGTGGAGATATTCCGGCCGGACGGGGTGAAGGTCGCGCGGGTGCCCGCGCCCCGGCTGCTCGAAGGCTATCCGGCCAATGTCGGCATCGGCCGTCCGGCGCTGCACAAGGTGATCGGCGACCGGACCATCGCGCTCGGCGCCGAGGTGCGACTGGGCATCACCGCCGAGACGATCGTCGACGATGGCGAGCAAGTGGCGGTGACCTTTTCGGACGGCAGCAGCGGTATCTACGATCTCGTGATCGGCGCCGACGGCGTCTATTCGCAGACGCGGACGACGCTGTTCCCGGATGCCGAGCGGCCGGCGTTCACCGGGCAGGCGGTGTGGCGCTACAATTTCCCGCGCTTCCCTGCGCTCGATGCGCTGCAGGTGTATAATGGCCCGACCGGCGTCGGCTTCGTGCCGATCAGCGAGGCCTTGATGTACATGTATGTCACCACGCCGGAGCCGGGCAATCCGCGCTACCCACGCGAAGGGCTGGCCGCGGCGATGCGGGGCAAGCTTGCCGCTTGCGCGCCGGCGATCCGTGCCCTGGCCGAGCAGATCACCGACGATGATGGCGTCGTCTATCGCCCGCTGGAGGGGATGCTGGTGGAGGGGCCCTGGCATCGCGGCCGCGTTGTGCTGCTCGGCGACGCGGTGCACGCCACCACGCCGCATCTCGGCCAGGGTGCCGGCATGGCGATCGAGGACAGCATCGTCCTCGCCGAGGAACTCGCGCTTGGCGACAGCGTGGAGCAGGCCTTCGCTGCCTATCGCGCCCGTCGCTTCGATCGCTGTGCCTATATCGTCCGCCAGAGCCTGGCGATCTGCCACGGCCAGCTCGGCAAGGGGCCGCAGATCGATAACGCAAAGGCGACCGCCGAGATGTTCGCCGTCACCGCAAAACCCATCTGATCCCCAGGAAAGACGATCATGACCCGTGTTACCGAGATCCGCTATGTCGGCTATGCCGTCACCGACTTTGACGCCGAGAAGAAATATTACGAGGAAATCTGGGGCCTCGAATCTGTGCCCAGCGACGATGGCATGGCGTGGTTCAAGGCACAGGGGCATGACGAGCATCATGTCGTCCGCCTGCGCTCTGCGGACGAGAACCGCATCGACGTGATCGCGCTGGCGGCGGACAGCCGCGCCGATGTCGACGCGATCCGCGCCAAGGCCGAGGCCGCCGGCTGCAAGATCGTTCGCGAGCCCGCCGAACTGACGACGCCCGGCGGCGGCTATGGCTTCCGTTTCTTCTCGCCCGACGGCCTGTTGTTCGAAATCTCCAGCGACGTCGCGCGCGGCCAGCACCGCGACATCGCCCGCTGGGACGGCGTGCCGGTGAAGATCAGCCATATCGTGCTGCACTCGCCAGACCATCAGGCGGCGGTACGGTTCTTCACCGAGGTGCTCGGCTTCAAGGTGTCCGACTGGCTGGGCGACTTCATGTGCTTCCTGCGCTGCAACTCGGCGCATCACCGGATCGCGTTGCTGCCGGGGCCTGCCTGCCTCAACCATGTCGCCTATGACATGGAGGGGATCGACGGCATGATGCGCGGCGCGCACCGGCTGAAGCTCAACGGCATCAACATCGGCTGGGGGCCGGGGCGGCACACCGCCGGCAACAACACCTTCAGCTATTTCGTCACGCCCAGCGGCTTTGTGACCGAATATACGTCCGAGCTGGAAGAAGTCGATTTCGAGGCACATCAGCACCAGGTCTACACGCCGGCGCCGCTGGTCATGGACCAGTGGGGCATCGGCACCGGCGGCCCGCAGACGCTGCCGCATCCCGCGCCCAATCCGGGCCTGTTCGTGGCAGTGGAGGCCTGATCCGGTGGCGTTGTTCGAATATTTCCCGAACTATATCTGGAACCTCTCGGTCGCGATCGCGATGGAGAGCGGCGGCCAGATCGGCGAGCTGGTCGACATGTGCCAGCCGATCAAGGACGCGGCGGCGAGCGGCGCGGACGCCGGCACCCCGCAGTTTATGGCGCAGTGGGTCGCGATGGCGGACAAGCTGATCGACCTCGCCGGCGAGGATGAGGCAGGCGGCCGGGCGCTTTCCGCTTCGAACAAGCTGGAACGTGCGGCGCTCTATCTGTTCACCGGCGAGCGGATGCAGGGCCATGGCCATCCCGGCCGCAAGGAAACCTATGCCAAGGCGCGTGCGACGTTCGACAAGTCGACGGTTCTCGGCAAGATCAACCGCGAGCGGGTGGAGATACCCCTCGCCAGCGGCACCATGCCGGCGCTCTACACCCGCGCGCCGGGCGAGGGCCCCAAGCCGGTCGTGGTCTATTGCAACGGCCTCGATAGCTGCAAGGAGCTGCTCTACTGGTCGCGGCTGCCCGAGGCGCTGGCGCGGCGCGGCGTCTCCACGCTCTGCGTCGACCAGCCCGGCTCGGGCGAGGCGCTGCGGTTGCAGGGCCTGCCGGTCGATCCGCATTCGGAGCATTGGGCCTCGAAGGCGGTCGACTGGCTCGAGCAGCAGCCGGACGTCGATCCCAAGCGCATCGGCATGACCGGTATTTCGCTCGGCGGTCACTTCGCCCCCCGCGCGGTCGCCTATGAGCCCCGCTTCGCCTCGGGCGCCTGCTGGGGCGCCAACCATAATTGGGCCGAGGTCCAGCAGAAGCGTCTCAAGCGCGAGGGCGAGAACCCGGTGCCGCATTATTGGGCGCACGTCATGTGGGCCTTCGGCGCCAGGGACATGGACGATTTCTTCGCCAAGGCCGAGGCGATGAACCTCAACGGCCATATGGACGGGGTGAAGGTGCCGTTCCTCGTCACGCACGGGGCACAGGATCGCCAGATCAGCGTGCAGTACGCCCATGACTGCTACGACCAGCTGGTCAACAGCCCGAAGCGTGAACTGAAGATCTTCACCGCGCGCGAGGGCGGGGTCGAGCATGTCGGCGCGGACAATATGGCGTACGGCCGCGACTATATCGCCGACTGGTTCGCCGATACGTTGGGTGGGCGAACCGCATGACATGTGCGACCGGGATCAGGCCCGTCGTGGCACCGGCAGGCATGATCGGTGGAGGGATCCATGCGATCCTCGGCATCCTGTCCTTTCTCGGCCTGTTTGGTGCCGTGCTTGGCGCTGTTCTTTCCCATAACCCGCGGTGGCGGCTGCTTTCCGGCCGCACGCGCTTGCTTCGAGGAGCCTGATCATGAACGCTATCGTTCGCCGCATCGTCACCGGCCATGATGCCCAGGGACGCGCCATCATTCAGGAAGACGGCGCCGTGCCGCGTGTGCAGCGCGTCGGCGGCGAGATCGGCCCGCTTTTCCACGAAGTGTGGAATACGCGGGCAACCCCTGCGCCGATCGATGCGGCATCGGGCGAACCGGCCGAGCAGGGCATCGTGCTTGCACCGCCGAAGAACGGCACCCGTATCCGCGTGCTCGACATCCCACCGGAAGGCGACGGCATCCGCAACATGACCCCGGAGGAGGCGCGCGCGCATTTCGCCGAGATCGGCGCGGGCGATGCCTCTGCCCATGGCGAGGGCGCGCGCCACGCGCTGATGCACCGCACCGAGACGATCGACTATGGCATCGTCCTCGAAGGCGAACTGGTGTTGATCATGGACGAGGGCGAGACCACGGTTCGCCCCGGCGATATCGTCATCCAGCGCGGCACCAATCATGGCTGGGCGAACCGCTCCGACCGCAACTGCCGCATTGTCTTCATCCTGATCGACGGTGCCTTTGACGAGAGCCTGAAGCGCTGACGATGCGGCTGACGATCACCGGCGGAGACGGCTTTGTCGGCCGGGCGGTCGTCCGGCGGCTGCGTGATACCCACGCGGCCGTCGAGCTGCTGCTGGTGGACCGGACCTTCTCCGAGGCGGGACCGGAGCGACGGCTGATCGGCGACCTGCGCGATCCGGCTGTCCTGGCCGATGCCACCCGGGATTGCGACGCGCTGCTCCATCTGGCGGCGTTGCCGGGAGCGGCGGCGGAGGGCAGCCCGGTGGAGTCGCGGGCCATCAACCTGGACGTGCCGCTGAAGCTGATCGAGGCGATGCAGGGACGTCGGCTGGTCCTTGCCGGCTCGATCGCGGTGTTCGGCGCCGCGCCGGCCGGCCCGGTCGAAGACGATACGGTGCCGACGCCGGACAGCGTCTATGGTACGCACAAGCGGATGGTGGAGATCGCCTTCGCCGATGCGGTGCGACGGGGCGCCATCCAGGGCGCGGTCCTCCGGCTTCCCGGCATCGTCGCCCGGCCTGCGGGCGGTGGTGGCTTCGGCTCGGCTTTTCTGAGCGATGTGTTCCATGCCGCCTGCGCTGGTGTCCCTTATGTGGTGCCGGTCGCACCCGAGGCGACGAGCTGGCTCTGCTCCGTCACGGCCTGTGCCGCCAATTGCGTTGCCGCGCTGCTGGGCGACTGGACCTGGGGCGAGGCGATTACCTTGCCGGCACTGCGGGTCGCGATGGGCGATCTCGTCGCGACGCTCACAACCCGTTTTCCGCAGGCCTGCATCACTCATGACGAGGATGCGATACTGCGCCGCGTCTTCGGCAGCTATCCCCGGCTGATGACGCAGCGCGCGGATGCGCTGGGCCTGCGCGCCGATCCCGACATCTCCCGGCTGGTTTCCGCCGCCCTGGCGACCGGCTGATCTCTTACGACGAGAAGGAACTACCATGCGATTTGCGACCCGCGACAACAGCACGGCCGACGGCGAACTGCTCGTTGTTTCCGCCGACGGCATGCGCGGTCTCTCTGCCGGTCCGGACTGGCCGCATCTGCTCGGCGCGCTGGAGCGCTGGGACGCCGCCCTTCCGGCGCTCGGCGCGCTTGCCGAGCGTTTGGCGGCGGGGGAAGGAAACGCGATCGATGGCGCGACGCTGTGTGCGCCGCTGCCGCGTACTTGGCAGTGGCTCGATGGATCGGCATTCCCGACGCATGGCGAGCTGATGCAGCAGGCCTTCAACCATGCCCCGATCGAGACTGACAAGCCGCTGATGTATCAGGGCATGAGCCACCAGTTCCTTGCACCGGGCGGGGAGGTGCCGTTCCCCTCCGCCGACGACGGTATCGACTTCGAGGGCGAGTTCGGCGTCGTCACGGGCCTGGTGCCGATGGGCTGCTCGGCCGACGACGCGCTGGCGCATGTCCGGCTGATCGTGCTGATCAACGATTGGTCGCTGCGCACGATCGCGCCGCTGGAGATGAAGACCGGGTTCGGCTGGGTTCAGGCGAAGCCGGCGTGCAGCCTCGCGCCCTTTGCGGTGACGCCCGACGAACTCGGCGATGCGTGGCGGAACGGTCGGGTATGCCTGCCGCTGACCGTGGAAGTGAACGGCGCCTGGTTCGGCAACCCCAATGGCGACGCCATGGCCTATGGCTTCCACGAACTGATCGCCCATGCCGCGCGGACCCGCAGCCTGGCGGCGGGGACGATCATCGGATCGGGCACCGTTTCCAATCCAGGGTACGACGTGGTCGGATCGACCTGCATTTCCGAGCGTCGCGCGATCGAGCGGATCGCCCATGGCGAATTCCGCACGCCCTTCCTGAGCGCGGGCGATCGGGTGCGGATGCAGGTGGGTGAGGAGGCCGCCCATTTCGGCAGGATCGACCAGCAGGTGACGCTGGCGCGCTGAGGCGCCAGCGTCCTCCCCCGGCCTCAGTTCGGCCGGATCGCGATCCCCGCCACCACCGCGTCGCCGCCGACGGGCTCGAAATCGAGCACGAGGCGGCCGCCACTGCTCTTCACCGCGAAGCTGCGCGTCACCGCCTTGTTCGCGCCGCCTGCCGCCTGCATCGGCGCGAAGCTTTCGATCACGCGCTGGCCGTTCGCCAGCACTGTGAAGCTGCGTGCCGCGCCCTTCGTCGCATCGGGTTCCAGGCTGGCGATGGTGATGGTCCAGCTGCCGTCGGGCAGGGGGATGTCGTAGCCGAACCTGCCCTCGCGGTAGCTGCCGAACAGCGCCGGCATGTCGGTGCCTTCCACCTTGGGCGGTACCGCCATCGGATTGCGGCCTGCCGATATCACCTTGCCCGTGCCGCCGCGGAAGAACGCGTCCGAGCCGTAGCTATCGCCGCCCATCGTGCTGCCGACCAGCGCGCCGCTATCGATGAACACGCCCTTGCGCGGGTCGGGCGCGTTCCAGTCAAGCGCGTCGCTGATCTGCTTGCCGCCGATCGTCGCGGTTGCGACGAGGTGGTTGGCCCCTGGCGTCAGGGCCACGCCCGGCCAGACGCAGATGCGATCCGGGCAGGTGACCTCGCCCACCGGCTTGCCGTTCAGCGACAGCGAGACGCGATCGGCGTTCGAATAGCCGCGCACGTCGGTCACCGTATAGGCGCGGTCGACATAGCGGCGGCCGTTGAGGTGCAGCGTCGGCGCATCCGACCAACTGGCTTTCAAGAAGTAGAAGGCGTCCTTGCGCGTCTTGCGATCGTAGGAGACGAGCCCCTTGGTGTTGACGTCGGTCGCATCGCCTTCGTTGCGCATCGTGGTGGCGAAATCGAACAGGTTCCACAGCCAACTCGCCGCGAGATAGGGGCGGGTGCGAATCTGCTTCCAGTTTTCCTCGATGGCGAGGCTCTGATACTCCTCCGGCTGCGGGCGGCCATAGGCGGCGACCGGGCCGCCGCGGGGATTGTCGCTGTGCTGGGTCATGGCGCCGCCAGCACCCCATTCGCTGAGGCCTATCGGCAGCGTCGGGTGTTTGGCGTGGAGCGCGTCGAGTGCTGGGCCGACGCCGCCTAGGTCGCCATAATACCAGCCATAATAGCGATTGAGCCCCATCACCTGCGTGATGCCGTTGAGGCTGGGTGCCCCCTGCATCGAGAGGATCGAGGGCGTATCTTCGCAGCAATCGGCATAGACGGTGGGGCGGCTGGTATCTTCGGCGCGCGCCAGCCGATCGAGCTTTTCGAGCATCGCGCGCGACTGGGCGGGCTTGCCGTCGCCCTTGCGCATCGCGTCGATCGCCGCGCCGATATCGGCCTCGTTGCCGACCGACCAAAGCATGATCGAGGGATGGTTGTAGTTCTGCCGGATCAGTTCGCGCAGCTGTTCTTCGGCATTGGCGATCGTTGCGGCGGCCGGGGCTTCGCTGGGCTCGACATTGGCTTCATGGACGAAGGGCAGTTCCGCCCAGACGACCATGCCGGCACGATCGGCTTCGTCGCTCCATTCCTGCGCGTGCTGGTAATGGGCGTGGCGGATGGTGTTCGCGCCGATCTCGACCGCGAAGGCCATGTCGCTGGCATGGTCCTCGGGCGTCAGCGCCCAGCCCTTGCCCTGCACATCCTGGTGCCGCGATACGCCGTGGAGTGGCGTGACCTTGCCGTTGAGCAGGAAGCCGCGTTCGGCATCGAAGGCGAAGCTGCGGATGCCGAGCGGCTGGACCTGCCGGTCGATCACGCGCGAACCGTCGCGCAGTTCGCTGACGACGCGGTAGAGATAGGGATCCGCGCGACCCTGCCAGAGATGCGGGGTCGCGACGGTGAGGGCGCGCTCCACCGTCGATGCCTGGCCCGGGGCGAGCGCGACGGGCGCGCGATCGGTCGCGACGGGCGTGCCGCCGGCATCCTGGACGGTGGTGACCAAAGTCAGCGTGCGGCGCCGGGTGCCGAGGTTGCGCAGCAGCGTCTTCGCCGCGACCTCGGCGCGTTCCGCCGAAACGCGCGACGTGCGCAGATACACGCCCGGCCCGCCATGATCGGCGAGATCGATATGCGCTGCGTCGACCGCGAGCAGCCGAACGCCGCGATAGATGCCGCCCTGCACGAAGAAATCGCCGCCCAGCGGGATCACATGTTCGGTGCTGCTTCCGGGGGCCGAGGCGCTGTTGTCGGCGCGGACGGCGAGGCTGTTGTCGCCCGGCCGGACGGCGCCCGTCACGTCGATGCGGAAGCGGCCGAACGCGCCGGCATGGCTGCCGACATGGCGGCCGTTGACCCAGATGTCGGCGATCTTGGAGACACCGTCGAATTCGAGGAACAGGCGCCGCCCGTTCAGCGCTGCCGGAACCGCGAAGCTGCAGCGATACCAGCCCTTGCCCTGGCGCATATCCGAATCGGCGGCGCGCTGAACCGCATAGGTGCCGACCTTGTTCCAAGTATGCGGCACTGCCACCGGCTGCCACGCGGAATCCTCGAAATCCGGTGCCGCCGGCGCATCGCCGGCATCGCCGAAGTGGAAGCGCCACCCCTTGGAAAGGTCCAACACCGCCCGCGGCTCGGTGCTCGGTGCCTGCCGGGCGGTGGGTGCCTGTGGCTGCGCCACGGCCTGCTGGGCCAGAAGGGCGGCGGAACACAGCAGGGCGGATGCGACGGCCGAACGCTTCAACATATTCATCTCTCTCCCAAGGCTTTGGCCGTTCCGGCATGCCCGGCGGCCAGTCTTCTGCCACGACCTGCCGGTCGCTTCGCGCAGCTTTCGTAGATCAGTGTCCTGCAGATGGCAGAAGGCTGCCCTATTTCTTCTCCAGGTACGTGGTGAACGGATCGCGCTTGCGCAGCGCCTCCAGCATCCCGTGCACGTCGAAGGAGCCGAGCGGGCGGCCCTCGCCGGGCTTGAAGGCGCGAACCATGTCGGTCTCTACCCAGGGGACCGCCGCATGATCCTCGTCGAACGCCGCTGCGATCGATGCGAGAGGCGCTGACGATGATCTCCTCTGTCTGCTGAAGGATCGAGCGGCGGCGCCATGGCGTGCTGTCCGCCGGGGACCGCGTCGGTATTGGTTGGGCGTTCCGGTCTTGGCGCGCTCGACTGCGCGTGTACGGAATAATGTACGCGCACAGGCTAGCTTTGGTAGCCCACAGAAGCCTGCGCATAACCTCCCCCGCCCTATTATTGGTCATACCAATCGCACGGCGAGATCGTACCGGCAAACTCAAAAAGGCTTATCGCAGTTGATAAATTTCTTTTATGGATTTGGTGGAGCCGCGATGTTCTCTGTTTGTCGCTGGAGCTGTGCTCGGGCGGGGACGCATGGTGCGACGCTGGATGGGATCGCCGACGATTCACAAAGGCTGTCGCCTTCGGATCTCATGAAGCCTGCGCGGCAGGACGCGGCCCTTCTTTCGCATATGGCCCAACGGCGTACGCGATCCGCCAAGTCTTTGACAAATCCATGGTTTCCGCCCATCGGGGGGCAGAAGGGGGAGACTTGATCGCTCCGCAAGGGCTTGGTTTCAAAGCGGGAGTTCCAACGAACGCACGCCGGGAGTCACACTAGGTTTCGTGGACAAAGGGTGTCCACTGCAGGACTGAGACGATGTTGACGAAGCCGAGATAGGACTCCTTGGTTTTGTCGTAGCGGGCGGCGATGCGGCGCCAATTCTTGAGCTTGTTGAACAGGCGCTCGACGAGGTTGCGCGAGCGATACTTTTCTCGGTCATGCGGGATGGGTTCGCGCCGGTTGCTTTTAGCCGGAATGACGGCCTCGACCTCGGCATTTGCCAGTTCCTCGCGAAGGGCGTCGGCGTCATAGCCCTTATCGGCCAGCAGCGCCTCGATCTTGTCGCCGATCATGCGAAACAGCGGGCCGAAGCCTGGGACGTCGTTGCTCTGGCCTGGCGTCAGGACGAAGCCGAGAGGCCTGCCTTTGGTGTCGCACCGAGCGTGGAGCTTGGTGCTGAAGCCGCCGCGCGATCGGCCAAGGGAAATGGACCATCGAGATTCGCACGCGGCATCGCAAACCAATGATATCACAGCGGATAATTTTGGGTCAGTCTCTCAAACCGCCAGCAATACGGAGCTCTGCCCAACTATGGTCGGTGGGCGTCGTCCGTCCTTAAAAGAGAACGCCGCAAAGCCAGAACGCAAGCGCCAGGCAAAGCAATGGCGTTATCCCTGCAAGGGCCAAGCAGACATCGGCGGCCGTGAACCCACGCGCCCTTGTCGTGTCGTGTTGCATCGTTTTTTTCCTCTCCTGTCCCGGATCGTTTGATCTCTTCGACATTCGCGCATCATTCCGATGGAGGCACATCGTGCGCCCCGGCATTGCTGCGAGAGGCATTTTGCATGTTGCCCAGGGCGTGTGGAGTCGGCCGCCCCAACCATCTCGGATGTGATGGTTGGGGCGGCGCCGCCAGGAACGTCCGGTTCAAAATTGCGATTCGGGGATGTGTACCGATGCGCCCGCCAGGCCTTCGGAAACCTTGACCTGGCAGCTCAGCCGGCTCGTCGGCTGGCGGGCGCTCGAAACAAGGTCCAGCATTTCGATTTCGCCCTCCGTCGGCGCGTCGAGGCGCTCGAAAGCAGCGGCGTCGAGAACGACGTGACAGGTTCCGCACGACATGGAGCCACCACATTCCGCGGCGATGCCTTCGATACCGTGCTGATAGGCAACCTGCATCACCGTCTCGCCCGGCGACGCCGTGACGTCCTGTCGATCACCGTCCGGCGATACGAACGAAAATGTGATCTTCTGCGTGTCCATGCGCGTGTTCCACTGCTTTTCTGTGTTGGGAAGGGCGGCCGACAGGTCAGCCGTTGAGCCGTACGGGAAGGCGTGTCGGCCCCCGGAAGGTGAGCACGCCGGCGATGTCGATCGGCTGCTCGCGCATCAGCGTCATCGCCGGGAACGCCGCAGTGAGTTCTTCGAGCATCATGCGCATCTGCATGCGCGCGATCGGCGCGCCCATGCAGAAATGGATGCCGTTGCCGAACGCGACATGCGCGCGTGCGTTCTTGCGCCGGATGTCGAATGTCTCGCCATTTTCGAAGGTCGCTTCGTCGCGCCCGGCGGACGCGAGCGAGAGCAGGAACTTGGTGCCGGCCGGCAGCGCGGTCCCGCCGACCTCGACGCTTTCTTTCGCCTGGCGTCGCCACGCGACGACCGACGATACGTAGCGCAGCCCTTCTTCCACCGCGTTGGGTATCAACGTCGGATCGTCGACCAGCGCCTGCCAGTCGGTCGGGCGGCGGAGCAGTTCGAGAAGAAGGTTCGCCGACGCGTTCGACGTCGTTTCGTGCGCGGCAAGGAGCAGCGCGAAGGTGAGGCTCTTGATCTCGTTCTCGGTCAGCTTGGAGTCGTCGCCGCCACGGGATGCGAGCAGGAAGCTGGGGTAATCGTCCTGCGGGGCGCGTTTGCGCTGTTCGAACAGATCGCAGGAGAATCTCCAGAAATCGAGCAGTTCGTCCGCTGCCGCCATTTGCTCTTCGCGGGACGGATGGCCGTGCATCAGCTTGACGCGCAATTCGGTCCAGGCCTTCACGCGGCGCGGATCCACATCCTTCACCCCGAGCAGGAGAAACGCGGTCCGCGCGGGCAGTTCGTAGGTGAGCGCGTCGACGAGATCGACGCTCTCTTTACCCTGCATCGCCGCTACATATCCGCGGACGAGATCCCGAACCTGGGCTTCGTAGGACTGAAGCCGTTTCGGGTTGAGGAAGCCCTGGACATGGCTTCGGACGCGCGTGTGCCGCGGCGGATCGCACGCCACCTGGACGCTTTCGTTGGTGAAGCCCTGATCGACGAGGAACTGCAGCATTTCCGGCGGCCAGGGGGTCACCGGCTGCGTCGCGTTGACGGCGGAGAAGCGCTCATGGTCGCGCAGCACGGCGATCACATCTTCGCGCCGGGTCACCACCCAATAGTCGATCTCGGGCGAATAGAAGATCGGCACGGTCGCGCGTAGTTCGGCGAACAGGTCGTACATGCCTTCGTGCACGAACGGACGGAAGCGCGCGCCGGCATCGTGCATCGGGCAACCGACCGGAATATTGTGCGCATCAATTTCAGTTTGCATCTACGACTCCACCTTCCGCCGTGTCGGCGGAATACCCTTGTCCCGTTGCCTCGATTCCTCGCCGCTATCGCAGGCGAAGGCAACGACCCTGGGCGAAGACGAAGGGCCGCATCGGGCGGAATCGAGGCGCTGCTCGTTCCGTCCGTCCGAAAATAAAAGAAATATAATACAGTAGGTTGCTACGTTTCATTGCGCGTGCATCGCGGGGTGTATCAGCGATATGATATCCTTGGACGCACCTCGGCGCCGTGGCGGTCGGCGCATCTCGATCGGAGCCCATGTCGAACCCGGCGGCATCACAATCCTGATTAGCGGCGTTACGAGCGTGCCCATGCGGTGACAGTTCTTGCCCACCGCCGCGGCCTGTGTGTAGCCCCGTGAGGTCAGCGGCGAAGGACATTCGCTGCGCCACAACAGCAAGCAGGGAGAGGCAGTCGTGCGGTCGAATCTGGACGTGTACATCGTCGGTTCCGGCATGACGTCGCTCGGCAAGTTCCCCGACCGCCCCGTGCGCGAAATGACGGGCATGGCGCTCGCCAAGGCCTTGGCGGACGCGGGTCTGGAAAATGCCGCTTCGATCGAGGCGGCATGGTTCAGCAACACGCGCCAGGCGCTGCTGGAGGGGCAGAACGGTATTCGCGGCGAGGTGGCGCTTCGCCCGAACGGCATCACCGGAATCCCGATCACCAATGTCGAGAATGCGTGCGCCAGCGGCAGCACGGCATTCTACAACGCGGTGGCATTCCTGCGTGCGGGACTGGGCGAAGTCGCGCTGGTGATCGGCGCGGAAAAGATGTTCTTCCCGGAGAACCGGGAGGGTATGTTTCGCGCCTTCAGGGGCAGCACCGATACGCTGCAATTCGACAGTCAGATTGAGGCGCTGCTGTCGCTCGCCAAGGACATGCCGATCCCGGAGGGTGTCGAGCCGGCGTCCGAACGCTCGGTCTTCATGGACATCTATGCGGCGTTCGCCCGCTATCACATGGCGCGCTTCGGCACGACCCAGCGCCAGATCGCGGCGGTCGCATCGAAAAATCATCGCCACTCGACGATGAACCCGGATGCGCAATACCGCTTCGACATGACGACGGACGAGGTGCTGGCGGACAAGCCGGTATCGTGGCCGTTCACCCGTGCGATGTGTGCGCCGATCAGCGACGGTGCAGCCGCCATGATGCTGTGCACGGGTAGTGCGTTGAAGCGCTTCGATGCGGCCCGTGCGGTGCCCGTCGGCGCCTGTGCCCTGGTATCCTCGTCCGATCGCCATCCCGACGATCTGGACAACCATGTCGGCCGGCGCGCGGCGCTGCGTGCCTATGCCCAGGCCGGGGTGGGGCCCGAGGCAATGTCGCTGGCGGAGGTGCACGACGCGACCGCCTTCGCCGAAATCCTGCAGATCGAGAATCTGGGGTTCTGCGCCCGCGGCGAAGGCGGGGCGTTCACAGAATCGGGCGCCACGGCCCTTGGCGGGCGCATCCCGGTCAACCCGTCGGGCGGCTTGCTCTCCAAGGGGCACCCGGTGGGCGCGACCGGCATCCTCCAGCTGCACGAACTGGTGACGCAGCTGCGCGGGGAGGCGGGCGCCAGGCAGGTCGAAAATGCCCGCTGGGGTATCGCCGAAAATGGCGGCGGCTTCCTGGGACATGAGGAAGCGGCAACCACCGTCACGATCCTGGGCGGGAAATGATCGCCTCAAGACCTTCAAACCGGACAAGAAAGTCGAAGCCATGAAATTGACCAGCTATATCGGCCAGAATGGAAGCGAGCGCATCGGCATCGTCACCGGTGCTTCCGACGCGCCCGAGGGCATCATCGATCTCGGTACCCGGTACGCGTCGCTCCGCGACCTGCTGGCGGATTCAGAGGGGCTCGCCTACGCCAAGTCCAGCGCCGGCAACGCGCCGTCGCTGCGCTTCGCCGACGCCAAATTGCTGCCGGTGATTCCGAAGCCAGATAAGATCCTCTGTGTCGGCGTCAATTTCGCCAGCCACGTCAAGGAAACCGGCCGCGAGATGCCGCCCAAGCCGATGATCTTCATGCGGTTCGCCGAAAGCCAGGTCGGCGCGCACAACCCGATGATCTGCCCGAAGGTATCGGAAAAGTTCGATTACGAAGGCGAGCTCGCGGTCGTCATCGGCAAGCGGTGCCGGTACGTTCCCGTGGAAACGGCACTCGACTATGTGGCGGGCTATTCGTGCTACAACGACGGCAGCGTTCGCGACTGGCAGCGGCATTCGCAGCAGTTCGGGCCGGGCAAGAATTTCCCGAACACCGGGGCGTTCGGCCCGTGGCTGACGACCACCGATGAACTGCCGAACATCGCCGACCAGTCGCTCAAGACGCGCCTGAACGGCCAGGAAGTCCAGTCGGCGACGCTCGACGACCTGATCTTCGACGTGCCGGCGCTGGTATCCTATTGCTCTTCCTTCATCACGCTGGTGCCCGGGGACGTGATCATCACGGGCACGACCGGCGGCGTCGGTGCCTTCCACACGCCCCCGCTGTGGATGAAGGACGGCGACACGGTCGAAGTCGAAATCTCCGGCATCGGCACCTTGCGGAACACGGTCGTCAAGGAAGCAAACGACTTCGCGATCCTGTGATCGTCGCGTCGTGCAGCCCAACCCTTCAACAGCAGGATAGATCGATGGAAAAGCGCCATGCAGGCAAGGTCGCGGTCGTAACGGGTGGCGCGCATGGCATCGGCCGTGCCTTTGCCGTGCGCCTGGCGTCGGAGGGGGCGGACGTCGCCGTTGTCGACATCAACCCCGCGACCCAGACGCTGGACGAAATCCGCACGGTCGGCGGTCGTGCCGTCGTGTTCAACCGCGATATCAGCGATCCCAATGAAGTGGCCGGCTTGGGGGAAGACGTTGAGCGCGCCTTTGGCCGCTGCGACATCCTGGTCAACAATGCGGGCATCTTCCCGAGCTGCCGCTTCGAGGATCTCGACCTCGCAGGCTGGCGGCGCATGATGGCCGTCAATCTCGACTCGGTCTTTCTGGTGTCGAAGCGCTTCGTGCCGGCAATGCGCGAGCGTCGCTGGGGGCGGGTGATCAACATGGCCTCGAACAGCTTCGGCCAGGTCGCGCCGGGACTGACCCATTACATCGCCAGCAAGGGCGGCGTGATCGGGTTCACCCGAGCGCTGGCGAGCGAACTGGGGGCGGAGGGCATTACCGTAAACGCCATCGCACCGGGGTTCACCCGGACCGAAGGCACGCTTGCGCGCGAGCCCAATTTCCGCGGTCTGACGTCCGAACAGCTCTACGGTATCCTCGCCGAACGCCAGGCAATTCCGCGGGCGCCGACGCCGGAGGACATGGCGGGCGTCCTGTCGTTCCTAGCGAGTTCGGATGCGGATCTCATCACCGCGCAGACCTTCTACGTGGACGGCGGACTGGTTCGAGCCTCCTGATACGCGCGCTGCCCGCCGATCCGGCCGGCGCGCCCGCACCAGTCGGCTCCGTTCAACACGTACTCAAGGGTAAGGAGAATGGCAGCATGACCACACCACCCAATGCACAGTTCCGCCATGTCGGATTATATGTGCGCGATATCGACACGATGGCAGGTTTTTACAGCCGGGTGCTCGGCATGGCCGTCACCGATACCGGCGTGTCCGACCGCGGCCGGATCGTGTTCCTCAGCCGCAGCGAAACCGAACATCATCAGATCGTGCTGATCGAAGGACGCAAGGAGGAAATGGGCACGGGCCTCATCAACCAACTCTCCTTTCGGCTGGACTCGCTGAAGGATTTGCAGACCTTCAACGACATTCTGAAGCGCGAAGGGGTTCGGGTGGACCGAACGATGAACCACGGCAATGCGTGGAGCATCTATTGCTACGATCCCGAAGGCAATCGTATCGAGCTTTATGCCGGGTCGCCCTGGTATGTAGCGCAGCCTTGCGCCGAGACGCTCGATCTGGATGCGCCGGAGGCCGAGATCTACGCCAGGACCGAAGCCATGGTCCGCAACAACCCCACCTATGTTTCGGCCGAGGACTGGGCGCGCGGGCTTGCCGAAAAGGTGCACGGCACGGCGCAGGGGTGAAGCGGGTTCGCCGGCCACATCGAATTGGGGCCGGCGGACGGGGTAGGGACGACGGGGCATGACGATCGATCGCGATTTCCAGGCCATTCTCGACGTTATCAACGCGTTGCCGCCGATCGACTTCGCGCGGCCGCCTTTGGAGATTGCGCGGGAAATGCGCGGCTCCCCCGTCTTGATACCGCCTTTGCCGCACGCCGTTGCGGTCGAGGTGCGCAGGGTGCCGGCCGAGGATGGCTTTCCGGTTCCGGTGCGAATCTACCGGCCCGCGACGCCGCGCCCGCATCCGGTTCTCCTGAACATCCATGGCGGCGGTTGGGTTCGCGGATCGCTGGACGGGGATGAATATCGCTGCCACTTCATCGCGCACCGCGCGGAGTGCGCCATCCTCTCCATCGACTATCGGCTTGCGCCGGAACATCCTTATCCCCGCCCGCTGGAGGATTGCTACGCCGTCCTCGCATGGGCGGCAGCGAATGCCGCGGCGCTGGGCTTCGATCCGGTGCGGGTAGGGATTGCCGGCGACAGCGCGGGTGCCAACCTTGCCGCTGCGGTGGCGCTGATGGCGCGCGATCGCGCGGGGCCGGCGTTGTGCTGCCAGATACTGACCTGCCCGGTGTGCGATCACGATTTCGACCGTCCCTCCTACGTCGAAAACGGGGAAGGCAAGTTGCTGACCCGCGCGCTGATGATGTGGTTCTGGCAGCAATATGCGCGCGAGGCGGATCGCAATGATCCGTATCTGAGCCCGTTGCGTGCACAGGATTTGCGCGGTCTTCCCCCGGCCTTGGTGCTGACGGCCGAACATGATCCGCTGCGGGACGAGGGCGAAGCCTATGCCGCGACACTCTCGGCGGCGGGCAACAAGGTCGTGGCGAAACGGATCGCAGGGGTGATCCACGCCTTCCAATCCATCGCCGTCCAGCATCCGAGCAGCATCGAGGCGCTTCGGACAACCGCAGACTTTGCTGCGCAGCATTTCGGGCAGACAGCCTAGCACAGGAACGCGTCGGCGGCGCGTTCCGCATTTCCCGTCCGCAGCCGTTCGACTCGCACCGCGGGATGTGCGGAACGGCTTGTGCCAAAGCAGTACGATCCGGCGCGGCGGTGGTGCGCGTGAACGCGACCATCAGGACGCGCGCTGCCGCAGGGCGTGGCAATTTATAACAAAATCAATGTTCTGTCTTCTTCGTCGGCGACGAGATTCGATGGCGGTGGAGAATGTCCCGGCCACGTTTCCAGCGCATTTTTGTCCCGCCTACTGCCGTTGCAGAAAAACCGAACACCTGTTAGGTTTGACGCAAATCAATAAGGAGAGGACGCATGGAACTTGCCAGACTTGGCCAGGCCCTGGGTGAACGCTGGGTGGCCGGCCACGAACGCGACGATACCGATCAGATCGTGAAATCCGCCGGTCGCGTGCTCCGCATTCTCGAACTGTTCGATGTGCTCAAGCGCGAAGCGCTGGTGTCCGAAGTGTCGGAACTGCTGGAGATGCCGCAATCGAGCACCTCGGTGCTGCTGCGCAGCCTCGTCGTCATGGGCTATCTCTCTTATAACGCCCCGACCCGTGCCTTTGCGCCGACCACGCGGGTTGCCCTGCTCGGCAGCTGGGTGAACGGGCCGCTGCTCAGCGACGGTCCGCTGATCCGCCTCATGCACCGGCTGAACGTGCGCACCGGCCAGGCGGTCGTGCTCGCTGTCCGCAACCATGTCTGGTCGCAATATATCCATGTCGTCCAGGCTACGAGCCCCGTGCGGCTGTATGTCGTGAAGGGTTCGCGCCGGCCGCTGGCCTGCTCGGCGACCGGCCTCACGCTGATCGCCGATCTCCCGGACAGCGAAATCAAGCGCATTGGCGTGCGCTACAATGCAGAGCCGCAGGAAGTCGACGTGAAGGTGCCGGTCGCCACGCTGCTCGACCGCGTGCAGGCGGTGCGGGACAATGGCTATGCATTCCAGCACGACACCGTCACCGCGGGCGCAGGCGTGATCGCGATGCGGCTGCCGCAGCTCGAAAAGAGCGAAGAACGGCTTTCGATCGGGATCGCGGCACCGACGGAAATCCTTCGCGACAACAAGGACGAGTTCGTTCTCGCCCTGCACGAGGAAATCGGATCGCATCTGATCGGTCCGGCGGCCGAAGGCGCCCTGCAGCCGGACACGAACTGATACCGTTACGACAAGCGACCCGATGCCCGATCGGCGCTCGGGTCGCCGTTGCGGCCGAACGCGGTTCGACCGGGTAGTTGCGTGCCCTTTCGGCGCGTCCGCGGGCCCCATATTCCATGTATGATGGTCGATAATTCCATCTCTGATTGCTCCCCTCCGCGACAATTAGAAGGTCGAAAGGGCGCCCCGGACTGCACTACGGTCGTTCGACCCGACCGGTAGTTCCGGTGGAAAATACGTGGGGAGAGGCCCGAATGAGATTGAATGCGCGCAAGCTGGCTGTTGTATCGCTTGCCACGATTGCGGCCGCGTCCGTAGCGACGCCCGCAATGGCACAGACTGCTCCCGCCGGTTCTTCGAGCGATCAACTCGGCGACATCGTGGTCACGGCCCGGAAAGTTGCCGAAACGTCTCAGTCGCTTCCCATCACCGTCAATGCGCTCGACAGCAAGGATCTCACGCGGAAAGTGGTCCTGAATGTCCAGGATCTTCAGACGGTAACCCCGGGCCTCACGATTTCCGCAAACGCCACCGGCGGCTCTCCCATCTTCGCGATTCGCGGTACGTCGACCGAGACCGGGATCGATGGCGGCGTCGCCCTGTATTTCAACGATGTACCGCTGATCTCGACGGTCGGCATGGTGAACGCCTTCTACGACGTCTCCACCGTCGAAGTGCTCAAGGGGCCGCAAGGCACGCAGTTCGGGACCAACACCACCGGCGGTACGATCACGGTCCGCACGAATCTGCCGACGAAGAACTTCGAAGGGTATCTGAAGGCGGGATATGGTAACTATAACCGCCGCGAAGTAGAGGGAATGGTGAACATTCCCGTGAACGACGTGTTGTCGTTCCGCTTCGCCGGAAATTATGTGAAGCGTGACGGTTATGTGAACAATCCTGCTGGGGGCGGCGCGGTTCCGGATCGTCTCTCCAACGAGAACCACTACTCGCTTCGTGGGACGATGCTGATGAGCAGCGGCCCGGTCGAGAATGTGCTGATCCTCGACTATTACAACCGCGACGAAACCCAGCCCGCCTTCATCCCCATCGCCTTCGGCCCCAACGCGCTTGGGATCAATCCGGGCCTGCTGGGCGAAAAGACCGGCGATCGTAAGACGGTCTATATGGGACCGAATCCGTCGGGCATCCAGGCGCCCTCGTTCGGGAAGTCCGATCTCTACGGCATCCAGCACAAGGTGAGCATCGACCTTTCGGACAACCTCACCCTTCGGAACGTGCTCGGTTTCCGGCACGACAATAATACCACGGCGGAAGAGGACAGCGGAACGTCGCTCTATCTGGTGAACGTCTACAACAACACGAAGACCGACCAATGGAACAATGACTTCACCTTGCGCTACACCGGTTTGGACAAGCGCTTGCGCCTGAGCGTGGGGGGATACGTCTCGCAGCAGGACAGGACGCAGGGCATCAACGCCATCGTCGCGCAGAGCTTGTACCTGGCGTTTTTCAAGGCGCCGCTGGATACCAGCGTCTTGAATTTTGAACGGCACAAGTTCACGTCAAAGGCGGCTTATGCCAATGGTGAGTTCGACATCACCAGCAAGCTCGGCATCTCCGGCGGCATCCGATACAATTGGGACCATGTGTCGTCGCGCGTTTCCGCAGCGCAGGCGAACGGTATCCTGCCCCAGGTAGGCCCCATTTTCCTCCGTACGGCCTCGATTCCGTGCGCGCCTCTGGCGCTGGCTGGATATGCGGACAAGGATCTTGGCAATTGCTTCGCCAAGCGGGCAAGAGATTTCAAGGCACCCAGCTGGAACATCGTCCTCACCAACAAGTTCAGCCGCGATGTCCTGGCCTACGTCAAGGCGAGCCACGGATATCTTGCCGGAGGAACGAACTTCACGATCCGGGAGGTGCCCTTCTACCAGCCCGAAACCACGACGATGTTCGAGGGTGGCCTGAAGGCCGATTGGCGGCTCGGCGACCGCCCCATCCGCACCAATGTCGCGGTCTATTATGGCCGTACGAAGGACAAGCAGATCAAGTACAACGCAAATTACGATGACGGCTCTTCCGCGTACGGCGTCTTCAATGCGGCGAAGCTTGAGGTTTATGGCTTGGACCTGGAGGTGCGATACTCGCCGATCCCGCATCTCACGCTGGATGGCAGCTACAATTACATCCATGCGAAGTTCAAGGATTTCCGCTTCCCCGCTGTCGGCGGAAATGGCGACGGGCTGACGGGGGCCACGCTGGTGCCCGCAGTGGACCTGAGCGGCGCCACGCCCGCGCAGACGCCCAAGCATCAGGTCAATGCTGCGGCGACCTACGAATGGCCGATCGATCCGGCGTCGGGCGTCATCTCGACCACGGTTTCCGGCTATTATACGAGTTCGATCAGCCAGACCAACGTCTTCTCGCCGTATGACGCCGCATTCGGCAAGAAGTACAATATCATCGACGGCTACTTCCTGGCCAACGCATCGCTCAACTGGAAGCACGTTCTGGGCTCGCGGGTCAGCGGCCAATTGTGGGTCCGAAATATTTTCGACAAGGAGTATATCAGCTTCCGCAATGCGCAGTTGCAGGCATTCGGTTTCTCGAGCGCTATTTTCGGTGCGCCGCGAACCTTCGGCGCGTCCGCGACGGTCGAATTCTGATCGAAGGCGGTGGCGTGGCACGGACAAGGGCATGGCGCCGCTCGCGGCGATCTGCTCCCCTGCCACGCCGCACCTGCCCGCCGCGTGGCGTCGGCCGGGCCATCTAGCGGGTCGTCATCCATCAGGCGCAAGCATTCCCGAGTGGGTGATACAGGGCCTAGCCAAAGGACGGAGTGTCGGATGCAGGATGTTACCGAACGTGGACTGCGCGTCTTCGCCGAGATCATGGGAGAGGACAAGGCTGCAGAGCTTCGTCAGGGCCTGCAGGGCACCGGCTTCGGCGCAAGCATTGCGAAACTCGCCACCGACTTTGCGTTCGGCAGCGTCTGGGCCCGCGAGGGAATGGAACGCAAGCAGCGCAGCTTGGTCGTCATCGGGGTGCTGATCGCGCAACGGCAGACGCTCGAACTGAAGAATCACATCCGGATCGGCCTCACCAACGGGCTTTCGGCGCGCGAGATCGAGGAAGCGCTGATTCAGGCCATTCCCTATGTCGGGTTTCCGGCGGTGGCGAGTGCGACGTCGGCCGTGGTCGAGGTGCTGCGCGAACGCGGTCTCGATGGGCAGGTCCGCACCGCTGAGGAGCGCGGCCTGCTATAGGCCTGGCGTCCCTGCGCGGGCCATCCGGCGCCAGCGCGTCGCGCGGAGTACCTGGCGGTGCCGCTGGAGCAACTTCCCGAACTGGCGCAGATCAGCACGCGCGTGTTCGTGGCGCACGACCACGGCACGGCGATCTTCGTGCGGCCACAGCACGGATCGCTGGCGCCCGCGGCCTTCGGATCAGGCCGGCGTCCCGCGGGTTACCGGGATCAGCCCGCCGCTGATCGCCCGGGCCGCGTCGGATGCCAGGAACAGGATCGCGTCGGCAATGGCCTGTGGGTGGACCCATTGGCTGGTATCCGCGTCCGGCATGTCCGCCCGGTTTGCCGGCGTATCGATGATGCTGGGCAGGACTGCATTCACGGTGACGTTGCCGCCGTTCAGTTCTGCCGCCAGGCTTTCGGTCAGACGATGGACGCCCGCCTTGGACGCGGCATAGGCGCCCATGCCGGCGGCGGCGTGGAGCGCAGCGCCCGCGCCGATGTTGAGGATGCGGCCGGCGTTGCTGGCCGATAGCCACGGCAATGCGGCCTTGATCATCGTCGCCGTCGTCCGGAGGTTCATCGCGAACATGCGTTCCCAGCTGTCGACGCTGCCATCCTGCAACCTTTCCCAGGTGAAGCCGCCGGCGATGTTGACCAGGACGTCGATCCCGCCATGGGCTTGGACGACGGAAGCGACGGCACGGGCGCAGGCGTCGGTATCGGTGAGGTCCACGCCCCCGAGGTCCAGTGCCCGGGCAAGCGGTTCCGGCGCTGCAGCGGTGAAATCGATCCGCGCGACCTTGTTACCCGCCTCGGCGAAACTGCGCGCCACGCAGCGCCCCAGCGCGCCGAACCCTCCGGTGACGATGATGCTTCGGCCTGGCATGTCTCTGCTCCCTGCAAATAACCTCTGGAGCGCGGCGACGGGGCTCGCCCGGCCGATACGGCCCGGCGGCACGCGATCCTCCGGCCTTACTCGATGATGCCGAGCACGGTGCCCACTTCGTACACTTCGCCGGCCGCGGCGATGATCTTGAGCGTCCCGCTCGCCGGGCTTTCGACCTCGTTGGTCGATTTGTCGCTCTCCAGCGCGAACAGCGGCTGGCCCTCGACGACCTGGCCGCCATCGGCGACCATCCATTCGGCCAGGGTACCTTCGTTCATCGAAAAGCCGAGTTTGGGCAGAAGGACTTCAGTTGCCATCGAAGATGCTTCCTACTTCGCTAGAGAAATCGCCGCTTCGGCGATGCGGCCGGCGGTCGGCGCATAGGCGCTTTCCAGCGGCTTGGAGAACGGCACCGGCGCATAGGGGGCGCCGAGCCGCGCGACGGGTGCCTTGAGCTTGCCGAAGAATGCCGATTGCAGGCTGGCGGCGATTTCAGCGCCCACGCCGAATTCGGTCACCGCCTCATGAGTAATCAGGCAGCGGCCGGTCTTGGCGACGGAGGCGAACACCGCTTCCTTGTCCCAGGGGGAGATGGTGCGCAGGTCGATGATCTCCGCCGAGACGCCGGCGGCTTCCATCTGCTCCACGGCGGCCAGTGCCTCGGTGAGGACGCGCGAATAGCTGACGATGGTGACGTCCGTTCCCTGCTTCACCACCTTCGCCTTGCCGAGCGGCACGACATGCCCGGGTGCCGGCGCTTCGCCCTGCGCCCAATAGGCGGGAAGGTTTTCGATATAGAGCACCGGATCCGGATCGTCGATCGCGGCCCGCATCAGCCCATAGGCATCGGCCGGGTTCGACGGCGCGACGACCTTGATGCCCGCGGTATGCGCGAACCACGCTTCCAGATAGTCGCAATGCTGGCCACCCGAGCCGAAGCCGGTGCCGGTCATCGTGCGGATCACGATGGGCACATGCGTCTGCCCGCCGGACATGAAGCGCAGCTTGGCCGCGTGATTGACGATCATGTCCATGGCGACGGTGGTGAAGTTCATCAGCATGATCTCGGCCACCGGCTTGTAGCCGACCAGGCTGGCACCGATCGCCGCGCCGATGATCGCCTGTTCGGCGATCGGCGTCGAACGCACCCGATGCTCGCCGAAGCGGCTCGAAAGCCCCTTGGTCACGCCGACGACGCCGCCATCCTCGGGATCGGCAACGTCTTCGCCCAGCACCACCACCTTGTCGTCGGCCGCCATGGCATCGGCGATGGCGCTGTTGATCGCCTGCAGGATCGTCACGGGCTTTGCCTTGGTTGCGGTTCCGGTCATGCCACCACTCCTTCGGCGAATACGTCTTTGGTGAGTTCGCTCAGTTCGGGGAACGGCGAGGCGAGGGCGAATTCCACCGCCGCGTCGATCCGCGCCTCGATCGCCGCTTCGATTTCGGCGAGCTGCGCTTCGGTCGCGATTCCTTCCGCGATCAGGCGCGCGCGAAAGATCGGCACCGGATCGGCATCCATCGCCGCCTGCTTCTGCGCCTTGTCCATATAGGCATCGGCATCGCCGAAGACATGGCCGTGGAAGCGGAAGGTCATCGCTTCGATCAGGGTCGGTCCTTCGCCGGCGCGGGCGCGGGCGACGGCCTCGCGTGCCGCGGCGAACATTTCGATCGGGTCGTTCCCGTTCACCCGCACGCCGGGCATGTCATAGGCGGCGGCGCGATCGACGATGCGCTTGGCCGCCGTCGCCTTTTCATAGGTGGTATGCTCGCCGTACAGATTGTTCTGGCACAGGAAGATGACCGGCAGCTTCCACACCGAGGCGAGGTTGAGGCTCTCGTGGAACGCACCGATGTTCGATGCGCCGTCGCCGAAGGTCGCCACCGTGACCCGGTCGTTGCCCGAAAGCTGCGATCCCCAGGCGATGCCGTTGGCGATCGGCATCGACGAACCGACGATGCCGGTAGTGACCATGATGCCCTTGGCCGGATAGGTCAGGTGCATCGGGCCGCCCTTGCCCTTGCACGTGCCATCCACCCGGCCGGCGATCTCCGCCCACAGGTCGTTCAGCGGCATGCCCTTGGCCAGCATGTCGTGAATGCCGCGATAGATGGTGACCCAATAATCGTCGTCGGTGAGCGCGGCGGCCATGGCGGCCGGGATCACTTCCTGGCCGCGATAGCTGTAATAGGGCATCACCAGCCGGCCGCTCATGATCACCTTGCGGCTGCGTTCGTCGTTGGCCTTCAGCAGCGCAACCCGCTCGTATATGGCCAACTGCGTTGGGCCGTCCGGTGCGTAGTTGCTCTCCATCTGCATCGACTCCGTAAGAAATTGCCGACCGTTCACCGCTCGGGGGTATGGATGATCCCATCGCAAGATCGTGGGGCGGGCCGCAAGCACAGACACCGGCTTATTGCCCTTCGGGCGGCAGGCATCCGATAGCTGATATCGGGCCGCCCCTCGGCCGTCGCTTCGGAAGCGGGCGCCCTCGTGAACAGGCGCGTCGCGAGGGCCGTTCCGGTACCGCGGAAGCGTCAGCCTTGCGATCCCGTGGAAAGGAAGCGGCCGTCGCCATATAGCAGAGGCGCGAACCGGCCAGGCATGCGGATGCCGTGAATGCGTCCGATCACGATCGTGTGGGTGCCATATTCGAACAAGCCGTCCACGGTGCAGGCGAAATTGACCTGCGCGTCCTTCAGATAGGGGAGATGCTGCAAGTCCCAGCCCCCCAGTCCGAAGCGCTCGGCCGGTGCCACCTTGCCGCCGAACGCGGAGGAAAGTTCGTGGTGCTGCTCGGACAGGAGGTTGACGCAGAAGTCGGTGCCCGTCGCGAGATGCGCGTGGATGCTCGTGCTGCGGTTGACGCAGGCCAGCAGCGACGGCGGCGCGGCGGAAAGCGACGTGACCGCCGTCGCGGTCATGCCGAGCGGAAGCGAGTCCGCGCCGCGGGTGGTGATGATCGTCACGGTGGTGGCCAGGCGACGCATCGCCTGCTTGAACGCTTCGTCGAGCAAGGGTTCGTCGGTGATGAAGGGGGTTTCCATGCCTGCTTGCGCCTCTTGCGAAGCAGGGCCGTTCTTGCGCACCAGGAGCGCATCGGCGCCCCCGGCATGAACCTGCCGTCGCCTTCCCTGCTTTGAATCGTTCGCTTCTTTGTATTGATCGCGACGCGGGCGACAATCGGCTGGGCGACGCGGGCTCCGCTGCAATCATGTCCCTGATATGGCTGGGGACGAATGCTGCAGTGCAGGATTTCGTCAGGTACGTGATTTCGCGGGCGATGCTCTTGGCTGCGCCGGCACCGCCCCGATAGAGAGAGCCATTCCCTCGACGCAGCGACGACGCGCCCCACGGAGCGCCCGGCGCGGGCGCTCGTCCAACCCCAACAGTCCCGCAGGACGACAGCGAGATCGCCGATGAACATCCACGAATATCAGGCCAAGGAACTGCTCGCGAAGTTCGGCGTGCCCGTGCCGGCCGGCTTTGCTGCTCTTAGCGTCGAGGAGGCCGTCGAAGCCTCGAAGAAGCTGCCTGGACCGCTCTATGTCGTGAAGGCGCAGATTCATGCCGGCGGCCGCGGCAAGGGCAAGTTCAAGGAACTGCCGGCCGAAGCCAAGGGCGGCGTCCGCCTCGCCAAGACCGAGGACGAGGTCCGCCACGCCGCGACCGAGATGCTCGGCAACACGCTGGTGACGATCCAGACCGGCGCTGCCGGCAAGCAGGTCAACCGCCTGTACGTCACCGACGGCGTCGACATCGCCAAGGAATTCTACCTCGCACTGCTGGTCGATCGCGCCACCGGTCGGGTTGCGTTCGTCGTCTCGACCGAAGGCGGCATGGACATCGAAACCGTCGCGCACGACACGCCTGAGAAGATCCACACCTTCGACGTCGATCCCGCGACCGGCTTCATGCCGCACCATGGCCGCGCTGTCGCCAATGCGCTGGGCCTGGAGGGCGATCTCGCCAAGCAGGCGCAGAGCCTCGCCGGCAAGGTGTATGAT
>NZ_QENQ01000001.1:883712-884464 GCF_003096275.1 Sphingomonas pokkalii
ACGCCTCGCAGATCGAGATCAACCCGCTTGCCGTCACGCAAGACAACAAGCTGCTGGTGCTCGACGCCAAGGTCGGTTTCGACTCGAACTCGCTGTTCCGCCACAAGGACCTGCTCGAGCTGCGCGACGAGACCGAAGAGGATCCGATGGAGCTCGAGGCGTCGAAGTACGACCTCGCCTATATCAAGCTCGACGGCGACATCGGCTGCATGGTCAACGGCGCCGGCCTGGCGATGGCGACGATGGACATCATCAAGCTGAACGGCATGTTCCCGGCCAACTTCCTCGACGTCGGCGGCGGCGCGAACAAGGAGAAGGTCACCGCGGCGTTCAAGATCATCCTGAGCGATCCGGCGGTGAAGGGCATCCTGGTCAACATCTTCGGCGGCATCATGCGCTGCGACATCATCGCCGAGGGCATCGTCGCGGCCGCCAAGGAAGTGAACCTCGCAGTGCCGCTGGTCGTCCGACTCGAGGGCACCAACGTCCAGCAGGGCAAGGACATCCTGGCCAATTCGGGCCTCGCCATCGTCCCCGCCAACGATCTGGGCGATGCCGCCCAGAAGATCGTGGCCGAAGTACAGAAAGTCGCCTGACCCATGAGCATCCTCGTCGACAAGAACACCAAGGTCATCGTCCAGGGGATGACCGGTGCCACCGGCACGTTCCACACCGAGCAGGCGCTTGCCTATGGCACGCAGATGGTCGGCGGCGTTACCCCCGGCAAGGGCGGTAGCACGCATATCGGCCTC
>NZ_QENQ01000001.1:884474-1025695 GCF_003096275.1 Sphingomonas pokkalii
CCGTGTTCAACACGGTCGCCGAAGCCAAGTCCAAGACCGGCGCCGATGCCAGCGTGATCTACGTGCCGCCCCCCTTCGCGGCGGATTCGATCCTCGAGGCGATCGATGCCGAGATTCCGCTGATCGTCGCGATCACCGAAGGCATTCCGGTGCTGGACATGGTGAAGGTGAAGCGCGCGCTTTCCGGTTCCAAGTCGCGCCTGATCGGCCCGAACTGCCCGGGCGTGCTGACGCCGGGCGAGTGCAAGATCGGCATCATGCCGGGCTCGATCTTCTCCAAGGGCTCGGTGGGCGTCGTGTCGCGCTCGGGCACCCTCACCTATGAGGCGGTGTTCCAGACCACCAATGCGGGCCTGGGCCAGACCACGGCCGTCGGCATCGGCGGTGACCCGGTCAACGGCACCAACTTCATCGACGTGCTCGAGCTGTTCCTCGCCGACGAAGCCACCCAGTCGATCATCATGATCGGCGAGATCGGCGGCTCGGCGGAAGAAGAAGCGGCCCAGTTCCTGATCGACGAGGCCAAGCGTGGCCGCAAGAAGCCGATGGCCGGCTTCATCGCGGGCCGCACCGCCCCTCCGGGCCGCCGCATGGGCCATGCCGGCGCGATCGTCTCGGGCGGCCAGGGCGGCGCCGAAGACAAGATCGCAGCCATGGAAGCCGCCGGCATCCGCGTCTCCCCCAGCCCCTCGCTGCTCGGCGAGACGCTTATGGAAGTGCTCAAGGGCTGACCCGAACAGCCCAGGTTTGAAGAGGGGGACATCGCGATGACGGAATTTCGCTTCGAGGATCAGTTCACGCCGTTTGGCGAAATCGAAACCCAGCCGCTCAGCAATTTCCAGAAGGTCGTCGCGCGCCGGCTTTCGCAGAGCTGGAACGCGATCCCCCACGTCACCCACCAGGATGACATCGACGTCACGGCGCTGGAGGCGCATCGCAAGAGCCTTGCCGTCAAGGTCACGCCGCTTGCCTATCTCGCCAAGGCGCTGGCACTGGCGCTGCGGGCCTTTCCCCAATTCAACGCATCGCTTTCCGAAGATGGAAAGACGCTGATCCTCAAGAAATATTGCAACGTCGGCATCGCCGTCGACGGCCCGGCTGGCCTGCTGGTGCCGGTGCTGCGCGACGTCGATACGAAGACGCTGGCGGAAATCGCCGCCCAAATCGCGGTACTGAGCTCGCAGGCGCGGGAAAAGGGCCTGCCGATGAGCGCGATGTCGGGCGGCTGCATGACGATCAGTTCGCTGGGCGGCATCGGCGGTACCGCGTTCACGCCGATCATCAATCAGCCGGAAGTGGCGATCCTGGGGGTTACCCGCACGCGGCAGGCGGCGGTCTGGACGGGGCGCGCGTTCGAACCCCGGCTGATGATGCCGCTGTCGCTGAGTTACGACCATCGCGTGATCAACGGTGCGGACGCCGCGCGCTTCCTCCGCTTCCTCGGCGAGTTGGTGGCCACGCCCGACAAGCTTTGACGCGGCCCATGAAGCCCAGCACATCGCGTCCAAATCTCATTTCTGATGAGTCACAATCTCATTTCTGATTGCTCCTGCTTGCGACAATTAGCAGGTCGAAAGGGCGGCCGGAACGCCATACGCTCTCCCGATCCGAACGGCAGTTTCGGAACAAATAATCGGAGAGGAGAGGCCCTGATGCGTGTGAACGCTCGGTATTTGGCTGTTGTCTCGCTTACCACGATCGCCGCGATCTCTGCGGTGGACCCTGCGCTTGCGCAGAAAGCGCCCCCCGGTGCTTCGTCGGATCAACTCGACGATATCGTGGTTACAGCCCGCAAGATCGCGGAATCGTCGCAATCGCTTCCTATCACCGTCAATGCCCTGGACAGCAAGGATATCGCCCGGAAGGTCGTCCTGAACGTCCAGGACTTGCAGTTGGTGACGCCTGGGCTGACGATTTCGAACAACGCTACCGGGGGATCGCCGGTATTCGCCATCCGAGGCACCGCGACCGAAATCGGCATCGATGGCGGCGTCGCGCTCTACTTCAACGACGTTCCGCTGATCTCGACGGTCGGAATGGTCAATGCGTTTTACGACGTTTCGACCGTGGAGGTTCTCAAGGGACCGCAGGGCACCCAGTTCGGCACCAACACGACAGGGGGCACGATCACGGTCCGCACCAACCTGCCCACGAAGGACGTCGAAGGCTATCTCAAGGCCGGATACGGGAACTATAATCGGCGGGAGCTCGAAGGCGTCGTCAACTTGCCGGTGAACGACGTGCTGTCGTTTCGCGTCGCCGGAAATTACGTCAAGCGCGACGGGTATGTGAACAATCCTGTCGGCGCGGGCGCCGTTCCCGACCGCCTGTCCAACGAGAACCATTATTCGCTCCGCGGCACGATGCTGATGCGCAGCGGCCCGGTCGAAAGCGTGTTGATCGTCGATTACTATAATCGCGACGAAGCGCAGCCCGGCTACGTTCCCCTCGCCTTCGGTCCCAGCGCCTTGGGCGTCAATCCTGCCTTGCTCGGGGGACGGACGGGCAATCGGAGCACCGTGTATATGGGGCCGAACCCTTCGGGTATCCAGACGCCGTCCTTTGGAAAGTCCGATCTGTACGGTGTTCAGCATCGCGTGAACATCGATGTTTCGGACAATCTTACGTTCCGAAACGTCATCGGATTTCGGCACGATAACAACACGACGTCGGAAGAGCCCAGTGGAACGGCCCTCTACATCGTCAACGTCTACAACAATACGAAGATCGATCAGTGGAACGATGACGTTACCCTGCGATACTCGGCCCTGGAAAACCGGCTTCGCTTGAGCTTGGGCGGATACATATCCCTGCAGGACAAGACGCAGGGTATCAATGTCAACGCGGTGCAGTCGCTGTACGAGGCATTCTTCGGAGCGCCGCTGGTGACCGTCATACGGAATTACGAGCGGCACAAGATCAATTCGAAGGCTGTGTATTTCAATGGTGAGTTCGACATCACCAGAACACTCGGCATTTCCGGTGGCGTTCGGTACAACTGGGATCACGTCTCGTCCCGCGTTTCGGCTTCGCAGGCCAATGGTATTCTGCCGATCGTCGGCCCGAAATTCCTCCCCGACGCGGCGGTTCCCTGTACGGCTCTGGCGCTGGCGGGATATGCCGACAAGAATCTGGATCTATGCTTCGCCAGACGCGCCAAGAGCTTCAAGGCGCCGAGCTGGAACATCGTCCTGACCAACAAGTTCAGCCGCGACGTCCTCGCCTATATCAAGGCCAGCCACGGCTATCTCGCTGGCGGCACGAACTTCACGATCCGCGAGGTGCCTTTCTTCGAGCCCGAAACCACGACGATGTTCGAGGGCGGCTTGAAAGCGGACTGGCGCCTTGGTGGTCGACCGGTTCGTACCAACGTCGCCGTTTATTACGGTCGGACGACGAACAAGCAAGTCAACTACAACGCCAACTATGACGACGGATTCTCCGCATATGGCGTTTTCAATGCGGCGAAGCTGGAGGTCTATGGCCTGGATCTCGAGGCGCGATACTCGCCTCTTCCGCACCTGACGCTGGATGGAAGCTACAACTACATCCACGCAGAGTTCAAGGATTTCCGGTTCCCTGCCGTCGGGGGCAACGGAGACGGAAAAACCGGTGCCACGCTGGTGCCGGCAGTCGACCTGAGTGGCGCTACGCCAGCCCAGACGCCGAAGCATCAGGTCAACGCCGCCATTACCTATGAGTGGCCGGTAGATCCCAAGTCGGGCGTACTCTCCACGACGATCTCCGGCTATTATACGAGCACGATCAGCCAGACCAACGTCTTCGCGCCCTACAACGCCTCGTTCGGGCAGAAGTATAATGAGCTGAAAGGCTATTTCCTCGCCAGCGCCTCGCTCAACTGGAAGCACGTCCTGGGTTCGCCGGTCAGCGGGCAATTGTGGGTGCGGAACATCTTCGACAAGGAATATATCACCTTCCAGAACGCGCAATTCCAGGCGTTCGGCTATTCCACCGCCTTGTTCGGTGCGCCGCGTACCTTCGGCGCTTCCGCGACCATCGAGTTCTGAACCATAGCCCGCAATCCGGCCGCCGCGTTGCGCGCGTGGCGGCCGGGGGCGGGCACCCACCGATCCGCGCGGCCCAGCGCACGGCCGCGCGGGCCGGCCATCGTTTCTTGGAAAGGGTGACGACATGCGTGCATTGCTGTTCAGATCGCCGGGCGAACCGCTCGCGCTCGAAACCATACCCGACCCCGAACCCGGCGAGGGCGAGGTCGTCATCCGGGTGGCACGTTGCGGCGTCTGCGGAACCGACGTGCACGCCACCAGCGGCCATGGCTTCGTGCTGCCGGCGGGAAGCCAGCTTGGCCATGAATATGGCGGTGAGGTGGTCGCCGTCGGAAAGAACGTCGATCGCCTGGCGGTGGGCGACCGCATCGCCGCGATGACGGTCGTCGGCTGCGGCCAATGCGAAGGCTGCAAGAGCGGCATCGACCTTTTGTGTACCAACCAATATGTCGGCTATGCGCATGGCCTCGCCGAATATGCCCGCGTCAGCGCCCGGGGCGCGACCAAGCTGCCCGCGACGATGAGCCTGGCGGACAGCGCGCTGGTCGAGCCCTTCGCTGTCGGTTGTCGTGCCGTCCGCCTGTCCGATGTGCAAAGGGATGCGAAAATCGTCATCATCGGCCCCGGGCCGATCGGGCTTTCGGTGCTGTTCTGGTTGCGCAAGCGCGGCGTGGAAAATGTCGTCATGCTCGCGTCCAGCGATCGGCGCAGGACGCTGACGGAGTCCATGGGCGGCGACAAGTTCGTGGTGGAAAAGGACAGCGCGGGCGAGGAGATTCGCGCCATCCTGGGCGGTGCCCCCGACATCGTGTTCGAAGCTGCCGGCGTCCCCGGCGTGGTGGGACGCGCGATCGATCTGGTGCGCCCGGGCGGCACGATCATCGGGCTGGGCTTCTGTCTGCAGCCGGACACGATCATCCCCGGCATGGCGATGATCAAGGACGTGACGATCCGCTGGTCCACCACGTTCACGCGCGAGGATTTCGCCGCTTGTGCCGATGCGATCGACAAGGACGCGGTGCTGGCACGCTCGCTGGTGAGCACCGTCGTCGGGATGGAACAGGCATCGGCGGCCTTCGAGGATTTTCGCAATGGCAAAGGCGGCAGCGGCAAGTTGCAGATCGATCCGTGGAGCTGAGGATGACGACAGAAGTGGAAGCGCGTTTCGAAGCGCTGCACGCGCGTGCGACCGATCAAACCGGGCTGACGGATTTTGGCGGGACGGACTATCATGACGGGCTGCGCGTCTTGCTGGAATCGCTCGACGAAGGCTGGCTGGGCCCGATGGAAGTGGCTGCAGCGGAAGGCCTTGTCGTCGAGACGCTGGTTTCGCGCCTGAAGACCGAAGCGCAGTGGAAGGCGCATCCAGAATTTGCGCGCCGCGCGATCGTTGCGCCGCTCATCGTCATCGGCGTCCCGCGCACCGGCACCACCGCGCTCTACAATCTTCTCAGCCAGGATCCGCAGTTCCAGGGCATCGAGAAATGGCTGTGCGATGCGCCGCTGGTGCGCCCGGCACGCGAAACCTGGGAATCGCACCCGCAATATCGGGCCTGTGTGGCCGCGGTCGAGCAGATGACGGCGCTGGCGCCCCAGGCGATGCTCGCGCACGGGGTACGTCCCGACGATGTCGACGAATGCCTGGTGCCGATGGCGCAGAGCTTCTGTTCCAACTCCTTTCCTTCGCAACTGGACCTGCCGCGCTACGATCGCTGGCTGCTGACCGCGGATGAGACGGCGTCCTATCGGCGGTACAAGGATGTTCTCCGGCTTGTCGGGCTGAACGACGATCGTCGCTGGCTCCTCAAGAATCCCAGCCATGTCTTCGGCATCCACGCGCTGCTGGCGGTCTTTCCCGACGCCCTTGTGGTGCAGACGCACCGGCATCCCGCCGCATCCTTGGGATCGGTGGTCAATCTGCTCGACAATTTCATGACCGCCGTGACCGGCAAGAGCATCAACCGGGCGCGCCGCCTGGAACGCGAAGCCGCCTTTTGGGCGGAAGGCGTGCGCCGGACGATGGCGGCGCAGGATCGCCATCCCGATCGCTTCGTCAACGTGCTGCAACAGGATATCCGGCGCGACCCGCTGGGCGTGGTCCATCGGATCTACGGCACGTTCGGCCTGAACTTGTCGGCGGAGGCGGAGCGCGCGATGCGCGAATGGGCGGACCGGAATGCGGAGTCGGGAGGCGAAGGGCATAGCTACGACCGTCTCGACCGCGACGACCCCTTGGTGGAACCCTTCAAGCCTTATGTGCAGCGCTATGCCCTCTGATCTCCCGCACGACGATCGGATCGTCGTCCGCCGCCCGCCTGCCGTGGCGCCTGCCGCCGGCTCGCTGGGCCTCGAACTGTTCCAGAATGCCTATGTCGTGCGCGACCTGGACGCGGCGATGGAGCAAATCGGCGCATCCTTCGGGGTGCGGAAATTCACGATGGTGCCGGTGCCGCCGCTCGACGGCGGCGCGACGCTGCGGATCGCGCTCGCCTGGTGCGCCGGGCAGATGATCGAACTGATCGAGGCGCGTGGGCCGGGCCTGGAACTGCACGCGACCTGGCTTCCCGAGGGCGCCGACATCCGATTTCACCATAACGGCTACTTCGTGCGGAACGAGCGGGAATGGGCCGATCTGCTGCAGAAGCTTGCGGAAGAGGGAAGGCCGATCGTGATGTCCGGCGATTCCGGCTTCATCCGCTATGCCTATGTCTACGCTGCCGAGCTTGGCCATTATCTGGAATTTGTCCTGCCGAACGCGGACGGCAAGGCGTTCTTCGAAAACGTGGCGGCAAACTGATATCCCGGTTCCGGGGATGGAGGAGAAGACGAAGGCGGTCGCTGGGGCGTTGATCGCGACGGGCGGTGAGGCCGCGCGAGGGTCGCGGCGCGGGCCGCGATGCCCGTCCGTCAATCGGCCGCCGCGATCGTCCTTCGTGCGCCTGCCACGCAGCGCGCCATCCGCTCGTGCGGGCCGACGCCCTGTTCGGCAAGCGCGCGCAACGGCACCTCCATGCCGATGGCTTCGACGTGCGACAGGATCGACAGGATCTGTACGAGCGGGGCCTCACCGTCGCCGGGGATCCTCCGCTCGTACATCGCCTCCTCGAGATAGTCTTCGCAGGCCGGCGCGCGCGGCACGTCGGAAAGCTGGATGTGCGAGACCAGGTCCGCCACCTCGGTCAGCTGTTCCAGGCTCGATCCGGAGCGGAAGAAGTGCATCGCATCGATCAGCAGCCGGGCAGCGCCGCCCGCGTGGCGGACGATGTTTACCCCAGCCTCCAGCGTATCGATTACCGAAATCGGGCAGAACTCGATCGTGGGCAGCATGTCCCGTTCGACGGCCATTTCCGCGAAGATCGCGAACTGGTCGTGCGTGCGTTCCAGGCTGGGATCGAAGCTGATGGAATTGGCCCGGCGGACGCCCAGGTCGTGATAGAGGTCGAGGTGCGGCGCCAGGCTTTCCCGGGCGTCGACGCCGGGCAGGAAGGCGTTGCCATCCCCCAGCAGCAATTCGATGCCCGTATCCGCGAGCGCCGCCTTGAGCTCCCGGCGCAGCGCCGCATCCTCGAGCAGGTTCCAGGGCGCATAGCCCTCCGGGTTGAACGGTAGCGGTGCGGGTACCGTGCCGATGAACTGACAGTCGAGATCGGCTGCGAGATGAACGAGATCGACGGGCGATAGTCCGAAGACGCCCAAAAATTCCAGGCCCAGCTTGCGCATCCTGTCCCCTCCGCTTGTGGTGCGCGCATGGACCTTCCCGACTGTCCCGTGGATATGGTTCGGGCCGGCTGCACGTCTCAGCGCCAAGGTGTAGTCTCGTGTCGCAACGGAAGTCATGGCGATCCGGCGCCGCGCCGGACCAATCACATCCGTGGAGCTTTGGGTGCGACGGGGTGGGTTCGGTGCCCGACCTGCGCGCCGCGGCGGTTTGGCGGCGGCGGCGTGGCAGCTATCCGATGGCTGATATTCGCCGGGGCGCGTGGACAGGCGCTCCGCGATCGACGACGACGATGCGAAAGCGCGGGGCGTCGCAATCCAGCCGACGACCCCGCGAGCATGTGATCCCGGGTGCGCACCGCACGCCCGGAGATGCTGCGCGAGGAGCGGAAATGCCGACGTTGAAGGTCACCAATCTTGCGGGCGAGGAGCGACTGGTCGAGGCCGAGAGCGGCCGCACGGTGATGGAAATCATCCGCGACAACGGCTTTGCCGACCTGCAGGCCTTGTGCGGCGGCTGCTGCTCCTGCGCCACCTGCCATGTCTATGTCGACGAGGCGTTCGCCGATCGGTTGCAGCCGATTTCCGACGACGAGAGCGATCTGCTCGATAGTTCCGCCAATCGTACCGCGCAGTCGCGCCTGTCGTGCCAGCTGGTGTTCAGCCAGGCGCTGGACGGGCTGCGGGTGCGCATCGCGGAGGCTGGATGATCGCGGCTGCGGCGGCGCGCACACCAACGAAATTCACTGGATCGCGGAGCATGAAAATGCGCAAGGAAAGCTTATCGGGCAAGGTCGCCATCGTCATGGGGGCGACGCGCGAAGGCAATATGGGGCAGGCGATCGCGCGCCGGTTTATCGCGGAAGGCGCCAGCGTCGTCGTGTCGGGCCGGTCGGCGGCCGGACTGGAGGCATTCGCCGCGGCGACGGGGGCGGTGGCGATACCCGCCAATGTGGCGCGCAAGGACGAGGTGATGGCGCTGTTCCGCGAGGCCCAGGCGCGCTTCGGCAAGGTGGACATCGCCGTCAACGCCGCCGCCACCGCGCAATATGGCGACTTCGAGGCGATGACCGAGGCCGAGATCGACGAGATGCTCGCGATCATCTTCAAGGGCGGCATCTGGTTCATGCAGGCCGCCATCGGCGCCCTGAAGGCCGCGGGGGGCGGGGCCATCGTCAACATCTCGTCGGCGGTCGCCGACATCATGTTCGAAAAACACGCTGCCTATATGGGCGCGAAGGCGGGGCTCAACCAAATGACCCGCGCCGTCGCGAACGAATATGGCCAATATGGCATCCGCGCCAACATCATCTCTCCCGGCCTGACCGAAACGCCGATTCTGGGCGACATGTTCACCCCGGCGATCGTCGAAGCCTTTGTCCGCGAATATCCGCTCGGCCGGATCACAACGGTGGAGGATATCGCGAACGCCGCGGTGTTCGTGGCCGGCGACGAGTGTTTCATGACCGGCCAGACCTTCCATGTGACCGGCGGCCTTACCCTGCGGCGGAACCCGACGGCTGCGGAGATTCAACGCGCGGCCATGCAGCAGGGATGACGCGAATTCGACGACCTTGAACGAGGGATGGAACCAATGGCGATGCAGAACTGGTCAGAATATGTCGACTTGCTGAAGTCTGCCGGGAACATTCTGGCAGATGCGACGGCGCCCGTCGACGAGCAGCTGCGTGCCGATCTGTATCGGCAGATTTCGATGAATTTGTCGCAAGCCTATTTTCTGCTGATGGCGAGCGACCCGCGCTATCCCGAGTTCGTTCCCTATCTGAATTCGGGCTTCCTGCTGCAGCCGAATCCCGATTCGATCTATTATGTGGCGAGCCTGGACGGCGCCGGCACCTACCGCGTGACCGGAGAGCGCGGCAACGCGCCGGTGGTGGGCTTCGCGACCGGCAACAAGATGTTCGGTACCGACGGGCTGAAAATGGGCAAGGGCTTCGGCAATTACGACGCCAATGATCTCACGCTGGATGCCGAGGGCAAATTCTCGGTGATCTTCAGCGCGGAGCGACCGGCCGGCTATGACGGCGACTGGCTGCATCTGGATCCGCAGTCCGATTTCCTGATGCTGCGGCAATTCTCCTATGACTGGGGGCGCGAGCAGGACGCCCGCGTCGCGATCGAGCGGCTCGACCGGCCGGCGGGCCTCAAGGCGCGGCTCAGCGCCGACGAGGTCGACGCGCGGCTGCGCAGGCTCTTCGCCTATGCGCGCGACGTGAGCCGCGTCGCACTCGCGCAAATCCGCCGAACCCATGACGGCGGCTTCGTCAACAAGATGCACATCCACACCTTCCAGGAGATGGGCAACGGTGAAGACTGGCCGCAGGCCTATTTCGAAACGGTGTTCGACATTGGCCCGGATGAAGCGCTGGTGATCGAAAGCGCGTTGCCCGAGATCCAGACCTACTGGAACGTCCAGGTGATCGACGGGCTGTGGAACCAGGTGGATATCCCCTATCGCCAGAGCAGCCTGAACGGCCATACCGCCACGATCGACACGGACGGCACGTTCCGCGCCGTCCTGGCGCATACCGATCCCGGATTTCTCAACTGGTTGGACACGGGCGGCAACCTCTACGGCATGCTGATCGGCCGCTGGTATCGCTGTTCGTCGACGCCGACGCCCGAGGTTCGCAAGATGAAGCTCGCGGATGTCGCTGCGTATCTCGGCACCCGATCCGCCCGGGCGACGCCGGAGGCACGCGAGGCGCAGCTGCGGCAGCGCCTGATCGGCAACCAGCTGCGGCGGAAATGGTAGCGCCGCTTCCCGGCACTGCGTCCGGCCCGAGCGGCCGTGCTTTTCCCGCCTGAACGAGACGGAAGTGCGAGGGGTGCCCCCTGGGCATCCCTCGCTTGCTGTCGGCTGGATACCCGCCACGCTCCCTACGGCGCTCTTTCGCCTGCTGGAGGCGACGCTGCGTTCCAGGTTCGTTCTCTGCGCGCGCTCGACCATTCGGTCATCATGGTTCTGATATGACGGGAAGCGATCGGGCGGTTCCGCGCTGTGCTGCATTCTGTTGCTGCTAAAATATGAAAAATAAAACAAATAGTTATGTCAAGTTTCGTGCAAACTTGCAGGCAGTGGCGAAGGTGGCGCTCATGCGACCGGCACCGTGATGCTCCCAAATGGGAGCATCGTGCCGATGCACCGCGCGGCATCCCGAAGACACTGGATGTAACAACGAAGTTCTGACTCATGAGCACGCATGCAAACCGAAGGATTCTGACCCATCTCGAACGTCTCGAGGCCGAAGCGATTCACATCATGCGCGAAGTGGTGGCGGAGGCCACCAATCCGGTGATGCTCTATTCGGTCGGCAAGGACAGCGCCGTCATGCTGCATCTGGCGCGCAAGGCCTTCTACCCTTCGCCACCGCCCTTTCCGCTGCTGCACGTCGACACGACATGGAAGTTCCAGGCGATGTATGCGCTGCGCAATCGGATGGCGGCCGAAAGCGGCATGGAACTGATCGTCTATCAGAACCCCGAAGCGGCTGCTCGCGGGATCAATCCCTTCGACCATGGCGCATTGCATACCGACCTTTGGAAAACCGAAGGCCTGAAGCAGGCGCTCGACAAATATGGTTTCGATGCGGCCTTTGGCGGCGCCCGGCGCGACGAGGAGAAGAGCCGGGCGAAGGAGCGCATCTTTTCCTTCCGCACCGCTTCGCATGGCTGGGATCCCAAGAACCAGCGGCCGGAACTGTGGAACCTGTACAATGCCCGCAAGAACAAGGGCGAATCCATCCGGATATTCCCGATATCGAATTGGACCGAGCTCGATATCTGGCAATATATCCAGCTGAACGACGTTCCTATCGTTCCGCTATATTTCGCGGACGTGCGGCCGACGTTCGAGTGGGAGGGCGGCTTGTTCATGGCCGACGACATCGCGCGGCTCGAAAAGGTGCTCGGCTATCGCCCGAAGATCACGGAGCGCTCGATCCGGTTCCGCACGCTGGGCTGCTTCCCGCTCACCGGCGCGGTCGAAAGCACGGCGAAGACGCTTTCCGCGGTGATCCAGGAAACGCTGCTCACCACCACCAGCGAACGCCAGGGGCGGGTGATCGACAAGGATGCCGGCGGCGCCGGCATGGAAGTGAAGAAGCAGCAGGGATATTTCTGAAACGCGGCGCCCGACGCGCCGATCAGAGACGATCCCGCCGACAGGCAACGCCGTTCCCCACGATGCGGGAACACAGGGCAGGACTCAGACCATGGACCAGATCAACGTGCAATCGGGCGGCGCGGAAGCCGCCTATGTTACCGACGCGCTCATCGCGGAAGACATCGATGCCTATCTCGACACGCACCAGCGCAAGACGATGTTGCGCTTCATCACCTGCGGTTCGGTAGATGACGGCAAGTCGACGCTGATCGGCCGGCTGCTCTACGATTCGAAGATGATCTTCGAGGATCAGCTCGCGCTGCTCCAGGCGGACTCCAAGAAGGTCGGAACGCAAGGTGCGGAGATCGACTTCGCGCTGCTGGTGGACGGGCTCGCCGCCGAGCGCGAGCAGGGGATCACCATCGACGTCGCCTATCGGTTCTTCAACACCGAAAAGCGCAAGTTCATCGTCGCCGATTGCCCCGGCCACGAGCAGTATACGCGCAATATGGTGACCGGCGCGAGCACCGCCGACCTTGCGGTGATCCTGATCGATGCGCGCAAGGGCGTGCTCGTCCAGACGCGCCGACACTCTTATCTCTGCCATCTGATCGGCATTCGCAACATCGTGCTGGCGGTCAACAAGATGGACCTGGTCGGCTACGATGCGGCCGTGTTCGATGCGATCGTCCGCGACTATGCCGCATTCGCCCGCTCGATCGGGATCGAAGACTTCACCGCCATTCCGATCTCGGGATTCAAGGGCGACAACATCACCGCCCCGTCCTCCAACACGCCCTGGTACACCGGCCCGTCGCTAGTCGAGCACCTCGAGACGGTGGATATTGCCGCGTCCGCGGACGCCGAGCGGCCGTTCCGCATGCCGGTGCAATGGGTCAACCGGCCCGATCTGGACTTTCGCGGCTTTTCCGGGCTGGTCGCCACCGGGACGGTACGGCCGGGCGACGCGATCCGCGTGCTGCCTTCGGGCAAGACCAGCACGGTCACGCGGATCGTCACGCTGGACGGCGATCTCGATCAGGCGGTCGCCGGGCAATATGCCACGTTGTGCCTTGCCGACGAGGTCGATTGCTCGCGCGGCGACGTCATTGCCACGGCCGACCAGCCGCCGCAGGCCGCCGACCAGTTCGAGGCGACGCTGGTCTGGCTCGACGACGAGCCGATGCTGCCGGGCCGCGCCTATTGGCTGAAGCTCGCGACGAAGACCGTCTCGGCAACGATCCAGCCGCCCAAATATGTCGTCGACGTCAACTCGCTCGAGCATCTCGCCGCCAAGACGCTGGAGTTGAATGCGATCGGGGTTGCGGAACTGGCGACCGACAAGCCGCTGGTGTTCGAACCCTATGCGCAAGGGCATATGCTCGGTGGCTTCGTGCTGATCGACAAGATCACCAATGCCACCGTCGCTGCGGGCATGCTCCACTTCAGCCTGCGCCGGGCGCAGAATGTGCATTGGCAGTCGGTGGACGTCAGCCGGGAGGCGCATGCGGCGCTCAAGAACCAGCAGCCGCGGCTGTTGTGGTTCACCGGGCTTTCCGGATCGGGCAAGTCGACCATTGCCAATCTCGTCGAGAAGCAGCTCCATGCGCTTGGCAAGCACACCTTCCTGCTCGACGGCGACAATGTCCGGCACGGCCTCAACAAGGATCTGGGCTTCACCGAAGCCGACCGTATCGAGAATATCCGGCGCGCCGGCGAAGTGGCGAAGCTGATGACGGATGCGGGTCTGATCGTGCTCACCGCATTCATCAGCCCGTTCCGTGCCGAGCGCGAGATGGTGCGCAACATGGCAAATGCAGGCGAGTTCCTCGAAATCTTCGTCGACACGCCGCTGGAGGAAGCCGAGCGCCGCGACGTGAAGGGGCTGTATCGCAAGGCCCGCGCCGGGCAGCTCAAGAACTTCACCGGCATCGACAGCCCCTATGAAGCGCCGGAAAACCCTGAAATCCGGATCGACACCACGGTGGAGAGTCCGGAAGCGGCGGCGCAGCGCATCGTATCGCTGTTGATCGGAGAGCAGGCATGATCGGTGCCGCCTTCGACCAGGACGCCGCGCTTGCCGCGCATCTTGCGGATTGCGCCGGCAGGTTGCTCCTGCTGGTGCGCGACAGCGCGGCCTTCAGCGCGAAGAAATTGGGCAAGGCGGGGGACGCCACCGCCAACCAGTTTCTGGTGCATGCGCTACGCGAACAGCGGCCCGAGGACGGGCTGCTGTCCGAAGAGGAGAAGGACAATCTCGATCGCCTGACTCGATCGAGGACGTGGATCGTCGATCCCGTCGACGGCACGCGCGAATATGGCGAGGCGCGCGCCGACTGGGCGGTGCATGTCGGCCTCGCCGTGGACGGCGTCGCCAGCGTGGGCGCGGTGGCGCTGCCCGGCGCCGGAGTCGTGCTCCGCACGGATCAGCCGCGCACCGTGCCGGCGCCGCCCTCCACGCTCCGCATGGTCGTCAGCCGAACACGGCCGGCGCGGGAAGCCGTCGCCGTCGCCGAGGCGATCGGTGCGGAGCTGGTGCCGATGGGCAGCGCAGGCGCGAAGGCGATGAGCGTGATCCTGGGCGAGGCGGACATCTATCTCCATTCGGGCGGGCAGTTCGAATGGGATTCCTGTGCGCCGGTGGCCGTGGCGCTGGCCCATGGCCTGCATTGCTCGCGGATCGACGGCAGTCCGCTCGTCTACAATCAGCACGACAGCTATCTGCCGGACCTGCTGGTGTGCCGGAAGGAACATGCGGCGATGGTGCTGGAGGCGGTGGCGGCCGTCTCAGCATAGCGGGGCGAGGCCGTTCAGCAGGATGCGGACCAGGTCGCTCTGCCCGCGCGCGCCGGTCTTGGCGTAGATGCGCTTGGAATAGTTGCGCGCGGTTTCGGCGGTCAGGCCCAGGCGCAGGCCTGCATCGATGATCGGTTCGCCGAGAGTCAACGCATGGGCGAGCGCGGCCTCGCGCGGCGAAAGCCCGTAGACGCTCGCGATCAGGCGGATTGCCGCGTCCGCGTCGCCGCGGCCCGCGATGCGCAGCGTGCCGATCGCGACGGGTGCGGCATGCGGGCTGGGCAGCACCAGATCGGCCTTGCGCAGCAACAGCCACAGGGACTGGTGTGGATCGAGCAGAACCAGTTGCTCGGACGATGCGCCGCTGGCGATGCTGCCACAGGCGTGTTCCAAGAGGCGGGCCGCATCGGGCGTGAGCTGCATCCGCTGCCCGACGCCGGGATCCGGACTCGAGGAAAAGGGCAGCAGGGCGCGGCACAGGGCATCGGCGGCGATCACCCGGCCGGCCGCGTCGAACGCGAGCTGCCCCGCGCCGAGGCGGGCCAGCGCATCTTCGGCCAGGGCGATCCGCAGCCGCTGCTCGGCGATCGCCGCCAGTCCGCGCAGGGCCGATGCCATCAGCGGGGCAAGGGCGCTCAGCGCGGCGCTGGCACGCGCCGAGAAATCCTCGCGCTCGCGCACCAGGAACAGCGAGGCATCGGCTGCCCCGCGCGCCGAAATCCGGAGCCACCGCCCGTGATTGATGTTCATCGCATGCAATGCGTCCCGCTGGCGCCGCAGTGCGGCGGGATCGTCATAGTTCAGCAGTTCATCGAGGTCGTAGACGCGTTCGGGTCGCAACGCGGTATAGGGGTACAATCCCAGCGCCAGGATGCGTTCGAAGTCGAGCGGCGGTTCGTGCGCCGCGCGGGGGGCGGCCGCATGCAGGACCGTGGGGGTCTGGGCGAAGTCGCGATTTTCCAGCACGATCGTCATGAAGGCGCGGCGGGCATTGGTCAGTGCCACCAGATTGCGCATGAACAAGCCCCAGGGCGGGTCCTCGTGGATGCCGTCGACCAGCGGCAGGAACAGTTCGCGGTGGTTCGCCGATAGATGCTGCACGTCGCTCAGGCCCCATGCGCAGCACGATGTTCATGCCCGAACCGGCCACACGCTTCAGTTGTACGCGCGCCGATCCTCGCGGAGAAGCTGCGCCGCACGCATCGCCATGCCCATCGTCGGCGCGTTGGTGTTGCCGGCGACCATTTCGGGGAAAACCGAACAGTCGATCACCCGCAGGCCCTCGATGCCCCGCAGCCGCAGCCGGCCGTCGAGCGGCGCGGTATTGTCCTTCCCCATGCGCACCGTGGCGGTCGCGTGGTAGCCGGCAGATCCGTAGCGCCGGAACAGGTCGAGGATCTCCTCGTCGCTCTGTGCCTGCGCGGAGAACGCAGTTTCGCCCACCAGGAAGGGCTGAATCGGCGCCTGCGCCATCAGCCGTCGGACGTAGCGGAACTGGCCGATCGCGGCACGCTGGTCATAGGGGTCGGACAGATAATTGGGTTCGATCGCGAGCATCGCGGCCGGATCGGGGCTGGTGACGCGCACACTGCCCTGGCTTCGCGGACGGAGCGTCATCGCGAAGATCTGCATGCCCGGCTCCGTTTCCATCGCCATGCCCTTGCCGGGATCGATGGTATAGGGCGCGAACATCAGCTGGCTGTCGGGCCGCTCGCTTTCTTCCAGGACCCGGACGAACGCGGCCGCCTCGGACGAGCCATAGTTCATGATGTTGTTACGGCCGGCGAGGTGCTGCGCCACATTCGCCAGCAGGCGCACGCCGCCGAACTGGTTGTTGACGCTGTCGCGCATGTGCTTGAGCCGCCAGTTCGTCATCACCAGCACATGCTCGCGCAGATGATGGCCGATGCCGGGGCTGTCGAGGGTTACCGGGATTCCGGCGCTATCGAGGTCTTCCGCCGCGCCGATGCCGGAAAGCTGCAGAATGCGGGGCGAACCGATCGCCCCGGCAGAGAGGATCACTTCGCCGGCACAAGCGAACTGGACGGGGCTGCCGTCACCGCGAACGCCTGCGATGCCGGTCACGCGCCGCTGCTCGATCAGCACCCGGTCGGTGCGCACGCCGGTGACGACCTGAAGGTTGGGGCGATGCTGCGCCCGCTTGAGAAAGCCCCGTGCGGCAGAAACGCGGCGCCCCTTCGCATCGATGTTCCACTGCAAGGGGCCGATTCCTTCCTGCCGCGGATCGGAATGGTCGGACTTCACCGGCAAGCCCAGCGCGCGGCCTGCTTCGAGCCACGCCTTGAGCAGCGGCGACGGCGCCGGATGCGACTTCACCTCGATCGGGCCGCCGACGCCGCGATCGGCACTGGCACCGCTGGCGTGGTTTTCGAGCGACCGGAACACAGGCAGCATATGCTCCCACGACCATTGTTCGCCGGCGAGCTCCGCCAGCCGGTCATAGTCGGCTGCGACGCCGCGGTTCCATACCATGCCGTTGACGCCGCTGGAGCCGCCCAGCATCTTCCCGCGGAGCCAGACTTCGGGCCCGGCGCCACCTTCGCGGGCGTTCGTCGTGGGATAGTAATGGGCGGTGTTCGGATCGGTCAGCGTCTTGCCGAAGCCCTTGGGCATGTTGACCACGAAGCTGTCGCCGGACTGCCCTTCCTCCACCAGCAGGACACGGCACGCCGGATCGGCGGAAAGCTGCTCGGCAAGCACGCACCCAGCGGAGCCGGCGCCGACGATGATATAGTCGAAATCTCCCATGCGCGATTTCTGTGTAGTGTTCACTTGCTTTGCAAGCGCGATCTTTGCCCTGCTCGCGAAGCAAGATCACGGACCTGATAATCCAGCCGCGCGGATTGTGGCGGAGGTGTCGGGAACGGCATGCGGAGCAGCTATCGCATATGTGCTGGTTTCGGGCTGCAGCGGGCCGGCGCTTGTCTGTGCGTTCCATCCGGGCATGGTCGCCGTGCAGCACGGACCGGGCGCGCGGACCTGGCGGTCGGCACCTGTCCCTGCGCTGGCAGGTGACGATTCGTCCAGGCGGTACGCAGCATTCCCGTGCGCGACGGATCCCATCATTCTCGGCCCGCCTCGCCGATGCGCGGGGCCGGCCTTCCGGGGAATCTTTCATGAAGCTCTACGCCGTCACGCATTCTCCCTTCGCCGCGCGGGTAAGCCTGGCGCTTCGCCTCAAGGGCGTGCCCTATGAGCAGGCGCCGCCACCGGGCGGAAGCACGCGCTCGCCGGAATATCTTGCGATCAACCCGATTGGGAAATTGCCGGTACTGGTACTGCCGGATGGGACCGCCATCGCCGAATCGGAAACGATCATCGACTATCTGGAGGACAGCGTTCCCCAGCCCTCGCTCCTTCCCGCGGGCGCGCAGGAGCGGGTTCGGGTGCGCAATGCCGTCCGTACCGCCGAATCCTATGTCGTGCCGGCAGCGCTGCGCCTCTTCCGCCAGATGAAGCCGGAAACGCGCGATGCCGGCGTGGTGGCGGCCGAACTGGCACAGCTCCGCAACGGGCTGACGCTGGTGGAGCATTTCATCGACGACGCGGCGTTTGCCGTGGGCGGCAAGGCAAGCAAGGCGGACTGTATCCTCCTGCCGACCGTGATCTTGTGCACGCTGGTCGGCCGGATCTTCGATCTGCCCGAGCTGGTGGCCGAGTTCCCCCGGCTTTCCAGCTATGTCGCCAAGGCCCGCACCAACCCGGACATGGGCAGCATCTGGGACGAGACCGAAGCCGCCTTGCGCGCGTTCCTGGGCTGAAGCGGCGACCGGCCGGGGCGGGCGGCAGCCGGCTTGCGCATCCGGGAGGGATGGACAATAGCTGGCGCGGCATATTCAGATCCGAACGGCGCGCGCAGCCCGCCTGCCCAGGGCGCGGCGCGCCGGTGACTCGCGGAAAGGAAGAGGCCGATCGATACCCCGACTGAAAATCTCCCGCAAACGCAGGCGCCGGGGGGCGGCGTGCGCCGGAAACGCCGAACCCGAGAGGATGTGACCGAACGGATCTGCGAAGCATCGCGGCAGTTGTTCGCGGCGCGGGGGTATAGCGGGGCGACCACCCGCGAGATCGCCCGGCTGGCCGATGTCTCGGAGACACTGCTGTTCCGCTATTTCGGCGACAAGGCGACGCTGTTCGACGAGGTGGTCGCCCAGCCCTTCAACCGGTTGATGCAGGGTTTTCTGGGGCAGCACCATACGCGGCAGGAACGGCTGGCGGGGCAGCACGACAATTTCACCGCGGTCTATGAGATGATCGAGCGGAACCGTGAGCTGTTCATCGCGGTCATCTCGCGCAAGGACGAAGGCTCGGAGGATACGGGTGCGCCGTCGCTCAACGGGCTGCTCGGGTTTTTCGATGCCGCCACCCAGGCGCAGCTCCAGCGCTACGAGGAACAGGGCGAAACGCCGCCGTTCGACCTCGGGCTCGGCGTCCGCCTGACCTTCGGGATGCTCGCCTCGTCCATTCTGCTGCGCGAATGGCTGTTTCCCGACGGTGCGCCGCCGCAGGAACAGCTCGTGTCGCTGATCGAACAGCTGGTCGGCCGCGCCCTGGGGCCGTGGGGAGACGCGCCGACCACGCGTTGACCGTCTCCGCTCCTCCCTTTATGTAGTATGCACTTCATAACGAGAGGATGGCCGAGTCATGGCGACCGCGTTGACGATTCAGGAATTCGACGACCCCAGCTATAATCCCTTCCTGTCCCATGAGGACAATTTCGGGACGGATGCGGATCCGTATCCGGCCATCCACGCCCTGCGCGAAAAGGGGGCCGTCATCCCGGGATCCTATTGGGAGAATATGGGCCATTATTGCTATTATGGCGAAATGCCCAAATTCTCGGTGCTGGGCAGCAAGGAAGCCGAAACGGTCCTGACCGACACGAGCCGCTTCTCCAACTCGGGCTATCATCCCACGCTGGGCGCGACGTTCGGCATGGGCAGCATCAGCACCATGGACAATCCGGAGCATGGCCGCTGGCGCCGGATCTTTCAGCGCATTTTCCTGCCGCAATATGTGAAGACCTGGGGCGACAGCATCGTCGATCCGGTCGTGCACGGGTTGATGGACAAGTTCCTGCCGCGCGGAAAGGCCGACCTGGTCGGCGAGTTCACCCACCAATATCCGTTCGAAGTGATCTACCGCCAGCTCGACCTGCCGGAATCGGACGTCAATACCTTCCAGCGGCTGGCGATCGGCCAGACCGACTTCGATCACATGCCGCAGGCCCAGGAAGCGGGGGTGAAACTAGGTGACTATTTCCGCGCGCTGATCGATCTGCGCCGGGCGAACCCCGGCGACGATCTGGTGAGCCTGCTGGCGACCACCGAAGTGGAAGGCACCTATCTGCCGGAGCTGGTGCTGGTCTCGTTCCTCCGCCAGCTGATGAACGCCGCCGGCGATACCACCTATCGCGGCACCAGCATCCTGCTCACGGCGCTGTTGAACAATCTCGATCAGCTGGAGGCGATCCGCAAGGATCGCACGCTGATTCCGGCGGCGATCGAAGAGGGGCTGCGCTGGGACGGCCCGGTCCTCACCCAGTTGCGCGTGGCGCTCCACGATACCGAGCTGGGCGGCGTGCAGATCCCGGCGGGGGCCTATATCGACGTCGTCGCCGGCGCCGCGAACCGCGATCCCGCACTGTTTGCCGATCCGGACAAGTTCAACATCTTCCGCGAACGGCGCCCGCATTACTCCTTCTCGCGCGGGCCGCATATCTGCGTCGGCCAGCACCTCGCCCGTGTCGAAATGACCCGCGCGCTGGAGGCCATTCTGGACAATCTGCCCAATCTGCGGCTCGACCCGGATATGCCGCCGCCGCAGATCCGCGGCGTGATGATGCGGGTTCCCGCCCATATCCACGTGCGGTTCGGCGCGTGATGTGCGGCCCGGTGCCGGATCAGCGATAGTCGCTGGTCCGGCACCCGGAACCAGACCAGCGGCTACAGGCTGGCGATATCGATGCGCCGGCCGCTGTCGTTCGACATTTCCAGCGCTAGCACCACCTTGTGCGCGTGCAAGGCCTCCTCGAAGCTCGGCGAAGCGGGCGCTTCGCCACGAATGGCGGCGAGCATGGTGAAAAACATCCAGCTCATCGCCACCATATAGGGCGGGGCGAGTTCCTTGCTCCACGGCATGCCGGGTACGGCATAATGCTCGGGGGCGATGTCCACCGGCCCGCCGTTGAGCGCGCCATATTCCTTGTGCTTGGCAGTGCCCGCGTACAGCCGGGCGCTCGCGCCGTCGCCGAAGGTGGGGTCCACATAGAGCAAGCGCCCGCGGTCGCCCCAGATCTCGATGCGCATCACTTCGGAATCGGGCACGCACCACCCGGTCTGGAGATTGCCGATCGCACCGTTGGCCAGCTGCAACGTCGCGCAGCCGAGATCGGCGGTGTCCGGATGCAGGACGGTGCCGTCCGGGAGCGGCCATTCCTTCACGCCCGTCGTCTGCATCCCGGTGATCGCGGCGACGGGTCCGAGAAGATGCGTGAGGAACAGCGTGGAGTGCGTGCCGAAATTGCGCCACGCGCTACCGCCGCTGGTCTTGTCGGCGAGCCAGAGATAGGGGGAGACGCCCGCTTCCGGATAGGCGCAGGCGGGGTAATGCAGCCCGTCCTTCTCCCAAAGCGGCATCAGCAACTGCATGTTGAAGCCGAGGATGTTGCCCAGAAAGCCCTGGTCGATCATCTGCTTCATCTGGAGCGCGGCGGGGCCCCAGCGGAACTGGGCATCGACCACGCCGACCAGTTTCTTTTCCCTGGCCAGCGCCGCCTGGGCCTTGGCCTGCTCCAGCGTGACGGCGAAGGGCAGGGCGTTATAGACGTGCTTTCCGGCATTTAGTGCCGCCATCACCATGTCGAAGCGATAGGCCGGCCGGCTGCCGACATCGATGATGTCGATTTCCGGATCGGCGACGAGATCGGCGACATTCCAATAGGCCTTGCGGATCCCGAAGGCCTGGGCGGCCGCTTCGGCGGTATCCTGATGCGCGGTGCAGACTGCCGCTACTTCCACATCGGGCAGCTCGCGCCAGATCGTGCCATGGACCTTGAGGCTCCAGTTGGCGCCGATGATTCCGATTTTCGGCATCGTTGTTTCTCCAATCAAAGCGGCGGGAGGCTCAGGAATGCACGCCCTGCTTGCGCGCGGCCTTCGCTGCGGCCGTGAATTCGTCGTACGGCGTCATCGGTTCGCTATACTCGCCGAGCGTGCAGATCTGGTCGAAATGCGCGGCGATATCGTCCACGCTGGGGGGCGTGCTGCCCATCGGCGCGAACCAGCCTTCCGATGCACAGATCCGCACGCGGCTGTAGCGTCCGGAATTGGCGGAATAGACTCCGTGGGTGGCGGTGCAGGCCTCGCTGACCAGATAGAGCGCGAGCGGCGTGTTGAACGCGGGCGTCACCCGCCCTTCGGAAGCGGAGAAGTCCGCCGATTGCAGGGACTTCGCGAACTCGGGAATTTCCAGATAGCCCGTGTTCATTTCCCCTTCCAGCCGCGACGAGGCGGTCGGCAGGATGACGTTGGACTGGATGCCATAGGCCGATCCTTCCAGCGCGACGACATTCGACAGGCCCAGCATCGCCCCCTTGCCGGCAGCGTAGTTCGCCTGCCAGGCATGGCCGAACATCGCCGAGGCCGAACCGGTGAACAGTATCCGGCCGTATCCGGCCGCGCGCATCGCGCGATAGGCCGGCTGGCCGACATAGAAGGCGGCTTTCAGATGGACGTCGATGATCGGGTCGATCTGCTCGTCGGTCAGGTCGTCGAAGCGGTTGTTGCGCAGGAAGCCGGCATTGCTGATCAGGATGTCGATCTTGCCCCAGGTGTCGAGCGCGGTCTGGACGATCGCCGCGCCGCCGGCGCGGGTTGCCACGCTGTCGGTATTGGCGACGGCCGCACCGCCCAGGTCGCGAATTTCTTCCACCACCCGCGATGCCGCGTCCTTGGACGCACCGACGCCCGAGGCGCTGCCGCCAAGATCGTTCACCACTACCTTGGCGCCGCGGCGCGCCAGTTCGAGCGCATAGTCGCGGCCGAGTCCATTGCCGGCGCCCGTAACCACGGCAACCCGGCCGTCAAACCTGATCTGGTTCATCCTATCCTCTCCATTGCGCGCGGCCCGGCTGCCTGGTGCTTTCCAGCAAGGACCATGGGCGAGGCCGCTGTCGGCGATCGTGCGGGGTGTCGCCCGCACAGGTGCTGCGGGGGGAAGGCATGTCCGATATCCCGCCGGTGCGCAAATGGCCGGAACCGCCCGAAATCCCGGTCGCGCGGAGCCTCGACGCGGCCTTCCAGGGGAGTACGGTTCACTCTCTCTTCCGAGTGAAGTTGAGTAAGATGCTGATATTAAATGGTTAAAATCGATTTTGGGCACCCTTCCCGACGATGGACGCGTTCGATCGCATGCTGCCTTGGCGGCGCATGGGCATCGCCACGCATGCCCGGTGGCGGCGCACATATCCAGATGGTGATGGCTTGCTGCCGGAAGCCCGATTTCACCATTTCTGCGGTTGTGCGAGGGCTGGCGGAAGGCCGAAGAGAGCGGCTCGACAAAAGCGGGTCCGCAGGCATTGCGGGAAATGGGAGCGGAGATGGACGCTGAACTGGCGGAAATTAGGGGCAGTATTGCGACGGTACTCGAGGAGCAATGTTCGAGCCTGGCGCTGCATGCTTTCATCGACGGCCGCGATGCGCTCGACGAGCGCCTGCTCCGGCTCTCGGCGGAACTGGGCTGGCTGGCGGTGTCGCTTCCCGAAGCCCAGGGCGGGTTCGGCCTCGGAGCCGCCGGCATGGCGATTCTCCACGGTGAGCTTGGGCGCGTCGCAGCGCCGGGGGCCTTCCTCGCCACCAGCATCGCGGTCGAGACGCTCGCGCGCAGCAGCGCGGCCGAAGATGCCGGCGTGTCGGCGCTGATCGCCGAGGTGATCGGCGGCGGCGCCACGCTGGCGGTTGCCGCGAAACCGGACCAGTCGGTCGCCGACGGGCAGCTCTGGCTATTGGGTGCGGAAGGCGCCGCGGCGGCGCTGGTGGCCGGCAGCGGCGACGACCTGCTGCTGATCGACCTTGCCGGTGCCGCCATGTCGCGGATGCAGATCTGGGATGCGACGCGCTCGATGCTTACGATCGCCCCTTCCGGGTGCAGGACGATCGCCACGCTGGCAGGGGCCCGGCCGCTGTTCGACGCGCTGTTCGCCATCGCCCTTGCGGCCGACAGCGCGGGCGCCGCGCGCGGCATTCTGGACCGGACGATCGGCTATATGAAGGAGCGCGAGCAGTTCGGCCGGCCGATCGGAGCGTTCCAGGCGCTGAAGCACCGCGCGGCCGATCACCTCGTCCACACGATCGTCGCCGATCGGATGGTGTGGCAGGCGGTCGACCATTTCGGCGGCGACACCCCGGCGGCGCGGCTGTGGCCGATGCTGGCCAAAGCCAATGTGACGGACGCTGCGGTGCGCGTGGCGGGCGATTGCGTGCAGCTGCACGGCGGTGTCGGCTACACCATGGAATATGATCCGCATGTGTATCTGAAGCGCGTGCGGCTGAACGAGATGATGCTCGCCTCCAACGCGCTGCTGCGTGACCGCGCCGAACAGGCGTTCGGCGAAGCGGTGATGGGCGGCGATGATGTTCTGGAGATCGCGTGATGATCATTGACCTAAAGAGCGACACGCGCGCCTTCCGCTCGGCGATCCGCGACTGGGTGGCCGAGACGCTGCCGCGCGACTGGGACGCGGTCGCCGATCGCGGCAGCGAAGACGAGCATATGGCGTATCAGCGCTGGTGGTTCGGTGAATTGGCCAAGCAAGGGCTATCGGTGCCGCATTGGCCCAGCGCCTATGGCGGCGCGGATCTGGGCATCACCGGCCAGATGATCGTGGCCGACGAGATGGCCCGCGCGGGTGCGCCCTATCTCGGCCTGTATGTCGTGACCCTCAACCATCTTCCCGGAACGCTGATTCCGTGCGGCAACGAAGCGCAGCGCGCGCGCTACCTGCCCCCTGCCGCGGGCGGGGTGGTCTGGTGCCAGGGGTTCTCGGAGCCCGGCGCGGGGTCCGACCTTGCCTCGCTGCGCTGTCGGGCGGTGCGCGACGGGGATCATTACGTGATCAACGGCCAGAAGATCTGGTCGTCGATGTCGCGCTATGCGCAGCACTGCATCCTGCTCGTGCGGACGAGCACCGAAGGGCCGAAACAGGCCGGCATTTCCTTCCTCATCATGGACATGGATACGCCGGGTCTGGACGTTCGCCCGATCGAGCAGATCGATGGCCAGGCGGACTTCTCGGAGCTTTTCCTCTCCGACGTTCGCATCCCGGTCGAAAATCTGGTGGGCGAGGAAAATGGCGGGTGGAAAGTGGCGCAGGCGACGCTCGCCTCCGAGCGCGGCCTGCTCGCGTTCGAGACGGCAGAGCGCCGGCGCCACCGCATGGAGGCCTTTTATCGCGAAGGGCGGGCGGCCAATGCCGCGTGGCTGGAGGATGACGAATTGCGTCGCCAGTTCATGACCCTGCTGGCCGACATGCAGGCGAGCCGGCGGCTGATCCGCGAGCTGCTGCACGACCATGAAAATGGCGAACCGCATGCGACCACCGCAATGGCCGCTGCCCGGATCAAGCTGTTCGAGACGACCCTGATCCAGCGCCTGGGCGACCTGACCACCCGTATCGAGGGGCTGGAGGGACTGGACCGCCAGCCTTTCTATTCGCAGCGCTATCTGGTCGGCATGTTCGATTATCTCAATTCCTTCGGCTGGACCATTTCCGGCGGCAGCAACGAGATCATGCGCAACCTGATCGCGGAGCGGGGGCTCGGCCTGCCGCGAGGATGATGGTCTGCGCCGGGGCTGGCCGGCGCCCGTCCGATCGGTGCAAGGTGCGGGCGGAACAGGGAGAGGGGGTAGCATATGGCAAATCCGGATGGCATGTCGGCCCTGTCGATCGACCGGGCGGATGGCGTGCTCACGGTCACGCTCAACAATCCGGCGATGCGCAATGCGTTTCTGCCCGAAATGGACGAAGCGCTGATCCGGATCTTCCGTGAGGGCGATCAGGATCCGGCGGTGCGGGTCATCGTGCTGGCAGGCGCGGGCGAGGCCTTTTGCGCGGGTGGCGACATCAGCGCGATGCAGGCGGCGCTGGACGATATCGGCGTCTTCCTGGACGGGGTGAAGAACGGCAAGCGCCTGCTGCAGGCGATGATCGACTGTGACAAGCCGATCGTCGCGCGCGTCCAGGGCGACGCGATCGGCCTGGGTGCGACGCTCGCGCTTTCCGCCGACATCGTCGTCGCGTCCGAAAAAGCCCGGTTCGCCGATCCGCACGTGCGGGTGGGCCTGGTCGCGGGCGATGGCGGTGCAATCCTGTGGCCCGGCAATATCGGCTATGCGCAGGCCAAATACTTTCTGATGACCGGCGACATGGTCTCGGCGCGCGAGGCCCAGGCGATGGGGCTGATCGCCAAGGTCGTCGCCCATGCAGATCTCGACGCCGAGGTCGCGCGGATCGTCGAGAAGCTGGCCGGCGGCGCGCAACAGGCGATCCGCGCTACCAAGCAACTGCTCAACATCGGCATCCGGCAGCGGTTCGCGGCCTCGGCGGACGCGGGCTTCGCGCTGGAGGTGATTTCCAGCCGATTGGCCGATCACCGCGAGGCGGTCGAGGCATTTTCGGAAAAGCGAAAGCCCGATTTCCGCCGCGGGCAATGACCTCGCGCGCCCGGGCCGCCGGGGCGGCGCGGACCGCAGACCGGCAACGCCATTATCCGGCATGTGATCGAGTGGCGTGGAGGCATGGAGAGCCGGTCTCGTCGCTTGGCGGCCCGCATCGCTTGTGCCAGCCTTTCCAGCACATTGCGGCGCTTTCGCCGCATCGACTCGCACGCAGGAAGCATCGATGACGACAACCGATACGCTGATCCGATCGCCGATCGTGAACGACACGATCGAACGGCTCATCGCGGAGGGCAGGGAGATCGGCGTCCAGGTCGCCGCCTATCTGGACGGCAAGCTGGTCGTCGACGCCTGGGGCGGCACCGCCGATCCGCAGTCGGGGAAGCCCGTCGACGGCGATACGCTGTTCAACATGTTCTCGGTGACCAAGCCGCTGGCCGCGACGGCACTGCACATCCAGGTCGCCCGCGGGCTGGTCGACTATGATGCGCGCGTTGCCGATTACTGGCCGGAATATGCGGCAAACGGCAAGGGTTCGACCACCGTTCGCGACGTGCTGACGCACCGCGCCGGCGTGCCGCAGATGCCGGAGGGCGTAACCCCCGAATTGATGTGCGATTGGGACTGGATGATCCGGGGCATCCAGGATCTCACCCCGCTCGCCGCACCGGGCGAGAAGGCACTGTATCTTTCGATGACCTTCGGGTGGCTGGTCGGCGAAATCGTGCGCCGCACCGATCCGGCCGGTCGCAGCATCGGCCGCTTCATCCGCGAGGAGATCGCGCTGCCGCTCGGCGCGCCCGACATCTTCGTCGGTCTGCCCGATGCGGAAATCGGTCGGGTCGCACGGCTGACCAACGCCGCGCCGCCGGTGCCGGCGGAATATCTGCCGCCGCTCTATACCGCGTCGATGCCGCCGCAGGTGGACCTGATCCCCGAAGTATTCGAACGGCCCGACGTGCGGCGTGCCGAAATCGCCGGCGTGGGCGGGATTTTCACCGCGCGCAGCTGTGCGCGGTTCTGGGCGATGCTGGCCCAGGGCGGTACGCTGGACGGTGTCCGCATTCTTCCCGCCGATCTCGTCGCCACGTTCAACACGCCGCGCCCGTTCAGCGACGAGCCCGATCCGGTGATGTTCGGCATGCCCGTGCCGCTGGGGATCGCCGGCTTCTGGTTGGGCGGCGAGCAGCCTCCGGTGGCAGCCGCCAAGCATCGCCGCGCGCTGTGCCACCCCGGCGCGGGCAATTCGATCGGGTTTGCCGATCCCGAAACCCGGCTGGCGGTGGCGATCGCCCATAACCGGATGCAGGCGCCGCGCCTGCGCGAGGACGACACGGCGCTGTTGCTCGCCGACGCGATCCGGGCGGATCTCGGCATCGATTGAGGCGGCCGCCGGTGCCGAAGCTGATCTTCGTCGAGCATGACGGAACGACCGTCGAAACCGAAGCGCCGGTGGGCGAGACGGTGATGCGCGCGGCACGGGCAGCGGGCGTAGCGGGGATCGTGGGCGAGTGCGGCGGCGGGATGAGCTGCCTGACCTGCCATTGTTATGTCGCGCGCGCCGCGATCGATCGGATCGCGCCGGCAGGGCCGGTCGAACGCGAGCTTCTGGGCTGCGTCGTCACCGCGCAGGAGAACAGCCGTCTCGCCTGCCAGATCGTCGTTACTGCGGCCCTGGACGGCGCGCGGTTCGACCTGCCGGCATGGCAGGGCTGATCGCTGGAATCGATTTGTGTAGTGTGTGCTACACAGATATACAGGGGCATGGAAAATGCTCCGGCGCGGCCGGGGTGGGTTGAGGAGAAGGATGGCATGGCCACACAGTTGAAGCAGCCAGGCCCGGCGCCCCGGCTGCGCGTGGAGAATTACCTTTCCGGCGACTTTGCGAAGGCGGAGAACCAGCATCTCTGGACCAAGGTGTGGCTGGTTGCCGGACGCGAAGAGGAACTCCGCAACGTCGGCGATTTCCTGACGTTCAACGTCGCCACCGAATCGATCGTCGTCGCGCGCGGCAAGGAAGGGCTCGTCGCCTACCACAACGTATGCCCCCATCGCGGACGGCGCCTGGCGGACGGATGCGGCCGCGCCAGCCAGTTCCGCTGCAAATATCATGGCTGGACGTTCAACCTGGAGGGCAAGAACGTGCTCGTCCAGGATCGCGACGACTGGCAGGGCGCGCTCGACGACGAGCGGATCGACCTGTGGCCGGTGCGCGTCGATAGCTGGGGCGGCTTCGTCTGGATCAACATGGATATGGAGGGCGAAAGCCTCACGGAATATCTGGAAACGATCCCGGAATTCCTCGATCCGTTCGAGCTGGAGAAGATGCGGTTCCGCTGGAAGGCCGAGCTGCACCTGCCGGTCAACTGGAAGGTCGCGCTCGAAGCCTTCATGGAAGGCTATCACGTCGCGGCGACCCATCCGCAGCTGCTGCCCGTCGCCGGCAATGACTATACCCAGAGCTTCGCGCAGGGGAAGCACGCGCATTTCGGCTATTGGAAGGACATGCAGCCGATCGGCACGGCGTCGCCGCGTCTCGCCGATGGCGGATTCCGGGACGCGCGCGCCGGGGTGATCGAGTTCTTCCGCCAGATCGAGGAGGATCTCAACGCGATCCAGACCGATCGCGATTTCGAAGCCGCCAAGAAGATCATGGACGTCCTGCCCGAGGACGTCGACCCGATGACCGCGATGGGAACCGCGATCGAGCTGGGCCGCCAAGCGGCAGTGGCCGACGGCACCGACTATCCGGCGCAGCTCACCTTCGAAGCGCTGGCCAAGGCCGGCAGCGACTGGCACATCTTCCCCAACTGCGTGACGCTGCCCTATTTCGACGGCGCCATCTGGTATCGGGCGCGGCCGGACAGCCGCGATCCGGAAAATCCCGACAAATGCGTGTTCGAGATCTGGTCGCTCAAGCGCTACGGTCCGGGCAAGGAGCCGGAAGTGCAGACCCGCGTGATCACCGATCCGTTCAAGGAAGGGCTGTGCCTGATCCTCGATCAGGACATCGCCAACATGGCCGAGGTGCAGGCCGGCATGAAATCGAGCAAGTTCCGCTATGCCCGCCCGAACCCCGTGCAGGAGGTGGAGGTGATCAACTTCCACCGCACGCTCGAGCAATATGTTCTGGGGCAGGCGCAGGCCTGACCGGGGTTTCCCTGGACGTCGATCAGGGCGGTTGCGGTGTCGCAGCCGCCCTTTTTCGTGTGCGGGGCGTCTGCGCATATCGCATCCATGATCGGTTTTTCAAAAAACCTAGCGATCGTTCGGTTTTGTTTGCTGGCCTTTTCGGTCGAGGGTATGAAATGCCTATGAATCGGTGATCGTGAAATTCCCGAACCGGTTCACCGACCTTTCCAGAACCGTTTAGGAGATAGACGTGGCCGCTTCGCAAGCAACGCTGAAGTCCACTGATTCAGAGGCACCGGTCTATAACGGCCCGATCTTTGACGGTGATACGCACATTCAGGAGAAGGATTACAACTTCTTCAGCAAATATCTTCCCGAGAAGTATCACAAGGATTGGCTGCCGGCCCGCAAGCACGGCAGCGACGGCCGGTTCGGCCTGTTCGTGGGCGAGACGCGGGTGGAGAATGCCGATATCCGCGAAGACGGCAAGATCCCGCCGCCGGGCAAGCTCAAGGAATGGCTGATGGCCATCAATACCGGCGAGGCGGTGGCCGCTTCGGCCGACCCGACCATCGACATGTACGAACGCGATGCGCGCGTGGCGAAGATGAAGGAGTTCGGCGTCGACGGCTCGATCATGTTCGTCGGCGAGTTCGTCGCCACCTTCGGCGTACTCGGCGTGCTGGCGGACGAGAAGGGGCCGGAAGGCATGAACGCGGTGCTCCATGCCTGGAACCAGTATCTGGTCGAGGAGTGGGGCCTCAACATCGACGATCGCGTCTATGCCACGCCGGTGCTCGCGCTGAACGACATCGACTGGGCCGTGCAGGAAGCCAAGTGGCTGGTCGAGAACGGGATGCGCGTCTGCGTGATGCCGATGGGGCCCGCCAACGGCCATGCGCCGGCCGATCCGATCTTCGATCCACTGTGGCAGGTGCTGAACGATGCCGGCGTGGTGGTGACCTTCCACGTCTCCGAAGCGAACTTCATGCACTCGCTCATCAAGGAATGGGGCGAGGAGCCGATGCAGTCGCGCCGCAAGGGGCAGACCGCCTGGCAGTGGATGTTCTGCTATTCCGAACTGCCCGTCATGATGACGATGGCGTCGTTCGTGTACTGGAATTTCTTCGAACGCTTCCCGAACATCAAGATGGCCAGCGTCGAAAACGGTGCCGAGTGGCTGCCGCGCTGCCTGTACAAGATGGACAAGATGCGCGGCATGGCGCGTAGCGGCTTCTGGCCGATGGGGCAGATGAAGGAACGTCCGAGCGCCGTGTTCAAGCGGCATTGCTTCGTCGTCGCCTATCCGGAAGACGATGTCGCCCGGATCGTCGCCGATATCGGCACGTCGGACTGCATCCTGATGGGATCGGACTATCCCCATGCCGAGGGCGTGGCCGCCCCCCGCGACTTCGCCGACGAGGCGCTGCGCGGCATGTCCGAAGAGGATATCCGCAAGATCATGTATGAAAACGGCCGCCGCATGCTGCCGAAGGGGCGTACCGGCATCGTCGCATAACGATCGCCGGAACGCGAAACACAAGGGGCACATGCAACGCTGCATGTGCCCCTTTTTTTGCCCTTGCTGTTGCGAAGAACGGCCGGGCAACCCGCTGCCCGGCCTTCCGCCTTCCCGGCGTCACATCCCCTGCGACATGAGCTCGGCAAGATCGGTCGACGTGCACAGATGTGCGCCGATCCCACCGTCGACCTGGAGCACCTGTCCGGTGATGAAGCTCGCACGATCCGAGGCCAGGAAGGATACCGCCTCCCCGATCTCGGACGGCTTGGCATAGTCGCCCGTCAGGGTATGCCGGCGGAAGATTTCGCGCATTTCCGGCGACAGCCCCTTTTCGAGCGACGAGGTCATCACCGGCCCCGGCGAGACGGCATTGCAGCGGATCTTCTGTGGACCATATTGCGTCGCGATATAGCGCGTGAGCGATTCGACCGCCGCCTTGGAACTGGCATAGGCGGTCGAGAAGAAGTTGCCGCCAAGCACGGTGCCGGAGCTGATGTTGACGATCGAGCCGCCGCCGCCCTTGATCATCGCGGGCAGCGCATGCTTGCACATCAGCATCGTGCCGCGGGTGTTGATCGCGAACGTCCTGTCCCACCACTCGACTTCCATGTCCCCCACCAGCAGGTCGTGTTCGGGACTGGTCCGCGCGGCGTTGTTGTCGATGACGTCGAGCCGGCCGAATTTCTCCAGCGTGAAGGCAATCAGCGCCTTCACCGCATCTTCGCTCGAAATGTCTGCAACCTGGCAGGCCACCGAATATCCCTTGGCGGCGAGGGCGGCGGTCGTGTCGGCCAGCTGGTCGCCGGTGACGTCCGCCAGCACTACCCGGGCGCCTTCGCGTGCCAGCACTTCGGCCGTTGCCGCGCCGATATTGCCCGGCATTGCTGCGCCGGTGACGATGGCCACCTTACCTTCGAGTTCACCGCGGTGGTCGCTCATAGATTCTCTCCTAACTGGCGCGCGAGCCGCCGCATCCGGTCTGGGTGCGACGGCTCCCGCGCGAAAGCGTATAGATCGACGGCGTCGCCGTTCGACCTCCTGTGTTGTGGATACACCATAAATCACATTCAAGACAATTTTGGTGCTGCCGCGCCGCAGCCGCTGTCGGGCCTTGGTGGGCGCACCGCGCTGCCCTAGCCTCGCTCTAAATGCCGCAGCGGCGCGGGGCATGCGCGAGGCTTGCACGGGGAGGGCGCAAATGGGCAGCGACACCATCGTCTGGATCAGCGGGGCGACGCAAGGGCTGGGTGAAGGCCTGGCGGCGACGGTCCCCTATGCGGATGCGCGGGTGATCAACCTGGGAATATGCCCGCACCCGATCTTGGAGTCGCTCCATTTCGACCTGACGAAGCCGGCCAGTTGGGATGCGATCGGCGATCATTTTCGCGAGACGCTTTGCGGCTTCAAGGGCAGGCGCGCGATCTTCATCCACAATGCCATCGTCCACGGCCTGGGCTATGTCACCGAAGTGGATCGCGCGGCCTATCAGGCGGAATTCGTCGCCAATGGCCTGGCGCCGCTGATCCTGGGGGACATGTTCCTCAGCGCGGTCGAACAGCACTATGAAACCGGCTTGGTGATGATCACTTCCGCAGGCGCCCGCACGCCCTTCGAGGGGCACTCGGCCTATTGTGCCGCCAAGGCGGCGGTCGAGATGTGGGTCCGGACGGTGCGGCGGGAGTTGAAGCGGCGCGGGCGCAAGACCTGGGTGGTGGCGATCCGGCCGGGGTTCGTGGATACGCCCTCCACCCGGGCGGAGGCGACGCTGCCCGGTGATGCGTACCCGCTTGGCCCGCAGATGGCACGCCAGCTCGCCTCGCGCGAGGGCGTGATGACACCTGTCGAAGCGGCGCGCGGCATCTGGAACATGCTGCCGCCGCAAGGCGATGCGTCGATCCTGCTGCAGGGCGAGATGGTCATCCCGCGCTGAAGCCGGAGCGCTTCCCCAGAGCATTTTCAAGTTGACCGTTTACGGTCAACGGCTCGGAAAATGCGGCAATCAAGAACGTAGAGCGTCTTCGCCCAAGGTGAAAACGCCCTACGCCGCCTGATTGTGGCTCCTGGCCACCGCATCCTTGGCCGCGATATAACCGAAGGTGAAGGCCGGGGAGATGCTGGCGCCCGGCCCCGGATAGGAACGGCCCATCACCGAGGACGTGCAATTGCCCGTCGCGTAGAGCCCGTCGATGATCGAGCCGTCCCCGCGCAGCACCCGCGCCTTCTCGTCCGTCACCACTCCGCCAAAGGTGCCGACATCGCCGGGGAACATGCGCGTGGCGTAGAACGGCGCCTTCGCGATCGCGCCGACGCACGGATTGGGCTTGTGGGTCGGATCGCCGCGGAACCGGTCATATTGGCGCTCGCCCTTGTGGAATTCCTCGTCCACGCCGGTTTCCGCGAAGCGATTGTAGCGTTCGACCTGCGCGGCGAGACCGGCGGGATCGATCCCGGCCTTCCGGGCCAGTTCCTCGATCGTATCGGCCTTGATCAGGAACCCGGATTCCAGCCATTTCTTCACCGGCTTCATGCCCGGCATCATCGTCGCATAGGCGTAGTTGCGCATCGCCCGGTCATCGAAGATGGCGAAGGCGGGAACGGCGTCGTTGCCGTACATCGCCTCGCCCAGCTCGACATAGGAATTGGCTTCGTTGACGAAGCGCCTGCCGTGCTTGTCGACCCACATATAGTGCGGCACGGCGATCTCGCCCACGTGCATGAAGGGATAGGGGCTCCCGTCCTTGCCGGTCGCGCCTTCGGGCATCGACCCGTCGGGATTGAGCGAGGTCGGAACCCATACGGCCGCATCGAGATTCTCGGTATCCGCGCCAAGCCGGATCATTTCCTCGATCATCTCGCCCGTGTCGCCGGGGTTCGCGTTGGTCCAGGAGGCACTGATCGGATGGCGTTGATATTTCTGGCGCATCGCATCGTTGCGGGCGAAACCGCCGACGTTCATCAGGATGCCGAGCCGGCTCCGTACGGTGGTGCGCTGGCCACGATAGGTGCCGCTGACCGCGACGACGCGCCCGTCTTCCTCGACCAGCGCGTCGGCCGCGAACCCGCCGAAGACGGGAATGCCGTGCCGGAGCGTCATTTCCAGCATCCGCCCTTGGATGGCACCGCCATGGGCGACGATCTTGCGGCCCAGCAGCTTGTTCTTCGTCATCGCGAAGACGAGCCGCGCCATGATCGTCTTGGCGTAGAAGGTGCGCTTCAGCATCAGCATCTTGATGAGCGGCAGCGAAGGAAACGGAATGCCGTTGAACGGCGCGTAGCGGGACAGATGTTCCTGCCACGGCCCCAGGTTGCGAAGGTCGAACGGCAGCGCGGTCAGCGAGCGTCCGCGCGGTTCGCCGCCGTCGCGATCGTCATAATAGTCCGACCATCCGTCCGGATATTCGAACACCATGCCATGGTCTTCGAGGAAGCGGATCATTTCCGGTGCCTCGTCGAGAAAAGCCTCGCGGCGGGCGGGGGTCGTGCCCTTGCCGACGAAATCGACCGTGGCGGCGAAGTAGCGCCGGGCGCGCTCCTTCGAATCCTCGACGCCGTAGCGCTTGATCACATGATTGTTCGGAACCCACCAGACGCCGCCGGAGAAGCCGGTCGATCCGCCGATCTTGTCCCGCTTTTCGAGGATGACCGGGTTGAGGCCGGCCAGCTTGGCGTAGAGCGCCGCGACCATCGATCCGCCGCCGCTGCCGACGATCACGAAATCATAGGCCGGCTGCAGCGCGAACGAGTCCGGAGGAGGGAGTGTCACAGGCAACCTCTCTTGTGATTTCGACGGAGGGTTGCATCGTTATCAAGCGTTTGCAACACTCGGCGCGGCGGCAGCGGCAGCGATCATCCGTATGATGATGGCCGCCGCTTCCCGTCAGGCCCGTTGTTCGAGCTGCTCCACCGCATCCAGCACGCTTTGCCGGGTGACTTTCCCCACCGCATTGATCGGCATCTTCGGTAGCAGATGAATTGCCTTGGGTGCCCGGACCGAGCCCAGTTCCGTCTTGGCGAAATGCACCAGGTCCGCAGCCGAGGCTGCAGCATGTTCCGACAGGACCACGGCAGCTTCAACCCGCTGGCCCCAATACGCATCGGCGCGGGCGATCGCCGTGACCTGGACGACGTCGGGGTGCGTGGCAAGAACGGCTTCGACATCGGAGGGATAGACGTTGAAACCGCCGGTGATGATCACGTCGCGCAGCCGATCCTTCAAGAACAGGTAGCCGCGCGCGTCGAAGGCGCCGAGGTCGCCGGTGTGGAGCCAACCATCGACGATCGTCTCCCGGGTCAGGTCGGGCCGGTTGAGATAGCCCGCCATGACGAGGTCGCCGCGGACCACCACTTCGCCGGTTTCGCCCGGCGGCAGAAGCCGTCCGTCCGGGGACATGATCTGCACGTCGTTGAACGGGCAGGGGCGGCCGACCGATTGCAGGTTCGCTTCGTTGGCCAGTTCGTGCGCGGTAATCGCCGAAATCATCGTGGGCGCTTCGGTCTGGCCGTAGATGGCTGCGAGATGCGGGCCGAACACCTCCTGCGCCAGCCGGATCCGCGCCGGCGGCATGGGCGCGGCGCCATAGATGAGATGCCGAATCCCGTCATAGCGTATCCCTGCGGCAAGTGCGTGATCGGTAACCGAATAGATCAGTGTCGGGGGCATGAAGCTCGCAGTAATCCGCTCCGCGCCGATCGTTTCCAAAATCCCCGGTGCCTTTGCGCCGTCGAGCAGGATGTTGCAGCCGCCCACCGCCATCACCGGCAACAGGAAGGTGCCGGCGCCGTGGGTGAGCGGCGCCACCACCAGCATCCGTTCGTCCTCGCCGAAGCCGAACGTCGTCAACATGCTGGCGATGCAGCTCATGAAGGCGCGATAGGGCTGCAACACCCCCTTGGGGCTGCCGGTAGTGCCGCCAGTGAACTTGATCGCCGACAGGCCGTCACGCAGATGGGCGATATCCGCTGGCCGCCTGCCCGCGAATGCCTCGCAGATTCCTTCCACGGACAGCTGGTCATCCGCGCGTCCGGACATCAGTACCAGCGGGCGATTGGACTGGGCGAACAGACCCGCATACTCCAGATCCGTGACGATAAGCGCGAGATCGGCCGCCTCGGCGATCCCGGTCAGTTCCGCGGCGGAATTGCGCGGATTCAGTGGTACCCAGACATGCCCCGAGGCGAAGATGCCGAGCATCGTGACGACATGCTGCCAGTTGTTATGGCCGCAAGCGCCGACCCGCGATTGCGGGGTCGGCAGCTGTTCCTGGAGGAAGGTTGCCACGGCTTCCACCTGACGAACCAGTTCCCGATAGGTCATCCGGACAGGGCCGTGGACCAGCGCCTCGCCCTCCGGATTGACCCGTAGCCCCCGATAAAGCATTTGGATCGGCAACATCAGCTTTGTTAACCCCTTTGGCAAAGTGCCATTGCACCGGGACGCGCGTCTCCCCAACGCGGTCTCCCGCGTTCCAGGCGTCCGTTCGAGCGCGGACGATCAGACGAGGTCGACGAGGCCTCGCGGTGTCCACCGCTTGTTTTCTGCGAAGCCGAGGAAGTCGCGGCCGCAATCGCGCAGCGCGTTGTCCGCTACCATGACGTGCTGGGTCGCCGCGAAGGTGTCGCGAAGCGCACGCTGCATGGTGCCTGCGTGCAACGAGATGCCGCCAGCGACGCGATGGGCGAACACCGAGTTCTCCATCATGGCCGTGGTCGCATGGTTGAGCACCAGGCGCGCCAGCGTGAACTGCCGCAGCGACAGCGCTTCGTCCTTGCGTGTGGTTTCCAGAATATCGCCCCACACGTCATAGGCGAGGGCGCGGGCGGCGCGCAGCTTGCCCTCTGCCACCGCGAAATCCTGCCGAAACGCGTCGGAATTGGCCTTTTCCGCCAGCGGACCGGGGCGGCCGTCGGGCGTCTTCACGAGCGCGGCAAGCTCGTCGAGCACGCGGCGGCCATGCCCCAGGGCAAAGCCGGTGTGCCCCAGCGAGCTGAAGCCCACGACGCCGATGCGATAGCTGTCGCCACCGCGCTTGCCGACATATTCGGTGGGGAAGTGGGTCATTTCCTCCGGAACGAAAACGTCGCGAATGGCGTAATCGACGCTGCCCGTCGCCCGCAGACCGATCACGTCCCAATTGCCGAGCATTTCCACTTCGGCGACCGGCAGGATGAAGATGCGCACCTCGGGCACGTTCGTGCCGGGCAGCATGCGAGGGGCGCCGTTCTCATAGACCATCGCGCCCGCGTGGATCCAGTCGCAGTGGAGGCAGCCGCTTCCGTAGGTCCACACGCCATTGACGCGGTAGCCGTCGCCGTCGACCTCGGCCCGCCCGCGCGGGGCGCCGGCGCCGGCAACCATCTGGCCGGGCGTGGAAAACACCTTCTCCACGGCGTCGTCGGAGAGAAAGGCGGCGGCGGAGGCGGTCGCGACGTTCGCCGCCATCGTCACCCAGCCGGTTGCCGCGTCAATGTTGCACAGCGTCTCGACCACCGACAGCACCTGCACGGGATTGGAATCCACCCCGCCCAGCGCCTCGGGCACCATCAGCCCGAAAAAACCCCCTTCACGGAGCGCGGCGACGGTCTCGTCGCTGAGTTTCCCGGCCGCCTCGTTTTCCTCCGCCTTGCTGGCCAGCATCGGTGCGAGGCGCTTCGCTTTGGCGAGCAGCGGCGACAATTCGCCCTTGGGGTGCAGCGTCGTATCGTGGATCATTTCGCGATAACCTCAGAAAGGATCTGGTTCATTCGGCGGAGCCAGGCTGGGGCTGGTTTCAGCATGCCGTCCAGCCGCCGTCCTGCGTGATGACTTGCCCGGTGAGATAGGCCGACGCCGGTGCGGCGAGATACAGGGCAAGCCCCAGGATTTCCTGTGCTTCGCCGCGGCGCTGCATGGGAATCCGCCGGTGCATTTCCGCGTAGAAGCGCTCCTCCTCCTCGGCCGTGCGCCGCTCGCGACGGCCGGCGCCGAGGCGCGTGCCGCCATGCCAGCCAGGTGCGATGACGTTGGCGCGGACCTTCTCCGCTGCATATTCGACCGCAACCTGGCGGGTCAGCCCGATGACTCCCGCCTTGGCGGCGGCATAGTCGGCGCTGGAGGCGGCAAAGCCCGGGAAATAGCCGCCAAGCCCCAGAATGGAGGCGACGTTGATGATCGAGCCGCCGCGCACGCGCAGGTTCGGCAGCAAGGCGCGGGTCATCCAGAAGGTGCCGGTAAGGCTGATCCCGATGCCGCGTTGCCAGTCCTCGGTCGACAGTTCGTGCGTCAGCGTGGGCGGCGTCGCGACCCCGGCGAAATTGACCAGGATGTCGAGCGGCGCATCCCCCACCCGTGCGGCGGCGTCGGCCACGGATTGCTCGTCCCAGACGTCGAGGAGACAGGGTTCCGCTTCGCCGCCTGCGGCGACGATCGCCGCCACGACCTCGTCGACGCGATCCTGCACGACGTCGGCGCAGATCACGCGCGCGCCTACCTGCGCATAGCCTTCCGCGATCACGCGGCCGAGCCCGCTGCCGGCGCCCGTGACGAGTGCCGTCCTGTCGTGAAGGCCAAACAAAGTATCGAGCAATTGCATGGTGTAACGGTATCCTCGAAGTTCGTCTTGCGGGACGCTCGCGCCGTTTTGGCTGCTGTCGGGGATAGAAGAGAGGCACGGACCGATGCGATGTCAACGCGGCCGGATCTAGATTACATCCTAGATAGATTCGGCCGAAATCAACGCCCAACGCGCATCCAGACGCGCCCGATCCTGCCGCAGGAGGGCGATGCGTTTGCTGCCGGCGAAAGGAAACGTGCGCGCGGTGCTGCGCGCCGGGCGCACGTGGATTGCGCTACGTCCGGCGATGATCGAGATGCGCGGCAAAGCCGCGGGGTGCCGTGGCGGCGATCTCTTCCTTCAGCTCCACCAGCTTATCAACATAATCGCCCCCCGCCTGGGGTCGGAACGGGATCGGCGCGATGGTGAACAGGCTTGCCATCCGTTCCCGGATCTCCCTCGAGGTCTCCTGGAAGCGTGCTTCGTCCATGCGATCGGTGCGATAGACCACATAGGGCGGCAGCACGTCGAAGCCCGGATAATAGAGCATGCCGTGGTTGATCGGGAACAGGAGGTCGTCGATCGGCCCGTTGATGCCTCGATCGCTGTAATGCGATTCCCGGCCACCGATCGTGACCATCACCATCGCGCGCTTTCCGGCCAGTCGACCGGCGCCGTAGCGTTCGCCGCCATTCTGGTAGCCGAAGCCGGACGACCATACCCGGTCGATCCAGCCCTTCAGGATTGCCGGCACGGAAAACCACCACAGTGGGAACGAGAAGATGACCGCGTCGGCCCACAGCACCTTCTCCTGCTCGTCGAGCACGTCGCGGGTCAGCGTACCTGCCGCTGCCGCCTGCATCGAAGCGACCGGCGGGCGCATCTGCTCGTCTGCGGTCAGGTGCAGGAAGTCGGCACGATCCACCGCGGCCTTCCAGTTCATGGCGTACAGGTCGCTCACCTGCACGGCGTGGCCTGCGGCGCGGAGTTGGTCTGCGGCAACGTCGCGCAGTGCGACGGTGAGGGATGCCGGATCCGGATGGGCGGATACAATCAGAACGTTCATCGGCTGGGCTTTCGGCAGATGGAATGGTGCGGAAGTCGTACGCCCCCGCGTCCTCGCCAGTTAGGAAGCGGCTCATGACCATGTCAATCAGACGAGCCTGGTCGATGTTTAGTAAAATACATTAATATCAAATATTTGTGTCGTTTTCGGGGGCGCGGTTTGCGGTGATATCACCAGTGTAATGGTGCGCCGCGCGGCGGGTGGGCAGGGGCGCGCGCGATCTCCAATGTGATGAAGGTGCGTCGCGACAGGTTGGCCGTGGTGCTGATCCCCCCGCCAGACTAGATACCCTCGCGGTCGAAGGGGACTGAGATGCCAGGGCACGTCACGCGCGTATCGATTTCCGGCCTCGATGCGTATCTGGACGAGGACGGCAGGCCGCGCGACGGTGCGCCGCTCGGCATGTTGTTGTCGGCCTATGCCGAGCGCAACGGCGACGCGACCGCGCTGGTCCTTGGCGGGCAGCAACTGAGCTTTGCCGCGCTGGATCGAGCAGCCAACCGGCTGGCGCGGCACCTCCAGTCGATCGGCGTGGGACAGGGCGATCGGGTCGTCGTCTGTATGCGCAACCGGCCGGAATGCATTCAGGCGATGTATGCAGCCTGGAAACTGGGGGCGACGCCGTGTCCCATATCGTTCCGGCTCGTCCAGGCCGAGTTCGATGCGATCCTGGCGCTGGTGGATCCGCGCTGCCTGGTGGGGGACAGCCAGACCCCCTCGGCGTCGTGCGCCTTCGTCAACGTCGATACCGTCTCGCTCCAGGACCTGCCGGGAGAGCCCTTGCCGCCCGCCATCGCCCAGCCTGGAAAGATCCTCGCCAGCGGCGGCAGTACGGGGCGCCCGAAGCTGATCGTCGACCCGCTGCCATCGACATGGGGGGCGGACAAGGCCTCGATCTTCCGCCCGAGCGGCATCACCATCCTGAACGGCGGGCCGCTCTATCATACCGGGCCGTATAATTACGCGATCCTGCCGCTGGCGGAGGGCAGCAAGGTCGTCTGCATGGAGCAGTTCGACCCCGTCGAATGGCTGCGCCTGGTCGAGGCGCACCGCCCCCATTCGGTCAACATGGTTCCGACGATGATGAGCCGGATCGCCAAGCTGCCCGTCGAGATCACGCAAGCGGCGGACCTCGGCTCGATCCAGGTCCTGTTCCATGCTGCCGCACCGTGCCCACCGGATATCAAGCGCTGGTGGATCGACCGGATCGGCGCGCAGCACGTGCTCGAAGTCTATGGCGGCACCGAACGCATCGGCGCCACGATGATCTTCGGGGACGAATGGCTGGCGCATCCCGGCTCGGTCGGAAGGCCGGTGTCGGGCGACGAGATCGTCATCCTCGACGATGCCGGCAACCAGCTTCCGCCGCATCAGGTGGGCGAGGTGCATTTCCGGCGGCCGGCGGTGGGGCCGGGCACCAAATACAGCTATATCGGTGCGGACAGCCGCATCCGGGGGGAACTGGACGGTTTTGGCGATCATGGCTGGCTGGATGCGGACGGCTATCTCTACATCGCGGATCGACGCACCGACATGGTCGTGGTTGCCGGCATGAACGTCTATCCGGCGGAAATCGAAGCGGCGATCGAATCCCATGCCGCGGTGTTGTGCTGCGCAGTGATCGGCCTGCCCGATGCGGACCGCGGCAATCGCCTGCACGCGATCGTCGAATTGCGCGGGGGCATTGCGGCACCGGAAGACGGGCTCGCGTTCCTGGCCGGGGTATTCGAGCGGCTGTCTCCGTTCAAGCGGCCGCGATCGGTTGAATTCACCCATGATCGCATCCGCGACGATGCCGGAAAGGTGCGGCGCGGGGATCTGCGGGCCGCGCGGGTAGCACGCATGTAATTTCGGCCGATCGTCGGTGTTTTCGAGGTGAGATCGCTCCCCGCCCCCGGATAAGCTGCCCCATCTTTTCAGGAGGATTGGAATGCAGGATTATTCGGGCAAATGGCTGCGCAAGCCGCAGTGCCTGCTCTTCGAGATCGTGGGCGCCGTCGCTCGAGTCACCTTGAATCGGCCGGAAAAGCGCAATGCGCTGTCGCACCGGCTCGTCTATGAATTGCGCGATGCGCTGCTCGAGGCCGACGATCGGCAGGATGTCAACGTCGTCCTGCTGGAAGGTGCGGGCAAGGACTTCTGCGCCGGCTATGATCTCACCTCTTCCTACGAGGACTGGCAGGGCGAGGCGGCCGAAGCGGCGGGGATCGACTATCGACCGGCCTATGGCAGCTTCGAGAACGACTGCTGGGGGATGGAGCGCTTTCAGGCGATCCCGGACCTGATCCTGTCGATGCACAAGCCGGTGATCGCGAAGATTCACGGCAATTGCCTCGCGGGCGGGACCGATCTCGCGCTTCGCTGCGACATGATCGTCGCCGCCGACGACGCCAAGATCGGTTTCCCGGCCACCCGCGCCAACGGGTCGCCGCCGTCGCACATGTGGACCTATCATGTCGGGCCGCAATGGGCGAAGCGCCTGTTGCTGACCGGCGACGTCATCCTGGGCCGCGACGCTGCCAAAATCGGGCTGGTGCTCGATGCAGTACCGGCCAACGAGATCGACGCGTTCGCGATGAACCTGGCGCAGCGCGTGGCGCTGGTCGATCCGGAACTCGCCGCCGCCCAGAAACGCATCGTCAACATCGCCATGGAGCAGATGGGGATGATGACCGTCCAGCGCTTCGCCCGGGAAATGGATGCCCGAGCCCATCTCGGCACCGGCCCGGCGCGGATGCGCTTCCGCTCGGACATGCGCGAAGGCGGGCTGAAGCAGGCGCTCGCCAACCGCGACGGCCCGTTCGGCGACAGCGTTATTCGGCTGCGCGCCGAGCGCTGATCGAACCCGTGCGACTCCCGCGTCGGACCGCTGGGGCCGGCATGGGAGCGCGCGGGCCTTAGTCGGCGCGCGCGCCGCCTTCCTGGCGATTCTTCGCGACGATGCCGCGAATCAGCGTCTCGACCCATTTGTCCATGATGTTGTTGGACGACAGATCGAGGCCGCTCAGGTGCATCTCGCTGATGCCGCGCAGCGTGCCGATCATGATGAAGCGGCAATGGCGCGGCGTCAGTGCGGGATCGAGTTCGCCGCGCTCGGCGGCGCGCTCGAACATCCGGTCCATCGTCGCGCGGAACCGCGCGGTCATGCTGCGAATCCGCAGCAGCGCTGGCTCGCTCAGCTGGGCGCGCTCGCGGATCGCGACGATCACATAATCGGCATGCTCGATCAGGTCTTCGCGCTGGCATTTGAAGAAGTGGCGGATCTGCTCGGCCAGCGTCGCCTTTTCGCAGGCCTGATCGAGATAGCCTTGCGAGCGCTCCATGCCCAGCAGGCAGATCTCCGCCAGCGCTTCTTCCTTGGAAGCGATGTGGAAGTAGAGGCTCGCAACTTTGATCCCCAGCGCATCGGCGATCGCCCGCGTGCTCGCGCCCTGATAGCCGCTTCGCGCGAAGATCGCGGCGGCCATGTCGATCGCCTGCTGGCGACGACGACTATGCTTCCCGGTCATCTCGCGTTGCGAGACATAGGTTTCGGGCGCGTCCGACACGGCATCTACTCGCAAAGGGTCAAGGTCTGTTCAGGCGGCATCTTGTCGCTCTGGCTGCACCATTCTTAGGCGGGGGGCTGCAATCCTGTCCAGACGTGCAACGGGCGCCTGCCGTGCGATCACACCTCCCATTGCAGGGGCAGCGACAGCACGCCCATCACGCTGCCCGAGCCGCTGATCATCGGCTTGTCCGGAACCAGGGCGAAGTCCGGGATGCGCTTCAGCCATTCCTCGAGGAACAGGATCATCTCGTTGCGCGCGAGCGCGGCGCCGGGGCAGCGATGCGGGCCGCTGCCGAAGGTCTGGAAGTCCGGTCCGGTCGCGCTGCGGTCGAGGTCGATCACCAGTGGATCCGTCCAGCGGCGCTCGTCGAGGCCATGCAACGCGGTGGCGATGAAGATCGGGTCGCCTGCCTTCACCTGAATGCCGTCGAATTCCACGTCCGCTGCGGCCTGGCGGGCGGGCCCGGCGACGCCGAAGCGCCGGATGATCTCGTCGATACGCTGCGAAATCAGCTGGGGCTCGGCGCATAGACGCCGCCGAAGCGGTGTATTGGCGGCCATGTGGGCGGCGATGAAGCCCATCATCGATGCCACGGTGTCGAGCCCGCCGAACAGCACCTGCGCGCATTCGCCGACGATCTCGTCGCGGGTCATCGGGCGGCCGAGCACTTCGCCATTGGCGATGCGGCTGATCATGTCGCTGCCCGGGTTCGCGATGCGTTCGTCGACCTTCTCGGCGATATAGGCGTACATCCTGCCATAGGCTTCCATCCGCGTGGCGGGATCGGGCATCCGCACGACTTCCGCCAGTTCGGACAGGAACAGCCGGTCCTCGCTGGGGAGGTCGACCAGCGACAGAAACACCTCGATGGGCAGGTGCTGCGCGAAGTCGCGAGTGAAGTCGCACGCGCCCTTGTCGCGCAGCCCCTCCACCAGTTCGATCGCCAGCGCGCGCGCCCTGTCGATGGCGTCCTTCAGCGGCTTGCCGAGGACATAGGGCATGATGAAACTCCGATAGGCGCGATGCAGCTGACCGTCGGACTGGATCGGGATCAGGGGAAGCGAACCCGGCGGATTGGGCGGAACCCAGGCGCCGCCGCTGATAAAGGCTTCCTGGTCGCTCAGGACGCGTTCGATCACGTGCGCCCGCATCGGAATCCAGTGGCCGCCATTGCGCGGTGAATAGATCAGCGAGGGGCTTTCGTCCTGCAACTGCTTAAGGGCGATGTGGAGGTCCGGGTCGATCGCCTGAATGGCGAAGATGTCCACGTCGCGGACAAGCGCTTGCGGGACATGGGCCGGTATCGGCGCGAGGGTGGTCTGCATTGCAGGTCCTTTCGATAGGCGATCGCGGCGCTAATGGGTGGTCGGCAGCGCATGGGTGTTGTCGCCGCCGATGTGGAGGTTCGTCCCCGTCGTCGAATCGGCCAGCCTGCTTGCCAGCAAGGCGGCCGCGGCGCTGAACTCCTCCGTCTTGTCGGGCTGCCGCGTGAGCCGGCCCGTGCGATTGCCTTCCTTCGACGACGGCCGTGCCGAAGGGGCGCGCTGGCCGACGGCGAGGATCGGGGCGGGGCTGATGAGGTTCGCGGTCACGCCGGTGCCTCCCAGCGAGCGGGCGAGGCTGATGGTGAGATTGGCAAGCGCCGCTGCGCTCGCCTGGAAATCGGGGATATCGGCGGAGGGCAGGAAAGGGCTGGCCCCGCTGAGGTTGATGATGCGGCCCCAGCCCTTGCGGCGCATCGCCGGAACGAAGGCGCGGATCGTCCGCACGGCGCTCAGCACATTGGTCGCATAGCACCGCTCCCAGCCCAGTTCGGGGGTCGAAAGCCAGTCCGGCGCATCGTCTCCCTGCTCGAACGCCGTGTTCACCAGAATGTCGATGTCGCCCCGCGCCGCGACTTCGGCAACGATCGCGGCGGCGCCTTCGGGCGTCGAAAGATCGCCGACCACGCGTTCGGCGCTTCCCCCGTCGCCGATGATCGCGCTCGCCGTCTGGTCGACGCTGCGGCGGTCCAGGCCATGAATGACGATCTGGACGCCTTCGGCCGAAAGCCGTTGCGCCACGGCCTTGCCGATTCCGCTGCTGCTGGCCGTGACCAGCGCCCGCTTTCCTTCAATTCCCAGCTTCATGGCCGCCCCCGGTGCCTGCAGACCAGATCCGTTATGCGCGCGAGGCCCGGATCAATCCGATCGGCCGTCGAAAATCAGAATCTCGGTTTTGGAGTGGCGGTTCCGCAATTCGACGTACGGGCGGTATTCTTCCGAGTTCAGGAAGTCCCTGATCGCCTCGCGCGACGGAAAAATGAAGGTTCCGATGCCGGTGGGTATCGGCATCTCGCCTTCGGGCCGCTCGATGATGCCGGCCGAAACGAAATCATAGTCGCCGCCATATTTGCGGACGATCTGGGGAACGTTGGCAGAATATTCGCCGATCCAGCTGAAGTCTTCGGCATACAGCATGGCGATCATATGGGCGGACATGGCGTGTTCTTTCTCTTCGAGGTTGAGCGGAGCGCGGTGTTGTCAAGGCGATGGATGCGTCCCGGCTTTCGGCGGCGCGGCGATGGTTTCTGCAAAGGTGCGAAGATCGGCCGCGAACGCCTGGGGCTGCTCCATCGCGGCGAAGTGTCCGCCGCGCGGCATCGGTGTCCAGCGAACGATGTTGTAGCTCTTTTCCGCCAGGCTTCGGGGCGGCGGCGAGAACACCGGATCGGGGAACGCCGCGACCGCCGTCGGCGTCGTGACGGGATGTTCGAGCAGCACCGCGTTATCGTGGGTATTTCCCAGATAAATCCAGGTCGACGTGGTCATGCTGCCGGTCGCGACGTAAAGCATCACGTTGGTCAGCAGGCGGTCGATCGAATGGACTGCCTCCAGGTCCGGTGTGCCGTCGACATGCGGCAGGTCCGACCATGCGACGAATTTCTCCAGCATCCAGGCGGCCGCCCCGACCGGGCTGTCCTCCAGCGCGAAGCCGAGCGTCTGCGGCTTGGTGCGCTGGAGCTGGGCATAGGCACCTTCGCTGTCGCGCGAGCGGGCCTGTTCGGCGCGATAGGCCTTTTCCGCTTCGGTTTCCGCGCGTGCGCCGCCATGGCTCAGTATCGCCATGTTGAGGTGCAGCCCGATACAGGCCTGAGGATAGTCGTGCGCGATCCAGCTGCCGATCGCGCTGCCCCAGTCGCCGCCCTGGACGATATAGTGTTCATAACCGAGGGTGCGGGTCATCAGATGGTGCATCATGCCGGCGATCGTCCGGGCACCGATCGGGGCGCGGAGCTTGTCGGAGAAGGCGAAGCCCGGCAGCGACGGGATTACGAGATCGAACGCGTCCGCGGCCGTGCCGCCAAATCGTTCGGGATGGGCCAGCCGTGGCGCGACGTCGCGAAATTCGGCGAAAGAACCCGGCCAGCCATGGAGAAGAAGGATCGGCAGACGCGTCGCGCCGGCCTGGCTTCGCAGATGCACGAAATGAAGCCGCCCCTGATCGGTCTCCGCCCGGAACTGGGGCAGGCCGTTGAGCGCAGCTTCCTCGGCGCGCCAGTCATAGCCGTTCGCCCAATGGTCGACGATGCGACGAAGTGTGTCCTTCGCCATCCCTGCACCCCAGCCGCCCGCGTCCGGAACGCTGTCCCACGGAAAGGCACGCACACGATCCTGAATCCAGGAGAGCCGCGATTCCGCAATGGCGATCGTGAACGGCACCGCCGTGGGCATGGGCTCTCCTTGTCTTGTACGTCCTTTAGGCTGTTTGATTGCCTCTGCGGGCAGGCGGGCGCCAGCCGGTGCAGCGAATATCATAAGGGTGAAGGCGGGTGCCGTTCACCGTTCGGCGTGAACGGTTTCTCCGCGCTAAATCATGCACCGGATGAATGACGGCCATGGAGCCGCATCGGCGTTGACCCGGGGGAACTGCCCGGCCAGCTTGCATTCGGAACGATCGGTGCATTGCAAGGGGCAGCTGCCACGCTCGCGGGAGCGTGACGCCTGTCCTGCCATATGTTCTGGACCGTCCGGGCACGGCCGGGATCCCATGATTTCGGGTCGGAAAGTAGAGTGAGGAGAGGTCGATGCTGGACGAAAAAGCCAATCTGAATGGCAAGGTCGCGGCGCTGCTTGGTGGCGGTGGCGGGATCGGTGCGGCGGCCACGCTGGGACTGGCGCGCATGGGGGTCGACATTGCCGTGTTCGACAAGGACGGCGCGGCGCTTGCGGAGACCAAGGCTGCCGTCGAGGCGCTGGGGCGCCGCTGTCTCGCGTTCGAAGGCGACGTCCTTTCCAGCGACAATGTGCGCGATTTCTACGCCGAGACCGGGGCGGCGTTCGATCGCCTGGATATCGTCGTCAACGTCGCGGGCGGCGTGCGGCAGCGCGATTTCCTTACCGGCACGGACGAGCAGGACGCGGAGGATATCCGACGCAATTTCGGCTATGTCATCCAGTCGATCCGTCTCGCGGTGCCGCTGATCGAGCGGCGCACGACCGGCGGCAGCATCATCAATTTCACCACGATCGAGGCCTATCGCGGGGCCGCCACCTTCTCGGTCTATGCCGGTGCCAAGGCCGCGAACGCCAATCTTCGCCGCGCGCTCGCCGTCGAGTTCGCCCGCCGCAACATTCGGGTCAACGAAATCACGCCGGATACCACGCCGAGCAACGGCAACGCCAACGCGCTGCTGCCGGAACTGACCGCCGTGATGATGGAGACGCCGCCCGAGGTGATCGAAAAGGCGATGGCCATGTACATCCCCCGGGGAACCGCGGCGACTCCCGACGACCTGGCCGACACGGTGGTGTTCCTGGCTTCGGACCTGTCGCGTTCGATCACCGGCGTGAACATCAATGTCGATGGCGGCACCTCCGCGGCATCGGGCTTCATCGATTGGCCGGGGGGTGGCTATTGCCCGGCGCCGCTGGGCGATTCCATCAAGCTTCTCTTCCCCGGCCATTGATCCCGCGCGCCGGCGGCTTGGGCTGCCGGCGCGATCGGATCGCGCCGTTTTGGTTGGGGCGGTGCCGGTCAGTCGGCGCCGCCCCTTCCCACGATGGCTTCGATCGGGTGGCCGATGATGTTGGCCAGGCGCCACTGCGCGCCGTCATGATGCACGGTGTAGGTGCCGCCGGTCGTTTCGGTTTCGCGGCCATCGCCGAAATGCCGGACGACCTCGACGCCCGCCAGCGCGGCATCGGCCCCCAGCATCCGGACAGTGCAGGCGACGAGCTCGCTTCGTTCGAACCCCTGCGCCAGAAGCCCGTCCCGCATCGCGTGCATCCGCGTGATGAAGTCCTCTGCCGTGAAGGCGGTCGCGATTCCGGTGCCGATGATCCACGAAAAGGGGAAGTGATAGGAAGCGGCGGCGGCGGTGAAGTCGCCGGAATTGAACTTCTCGATATAGTCGAACAAGAGCGCTTGAACGGCGGCGACGGAATCCTGATCGGTCATCGGTGAAGCTCCCTGGGCAAGCCAATCTGCCTGAGCGGCTCTTGTGCCCGAGCATGGGAGCATCGCAATCGTGCCGCGCGCAGAACCGCGCTCGCGGCGCGCCTTATCAACCCGCTGATTTCGAACCGCGGCGGTCCGCGAGAAGGATGTGCTGCGGCGATTCGGTTTCTATAGACTGGCGGCGCCTCTCGCACGCGGGATTTGGGGTGGCATCCTGGCGGCCGATGGGCGGTGCCAGGACCGGGCCCGCAGGTGCAACACAGCAACAGACGGTGGCATCATGGACGATCCTTCACTCTATCATCGGTTCCAGCAGACGGTTGCTATCCATGGGGAGCGTGTCGCGATCACGGAGGGTGAGGCGCACCTGACCTACCGTGCGCTCGAACAGGCGAGCCGCGAGGTGGCGGCGGCGCTGATCGGGCTGGGGATCGAGCGCGGCGACCGCGTCGCGATCTGGGCCGTCAACCGCACGGAATGGGTGATCGCGGCATTGGGGATCCAGGCGGCGGGCGGCGTGCTGGTTCCGGTCGGCACCCGGCTGCGCGGCCGCGAAGTGGCGGGGATATTGAACGATGCCGGCGCCAGGCTGATCTTCTGTGATCCCGGGTTCGGCGATTTCGACTTTGTCGAGGCCCTGCTGGCGCAGGATCTGCCGGCGCTGGAGCGGATCGTTTTCTTCGAGGAGGGGGCCCGGCCCGAAGGCGACCGGCTGCAGTCGCTCGCTGCGCTTCGCGCTTCGCCGCACCGCGTTGACGATGCCGTGCTCGACGCCCGTATCGCCGCCGGCTCGGGCGCCGATCTTTCGGACATCATTTTCACCTCGGGCACCACCGGGCGCCCCAAGGGGGTGTTGACCACGCATCGCAAGAGCTTGATCGCCTGCGACATCCAGCTCGCCGAAATCAACCGCTTCACGCCGGACGACGTGTTCGCGGTCACCTTTCCGTTCGCGCACAATGCCGGTTATCGTGCCGGTTGGCAGGCGTCGTTGCTGAATGGCGTGCGCATCATCCCTGCCCGCACGTTCGATGCAGGCGCCTTGCTCCGCCTGATCGAGAAGGAGGGCGTGACGATGCTGCCCACGGCGCCGCCCGTCGCGCAGGCACTGCTCGATCACCCCGATCGCGCGAGCACGAATCTGTCCAGCCTGAAGATGATGGCGGTCGGCGGAACCGTCGTACCCGTCCGCCTGATCGAGGACATGCGCGCGCAGCTTGGGACCGGCACCATCGTGCAGACCGGATATGGCCTTACCGAAGCGGCCGGTTCGCTCACGATCACCCATGACGACGATCCGCCCGAAGTGATCGCCACCACGGTGGGCCACCCGCTGAGCAACATCGAGATGAAGATCCTCGATGCGGCGTACCGGGAAGTGCCGCTCGGCACCGTGGGGGAAGTGGCGGTGCGGGGGCCGCAGATCACGCCCGGCTATCTCGACAATCCCGAAGCCACGGCAGCAGCGTTCACCGAGGACGGCTTTCTCCTCACCGGCGACGCGGGCTGGCTCGATGCGGCCGGGAACCTGCACCTTACGGACCGCATCAAGGACATGTATCTGGTGGGCGGCTTCAACTGTTATCCTGCGGAGATCGAGCGCATCCTGGCGCAGATGCCCGGGATCGCGGCGGTTGCGGTGATCGGGGTGGAAGATCAGCGCCTGGGGCAGGTGGGCCTTGCTTTCGTCGTCCCGGAGAAGGGCACGGCGCTGGCCGAGGCCGACGTGATCGCCTGGTGCAAGGCGGAAATGGCGAACTACAAGGTGCCGCGGTCCGTCCGCTTCCTGGATGCGCTGCCGCTCAATGCCACCGGCAAGATCGCCAAGATGGATCTGAGGGCGATGGCCTGAAGCCCCTGGAACCTCAGGATGGCGGCTGCGCACGCGGCTTGCCGGCGACCAAGCACAGCAACGAAGTGGAGACAGGCATGGCCGCACAGAAACCGAGCGCGATCGCCGAGGCCTTGCCGGGGGCGGACGCGATCCGCCTGCTCGAATTCGTGCAGGTCGGGCCGGATCGCTTCTGCAACCGGTTCAGCGAAATCGCGCGCAACGATCATCTGTTCGGCGGCCAGGTGCTTGCCCAGGCGCTGGCGGCGGCGAGCCGGACGGTGGAGGGGCGTCGCTGCCATTCGATGCACGCCTATTTCCTGCGTGCCGGATCGGCGCGGCGAAGCATCGCGTTCGACGTCGAGCGGACCCGCGACGGCGGCCGTTTCTCGACCCGCCGCGTCGTGGCGAGCCAGGGCGACCGGGCGATCTTCCACATGGAATGTTCCTTTCACGATGCCGAATCCGGCCTTGCGCATCAGGTTGCGACGCTGCCGGATGTGCCGCCGCCGGAAAGCCTGGCGGATATCGCCGCGATGCCGGTGGAGGGCGAGATGGACGGGCTCGGCAACATCGTGGTGGCGGCAAGGCTTTTCCCGCTGTTGCAAGTCCGCCTGGTCGACCATGAACGAATGCGCGCGCCGGACCCTTCCGCGCACCGCCAGTTCTGGGTTCGCGTTCCGAGTGCTGCCGGCTGCGACGATCCTGCCATCCAGCAGGCGCTGCTGGCCTATCTGTCGGACTTTCTATTCTCGGGCGCGGCGTTGCTGCCGCACCCTATCCAATATCGTTCCCCGCGCCTATCGGTGGCGAGCCTGGACCACGCCATGTGGTTTCATCACCCGCCGCACTGCGACGACTGGCTCCTCTATGATTGCGATGGTCTGCAAGCGGGGGAGGGGCGCGGCCTCACGCGCGGGCTGTTGCTCGACCGCGCCGGACGGCTGATCGCCAGCGTCGTGCAGGAAGCGCTTTTTCGCCCCAAGGCCGCGTTGGAATAGCGGCCGTCCGGCGCGGCACCCATCCCTGACATGATATCCGCGCAGACGGGGCGCGCCGCGTGGACCGGGCATCCTATCCCGTGCAAGTCAGCGGGCTTCAAGATCCCGCCGGAGTTGCTGCGATGACCGATCCGATCCTGTTCGACACGCCCGAAAAGGGTGTCCTGCGCATGACGCTCAACCGCCCCGATGTGTTGAACGCGCTGAACTGGGACATCTACACCGCGCTCCTCGGCAAGCTGGAGGAAGTGCGCGCCGATCCCGATGTGCGGGTGGTGATCCTGACCGGAACCGGGCGCGGTTTCTGTTCGGGCCACGATCTCAAGAGCGCCGGCCCGTTCCCCCATGCGCGGGAGGGGCTGGGCAAGCCCTACGCCAATCGGCAGGGCATGTTGTGGCTGAACCGCATCCCGCTGGCGATGCGGACCCTGCCCCAGCCGATCCTCTGCGCCGTCAACGGCACGGTTGCAGGCGTGGGATATACGCTGGCGATGGCATCGGACATGTGCATCGCGGTTCGTGGTGCGAAGTTCATCAACACCATCCATAACGCTGCCACGGGTGCTGAGTTCGGTCTCTCCTATCTCGTAAGCAAGGCCGTGGGCAGCCAGCGTGCGGCCGAGATTCTGCTCACCGCCCGGCCGGTGGAAGCGGAAGAGGCGGAACGGATCGGCCTGATCCTGCGCGCGGTGGAGCCGGACGGGCTGATGGACGAGGCGCTGACGATCGCGCGTGGCATCATGGTGAATGTGCCGCTGGGCGTCTGGCTGACGAAACAGTCGCTGTGGCTGAACCAGTCGGCCGGCAGCCTGGAAGCGGCAATCGAACTGGAGAACCGTGCGGTGATGATCGCGCAGTCCACCGAGGATGCCAAGGAGAAGCGCCAATCGTTCTGGGAGAAGCGGGCGCCGAACTTCACGCTCACCTGAGCTGGTATCCACTACGGCATGTACCGCGGGGCGCGCTGATCCAGAACGCGCGCGCCGCGTCGGCCATCGCGTGGGTGATCTTTGCGCACCGCAGCATGTCCTTGCTTCCGGTTTCGCGCGCTTCTCCTTTAGATCGCCCGCACCAAAGGCCGGCTCGGCCGGCCGATGCGCGGGGGCATTCGCGCGAGAAGGAGACAAGGTCAGGTGGCAGAAGAAATCTTCATTCTGGCGGGCGCCCGAACGGCGATCGGCGACTTTGGTGGCGCCTTGAAGGACGTTCCTCCCGCGGATCTGGGCGCGACGGTAATCGGCGAGGCCGTCCGCCGGGCCGCGCTGTCTCCGGCCGATGTCGAGCATGTCGTGATGGGGCAGGTGATCCCGACGCTGCCGTCCGATGCCTATCTGGCACGCGTTGCGGCGGTCCGCGCCGGCATTCCTTATGCTGCGCCTGCGCTCACGCTGAACCGGCTGTGCGGCTCGGGCCTGCAGGCGGTGATCTCGGCGGCGCAGATGATCGCGCTGGGCGAGATCGGCGTGGCCGTGGCCGGTGGCGCCGAAAGCATGAGCCGCGCGCCCTATCTCGCTACCGGCATGCGCTGGGGCACCAAGATGGGCGAGACGACGATGCTCGACATGATGGTGGGCGCGCTGTCCGATCCGTTCGACGCCGTCCATATGGGGATCACGGCGGAGAATGTCGCCGATCGCTTCGAGGTCTCGCGCGAAGCCCAGGACGCATTGGCCGCCGAAAGCCACGCCCGCGCCGCCCGCGCGATCGCCGAAGGCAGGTTCGAAACGCAGATCGTCCCTGTCGAGGTCAGCACGCGCAAGGGCATCACGGTGTTTGCCACCGACGAGCATGTCCGCGCCGAGACGACGGCGGAAAGCCTCGCGGCGCTGCGCCCCGCCTTCCGCCGCGACGGATCGGTGACCGCGGGCAATGCCTCGGGCCTCAACGATGGCGCGGCTGCAGTGGTGCTCGCGTCGGCAAGCGCGGTCGAAGCGCGCGGCTTGCAGCCTGTGGCGCGGATCCTCGGCTGGGGGCATGCCGGTGTCGATCCGCAGATCATGGGGATCGGCCCGGTCGCAGCCGTGCCGATCGCGCTGCGCCGCGCCGGGCTGGAACTGGCCGCGATCGACGTGATCGAGGCCAACGAAGCCTTCGCCGCCCAGGCCTGCGCGGTGGCGGCCCAATTGGGCTTCGATCCGGCCAAGGTCAATCCCAACGGCAGCGGCATCGCGCTCGGCCATCCGATCGGCGCGACCGGTGCGATCACCCTGGTGAAAGCACTGTATGAACTGCAGCGGATCGGCGGGCGCTATGGCCTGATCACCATGTGCATCGGCGGCGGGCAGGGTATCGCGATGGTCATCGAACGTATGGAGGCGCGCGCATGAAGGTCCTGGTACCGGTCAAGCGGGTGCTTGATTACAACGTGAAGCCCCGCGTGAAAGCGGACGGGACGGGCGTCGATCTGGCGAACGTCAAGAAGAGCATGGCGGTATCACTATGATGCCTATGCCCCGGTCGTCTTCGACAAGGCTGGCATGCTGGCCGGCGCCAGCGGCTTCATCGGCTGCGCGGCGGCGATCTTCGGTTCGCTCTGGCGTGCGCGCCGTTCGAGCAACGTCACCACCTATGGTTCGGCGCGGTGGGCGAGCTCTCGCGAAATTGAGCGCGCCGGGCTCCATGGCGACGCAGGTGTCATGCTGACCGCCAGGCCAGTGAAGGGCGTGCTGGTGATCCAGCCTTCCTTCAGGGCCCATTTGAAGAGCGCGGCGATGTGCGCAAGGTAGGCGCGGTTGATCGTTGCCGGCTTGATAGACTCGATCTTCAGGCGTTTGCCCGCCTCGATAGCCTGCGGCACCGACAGCCCTTTCAGGGCGGCATGGCGGCCCATCCCAGCCGGCAAGTCGCGCAGCATGGCGACGACGCCGCGCGCATCCTCGCGGGTGACCGAGGAGGCGTGAGGTTGTCCAGAATGACCACGTCGGGCCTGTAGGAGCGGACCAGGGCAAGGTTCGCGTCCTGCTCTTCCTCCTTCCCGAAGTCGGGGAAGATGGCGTCCGGTGACTGGCCATGGCGGGCGAGAACGGTGAGGTTCGTACCGGCCGCGCCTAGGTCGATGCCCTCGATGGTGCCCGCCAGCATCCGCAGGCGCTCTTGCAGGTCGTCCAACGGCATCTCGCCGTCGATCAGCAGGACCCGGCGGGGACGCTGCGAGGTCCAGCCCATCAGGCTCCCGCCGCCCGCGATGGCGAGGGCCAGAGACAAGGTGAACATCGTCTTCCCCACGCCTGCCGCCGCCCAGACGAGGCAGCTTTCCTGTTCGCGGAGCCACGGGGACAGCAGTTGACCACGTCTCCGCCTCCAGCACCCTCGACGCAAGCGCGCCAAACCCCTGAATGTCTCCGTCCGCCAAGCGCCGTGACAGCTCGCGTTCGCTGTACGTCAGCTCGTTTCTGACCTCGTCCAGGATGACGTGGGGGGTGGGCTCATGAAGATGGGAGTGGTCCAGCTCTTCGTTTCGCTGAAGGAACCATCGGGACACGATGGCAACGGCTTCGATGCTGGTGAGGGGGCGTGCGACGACTTCGCCCAACCGCTTGCGGGCTTCATCAACGGCTGCCCAATACCGCTGCTCGGCGAAGCCACGGAGGCGCTGCGCCTGCTCCAAGCCGTCCGTATTCAGCGCAAGACGGAAAGGCGCGCGACCTACGACCGGCCACAGCTCCTTGGGGTACGCCTTGTTGAAGGACCAGCGCCCATTTCGCTGGATCAGGTTGGATTTCCGCGACACGTCGCGAGCCTCTTCTGTGACAGGTTTATGTGCCACCGACTGCCGTAAGCTACAGAAATCCAATGATTACCTCCCCCTAAGGGGAAGTGGTGCCCAGAAGAGGACTCGAACCTCCACGACCTTGCGATCGCCAGCACCTGAAGCTGGTGCGTCTACCAATTCCGCCATCTGGGCACGGGGTAGGCCGGCGCCTCTAGTGGAGCTTTGCGGGGGGTGTCAACGACTTTCTGCGAAAAATATTGGACTTCGCGTCGCGCTTGCCGTTTAGCCCTCCACACGGCATTGGGGCCGCAGGTTCGCGAGGCAGTGAGGCGGAAGATGAAGGACAGGCTGGTAACCCTGATCGGCGGTGGGGGCTTTCTCGGCCGCTACGTGGCGCAGGAGCTGCTGAGCGCCGGTGCGCGCGTCCGCGTCGTCGAGCGTAAGCCGCGCGACGCGTGGTTCCTGAAGACCCAGGGCAATCTGGGCCAGACCCAACTCGTTGTCGGCGACATCACCAAGCCGCAAACGCTGGCTCGCGCCCTGCAAGGCAGCGATGCGGTGGTAAACTTCGTCGGCATCCTCTCGGGCGATTTCGAGAAGGTGCATGTCGACGGCGCCCGCAACGTCGCCGAGGCCGCCAAGGCTGCCGGTGCGTCGGCGCTGGTGCACCTCTCGGCGCTCGGCGCGGATGCCGGTTCGCCTTCGGCCTATGGCCGCAGCAAGGCGGCCGGCGAGCAGGCCGTGCTCGCCGCGTTCCCAGGCGCGACCATCCTGCGTCCCTCGATCGTGTTCGGCCGGGAAGATGCGTTCGTGAACCGCTTCGCCGGCATGATCGCAGGGGCGCCGCTGGGGGTGGTGCCGGTGGTCCGCGGCGAGACGAAGTTCCAGCCGGTGTTCGTCTCCGACGTTGCCCAGGCGGTGACCGCGGCGCTCGCCAATCCGGCGGCGCATGGCGGCAAAACCTATGCGCTGGGCGGACCCGACGTGCTGAGCATGACCGCGCTGATGCGCTGGATCGCCGGGGCGATCGGCCGCACGCCGTGCTTCGTCGAACTGCCCGACTCGCTCAGCGGCCTGATCGCCGCGCTGCCCGGCACGCCGATCACGCGCGATCAGTTCGCAATGCTGCAGGCCGACAATGTCGTGCCGGCGGGTGCCGAGGGTCTCGCCGCGCTGGGCGTGCAGCCGACGCCGCTGGCGACGGTGGCGCCGAGCTGGCTGGTGCGTTTCCGCCAGGCCGGCCGCTTCAGCCGCTTCCGCGCGACCGCCTGATCCCGTTCCCCCTGCCGGGCGGCGCCTTGCAGGGGGTCGCCCGGCGCGACCCCTTGAAGGAGCCCTTTCCATGACCACGTTGCTGGTGGCGATCCTGCTCGGCATCGTCGAAGGCGTTACCGAGTTCCTGCCGGTCTCCTCGACCGGGCACCTGATCCTCGCCAGCGAGTTGATGGGCTATGATTCGGCACGCTGGGCGATGTTCAACGTCGTCATCCAGCTGGGTGCGATCCTGGCGGTGGTGGTGCTCTACTGGCGCACCTTCTGGGCGGTGCTGGAGGGGCTGCTGAAGCGCAACCCGGTGTCGATCCGGTTCGTGCGCAACCTGCTGATCGCCTTCATTCCCGCCGCCGTGATCGGGCTGGTGCTGCACAAGCATATCGAGGCGCTGCTCGGTGCGCCGAAGGTGGTGGCCTGGGCGCTGATCGTTGGCGGCGTCGCGATCCTCGTCATCGAGCGGCTGGTCAAGGCCGCGACGATCCACGGCATCGCCGAGATCCCGGTGGTGCGCGTGATCGGTATCGGCTTCGTCCAGTGTCTGGCGATGGTGCCGGGCGTCAGCCGCTCCGGCGCGACGATCATGGGCGCGCTTTCACTGGGCGTCGAGCGTCGCACGGCCGCCGAGTTCAGTTTCTTCCTCGCCATCCCGACGATGCTGGGCGCGACCGCGCTGGAACTGCTCAAGAATCGCGAGATGCTGGTTACGAGCGGCGTGGGCTGGGGTGAGATCGGCGTCGGGTTCGTCGTTGCGTTCGTGGTCGCGCTGGCGGTGATCAAATGGTTTGTCGGCATCGTAAGCAAGCACGGCTTCACGCCCTTCGCCTATTATCGTATTGTTGCGGGAGTCGCTGCGTTGATTTGGCTTTCCGTTCGATAGGGCCGAAATGGCCTTATTTTTGCGAGAAAAGAACCCTCTCCCTGCACATTTTGCCTCTCTGAACCCAGATAGGTAAGTATTGCTGTCTTTATCGTTCTGCCGCTCTCCTGTACGGGGACGGCATGGCTGACGATCCCATGCTCAAATTCGTCGGACGCGCGCAGGCGTATCCGGCCAAGCGCCCCGCCCAGCTGCGTGCGGAAGACTTTCGCGAGATCGCGGAACGCTATGCGGTACCCGAAGCGGAATCGCAGGCGGGCCGCTGCAGCCAGTGCGGCGTGCCCTATTGTTCGGTGCACTGTCCACTGCACAACCACATTCCCGATTGGCTGCGCCTGACCGCCGAGGGGCGGCTGCAGGAGGCCTATCAGCTTTCCAACAGCACCTCGACCATGCCCGAGATCTGCGGCCGTATCTGCCCGCAGGACCGGCTGTGCGAAGGCAATTGCGTGATCGAATTCTCGGGCCACGGATCGGTGACGATCGGCTCGGTCGAGAAGTTCATCACCGATACCGCCTGGGCCGAAGGCTGGGTGGAGCCGGTGCAGGTCGGGCGCGACCGCGGCCAGTCGGTCGGCATTATCGGGGCGGGCCCCGCGGGCCTGGCCGCCGCCGAATATCTGCGCGGCTATGGCTACGCAGTCCATGTCTACGATCGCTACGACCGGTCGGGCGGGCTGCTCACCTATGGCATCCCCGGCTTCAAGCTGGAGAAGGACGTAGTGATGCGCCGTGTGCAGCGGCTGGAGGAGGGCGGCATCGTTTTCCACCGCAATTTCGAGGTCGGCCGCGACGCGACGCTGCGCGAACTCCGCGAGCGGCACGATTCGATTCTGGTCGCCACCGGCGTCTACAAGCCGCGCGGCATCAAGGCGCCGGGCGTGGGGGCCAAGGGTGTTGTCGATGCGCTCGACTATCTCACCGCCTCCAACCGCAAGAGCTTCGGCGACAGCGTGCCGGCGTTCGAGGACGGCAGCCTCAATGCGCTGGGCAAGCATGTCGTGGTTGTCGGCGGCGGCGATACCGCGATGGACTGCGTGCGCACCGCGATCCGCCAGGGCGCGGCCTCGGTGAAGTGCCTCTATCGCCGCGACCGGGCGAACATGCCGGGATCACAGCGCGAAGTGGCCAATGCCGAGGAGGAAGGCGTCGAGTTCGTCTGGCTCTCCGCGCCCGAGGCGTTCGAAGGCACCGAGCAGGTGACCGGCGTCCGCGCCTCCAAGATGCGGCTGGGGGCACCCGATGCCTCGGGCCGCCGTGCGCCGGAAGTCGACCCGGGCGGCGCGCTGCAGATGCCGGCCGATCTCGTCATCAAGGCGCTGGGCTTCGAGCCCGAGGATCTGCCCAAGCTGTTCGGCGCCGAGGAACTGGGCGTCACCCGCTGGGGCACGCTGCGCACCGACGGCAAGACGATGATGACCAGCATGGACGGCGTGTTCGCTGCCGGCGACATCGTCCGCGGCGCGAGCCTGGTCGTCTGGGCGATCCGCGACGGCCGCGACGTGGCGGCGCATATGCATGCGTGGATGAAGGCGCATGCCAAGGCAAAGGCCCCCGCACGCGAAGCGAGCCTGGCATGAAGATGCTGGCCGTCACGCTGCTGATCGCCATGGCTGCGCCGGCTGGGGCTATGGCGCAGACTGCGCCTGCCACGCCCGTCGCGCAGGCCCCCGATCCCGCACGCCTCGCCGCCGCCAAGGCGCTGATCGCCAAGACGATGCCGCCCGAGCGGATCGATTCGATGATCGATCAGATGATGCGGCCGATGATGGAAAACCTTCGCAACGCCATGGTGCAGTCGCCGCAAATGCAGGCGGTGTTCGCAAGCAATCCGAAGGCGGAGGCGCTGCTGGACGGGTTCGTCGGCGATGAATTCAAGCATTCGGTCGCGCTGACCAAGGAATCGATGCCGACGATGCTGGACGCGATGGCGCGTGCCTATGCACGCCGCTTCACCGTCGCGCAGCTGCACGATGTCAGCGCCTTTTTCGATACCCCTTCAGGCAAGCTCTACGCCGAACAGGCTTCCACCGTCATGACGGACCCCGACGTCCTCGCCGCACAGCGTGCGGTGATGGAAAAGTCGATCCGCAGCACGATGGAACGCGCCCAGGCGATGGTGGCGAAGCTCGCCGCAGAACAGGACAAGAAGTGATGACCAAGACGCTGGCAACCGAGCGCGAGCGCCTCGCCCGCGAGGGCATGTACCGCCCCGAATATGAAGGCGATGCCTGCGGCGTGGGCATGGTCGCGGCCACCGACGGCCAGTCGTCGCGCCGCGTCGTCCAGTCGGCGATCGATGCGCTGAAGGCGGTGTGGCACCGCGGCGCCGTCGATGCCGACGGCAAGACCGGCGACGGCGCCGGCATCCATGTCGACCTGCCGCTGCGCTTCTTCGACGAGCAGATCGTCGGCAGCGGCCACCGCGTGCTGCCGAACCGCCTCGCGGTCGGCATGATCTTCCTGCCGCGTACCGATCTCGGTGCGCAGGAGACCTGCCGCACCATCGTCGAGAGCGAGATCATCGAAGCGGGCTACACCATCTATGGCTGGCGCCAGGTGCCGGTCGACGTGTCGGTGATCGGCATGAAGGCGCAGGCGACGCGCCCCGAGATCGAGCAGATCATGATCGCGGGCCCGATGCCCGATGCGATGGATGCCGCTGAGTTCGAGCGCCAGCTCTACCTGATCCGCCGCCGCATCGAGAAGCGGGTGATCGCGGCCCAGGTCGGCGGCTTCTACATCTGCTCGCTGTCGTGCCGCTCGATCATCTACAAGGGGCTGTTTCTCGCCGAATCGCTGTCCGACTTCTACCCGGACCTCAAGGATTCGCGCTTCGAGAGCCGCGTCGCGATCTTCCACCAGCGCTATTCCACCAACACCTTCCCGCAATGGTGGCTGGCGCAGCCGTTCCGCTGCCTGGCGCATAACGGCGAGATCAACACGATCCGCGGCAACCAGAACTGGATGCGCAGCCACGAGATCAAGATGGCGAGCATCGCGTTCGGCGAGCAGAGCGAGGACATCAAGCCGGTGATCCCTGCCGGCGCGTCCGATACGGCGGCGCTCGATGCGGTGTTCGAGGCGATCTGCCGCTCGGGCCGCGATGCGCCCACTGCCAAGCTGATGCTGGTGCCCGAGGCCTGGCAGCAGGACGAGGATACCCCGCCGGCGCACGCCGCGATGTACCAGTATCTCGCTTCCGTGATGGAGCCGTGGGACGGCCCCGCCGCGCTCGCGATGACCGACGGCCGCTGGGCGGTCGCCGGCATGGACCGCAACGCGCTGCGTCCCTTGCGCTATACCCAGACCTCGGACGGGCTGCTGATCGTCGGTTCGGAAACCGGCATGGTGCCGGTGCCCGAGGCGAACGTCGTCGCCAAGGGCCGGCTCGGGCCGGGCGAGATGATCGCGGTCGATCTAGACGAGGGCAAGTTGCTCTCTGACCGTGCGATCAAGGACCAGATCGCCGGTGAGGCCGATTACGCGTCGATGGTGCAGGGCTTCCTGTCGATCGACGACCTGCCCCCAGCGCCGGCCGAGACCTATTATGAGCGCGCCGAACTGTCGCGCCGCCAGGTTGCCGCCGGCCAGACGCTGGAGGACATGGAACTGATCCTCGCGCCGATGGTCGAGACGGCCAAGGAAGCGATCGGCTCGATGGGCGACGATACGCCGCTGGCGGTGATCTCGTCCAAGTCGCGGCTGATCAGCCAGTTCTTCCGGCAGAATTTCAGCCAGGTGACCAACCCGCCGATCGACCCCTTGCGCGAACGCTATGTGATGTCGCTCAAGACGCGGTTCGGCAATCTCGCCAACATCCTCGATACCGAGGGGGCGGGCAGCCCGGTGCTGGTGCTGGAGAGCCCGGTGCTCACCAATGCCGACTGGCACCGGCTGCGCGCGCATTTCGGGTCGAGCGCGGCCGAGATCGACTGCACCTTCGCGGCCGATGGCGATCCGGAGTCGCTGAAGCTCGCGATCAAGCGCATCCGCCACGAGGCTGAGCAGGCGGTCCGCGCCGGCTGCACCGAGCTGTTCCTCACCGACGAGCATAGCGGCCCGGACAAGGCGGCCATCGCCGGCGTGCTGGCGGCGGCGGCGGTGCACACGCATCTCGTCCGGCGTGGCCTGCGCTCCTATGCCAGCGTCAACGTCCGTTCGGCCGAGTGCCTCGATACGCATTATTATGCGGTGCTGATCGGCGTCGGCGCGACCACGGTGAACGCCTATCTGGCCGAGGCTGTGATCGCCGATCGCCACGCGCGCGGCCTGTTCGGCGACATCAGCCTGGCGGACTGCCTCAAGCGCCACCGCAAGGCGATCGACGAGGGGCTGCTCAAGATCCTGTCGAAGATGGGCATCGCGGTGATCAGCTCCTATCGCGGCGGCTATAATTTCGAAGCCGTGGGTCTCAGCCGTGCGCTGGTGAACGATCTGTTCCCCGGTATGCCGGCCAAGATCTCGGGCGAGGGCTATGCCTCGCTTCACCTGTCCGCGATGATGCGCCATGATGCCGCCTATGACGCGGCGGTGGCGACGCTGCCGATTGGCGGCTTCTATCGCCAGCGGGCGGGCGGCGAGGCGCATGCCTATTCCGCACAGCTGATGCACCAGCTGCAGACCGCGGTGTCGAACGACAGCTATTCGAGCTATCTCGCCTTCTCGCGCGGCGTGCGCGATCTGCCGCCGGTGTATCTGCGCGACCTGCTCGAGTTCAACTTCCCCGAAACCGGCGTACCGATCGACCAGGTCGAGGCGATCACCGAGATCCGCAAGCGCTTCGTCACGCCGGGCATGTCGCTCGGCGCGCTGAGCCCCGAGGCGCACGAGACACTGGCGATCGCGATGAACCGGATCGGCGCGCGCGCCGTCTCGGGCGAGGGCGGCGAGGATTCGGCGCGCTACAAGCCCTATGACAATGGCGACAACGCCAACTCCTCGATCAAGCAGGTCGCCTCGGGCCGGTTCGGCGTGACGGCGGAATATCTCAACGCCTGCGACGAGATCGAGATCAAGGTGGCCCAGGGCGCCAAGCCCGGCGAGGGCGGGCAGCTGCCCGGCTTCAAGGTCACCGAATTCATCGCCAAGCTGCGCCATGCGACGCCGGGCGTGACGCTGATCAGCCCGCCGCCGCACCACGACATCTATTCGATCGAGGATCTGGCGCAGCTGATCTACGATCTGAAGCAGATCAATCCGCGCGCGCGGGTGTGCGTGAAGCTGGTCAGCTCCGCCGGCATCGGTACCGTCGCGGCGGGCGTGGCGAAAGCCCACGCAGACGTCATCCTGGTCGCCGGCCATAATGGCGGCACGGGGGCGTCGCCGTTCACCTCGATCAAATATGCCGGCACGCCCTGGGAAATGGGCTTGTCGGAGGTCAACCAGACGCTGACGCTCAACGGCCTGCGCGGCCGCATCAAGCTGCGCACCGATGGCGGGCTGAAGACCGGCCGCGACATCGTCATCGCCGCAATCCTCGGCGCCGAGGAGTTCGGCATCGGTACGCTCAGCCTGGTGGCGATGGGCTGCATCATGGTCCGCCAGTGCCATTCGAACACCTGCCCGGTGGGCGTCTGCACCCAGGACGAGAAGCTGCGCGCCAAGTTCGTCGGCACGCCGGAGAAGGTCATCAACCTGATGACCTTCATCGCCGAGGAGGTGCGCGAGATCCTGGCCAAGCTCGGCTGCAAGAGCCTGGACGAGGTGATCGGCCGCACCGAGCTGCTCCGCCAGGTCAGCCGCGGCGCCGAGCATCTCGACGATCTCGATCTCAACCCGATCCTCGCCAAGGTGGATGCGGACGATGCCGAGCGGCGCTTCAGCCTCAGCACCTTCCGCAATGCGGTGCCGGACAGCCTCGACGCGCAGATGATCAAGGATGCGGCGCCGGTGTTCGCGCGCGGCGAGAAGATGCAGCTCACCTATTCGGTGCGCAACACCCACCGCGCGGTGGGCACGCGGCTCTCGTCGGAGTTGACCAATACCTTCGGCATGTCGACGCTGCAGGACGGGCACGTCCATGTCCGGTTGCGCGGCTCGGCGGGCCAGTCGCTGGGCGCGTTCCTGTGCAAGGGCATCACGCTGGAAGTGTTCGGCGACGCCAATGACTATGTCGGCAAGGGCCTGTCGGGCGGGGTGATCGTGGTGCGGCCGATGGTCAGCTCGCCGATCGAATCGTGGAACAACACGATCATCGGCAATACCGTCCTCTACGGCGCGACCTCGGGCCGGCTGTTCGCCGCAGGCCAGGCGGGCGAGCGTTTCGCGGTGCGCAACTCGGGTGCCGATGTGGTGGTCGAAGGCTGCGGCGCGAATGGCTGCGAGTATATGACCGGCGGCACCGCGGTGGTGCTGGGCCGGGTCGGCATGAACTTCGGCGCGGGCATGACCGGCGGCATGGCGTTCGTCTACGATGTCGACGGCAGCTTCGAACGCCACGCCAATCCGGAGAACATCACCTGGAACCGGCTGGCCTCGAGTCACTGGGAAGCCAAGCTCAAGGCGCTGGTCGAGGCGCATGCCGAGGCGACCGACAGCAAATGGTCGAAGGGCCTGCTGGAGGATTGGGACCGCGAGGCGGGCAAGTTCTGGCAGGTGGTGCCGAAGGAAATGCTCACCCGGCTGCCGCATCCGCTCAACGACACGGTCGAGGCCGTGGCGGCGGAGTAAGGCTCAATCGAGGGCGGCGGCCACGTCGGTATGGCGGAAGTCGTCGCCCTTGAAGAGCAGCGGGCAATCCGCAAGCGCCGCGACCGCATAGGCCATGCAGTCGCCATAGTTCAGCCGGGCGGGGTGTCGGCCCTTGCCGAAGCGGTCGAACGCGTCGGTGGCGACCTGCAGGTGCTCCTCGCCGAACGGAACGACCACGAAGGGCGGCTTGGCGATCAGTGCCAAGCCGGCGTCTGCGGCCGCGCGGGTCGATTGCCCGAGTACCACCATGCGAAATTCCAGTGCCGTCGGTGCGCCGATCAGCACGGTGTCGGTCGCATCCAACAGCGCCGCGATGCGGTCCGCCTCGGGCTCGCCGAAGAGCACGGCGACCAGTGCCGAGGTGTCTATCGCGATCACCGCGGTAGGCCGTGCTCGTCGTATCCCACTATGTCGTCGGCGGTGCGGTCAGTGCGCGGCTGACTGGCTGCGATGGCCTGCGCGCGCTTCAGCCTATCGGCGAAGCTATCTGCACCGCTGCGGTCGCGATCCATGGCCTCGCGCACCGCCATCCGGATCGCCATGGTATAGCTCACCCCCTTGGCCCGCGCGTAGCGGCGGACCAGCTGGTCGGTCTCTTCGTCCTTGATGCTGAGCGCCATGCTGCGGCTCCGTTCTAGAATGTCTTCTAAAATATAGAAATGCGGCGCGCGCTACAACGAGTCTTCCCCGCCTCATTTCCGCTGCTTATGGCTTGTCTCATGTGGCAGCTCCTTCAATTCCCGCTCTGTCCCTTCTCGCGCAAGGTCCGGCTCCTGCTGGGCGAGAAGGGCATCGCCTATGAGCCGGTGCGCGAATCGCCCTGGCAGCGGCGCGACGAATTCCTCGACCTCAATCCCACCGGCCAGACCCCGGTGATGATCGACGCCGAGCGCCATGTGACGCTGATCGATTCCACCGTGATCTGCGAGTTTTTCGAGGAGACGGTGAACAAGAACGCGCTGCTCAACGGATCGGCGGTGGACCGCGCCGAGATCCGCCGGCTGGTGGTGTGGTTCGACAACAATTTCTACAGCGACATCACCGCGCCGCTGCTCCACGAGCGGATGATCAAGCGCATCGTCTATCGTCAGCCGCCCGACGCCAAGGCGCTGCGCGATGCGATGAAGGCGGCGGTCGGCCATCTCGACTATATCGATTACCTGCTCGATCACCGCACCTGGCTGGCGGGCGCGACGATGAGTCTGGCCGATATCACCGCAGCGGCGCAGATCTCGGTCGCCGATTATCTGGGCGGGATCGACTGGAAGAGCCACGAACTCGCCAAGCGCTGGTATATCGGGATGAAGAGCCGCCCGAGCTTCCGCCAGCTGCTCGCCGAGCGGATGGAGGGAATCACGCCGCCCGCCGATTACGAGAAGCTCGACCTTTAGATGCGGGGATAATCGCAGGCGGAGACGCGTTGGGCTGCCAAACGGGAGAGTCCGCGATGCTCGAACATGTACCCCACTGGCTGGGAAGCGCCCTGAAAGGCCTGCGCGCAGGCGCCGGGAAGCTGGCGATCGTCCAGCCCGAACTGGGCAGCTTCGCGGTGCTGCACCTCGCCAGCCCGGCCTTCGCCAATGGCGGGCGTCTGCCGGAGCGCTTCACGGCGGATGGTGAGGGCGTATCGCCGCCGCTGTTCTGGACGGACGTGCCCGAGGGCACCGAATGCCTGGCGCTGATCGTCGAGGATTCCGATGCCCCGGCGCCGCAGCCATTGGTCCACGCTGTGATATGGGGGTTGCCGGTCGATGGCGATCTCAAGGAAGGCGCGATTTGCGCGGACGGCGTCGGCGACGCCGCTGGAAGGGATGTCGGCCGCAACAGCTTTTTCGGTGAGGGCTGGCTGCCGCCCGATCCGCCGACCGGCCATGGTCCGCACCATTATGCCTTCCAGCTGTTCGCGCTGAGCCGCGGTTGCGAGATCGGCCGCAATCCGGGGCGAAGCGCGCTGGTGAAGGCGATGGCGGGGCATGTGCTCGCAGCCGGGCTGCTCACCGGCGTCTATTCGCGCGGGGAAGAGGCGCCGGCCGGGTTGGTCGGCGAAACCGCGCCGGTCTGATCGGCCGGCGCGGCTGGGCTCAGCCGTTCACCACGGTGCCGCCGTTGGGGTGCAGCACCTGGCCGGACATATAGCTCGAATCCTCGCAGGCGAGGAACAGAAACGCGGGGGCCACTTCGTTTGGCTGGCCGGGGCGGCCCATCGGCACGCTTTCGCCGAAATGCGCGAGCTTCTCCGGAGAAGCACCGCCGCTGGGGTTGAGCGGCGTCCAGATCGGTCCCGGCGCGACGGCGTTCACCCGGATGCCTTTCTCGATCAGGTTCGTCGATAGGCTGCGGGTAAATGCGGTGATCGCGCCCTTGGTCGAGCTGTAATCCAATAGCTCGGGCTCGCCTTGGTACATGGTCACCGAGGTGCAGTTCACGATCGCGGCGCCTTGCTTGAGGTGCGGCGACGCGGCCTGCACCATGAAGAACATCCCGAAGATGTTGGTCTGGAAGGTCCGGCGGAGCTGCTGCTCGGTGATGTCGGTGATGTCCTTGTCGGGATGCTGCTCCCCGGCATTGTTGACGAGGATGTCTAGTCGGCCGAACTCGGCAATTACCTTGGCAACGGCGTCTTCGCAGAACGCCTTGTCGCCGACATCGCCGGCAATGGTGATTGCGCGGCGCCCTTCGGCACGGACCGATTCGGCGGTCTCCTCGGCATCGCGATGCTCGTTCAGATAGACGATGGCGACGTCTGCGCCTTCGCGGGCATAGAGCGCGGCGACTGCGCGGCCGATCCCGCTGTCGGCGCCGGTGACGATGGCCACCTTGTCTTTCAGCCGCTCCGATCCGCGATAGCGTGGCTGCCATTCGGGGCTGGGCTCCAGCGTGCGCTCCTCACCGGGCAGCGCATCTTCCTGGATTCTCTCGATGGTGTGATCTTCGGGCATCGGCACGGCTCCTGCAAACGGGGGAGGGTGCCGAACGAACCGGTGCGACAGGATGTAAGTTCCTGAAAAACGGGGCCGCCGGAGCGGCTTCCCGGGTCAACCGATCAGGCTGCTACCCTGGAAGCCACTGCCGAGGATCAAAACGGTGGTGATCGCGAACGATGCCATCCCGATCATGACGCTGCGTGCCATGGAAATCTTCTCCTGCGAAGTGCGGGACATCACGCGATCGGAACGATCGGGGTGGACATCGCCAGCAGAACGGCGGTGAAGAGCAACGCGGCGCCGGTGGCCAGGGTGCGGTGGAGGGTGTCGATGCGAAGGGTCATGATGGCTACTCCCTGATGCGGCGTCCGGACCATCCGGCGCCGATGCCACATCAAGAGCAGGGAGCGTGCCAATTCACATAAGATGTTGATAAACTGTACTTACTGTCGGCTGGCTCGCCTGATATTGGTGTATTTCGCGCACCAAATTGGCGAAATTCGCCAATTATCGATATTTCTCGCCAGGCGTGGTGGTGCCGACCTGGACCATGTTCCTGCCGGCGCTCTTGGCGGCGTAGAGCAGGCGGTCCGCACGGTGGAAGGCCGTCTGGTGCATCTCGCCGGGCAAAACCGGCGTCAGACCCGCCGAAAAGGTGATTTCGCCGAGGGGGGCATCGGTGTCGCGCAACTTGTAGCGTTTGGCCTGGACCTTGCCGCGGGCTTGATCGAGCGTCTGCTGTGCCTTTTCGAGGGAAATATTGGTAAAGAGCACTGCGAACTCCTCGCCGCCGTACCGGGTGACCAGGTGGCCCCGGCAGCTATGGCTGAGCGCGTCGGCGATCGCCTTCAATACCCGATCGCCGACCGCATGGCCGAAGCGGTCGTTCACCGACTTGAAGTGATCGATATCGCAAACCGCCAGGCACATCCGTCCGCCGGCTCCCTCCTGCGCGGCGAAGGCTTCCTCGAACGCCCGGCGATTGGGCAATTGGGTCAGCGGATCGCGCCGGGCATTGTCGCGCGCTTCCTCGAGCTTTTCGCGGAGATCCTTCGCTTCGCGCGTCGTGGTTTCCAGCTTTTCCTCCGCGATGCGGATGCGTTCCAGCATCGCCGCGGTAATGCGGACGGCATCGTCGGATTGCCGGGTCGGCTGGCCGACGGCGGACATCGCTTCCGCGCTGGCCGCGAGATCCCGGCCGAAATCGGCGGTCTCGGCGCGCATCGCCGTCACCATGTCGGCAAAGCCTTCGACCTGCATCTGGGTGCGTGCGACGAGACCTTCTGCCCGTTCCTTCACGTCGACGGGCGTATCGGCTGTATCATGATCGGCATTGAGCGTCAGGATATCCCGCGGCGTCAACCGCACGCCGCGTTCGGTTATCATTTCCACCGCGCGGGCAAGCTGCCCGTCGGGATCGGTGAACAGACGATAGGCGAACGCATAGTGGGTGGGGCTGGGCGGCAGCCGCTGATCCGTCAGGAACTCGCCGATGCGTTCGAACAGCCTTCGGCCGTCTTCCTGCGTTGCTTCTCCATGAACGGCACGCGCGATGCGCATACGCTCCAAATCCCCCGTGCGAAATCACGGCATACATGGCCGCTATATGGCCGCCAGTGGGTAGGCGAAGAGTGCTAAAATCTGGTTGTTAAACCTCGGTCTACCGGGGCCTTGTTGCGGTGCCGTAACCTTATGGTCGAGGGAAAGCCGTTCTTTCTCAACAGGCTGCGCGGCCTTGGATAATACTCCTCCGCATTGAATAATTAATTCTTGTCGGAGTGGATATGATCGTCGGCCGCGCCGCGGAGCGATCAATGGCGGTGCGACTCGCGATATTTCTGTACGGCGGCGAGCGTCTGGCGGATGTGATCGGCCGGATTCGCATCCGAATGGACGAACAGCACCTTGCCGTTCGGCGCGATCACATAGCTGGTGCGTTTGGTGTACTTGGCGTTCTGCATCATCACGTCATAGCCCTTGGCGACCGTGGGCGTGGCAGCGGCGACGGCGAACTTGCCGGCGCAATATTGGCTCGAGAATTTTTCGAGCTGGTCGACATTACCCGCGGTCATTCCGATCACGGTGGCGCCGGCCTTGGTGAAATCGTCCAGCGCCTCGGCAAATGCGTGCGCCTCGGCATTGCAGCCCGAGGTGAAGGCGGCCGGGAAGAAATAAAGCACCACCGGCCCCTTCTTGAGCGCGGCCTTCAGGTCCACGGTGGTCGGCTTGCCGGCGACGGCACCCCGGGCGATGAACATCGGCGCTTTGGCGTTGGGTGCCAGCTCCGCCTGGGCGGGCAGGGCAAAGGGCAGGACGAGGGCGGCAAGGGCAAGTTTCAGGCGCATGGCATTCTCCCGGATCGATATGCTTGTTCTGTACGCTGGCCCAAGGCGGAGGGCTAGCGGGTGAAGGCGATGCCGAGCCGTGCGTGCGTATCCTCGGCATTGTATCGATCTAGCGCTTCGCCATAGCCGCTGAACGCCTGTCCGAAGAGGTAGATGCCAAGGCCGCCGCCGATGCGGGTGAGCGGATAGGAAATGAACAGCTCGCCAGCGCCGCGCCCCGTGCGGAAATTGCCGCGCCCGGTGATCGCGATCTTGATCCCGTCCTTGTGCTGGAGGGCGGCGGTGAGCGCGGTGTAGCCGAAATAGTCCTTCATGTCGTGGAAGGTGCCGCTGCTGCCGACATAGACCCATGCCTGCGGTGCCAGGTCGATCCGCCAGTTCTTGCCGAGATCGAACCGCTTCTCGCCGCGTACGAAGATGCGGTTGAGGTCCACCGAATCGGTTACGCCGCGCCCGTTCGAATCGTGCCGCCAGCCCAGCGCGACCCGCGTCGTCTCATCATAGGGTATGTCGGCATATAGTTCCGGGCTGTAGTTGGTCGATCGGAACGGGCCGGAAGGCGTGTTGAGCGCCCAGAACATCGTCTGGGTATAGGCGAAGCGGAGATGGCCCAGCTGCAATGGTGCCTCTTCCGCAAATGGCCGAACGGCGAAACTGACCTGCAGCTTGCCGCCGGCGTCCTTCAGTCCGAACGCGCCATAGACGGGCTCGTGGGGTTCGAACCGATCGAGGAAAGCGGAGGAGCTGCCGGTGGCGCTTTGCACCACCGTTTCCTGCTGCGGGATTTCCGCCGGCTTATGCTGCGCGGCCGGCGGCAGCGCGAGGCCCGCGATGCCCACCGGCACGTAGCGTGCCTTGGCGAAGCCATGCGCCGGAATCGTCGGCACCGGGCCCGGCGTCCGTTCCAGCACCAGCCGGGTGCCGTCGGCCGCGGTTACTTCGATCTGGCGCGGGCCTTCCTCGGCCAGCGGCGCTTCGCCTTCGTTGACGAGGAACACCTCCACCCCGCGCAACGCCGCCTGCTCGGAAGCGGGCTGGGCCGGCACCGCGCGTATCTGGGCATGGGCGGCAGGCGCGGCAAAGGGGGAAAGGACCAGGAGAAGGGCGGCAAGCAGACGCATGGTTGGGGAAGTGACAGGCGTTTGTGACCTTGGCGAGTCAAATCCGGCCGGGTAGGGCAGTGCAATGCCCGTTTCCCAGACCGATATCGCGCTCGCGGAGCGCCTCGCCGCCGCCGCCGGGGCCGCCATCCGACCCTATTTCCGCGCCGAACATGGCGTGGAGGCGAAGGACGATCAGTCCCCCGTCACCCTGGCCGATCGCGCCGGAGAGGAGGCGATCCGCAAGCTGCTGATCGCCGAACGACCGATGGACGGGATTATCGGCGAGGAATTCGGTGTTCGGGAAGGCACCAGCAACCGGCAATGGGTGCTGGACCCGATCGACGGCACCCGCGCCTTCATCGCCGGCCGCCCGGTATTCGGCACGCTGATCGCGCTGCTGGAAGATGGCTGGCCCGTGCTGGGCATCATCGATCAGCCGATCATCGGCGAGCGCTGGCTGGGCGTTACCGGGCGCAAGACGCTGTTCAATGGCAAGCCCGCCAGCACCCGCATCTGTCGCGAGCTGAAGGATGCGATCCTGGGAACGACGTCCCCGGCCTTGTTCGACGACAACCAGCTTCACGCCTTCGAGCATCTGGACGCAAAGGTGATGAGCACCGTGCTGGGTGGCGATTGCTATAATTATGGCTGCGTTGCCAGCGGCTGGCTCGATATCGTCGTCGAAGCCGGGCTGAAGCTGCACGATTTCGCCGCGCTGGTCCCGGTGATCGAAGGTGCCGGCGGCCGGATGTGCGACTGGCAGGGCGATCCGCTCCATGCCGGTAGCAAGGGCGAGGTGATCGCGGCGGGCGATCCGGCGCGAATCGACGATATCCTGGAAGCCATGGCCTGCGAGGGACATTGACGGGCTGGTCCTCGCGGACCCGCGCCGCCGGATTCGCGGCGGCGGGCTGAATCTTCAACCCGGCGCCTTGCTGCCGGCTGCCCTGCGGAGAGGCGAGGGGGCGTTCTAGAAGATCCCGAGGAACTTCTTGCGCTGGCGCTTCGCCTCGCCGGTGCTGCTTTTCCCGCTTTCCGATTTGGCGGTGGTGCCGCGGCCGACATCGTCGCGGGGGCGGCCCTTGCGATCATATTGGCTGGCGGCATTGGCGCCGGCCAGAACGGGGCCGCAATCGGCGGCCTTCGCATCGCCGAAATCGACAAAAGTGAGCACGCCGGCAATGGGCGAGGCGACCAGTCCCAGGCCCAGCCCCCCACCGGCCCGCGCCAGCAGTTCGGGGCTGAGAATGGTGATCGATGGGGTGGCGAAGGTACCTCCGATGCCGACCGGGGACTGGCCGGAGAACAGGCTGAACCGCTTCGAATCGGCGCGGAAGGCAAGATCGATTGTTTCGTTGCGGAAGCTGAACCCGCCGCGACCCAGCATCACGTTCTTCTGTGTGTCGATCAGGATCGGGTCGGCCGCCGCAACGCCATCCCGCACGGTGAAGCCGATCAATCCGCAATTGATCTGCACCGGTTCCTTCAGCTTCCGCTCGAACATCTTCTGGACGAAGGTGCCGATATCGAATTCGGCGAGTTCGGTATTGCGCGTCCAGAAGGCGCCCTTGGGCAGGATCACGGCGATGCGGCCATTGGCGCTGGCGAGCGACTCGCGCACGCTGTTGCCGGTGCCCTCCATCTGAATGCGGGCCTTGAGTACCCCTGTCGTGCCGGCCTGGTCGGCGCCGAAGCCGGCCAGGAGCACGCCCATCGGCGTGGGCGACAGGCGAATGTCATAGGTGGTGAAGACCGGCGTTCGGCGGGCGTCGATCCGGATATCGGACGTCACGGTCCCGCGTGCCAGGCTGAAATTGAGCGGGCTCAGCGTCAGCAGCCGATCGTTGAGATCCAGGCCCAGTTCAATGTTGGAAACTGGCAAGTTCGGTGCGCGCACGCTGCGTATTTGCCATTGCAGCCTGGCGTCGAAATTCTTGAGCGCGTCCACGCGCAACGGCGCGTCCGGCAGCAGGCGCGGCGTGCCGGAGACCTGCGTCACCGCCGCCTGCGCGCCCTGGGCCGCCAGCGCATCGGGATTGTAGCCGATGAACGGCCCGGCATCGACGATGTCGAGCACCTGCGTGAACAGGTCGGCGGCCACCAACATGCGCGGCTGCGAGAGCTTGACGGTGAACTTGCCGGCAAGGTCGCTATCGCCGAAGCGCCCCTTCATGCCGGTAAAGCGCCACTCGTCCCTTGCCTTGGTGACGACCGAGGTCAGGCGATAGCTGCGCGTATCCGGCACGGCGATGCCGGCAACCATGAACATGTCCGCCAGATTCCGGCCGCGCAGGTCCATATGCAGCTTCGCGCCCTCGAGCACTGTGGCGCCCGGCAGCGTGCCGGCGATGTCGACCCGGCTGCGCACGCCCTCGGCATGGAGGCGCAACCGGTTCTCGCCGCCCGCCAGCGTCTTGTTGGACGACAGCAGCGCGCCCGCCAGCGTGAACCGGGCACCGCGCGCGGTGCCGTTGCCGTCGAATCGGATCGCATCGGCGAATCGATTGTCTTCGGCCGCCACCGTGTCGACGCGAATCGCGGCATCCAGAAGGTGGCGCGGATCGAGGTAGCGGATCTGCGTGCCGGTGATGCGCGCGCGTTGGATCCGCGGCATCGTGAGCGGCTGGCCGCCGCCGCTGCCGAAGGTCCACGTGTTCTGCTTGCCGTCGCGATCCCATTGCAGGTCGATCCGGCCGTCGGTGAGGCCGAGCCACTGGAAGCGCTTTTGGCGCGCCAGCAGCGAGAAGGTGGCGATTCGGGCGTCGATCCGTTTCGCCGTGAAGAAGGGGCTGGTGCCGGCCCAGTCCGGGTTTTCGACGCGCAGACCCTCGGCCACGAATTTCAGGTTGAACGGCGCGAAATAGAGCTGAAAATCGCCGGCCACCTGCACCTTGCGGTGCGTGCTGCCGCTCGCGATCGATTCGAACGTGCTCTTGAGGAAGCGGCCCTTGGTGACGAGCAGCACTGCCCAGGCGAGCACCACCAGCCCGATCAGGCTGGTGAACAGCGCGATGGTCGCGGCAAGCGGCGTGCCCATGGCCCGAAGCGGCCGGCGCGGGGGAGGCGCCGGATCGGCGACGAGCAGCGGTGCGTCCGGATCGGCCATGGGGCTCCAAATCCCTTCTGCCGCTGCGGTTCCCGGATGGTTGCATATCCGCCAGGCTTCGTTTAAGGGGCCGCCTTTCCGCGATCGAGGGACCGTCCGGCTAATAGGGCTGCCGCGGCTGTCTGCAATCGTCGAACCAGAAGGAGACGAAAATGCCCAAGCTCAAGACCAAGAGCGGTGTGAAGAAGCGCTTCAAGTTCACCGCCACCGGCAAGGTGAAGCATGGCGTGGCCGGCAAGCGCCACCGCCTGATTTCGCATAACGCCAAGTATATCCGCCAGAACCGCGGCACCTCCGTGCTCGCCAAGGCCGACGTGGATCACGTCAAGGCCTGGGCGCCCTACGGTCTGAAGTAAGGAGGGCCTGACAAATGGCACGAGTGAAGCGTGGTACGACCACCAAGGCGAAGCATAAGCGGATTTTGGATCAGGCGAAGGGCTATTATGGCCGTCGCAAGAACACCATCCGCATCGCGCGCCAGGCCGTCGAAAAGGCCGGCCAGTACGCCTATCGCGACCGCAAGGTAAAGAAGCGCAGCTTCCGCGCCCTGTGGATCCAGCGCATCAACGCCGGCGTCCGCGCCGAAGGCCTGACCTATTCGCAGTTCATGCACGGCCTCAAGCTGGCCGGTATCGAACTGGACCGGAAGGTCCTGGCCGACATCGCCATGAACGAGGGTGAGGCGTTTACCGCCATCATCGCGCAGGCGAAGGCGGCACTGCCCCAGGCCGCCTGAGCGGACCTGCGCGCAAGCTGAACAAGGGGCGTCGAGGCTGCGGCTTCGGCGCCCTTTTTCATTCCAACCGGGAGGGACGATCCCGTGGCGATGAAGACCTGGTGGCTCTACGTCACCGCCGTGTTTTTCGTGTCGATGACGCCGGGGCCGAACATGCTCCACGTGATGGTGCAGAGCATCCGCGAGGGCGCGCGCAGCGTGCTGCCGACCACCGCGGGGCTGATGAGCGCGAATATGTTCTGCCTCATTGCCTCGGCGGCGGGGCTGGGCGCGCTGCTCAAGGCGTCGCCGGGGCTGTACGACGTGCTGCGCTATGCGGGCGTCGCCTATCTGCTGTGGCTGGGCATCAAGGCCTGGCGTGCACCGGTGGCGGAAGCGCATGCCGATGCCCCGGTGCCGGTGCGCCAGTCAGTGCGGGCGCGCTACCTGACCGGGCTCGGCACGGGGCTGTCCAACCCCAAGCTGATCGTCTTCGCGGCGGCGCTGTTCCCGCAGTTTCTCGACGTAGGCCGCCCGTTCCTGCCGCAGCTGGCGATCCTGATCGCCACCTTCGCGGTGATCGAGGCCTTCTGGTTCTCGGTCTATGCGCTGGGCGGCCGCTCGCTCGCGGCCTGGCTGGCACCGGCGGCGCGCCAGCGGATGTTCAACCGGGTGACCGGCGGCGTGTTCATGGCGTTCGGTGCCGCGCTGCTCGGCAGCCGGGCGTAGCGGACCCACCCCACCCCAGTCGTCATTCCCGCGAAGGCGGGAATCCATTGACTCATCGGTCGCGGCTCCTGCTGAATCGGCACGGCGAATGGATCCCCGCCTTCGCGGGGATGACGGTGTAGGGGAGGTGGTGGAATGGACAAGCAACCGTGCGTGTACATCCTCGCCAGCCGACGGCATGGGACCCTCTACACCGGCGTGACGTCGAACCTGCTGGGCCGCCTCTACCAGCATCGCGAGAAGGTCACCCAGAGCTTCACCGCCGAGCACGATATCGCCCGCCTCGTCTGGTTCGAAGCGCATGAAGACATGAGTGCCGCCATCCTTCGGGAAAAGCGGATCAAGAAGTGGAATAGGGACTGGAAGCTGGCCCTGATCGAACGCAGCAACCCGCAATGGGTTGACCTCGCGATCGGACTAGGGTTCGAGCCCCGGCAACCGACTGGCAAATGGATCCCCGCCTCCGCGGGGATGACGGAGTAGATTGTGGCAGAGCTGGACCCGCAAGAAGCGATCCTGGACCGTATCCGGCAGTGCGACACGCTTGCCGCGCTGGAAGACATTCGCGTCGAACTGCTCGGCAAGGCCGGCATCATCACCGCCGAGCTGAAGACGCTGGGCAAGCTGAGCCCGGAGGAGCGGCAGGCCGTCGCCCCGGCGATTCACGCGCGCCGTGAGGCCGTCACCGAAGCCATTGCGACCGCCAAGGCCGCCCTCGAACAGGCGGCGCTCGATGCCCGCCTCGCCAGCGAGACGGTGGATATGACGCTGCCGGTCGACCGCGTTGCCCCCGGCTCGGTCCATCCGGTCAGCCAGGTGATGGACGAACTGGCCGAGATCTTCGCCGATCTGGGCTTCGCCGTCGCCACCGGCCCCGAGGTCGAGGACGACTGGCACAATTTCACCGCGCTCAACATTCCGGAGACGCATCCGGCGCGCGCGATGCACGACACTTTCTACATCGCCGGCGAACACGCGCGGCCGATGGTGCTGCGCACGCACACCAGCCCCGTGCAGATCCGCACGATGACCAGCCAGAAGCCCCCGATCCGCATCATCGCGCCGGGCCGCGTCTATCGGTCGGATTCGGATGCGACGCACACGCCGATGTTCCACCAGATCGAAGGCCTGGTGATCGACAAGGGCATCACGCTCGGCCACCTCAAGTGGACGCTGGAGACCTTCCTCAAGGCCTTCTTCGAGCGCGACGACATCGTGCTGCGCCTGCGCCCCAGCTATTTCCCCTTCACCGAGCCTTCGGCCGAAGTCGATGTCGGCTTCACCTGGAAGGACGGCAAGCGGGTGATCGGCGGCAGCGGCGACGCGCCCGGCGGCGGCTGGATGGAAGTGCTGGGCAGCGGCATGGTGCACCGGCGGGTGATCGAGGCCTGCGGGCTCGATCCGGACGAATGGCAGGGCTTCGCCTTCGGCACCGGCGTCGACCGGCTGGCGATGCTCAAATATGGGATGGACGACTTGCGCCCCTTCTTCGACGGCGATCTGCGCTGGCTCAAGCATTACGGCTTCTCGGCCCTCGACGTGCCCACGCTGAGCGGGGGAGTCGGCGCATGAAGTTCACCCTTTCGTGGCTCAAGGAGCATCTGGAGACCGAGGCCTCGCTGACCGAGGTCCTCGAGGCGCTGACCCGCGTCGGCCTCGAAGTCGAGGGCGTCGAGAACCCCGCCGAGCGATTGGCCGGCTTCCGCGTCGCCCGCGTGCTGACCGCCGAGCGGCATCCGCAGGCCGACAAGCTGCAGGTGCTGAGCGTCGATTTCGGCGAGGGCCCGCTGCAGGTGGTGTGCGGCGCGCCGAATGCGCGTGCGGGGCTGGTCGGCGTGCTCGGCCTGCCCGGCGCGGTGGTGCCGGCCAATGGCATGACGCTGAAGGTCGCGGCGGTGCGCGGCGTCGAATCGAACGGGATGATGTGCTCGACCCGCGAGCTGGAGCTCGGCGAGGACCATGACGGCATCATCGAGCTGCCCGCCGATGCGCCGGTGGGCACGGCCTTTGCCGACTATGCCGGCCTCGACGATCCGGTGATCGACGTGTCGATCACGCCGAACCGCCAGGATTGCATGGGCGTGCGCGGCATCGCCCGCGATCTCGCCGCAGCGGGGCTCGGCACGCTCAAGCCGCTCGATGCGGTGGTGGCGGACCTGCCGGCGATCGTGCCGCAGGGCGCAGGGCCGGACGTACGCACCGACGATGCGGCAGGCTGTCCGGCCTTCTATGGTCAGGTCGTGCGCGGCGTGAAGAACGGCCCGTCGCCGGACTGGCTACAGCAGCGCCTCAAGGCGGTGGGGCAGAAGCCGATTTCCGCGCTGGTCGACATCACCAACTTCGTGATGTTCGGGCTCGGCCGCCCGCTCCATGTCTACGACATGGCGAAGCTCTCGGGCGGGTTGGTCGCGCGCAAGGCCAAGGACGGCGAGACCGTGCTGGCGCTGAACGGCAAGAGCTACACGCTCACCGACTCGATGACCGTGATCGCCGACGATGCGGCGGTGCACGACATTGGCGGCATCATGGGCGGCGAGCATTCGGGCTGTTCGGATGACACGACCGACGTGCTGATCGAATGCGCCTATTTCGATCCCGAGCACATCGCCCGCACCGGCCAGAAGCTGCTGCTGACCAGCGATGCGCGCACCCGCTTCGAGCGCGGCGTCGATCCCGAATTCCTTGAGGACGGGCTGGCGATCGCCACCCGGCTGGTGCTGGCGCTGTGCGGCGGCACCCCGAGCGAGGTCACCCGCAGCGGCACGCCGCCCAAGGTGGGCGCGGTCGTCGGCTATGATCCGGCACTGGCCGAGACGTTGGGCGGCCTCGCCGTGCCCGCGACGCAGCAGGTGGAAATCCTCGAACGCCTCGGCTTCACGGTGCAGCCGCTCGACGGCAATGGCGATCCGGTCGACCTCGGCGGCGGCTTCGAGGCCTTCCGCGTCACCGCGCCGAGCTGGCGCCGCGACATCGACGGCCCGGCCGACATCGTCGAGGAAGTGATCCGCATCGCCGGCATCGACAACGTCCCCTCGACGCCGCTGCCGCGCACCCCCGGTGTCGCGACGCCCACCGCCACGCCCGAGCAGAAGCTCGAGCGCCGGATGCGTCGCACGGCGGCTGCGCGCGGGCTCAACGAGGCGATCACCTGGAGCTTCCTTCCCGAAGCGCAGGCCGAGGTCTTCGGCGGCGGTGCCTGGACGCTTGCCAACCCGATCAGCGAGGACATGAAGGTCATGCGCCCCTCGCTGCTACCCGGCCTGCTGGCGGCGGCGGAGCGCAACCTCAAGCGCGGCGCGACCAGCGTCCGCCTGTTCGAGGTCGGCCGCCGCTATCTGGCAGATAAGGAACGGCTGACGCTGGGCGTAGTGCTGGCGGGATCGAAAGCCGCGCGCGGCTGGCAGGGCGGCAAGGCCCAGCCCTTCACCGCGTTCGACGCCAAGGCCGAGGCGCTGGCGCTGCTCGAGGCTGCCGGCGCGCCGGTCGCCAACCTGCAGGTGATGGGCGAGGCGGGTGCCGCCTATCATCCGGGCCAGTCGGCGACGCTGCGGCTGGGGCCGAAGAACGTCCTCGCCAGCTTCGGCATGGTGCATCCGAGCGTGCTCAAGGCGTTCGACCTCGATGGCGCGGTTGCGGCGGTGGAGATCCATCTCGACGCGCTGCCGGCGAAGAAGGCGAACGGCTTCACCCGCCCGGCCTTCACGCCCCCGGCGCTGCAGGCGGTGACGCGCGATTTCGCCTTCCTGGTGCCGACCGCGCTTGCGGCGGGCGACCTTGTCCGCACCGTGAAGGGCGCGGACAAGGCGACGATCGTCGATGCGCGGCTGTTCGACGTCTTCACCGGCCAGGGCGTGCCCGAAGGGCAGAAGAGCCTGGCCGTGGAGGTCACGCTCCAGCCCGGCGAGAAGAGCTTCACCGATGCGGATCTGAAGGCGCTGGCCGACAAGATCGTCGCGGCGGCGGCGAAGCTGGGCGCTGCGTTGCGCGGCTGATCCGAACGGGGTGGAGGATGCGGCAGGAGCGGTGATATCTCCACCCCGCTTCGACAAAGATAAGGCGCGTTTTACCACTCGCGGGGCCGGAACCGGGCGCATGGGGCATGAGGATCGCGGGCGCCGCCATGGCGGGTGGTGCGCTGCGCCCCCGCCGCGCACCACGCACCGTGATCGCCTGACAGGAGGTGCGGGGGCCGGGATGCGTCGGCCCTCGCAATTCTTTTCTCGAAACGATGCTGAAACCCCTTGCGCTACCCCCGGGCTTGGGGTAGGCGCGCCCCTCCAATGCGCCCGTAGCTCAGCTGGATAGAGCATCAGACTACGAATCTGAGGGTCGGACGTTCGAATCGTTCCGGGCGCGCCATTTTCCTCCTCCGATACCGGGTGGGCTGTACCTGCGGCCATCATCCGTTGCGCCTGCCACCCGCGACGCTACAAGCATCGTGGCCCTGCGCCAGGAGGAGGATCGCCATGTGTGACGAATCGACCGCTGCGGACAATGCGCGGCATATTGCGGGGGTGAACCGCCGCGATTTCGCCGCTGCCGCCGCGGCGGTGGGTGCGATGGCGCTGCTGCCGGTCCCCGCCAATGCGGCGGCAGTGAAGGGCCGCGACGTTTCGATTCGCACCCCGGATGGCATCGCCGACGCCTATTTCGTGGCGCCCATGCGCGGAAGGCATCCCGCCGTGCTGGTGTGGCCCGATATCATGGGGCTGCGCCCCGCCTTCCGGCAGATGGCCGACCGATTGGCGCAGTCCGGATTCGCGGTGCTGACCGTCAATCAGTTCTATCGCGCCACCAAGGCGCCGTTCCTGAAGCCCGGCCAGTCGTTCGACCAGCCGGAGGTGCGGGCGATGATCATGCCGTGGCGCGAGCCGCTGACGCCCGCCGCGATCACCGTCGACGCCAAGCATTTCGCCACGTTCCTCGACGCGCAGCCCGAAGTGGATAGCCGGCGCGGCATGGGCAGCACGGGCTATTGCATGGGCGGGCCGTTCGTCTTGCGCACCGCCGCCGCGTTGCCGGGGCGAGTGAAGGCAGGCGGCAGCTTCCACGGCGCTGCGCTGGTGACGGAGGCCGCCGATAGCCCGCACAAGCTCGTGCCGCAGTTGCAGGGCCGCTATCTGGTCGCCATCGCCGAGAATGACGATGCGCGGGCGCCCACCGACAAGGATGCCCTGCGCGCCGCCTTTGCCGCTGCCAAGGTGCCGGCGGAGGTCGAGGTCTATGCCGGCGCGATGCACGGCTGGTGCCCGCCGGACAGCCGCGTGTACAACCCGCCCCAGGCGGAACGGGCATGGGATCGATTGCTCCAGACCTTTTCCGAACTTTGATGGGTTGACCTGTCTGCCGCGCCATGTTCCCTTCCTGTTCTCGGCGGATCGAGTCGGGGGCAACAGGGGTATGCGGCCATGGCGGAACTGATTCTCTATACCAACCCGCAATCGCGCGGCCGGATCGCGCGGTGGATGCTGGAAGAAGTCGGCGCGACGTACCGCGTCGAGGTGCTCGACTATGCGTCGACCATGAAGGACGATGCCTATCGGGCGATCAACCCGATGGGCAAGGTGCCGGCGATCGTGCATGGCGGCAAGATCGTGACCGAATGCGCGGCGATCTGCGCCTATCTGGCGGAGGCGTTTCCGGAGGCGGGCCTGGCGCCGTTGCCGGAGGAGCGGGCGGACTATTATCGCTGGATGTTCTACGCGGCCGGGCCGGTAGAGCAGGCGACGACCAACCAGTTCGCGCAATTCGTAGCGAGCGAGGATCAGAGCCGGATGTTCGGCTATGGCACGTACGATCTGGTGGTCGATGTGCTGGACACGCTGCTGTCGTCCCGCCCCTATGCCACCGGTGAACGCTTCACGGCCGCCGATGTCTATCTCGGCTCGCAGATTGGCTGGACGACCATGTTCGGGATGCTGCCCAAGCGCGACTCGTTCCTGGCCTATGTCGAACGGGTGCAGAGTCGCGAGGCCTATCAGCGCGCCTCGGCGATGGACGATGCCCTGGTCGCCGAGGCGGAGAAGGCGGCCGAGCCCGCCTGATTCCCGCAGCGGCAGCCGCACTGGGCGACGGTGAGTCGCCCGGATGCGGCCCCCCCCCGGGCGCGCGGGAGGAACGGCGCGTATGCGGTGGCCGCCCCTAGCCCCGGAGCGGCTGGGCGCCGCTCAGGCTTCGATCGTGTAGTTCAGGAAGTCCGGAATCGGGCCGTTCCAGCCTTCGTCCGGGCCGTCCTCCTGATCGCGACGGCGGCGGCGGTCGTCGCGCACGGGCCGCTCGTCGCGGATCGGGCGTTCATCCCGGGCCGGCCGTTCATCGCGCGCCGGGCGTGCGCGGCTTTCCTCGCACGGGGCGGGTGCGGGCGTCGCCTCCTCGCGGGCAGAGGGCGCACGGCGAGCCCTGGGCTTGGCGGGAGCGGTCTCGGCGGCTGCCTCCTCGCGGCGCGGCTCGGCCTTCTTGGTTTCGCGCTTCCTGCCGCGTTCGCGCTTCGGTGCCGCTTCTTCTTCGGCGCCGTCGGACGCGACCGGGCTCGGCACGCGGTCGATCTTGTGGCCGGTCAGCTTCTCGATCTCGGCGATGTTCTCGGCATCGTCGGGTGCGACCAGCGTGTAGGCGATGCCGGTGGCCCCGCCGCGGCCGGTGCGGCCGATGCGATGGACATAGTCGTCCGGGTGCCAGGGAGCGTCGAAGTTGAAGACGTGGCTCACGCCCTTCACGTCCAGGCCGCGCGCAGCGACATCGGATGCGACAAGGATGTTCACATCGCCGTTCTTGAACCGGTCCAGTTCGGCGATGCGTGCCGGCTGGTCCATGTCGCCATGAATTTCCGCCGAGCGGAAGCCATGTTTCTTCAGGCTCTTGTTGAGATCGCGGACCGTCGTCTTGCGGTTGCAGAAGATGATCGCGGTCGACACCTCGTCCTGGCGCAACAGCGTGCGCAGCACCTGCCGCTTCACATGGGCCGTCGCTGGCACCTGCACGATGCGCTGGGCGATATTGATGTTCGCCGTGGCGGGGCGCGCCACTTCGATCGTCTTGGGATCGGTAAGGAAACGATCCGCCAGCTTCTTGATCGGCGGCGGCATCGTCGCGGAGAAGAGCAGCGTCTGCCGGTTCTTGGGCAGCTTGGTGCAGATTTCCTCGATATCGGGGATGAAGCCCATGTCGAGCATCCGATCCGCCTCGTCGATCACCAGCAGGCTGCAACCGGTGAGCAGGATCTTGCCGCGGCCATAGAGGTCCATCAGCCGGCCCGGCGTCGCGATCAGCACGTCGACGCCCTTTTCCAGCGCCTTGACCTGATCCCCCATCTGCACGCCGCCGATCAGCAGCGCCATCGAGAGCTTGTGGTTGAGGCCGTATTTCTCGAAATTCTCGGCAACCTGCGCGGCCAGCTCGCGCGTCGGCTCCAGGATCAGCGAGCGCGGCATCAGCGCGCGGGTGCGCCCTTCGCCGAGCACATCGATCATCGGCAGCACGAAAGCGGCCGTCTTGCCGGTACCCGTCTGGGCAATGCCGATCAGATCCTTGCCCATCAGCACCGACGGGATCGCCTGGCGCTGAATTGGAGTCGGCTCGGTATAGCCGGCATCGCTGACCGCGCGGAGTAGTTCGTCGGATAGGCCGAGATCGGCAAAGCTCATGCAAATGTCCGGAAAACGGGCGCGTTTACCGCACCTCAGAGAGGCTAACGCGCTTGCGGATTCAAGCGCAAAAGTCAAGTCTTAGCGTGCGCGTGCCAGGGCTCGAAACGCCTGGACCGGGCAGGAACGGCCCGAGCGCGACCGCAGCGAGTCGCGCCCCGCGCAGAATTTCTTGTCCGGGCGCGGGCGAAGATAGGCGCCGGAATAGAAGCCGAGCGCTGGGCATTCCGAACCGAGCTTCGCGCGCAGCAGCGATCCATCATCGAGAATCAGATCGACGCTGTCGGACGCGTTCACCGTAAAGCCTTCGATTCGTTCGATCTTCACGCAATCATTGGCGCGGCGCTCCACCAGGCGGGATTCGGCCTCCCTGCGGACGATGATCGTCGTCGACGTCACCGTCATGCGCGGCACGTGGATCGAGACATGCTGCTGCAGCATTTCGATCGCGGGATCGGCGCGCACGGCCGGCGTCGCCGCGGAAACGGCAAACAGCAAGATAAGACCGGTGGCGGCGAACGGCAGGCTGGGCATAACGACGTTAAAGGCTAGGCACTCGGGCTTGAACAGTGGATGAACTGCCGCAGCTCATGCTATCGCGCAATGGTGATGACACCCGAGCAGAAGCGCATCGTCGAGTTCGCCGCCGAACAATTCGGCCCGAAGACGGTCACCACCGACCCGTCCGATATCGAACCCTGGCTCACCGATTGGCGACGCCGCTATCGTGGCGCGGCGCCGGCGATCCTGTCCCCCGCCTCCACCGAAGCGGTAAGCGCGCTGGTGGCGCTGGCGAACGACCTGGGAGTGGCACTGGTGCCGCAGGGCGGGAATAGCGGGATGGTGGGCGGCGCGGTGCCGCCCGTCGACGGATCGGCGCTGCTGCTTTCCACCCGCCGCATGAACCGGATTCGATCGATCAGCCCCGAGGCCAATTTGGCGATCGCCGAAGCCGGCGTGATCCTGGCCACGTTCCGCGACGCCGCCGAAGCCGCCGGGCGGCGTTTCCCGCTCGATCTGGGCGCGCGCGGCAGTGCCACGATCGGCGGGCTGGTTTCCACCAACGCCGGCGGCGTGCAGGTGCTGCGCTTCGGCACGATGCGGGCGCTGGTCGCCGGCATCGAAGCGGTGCTGCCCGACGGATCGGTGCATGACGGCCTGTCGGCGCTGAAGAAGGACAATCGCGGCTACGATCTTACCCAGCTGCTGATCGGCGCCGAAGGTACGCTGGGCATCGTTACCGCGGCGACGCTGCGGCTGGTGCCCGCAGCGGCGGCGCGCGCGGTCGCCTGGATCGGCCTGGACAGCCCGGCCAAGGCGCTGACGCTGCTGCGCCGGCTGCAAGCGGCGACCGACATGATCGAAAGCTTCGAGATCATGCCCGACGACACCGTGGCGCTGGTGCTGGAGCATGTGCCGGGCACCCGGCTGCCGCTTTCGGGCCGCCACCGCTGGCATGTGCTGGTGGAGGCGGTGTCGAGTGACGTCGCTGCCGAAGCTCCCTCGGCGGTTCTGGAGCGGCTGCTCGCCGACGCCTTCGCTGCCGATCTCGCCCAGGATGCCGTGCTTGCCGCAAGCGAGGCGCAGGCAGAGGCCTTCTGGCGCATCCGCCATTCGATCTCCGAGGCCGAGCGGGCGGCGGGGCCAGCGGTGCAGCACGATATTTCGGTGCCGGTGGACGACATGCCCCGCTTCATGGTGGAAGGCGGCGCCGAGGCCGAGGCGCGCTTTCCGGGCACCCATGCGATCGCCTATGGCCATCTTGGCGACGGCAATGTCCATTTCCATGTCCGCGCACCGCAGGGTGCCGATCACGATCGCTGGTATGCCGAGGACGGCCCGCGCATCACGCGGCTGGTGCACGACATGGTAGTGGCCGCCGGCGGATCGATTTCGGCCGAGCACGGCATCGGCCAGATGAAGCGCGATGAACTCGCGCGGCTTTCGCCCCCGGCCCGCATCGCGGCGTTGCGGGCGATCAAGACGGCGCTGGATCCCCGCCATATTCTGAATCCCGGAAAGCTTGTCGCGCTTGCGCCGGAAACGGGCAGGACATAGACCGCCGAACCGTTGAAACCAGCGTTCGACGCAAATCTACGCCGTCAGGAGATCATCATGGCCAGCGCGCCGCAATCGCTTCCCTTGTTCTACAATCAGATCGAGCCGCTCTCGAGCCAGGTCCATGCCGATTTCCGCACGCGTTCGACCGACCGTGCCGCTTTTCTTGCCGGCCAGCACGCGGTGCCGGTGACGGTCGAGGAATTCCCGCTGGTGCAGCGTTTCATGCCGATCGTCTTTTCGGTGGGCGAGGATCCGGTCCCGTTGGCGCTGATGGGCCTGAATGAAGGCGTGAACACCTTCTTCGACGGCGAAGGCAAGCTCGTCGATCCGAATTTCTACGTGCCGGCCTATATCCGCCGCTACCCGTTCCTGCTGGCGCGCCTGCGCCCGGATAGCGACGAACTGTCGCTCTGCTTCGATCCGACCTCCGATGTCGTCGGCAATTTCGAGGAAGGCGAGGCGCTGTTCGAGAATGGCGAGCCGAGCGAAATCACCAAGAACATCCTGCAGTTCAACGAGCAGTTCGAGCAGGCCGGCGCCCGTACCAGCCAGTTCATGCGCGAGCTGAAGGATCTGGGCCTGCTGATGGACGGCGAAGTATCGATCCAGCCCGAGGGCGCGGGTCAGCCCTTCCTCTATCGCGGCTTCATGATGGTGGACGAGGCCAAGCTGAACGAGATGCGCGGCGATCAGCTGCGCAAGATCGTTCAGAACGGCATGTTGCCGCTGATCTATGCCCATCTCTTCTCGCTGGGCCAGATGCGCGAGCTGTTCGCGCGGCAGATGCGGTCGGGCTGGCAGCCGGAAGTGCAGCTGGTCGGTTGAGCCGTCGCCGCCGCGGCGGCAGAGAAGCGAGGGCCTGCCGATGCGGATCGGCGGGCCCTTTTTCGTTGGTCGCCGACCAGCGGAGGAATAGTTGCGGCGAGCGCCCTTGAAGTCGGTTGCGTGCCCTCTATATGTTTCTTGTGCGGCTTCGTGTCCCCCCTTTCGCGAGGTCGTACGACGCGCCTCCGGGCGTGTCTCCTCCCTGAACCTTGGCCACCTCGTGGGAAACCGCGAGGTGGTTTTTTTATGGAGCGATGCTCGCCGTCACTCCGCCGCGAGTGCGCGGGGCAGGGCCTCTTCGGTGACGGCATCGATGATCGCGCGGAGCAGGGCCGTCGTCATTGCCACCCCTGCGCCGGGCCCGTCGAACCCGGCATCGAGATAAAGCGCGCGATCGAATTCGAGCTGCAGCGCGTGAATGCCGCCACGCGGGCTGCTGTGCCGTTCCAGGATATGGCCGCCAGCATAGGGCACGTTGGCTGCCACCGCGACACCGTGCCGCCGCGCGACGCCCGCGACGCAGGACGCGAACCGAGCGGCCGCGGCCCGCCCGAAACGATCGCCGACCACCAGTTGCGGCACGGCGCCGAAGCTTCCCAATGGCGGCATGGAATGGATGTCCAGCAGCACCGCGATCCCGAAGCGCTGATGGGCCGCCGCCAGCGCCTGGGCGAGCGCCGCGTGATAGGGGCGGTGATCCTGCTCGATTCGCGCGACGATTTCGGCATCGGAGAATCGCCGCGACCAGAGCTGTCCCAGGGTTCCCACCCGCCGCGGCACGATCCCCAAGCCGCTGCGCAGCTTCGCCGATGGCGGCCGGCCGATGCGCTGCGCACCATCATCGATCATCGGATCGCGTTCCTGCTCGGAGCGATTGAGATCGATCCAGGCCCGCGCGCGGCTGGCGACGAACAGCGTCTCCTCTCGCCGTGCATGCAGCGCCAGCAGATCGACATGGCGATCCTCCAGTGCGCGCAGGGCGGGCAGCGGCACGCGCAGCGCCGCCGCCAGTGCTGGCGGATATTCGCGGCCGGCATGAGGCGCGGAGAGCACCACGGGGCTTTCCGGCGGCAGCGGGCCGTGCCGCTCGAAGCTGGGCGGGCTGTTCACACCCGGTACTCTAGAAGCGCGGCCAGGGATCGGCAACGGTGTGCCATCCCGCTGGAATTTCTTAAGGGGTTTGCGCATAAGGGCGGGCCGTCGATACGCATTGGGGAAATGATGATCCGGATTCTGCTGGCCGAGGACGACCGTGTCATGCGTGAATACCTCACCCGAGCGCTGGAGCGTGCGGGCTATGCCGTCAGTCCGGTCGATCGCGGCACTGCGGCGATCCCGCTGCTCGAGACCGAGCGATTCGACCTGCTGCTGACCGATATCGTGATGCCGGAGATGGACGGCATCGAACTCGCCCAGCGCGCCAGTGAGATGGCGCCGGAAATGCGGGTGATGTTCATCACCGGCTTCGCCGCGGTGACGCTGCGGGCGGGCCAGCAGGTGCCGCAGGCACGGGTTCTTTCCAAGCCCTTCCACCTGCGCGACCTGGTGTTGGAAGTCGACCGCATGTTTGAATCGGAGAATGTCGGCCGGAACTGAAATAGGCGCTTGCGCGCGGGGATAAGCCTCGCTAAAGGCGCGCTTCCCGAGTTTCGGGCGCGTAGCTCAGTGGTAGAGCACTGTGTTGACATCGCAGGGGTCGCAAGTTCAATCCTTGCCGCGCCCACCATTTAAGAAGCCCGTCGGCGACTGCGCCGGCGGGCTTTTTCGTGCCTGAAGCGCCAAAGGATTTTTTCTGCGTTCGAGAAGTGCGGGTTTCGTTCGGCCGTGTCGTCTTAATGGTGTATCCCTTCGTCTGATCCTTTGGTGAAGTCACGACGAAGATAATTGGAGAATTGCGGGCGGCCCTTACTATCGCCGGTCGAAGATCGGTGGCACAGTCGGGGCAGAAGAACGCACGCGGTGCAGGGGAGTTGCGGTTGCGCCCACAGAATTCTAGCGGACGTATTCGCGTCCTGACGTTCCTCCACAGTTTCGAACCGGGTGGGGTGGAGCGTGTTGCTTTGCGGCTGGTGCGGCATTGGCGGGCGGCCGGCGTGGATGCGCCCCTGTTCGTCGGCCGGCAGACCGGGCCAATGCGCGAGGAATTCGCCGATATCGCCTTCGACGTGCCCCGCCAGCCGCGTCGCAGCCAGGCCGGCTGGGAAACCCTGTGGATGATCCTTACGCTGCCGGCGGCGATTCGGCGGTTGCGGCCGGATATCCTGTTCGTGGCGGGCTCGACCTATACGATCGTCGCCGTGATGATGCGTCTGCTGCTCGGGCGCCGCTGCCCGCCGATCGTGGTGAAGATCAGCAACGATCTTGCCCGGCGAGATCTGCCGGTGATTCCCCGCTTCTTCTGGCGGGCGTGGTTGCGAATTCAGGCGCGCTGCGCGCGTTTCTGGGTGGTGATGGACGAATCGATGCTGCCCGAATTGCCGGGCGTGATGGCCCGGCGCAGCCGGGTGGTGCACGATCCGGCGATCGAACTGGATCGCATCGTTACCGCGCCGCGCGTGGCGGATGGCGGGCCGCGGCGCTTCGTTGCGATCGGGCGGATGGTCGCGCAGAAGCATTTTGCGCTGCTGCTGCGTGCCTTCGCCAAGGCCGTGCGGCCCGGCGAGACACTGACCATTCTGGGCGACGGGGCGGAACGCACCGCGCTGGAGGCGTTGGCGGGCGAGCTTGGCATCGCCGGCCAGGTGCAGTTTGCCGGGCATGTGCCGGACGCGGCCGCGCGGCTGGCCGAATTCGACGCGCTGCTGATGTCTTCCCGCTATGAAGGCATTCCGGCGGCGATCATCGAAGCGCTTGCGGCTGGCCTGGCGGTCGTGACCACCGATTGTGGCCGCGGCGTGCACGGGCTGCTCGGGGAAGGCCGATTCGGCGTGATCGTGCCACAGGACGAAGCGGCGCTGGCAGCGGCGATCCGTGCGCCGACGCCGATGGCCGACCGGGCCGAGGTCCGCGCGTTCCTGGAGCGGTTCACGATCGATCGATCGGCGCAGCTCTATCTGAACGTGTTCGCGGAAGCGGCGATCGAACAGCGCGTGGTGCCGCAGACCGCTGAATGGGCGACGCCGCTGGCGCGGTGAGGATAGGCTGGGGCCAGCCGCACGCTGCCCCCGAGCGGCACGGATTCGACGCGTTGGCGCGACGCCCACCTGCACAACCATGATTTTGGCGTGCCGCAGGCGGCGTCGCGAGCACCATCCTCCCCTGGGGGGCGGGGAGGATGATGAAGCCTTCGAGGCCTTTTGAGAACTCGGTCGGGTCGGGCTGCCGTGTTCTTTCCGCCGCCGAGTTCCCAACTGGTCTCTTAGTGATTGTCCCGAGGTACGCCGTGGGTCTGGGCGATGCGCTGGAACTGTTCGGCGCCCTCCAGGATCGCGCCGGTGTTCATCTGGCCGACCACGGCGCGCTGGATCGCCTGCCACGGCGTCTGCGACGCGGGATAGGCGAAGCCGCCCGCCTCGGCCAGCACGCGGCGGCGCTCGGTGAGTTCGTCGGCGGGGATCAGCACGTCGGCGGTGCCGCGCTTGAGGTCGATCCGCACCTTGTCGCCGGTCTGGAGCAGCGCCAGGCCGCCCATCGCCGCCGCTTCGGGCGAGGCGTTAAGGATCGACGGCGAGGCCGAGGTGCCCGACTGGCGGCCGTCGCCGATGCATGGCAGGGCGTGGACGCCTTCCCGGATCAGATGGGCGGGCGCGCGCATGTTCACGACTTCGGCAGCGCCCGGATAGCCGATCGGGCCGGCACCGCGCATCACCAGCAGCGTATCCGGCGTGATGCCGGTGGCGGGATCGTCGATGCGGTGGTGATAATCCTCCGGCCCGTCGAACACCACGACCGGGCCTTCGAACGCCTCGGGATCGTTCGGGTTGGAGAGATACCGCGCGCGGAACTCGGGGCCGATCACGCTGGTCTTCATGATCGCCGCGTCGAACAGATTGCCGCGCAGCACGAGGAAACCGGCTTCTTCCACCAGCGGCTGGTCGAAGGTGCGGATCACCTTCTCGTCCTCGATCGTGGCGGTACGGCAATTCTCGCCGATGGTCTTGCCGTTGGCGGTGATCGCGTTCTCGTGGATCAGCCCCTGCTGCATCAATTGGGCAACCACCGCGGGCACGCCGCCGGCGCGATAGTAATCCTCGCCGAGATACTCGCCGGCCGGCTGCAGGTTGACCAGCAGCGGCACCTTGTGGCCGTGGGTCTGCCAGTCGTCGAGCGCGAGCTCGGCACCGACATGGCGGGCGATGGCGGCGAGGTGGATCGGCGCGTTGGTCGACCCGCCGATCGCCGAGTTGACGACGATCGCGTTGAGGAACGCTTCGCGCGTCAGGATGTCGGACGGCTTCAGGTCCTCGGCGACCATCTCGACGATGCGCCTGCCGGTGCGATAGGCGGCTTCCTGGCGATCGCGATAGGGTGCGGGGATGGCGGCCGAACCGGGCAGCATCATGCCCAGGGCTTCGGCGAGCGAGTTCATCGTCGTCGCGGTGCCCATGGTGTTGCAATAGCCGGTCGACGGCGCCGAGGAGCTGACCAGGCGGATGAAGCCCTCATCGTCGATCTCGCCGGCGGCGAGCAGCTCGCGCGCCTTCCACACAATCGTGCCCGAGCCGGTGCGCTCGCCGCGGTGCCAGCCGTTGAGCATCGGCCCGACCGACAGCGCGATCGCCGGGATGTTCACCGTCGCCGCCGCCATCAGGCAGGCGGGCGTGGTCTTGTCGCAGCCGGTGGTGAGCACCACGCCGTCGATCGGGTAGCCGTACAGCAGCTCGACGAGACCCAGATAGGCGAGGTTGCGATCAAGGCCCGCGGTCGGGCGCTTACCGGTTTCCTGGATCGGGTGGACCGGGAACTCGATCGCGATGCCGCCCGCCTCGCGAATGCCTTCGCGGATGCGTTCGGCAAGCACGAGATGGTGGCGGTTGCACGGGCTGAGGTCCGAGCCTGTCTGGGCGATCCCGATGATCGGCTTGCCCGAGCGCAACTCCTCCAGGCTCAGCCCGTAGTTGAGGTACCGCTCAAGATAGAGCGCGGTCATATCAACGTTGTCAGGGTTATCGAACCAAGCGCGGCTGCGCAGCTTCGGGGCAGTGTCGGTCATCGGAAAAGCCTTACGGGAGGGGAGGTCAGTTGGTGGTCGAGAAGCGATAGACGATGGCATTGCGATAGGTCTGCCCCGGATTGAGCCGCGCCGAGCCGAGTGCCGGCTGGTTGGGCGTGTCCGGGAAGACCTGGGGTTCGAGGGCAAGCGCGTCGCCCTGGCGATAGGCGTGGTTCGATTTGCCGATCGCGGTACCGTCGAGGAAATTGCCGGTATAGAATTGCACGCCCGGCTGGTTGGAGAGGATCTCCATCACCCGGCCGCTCGACGGATCCTCGACGCGGGCATGGAGCACGGGCTGGGCCAAGGGCGCCTTGGCGATCACGAAATTCTCGTCATAGCCCTGGCCGAACACGATCTGCGGATCGCGGCCGTCGCGGATGCGGCTGCCGATCACGGTCGGCTTGCGGAAGTCGAAGGGCGTGCCCTCGACGGGGCGCAACTGGCCGGTGGGGATCAGCGTCTTGTCGACCGGCGTCGTGGTCTCGGCGGGAATGGTCACGACATGGTCGTAGATCGAACGCTGCGAGGCTTCGCCGGCCAGGTTGAAGAAGCTGTGATTGGTGATGTTGACGATCGTCGGCTTGGTCGTCGTCGCGGTGTATTCGACCGACAGCTCGTTCTTTTCGTTCAGCGCATAGGTAGCGGTGACGGTGAGCTGGCCGGGATAGCCTTCCTCGCCATCGGCGGCGATGTAGCGCAGGGTGACGCTGGCGGTGTCGCCGCTCGTCACCTTCTCCACCGTCCACAACCGCTTGTCGAAGCCCTTCAGGCCGCCGTGCAGCGCGTTCGGGCCGTTGTTCTTGGCCAGCGTATAGGTCTTGCCGTCGATGGCGAAGGTGCCGCCCTTGATGCGGTTGGCATAGCGGCCGACGGTGGCGCCGAAATAGTTCGGCGCGACCAGATAGCCCTGCATGTCGTTGTAGCCGAGCGTCACATCCTCAGACTTGCCGGCGCGGTCGGGCACCGAGAGCGACTGGAGGATCGCGCCATAGCTGAGGACGGTCGCGCGCATGCCGTGGCCGTTGGTGAGGGTGATCGCCTCGACCGCCTTTCCGTCGGCCGTCTTGCCGAAGCTGGCGCGAGTCGCTTCGCCGGCCTGTGCCGAAAGCGGAATCATCGCGGTGGCGAGCAGTGCGCCCTTGATAAGATAATTCATGCAAAACCTCTCCCTGTCGGCTATCGCTGCCACGTGGCGACGCGCCCGTTGACGCTGGACGTCGGCTTGAATACTCCGACTAGAAAGCGAAGAGCAACCCCGCTGCGCGACGAGCGTGGCAATTTCGAGAGGATCTTACCAGCATGGCGGTCGTGCCAACGTCAAAGGCTGCTCCGGCGGGGGCCGGGCAAGCCGCTCCCCCCACCCAATATGGTCGTGCGCTGGCGCTGCTCGCCACGCTGTTCTTCATGTGGGGCTTCATCACCGTGATCAACGGCACGCTGCTGCCACACCTGCGCAGCGTGTTCGAACTCAGCTATTTCCAGGCGGCGCTGATCGAGAGCGTCTGGTTCATTGCCTATTTCTTTGCCTCGATCCCATCGGCCAAGCTGATCGAACGGATCGGCTATCAGAAGTCGCTGGTCGTCGGCCTGTTGATCATGGCCGCGGGCGCGCTGGGCATGACGCTGGCGGCGAGCCTGCCGTCCTATGGCGTAACCCTGTTCATGCTGTTCGTGATCGCGAGCGGCATCACGCTGCTGCAGGTGGCGGCCAATCCCTATGTCGCGGTGATCGGCCCGTCCGAGACCGCCTCGTCGCGCCTCAACCTGGTGCAGGCGATGAATTCGATGGGCACGATGCTTGCGCCGCTGTTCGGTGCCTATCTGATCCTTGGCCGCTCGAAGGGCGGCACGGCGGAGGCCGGCGCGGCTGCGCTAACCCAGGCGGAGCGTCTGGCCGACGCCCATGCCGTGATCCTGCCCTATGTGCTGGTCGCGGCGGTGCTGTTGGTGCTCGCGATCGTGATCGCCCGCTTCCCGCTGCCGGCAATGGGCTCGGCGACCAGTCGCGTCGCCAAGGAAGATCGCAAGCGTCACAGCCTTTGGAACCACCGCAACCTCGTGTTCGGAATCGGCGCGATCTTCATCTACCTGATCGCCGAGATCGGCGTGGGCAACCTGTTCGTGAATTTCGTTAGTCGTCCCGAGATCGGCAACATGACCACCGAACAGGCGGGGCGCTATCTAACCCTGCTGTGGGGCGGCATGATGGTCGGCCGGTTCGTTGGTTCGGCGATCATGCAGAAGGTGGATGCGGCCATCGTCCTCGCCGCCTTCTCGATCGGCGCGTTCATCGTGATGGTGATCACGGTGTTCACGCAGGGCGAAGTGGCGATGTGGTCGCTGATTCTGGTGGGCCTGTTCCACTCGATCATGTTCCCGACCATCTTCACGCTCGGCATCAAGGGCCTCGGCCCGCTGACCGAGGAAGGATCGGGGCTGCTGATCATGGCGATCGCCGGCGGTGCGCTGGTGGCGGTGCAGGGCTGGCTTGCCGACCAGTACGGCCTGCAGAACTCGTTCCTGCTGACCGCGATCTGCGAACTCTACATCCTGTTCTACGCGCTGTGGGGCGCCAAGCCCACCAACGCGATCGAAGACTGATCGAAGCGGCTCCCCGGGCCTCGGCCCGGGGAGCTTTGCCGCCTCACATCGAGAGGCGGGTATCTTCCAGCGCGAGGTCGACCAGCGTGCGCATCGCCGCGGCGGCCGCATCCACATCGCCGCCAGCGATCGCATCGAACACCTTGATATGATCGGGCACCGGATCGCGCGGCAGCGCGCGGGCGCGCTGCTTGTATTTGGTCGTCCAACTTACCGCCGCACTGATGCTGGCGCTCAGGGCCATCAATGCATGGTTGTGGGTGGCCGCCAGCAGCGCGTCGTGAAAGTCGCGGTCGGCCGCGCGGCCGGCATCGGTCGCCAGCGTATGCCGGCGCATCTTGGTGAGCGCATCGCGCATCGCCTTCACATCGTCGCGGTCGCGGCGCTCGGCGGCGAGGCGCGCCGCCGCGGGCTCGACCACCGCGCGCAGTTCGAACAGGTCGCGGACGAAATCGGTGTCAGGCTCGCCCGAAAAGGCCCAGGCGAGTACCTGCGGATCGAGCATGTTCCAGCGGCTGCGCGGCAGCACATGGGTGCCGGCCTTGGGGCGGCTTTCCACCAGCCCCTTGGCGGTGAGCACCTGCACCGCCTCGCGATAGGCGCTACGCGACACGTCCAGCGCTTCGGCATTGGCGACTTCGCCGGTGAGTTTTTCGCCGGGTGCGATCCGGCCGGAAACGATCTGGGTGCCGAGATAATGGGCAATGGCCCCGCGCAGGCGCCGGCCAGAGCCTTTGGGCGTCCGCGTGATCGGCTGTACGCCTGCTTCGTCCACGCTATCCGCCTGCTCGTCCGCTGCCATCCGCTCGCTCTCCTGCATGGCCATGCGTGTAGCGCGAAGCGGGGGTGTCCGGCAAACGATGTGCGATTGCCATTCCGGACGGACGCGAATAAGTCGGACTAAACCGAGGTCGAGGAGCAGTGGAATGGCGTTGCGGCTGATGCAGTTTCTGGGAAGCGATGGCGTACGGCGCGTGATCGCTGCCGACGAATCGGGGGCGAGCTTCGTCCGCGGTTTCGCCGATGTGCGCAGCCTGGCGCTGCACGCGATCGAAGCGGGCCAGTCGCTGGCCGAGGCGGTGGCCGCGGCAGGGCGCGAAGGCGCGGTCGATCCGGCCGAGGCGCTGGCGGCGGGCCAGCTGCTGGCGCCCATCGATCATCCCGATGGCGCGCACCTGGTGCTGACCGGCACCGGCCTTACCCATCTCGGCTCGGCCGAGGGACGCGACAAGATGCACCGCGACGCGGCGGCGGCCGAGCACAAGACCGATTCGATGCGGATGTTCCTCGAAGGTGTCGAGGGCGGTAAGCCGGCGGCGGGCGCGATCGGCCAGCAGCCCGAATGGTTCTACAAGGGCAACGGCCACCATCTCGTCGGCCCCGGTGACGCGCTGGCAATGCCCGGCTTTGCGCAGGACGGCGGCGAGGAGCCCGAGCTGGCCGGCATCTATCTGATCGGCCCGGACGGCACGCCGTATCGCCTCGGCCTGTGCCTCGCCAACGAGTTCAGCGACCATGTGACCGAGCGGCACAATTATCTGTGGCTGGCACATTCCAAGCTGCGCCAGGCGGCGCTCGGGCCGGAGCTGCTGGTCGGCGAGGCGCCCGCGGACGTGCGCGGCACCAGCCGGATCGTGCGCGATGGCGCGACGATCTGGGAAAAGCCGTTCCTGTCCGGCGAGACGAACATGTCGCACAGCCTCGCCAATCTGGAGCATCACCACTTCAAATACGGGCTGTTCCGTCAGCCGGGCGACGTGCACGTCCATTTCTTCGGCACCGCGACGCTGTCGTTCAGCGATGGCGTGAAAACGGAAGTGGGCGATACGTTCGAGATCGAGGCGGCGCCCTTCACCCTGCCGCTGCGCAACCCGCTGGCGCAGGTGGAAGACACCGGGCTGACGGTGGTGAAGACGCTCTGACCTCGGTTCCCCTCCCGCAAGCGGGAGGGGTGCGAACGAACCGGGGCGCTACCCCCCGATTTCCACTACCGCGACCGACTTGGCCGGCAGCTCCAGCGTCACCGCGCCCTTGGCGACGGTGCCGCTGATCGGTTTCGGCACCACCGCGTTCGGCGCCTCGAAGCTGTTGACCGCATCCACCTTCGCGGCGGTCAGCACCTCGCCCCTGGCGCTCTTCGGCGTGGCGCCGGCAAACTTCGCCTCGATCCGTACAGGCTTGCCCGCATCGAGATTGGTCACCGCCAGCCACAATTTGCCGTCCTTGCCCCGCGCCGCGATCGCATCAACGCGCGGCATCGTCACGTTGCCCTGGGTGTAGGTGCCCGCGTCGAACGACACCGGCACCGCCTGCGCATCCTGGAACGGCACGTACATGCGGAACACGTGGTAGGTGGGCGTGAGGACCATCTTGTCCTTGTCGGTGAGGATCATCGCCTGGAGCACGTTGATCATCTGGGCGATGTTGGTCATCCGCACCCGGTCTGCGTGGCGGGCGAAGATGTTGAAGTGCAGCGCGGCGATCACTGCGTCGCGCAGCGAGTTCTGCTGGTAGAGGAAGCCGGGGTTCGAGCCCGGTAGCGGCGCCAGCCACACGCCCCATTCGTCGATCATCAGGGGCACCTTCTTCTCGGGATCATATTTGTCCATGACCGCCGAGTGCTTGGCGATCATCCCGTCCATCGCCAGCGCGGCCTTGACCAGCTTGGCATAGCCGGTCTCGTCGAAGCCGACGCTGGGGAAGGAGGGGGGCCAGCCGCCGGTGGTGTAGGCGTGCATCGACAGGCCTTCGATGTTCCAGGCCCAGTCATGCCCCTTCCAGGCCGCCATCACCGCCTCGGTATAGGTGGTATCGCCGTCGTTCGGACCCACCGCGATGCGCTGCATCGGCTCCGGGCCCTTTTCGCCCTGCTTGGGATCGAGATTATGGGTGAAACGGGCGAAGCGCTTCATCAGATCGATATAATGGTCCGGGCGCATCGATCCGCCGCAGCCCCAGCTTTCATTGCCCAGGCCCAGCCACTTCACCTTATAGGGCGCGACATGGCCGTTGGCGGCGCGCTCCTTGCCTGCGGTGCTGGAGGGATCGGCGGTCATATAGGCGAGCCAGTCGGCCGCCTCCTGGATGGTGCCCGAGCCGACATTGACCGAGACATAGGCCTCGGCCCCCACCTGGTCGGCAAAGTCCATGAACTCGTCGGTGCCGAAGCTGTTGGGCTCGCCCGCGCCGCCCCAGTTGGTGTTGACGCTGCTGCGGCGCTTGTCCTGCGGGCCGATGCCGTCGCGCCAGTGATATTCATCGGCGAAGCAGCCGCCGGGCCAGCGCACCACCGGCACCTTGATCGCGCGCAGCGCCGCGACCACGTCCTTGCGGATGCCGCGGGTGTTGGGGATCGGCGAATCCTTGCCCACCCAGATGCCGCCATAGATGCCGCTGCCGAGATGCTCGGCGAACTGGCCGAAGATGTGGCGGTCGATCGTGGGGCCGGGCCTTGCCGCATTAACCGTTACGGCAATCTGCGCTTCCCTGGCCTGCGCCAGCGCGGGCGCCGGGGCGAACAACAGCGCCGCTCCGGCGAGCAGTGTCTTTCGAAGCATCGATCCTCCCTTTCTTTTCTAGGAGACCAATGCCATGAATTCTACTCCGACAAAAGTGCCGATCTCACAACGGGGGGAGGGCTGGGGGCAGCGTCCAGCGTGCCGCGATCACCAATAGCGCCACGATGCCGACCCCAAGCGCGGCGGCGAATACGCGCGGCGGCGATGTCCGGGTGCCGGTGGCGGCCAGCACCGCCAGTCCGGCGGCCAGCATCCCCCAGCAATGATAGCGATAGTCGGAGGCGACGCCGACCACGCCGAAGGCCAGTTCGGTGACGATGGCGGACAGGGCAAGCGTTACCGCGATACTGCCGGCACCGTCGCGGGCGGGCCAGGCACAGAACAGCACGGCCAGCGCCGCCGCGAACCACAGGATCGGCGCCCCCGCCACGCTGCTTGCGAGCGTGTTGCCCAGCGTCTGGAACCCGGCGATCCGCTTGGCCGGCGACGGCAGGCCGAGCGTGTTCGGCTCCGATCCGGCAAGCGGGCCCGTGCCGGGCATCGTCGCCGGCATCCAGGCCCGCATCTCGCTGTTCCAATGGGCGATGCGATGCGTGGCATAGGCGAGCGGATGGGTTGCGATCGTTTCGATCCAGACGCTGCGCAAGCTCTTGCCCGGCGCGGTGCGCTGGAGCGTGTCGACGATATAGCCGCACGCTTTTTCGTCGCCGATCGGATCCCACAGGATCGGCGTGAGGCAGCCCTTCGCCTCGGCGCGTCGCCACAGGGATGCGGGTACCTGCGGCACGGCCTGCGGCCCGGCATGATGGGCGATGCCGGCAAGGTCGAACAACGGCAGCGACCGCTCCACCCCGCTGGGGGCGGCATCGAGCAGGCGCTGGTTGATCGGGGTGAGCACCGCGATCACCGCGGCGATCGCCGCCAGCACCAGCCCGCCCTGCAGCCACGGCCGCTCCCAGCGCAAGCCGCCGAGCAAGCCGAAGGCGAGCGGAACGCTCGCGAAGGCGGCATTGAACCGGACGAGGGTGGCGTAGCCGAGCAGCAGCACGACCAGGCCGGCCGCCCAGATGGGCAGCGGGCGGCCCGCGACGCGCCACCAACTCGCCAGCCCGACCGCGGCGACCAGCGCGCCCACCATCTGGCCGTCCTTCAGCACCGCGATCTGCCAGCCGAGCAAGGGCGGCCAGATGCCGACCAGCAGCACGATCAGCGCAGCAAGCGAACGGCCGCTGCGCGTCAGTGCCGCCGCGAACAGGCCAAGCCCGCCCCAGTAGAGCAGGATCTGCAGGACGAACATCGGCGTCTGGCCGTGCCACCCCAGACCGTGGAACAGCGCCCACAGCCGCGCCATCGCGGGTGGATGCCAATCGTCATAGTCGCCGCTCAGTACCTGACGGTACTGCACGACGCTGTCATAGCTTGCGACCCCCGGCCAGAAGAAGGCGAGGGTGATGCCGCCAAGGAGCGCCGCGACGAGACAGGCGGCGATCGCCTGGCGCCGCGTGCCGATCGGTTTCCGCTGCAAGGCTCGCGTCGTGCCGCGGCGCGGCTGCGCGCCAAAGCCCGTGGAACGCGAACGATACATGGCCATCGACCCGGTTTTCCTCGTCTTCAGGAGTAGATAACCGGCAAACCTTAGGGGGGATCGCACCGCGATACCAGCACGCCCGCGCGTGAGAGCAGGGCGCTTCGTCGACGCGCGAAGGACCTGCGGGCACATGCGCATGGTCCGTCTTCGTGATGAATGATGCAAGTTGAATAGAGTCAATGTTGCCGAGATTAATAATAAGCGTAAAATGAAGATGTGGAAACGAGTCGTCGTATCCGCTGGGTGGCACCGATAAATTAAATAAACCATTCAAAAGACTCGATGGAAACGATCGGGTCTATTGTCTTTCGTTCCATCGCGACGCGTAACGGCGCGGCGAACGGAATGTTATGTCCAAAGCAGGCAGGAGAGATGCAATGACGGTATATGCGATTCAGAACCGTTGGGGCGGGGACGGAGCGCCCTGGCATGAAGGTGGCATTTTCAACATCGGCAACCGTCCGGATCAAAAGCCGATCGCATTGAAGATCGAATCCGGCGACGGCGGAACCAGCTTTTCGGGCACCATGACCTATCAGGGCGAAGACCCGATCAGCGTACGCGCGACGCTGGTGACGACGAACTGCTACCGCGTGGAAAATCATTGGGGTGGCGAGGGAGCGCCCTGGCACGAAGCCGGCCTGTTCCTGCTGGGATCACGCAACGGCCAGAATGCGGTTTATTTCGACCTCAAGTCGGATGATGGCGGCGACACCCTGAACGGCACCATGCGCTATCAGCGCGAAGGTGACATCAGCGTTAAGGGGGCGGTGCAGATCGGCGCCATCACCTATAACGCGCTCAACCATTGGAGTGGGGCGGGACATCCTTGGCATCCGGGTGGCCAATGGGTGGCAGGTAATCGCGGGCCGACCGCGCCGGTTACCGCGCTCAATGTCAAAAGCGACGACCAGGGTCGCACGCTGGCAGGAACCATGTCCTATCTGGGCGATGGTCCACTCCAATTCCGGGGCACGCTGATCGCGGCGAACACCTATAGTGTGGTGAACCGAACTTATGAGGGTGAGTCCTGGCTTCCCGGCGGCACCTGGGTGCTGGGCTGCCGCACCAACCAGAACGCCGTATTGATCGAGGCTGCCTTCGAAGCCGGGATCGAAGGCAAGATGAAATATGAGGGTGAAGGCCCGATTGGCCTCAAACTGGAACCTTCGGTGCAGATCGCATTGGCCGACGCCTGATACGCCAGCGCATCTCCGCGTGGCTCGTTGACGGTCGGCGGCTCGGAGAATGCGGCCAAACGGCATCGGGCCGGGAAACCCATCCCGGCCCGATGTTCGTTCAGCGGCTTGCGGCGTTGTATGACGCCGCTGCCGGATCAGATGTGCAGTGCCTTGCCATAGGCGCCGAGCACGGCCTCGTGCATCGTCTCGCTGATCGTCGGGTGCGGGAACACCGTTTCCATCAGCTCGGCCTCGGTCAGCTCGCCGGTCTTGCCGATCGTATAGCCCTGGATCATCTCGGTCACTTCCGCGCCGATCATGTGCGCGCCGAGCAGCTCGCCGGTCTTGGCGTCGAACACCGTCTTCACAAAGCCTTCCGGCTCGCCGAGCGCGATCGCCTTGCCGTTGCCGATGAAGGGGAAGTTGCCGACCTTCACCTCGTAGCCGGCTTCCTTGGCCTTGGCTTCGGTGAGGCCGACGCTGGCGATCTGCGGGTGGCAATAGGTGCAGCCCGGGATGTTGCGCGGGTCCATCGCGTGCGGGTGGCCGCCGTTGATCGCTTCCACCGCGATCACGCCCTCATGGCTGGCCTTGTGCGCGAGCCAAGGCGGCGCGGTGACGTCGCCGATCGCCCAGAGGCCGTCGACATTGGTGCGGCAGGCACCGTCCGTCACGATATGCCCGCGCTCGGTCTTCACGCCGAGGGTCTCGAGGCCGATATTCTCGGTGTTCGGCACGATGCCGATCGCGACGATGACGTGGCTGAATTCCTCGACGGTGACCTTGCCGTCCTTGCCCTTGATCGACGCCTTCACGCCGCCCGCCGTCACGTCGAGCTTCTCGACCCCGGTCTGGGTGAGGATGGTCATCCCCTGCTTCTTGAACGCCTTTTCCAGGTGCGCGGAGACGTCCTTGTCTTCCACCGGCACGATCCGGTCGAGCATCTCGACGATCGTCACCTTGGCGCCCATGTCGTTGTAGAAGCTGGCGAACTCCACGCCGATCGCGCCCGAGCCGATGACCAGCAGCTTGGTCGGCATCTCGGTGGGCGTCATCGCGTGGCGATAGGTCCAGATGCGCTTGCCGTCGGCCTTGGCGAAGGGCAGGTCGCGGGCGCGCGCGCCGGTGGCGACGATGATGTTCTTCGCCTCCAGATCGGTCTTCTTGCCGTCGGCGGCGGTGACGGTCAGCTTGCCCTTCGCGGTCAGCACGCCGGTGCCCATGTGCACCGCGATCTTGTTCTTCTTCATCAGGTGCGTGACGCCCTGATTGAGCTGCTTGGCAACGCCGCGCGAGCGCTTGACCACCGCATCCAGATCGGCGCTGATCTGGTTGGCGATCAGGCCGTAGTCCTTGGCGTGCTGCATATAGTGGAAGATTTCCGCCGAGCGCAGCAATGCCTTGGTGGGGATGCAGCCCCAGTTGAGGCAGATGCCGCCGAGCAGCTCGCGCTCGACAATGGCGGTCTTCAGGCCCAACTGGGCCGCCCGGATCGCCGCGACATAGCCGCCGGGGCCCGAGCCGAGAACGAGGACGTCGTAGGATTCAGCCAAGGTGTGCTTCCTTCTGCTCCCTCCCCCCTTGCGGGGGAGGGCTGGGGAGAGGGGTGCGGGCGGCGGGGCTCGACGCCCCGGCGGCCGCGGTCAGGGCCGACAGGATGGCGGTGGCGACCGCGTCCGTGTCGGCGAGGATGTCGTTGTTGTAAAAGCGCAAGATGCTGAAACCCTGCGCCTTTATCCATGCGTCGCGGGTGGCGTCGTACGCGCTGTCGATGTGCTGCGACCCGTCGGCCTCGATGATGAGCCGGGCTTCAAGGCACACGAAGTCTACGATGTAGCGGCCGAGGGACTGCTGGCGCTTCCACTTCCAGCCCGCCAGCCGCTTGGCGCGGAGGAGCGACCAGAGACGGCGTTCGGCTTCGGTCGGGTTCTTGCGCATTTCACGCGCTCTGGCGAGCGCGCGCCCTCTCCCTCCCACCGCCTGACGGCGGCGGGCCCCTCCCTCCCCCGCAAGGGGGGAGGGGGAAGAAGAAGGATTAGCGGCTGCAACACGACGCTCCCTCCCCCCTTGCGGGGGAGGGCCGGGGAGAGGGGGCAGCGAAGGGACGGGCTCGATGCCCGTTCCTTCGCTATCCATTCCCATCATCACGCAATCGCCTCCACCGGCCGCGGGCGCTTGTGCTCGTCCACCGCGACGAACACGAACTGCGCCTGCGTGACCAGGCAGCTTTCCTCGACATGCCGGCCGCGGCGCCAGGCCTGGATCTCGATGGTCATCGAGGTGCGGCCGACCTTGACCAGCTCGGCATAGACCGACACTTCGTCGCCCACCGCCACGGGAGAGTGGAACTTCATCCCCTCCACCGCGATCGTCACGGCGCGGCCGCGCGCATAGCGGGAGGCAACCAGGCCGGCGGCCATGTCCATGTGGCTCATCAGCCAGCCGCCGAAAATGTCGCCATACGGGTTGGTATCGGCCGGCATCGCCGTGACGCGGATTGCCGGCTGGCGATCGGGCGGGCCGCCCTGTTGATCAATCATCGTCCCGCGACTCCTCCGTGTGGCGCAGTTTTGCACGGTCTTCCGCATAGGCACGGCGCAAGGGGCCGATGCCCATCGCCACCACCGCCACCATCACGACATAGGCGACCAGCCAGATGTCGTGCGTGGCGCGGCGGTACGACCAGGCGGCGAGCGACGCGATGATCCACGCCGCGATCAGTCCGACCACGATATGGATCACTTCTACGAGAACGCGCACCGCCCGGCTCCGATCAGGCGATCATGCCCATCGGGGCTTCGACGAGTTCCTTGAAGACCTTCATCAACTCGGCCCCGTCGGCACCATCGATGGCGCGGTGGTCGAAGCTGCCGGTGGCGCTCATCACCGTCGCCACGCCCAGCGCGTCGTCGATGATGTACGGGCGCTTCTCGCCCGCACCGATCGCCATGATCATGCCCTGGGGCGGGTTGATCACCGCTTCGAACTGCTTGATGCCGTACATGCCCATATTGGACAGGCTGGCGGTGCCGCCCTGATATTCGTGCGGCTGCAGCTTGCCCTCGCGGGCGCGGGCGGCGAGGTCCTTCATCTCGGTCGCGATCGCCGAGACGCTCTTGTTCGCGGCGTCCTTGATGATCGGGGTGATCAGGCCGGTCGGTGTCGACACCGCGACCGACACGTCGGCGCGGCTGTACTTGATCAGCTTCTCGCCCGTGTAGGTGACGTTGCACTTCGGCGTACGCGCCAGCGCCACGCCGAGCGCCTTGATCAGCAGATCGTTGACCGACAGTTTCACGCCGCGCGCCTCGAGCGCCTTGTTGAGCTCACCGCGCAGCTTGAGCAGCGCGTCGAGGCGGATGTCGACCGTGAGGTAGATGTGGGGCACGGTCTGCTTCGACTCGGTGAGGCGACGCGCGATCGTCTTGCGGATGTTCGAGAGCTTCTCTTCCTCGTGCGGGATCGAGTCGTCGAACCAGACGGCCTTGGTCTCGGCGGGGGCGGCGGCGGGCGCAGCAGCGGTCGGCGCCGGGGCAGCGGCAGCCGGGGCGGCAGCAGGCGCAGCGCCGGGCTTGGCGCCTTCGACGTCGGCCTTGACGATGCGGCCGTTGGGGCCCGAGCCCGTCACCGTTGACAGGTCGACGCCCTTGTCGGCGGCGACGCGGCGCGCGAGCGGGCTCGCCTTGACGCGCGAACCGGCGGCAGCGGCGGGCTGGGCCGGGGCGGCGGTCGGCGCGGGCGCCGGTGCGCTGGCGGCCGGGGTCGGCGCCGGCGCAGGGGCCGGGCTCGGCGCGGGGGCGGCGCTGGCGGACGAGACGTCCTCGCCTTCGCCGGCGATCACCGCGATTACGGTGCCGACCTTAACATTGTCGGTCCCTTCGGCGACCAGGATCTTCCCGATCACGCCTTCGTCGACCGCTTCGAATTCCATCGTCGCCTTGTCGGTTTCGATCTCGGCAAGCAGGTCGCCGGATTTCACCGTGTCGCCTTCCTTGACGAGCCACTTGGCAAGCGTGCCTTCCTCCATGGTGGGAGAAAGTGCCGGCATCTTGATTTCGATTCCCATGAAGGTTCCCGTCGTTGGTCCTGGGGTGGCTGGCTTCTCCTTTGCCGCCGCCGTCCCTAGGGTCAAGCCCCGCTCTTGCGCCGGAGGTGGTACCGGTCCACCTAATCGTGGCATTACAAGGAAGGCTTCCATGCGCACCTATCTGGTGGTGATCGACGATTCGCCCGAGGCCGAGATCGCGCTGCGTTTTGCCGCGCGGCGGGCGGTGAAGACCGGCGGCAATGTCGAAATCCTGGCACTGATCCCCCCGGCCGAATTCGTCCAATGGGGCGGGGTGATGGCGACGATCGAGGAGGAAGCGCGCGAACGCGCCGAGGCGCTGGTCGCGCGGGCGGCGGGCACGCTGTTCACCGAATCGGGGCTGACCCCGTCGATCACGGTGCGCGAGGGCGACGGGCCGAAAGTCGTCCGCGAGATGCTGGCCGCCAACCCGGACGTGGCCGCGCTGGTGCTGGGCGCGGCGCCGAGCGGGGCGCCGGGCAAGCTGGTCGCCCATTTCACTGGTGCCGATGCCGGCAAGCTGGCGGTGCCGGTGATGATCATCCCCGGCTCGCTCGACATGGATGCGATCGACCGGCTGAGCTGAGTCGATTGACCCGCGCGGCCGGGCGCGTCAGCATAAGCCCATGCGCATCCTCGCTGTTTTGCCGTTCGCCCTGTTCGCAACCCCTGTCGCCGCGCAGGAGCGCCCCGATCCTGCGCGCCTGAAGGCGACCGTCGAGAAGCTGGTTAGCTTCGGCACGCGGCACACGCTGTCCGATCCCGACAACCCCACCCGCGGCATCGGTGCGGCGCGGCGCTGGTTCGGCGGCGAACTCGCCAAGATTGGCGCGGCGTGCGGCGGCTGCATCGAGACGAGCGAGGTCGCCCGCGAGTTCAAGGGCCCCCGCGCGCCGAACGGGGTGCGGATCGTCGATGTGCTGGGCATCCAGCGCGGCAGCGAGCCGAACCGCGTCGTGATCGTGATGGGGCATATCGACAGTCGCGTGTCGGACGTGATGAACGCCATTGCCGATGCGCCTGGCGCCAACGACGATGCCTCGGGCGTGGCACTGGTGCTGGAAGCGGCGCGAATCCTGTCGAAGCACAAGTTCAAGGCGACGATCGTCTATGCAGCGCTCTCCGGCGAGGAGCAGGGGCTATATGGCGGGCAATTGCTTGCCGAGACCGCCAAGGAACGCGGCTGGACCGTATCGGCGGTGCTCAACAATGATATCGTCGGCAACACGATCGGTCAGGATGGGCGCCGGGTGGCGGATCGGGTGCGGGTATTCTCCGAGGGCGCGCGCGATTCCGAGACGCTGGCCGAAGCCAAGGCGCGTCGCGCCGATGGCGGCGAGGATGACGGCCCCAGCCGCGCGCTGGCCAAGGCGATCCGCGGCATCGCGGCGGCGGATCCGAAGGGGCTCAAGGTGCTGATGGTCCGGCGCCCGGACCGTTTCGGGCGCGGCGGCGATCATTCGCCGTTCCTCGCGCTCGGCTATCCGGCAGTGCGCTTTTCGGTGGGCGTCGAGAATTACGATGCGCAGCACCAGGATCTGCGGACCGACGGCGGCAAGGTCTATGGCGACACGGTCGACCGGATGGACTTCCCCTATTTGGCCAGGGTGACGGCGCTAAACATCGCCACGCTGCGCCGCCTCGCCAGCGCGCCCGCCGTGCCGGCACCGGTGGTGATCGGCGGTGCGCTCGCCACCGATACCAGCGTGCAGTGGGCGGCCGTGCCCGGTGCGGCGAAGTACCGGGTCTATTGGCGCGACGCCGACGCCGATGGCTGGGCACGGCATCGCGACGTACCAGGCAGCCAGACCCGGGCGACGCTGAAGGGCGTGATCGTCGACGACACGTTCGTGGGCGTATCCGCGATCGCCGCGGACCGCGCCGAGAGTCTGGTCGGCTTCGGTGGCCGCGCGGCACCCGGCCGCTGATACCCCAAATACGAACAATTGAACCCGAGCGCGCGAACGTTCATAGGAGCGCCGTGCGGGGGCGTACAAAAAACAGTAAGGTCGCGTAACGATGCTCGCAACCCATGCCGCCATTGACGATCCCGCTACCCTGCTGGTGGTGGATGATGACCGTGATATTCGCCTGCTCCTCGCCAACAGCCTGGGCGCGCGGGGATATCGGGTGGAAACCGCGTCGAATGCGCGCGACATGGATCAGATTCTCGAAACCACCTCGGTCGATCTGGTGATCCTGGACGTGATGATGCCCGGCGAGGATGGGCTGTCCGCCTGCCGCCGGATCGCCACGCCGGACGGCCCCGACGTGATCCTGCTCAGCGCGCTGGGCGAGGAGCAGGATCGGATCCTCGGCCTCGAAGTCGGTGCCAGCCATTATCTGTCCAAACCGTGCAGCCCGCGCGAAATCCTGGCCACGGTGCGCGCCGCGTTGCGTAAGCGCGGTGCAGCGCCGACTCCGCCCAGCGGCGATCTTTACAGCTTCGAAGGATGGCGAATCGACCTGGGCAGCCACGAGCTGTTCGATCCGCAGGGCGTGCTGGTGGGCCTGACCGACGGCGAGTTCGCCGTACTGCGCGTCTTTATCGAACGTCCGCGCCGGGTGCTTTCGCGGGAAGCGCTGCTGGCGGCGGCACGCGGGCCCGATTCGGATGCCTATGATCGCGCGATCGACGTGCAGGTGAGCCGCCTGCGCCGCAAGCTGCGCGCCGGGGGGGATGAGATTATTCGAACGGTGCGCAACGAGGGCTATCTCTTCGTGCCGCGCGTTCTGCGCGCATGAGCAAGGGGACGACGGCGCGATCGCCGTTGTTCCTGCGGATCTTCCTGCGGATGCTGGCGTGCGTCGGCGTCGTCCAGCTGCTCAATCTGGGGCTGTTGTTCGCCATCCAGCTGCCGCGGGCGAAGCTATACACCGTTGGCCACGTCGCCCAGGCGATGCGCCATCCGGACGCGCCGTCGGCCGGGTTCAGCGTGTATCTCGTCGCCGACGTGCATCCGCAGCCCTGGAATCCCCGGATCGAGCGCACCCAACTGGCGCTCGCCACCGCGCTGGGGGTTGCGCCCGAACGCGTGGTTTTCCGTTTTCCGCCGGGCTTTCTCCAGCGCGAGCCGACCTATGATCGATCGAGCGTGCCGCGCACGCCGCCGCTGGCGAGCCGCGCGGCGGCGCAGGATGTGGTGATCGCAGGCCCGTTCGAGGCTTCGCTGCGCCTGCCCAACGGAGGCTGGCGGACGGTTTCCACCCGGGAAGGGGTGGAGCCATGGCGGCTGCTCATCCTGGCCTGGCTCGTCCTGTCCGCCGTCGCGGTTGCGCCGTTTGCCTGGGCCCTGGCGCAGCGCTTTGCCCGGCCGATCGGTGCGTTTGCGGCGGCGGCGGACCGGCTGGGGCGCGATCCCCGCGCGCCGCCGATCGAGCTCGACGGGCCGGCCGAGATCGCCGAGGCCGCCCGCGCCTTCAACGACATGCAGGCCCGGTTGAATCGGTATGTCGACGATCGCGCGACAATGATCGCCGCCGTCGCGCACGATATGCGCACGCCGCTGATGCGGCTCGGCCTGCGCATCGAGGATGCGGAACCCGGCATCCGCGCCGCCTGCGAAGGCGATATCCGCGAGATGCAGGCCATGCTTTCCGCGGTGATGGCCTATGTGCGCGAAACCAGCCGGATCGGGATGCGCCGAACGCTGGACCTGCGCTCGCTGGCCGAGACGGTGGTGGACGAGGCGACCGATCGTGGCGCGAAAGTAACACTGGCTGCCGGCGATCCGCTGGTGATCGAAGGTGATCCAATCGCGCTGAAGGCGATGGTCGCCAACCTTGTCGGCAACGCCGTGAAATATGCGGGTACCGCCGAAGTGGCACTGCGGGACGGCAGCGAGGCGGTGATCACCGTCGCCGATCGTGGCCCCGGCATTCCCAGCGAGGATGTGGAGCGCGTGTTCGATCCCTTTTTCCGGGGGGAACGATCCCGCAACCGGGATACGGGTGGGATGGGTCTTGGCCTGGCGAGCGCGCGGGCCACGGCGCGGGCCCATGGCGGTGACATCGAACTGGAAAATCGCCCCGGTGGCGGCCTGATCGCCATCGTGACCCTGCCGCGCTGAGCGGAGCAGGGCCCCGATCTACGACCTCGACTTGCTGGTTCGCCCCCAACTTTGTTGATAACGCTACCGAATGTACGGCGGACAAGCGCCGCGACGATGAGGGAGCAGGATCATGGGGACGCGACGCGACGTGCTCGGCGGGATCGGCGCCGGGGTCTTGGCCATGCTCGGCGGATCGACGGCGCAGGCAGCGCCCAAGCGCAAGCTCGGCTATGCGGTGGTCGGCCTCGGCTATTACGCCACCAGGCAGATCATGCCCAACCTCAAGGATTGCGAGTTCGCCGAGCTCAAGGCGCTGGTGAGCGGCACCCCCGCCAAGCTCGAGAAATACGGCGCCGAGTACGGCATTCCCAAGTCTCACTGGTATGATTACCAGAATTACGACCGGATCCGCGACAATCCGGACATCGACATCGTCTATGTCGTGCTGCCCAATGCCATGCACGCCGAATATTCGATCCGCGCCTCCCAGGCCGGTAAGCATGTGCTGTGCGAAAAGCCGATGGCGGTCTCGGTCGCCGAATGCCAGGCGATGATCGCCGCCGCCAAGAAGGCCGGCAAGAAGCTGATGATCGGCTATCGCTGCCATTTCGAGCCGTACAACCTCAAGGCGATCGAGGCGGTGAAGTCCGGCGCGCTGGGCAAGCCGACGCTGATCTTCGCGGAACACGGCTTCTATGCCTCGCCCAACCAGTGGCGGCTCGACAAGGCGCTGTCGGGCGGCGGGTCGATGATGGACATCGGCATCTACAGCCTCAACGCCGCCCGCTATCTCTCCGGCGAGGAGCCGGTTGAGGTCAGCGCGATGGAAGTTACCGATCGCAGCGACCCGCGCTTCAAGACCGTGGAGGACCGCATCGACTGGCAGTTCCGCTTCCCCAGCGGGCTGATCGCCGATTGCGTGTCGAGCTACAGTTCGAACCACAATCATTACCGCGTCACCGGCCGGAAGGGCTGGGTCGAGCTGGAACCCGCCACCAATTATGAGGGGCAGGAGATGTGGACCCGGCTCGACGGCAAGCGCGAGCAGGTGGTGCTGCCCAAGCCGGCCAAGAACCAGTTCGTCCGCCAGCTCGATCACTTGCCCGAATGCATCATGAGCGGGCGCGAGCCGATCGTCTCGGGCGAGGAAGGCCTACGCGACATGCGGCTGATCGAGGCGGTCTACCGCGCGGCCCGCGAGCATCGCGCCATAACCCTTGCATGAAGAACGGACGCATGAATCGACGGGAAATATTGGCGGCGGGCGCGATGCTCGCCGCTTCTGCCTGGACGCCGCTCGCCCGCGCCGCCCGGCCGCTGGGTGCCGACCACCGCGCGCGGATCCAGGCGCTGCTCGGGCAGATGACGCTCGCCGAAAAGGTCGGGCAGATGAACCAGATCGCGGGCGGGCGGCAGAAATCGCTCAACTCGAAGCTCGACGCGGCGATGCTCGACCGGGTGCGCAAGGGCGAGATGGGCTCGTTCCTCCATGTCGCCGGGGCCGAGCCGTTGCGCGACCTGCAGCGCGTCGCAGTGGAGGAATCGCGACTCAAGATCCCGCTGCTGTTCGCGATGGACGTGATCCATGGCTATCGCACCATCCTGCCGGTGCCGCTGGCGCTGGCGGCGAGCTGGGACCCGAAGGTGGCCGAACAGGCCGCGCGCATCGCGGCGGAAGAGGCCTGGGCGGCGGGGCTGCACTGGACCTTTACCCCGATGGTCGACGTCGCGCGCGATCCCCGCTGGGGCCGGGTGGTCGAGGGCGCGGGCGAGGACGCCTATCTGGGCTCCCGCATCGCCGAGGCGCAGGTCGCCGGCTTCCAGGGCGCGGATCTGGGCAAGGGCATGCGGATGATGGCCTGCGCCAAGCATTTCGTCGGCTATGGCGCAGCGGAAGGCGGGCGCGACTATGACAGCGCCGAGGTGGGGCCGCGCACGCTCAACGAAGTCTATCTGCCGCCCTTCCATGCCGCGGCGCGGGCGGGGGCGGGCAGCTTCATGACCGCGTTCAACGCGCTCGACGGCGTGCCGATGACCGCCAATGCCGAGCTCGTCCGTGGCTTCCTGCGCGCCCGGTGGCAGTATCAGGGGCTGGTGGTGAGCGACTGGAACGCGATCCGTGAGCTGGTCAACCACGGCATTGCCGCCGATGCGCGCGAAGCTGCCGTGCTGGCGCTCAAGGCCGGCGTCGACATGGACATGGCGAGCGGCAGCTACGCCACCTACCTCGCCGAAGCCGCGACGGCGGACGCTTCGCTGGTACCGCTTATCGACGAGGCGGTGGGCCGCATCCTCGCCGCCAAGGCGCGGCTGGGGCTGTTCGACGATCCCTATGGCTTCGGCGATTCGGCGCGCGACAAGGCCCCGCTGCGACGGACCGAGGCGCGCGATCTCGCGAAACGATCCGTGGTGCTGCTGCGCAACGAGGGCGCGGTGCTGCCGCTAAAGCCGGGCGCGAAGCTCGCGCTGATCGGCGCGCTGGCGGACGACGCCTCTTCGGCGATTGGGTCATGGCGCGCGCGGGGGCAGGCGACCGACGCGGTGACGCTCAAGGTGGCGCTGGCAGGTGCCGACTATCAGCCGGGCACCGATGTCGCGGCAGCCGTCGAGACCGCCAAGCGGGCGGACGTGGTGCTCGTCGCGATTGGCGAGGATTTCAATCGCACCGGCGAGGCGCGCAGCTATGCGGACATCGGCCTGCCCGACGGCCAGGCGGCGCTGCTGGAGGCGCTAAAGGGCACCGGCAAGCCGATCGTCGTGATCCTGATGGGCGGCCGCCCGCTGGCGCTCGAACGCGAGCTGACCGGCGTGCCCGCCGTGCTGCAGACTTGGCTGCTCGGCATCGAGAGCGGGCCCGCGATCGCGGAAATCCTCACCGGCAAGGCATCCCCCGGTGGTCGCCTGCCGATCGGCATGCCGCGCCGGACGGGCCAGTCGCCCCAGAGCTACGCCCATCTGCCCACCGGTCGCCCGGCCAATTCGGATCTCGCGGTGGACAGCGCACGCTATCACGATACCGATATCGGCCCGCTTTTCGCCTTCGGCCATGGCCTCACCTATGGCGAGATCGCCTATGGCCCGCTGACGCTGAGCGGCGAGACCGTCGCCCCCGGCGGCCGCATCACCGCCTCGGTCCAGGTCACCAATCGCGGCACCATGGCGGTGGAGGAAGTGGTGCAGCTCTACGCCAACGATCCCGTCGCCTCGGTCTCGCGACCGGTGGCGGAACTGCGCGGCTTTGCCCGCGTGGCCCTCAAGCCGGGGCAGAGCCGAATTGCGCGCTTCACCCTAACGCCCGAGCAATTCGCCTTCTGGCGCGACGGCAAGTGGATCATCGAGGCGGGCGATATCCGGTTGATGGCCGGCGCTTCCTCGGCCGACCTGAAGAGCGACGCCAGGTTCCGGATCACGGCCGGCACGGAGGGGCAGGCGCCCGCCGCCTCGCTCGCCACCAAGGTGGAGGTCGCGTGATGGGCGAGCCCTGGCATACGCTGCTCATCGTCACCGGCAGCATCGCTGCGGTCATCCTGCTGGTTCTGCGCCTCAAGCTCCAGCCCTTCGTTGCGCTGCTGCTGGTGGCACTGGCGACCGGCCTGGTCTTCGGCAACGATCCGCAGGCGGTTATCGCGGCGATCAAGAAAGGCACGGGCGAGGCGCTCGGCTCGGTCGCGGTGGTGATCGGGCTTGGCGCGGTACTCGGCGGGATGCTCGAAGCCTCGGGCGGCGTGCAGGCGATCGCGCGGCGGCTGCTCGACCTGTTCGGGCAGAAGCGCGTCCCCTGGGCGCTGACCGCGATCGGCATCATCATCGGCGTGCCGCTTTTCTTCGACGTCGCCTTCATCATCCTGGCACCCCTGCTCACCACGCTGGCGGTGCGGGCGGAGCGGCGCGTCACCTATTTCGCGCTGCCGCTGCTCGCGGGCCTGATGACGATGCACGCGCTGCTGCCGCCGCATCCGGGGCCCGTCGCGGTCGCCGAGCTGCTCCACACCGATTATGGGCGGATGGCGCTGTACGGCCTGATCTGCGGTATCCCCTCGGCGATCCTTGCCGGCCCCGTGTTCGCCAAGCTGGCGCATGGCGCGCCCGGCTATGGCGCGATCGGGGCGCCGCCGATGCTCGACGAGGGCGCGCCGCAGACCAATGCGGTGGGCTTCGGCCCGGCGCTCGCTGCGATGCTGCTGCCGCTGGCGCTGATCCTGATCGGCACGGTGGCGAGCGAGACGATGGCGCCGGGGCTGGCGCGCTCGACACTCGTCTTTCTCGGCCATCCCTTCACCGCGCTGATCCTCGCGGTGCTGGGCGCGATGGCGTGGCTGCGCTTCGTGGCGGGGGCGGGGTTCGAAACGCTCTCGAAGATCAGCACCCGCGCGCTGGAGCCTGCCGGCCTGATGGTGCTGATCATCGGCGCGGGCGCGGCCTATAAGGAAGTGCTGATCGACTCGGGCGCGGGCAAGCAGATCACCATGGCCGTGCAGGCGGCGCAGGTGTCGATTCCCGTCTTCGCCTTCCTGCTCTCCGCCTTCGTCCGCATCGCGCAAGGGTCGGCGACGGTGTCGATGGTCACCGCGGCGGGGCTCGCCGCGCCGCTGATCACCGCAGCCGGGCTGGGGCCCGACCGGATCGCGCTCGTCACCGTGGCGATCGGATCGGGCGCGACCATCGCCTCCCATGTCAACGACACCGGCTTCTGGCTGGTGAAGCAATATCTCGGCCTCACCGAAGCGCAGACCTTTCGCAGCTGGACCATCGGTGCCACCATCGCGGGACTGACCAGTTTCGCTATGGCGCTGCTGCTGTGGCCGTTCGTCTGAGGGGATGCTGACCATGTTCGCTACCACCCGCCGCACCCTGTTGGGCGGCCTTGCCGCGCTGCCGTTGCTGCCGGGCATTGCATATGCGGCGGGCGAGGGAACGATCACCCGGCTCGATCCCGAACTGGACGCGCTGCTCGACGTCGAATCGCCGCTCGAAGCGATCGCCAGCGGCATCCAATGGGCCGAGGGGCCGGTATGGATCCGCGACGGGGCGGTGACCGGCGGCGCTTCGGGCGGGGCGAGCGCGTTCGACCGGAGCTATCTGCTGTTCTCCGACGTGCCGGCGAACATCGCCTATCGCTGGGACGGCAAGGAGACCAAGCCGTTCCTCGTGCCCTCCGGCCTTGCCGGGCCGATCCCCAAGGGCGTGCGCGAGGCGGGATCGAACGGCATGATCCAGGGTCGCAAGGGCGAGCTGCTGATGGCCGACAGCGGTACCCGCGCCATCGCCGCGGTCGATCTGGAGACAAAGGAAAAGACGATCCTTGCCGGCCGATATCAGGGCAAGCGCTTCAACAGCTGCAACGATCTGGTGCAGGCGAAGAACGGCGCGATCTATTTCACCGATCCGCCCTATGGCTTCACGGAGGGCGACCAGTCGCCGCTCAAGGAACTGCCGTTCAACGGCGTCTACCGTCTCGACACCAACGGCACGGTGCACCTGATCGAATCGAAGCTGACGCGGCCGAACGGCATCGGCCTCTCGCCGGACCAGCGGACGCTCTACGTCTCGGTGTCCGACGATGTCGCACCGTACACCTGGGCCTACAGCCTCGGCGACGACGGGCTGGCGACGGGACGGAAGATCTTCCTCGATCACCGTGCGGGCACGGCGGCCGGCCTGCAGGGCCATGCCGACGGGATGAAGGTGGCGGCGAGCGGGCATCTCTATGCCAGCGGCCCCGGCGGCATCCATGTCGTGGCGCCGGACGGGCGGCGGCTGGGGCTGATCTCCACCGGCAAGAAGGCGGCGAATTGCTGCTTCGGCGAGGACGGCAGGACGCTGTTCATCACCTCCAGCGACGAGGTGTTCCGCCTGCGCCTGCGCGCCTCCGGCTGGTAAGCGGGCACGCGCAGGCGTAGAGCCGGCGCCATGTCCACGCCCGATCCGATCCCCGCCGCAACCGTCGTGGTGATGCGCGATGTGCCGGGCGGGCTCCCGGAAATTCTGATGGTCGAACGCTCGCGCGCGATGGCGTTTGCCGGTGGTGCGCTGGTGTTTCCCGGCGGACGCATCGATCCGGGCGATCATCTTCTGACCGACAGCCATTCCGATGCCGCCGCCCGGGTCGCGGCGATTCGCGAGACGATCGAGGAGGCAGGCCTCGCGATCGGGCTGGACTGTGCGGGCGATGCCCTCGCTGCGCTGCGGGCCGAACTTCATGCCGGCACGCCATTCGTCCAACTGCTTGCCGAGGCGGGGCTGGCGCTCGACCTCGAGGCGCTGGTGCCGTTCGCGCGCTGGCTGCCCTATGGCCTGCCGCATCGCGTGTTCGACACGCGCTTCTACCTCGCCCGCGCCCCCGAGGGCGCCGCACCGCAGGTCGACGGCAGCGAGAATGTCCGGCTGTGCTGGATAAGCGCGCAGCGTGCGCTGGACCTTGCCGATCGCGGTCAGGCAATGCTGATCTATCCTACCCGCCGTAATCTGGAACGGTTGGCGCAGTTCGACGGTTTCGAATCGGCCATGGCCCATGCCCGCCGCTTTCCCATCGAGCCGATCACGCCGTTCGTCGAGTTCCGTGGCGGCGTCGACTGGCTGTGCATCCCGGAAGGGCTCGGTTACCCCGTCACCGCCGAGCGGATGGATCGGGCGATACGCGCGTGAAGGCGCTGAAGCAGACGGTGTGGATCGTCCTGCTGTTCGCGGCGATCGCGGGCGGCGCGTTGCTGATGCTGATGCTGGCGCGGAGTCGCCCGCAGGATGTGCCATGGACGCCGCTGGATCTCGCCCAGCCGATCGGTGCCTTTACCGGCCGCAAGATCGCCGGACTGGGCGGGGATTTCGGCCAATGCCAGGCGCTGCTCGCCCGGGCCGGCATCCGCTACGAGACGCTCGCGCCGGTCTTGCGGCAGGGGGAATGCGGCTATGCCAACGGCGTCCGGCTGACGAGCGGCGGAGCGCAGACGATCGGCTTCAGCCCGGCGCCGCTGGGTACCGCCTGTCCGGTGGCGGTGGGTCTGGTGTTGTGGGAATGGAACATCGTGCAGCCCGCAGCGCAGAAGCATTTCGGCTCCCGCGTCGTGCGGATCGAGCATTTCGGCAGCTATTCGTGCCGCCGAATGTATGGCCGCAGCAGCGGCGACTGGAGTGAACATGCCCGCGCCAACGCCGTCGACATTGCCGCCTTCGTGCTGGCGGATGGGCGCCGGATCAGCGTGCTGAACGATTGGAAAGGGGAGGGGGAGAAGCCGGCCTTTCTGCACGCGGTTCGCGACGGTGCCTGCCGGCTGTTTTCCACGGTGCTGTCGCCCGACTATAACGCCGCCCATCGCGACCACCTCCATCTCGACCAGGCTGCACGTGGCGAGATGGGGTGGCGGGCCTGCCGCTGAGCGGGGCTCAGCGGCGGCCGGGTTCAGTTGGGCAGGGCGTTGGTGTCGATCTTCTCGACCCATTGCGGGAAGAAGCTTGGCTGGCGGTTCGACCAGCCCGAGGCGGTTGCCGCGGCTTCGCTGATCGACTGCAGCAGCTTGCGGCGCAGATCCGGGTGGAGGTGCGGCAGCGCCGAGGCCGAGCAGAACGCCGCCGGTAGCCAGGGGCGGACTTCCGCGCCGAGCAGCCGCTCGTAAAGGAAGCGATAGGACGAGAAGCTGGTCAGCCGACCTTGGCCGAGATCGAAGGCGGAAAGCGTCACCAGCGGCGCCATGAACGGCTCGATGGTATTTAGGTCGCTGTCGTTGGGCAGCATGGCGCGGATACTGGCAAGGCGCTCATACACACGGGCCTGTGCGCGGATGCTGGCGGCTTCCACCACATCGCGCGACCAGCGCGACAGTGCGTCGTCCCGCTCCAGGCCCACGTCGAGCGACCGGCGCACATAACGCTGGGTGCCGGCGGCGAAGCCTGCGAATTCCTTCATTTCGGCCAATGTCATCGCACCTTCGGCCGGCTTCGCTCTTGCAGCCATTTCGATACCTCCGCTCGGTTCCTTTTGTCCCGTGGCAAGGATCATGCTCCGCACTGGTTAACGCAGAACTTAATGACCCCCTCCGTATCCCCACGAACTCCGTATCTGCACGAGCATTGGAACCCAAAATCTGCCGCGATGCAACACAGGGTTGCTGCGAATGGCAACGACTAGGGAAATATCCTTATGGTCATGATATTTAAAGATATTTTTCCTGATAGGGGTTTTGCGGTGCCAAAATGGGCAATCGTATCCACGCGGCAGGGCAACGCGGCCTCGCTCTTGGTTCCGCCGGTTCATCAACGGTTCAGCGCACCTCGTCGGTGCATTACAACGGTTCGTCGGATCGGTGGGCCGCAGGGCTGTACGGACGTCCTATAGTTTGGCTAGCAACCCTCAACCACTTCCTTTCCTGACCGGGGGGTCCAAAGATGTTCACTCGTATCGCAGCGCGTTTCGCGCTGATGGCCGCGTGCGCCCTGATGACTGTCGTACCCGCCCAGGCGAAGGGCACCTTCTGGCAGTGCGTCACGTTCGCGCGCCAGGCGTCGGGCGTCGAGCTCCGCGGCAATGCTTGGACCTGGTGGAACCAGGCCGAGGGCCGCTACCAGCGCGGTGAAACCCCCAAGATCGGTGCGGTCATGTCGTTCCAGCGCACTGCACGGATGCCGATGGGCCATGTCGCGATGGTTTCGGAAGTGATCAGCTCCCGTGAAGTGCTGCTTACCCACGCCAACTGGTCGCGCCCCGGCGCCGTCGAGCGCGATGTTCGCGCGATCGACGTTTCGGCCAATGGAGACTGGAGCGAAGTGCGGGTTTGGTACGGCCCGGTCGCCGGCCTGGGCACGTCGGTCTATCCGGTCAACGGCTTCATCTACCCGGACGCGGCACCCACCACCGACTGGGCGAATGTGCAGGTCGCCTCGCTGTCGCTGCCGACCCTGGTCGCGGTCAACTGATCGGTTTCATCCGCGCGGGGTGAAGCGCAGCGCGACCCCGTTCATGCAATAGCGCTTGCCGGTCGGCTTCGGGCCATCGTCGAAGACATGGCCGAGATGGCCGCCGCAGCGGCGGCAAAGCACTTCGATGCGTTCCATTCCCAGGCTCCGATCGCTGCGGGTCACCACCGCGTTCCTGAGTGGGGCATAGAAGCTTGGCCAGCCGGTGCCGCTATCGAACTTGGTTGCCGAATCGAACAGCGGCAGCGCGCACCCGGCACAGCCGAAGATACCCTTGCGATGTTCCTTGTTGAGCGCGCTGGTGAAGGGATATTCGGTGCCACCGTTGCGCAGCACGTTATAGGCGGCAGGGGTCAGGCGCTTTTTCCATTCGGCGGTGCTCAGCTTGAACGGAAAGTCGGGAAGCGGCGCAGCGGGGGCGCTGCTGCAGGCGAACAGCGGCAGCGCGATGGCACCGGACCCTGCGGCGGCGAGCAACTGGCGGCGATCGATCAGCATGGCGAACCTCGTCGGAAATGGACCTTGATATAGGTTCGATCCGCCCGGTCGAAAGGATGCAGCGCCGCGCGAAATTCCCCGGTGGATTCAGGCAGGGGCCTTGCGGCGCCGCTTCGGCCCTGCGGATTTCAGCACGCCCCGTCGGAACAGCCGTGCCGCGATCGTGAGCGTGATCCCAACCCATAGCGCCTGCCAGACAAAGGCGAGCAGGTGCGGCCACAATGCCGGTATCGTCGCTGCCCGCGCCGCCATCGTCATCGGCGAGCTGAACGGGACGATCGCCGCCACCGCCGCCACCTGGCTCTGCGGGTTGCCGGCCGCATAGGAAGCGAGGCCGAACATCGCGAACTGGAAGATGGTGATCGGCAGCGACAGCATCTGGATCTCGCGCTGGGTGGAGGCGAGCGAGCCCACGCCCAGGAAGACCGCGCTCTGCAGCAGATACGACATCACGAAATAGCCGATGAACAGCAGCGGGAAGAGCGGCCCCACCGCAACCCCGAGGTTGGAGACGAAGCCGGCGACATCGGGTGGCAGCAGCCGCGGCAGATTGACGAGCAGGGTTCCCCAGAAGCCGACGAAGAGCAAAGCCGATCCGAACGCGCCCAGCAGCTTGCCGAAGAACACGCTTTCCAGCGGCACGGCGGCTGCCAGCACTTCGATCACCTTGTTCGATCGCTCTTCCGCCATCGCGCCTACCGCCTGGCCGGATAGCATCAGCGTCAGGAAGAAAATGCCGAGGGTAGCGAAATAGGCGGACTGGCCCTTGCCGCTTTCGCTGGGCACTTCGCGCCCGACGGTTTCGAAGCGCGGTGTGCTGGTGACGGCATCGCCGGCGCGTTCGGCCCGCAGCAGCTGGGCGGCGAGCACTGCGAGATAGCGGCCCTCCGCCTTCGCGCCGACGCGCCGCACAATGGTGGGCCGCTCCATCGGGCCATAGAGGATAGCCGTCGGTTCGATTGCCGCATCGTCGAACAGCGCCCGCGCCTGGCGCGCCGAATCGCCGTTCGCCCTATCGACTTGCAGCTTCGGTCGCACATCGTCGCGCGTGAAGACGCGGCGCAGTTCACGGTCGATGCGAACGATCCGTTCGCGCTGTGCATCGGGTGCGATGACGATGAGCCGCTGGCGCGCTTCGCCGCTGCTGGCGGCGCTGGTCGCGCTCATACTGCCGATCACGCCAAAGCTGATCATCAGCAACGGGCTGAGCAGAAACAGGAGGAAGGTGGGCGTCATCACCGTCGCGGTGATGTCGCGCCGGGCGATCGTCAGTGCCTGGCGCAGGAAGCGGGCGGTGCTCATGCGTCGGCCTCCGTCTGGGCATCGGCCAGGGCATCGGCGCCGACGATGCGGACAAAGGCATCGTGCAGCCCCGGTCGCTCGATCGAGAGGCCGGAAATGCCGTGTCCCGCCTCGATCAGCTGCACAAGCAGCGATTCGATGCCGTCTTCCGGTACGGTGAAGCGCCAGGCGCCCTTTTCATGCAGCGCATCCGGCGGCAGCATCGCCGCGATTTCCGGCGCATCCTGGCGAGGCGTGTACTGTGCCCGCGCGGGCAGCAAGGCGCGGGCCGCATCCACGGTCCCTTCGAACCGCACGGTGCCGCCGGCAATGATCGAGATGTGCTCGCACAGCCGCTCGGCATGGGCCATCACATGGGTGGAGAACAGGACGGTGGCGCCGCGATCGCGCTCGGCGCGGATCAACTGTTCGAGCCGTTCCTGGTTGACGGGGTCCAGGCCCGAAAAGGGTTCGTCCAGCACCAGCAGATCGGGTGCGTGCACCACCGATCCCAGTAGCTGGACCAGCTGTGCCATGCCCTTGGAGAGTTTGCGGATCTTGTCGTCGGCGGCGTGGCCGAGCCCGGCCGAGTCGAGCAGGTCGCGCGCCCGTTTCCGTCCGACCGACCAGGGCAGGCCGCGCAACGCGCCCATGAAGGCGATCGCCTCCCGGCATTTCATGTTGGGATAGAGGCCGCGCTCTTCGGGAAGGTAGCCGACGCGATCGCTCATATCGCGCGGGCTGGCGCTGCCAAGCAGCGTCCGCTCGCCTTCATCCGGTTCGATGATGCCCAGCAGCATCCGCAGGCTGGTGGTCTTGCCAGCACCATTGGGGCCGAGCACGCCGTAAATCTGCCCGCGCGGCACGGCGATGTCGACTCCGTTCACGGCGATCCGCTCGCCGAAGCGCTTGACGAGCCCGGAAGCGCTGACGGCCAGATCGCGCATTTTCGCCTCCCCCATGAATTGCCACTCGTGGTAGCGGGGGCCGGTGCGACAAGACAAGCCCATCGAAGCGCGGCTGAAGGCCAAGGCGGCGGAAATCGGTTTTGCGGCCTGCGGCATCGCCGATGCGGACGCGGCGCCGCGGACCGCCGAACGGCTGCGTGCGTGGCTGGACGACGGCGCCCATGGCGACATGCTGTGGATGGAGGAGCGCGCCGAACAGCGCGGCAGCCCCCGCGGGCTGTGGCCCGACGTGCGATCGGTGATCGCGCTGGGCATGAGCTATGCGCCCGCCGCTGATCCGCTGGCACTGGCGCACGAGGGCGAGGTGGGGCGCATCTCCGTCTATGCCCAGGGTGCCGACTATCATGATGTCGTCAAGCGGCGTCTGAAGGAACTGGCGCGCTGGCTGGTCGAAGCCGCGCCGGGGGCGGACGTGAAGGTGTTCGTCGATACCGCACCGGTAATGGAAAAGCCGCTATCGGAGGCGGCCGGGCTAGGCTGGCAGGGCAAGCATACCAATCTGGTGAGCCGCAGCCATGGCAGCTGGCTGTTCCTGGGGGCGATCTATACCACGCTGGCCTTGTCGCCCGACGGCCCCGGCAGGGGCGGCTGCGGCAGCTGTGATGCGTGCCAGACGGTATGCCCGACCGATGCGTTCCCGGCCCCGTATCGTATCGATGCCCGGCGCTGCATTTCCTATCTCACGATCGAGAACAAGGGTCCGATCCCGCGCGAATTCCGTGCCGGCATCGGCAACCGCATCTATGGCTGCGACGATTGCCTTGCGGTGTGCCCGTGGAACAAGTTCGCGGCTGCGGCGCAGGCGAACCTGGCCTTCCACCCCCGCGCCGAGCTGACCGTGCCCTATCTGGCGGACCTGCTGGCGCTGGACGACGCAAGCTTCCGCCAGGTGTTCGCCGGATCGCCGATCAAGCGGATCGGGCGTGACCGGATGCTGCGCAATTGCCTGATCGCGGCGGGAAATAGCGGCAGTGCCGCGCTGGTGGCGCGGGTCGCAACCCTGCTCGACGATCCGGCTGGGGTGGTGCGCGGCGCGGCGGTATGGGCGTTGTCACAGCTGGATCCGGCGCGGTGGGCTGCCGAGCGTGCCGGTCGGATGGTCGGCGAGTCCGATCCGGACGTGCTGGCAGAGTGGTGCTGAGGCGGCCTGTGCTTGCTCCCGTGGCGTGCGCCGCTATCACCGGCTGGCCAAGAACATAGGGGAGGATCCATGGCCAGTCTGTTCCGTCTCAAACCCATCCATGCTGCGGCGGAGCAGCCGCATGGGCACCAGCTCGCCCGCACGCTCAGCTGGTATCATCTGGTCGCGCTGGGGGTCGGTGCGATCGTGGGCACGGGCATCCTCACCCTGATCGGCGTCGGCGTGGACCGGGCGGGGCCCGCCGTGATCCTGTCCTTCGTCGTCGCGGGGGCGATCTGTGCCTGCGCCGCGCTCGCCTATGCCGAACTCGCGACCAGCATCCCCGCCTCGGGAAGCGCCTATACCTACAGCTATGTGGCGCTGGGCGAGATCGTCGCCTGGGTGGTCGGCTGGAGCCTGCTCGCCGAATACACGCTGGTGGTCGCCACCGTCGCGGTCGGCTGGTCGGGCTATGCCACGCCCTTCCTGCTCGGCCTGGGCGTGCCGCCCGAGCTGACCCATGGGCCGCAGATGGTCGCGGGCCAGGTCGCCGCCTGGGGCGTCAACGTCCCCGCGCTCTTCGTCGTCTGGCTGGTCGCCGGGCTGCTGATCCTCGGCACCCGTGAGAGCGCCACGCTCAACGCGATCCTCGTCGTTGTGAAGCTGGTTGCGCTCGCCGTGTTCGTCGCGGTCGCGCTGCCTTATTTCGACGCCGCCAACTTCGATCCCTTCGCGCCCTTCGGCTATGCCAAGCATGCCAGCGGCGGGGTGGAGCGCGGCATGATGGCGGCCGCCGCGATCATCTTCTTCGCCTTTTACGGTTTCGACGCGATCTCCACGGCCGCCGAGGAGGCCCGGAATCCCGGCCGCGACCTGGCGATCGGCATCGTCGGATCGATGGTCGCCTGCGTCGCCATCTACATGATCGTGGCGCTCACCGCGGTAGGTGCGCTCCACTATTCCCGCTTCGCCGACAGTCCCGAGCCGCTGGCGCTGATCCTGCGCGAGATCGGCCAGCCCGGCGTCGCCAAGTTCCTGGCGCTCAGCGCCATCGTCGCGCTGCCCACCGTCATCCTCGGCTTCCTGTTCGGGCAGAGCCGCATCTTCTTCGTGATGGCGCGCGACGGGCTGCTGCCCAAGAGCCTCGCCAAGGTCTCGCGCCGAGGCTCGCCGGTCCGGATCACGCTGTTCACCGCCGCGATCGTGAGCTTCTTCGCTGCCTTCCTGCCGATCGACGAGATCGCCGCCCTCGCCAATGCCGGGACGCTCACGGCCTTCGCAGCGGTGGGCCTGTGCCTGCTGGTGCTGCGCCGCCGCGCGCCCGAGCTTGCCCGCCCGTTCCGCACCCCGGCCGCATGGGTCGTCGGCCTCGGCGCGATCTTCGGCTGCCTCTACCTCTTCCTCAGCCTGCCGACCAAGACGCAACTGTGGTTCGGCTGCTGGAACCTCTTGGGTCTGGTGGTCTATTTCGCCTATGCCCGCCGCAACGCAGCAAAGGGTGACGCATGAGCGGTTGGACGATCGGAATCATCGGCGGTTCGGGCCTGTACGATGTCGAGGGCATCGAAGGCGGCGAATGGGTGGAGGTGGCGAGCCCCTGGGGCCAGCCGTCCGACGCCTGCTTCGTCGGGCATGTCGGCCATGTAAAGGTGGCGTTCCTGCCGCGCCACGGGCGTGGGCACCGCATCAGCCCCTCGGACCTCAATGTGCGCGCCAATATCGACGTGCTGAAGCGGCTGGGCGTTACCGATGTGCTCGCGGTATCCTCGGTCGGCTCGCTGGCCGAGGAACGCGCGCCCGGCACCTTCACCATCGCCGATCAGTTCATCGATCGTACCAAGGGCCGCCCCTCCAGCTTCTTTGGCACCGGCCTGGTCGCGCATGTCTCGATGGCCGATCCGGTCTGCCCGCGCCTCTCCGCACTCGCGGCCGAGGCGGCGCAGGCGGCGGGTGCCACGACGCATGTCGGCGGCACCTATCTGGCGATGGAAGGCCCGCAATTCTCGACGCGGGCCGAGAGCAATCTCTATCGCAGCTGGGGTTGCGACATCATCGGCATGACCGCGATGCCGGAGGCCAAGCTCGCCCGCGAGGCCGAGCTGCCCTATGCGCTGGTCGGCATGGTGACGGACTATGACTGCTGGCGCGAAGGCGAGGAGGCCGTCGACGTGGCGCAGGTGATCGCCCAGCTTTCGAACAATGCCGAAAAGGCGCGGCGGATGGTGATGCACCTGCTCCGCGCCTTGCCGGAGGAACGAGCGCCGAGCCCGATCGATACCTGCCTCGATACCGCGCTGATCACCGCGCCCTCCGCGCGCGATCCGGAGCTGCTGGCGAAGCTCGACGCCGTTGCCGGCCGGGTGCTCGGCTGATGCGGGGCGCACTGCTCGCAGCCGCTGCGCTGCTCGCCGCCGCCCCCGCCCTGGCGCAGGAAGCGCCGGTCGATCGCTCGCAGGACCTGGCTTGGCAGAGCGCCCAGTCGCTCGCGCTGGCCACCCGCAGTTCGGTGCAGGGCTGGCGCGTGCTGGAAGGCGGCCTGCGCTGGCGCCGGGTGAAGGGCGACGGATCGGGCGCGCATCCCGCTGTCACCGACATGGTGACGCTGCACTATGCGGGCACCTTCGTCGACGGCACCGAGTTCGACAGTTCCTATGGTGGTCCGCCCGCCAGCTTCCCGCTCGATCGGCTGATCCGTGCCTGGCAGATCGCGGTGCCGCTGATGGGCGTGGGCGACACGATCGAAATCGCGGTGCCGGCCGAACTTGGCTATGGCTTCCGCGGCAAGGGCCCGATCCCCGGCGGCGCGACGCTGCTGTTCAAGATCGAGCTGCTGGGTATCGGCGGCGCCTGACGCGAAACGGCCCCGCTCCCTGTGGAGCGGGGCCGCTTTCTTCGGCAACCGCAGGCGCCTCAGGCGTAGCGGACCTGCACCTTTCGGCTGCGATAGCGCATCGCGCCGCCGATCGCGCCGAAGCCGAGGATCAGCATCGTCCAGCTAGACGGTTCCGGAACCGGGCCGCCGGCGAAGAAGGCGCTGTAGACCTGGCTCGACGTCACCTTATAGCCGCTATTGGCGAGGACGTTGACGTTCACGTTCCAGCCGATCGCATCGAACAATGCGAGGTCTGCCGAGGTGATCTCGTCGCCGAATCCGTCGCAGGTATAGGGATTCATGATCCCGACCAGGCCGGTGCACGTACCGGGTGCCTTCCAGTGCGAGGCCTGCCACCCGTCGCCGAAATTCTCGCCGGTCGAGAAATAGGAGTCGCCCTGGAACACCGTGGCGCCGCCATCGATCGAGAAATAGGAAGGCTGGTTGAACGCCCAGTTGAGCTGGCCCGGTGCGCTGTAGCGGAACACGTCCGATGCATAGGCCCACCAATAATCGTCGGTCTGGAAGCCGGGGCCGACGGAATAATCGAAATCGTCGGCACCGCTCAGAAAGCCGAGCGCGTGCCCCATTTCGTGGATCGCGACGCCGATGAAATCGTAGCTGTTGTTGGCGATGCCATCGGTCGGATCGAAATCGAACGCGAAATTGCTCGAAAACTGGATCTGGCCATCGACAGCCGCCGCCTGGCCGGTAAGCGCCTGCCAGTTGGCGGAGGAAAGGGCGATCGTGCTGCTGATGGCCGTTCCATCCGGTGCGACACGCGTACCGGACGTCGCAACGCCGTCGGTGGTCGCGGGATTATAATAGTTCGGCACGATGGCGGATAGGCTGCCGCTGCTGCTCAGCGGCTGCAGGTTGGCAACGGCGATCGCATCGAGCGCGCTGTTCCCGGTTGCCGCCAGCGCGGCGTAGTAATCGGAAACGGGAACATAGGTTCGCAGCGCGCTGGAGGTGCCCCCCAAGACGCCTGGCGGGAGCGCCGAGAAGCCGACATCGAAATGCAGCGTCACATTGTTGGTGAGCACGCTTTCCCAATAGCTCGCGGCGATCTTGAATCCGAGTTCCGCCGGCGATCCGGTAACGCCGCCGATGTCGTTGAGGATGATCTTGGTCTGCGCGGCGGCAGGTGCAGAAAGTGCTGTGGTGCAGGCAAGCGCCATCGCGCCGCTAAGCAGCAGCTTCATAGTATTGGATTTCATCAGAACCCCCTGTTGGCCGATGATGGACGTCGATCACTGCCCTAAGTTAATCAACGTTAACCAAAGTGCTGGAGGGAATGCTTGCCGTCAAGACAAATTGTGCACGGCACAAGGGATGTTCCTGCGGGTAAAAGCGTCCAGATTGAATGAAACGCCGAACAAGCCTGCATCGTGGCGATGTCGACGGAGTCGCCAGACACGAAAAAGGGGCCGGCGACAGCCCGATTACGGAGTGTCGCCGGCCCCTGGAAAGGAAAATCAGGCCGCGAGCTTGCGCAGCACGTAGTGGAGGATGCCGCCGTTGAGGAAATATTCCAGCTCGTTGACGGTATCGATCCGGCAACGGGTGAGGAAGGTTTCCGACGAGCCATCGGCGCGGGTGAGCTTCACTTCCACGTCCTGGCGCGGGCGGAGGCCCGCGACGCCGGTGATGGTGAAGGTTTCCGATCCGTCCAGCTTCAGCGTCTCGCGGGTCACGCCCTCGGCGAACTGCAGCGGCAGCACGCCCATGCCGACCAGGTTCGAGCGGTGGATGCGCTCGAAGCTCTCGGTGATCACCGCACGGACGCCGAGCAGGTTGGTGCCCTTCGCTGCCCAGTCGCGCGACGAGCCGGTGCCATATTCCTTGCCCGCAACGATGACGAGCGCGGTGCCGTCGGCCTTATGGCGCATCGCGGCGTCGTAGATCGGCATCACCTCGCCGGCATACTTGGTCATGCCGCCTTCGACGCCCGGCACCATCTCGTTCTTGATGCGGATGTTGGCGAAGGTGCCGCGGACCATGACTTCATCGTTGCCGCGGCGCGCGCCATAGCTGTTGAAGTCCTTCTTGGCGACCTGGTGCGACTGGAGGAACGCGCCGGCGGGCGAATCCGCCTTGATGCTGCCGGCGGGCGAGATGTGATCGGTGGTGATCGAATCGCCCAGGATCGCCAGCGGCTTGGCGTCGACGATGTCCTGCACCGGCGCCGGGGTCATCGACATGCCCTCGAAATAGGGCGGGTTGTGGATATAGGTCGAGCTCGTCGGCCAGGCGTACGTGTCCGACACGGTGACGCTGATCCCCTGCCAGTGGCTGTCGCCCAGATAGACGTTGCCGTAGCGCGAACGGAACATCTCGTCGTCGATGTTCGCCGTGATCAGGCCCTGGATTTCCTCGTTCGAGGGCCAGATGTCCTTGAGGAAGACCGGGCCGTTGGTGCCCTGGCCGATCGGAGTCTCGTACATGTCCTCGGTCACCGTGCCCTTCAGCGCATAGGCGACGACGAGCGGCGGCGAGGCGAGGAAGTTGGCGCGGACGTCCGGCGAGACGCGGCCCTCGAAGTTGCGGTTGCCCGACAGCACCGAGGCGGCGACGATGTCGTTGCCGTTGATCGCCTGGCTGATCGGCTCGGCGAGCGGACCCGAATTGCCGATGCAGGTGGTGCAGCCATAGCCGACCAGGTTGAAGCCGATCGCGTCGAGATCCTCGGTGAGGCCCGCCTTGTTGAGGTAATCGGTCACGACCTGCGAGCCCGGCGCCAGCGAGGTCTTCACCCACGGCTTGCGGGTCAGGCCCAGCGCGCGCGCCTTGCGGGCGACGAGGCCGGCGGCGATCAGCACCGACGGGTTCGAGGTGTTGGTGCAGCTGGTGATCGCGGCGATCACGACGTCGCCGTCGCCGATGTCATGGTCGCGACCCTCGACGCTCACGCGCGCGGGCTGCTCCTTCTTGTACACCTTGGTCAGGTCGCCGTTGAACACTTCGTCGACGCTGTCGAGGCTGACGCGGTCCTGCGGACGCTTGGGACCCGCGAGCGACGGACGCACCGTCGACATGTCGAGCTCGAGCGTGTCGGTGAAGATCGGCTCGGGGCCGCTGACGTCGTGCCACATGCCCTGCGCCTTGGCATAGGCCTCCACCAGCGCGACATTCTCTTCGCTGCGGCCGGTGAGGCGCATGTAATCGAGCGTCTTGTCGTCGATCGGGAAGAAGCCGCAGGTCGCGCCATATTCCGGCGCCATGTTGGCGATGGTCGCGCGGTCGGCGAGCGTCATCGCGTGCAGGCCGGGGCCGTAGAACTCGACGAAGCGGCCGACGACGCCCTTGGCGCGCAGCATCTGGGTGACGGTGAGCACCAGATCGGTCGCGGTGATGCCTTCCGGCAGCTTGCCGGTGAGCTTGAAGCCGACGACTTCGGGGATCAGCATCGACACCGGCTGGCCGAGCATCGCGGCTTCCGCCTCGATGCCGCCCACGCCCCAGCCGAGCACGCCCAGGCCGTTGACCATCGTCGTGTGGCTATCGGTGCCGACCAGCGTATCCGGATAGGCGATCGTCGCGCCATCGGGCGCCTGCGACGACCAGATCGACTGGGCGATATATTCCAGGTTCACCTGGTGGCAGATGCCGGTGCCCGGCGGGACCACCGAGAAGTTGTTGAGCGCCTTGGAGCCCCACTTGAGGAACTCGTAACGCTCGGCATTGCGCTCATATTCGAGCTTGACGTTGTCTTCGAAGGCCTGGGGCGTGCCGAACTCGTCGACCATCACCGAGTGGTCGATCACCAGGTGCACCGGCACCTGCGGGTTGATCTTGGCCGCGTCGCCGCCGAGCTTGGTGATCGCGTCGCGCATCGCGGCAAGATCGACCACGCAGGGCACGCCGGTGAAGTCCTGCATCAGCACGCGCGCGGGGCGATACTGGATCTCGCGGCTGGGGGCCTTGGGGTTCTGCTGCCAGTCGACGATCGCCTGGGCGTCCTCGGGGGTGACGGTCACGCCGTCGTCGAAGCGGAGCATGTTCTCCAGCAGCACCTTCATCGAGAAGGGCAGGCGGCTGACGTCGCCGAGCTTCGCCGCCGCCTTGGGGAGCGAGTAGAAGCTGTAGGTCTTGCCGGCGACGGTGAGCGAGTCACGCGTGCCGAGCGTATCGTTGCCGATGGCGGTCATGAGGCGCGGGGTCCTTTCCCTGATCTGGTCCGCCGGGCGCTCGGTGGACGCAGCCCATTATAGGCCGCGCGGGCGCACCGTCGGGGTGCTGCGAATGCGAAGATTCGCGAGGGGCCTTAGCGCGGGTTTGGGGGGAGGGAAAGGGGACGTTGGTAGGGCGATGGGTGGTGATAGCGGTAACGGTTCCGAGCCATCGGTTCGGCAAAGCAGCCATCCCTTCCGCGACGGTGTGATCCGTGAGACGAGCCATCACTCACTCAGAAGCGGTCAATGACCTCCGCCAAAGTCTTCGATTGAGCTTGAGTTCCTATGAGCACCTTGCACTTTTCGGGCATCATAGCTTACCGTCGATTAGAAGCGACTGCTTAGCAAGCTATCTGCCGAGTCAGACGATTGATTGGAAAGAGCACATTTCAACGGGGGAAGTTGATTTGAAAAGGATAATGATTTGCGCGCCAGCCTTATTCATGCTCACGGCGCTTTCAGATGACGGCCTGAGTAGAGCAAAATATGAAGTTCCAGCAGGAGCCAAACAAATTGCATACGTTAAATTCCCGAAGGGCAATTTACGCTTGACAATATTTGGCGACGGCGATGCACAATATTACGGCATCAAGGAAGGCCCTACTTGCAAAAACACGAAAAGGCTAATCATTTATAATGCCGGCATAGGTGGAAACACCAAAGAAAAGATCGTGAACGTAGAGGCCGGCAAACCATTGACCTTCATAGCAACGACACTGAAGAAAGGTTCCGTCGGATACGCTTCTGGCTTTACGGACAACTGGCACACCTGCACGCGCGTATTTACTTTTACGCCGGAAGCGGGAAAATCTTATCTAATTACTCAAGAGGCACTTGCATCTAGCCCAAAATTTTGCTCGGTTGATATCCAAGACGCAAAAACCGGCAGCCACCCTGATGCCGTGGTCGAAGAAGCGCCAATTTCCTGTATTTTTTGACAGGCAACAACCAGTAGGCTCATCGAGCTTAGCTTGGGCTGGTCTAGGAAAAACTCGACTAGCCCCTTTTTATTTACATAGAACCATTGCCATGCCAACCGCGATCGGCACAGAACTTTCGTGAACGCGCAATTCTTTACGATCATTCCTGAAGTTGCAACCCTCCCCCATTGCCGTTTCCCGCCCCGCTGCTAGCGTCGCGGCCATGACCGAAGGCATGACCTATGGGCGCTATCTCGCCCTCGACCAGCTGCTCGCCGCCCAGCATCCGCTGTCGGACCGGCATGACGAGCTGCTGTTCATCATCATCCACCAGGCCAAGCAGATGCTCGCCGGGCTGCGCCTCGCCAAGGGCCTGGCGCGGGTCAGCCGCATCCAGGCGGTGATGACGCTGCGCTGGGGCGTGCTCGCGACCGAAGCTTGTGATCGCTGTCGCTCGCGTCGAATGGCGTGCGTGGTCTTGGCGCTGCCGCGAAGAATCTGGCCCATAGCGCCGTCCGCTGCGACGGCGACAAATCTGCACCATCCCATGCTGGGACCAAACAGCTAGCTTCTCAACCGGCGGCTTTTCTGGCGGGTTCGGCTGCAACGCACCTATGCCAAACGCCGCGACAAATTTCGTGTGCCTGCGCAAATCACGACATGGTTTTGCCCAGCTCTTGCCGTTCTTGCAACGCTGTGTAGGGCGTCTGCGCGGCGATGCGGGATTCCCCCTGTTCGCCCCCTGTCTGAGTGTCCGGTCCCGCATCGATGTCATCGATTACGTCTGCCTCGCCCGCGCGCCGGCTGCGCGTTTCGCTGCGTGGGCGTGGCACGGCCATTCTGCTGGCGCTGGCGATCGAGCTGCTCATCGCGTTGATGCTGCTGTGGATGGCGCCCAAGGTCACGCCGAAGGAGAAGCCGAAGACGGTCGTGTTCGGTATCGAAGCTTCGGACGGAAGGGATTCTTCCCAGCCGGAGGCGGAAAAGGCGCAGGAGCGCGCACGGAAGCCTGCCGGTGCCCGCGCCGAGGCCCCGAAGCAGCCACCGACCGCCGATACCCCGCCGCCGCCGGTTCTACCGCCGGTTGCCAACGGGCCGCCGAGCTTTCTCCAACTGAGCCGTTCGGACTATGCTGCGTCCGATGTGTCGCGCGCGACGGCGTCCAAGGCGGGCGACGAAGGCGATGCGGAGACCGTCGCGTCGAGCGGCGGCGGCAGTGCGGGGGATACGCCGCGGGCGGGCACCGGGCCGCATGGCGAAACGCTCTATGCCGCGGAATGGTATCGCCGGCCGACCCAGGCGCAGCTTTCGCCCTATCTGCCCCAGCGGGCACAGGGTCGGGATGGCTGGGGCGAGATCGCTTGCCGCACCATTTCGCGCTTCCAGGTGACGGATTGCCAGGAACTCGGCGAATTTCCGCGCGGTTCGGGCTATGCCGGTGCGGTGCGACAGTCGGCATTCCAGTTCCTGGTCAAGCCGCCGCAGCTCAATGGCAAGGCGATGGTCGGCAGCTGGGTCCGTATCCGCATCACCTACACGCAACGAGGTGGTGGCGGCGACGGCGGGGAGTGAGTCCTCCCCTTCAGAACAGGCGACGGATCTGGAAATAGAGATACTGTCCCCTCCGCTGCTCGCGACGCTCTCGATACAGCAGTGGCGTGCGATTGCGCGGGCCCGCATAGATATCGCGATCATAGATGCGGGCGGCGTTGTTGATATTGCCCAGGTCCAGCCGGAGCGTCAGCTTTTTGTTCGGCTTCCATTGGCCGAAGATTTCGAACAGGGGTTCGATCTCGGTCGTGCGATATTCCGCGATGCGATAGAGGTGATAGGGGCGGCTGCCGCAGCTGGCATGGGCGCCATAGGTGAAGTGGCCGCCGAAGATGTCGTGGCTGAACGTTGCGCTGCAGGTTACCGGAATCTCGTTGGCATAGCGGCGGCGTTCGCGGGTCAGCGGATCGGTGACGCGCGAGCGCACGACCGCGGCGTTGGCGCGCAGGCGTGCGTTGCGGATGCCGATCTTGTCGAACGGCAGCGTCAGGTTGCTCGAAAGCGTGTCGCGGGTGCCCTTGCCGATATTGCCAGCGGCATCGAACCCGTCGGGCAGCGGGATGTAATCGATCACGTCGCGCGTGGCTTCGTGCTTGGCACTCAGTTCCAGCGCCCCTTTGCCCCAGAAACGGTGTTCGTACACCGCCTCCAGTGTCAGTGCCCGTTCGGGCACCAGCCCGCCATTGCCGGCGCGCACCGTCCCCAGGTTGTTCTCGGTCGCGGCGACGAAATCGTTGAAATCAAGCTGGCTAACGGTGCGTTCGATGCGTAGCCGCACCTGGTCGCGCTGGCCGGGGCGCCAAGTAAGCTGCACGCGCGGCTTGGGGTAGAAGAAGGAACGGCTGCGTGGGGTATCGCCATTGGCGGCGATGCGCGAAACTTCCGCCCGCATCCCCGCTTCGATCGTCAGCCTGCGTATCGGTTGCCAGCGGGCCAGACCGAACAATTCTCCCCGCACTTCGTTCACGAATACTTTGGCATCCGGCAGCGCCACCGGCACGCCCTGTTCGCTATAGTCGGTACGGTTGTCGAGGAAGTTGTATGCAATTTCCCCGCCGCCTTCGAGCGACAATGCCGGATTGAGCTTATAGCGCAGGATCGGGCGGACGATCGATTCGCCGCTTTTCGATCGGGAACCAAAGCCGGCGAAGAAATCGCCCGAGACGGCGGAGGACGTATAGCGCAGCTGCCCCAGCCGTTGCAGGGCAATCAGTTCCACCTCGCCCTTCGCACCGAGCGTGCGGGTCCAGTTGGCGCCGAGTTCAGCCTTCCACTGCCGGGTCAGGTCTTCGTTGCGGCCGTCATTGCCTTGGCCGGCGAGCAGCGTCGTGGCCTGGCTGGTGGGATAGTCCAGATAGTCGATGCGGCCATTGACGGTCAGCAGGCCGCCGCCGGCCCGGCGCTGCAAGAGCCCGCGAGCGACGAGATTGCGGACATGGTCCCACAGATCGAGCTTCTGGCGCAGAAGCAGGCTGCCGGCGGCGTCGCGGCGCGTGCGTGTGCCATAGGCGGTGCCGGGGGTTCGATCGCTGACCCCTTCGATGGATATTTCCTCGCGCGCATCGCCGTTGCGATGGGTGTACTGCATCGTCAGGTCGGGGCCGATATAGCCGTCGCGATAGGCATAGCCCTGAAGGTCGATCAGCTTCTCGGTCGATGCCGTCCGTTTCAGGATGATGTTCGCGATCACCGCGCGGCCCTGCATGTCGATGCCCGGCGCGCCGCCGCGGATCAGCTCGATCCGGGCGATGCTGGCAACGGTGATACGACGCAGAATTTCGCCCAGGCCGTCGGTCTTGGAGGCGGGGGGCTTCCCGTCTATCAGCACGTTGCCGGTGTTGCCGGCCAGGCCGCGCGCGTCGCCATTGCCGACGTCGAGCGCGAAGCCGGGCAGCCGCTGTACCACCTCCAGCGCGGTGGCCAGGGCCGTGGCGCTGAAGAATTCGGGGCCATAGACGATCACGCCTTGTTGCGTGGTGGTCGCGTGGGTGGCTTCAGGCTGGGTGGTGGGCAGCGGTTGCGCCAGCACGGTTCCGGGGCAGATCGCCGCGGCGACCGCAGACACGCAACGAACCCTCATTTGACTCAGAAGACCCCCTAGCTCCAGCGTGATAGCTGGAAGCCTTCATGAACTTTGAAGCAACGTGGGCGGCGTGCGCAAACGAAAAGCGCAGACCCGGATTTTCCCCGAACCGGCGTTGCCGCCGGGCAACAATGCGGTTCAAAGCGCTTGTGCTACCGCCCAGCCGCTGGCCCAGGCCCATTGGAAATTGTAGCCGCCCAGCCAGCCGGTGACGTCCACCGCCTCGCCGATTGCGTAGAGGCCGGGCACGCGGCGCGCTTCCATGGTCCGCGAGGAGAGATCGGCGGTGCTGATGCCACCCACGGTCACCTCCGCCTTGGCGAAGCCCTCGGTGCCGTTGGGGGTAAAGCGCCAGCCGGCGAGCTGCGCCTCGGCCTGTTCCAGCAGCGCATCGCGGCAATTGCCGAGCTCGCTAGGCAGGGCAATGCGTTCGGCCAGGGTGGTGGCAAGCCGCTCGGGCAGCTGGCGGTTGAGCAGGCTGCGCAGCCCCAGGCGGGGTTCGCTGCGCTTGGCCTCGCGCAGCCAGCCCTTGGGCTGCTCGGGCAGGAAGTCGATCGCGATCTGCTCGCCATGCCTCCAATAGGAGGAGACCTGGAGGATCGCAGGGCCGGAGAGGCCGCGATGGGTGAACAGCGCCGCCTCGCGGAAGCTTGCCTTGCCGGCGCTGGCGGCCACGGGGGTGGAGACGCCGGAGAGATCGCGGAACAGCGCCTGATCGGGCCCGAGGGTAAGGGGGACGAGCGCGGGGCGCGGCTCGACCACCTTGAGGCCGAAGCGGCGGGCGAGGTCATAGGCGAAGCCGGTCGCGCCGAGCTTGGGGATGGCCGGGCCGCCCGTGGCGATGACGAGGGCGGGGGCCTCGGCCACGCCCTTGCTGGTGGTCACCCGGAAGCGGCCATCGGCATGGTCGACGGCGGTGATGCTGGCGCCGAGCTGGAGGGGCACGCCGCCCATTGCGCATTCGCCGAGCAGCATGTCGACGATCTGCCGCGCCGAGCCGTCGCAGAACAGCTGGCCCAGCGTCTTCTCGTGCCAGGCGATGCCGTGCCGTTCGACCAGCGCGAGAAAGTCCTGCGCGGTGTAGCGGCCGAGCGCCGACTTGGCGAAATGCGGGTTGGCGGAGAGGTAGCGATCGGGCGCGGTGCCGAGATTGGTGAAGTTGCACCGCCCGCCGCCCGAGATCAGGATCTTCTTGCCCGGCGCCTCGGCATGGTCGAGCAGCAGCACCCGGCGGCCACGCTGGCCCGCCGTGGCGGCGCAGAACATCCCCGCCGCGCCCGCGCCGAGAAGGATTGCGTCATGGGTGCCGAGGTTGTGCTGCATGGAAGGGCGTTAGCGCGGTTCTGGGGCTCCGAACAGCAAAACGCCGCCGGGAGACCGGCGGCGTTTTGCGTCGAGGATGTCCCCCTCACCCTTCCCACCGCCCTCGGCGGCGGGCCCCTTCCCTCTCCCACAGGGGGAGAGGGAGTTTCGATCCCCGCTCCCTCTCCCCCTGTGGGAGAGGGAGGGAGCCGCGAAGCGGCGGAAGGGTGAGGGGGACTCGTGACTCCTCAGATGTGAATCGGCTTCCCCAGCACGCCCATCGCCGCTTCCTTGATCGCCTCGGAATGCGTCGGGTGGGCATGGCAGGTATAGGCGATGTCTTCGGACGTCGCGCCGAATTCCATCGCCTGCGCGACCTGGGCGATCATCGTGCCGGCCGGCGCGGTGATGATCCAGGCGCCGAGCACGCGATCGGTCTTGGCGTCGGCGATCACCTTCACCCAGCCGGTGGTGTCGTCGATCGCCTTGGCGCGGCTGTTGCCCGCCATCGGGAACTTGCCGACCTTCACCTCGCCCTTTTCGCGCGCCTGCTCCTCGGTGAGGCCGACGCCGGCGATTTCGGGGTGGGTGTAGACCACGCTCGGGATCACCGCGTGGTTCACGATGCCGGTGAGCCCTGCGATGTTCTCGGCCACTGCGATGCCCTCGTCCTCGGCCTTGTGCGCGAGCATCGGGCCGGGGATCACGTCGCCGATCGCCCACACGCCGTCCACGGCGGTGCGGAAGCTGTGATCGGTCTCGATCTGGCCGCGCTGGTTGGTGGCGAGGCCGATCTTGTCGAGGCCCAGGCCCTCGGTGTTCGGACGGCGGCCGATCGCGACGAGCACGACATCGGCTTCGAGCGTCTCAGGCGTGCCGCCGGCGGCGGGCTCGACGGTGACGGCCGCCTTGTCGCCATTGACGGCAACGCCGGTCACCTTGGTGGAGAGCTTGATCTCCATGCCCTGCTTCTTGAAGATCTTGGCGGCTTCCTTGCGGACTTCACCGTCCATGCCGGGGAGCAGCTGGTCGAGATACTCGACCACGGTCACCTTGGCGCCGAGGCGCTGCCAGACCGAGCCGAGCTCGAGCCCGATCACGCCGCCGCCGATGACGACCATGTTCGCCGGCACCTTCTCCAGCGCGATCGCGCCGGTGGAGTCGACGACGACCTTCTGGTCGATCGTGACGCCCGGCAGCGGGGTGACCGACGAGCCGGTGGCGATCACGATGTTCTTGGCGGTGACGGTGCGCTCGCCCACCTGCACGGTGTGCGCGTCGATGAAGGTGCCGAGGCCCTTCACCCACTCCACCTTGTTCTTCTTGAACAGGAATTCGATGCCGCCGGTCAGGCCCTTCACGGCCTTGTCCTTGTCGGCCATCATCGCCGGCAGGTCGAGTTCGACACTGCCCAGCTTGACGCCATGCTTGGCGAGCGCGCCCGAGGCGGCTTCGTGGAACAGCTCGGACGCGTTCAGCAGCGCCTTGGAGGGAATGCAGCCGACGTTGAGGCAGGTGCCGCCCAGCGTCTCACGGGCTTCGACGCAGCCGGTCTTGAGGCCCAGCTGCGCCGCGCGGATCGCCGCGACATAGCCGCCGGGGCCGGAACCGATGATCAGGACGTCGAAATCATATTCAGCCATTTTGTCTTTCCTAAGTAAGCTCGACCAGCGCATTCAGGCCGGACAGGAAATGTTGGAAACTGCGGGAAGAGTTTCGCGCGGGATCCATATGGGCGGCCATTCGCCGCGCGCTCTCAACCTTCGGAAGACGCGTCTGATCTTTCCAATGTCCGGCGCCATGCAGCACCCGCAGGAAAGCTTCATGCGTACCGCCCTTTATCGCATCTGGGTTTCTATAGCGGGCCGAATTTGCAAAGGTCGGCTTAACCCCAGGCCAAGCCGCAGCTGTGGCAATTGCGTCGCCGAAATACCAAGCTTCGAGTTCCTCAACAACAATGCGATTGACGACGTCGAATTCGACTCCGTCTGCCTGAGACTTATGTATCAAACCGGCTTCTTGAGCGGCTGCTGCAAGCTGCGCTTTCAATGCGTTGCAGTCGTCTTCGTCGCGATCAATCAGAACCAGCGCGAGCGGGCGAAAGGCAGGTGGCGTACTCGCATAGCCACGTAAGCGCTTTGGCAACTCTTTCAGCAGTTGGGGTTTGGAGCCGTGGTTGATCGGACGCCATAATGCAGTATTCGGTAGAACACGGGGGAGGAAATCTCTTAGGAAGGCCTCCATCGACGGTTCTTCGACATGAATATGTATCTCGCGGCTCAAGGGTTGCCTGCCTCGAAGTAGCCCTCCAGCCACAGCTGTCCAAGCTTTGCGCCTGCAGTTATTTGGTGCGAAACGCCGCTCATGTCGGCAGCACGGATAGCTTCGGTATAGCCGCGCTCATTCCGTCGTAAGGCCCAGACCTGTTTGGGTTCAAGTGCATCAATGAAGAATGGGGAATGGGTCGTCACCACCATCTGCATTTGCGCAGATGCGACTTCGCATTCTTCCGCAAGTTCGTAGAGAAGCTTCGGATGCAAGAAATTTTCGGGTTCTTCGATACCCAGAAAGGGTGGCGGCGCTGGATCGTGCAATTGGATCAAGTACGCGAGCATCTTCAGTGTACCATCCGATACGTACCGCGCCTGCACCCCCTCCTCGAAGGGGGCATCTTTGACTGTCAGCAGCAAATGCCCCGTAGGCAGTGCCACCGGGTTCACGGATTCGAGTTTAGGAATACGCCGGCGCAATGTGCCAAAGATGCGCTCTAGGCGGTCGGGATGACGCTCGCCGAGAAACTGAATTACGTTGGCTAGATTGTTCCCGTTGCGCGAAAGATGCTCTTGTGGCCCAGCCTCCGGCACCACTCGAGTGTCTCCAGCCGACAAGTAGGAAAGGTGCCAGCCTACAATGAAGTCACGCAAAGACTTGACGCGCGGATTATCCGCCAGCTGGCCCAACGTGCTAACCGCTAAAACATCCGGACCAGCCAGCGGGAGTTCGATTTTTTTATCATGCTGTTCCGGGAGCTCGCCAGAGACCACAGATCCGGAGCCAAATTTGTAATCCAGAAACCGGAAGGGTTTGCCCCAGCTGCCTCGTTTCCAGTGCATCCACTCAGATGCAATTACGGGTTTCCCGTCAATGTCATCTATCTCAAGATGATAACGAACCAAGCTTGGTTCTTTACCATCAAGGCGGCCGCCTTCGCGGTAAGCAAGTTCAAACGTGATCGGACCTTTTTGTCCCCTGCTCCGCAGATCCGAAAATTTACCGCGCTTATCTACCGCGCGGCGGAGGCCTTCGGAAAAGCAATCCGAAAGAAATGCAAATACATCGAAGAAAGTAGACTTGCCGCTGCCGTTCGCCCCCAGCAGTGCAGTCAAGGGCGTAATGTCCTTGAACTGCACCTTTTGAAGAGAACGAAAATTGCCGATCTTGACCTCTTCGATGCGCGCGGGCTTCAGGCGTGAAGGAGACACGATCGGCAATCCCATTCTTACAGGTCGATCAGCAGGCGGGTCGGATCCTCGATCGCGTTCTTGATCGCGACGAGGAAGGTCACCGCCTCGCGGCCGTCGATCAGGCGGTGATCGTAGCTGAGTGCGAGGTACATCATCGGGCGGACGACGACCTGGCCGTCACGCACGACCGGGCGCTCCTCGATGCGGTGCAGGCCCAGCACGGCCGACTGCGGCGGGTTGATGATCGGGGTCGACATCAGCGAGCCGAACACGCCGCCGTTGGAGATGGTGAAGGTACCGCCCTTCATCTCGTCCATCTTCAGCGTGCCGTCCTTGGCGCGCTTGCCGAAATCGCCGATCGTCTTCTCGATGCCGGCGACCGACAGGTCCTGCGCGTCGCGGATCACCGGCACGACCAGGCCCTGCGGGGCCGACACCGCGACCGAGATGTCGCAATAATCGTGGTAGACGATCTCGTCGCCCTCGATCGAGCCGTTGACGCCGGGGATGTCCTTCAGCGCCATGCAGGCGGCCTTCACGAAGAAGCCCATGAAGCCGAGGCGGACGCCGTGCTTCTTCTCGAACAGGTCCTTGTACTTGGCGCGCGCCTCGATCACCGCGGTCATGTCCACGTCGTTGAACGTGGTGAGCATGGCGGCGGTGTTCTGCGCTTCCTTGAGGCGCTTGGCGACGGTCTGGCGCAGGCGGGTCATCCGCACGCGCTCTTCCTTGCGACCGCCGGTCGAAGCCGGAGCGGCTGCCGGGGCAGCGGCCGGCGCCGGGGCAGCGGCAGGCTTGCTGCTGGCGGCGGCGATCACGTCGTCCTTGGTCAGGCGGCCATCCTTGCCGGTGCCCTGCACGGTCGAGGGATCGACGCCCGTTTCGAGCACCGCACGGCGCACCGACGGCGACAGCGCGGCGGCATCGGCTGACGGGGCAGCGGCGGGCGCCGGTGCCGGGGCGGCGGCCGGAGCAGCCGCGGCGGGGGCTGCAGCCGGAGCGGCCGCAGCACCTTCACCCGCAATGATCGCGATCACCGCACCCACTTCGACGGTATCGCCGACCTTGACGATCTGCTCGCCCATCACGCCGGCGACCGGCGAGGGGACTTCGACCGAGACCTTGTCGGTCTCGAGGCTGGCGATCGGCTCGTCGGCGCGGACGGGATCGCCCGGATTCTTCAGCCATTCACCGACGGTGGCTTCGGTGATCGATTCGCCCAGTACAGGGACTTTGACTTCGGTGGCCATTTTCAACCTTTCCGGGTGCGGCGGATTTCTTCGCGGACATTATGGCCGAGCGCGTCGGCAACGAGCGCGCCCTGCTCTGCGGTGTGGCGCTTCATCAGGCCGGTGGCGGGCGATGCCGCCGCGGCGCGACCGGCATAGCGCGGACGCTGTACCTTCGTGCCTGCATCGATGAGGCACTGCTCGATCAGCGGCTCGACGAAGAACCAGTAGCCGTTGTTCTTCGGCTCTTCCTGGGCCCACACCACCTCTTCGAGGTTGGTCATGCGCTTCAGCCGCTCGGTCAGCGGCTCGCCCGGGAACGGGTAGAGCTGCTCGATCCGGACGATCGCGGTGTTCTGGTCGCTGGCCGCATCTCGCGCCTCGATCAGGTCGTAGGCGACCTTGCCGGTGCAGAGCACGAGGCGCTTCACCTCGGTATCCGCGGGCGCGTTCGGGTCCGACAGGATGCGCTTGAAGTGGCTGTCGCCCAGGAATTCCTCGGCGCTGGAGACCGCCAGCTTGTGGCGGAGCAGCGACTTGGGCGTCATCTGGATCAGCGGCTTGCGGAAGTTGCGGTGCATCTGCCGGCGCAGCAGGTGGAAATAGTTGGCCGGCGTGGTGATGTTCACCACCTGCATGTTATCCTGCGCGCAGAGCTGGAGGAAGCGCTCCGGACGCGCCGAGCTGTGCTCGGGGCCCTGGCCTTCATAGCCGTGCGGCAGCAGCATCACCAGGCCGTTGGCGCGGAGCCACTTGGACTCGCCCGACGCGATGAACTGATCGATCATGATCTGCGCGCCGTTCACGAAGTCGCCGAACTGCGCTTCCCACAGCACCAGCGCCTTCGGGTCCGCCAGCGCATAGCCATATTCGAAGCCGAGCACGCCATATTCGCTGAGCGGCGAATCGAGCACCTCGAAGCTGCCATGCGGCACCGTGGTGAGCGGCACGTACTTGGCCTCGGTCTTCTGGTCGACCCAGACGGCATGGCGCTGCGAGAAGGTGCCGCGGCCCGAATCCTGGCCGGACAGGCGAACCGTATAGCCTTCCGAGAGCAGCGAGCCGAACGCCAGTGCCTCGCCGGTCGCCCAATCGAAATTGACGCCCGACTTGAACATCTCGCGCTTGGCATCGAGCACGCGGCCGAGGGTCTTGTGGATCTCGAGATCCTCCGGGACCGTAGTCAGCGTGCGGCCGATGCTGTCGAACAGCTTCTTCTCGATGCCGGTCTCGACGTTGCGACGCGCGCCCTCGCCGTCGGACGGCGCGCCCAGGCCCGACCAGCGGCCGGCGAACCAGTCCGCCTTGTTCGGCAGATAGGTCTTGCCCGCTTCGAACTCGCCTTCGAGCAGCGTGTTGAACTGGTTGGTCTTCTCGTCGATGAAGCCCTGGTCGACCACGCCCTCGGCGATCAGCTTTTGGCCATAGATGCTGCTCACACCGGGGTGCTGGCGGATCTTCTGGTACATCAGCGGCTGGGTGAAGCCGGGCTCGTCGCCTTCATTGTGGCCGAAGCGGCGATAGCACCACATGTCGATCACGATGTCGCGGTGGAAGGCCTGGCGGAACTCGATCGCTACCTTGCAGGCGAAGGTCACGGCTTCGGGATCGTCGCCGTTGACGTGCAGGATCGGCGCCTGGACGCCCTTGGCGACGTCCGACGGATAGGGCGAGGAGCGCGCGAACTGCGGGCTCGTCGTAAAGCCGACCTGGTTGTTGATGACGAAGTGGATGCAGCCGCCGGTATTGTAGCCGCGGATGCCGGAGAAGCCGAGCGTCTCCCACACGATGCCCTGGCCGGCGAAGGCCGCGTCACCGTGGATCAGCACCGGCAGCACCTGCTCGTGCTTTTCCAGGTCGCCGCGGATCGTCTGCAGCGCGCGCGCCTTACCGAGCACGACCGGATCGGCCGCCTCGAGGTGCGACGGGTTGGCGACCAGCGACATATGGACGCTGATGCCGTCGAACTGGCGATCGGTGGAGGTGCCGAGGTGGTACTTCACGTCACCCGAACCGGCGACGTCGTCCGGGTTGGCCGAACCGCCGCCGAACTCATGGAAGATCACCCGGAACGGCTTTTCCATGACGTTGGCGAGCATGTTCAGGCGGCCGCGATGGGCCATGCCGTACACGATCTCGCGCACGCCCTGCTGGCCGCCATATTTGATGATCGCTTCCATCGCCGGGATCATCGATTCGCCGCCGTCGAGGCCGAACCGCTTGGTGCCGACATATTTCTTGCCGAGGAATTTTTCCCACTGCTCGGCTTCGATCACCTTGGACAGGATCGCCTTCTTGCCGTCAGGCGTGAAGGTGATCGCCTTGTCCTTGCCTTCCATCCGGTCCTGGAGGAATCGGCGCTCCTCCACGTCCGCGATGTGCATATATTCGAGGCCGACATTGCCGCAGTAATTGGCCTGGAGGATCGCGACGATCTCGCGCACCGTGCCGTGCTGCAGGCCGAGCGCGCCGCCCAGATAGATCGGGCGATCGAGGTCTGCGCCCGAGAAGCCGTGATATTCCGGCGTCAGGTCGGCGGGCAGGTTCTGGCGGGCGAGGCCCAGCGGATCGAGATTGGCGGCGAGATGGCCGCGCACCCGGTAGGTGCGAATCAGCATCATCGCGCGGATCGAATCTTCCGCGGCCTTGGTCACGTCCGCCGTGGAGGCGGCGGGGGTCGCCGGCTTTGCGGGCGCGCCGCCCTTGGCGGGCTTCGGCGCGGGCTCCATCTGGGTGGGGTCGAGCCCGGCCGTCAGCGCGTCGGTTTCGGTCAGCGGCCAGTTGGCGCGCCGCCAGCTGGGGCCGGAGGCCGTGGATTCGAGACCCTCGAACCAGGCACGCCAGCTCGGTTCGACAGAGGCCGGATCGCTCTTGTAGCGCCGGTACAGGGTCTCGACGAAGCCGGGGCTCACACCGCCGGCGATGTCGTCGAAGTCGAGGCCTTCATAGCCCATGATCATGCTTCCGTTCGTGTTAGCGCTCCCATCCCCACCTATATAGGAGCGCTACCGTTGCAGTTTAGCCCTTCAGCGCTTCCAGCAGCGTCTCGCCGAGCAGCGAGGGGCTGGGGGAGACGCGGATGCCGGCGGCTTCCATCGCCGCGATCTTGTCTTCGGCGCCGCCCTGGCCGCCCGAGACGATCGCGCCGGCATGGCCCATGCGGCGGCCCGGAGGCGCGGTGCGGCCCGCGATGAAGCCGGCCATCGGCTTCTTGCGGCCACGCTTGGCCTCGTCGATCAGGAACTGGGCG
>NZ_QENQ01000001.1:1025922-1253143 GCF_003096275.1 Sphingomonas pokkalii
CCGGCATGATGCCGATCTTGCACTCGCCCGGCGTCAGCACGCCCGGGCAGTTCGGGCCGATCAGGCGCGACTTGGAGCCCGAAAGCGCGCGCTTCACCTTCACCATGTCCAGCACCGGAATGCCTTCGGTGATCGCGACGATCAGCGGGATCTCGGCATCGATCGCCTCGAGGATCGAATCCGCCGCAAAGGGGGGCGGCACGTAGATCACGCTGGCATCGGCGCCGGTCTTGGACTTGGCTTCGGCGACCGTGTTGAACACGGGCAGGCCGATATGCGTGCTACCGCCCTTGCCGGGGGTAACGCCGCCGACCATCTGCGTACCATAGGCAAGCGCCTGCTCGGTGTGGAACGTGCCGGTGGCACCGGTCATCCCCTGGACGATGACCTTGGTGTTCTTGTCGACGAGGATGCTCATTCAGTTCGCCTTTTCCGGGTCGCTGGGAGGAGGGGTATAGGAACGAAGCGCAATCCAGCCGCCGAACGTGGCGAGCGTGTACTGCGTCGTGCCAGACGGTGCGGCCACGAAGGTGGCGCCATCGGGCTTGGAAGCGGGGCGCGCATAGAGCGGCACCTTCCCTTCGCCCGGCAGCACGATCTTGCGTGCCGAAAGATAGTCTTCGCCGCTGCTCAGCCACAGGACCAGGCAGGAATCGGCGAGGATACCGGCGTTAGTGCCGGCCTTGGGTACGAACAGATAGGTGTTGCCGCCGGCGATCCGATAGATCGTGTTAGGAACGCGGGCTTCGGCCGGGGCGGTCGCCTTCAACGCCGCCGCAGCGTCTGCCTCCGCCGATTCCCCCAGCGCGCGCTGCGCCGGGAGGGGCAGGGTGGCATAGCTTGCCGGTTCGGCCATGCCCCGCGTCAACCGGGCGGCGCCGCCCATGCACACGGCACGGAACAACTCCACCGGCTCCGTTGGCGCCGTGGCGATCGCTTCCTGTGCGGAAGCGACGCCCGGCACCGCCAGAAGCGGGGGAAGGATCAGGCGAGCGAGGAGTCGATCGACTTGCATGCCGCGACCAGTTCCTTGACCGCGTCGACCGAGACGTCGAAATTCTGCTTCGCCGTGGGGTTCAGCTCGATCTCGACGATGCGCTCGACGCCGTCCTTGCCGATCACGATCGGCACGCCGACGTACAGGTCGTCAACGCCGTACTGGCCGGTCAGGTGCGCGGCGCAGGGCAGCAGGCGCTTCTTGTCCTTCAGATAGCTCTCGGCCATCGCGATCGCGCTGGTGGCGGGGGCATAGAAGGCCGAGCCGGTCTTGAGCAGCGCGACGATCTCGCCGCCGCCCGAACGGGTGCGCGCGACGATGGCGTCGATGCGCTCCTGGGTGGACCAGCCCATCTTGATCAGGTCGGGCACCGGAATGCCGGCAACGGTCGAATATTCGATCACCGGGACCATGGTGTCGCCGTGGCCGCCGAGCACGAAGGCGGTGACGTCCTCGACCGAGACGTTGAATTCTTCGGCGAGGAAGTGGCGGAAGCGTGCCGAATCGAGCACGCCGGCCATGCCGACGACCTTCTGGTGCGGCAGGCCCGAAAACTCGCGCAGCGCCCACACCATCGCGTCGAGCGGGTTGGTGATGCAGATCACGAAGGCGTCGGGCGCGTGCGCGGCGATGCCTTCGCCCACGGCCTTCATCACGCCCAGATTGGTCTTGAGCAGGTCGTCGCGGCTCATGCCCGGCTTGCGCGGGATGCCGGCGGTGACGATGCAGACGTCGGCGCCCGCAATGTCCTCATAGCTGTTCGCGCCCTTCAGGGCGACGTCGAAGCCTTCGACCGGACCGGACTGGGCGAGGTCGAGCGCCTTGCCCTGCGGGGTGCCCTCGGCAATGTCGAACAGGACGATGTCGCCCAGTTCCTTGATGGCGGCGAGGTGCGCGAGCGTACCGCCAATCATGCCGGAGCCGATCAGCGCGATCTTCTTGCGAGCCATGGAATCTCCTTGGTTGGTTCCAAGCAAAAGCGGTCGCGCAACGGCACGCCGCGGAAGCGGAGGCGGGATAGGCCTATAATAGCGAGGCTGCAACCCGTGTTTGGGTATAGGCGCAGGATTATCTTTGCAAATCATTCGCAGGAGCAATAAGCGCGTTTCGCGCCGATCTACCGCGGGTCTGCGATGCCCCCCCGCCGGGCTCCCCCCAACCCCCGCCTGGGGAAGGGGAAGCGGACAGGAGGGATCAGCGCCTGGCTGCGTCGGTCGCCGCGCGCTTGGCATAGTCGCCGGCGAGCACGTCGAAGGCGAGCTTGTGCTGGCCGGTCTCGGAGATCAGCCCCTTGCGGTTCCAGCCCTGCTGGTAGATCGGGTGCTGGCGGCGCGGCGAGCGGAAGTCCTTGAGGATCCAGGGGCTCATGCCGCGCAGGAACGGCACCTTGGCGGCCATCGCCAGCGTCGCGCGGTAATAGTCCGCCTGATATTCCTCGCTGAACTTGTGTGGGCTGGCCACCGGATCGTGATAGCCGGCGCGCGCGTCGGCGCCGAACTCCGAGAAGATCAGCGGCTTGTTGGCCGGTCCGCGCCATTCCTGGCTGGCAAGGTCCTCCAGCGCATCGTCGGTATACCAGCCGTTATAGGTGTTGATCGCCATGACATCGAGATCGGCGGCGAGCGGATCGTCGATCTTCATGATCTTGTTGCCCTCGCGCCCGCTCAGCAGCGCCGCGGTGACGAGGCGGCTGGAGTCCAGGGTGCGCACATCGGCGATCATCGTGCGGAGGAAGGCGTTGCGCGCGTCGTTGGTCGGCGTTTCGTTGGCCACGCTCCACAATATGATCGAGGCACGGTTGCGATCACGGCGGATGTTTTCGGCTTGGATGCGGCGGGCATCGGCCAGCGTGTCCGGATTGTTCCAGTTGACCAGCCAGTAGAGGGGCACCTCGCTCCACACCAGCAGGCCCATTTCGTCGGCGAGCCGGGTGGTCAGCTCGCTGTGCGGATAGTGCGCCAGCCGCACGAAATTGCCGTGCAGGCCGTATTTGATCTCGCTCAGCAGCGCGCGGGCGGCGGCGGGCGTCATCGCGCGCACCGGGTTCGCGCCAAGCTCTTCCTCGTGCATCGAAATGCCGCGCAGGAAGATCGGCTTGCCGTTGAGCAGGATGTCGGTGCCCTTCACTGCGATGGTGCGGAAGCCCATCCGGTCGGCGAAGTGATCCGCGCCGGCATCGATCGCGATGTCGTAGAGCTTGGGATTCTCGGGCGACCAGCGGACGAGATTGCGTGGCACCGGCAGCGTCGCTTCCCACTTGCCTTCGCCATCGGTCTTGCCGTCGAGCGTCGCGCCCAGCGTGGGGATGCGGAATTTCACCGCAGTGTTCGCTGCCTTCGGCCCTTCGAGCTTCACCGAAACGGCGATGTGGCTGCCGTCGGGCGTCAGGCGCACGAAGGCGTCGTCGACATAGGTGTCCGGCACCGTCACCAGCGTGATGCTGCGGGTGATGCCGCCATAGGTCTCCCAGTCGGTCACGGGCGGCGGCACGTCATTGGCGGTGCGCACCGAATCGACGCCGATGGTGATCTGGTTGCGGCCCGGCCGCAGCAGCTTGGTCACTTCGAACGCGAAGGGGGTGTAGCCGCCGCGATGCTCGCCCAGCGGCTTGCCGTTGAGATAGACATAGGAACGGTATTCGGCCGCGCCGATGCGCAGGAACACGCGGGTCCCCGGCTTGGGTGCGGTCGCGGGGAAGTCGCGCTGATACCACACCAGACCCTGATACAGCCGCATCTCGGGCGCATGGCCGATCCACGAGCCGGGCAGGCTCACCACCGGCGATAGCTGCATGTCTTGTTCGAAGAAGGTGCGCGGCTTGGCCTGCATCACGTCGGCAGCGATCACGTCGGCGGCGCGGTTGGTGCGCGCGTTCGGGGGTTCGCCATGGAAGCCCGCGAGGCCGTCGCGATACGGGTCGATCGACCAGTGCCAGGGTCCGTCCAGGCTCTGCTGCTGGCGCAGGTCTGCCGCGACCAGCACGGGCTGCGCCCATGCCGACGATATTCCAAGACACGCAAGACCCATGGCCGCGAGGAGGCGTAACCGCCGCATCATCTTCTCCCTGTTCCTCCGGGACATCCCGGAGCCCATTGTCATTGTAGAACGGGAGCGTGGACGTACAACGTGGTCTGATCAATCCGCTCCATGGCCCTTGGCCAGATACGCATCGGACTGCATTTCGAGCAGGCGGGAAACGGTGCGGTCGAACTCGAACCGGCCGTCTCCGGTTTCGTAGAGATGCTCCGGCGCGGCATCGGCGGCGGCGAGCAGTTTCACCTTATGCTCGTACAGCGCGTCGACCAGCGTGACGAAGCGTGCGGCTTCGTTGCGGTTCTCCGGCCCCAGCTTGGGGATGCCGACCAGGATGACGGTGTGGAAGCGTCGGGCGATGGCGAGATAGTCTGGCGCCCCGCGCGCCTCGCCGCAGAGCCGCTTGAACGAAAAGACCGCGACGCCCTTCACGCATTTCGGCACCAGAATCTCGCGTCCGCCGGGGATCGGCACCTCGCAGGTGGGGACGCGGGCGCGGTCCTCCACCGGATAGTCGGTAAGGCGGAAGAAGGCGGCGGAGAGGGCGGCGGTGGCCTCGGGGCCGTTGGGCACCAGCCAGGTGTCGACGCTGCCCAGCCGGTCGCGCCGGTAGTCGACCGGGCCGTTGAGCGCCAGCACGTCCATCTTCTCGCCGATCAGGTCGATGAACGGCAGGAACAGCTGGCGGTTGAGCCCGTCCTTGTAGAGATCCTGGGGCGGCCGGTTGGAGGTCGCGACGACCGTAAGCCCATGCGCCATCATCGCGGTGAACAGCCGCGAGAGAATCATCGCGTCGGGCGGGTTGTTCACCACCAGCTCGTCGAAGGCGAGCAGGCGGACGTCGTCGGCCAGCGCGTCGGCGACGGCGGTCACCGGGTCGGCCGTATCCTTCTGCCGCTCGACGTTCAGCCGTTCGTGCACTTCCAGCATGAATTCGTGGAAATGGACGCGGCGTTTCCTGCGGATGTCGAGGCTGTCGAAGAACAGGTCCATCAGCATCGATTTACCGCGGCCGACCCCGCCCCACAGATACAGCCCGCGCGGCACCGCCGGCTTGCGGCCGGTGAGCTTCCACAGCACGCTGCCCTTGCGCGGGGCGGCCTGCAACGCCTGGGCCAGCGCATCGAGCTGCGCGGCGGCGGCTTCCTGCTCGCGATCGGGGCGAAGCTCGCCGGCGGAGACGAGGGCGCGGTAGCGATCGAGAACGCGGGTCATGGAAGGCAGGTCACCAAAAGGAACGAGCCGCCGGGCCGTTGGGCCAGGCGGCTCGTGATCATCGTATCAGAGCGAAGGTTGATCCGTGGCGTTCAAAGCACGCGCTCGGCGGCCAGCTTCTTTACCTCGGCGATCGCCTTGGCCGGGCTCAGGCCCTTCGGACATGCGTTCGCGCAGTTCATGATCGTGTGGCAGCGATACAGGCGGAACGGATCCTCGAGCTGGTCGAGCCGCTCGCCGGTCATCTCGTCGCGCGAATCGGCAAGCCAGCGATAGGCCTGGAGCAGGATCGCCGGGCCGAGGAACTTGTCGCTGTTCCACCAGTAGCTCGGGCACGAGGTCGAGCAGCAGGCGCACAGGATGCACTCGTAGAGGCCATCCAGCTTCTCGCGATCCTTGGGGCTCTGCAGGCGCTCCTTGCCCGAAGGCGTGGTGGTCACGGTCTGCAGCCACGGCTTGATCGAGGCGTATTGCGCATAGAAGTGCGTGAAATCGGGGACCAGGTCCTTGATCACGTCCATGTGCGGCAGCGGGGTGATCTGCACCTCTCCCTTCACGTCCTCGATCGCCGTGGTGCAGGCGAGGCCGTTCTTGCCGCCGATGTTCATCGAGCAGGAACCGCAAATGCCCTCGCGGCACGAGCGGCGGAACGTCAGCGACGAATCCTGCTCGCCCTTGATCTTGATCAGCGCGTCGAGAACCATCGGGCCGCAATCGTCGAGGTCCACTTCGAACGTGTCGTAGCGCGGGTTCTCGCCCGAATCGGGGTCGTAGCGGTAGATCTTGAACTTCTTGACCCGCGTGGCCTCGGGGCTCGCCTTGTGCTCCTGGCCCTTGGTGATGCGGCTGTTCTTGGGCAGGCGGAATTCGGCCATTCCTGTCACTTCCTCTTTCGCTTCGGCGCGACGCGTCTTTGCGGGGCGAGCTATGCCTTTCGCATCCGCAGCGCAAGTGTCCTTTGGATCGCGGGTCTAGATCACGTCCAGCACAAGGCCGAGATCGCGGGCTTCCTGCGCCTCGATATACCAATTGTCGGGTGCGCGGCGGCGCAGTTCCTCGAAATCGACGCGCGATCCGGCAACCAGCGCCCGGAAGCCCTCTTCCTCGATGCGGATCGAATGCTCGATCTCGTTGAGCTTGGCCTTGAGAATCGCCGGCAGCATGCGCAGCGGGCCCGATAGCTCCAGTGCGGAATGCATCTGCCGTTCGTGCAGCATCAATCGGGTGGTGCGCGTGAGAAAGCGTTTGTCTACCGGGAAGCCGGACATGAAGGTCGCGCCCGCCGAATAGACCGCCACCTTGCCCAGGAAGAGCAGCTCGCGCCCGCTCTGGTCGTGGAGCAGCCGCAGCTCGTCGGCCATGAGGCGGGCCACCTCGGGATCGCCGCCGAGCGTGGAGAGCGCGAAGACAAGCGGCCCCTCCTCCGGGGCTGCGAGCATCTGCTCGCGAAAGCGCTGGTACATCGCGTCGTCGACATTGCCTTGCAGCCGCACATGTGGCGCGGCGAGCAGCGGATAGCGCTGGAGCGGGCTGGTGGAGTCGGTCATCCGCCGCCAACCGGCGAGCCGGGACGTGGTTCCGCCTCAGGGCTGGAGCGCATCCGTCGCCGGCGCGCCCACGGGGGGCGTATCGACCTTCGGCATCCGCGCTTCCAGCGGCGCAAGCCAGCGTGCGACGCCGTCGCCGATCGTTACCTGCGGATGCGATGGATCGAGCCGGCCCTCGCGTTCCCAGCCGATGATCCTTTGGCGCGCCTCGGTCGCCGCATCGGCGAGCGGCTGGGCCTTGCGCAGCGCGTGGTTGAGCAGCGCGTCGCCGAAAAACGTCCAGTCATTCTCGGCGCGGCACCCGAACGACGAACGCGTCGCGGATGCGGCGGTAAGGATGGCGGTGGTATCGCTCATCAGTCGCGGCACGAACGCACCCGAATAGCAGGCGGAAAGCAGCAACAGTCGATTGCGGATGCCCAGGCCGTCGAGCAGGGCCGCGAGTCGGGCGGGCGAAAGAACGCCGAAGCCCTGGTCGCCGTCATGATAGGCGATGCCGGCATCGGGGGCGCCGTGCGCGGTGACGAACAGGATCAGGGCATCCTCGTTCCGGTCCATCAGCTCGGCGACGCGGGCGAGGGCGAGGGTGAGCGCGGTGATGCTGCCGGACGGCAGCGGCGGCGCGCCCCGGCCGTCTCCGCCGGCGAGCACCAGCGATCGCCCCTCGGCATCGTAGCGGCGGGTCAGCACGCGCGCGCTTTCGCGGGCTTCGCGCGCGAACACCGGGTCGCTGTCCAGCGCCACGCTCACCACATAGGCATCGACGACGCCCTTGCGCCCCGGCTGCAGCCCGGCGAGGGCCGCCGTCAGCCGGCGCTGATCGGCCAGCATCGCCTGGGGGCTGCGGCCCCGTTGCAGCTCCGGTCCGCTTTCCAGTCCGTCGATCCCCGAATCACCGGAGACGAGGCCGGGCCATTCGGTGCGATGCTCCGGTGGCTGCTGCTGCTGCGCGACGGCGGGCAGGGCGCCCGAAAGCGCGAGCATCACGGCAACGGCGGACGCATATAACCGGAACTGCATTCGGGCCGATCCTCCCGGAACAGGGAACCCGCATCCTTGCCCGCCTGCTCGCGAAGTCAAGCATTTGGCAGAAACGGATTGGCTTCCCCCGCGCCGCCGCTTATCGCAGGCGCCATGCTCAAGCGTCTCCTGATCGCCCTCGCCCTGCTCGTCGTCGCCGGTGCCGGCGCCTGGTACTGGCTCAGCCGGCCGGACGTTGCCACGCTGAACGACGTTGCGGTCACCGGCCGCGAGCCCGAAATCACCGAACCCCGCTACCAGACGGTGCCGACCGTGGGCGTCGCCAAGGCGGTCGGCTGGCCGGCAGGCGCCATGCCGAAGGCGGCGCCGGGGCTGAAGGTGCAGGCCTTTGCCGCCAAGCTGGATCACCCGCGCTGGCTCTATCAGCTGCCCAACGGCGATATCCTGGTGGCCGAGACCAACTCGCCCCCGCGTGACAAGGGCGGAATTACCGGTTGGGTCATGGGCCTCCTGATGAACAGGGCGGGCGCGGGCGTCGCTTCGGCCAATCGCATCACGCTGCTGCGCGACGGCGATGGCGACGGCGTGGCGGAAACGCGGACCGTGTTCCTCAGCGGGCTGAACTCGCCCAGCGGCATGGCACTGGCGAATGGCTGGCTCTATGTCGCCAACACCGATGCCCTGGTCCGCTATCCCTATCGGGAAGGGCAGACGCAGATCACCGCCAAGCCGCAGAAGATCCTGGCGCTGCCGGGCGGCGGCAATCACTGGGCGCGCAACGTGGTGGCGTCGATCGACGGCAAGAGCCTCTATGTCAGCATCGGCTCGGCCTCGAACATCGCCGAGGACGGGCTGGAGGAAGAAGGCCCGATCTACACCGCCGAAAGCCCCGCCCAGATGGCGGCGGCCGCATCCCAGCCGACCAATCGGGCGGTGATCCTGGAGGTCGATCCCGAGCACAAGACCAGCCGCATCTTCGCCTGGGGCATCCGCAACGCCAACGGCATGGCGTTCGAACCCAAGACCGGGGCACTGTGGGCGGTGGTGAATGAGCGCGACATGCTGGGTTCGGACATGCCGCCCGATTATATGAGCCGCGTCGATCTCGGCGCCTTTTTCGGCTGGCCCTGGCAATATTGGGGCGGGTATGAAGACAAGCGCGTCACGCCGGGCCGGCCGGACCTGCGCGAATATGTCCGCCGCCCCGACTTCGCGCTGGGCGCGCACACCGCGCCGCTGGGCCTGACCTTCGCCGATGGCGCACGACTGGGCGATAGCTATGCGAACGGCGCCTTTGTCGGCCTGCATGGCTCGTGGAACCGTCAGCCGCCCTCGGGCTACAAGGTGGTGTTCGTGGCGTTCGGCGACAACGGTTTCCCCGCCAAGGGCAGCAAGCCGCAGGACGTGCTGACCGGTTTCCTCAACGCCAAGGGTGAGGCGCAGGGCCGGCCAGTGGCGGTGATCACCGGTGCCGGCGGTGCGCTGCTGGTCGCGGACGATGTCGGCAACACCGTATGGCGGGTGAGCGCGGCGCGCTGATCCCGGCAGCGAAGGCCCTCAGGCCAGCAGTCGGGGGCCGTCCTTCTCCAGCATTTCGCGGACCTTGCCGGCGAACAGCGCGAGCATTGCCGGCAACCCGACCTCGGCATGGATATGGGTGTCTTCCACGTCGAGCCGGCACGCCACCGTCTGGCCCATCGCGCCGACGGTGAAATGCATGCTGTCGCCGTCCCAGCGATGCTCCACGGTGGCGCCGCCGGGGATCTTGTCCGCCAGCCGGCCGATCTTGGAATCGATCCGTGCCCGTGCCTGCGCGCGGTGCAACTGGTGCGGAATATCGACCCGGATCGTTTGCGACATCATTTTGCGAACACCATCGCGTCATCGGCGAAGGCCTTGAATTCCAGGGCGTTCCCGCTGGGATCGCGGAAGAACATCGTCGCCTGTTCGCCCACCTGCCCCTGGAAGCGGATATGCGGCGCGATGCCGAAGGCGATGCCGGTCGCTTCCAGTCGGGCCGCCAGCGCGTGCCAATCCGCCATCGTCAGCACCACGCCGAAATGCGGCACCGGCACGTCGTGCCCGTCCACCCGGTTCTCCACCGCGACCGGTTTCGCGGCGGGATCGAGATGCGCGACGATCTGGTGGCCGAAAAGGTCGAAGTCGATCCACTGCGCGCAGGAGCGGCCCTCCGGGCAGCCCAGCAGTTCGCCATAGAAGGCGCGGGCAGCGGCGAGGTCGTGGACCGGGAAAGCGAGATGAAAGGGGCGTGGCATGGCGTTCGGTCTAGCCTCCGCCCACCGCCGCGACAACGCGGCAAATATCAAGCGTCGGCCAGGGTTTCGCCGCGATGCCACCGCCGTAGATTGGCCCGCGCCTCCTGCACGAAGGCGGAACGGCGCAGCACGCCGATCAGCGTGTCCGCGATCCAGCGGCCCGGATTGCGCAGCGGCCGGCGGAACTGGATCAGCAGGACGATGCGGGTATGGGCGCTGTCGTTCCACACCTCGTGGTCATAGGTATCGTCGAACACCAGGGTTTCGCCCTCGGCCCAGCGGACGACCCTGCTGCCGATTCGCATCCGCACGTCGCCGTCGCGCGGCACCACCAGCCCCAGATGGCAGGTTATCAGCCCCTTGGTCACGCCGCGATGGGGTGGGATATGGGTGCCGGGCGCCAGGATCGAGAAGATCGCGCTGTTGAGGCCGGGCACCTGCTCGATCAGCCGCGAGGTATGCGGACAACGGGCAAGGTTCTCGTCGATCCGGTAGCCATAGCCCCACAGGAACAGGCTGCGCCATTTGCCCGGTACCGCGATCGCGCGGTGATCGGGGGAGATGGCGGCGAGCGACGGCGCGCCCGGCTGGGCGGCGATCGCCGCCAGCGCTTCGTTGCGGATCGCTTCCCAATCGGCGCGCAACACCGCCGTCCAGGGAAAGGCGCGCATGTCGAGCACGGGCGCATTCGGCACCAGCGAGGAAGCGGCGATCAGCCGGTCGAAGGTACCGCGCAGGTGCTTGCCCCAGCGCAGCAGCAAGGGCCGCCGGCACGGCAGCGAATCGGAAGCGGCGGCGGCTTCGCCCGGCAGCCCGATCGGCGCATCGCTGGTGGCAACGTCCACGCGCAACTTCCCCGCAACTTTCGCGTTTCGCCCGAACTTCGGTGCTGCAACGCAACAATTCCTGATTCCGGTCTAGGCCGTCACTTGGGTCCAAAACATGGCGCCGCCATGGATTCTTGTGGCGTACATTCGGCAGAAAGGTTGCCGGTGGCATGTGGCACCACTCGCCTCTAGAAAGGCCTCCATGCTGTCTTTCCTGCGCACCCCGCGCTTCGCCCTGCTTCTCCTTGCACTTGCTGCTCCCACGCTGCCGGCCCCGGTGCTGGCGCAAGGCCGCCCCGAAGGCGTCCAGACCGCCGAGGATCCCTGGCTCTACAAGGGCAGCGATCTCGTCCATGACGATCAATGGAAGTTCGGGCGGCTTTCCAATGGCGTGCGCTATGCGGTGCGGAAGAATGGGGTGCCGCCGGGGCAGATTTCGATAAGGGTGCGGATCGATGCCGGCTCGCTGATGGAGCGCGATTCGGAACGCGGCTTCGCGCATCTGCTCGAACATCTCAGTTTCCGGGGCTCGACCTATGTGCCCGATGGCGATTCGAAGCGGATCTGGCAGCGCCTCGGCGTCACCTTCGGCTCGGATAGCAACGCCGCCACGACGTTCATCAGCACCACCTACAAGCTGGATCTGCCCAATGCGACGCCGCAGGGGCTGGACGAAAGCTTCAAGATCCTTTCCGGCATGATGGCCGCGCCGGCGATCACCCAGGCCTCGCTCAGCGCCGAACGGCCGGTGGTGCTGGCCGAAGGCCGCGAGCAGCCCGCGCCGCAGAAGCGGATGCAGGATGCGCTCTACCAGCTTATCTTCGCCGGCCAGCCGCTGGCGGACCGGGAGCCGATCGGCACGGTCGAGGCGCTCAACGCCGCTACCCCTGCCAGCGTGCAGGCGTTCCATGATCGCTGGTATCGCCCCGAACGTGCCACGGTGATCGCGATCGGCGATGTCGATCCTGCGGTACTGGAAGCGATGATCGCCAAATATTTCTCCAGCTGGCAGGGGAAGGGCGAGGCGCCGAAGACCCCCGATTTCGGCAAGCCCGAAGCCGATCATCCGATCGCCGCCAGCATCGTCGAGCCGGCCCTGCAGCCGGTGGCGATGATGGCGATCGTGCGCCCCTGGACGGTGTTCGCCGATACGGTGATCTTCAACCAGAAGCGCATGATCGACATGGTGGCGATCCGAATCCTGAATCGCCGCCTCGAGTCGCGGGCGCGGTCGGGTGCGTCGTTCATCGCCGCCGGTGCCGATCTCGATGATATCGCCCGCTCGGCAAATGTCACCACGCTCACCGTCCTGCCGACCGGCGACGATTGGCAGAGCGCGCTGCGCGACGTGCGCGCCACCGCGGCGCAACTGATGGCAACGCCGCCCACCCAGGCGGAAATCGATCGCGAGATCGGCGAAATCGATGCGGTGATGCGCAACCGGATCTCCACCGCGCCGGTGGAATCGGGCGTCTCGATCGCCGATGATCTCGTCCAGGCGGTCGACATCAACGAAACCGTGACGACGCCCGAGGGCTCCTATGCGATCTTCAAGGGTGCGATCGCCAAGGGCATGTTCACGCCGGCGGCCGTGCAGGCCTCGGCCAAGAAGGTGTTCGAAGGCACGGCGACGCGGGCGCTGGTCAACACCCATGCGCCGGATCCGGACGTGGTGAGCAAGGTCACCGCCGCGCTCCAGGCGGATGTGAAGGCGGCGGCGATGAAGCGCCGCGCGCTCAACGTGACGTTCGCGCAGCTGCCGCGCATCGGCGCGCCAGGCAAGGTGGTGGAGCGTAAGCAGATCGACGCCGATCTTGCCATCGAGCAGGTCCGCTATGCCAATGGCGTGAAGCTGCTGATGCGCGAAGACGCGTCGGAAACCGGCAAGGTATGGGTCAACATCCGCTTCGGTCGCGGCCTGCGGGCGTTGCCCGGCGACAAGCGCGTGCCGGCCTGGGCGGGCAAGACCGCGCTGATGGCCAGCGGCATCGGCAAGTTCGGCCAGGAGGAACTCGACGCGCTGACCGGCAATCGCCAGATCGGCCTCGGCTTCGATATCGAGGAGGACGCCTTCGTCTTCCGGGCGCAGACCAACAAGGAGGATCTGGCCGACCAGCTCCGCCTGTTCGCGACCAAGCTGGCCGCGCCCGGCTGGGATCCCAATCCGATCACTCGCGCCAAGGCGGCGACGCTGGCCTCCTATGCCGGCCTCTCGGCGTCGCCCGATGCGGTGCTGGGCCGCGACCTCGACGTGCTGCTCCATGACGGCGATCCGCGCTGGGGCGTGCCAAGCCGCGAGGAAGTGGCGGCGCTCACCCCGCAGGCGTTCCGCGCTTTGTGGGAGCCGCTGCTCCGGACCGGTCCGATCGAAGTCGATATCTTCGGCGATCTCAATTCGGATGCGACGGTGAAGGCCGTCGCGGAAAGCTTCGGCGCACTGAAGCCGCGCGCCGACGGCAAGGAGAGCGGCGCCCCGGTGCGCTTCCCGGACCATGTCGCCACCCCGGTGGTGCGTACCCATACGGGCGCGGTGGATCAGGCCGCGGCGGTTATCGCCTGGCCGACCGGCGGCGGCAGCGCCGGCCTCGCCGAGAGCCGCAAGCTGGAGATTCTGACCGCGGTGTTCCGCGATCGGCTGATCGATCAGCTGCGCATCCAGGCGGGCGTCAGCTATTCGCCCAATGTGATGAACGACTGGCCGGTGGGTCTGCCGGGCGGCGGCAAGATCGCGGCGCTGGGCATGGTGCCGCCGGACAAGACCGGCTTCTTCTTCAAGCTCGCCCGCGACATCGCGGCGGACCTGGTGGCGAAGCCGATCGACGCCGACGAACTCAACCGCGCGCTGACCCCGCTCAAGCAGCAGCTGCTGCGCATGTCGAGCGGCAACATGTTCTGGATGAACCTGGTCGAAGGCGGGACGCAGGATCCCGCGCGGATCGCCGGCATGCGCAGCCTCGCCAAGGACTATGCGGCGACCACGCCGGCCGAACTGCAGGCGCTGGCCGCCAAGTATCTGCGGCCCGACAAGGACTGGACCATGGTGGTGCTGCCGGAGAAAGCGGCGAAGTGAGATCAAGATCCTCCCCGTGCCGGGGAGGATCTTTTCAGTACAATGCGTCCAGCCGCTCCGCGTACACTGCCTTCAGCACATGGCGGCGGATCTTCATGCTTGGCGTCAGCTGTTCGTTCTCGATGGTGAACGCCTCGTCGGCGAGGATGAACTTGCGTACCCGCTCGATCACCGAGAGGTCGCGGTTCACCCGTTCCACCGCCGCGCCGATCGTCGCCTTGAAGTCGGCATCGCGCGAAAGATTGCGGAACTTGCACGGCGTCGCCGTCTTCGCGCAGAATTCCTGCACCCATTCGGGATCGGGAACGATCACCGCCGTCATATAGGGGCGCTTGTCGCCATAGATCATCGCCTGCAGGATCTCCGGCTGCAGCGTCAGCATCCCCTCCACCTTCTGCGGCGAGACATTGTCGCCCTTGTCGTTGACGATGATGTCCTTCTTGCGATCGGTGATCTTGATGCGGCCCTTGTCATCGATCACGCCGATATCGCCGGTGTGGAGCCAGCCGTCCTTCAGCACCCGTTCGGTCTCGGCCTCGTTGCGCCAATAGCCGTGCATCACCAGCTCGCCGCGCACCAGGATCTCGCCGTCCTCGGCGATCCGCACCTCGACGCCGTCGAGCGGCGGGCCGACCGTGTCCATCTTCAGCCCCACCTTCGGGCGATTGCACGAGATCACCGGCGCCGATTCGGTCTGGCCATAGCCTTGCAGGAAGGTAAGGCCGAGCGATTCGAAGAAGATGCCCACTTCCGGATTGAGCGGCGCCCCGCCCGAAACCAGCGCCTTGATCCGCCCGCCGAACCGCTTGGCCAGCTTTGGCCGCAGCGTGGCGTTGAGCAGCAGGTTCATCGGCGCATCGGTAAGGCCGGCCTTGCCCGCGGCCTTGCGCGCGCCGATCGCCACCGCCTTGTCGAGCAGGAACCGCGCGATGCTGCCCTGTTTCTCCACCTGCTTGGTGATGCGGGTGCGCAGCACTTCGAACAGGCGGGGGACGACGACCATGATCGTCGGCCGCACTTCCTCGATGTTCGAGGCGAGCTTCTCCAGCCCCTCCGAATAATAGATCTGCCCGCCCAGCGCGATCGGGAAGAACTGGCCGCCGGTATGTTCATAGGCGTGGGAGAGCGGCAGGAAGGACAGGAAGATTTCGTCGTCCCAGCCGAAATCCTCCGAGATGAGCGACACGCAGCCTTCGCAATTGTGCAGGATCGCGCCGTGATGCTGCATCACGCCGCGCGGCGAACCGCCGGTGCCGCTGGTGTAGATGATGCAGGCCAATTCGTCCCGCCGGAACGCCGCCTGCCTGGCCGTGATCGCAGGATCGGTGGCGTGCTCGGCGATCAGCGTGCGGAAATCGTGCAGTTCCAGGCTGCCCTGCTGGGCAAGGCGCACCTCGTCGATGCCGATCACGATCCGTCCGGTGGAGGAGCGCAATACCGCCGGCAGCAGCGTCTTGGCCAGCTTGGTGTTGGCGACGATCACCGCGCAGGCGCCCGAATTCTCCAGGATATGCTGGTGATCACGCTCGGTATTGGTGGTGTAGGTGGGCACGGTGACGCAGCCCGCCGCCATGATCGCCAGATCGCTGATGCAGAATTCCGGGCGATTTTCGGACACCAGCATCACCCGGTCGCCGCGCTTCAGCCCCAGCGCGGTCAGCGCGCTGGCCAGGCTCGCCACCTGCCGCGCTGCCTCGGCCCAGCTGGTCGGATGCCATTGCCCGCCGGCCTTGTGCCACAGGAAGGGCGCATCACCCCGTTCGCGGGCGCGGGCGAAGAACATCGCCACCAGATTGTCGAAGTGTTCGAGCTTGCGCATACCATCTCCCCCTGCAGGCGCCCCATTTCCCGATAGAGCGTCCCGCTTCATTCCGACGGGCGGTTGGGCCTGGCGCCCACACGCTGGATAACCGTTACCGCGCCGTCCTGATCCATCGCCACGCCTTCGCTGCGTGGATCGGCGGCGCCCACCCAGCGCCCGCCGACCCGTTCGATCGCATTGGCCTTCAGGCCGAGCGGCATCGAACGGACATCCTCGCCCAGCGCCCGCAGCGCCGGCAGCATCGCGTCGAGCTGGGTGCCCTGCTCGGCGATCGCGGTCTTGCCCGGCGCATAGAGCAGGCCCAGCCCGATCGCATCCTGCGCGGAAAGCTTCCAGTCGATCACCCCGATGATCGCCTTGGCCACCTGCGCGATGATCGTCGACCCGCCCGCGGCGCCCACCGCCAGCCGGACCTTGCCGTCCGGCCCGAACACGATCGTCGGCGCCATCGAGCTGCGCGGCCGCTTGCCGCCTTCGACGCGGTTGGCGACGAGCGCGCCGTCCTTCACCGGCACGAAGTCGAAATCGGTCAGCTGGTTGTTCAGAATCGTGCCGTCCACCGCCAGGCCCGATCCGAACGGCCCTTCCACCGTCGTGGTCACCTGTACGACATTGCCGGCCGCATCGCTGACCGCCAGATCGGTGGTGCCCGCGACTTCCTGCACCTTGGCCAGCACCCGCTTGGGCGCGCCGGGCGGCGTACCGGCGGCGATGGTGTCCATCGTCGCAGCGGGATCGATCAGCGCCGAGCGCTTGGCGATATAGCCGCGATCGAGCAGTCCCTTCAGCGGCACCGACACGAAATCGGGGTCGCCGAGATAGAGGTCGCGATCGGCATAGGCCAGCCGCGCGCTTTCGGCGAACAGATGCCAGGCCGTGGCCGAATCCTTGCCGAGCTTGGCCATGTCGAAGCGTTCGAGCTGCGCGAGGATCATCAGCACGGTGATGCCGCCGGACGAGGGCGGGCCCATCGAACAGACCTTGTAGCCGCGATAGCGCCCGCACAGCACCGGCCGCGGCTTGGCGTCATAGGCGGCAAGGTCGCCCAGGGTCATTTTCGAAGGATTGCGCGCCGCACCGTTCACGGCCGCGACGATCTTGGCTGCCTGCGGGCCGACATAGAAGCTGTCCGGCCCCAGCCGGGCGATGCGTTCCAGCAGTGCCGCCTGTTCCGGGTTGCGGACGCGGGTGCCCGTCGGCAGCGGCTTGCCGTCGGCACCGAAGAACAGCGCGCGATAGGCCGGATCGACATGGCCGGAAAACTGCGCCAGCGAATTGTTGAACCGCGGGGTCACGTCGAACCCGTCGCGGGCAAGGCGGATCGCCGGTGCGAACAAGGCCGCCCAGGCAAGCTTGCCGGACCTGCGGTGCGCCAGTGCCATCGCCCGCAGCGCACCCGGCACGCCGACGCTGCGCCCACCCGGCACCGCTGCGAACCGGCTGAGCGGCTTGCCGGCGGCATCGTAGAACCAGTGATCGTCGGCGGCCATCGGCGCGGTCTCGCGGCCGTCCACGGTGGTCGTCGCGCGCGTCTTCGCATCGTACAGCACCAGGAAGCTGCCGCCGCCGATGCCGGAACTTTGCGGTTCGACCACGCCGAGCGCCAGCATCGTCGCGATGGCGGCGTCGGTGGCGGTGCCGCCCTGGCGAAGGATTTCCACGCCCGCTGCCGCGGCGCGCGGATCGGCCGCGCTCACCATGCCCTGGGCATGGGCGAGGACAGGGGCGAACAGGGCGAGCAGCAGCGCGACGATCGATTTCATGGTGCCAAGGGGTAACGCGCTTTCCCCGCGTGGCAAGGTGCTATGCCATAGGCGGCAGGAGGCGGATTGACGGCTTGCGCCAGGCCGCCGCCCCAGTAGCGGACGCGGGAAGCTGTGCTCATTCCTCCCCCTCCGGGGGAGGAGGATCAAAGAAAGCATCATCCGCGAACCCGCGCAACGTCCGCTCCCCACCCACCTTCGTCCGTTCAGCCACCCCAATGAAAGCGGTCGTTCCTGCGGCCCCGAGCTGGCGTATCAAGCGCTACGCTAGCGGCCGGCAAGACCTTGGGCGATGTCCCGCGGCAGGCGGGGCCCGCGATACACCAGCGCCGAATAGACCTGCACCAGCACCGCCCCCGCATCGATGCGGCGCTTCGCTTCGTCCGGCCCGTCGATGCCGCCGGCGGAGATCAGCGGCAATTGTCCGCCCGATGCTTCGCGCGCTTCCACCAGCTTGGCGCGGGCCAGCGCCTGGAGCGGCTTGCCCGAGAGCCCGCCTGCCTCGCCGGCGTGGGGCGAAGCGAGCGGCGGGCGGGAAATGGTGGTGTTGGAAACGATCAGCGCGTCGATGTGATGGTCGATCGCCGCGCGCACCGCGCCTTCCAGCCCGGCGCGATCCAGATCGGGAGCGATCTTCAGAAACAGCGGCGTGGCGCCACGGGCGGCGTGGGCGGCGGCCAGCAGTTCATCGAGCGCCGGGCGCGATTGCAGGTCGCGCAGGCCCGGCGTGTTCGGCGAACTGACGTTGATCGTGATGTAATCGGCATGGGGCGCCGCCTTGGTGACGCCCAGCGCGTAATCGGCGACGCGATCGGCCGAATCCTTGTTCGCGCCGACATTGATGCCCAGCACGCCGGCCCGGCGCTTCAGCCGGGCGATTCGTGCCAGGGCGGCGTCGATCCCGCCATTGTTGAAGCCCATGCGGTTGATCACCGCCTCGTCCTCGGTCAGCCGGAACAGGCGGGGGCGGGGATTGCCTGGCTGGGGGCGGGGGGTGAGCGTGCCCACCTCGACCGCGCCAAAACCCAGCGCGAACAGGCCCGGGATGGCTTCGGCATCCTTGTCGAGGCCGGCCGCAAGCCCGACGCGGTTGGGAAAGGCGATGCCGGCCAGCGTAACCGAATCGGCGGCCTGCGGCGCCTTGCCGAACGGCGTGCCGGCCGCCCCCCAGGCGGCCAGCGCGCGAATCGCAACGCGATGGGCCCGCTCCGCATCGAGCGTGAGGACGGCAGAATGAAGAAAATTTCGCATCTTCGCCCCCATGCATCGCAATGCAAACGTCGTCAAAAGTGAGAATGTCGATTCCGTACAATACCACCCGGACGGAACCCGTTACATCCGTGCTTGCGACCCGAGGGGTTCCGCTTAACGGGGGGAACCCTTTCCTTTAGGCCCGGCCGGCTTGCCGGCTGGGCCACTTTTCCGTTGCGCTTTCCGCGCCATCATGCTCCTTCAGTGCGACGAACCGAAGCACAGGGGACGCAAGCATCATATGCGCGGCGCGGCGGAGGAAGGTCGAACGTCGGTAGCGGAGCGCGCGCCTTCGTTGTTGATGCGGCCATCCGACATCCGTTTTAGACCATCCAGCGGACGGCTGCTGCCGCATATCGACAGCTTCTATCTGTACGAAAATTCGGCGCCGGTGATGGCCGGGATCGAGCGAGTCGATCTCGGGCAGTGGCGCTTCCTGCTCGGCGGCGAGGGTGTCGTCACGTTCCCCGACGGCCATGAAGAACGCACCATGCCGGTGATGGTCAACGGGCCGGGGACGGCGCACTGGACCTATCGGATCGACGGGCCGTTTCGTTGCTTCGGCATTTCGCTGCGCGGGATCGGCTGGCGCACGCTGATCGGGCTGCAGGCGGACAAGGTTGCGGACCGGCTGGTCGATGGCGAGACGATCTTCGGGGCGGAGATTCGCGAGCTGCATGGTCAGTTCTGCCGGATGGAGACGCTGGACGAGATGGTCGCGGCGATCGAACCGCTGCTGCTGCGTCGGCTCGATGTCGCGCGTCGGGTGCCGCGCGCCCATGTGGCGTTTCTGCGCATCGTGCGCGAATGGGCCGCTTCGGGCGATCCGACGATCGATTCGCTCTATATGGCGATGGAAACGGAAACCGGCATGGGCCAGCGCCAGGTGCAGCGGCTGTGCAAGGAATATTTCGCCGGGCCGCCCAACCATCTGCGCCGCAAGTTCCGCGCGATCGGCGCGGCGATGCGGATCCACCAGGGCGCGTCGCTCGACGAGGTGATGGTGCCGTTCGCCGATCAGTCGCATATGATCAACGAGATCAAGCACTTCACCGGTCACACGCCGGGGGCGCTGCGGGACGGCATCGATCCGGTGCTGGCGGTGACGCTGGCGACCGAAAAGTTCCACTTTCTCCCCGATGTGATCCCCGAGACAGTTGACCTGAGCGGTCGCTGAGCCCACATGTCCAATCGGATCAACTTTGTCCGATTGGGAGTCGATGCGTCTTTCGAGCCTTGCCGACTATGCCGTGGTGATGCTGGCGGCTGCCGCGCGCCACTGCGGCGCGTCGTGCCGGCTCAATGCGACGCTGCTGGCCAATGAGACCGGGTTGCCGCTGCCGACGGTGCAGAAGCTGGTCAGCAAGCTTTCCGCTGCCGGCCTGATCGAAAGCGCACGGGGCACCGGTGGCGGCTTCCGGCTCGCCCGCCCGCCCGCAGCCATCAGCCTTGCCGAGATCGTCGAGGCGATCGAAGGCCCGATCGCGCTCACCGTCTGCGTCGATTCAGGCAGGCACGACTGCGCGGTCGAGGGCAATTGCCGGGTGAAGCCGCATTGGGGCGTGGTGAGCGACGCGGTCCGCTCGGCGCTCGCCCAGGTCAGCCTAGCCAGCCTTTCCGGTCCCCCCGCGCTTGCGGGCGTGGCCGCACCGGTGCATGGGCACGCGCCTTCGCTTCCCGACCTTTCTTCTTCTCCTTCTCCGGTGCTCGCCGGGGAAAGCCAGGTATCTTTCTGATGGCCACCAAGAATGCCGAGGCGCTCGCCGCCGCGAACAAGAAGTATGAATGGGGCTTCGCCTCGGACGTCGAACAGGAGTTGGCGCCCAAGGGGCTGAGCGAAGATACCGTCCGCTACATCTCGGCGAAGAAGAACGAGCCCGCATGGATGCTCGACTGGCGGCTGAAGGCGTTCCGCCTGTGGCAGACGCTGGAGGCGCCGGACTGGGCCAAGCTGAACGTCCCGCCGATCGACTATCAGGACGCCTATTATTACGCCGAGCCGAAGCAGAAGAAGACGATCGCCAGCCTCGACGAGCTCGATCCGGAAATCCGCCGTACCTATGAGAAGCTCGGCATTCCGATCGAGGAGCAGAAGGTGCTCGCCGGCGTCGAGGGATCGCGCAAGATCGCGGTCGACGCGGTGTTCGACAGCGTATCGGTGGCGACGACCTTCCGCGCCGAGCTGAAGGCGGCGGGCGTCATCTTCCTGTCGATCAGCGAGGCGATCCGGGAGTATCCCGAGCTGGTCCAGAAGTGGCTTGGGCGTGTGGTGCCGCAGCGCGACAACTACTTCGCGACGCTCAACAGCGCGGTGTTTTCCGACGGCACCTTCGTCTATGTGCCGGAGGGCGTGCGCTGCCCGATGGAGCTGTCCACCTATTTCCGCATCAATGCCGAGAATACCGGCCAGTTCGAGCGCACGCTGATCGTCGCCGACAAGGGCGCATACGTCTCCTATCTCGAAGGCTGCACCGCGCCGATGCGCGACGAGAACCAGCTGCACGCGGCCGTCGTGGAGCTGGTCGCGCTCGACGATGCCGAGATCAAATACTCGACCGTCCAGAACTGGTATCCGGGCGACGAGAACGGCAAGGGCGGCATCTATAATTTCGTCACCAAGCGCGCGCTGTGCCAGGGCCGCAACTCGAAGGTGAGCTGGACCCAGGTCGAGACCGGCTCGGCGATCACCTGGAAGTACCCCAGCTGCGTGCTGGCGGGCGAGAACTCGGTCGGCGAATTCTATTCGGTCGCGGTGACCAACAACCGCCAGCAGGCCGATACCGGCACCAAGATGATCCATCTGGGCAAGGGCAGCCGTTCGACCATCGTGTCGAAGGGCATTTCGGCCGGACATAGCGACAATACCTATCGCGGGCTGGTCCGCGTGGCGGCGAGCGCGGAGAATGTCCGCAACTTCACCCAGTGCGACTCGCTGCTGCTCGGCGACCAGTGCGGGGCGCACACCGTGCCGTACATCGAGGTGAAGAACCCCAGCGCCCAGATCGAGCATGAGGCGACCACCAGCAAGATCAGCGACGACCAGCTGTTCTACGCGCTCCAGCGCGGGCTGGACCAGGAAGCCGCGGTGGCGCTGATCGTCAACGGCTTCGCGCGCGAAGTGCTGCAGCAGCTGCCGATGGAGTTCGCGGTCGAGGCGCAGAAGCTGCTCGGCATCTCGCTCGAAGGTTCGGTCGGGTGATGGGGGTGGACCAGTCCTATCCACGCCTCCAGAGTCATCCCCGCGGAGGCGGGGATCCATTGGGGTCGCCAACGCGGTTCTTTCCAAGAACGTCCTGGCAAATGGATTCCCGCCGTCGCGGGAATGACAGAAGGGCCCCCGCTCAGCCTGGGCTCATGTCCGCTGACGTAGTGACGACGCAGGGCCGCGTTCCGGGCCCGCAGGAGTATCACGCATGTTGAACGCCCTCCTCGTCGCAGCCTTCGCCCTTCAGTCGGGCGTCGCGATCGACAGCGCGTCGCAGTTCGGCGCGGCGACCAACCATGCCCGCTGCATCGTCCGCGCGATCGGCGTGGCGCCGGCGGATGCCGGTGCCCGCGCGGCCAAGGTCGATGCCGCGATCAAGCAGTGCCGCGACTTCCTCGATTCCGATTTCCAGGCCGGCCGGCTGCTGCTCAACGACCGGCCGTACCAGCCGAGCGCCTGGCGCAAGCTGACCCCGGTGCTCGATGCGGTGCAGGCCGATATCAAGGCCAGCGTCACCGCGCCCAAACAGTACAAGATCATGTGGAAGCTGCCCGACGGCTCCCTGGTCGATGCCTATGATGCGGGCACCCCGCCCAAGACCCTTTCTCTCGTGACCGTGGCGATCTGAACCCCATGCTGAACATCCAGAACCTGCACGCCGAAGTCGACGGCAAGGAAATCCTCAAGGGCCTGAGCCTGTCGCTGAACGCGGGCGAAGTGCACGCGATCATGGGGCCGAACGGCGCCGGCAAATCGACGCTGGGCTATGTCCTTGGTGGCCGTAATGGCTATGCAGCCACCAGCGGCAGCGTGACCTTCGACGGGCAGGATCTGCTGGAACTCGAACCGCACGAGCGCGCCGCCGCCGGGCTGTTCCTCGGCTTCCAATATCCGGTCGAGATCCCCGGCGTGTCGAACGTGCAGTTCCTGCGCGAGGCAGCCAATGCCCAGCGCCGCAACCGCGGCGAGGCACAGCTTTCGGGCGCCGAGTTCCTCAAGCTGGCGCGCGCCCAGGCGGCGGCGCTCGGCATGGATGCCGAGATGCTCAAGCGCCCCGTGAACGTGGGCTTCTCGGGTGGCGAGAAGAAGCGTAACGAGATGGTGCAGATGGGGATCCTGAACCCCAAGCTCGCCATTCTCGACGAGACGGACAGCGGGCTCGACATCGACGCGCTGAAGGCGGTGGGCGAGGGCATCAACCGCATCATGCGCGCGCCCGACAAGGCGGTGCTGCTGATCACCCATTACCAGCGCCTGCTCGATTATGTGCAGCCGGACTTCGTCCATGTGCTGGCAGGCGGCCGCATCGTCCGCTCGGGCGGGCCGGAACTGGCGCTCGAGCTCGAGCGTGAGGGATACGGGGCACTCGCGGCATGACGATGTTTCGCGCAGAGGCGCAGAGGCGTCCCGCCCGCCGCGAACGCGGCCCTCTCTTCGCACCGATCTTCAAACGCTATTCGGCTGTGAATATGGCTGAGGCCGCAGCGCAGCACATCACCTCTGCGCTCTCTGCGCCTCTGCGCGAACAAAATCTTCGCGTCTTCGCGCCTTCGCGTGAAAAAATTTTTGGCACGCAAAGGCGCGAAGACGCGAAGGAGTTGGGCGCATGACGGTGCTCGATCTTCCCTCGGCGCGTCAGGAAGCGTGGCGCTGGAGCGACATGGAGGCGCTGCGCGCCGCTGCTGCGAGCCCGCAGGCACCCGCCGGCATCAATCCGGCGGACCTGTTCCTCGACATCGACGGCCCGCGCCTGTGCTTCGTCGACGGCGTGTTCGAGCCTGCGCATAGCCGCCCGGGCCCGGTGGAAGTGACGCGCCAGATCGCCGCGACCGACCACCCGCTCGGCAGCCTGGCGATCGGCGAGGGCTGGGCGCTGCACCTGGGGGCGGAACATGCCGCGACCTGCATCCAGATCGTGCATCTCGGCACCGGCGGCGAGAACCATGTGCCGGCGCGCATCCTGCTCGCGGACGATGCCGTCGCGACGCTGGTCGAAACCTTTGCCGGTACCGGCTGGGCCAACCGGCTGACCGCGATCGCGCTGGGCAAGGGCGCGCGACTGATGCGCTCGGTGCGGCTGGTGCAGACCGGCGGCTTCGTCTCGATCCGTGACGAGGCGGAAATCGGCGAGGCGGCGAGCCTGGTGTCGATCTTCCTCGGCGCCGGCGGCATGGGCAGCCGGATCGACGGCGCGCTGACGCTCACCGGCAAGGGCGCTTTCGCCGAGATGGGCGGCGCGCTGCTCACCAGCGGCACGCAGCGGCAGGAAGCGGCGGTCGCGGTGCGGCACGAGCAGATCGAGGGCACGTCGCGCCAGATATGGCGCGCGGTCGCGGCCGACCAGTCGGTGGCCAGCCTCGCGGCCCGCGTCGAAGTCGCGCGCGGCGCGCAGCAGACCGACGGCGAACAGTCGCTGCGCGGGCTGCTGCTCCAGCGCACGGCGACGGTGAACCTCAAGCCCGAACTCGAAATCTTCGCCGACGACGTGAAGTGCGCGCACGGCGCGACGGTCGGCGAGCTCGATCGCAACGCGCTGTTCTACCTCCAGAGCCGCGGCATCGGCGAGGCGCAGGCCAAGGCGCTGCTGACGCACGCCTTCGTGACGGACGCGCTCGCGCGGATCGGCGAAGAGCCGGTCCGCGAAGCGTTCGCGGCCGATGCGGCGGCTTGGCTGGAGGCGGCGCTGTGAGCGTACTGACCACCGCAGCCCCGCTGGACGTGCTGGCGGACTTCCCCGCGATCCCGGCCGGCTGGGCCTATCTCGATACCGCCGCCACCTCGCAAAAGCCCCGCCCGGTGCTTGAAGCGATCGCACGCGGCTATGGCGAAACCTATGCCACCGTCCATCGCGGCGTGTACCAGCGCTCGGCCGACATGACGCTCGCCTTCGAGGCGGCGCGGGCGCGGGTGGCCAGGTTCATCGGCGGCAAGCCGGAGGAAGTGGTGTTCGTCCGCGGCGCGACCGAGGGGCTCAACCTCGTCGCCCAGTGCTACGCGGCCACCCAGCTCCAGGCAGGCGACCGCATCCTGCTCTCGGCACTCGAGCACCATTCGAACATCGTGCCCTGGCAGATGGCCGCCGAGAAGATCGGCGCACAGATCGACGTCGTGCCGCTCACCGCCGACCAGCGCATCGACCTCGACGCGATGGCGGCGATGCTGACCGACCGGCACAAGCTGGTGGCGCTCGCCCATGTCTCGAACGTGCTCGGCTCGGTGCTCGACGTGAAGCGGGCTACCGAGCTGGCGCACGGCGTCGGCGCCAAGATCCTGATCGACGGTTGCCAGGCGGTCGCACGCCTGCCGGTGAACGTCGCCGAACTCGGCTGCGACTTCTACGTCTTTTCCGGCCACAAGCTCTACGGCCCGACCGGCATCGGCGTGCTGTGGGGTCGCTACGAGCTGCTCGACGCGATGCCGCCCTATCAGGGCGGCGGATCGATGATCGACCGGGTGACCTTTGCCAAGACGACCTACGCCCCGCCGCCGGGCCGCTTCGAGGCGGGTACGCCGCATATCGTCGGCGTGGTCGGGCTGCACGCGGCGATCGATTATGTCGACAGCATCGGGCTCGATCGCATCCATGCCCATGAAACCGCGCTGGTGACCGAGACGCGTGCCGCGCTCGCGGGGATCAACAGCGTCCGGCTGTACGGGCCGGCGGACAGCGCCGGCATCGTCAGCTTCGCGGTGGAGGGCGTGCACCCGCACGACGTCGCGACGATCCTCGACGAGGGCAATGTCGCGATCCGCGCCGGGCATCATTGCGCCCAGCCGCTGATGGAATTGCTGGAGGTCCCCGCCACCGCGCGGGCGAGCTTCGGCGTGTATAACGGGCCGGCGGACGTCGCCGCGCTCGTGCGAGGAATCGAACGAGTGACGAGGATCTTCGGATGAACGAAGAACGCAGGATCATGGTGGAAGAGGTCGACGCCGTGGAAGCGCCGCCCAAGGCGCGTGTCGACGATGCGCCGGAGGCAGCGCCCGAGCGCAAGCGCGACTATCTTTCGGGTTTCCTCTCGCAAAAGCCCGAGGAACCCTCGGCCGGCGAGCCGGGCGGGCCGCTGTACGAAGCGGTGATCGAAGCGCTCAAGGAAATCTATGACCCCGAAATCCCGGTCAATATCTATGATCTGGGGTTGATCTATGGCGTCGATATCACCGCCAACGGCCATGCCGCGGTCACCATGACGCTGACCACGCCGCATTGCCCGGTCGCGGAATCGATGCCCGGCGAAGTCGAACTGCGGGTAAGCGCGGTACCGGGCATCGCCACCGCCGACGTCAACCTCGTCTGGGACCCGCCCTGGGATCCGCAGAAGATGAGCGACGAGGCGAAGCTGGAACTGGGGATGTTGTGATTTCCAACCCCCTCCCGCGTGCGGGAGGGGGTTGGGGGTTGGGGGTGGGGCCCCGGCACCCAATATCCGAAGCGCTCGCGGAAATCGGGCGCCCACCCCTCGGTCCCTCCCACATGCGGGAGGGGAAGAAGGTAGAAGAGACGATGACCACCGCGACCACCCCCCGCCAGCGCCCTGCCGCGCTGCTCCTGACCCCCGCCGCCGAGGCGCGCATCGCCGCGCTGATGGCGAAGGCGCCGGAAGGCACGGTCGGCGTCAAGCTCTCCACCCCGCGCCGCGGCTGCTCGGGCCTCGCCTATTCGGTCGATTATGTCGCCGAGGCCAAGCCGCTGGACGAGAAGATCGAAACCCCCGGCGGCACCTTCTTCATCGATGGCGCCTCGGTGCTGTACCTGATCGGCTCGACGATGGACTGGGTGGAGGATGATTTCACCGCCGGCTTCGTCTTCACCAACCCCAACGCCAAGGGCACCTGCGGCTGCGGCGAGAGTTTCATGGTCTGATCGCGCTTCGATATGCGTGAGCTTTGTGAACTTCGTGGCTGCTGCAAATCTGTCGCGACCGTGAACTTTGTGAACTTAGGCTAAATTTCGGCTGGCGCGCTGAACGCTGCCGGCCGCCCGGAACAAGAGGAAAAACAATGCCCTATCCGCAGCCCTATGTCGCCGATGCCGCCCGCTATGACGGCCGGATGCCCTATCGTCGTTGCGGCGTCAGCGGGCTCGATCTGCCGGCGATCAGCCTGGGCCTCTGGCAGAATTTCGGTGGCGCGGACGTGTTCGAAAATGGCCGGGCCATGCTGCGCCGCGCCTTCGACCGCGGCGTCACCCATTTCGATCTCGCCAATAACTACGGTCCGCCCTACGGCTCGGCCGAGGAGAATTTCGGCCGGGTGCTGGCGACCGATTTTGCCAGCCATCGCGACGAACTGATCATCTCGACCAAGGCGGGATGGGACATGTGGCCGGGGCCCTATGGCGATGTCGGCGGCAGCAAGAAGTATCTGATCGCCTCGTGCGACCAGAGCCTCAAGCGGATGGGCCTCGACTATGTCGACATCTTTTATTCGCACCGCGTCGACCCCAAGACGCCGCTGGAGGAGACGATGGGCGCGCTCGCCCAGATCCACCGCCAGGGCAAGGCGCTCTATGTCGGCATCTCCAGCTATTCGCCCGAGCTGACCCGCAAGGCCGCCGCGATCCTGGCGGAGTACAAGGTGCCGCTGCTGATCCATCAGCCGAGCTATTCGATGCTCAACCGCTGGATCGAGGAGAGCCTGCTCGATACGCTGGAAGACCTGGGCACCGGCTGCATCGCCTTTTCGCCGCTGGCGCAGGGGATGCTCACCCGCAAGTATCTGAACGGCGTGCCGGAAGATGCGCGTGCGTCGAAGGGCGGATCGTCGCTCGACACCCGGCTGCTCTCGGAGGAGAACATCGCCCGCATCCGTGCGCTCAACGCCATCGCCGAGAAGCGCGGCCAGACGCTGGCGCAGATGGCGATCGCCTGGGTGCTGCGCGATCCCCGCGTCACCTCGGCGCTGGTCGGCGCGCGGACGGTGCAGCAGCTCGACGATTCGCTCGATGCGGTGAAGAATCTCGATTTCTCGGCCGAGGAGCTCGCGGAAATCGATACCCATGCAACCGAAGGCGCGATCGATCTTTGGAAGGTATCGTCCACGCTTGAGGATCTGCCGCAACGATGAGCGTCGCCTTCCGTCGCGAGAGCGATGAGGAACACAAGGAACCGAAGTTCGAGCTGCCACTGCCGGCCGGGCCCAATCTGGTCACGGCGGCGGGGCCGGCGCTGATCGCGGGCAAGATCGCCGCGCTGGAGGCCGCGATCGAGGCCGAAGGCGAGGACGAGGCCAAGGAAAGTCTCAAGCGTGAGCTGCGCTATTGGAACACCCGCGCCGCCACCGCACAGGTCGCGCCGCCGCTCGAGGACGGCGTGGCGGGTATCGGCGCACGGGTGCGGATTCGGCTCAACGGGCGCGAGCGGGTGATCGAGATCGTCGGCCATGACGAGGCCGATCCGGCGGCCGATCGGCTGGCGTTCCAGGCGCCGCTCGCCCATGCGCTGCTCGGCGCGGAGGAAGGCGAGCGGATCGATTTCGGCGGCAAGGCCGAGGCGATCGACGTGCTGGCGGTGGAGGCGCTTCAGAGCAAGGTGACATGATGCCGGCCAGCGGTATCAATGGGCTCGGATGACGAGATCCAGGACCGGGCTCCTTCTCAATCGCTCAACCAATTCGCTGCGATCATGCCCCGATGCCCATCCGGCGCCAGCGCGGCGCGCAGGGCTTCCAGCAGCGGAGGCAGCGCCTGCATGAAGGCATAGGGCGGATTGACGATGAATAGGCCCGCGCCGTTATAGATGCCGGGCTGATCGTCGTCATACAACCAATGCTCCACCGAAAGGAATTTCGGGATGTCGAGCCTGCGCAACTTGTTCTTCCACTGCTGATGCGTCACGCGATCCTTCAGCGGATACCAGATCACCGTCACGCCATGCGCCCATTTGCGGTGCGCGGCGGCAAGCGTGGCGGTGATGCGGGCGCGTTCATCCGTCTGCTCGTACGGCGGATCGACCACCACCACGCCGCGCGGCGTTCGGGTCGGCAGCATCGCCAGCCAAAGCTCATAGGCATCGCGTTCATGCACGGCAGCGGGCGACCCGCGCATCGCGCTGCGCAGCGCAACCGCATCCTCGGGATGTTTTTCGTTGAGGATCAGCAGGTCCTGCGGGCGCAGCAGCTGCGCCAGGAACTGCGGCGAGCCGGGATAGAGATGCGGATCCGCCCCGACATTCACCGCCCGGACGGCCGCGCGATACTCGTCCAGCAAGGGGTTCGCATCGGCAAAGGCCCGCAGCACGCCCTGGGCGGCCTCGCCGGTGCGCTGGGCCTGCTCGCCGCCCAGGTCGTAGAGCCCGCAGCCGGCATGGGTGTCGATCAGGGTCAACGCGCTCGGCTTTTGCTGCAAGGCCCGGACCAGGGCGATCAGCAGGCTGTGCTTCACGACATCGGCGCTGTTGCCAGCATGGAAGGAATGGCGATAATTCATTGAGATCCAGAACCCTGCCGATATGGCCTCGAACGCGCTACCGGGCGAGGAGGCCGATCGCGAGACGGTGGAAGGCATCAACGCCCCGCTGATCGAAGCCTCAAACCAGCTTTCGCGGTCGGCGGCAACCGGCAGCAGGGGCGTCGGTGATCCGCAATCCCGCCGGCCGCTTCCCACGCACCCGCCAAGTTGCAGGATTGCCCCTACGTGCCGCGGCTACTATCGCTCCGGCTGGAGACTTCCTCGAACTGGCCCGGTGCGATCCCGGCGACCGACCAGTCGCCGATCGACCAGCGGACCAGTCGCAGCGTGGGCAATCCCACTGCCGCCGTCATCCGGCGCACCTGCCGGTTGCGCCCTTCGCGGATAGTGATCTTCAGCCAGCTGTCGGGGATGGACTTGCGTGCACGGATCGGCGGATCGCGCAGCCACAGGTCCGGCGCGTCGATCCGCGCCACCTCGGCCGGCAGGGTCAGGCCGTCGTTGAGCCGGACGCCCTGCCGCAAGGGCTCCAGATCCGCGTCCTGCGGATCGCCTTCCACTTGCACGAGATAGGTCTTGGGCATCTTGAAGCGGGGATCGGCAATGCGCGCCTGCAGCCGCCCGTCGTCGCACAGCAGCAGCAGGCCCTCGCTGTCGCGATCTAGCCTGCCGGCGGGATAGACGCCCTTCACCGCGATGAAGTCCGACAGGGTCGACCGAAGTGTCGGCGATCCGCGGTCGGTGAATTGCGACAGGACCCCGAAGGGTTTGTTGAACAGGAGCAGCCGGGCCATCCCGCGCCCATATCGTCCGGGTGCGGCTATGTCTTCAGGCGCATCCAGCCCGCCCCGCCAGTCCCAGCCGGAAGCGGTCTGTCGGCGCGCCTGCTTTCTCGGCGGGCATGTCACAGCATTTGGAGGATGGTGACGGGGCGGCTGCTTGTGCGCCGTTCGCGAACGCGCGGCCTCGCCTTTTCCCTCTTACGCCCCCTTCCGCGAACGGGAGGGGACGTAAGAGCCGGGATGGGGATCAGCCCTCCAGCGCCGCCAGATCGAACGCGATCACGTCCTGTCGCTGGGTGCCGAGGCCCGAAATCCCCAGTTCCATCACGTCGCCGGGCTTGAGGAAGATCTTCTCCGGCTTCTGGCCTTCCCCGACACCCGGGGGCGTGCCGGTGATCAGCAGGTCGCCGGGGTGCAGCGTGATGAAGCGGCTCATATATGCGATGCATTCCGCCACCGGGAAGATCATCGTCGACGTGTTGCCGGTCTGCATGCGCTTGCCGTTGAGGTCGAGATACATGTCGAGCGCCTGGCAGTCCGCGATCTCATCCGGCGTGACCAGCCAAGGGCCCACCGGTCCGAAGGTATCGCATCCCTTGCCCTTGTCCCACTGGCTGCCAAGCTCCTTCTGGAAGGCACGCTCTGACACGTCGTTGGCGAGGACATAGCCCGCGACATGGTCGAGCGCGTCGGCCTGATCGACATAGCGGCAGGTCTTGCCGATGATCACGCCCAGTTCGACTTCCCAGTCGGTCTTCTGCGCGCCCTTGGGGATCATCACAGGATCGTTCGGGCCGGTGAGGCACGAGATCGCCTTGGTGAAGAAGATCGGCTCGGGCGGCGGCTCGAGACCGGCTTCGCGGGCGTGATCGGCATAGTTGAGGCCGATCGCGAGGAACTTGCCGATGTTCGCCACCGGCACGCCGAGGCGGACATCGCCCTCGACCAGCGGCAGGGTGGTGGGATCGACCGCGCGGAGCCGCTCGATCACGTCGACGGTAAGATCCGGCACCAGGCCGGACAGATCACGGATACGGCCGTCGGCATCCAGCAGGCCGGGCTTTTCGGCGCCGCGCGGGCCGTAACGAAGCAACTTCATGCAAGCGTCCTCAATTGGGGATGAAAGACGATTGCGCGATAGCGGCATTCCGCGCGCTTGCCAAAGCGCGATTTGCCATGCGTTCCCGGCATCGGATCGGCGGTGCCGGGGGCGCCGCCGCCCGGCCTCAACTCACCCGGCGGAGGTGCTTGCCGCCATAACGCTGGCCGAGATAGGCGGACAGACGCTGCAGATAGTTGCGCGCGCTCTCGGCCTTTTCCGGGCAGCAGGGCAGGGGGTTCTTGCTGATGCCAGCGGCCCGACGCTCGACCTTCTGGCACAGCAGTTCGATGTCCTGCCGAGACAGCAGGTTCTTCTCCCGCATCACGCAGAGAAGGCTTTCGAGGATGATCAGCGTTTCGTCCCCGGCCTGCACGGGAGGCATTTGGCCCGATTGCGACTCGTTCTGCAGCACCGCATCTCTCCTTCTTTATTGGTTCCAGAGAGTATGCGGATTTTTGCAGGTGGCAAGCGCCTACTCGAGCCCGCCGCCTAAGGTTCTATACAGAGTCACCAGGTTGCTCGCCCGGGTCAGGCGGGTGGCGACCAGCTGCTGCTCCGCCGCATAGGCACTACGCTGCGAATCCAATGCGGTAAGGAAGGAATCGACGCCTGCCCGATAGCGCGCGTCCGAAAGCCGGGCGGCGACATCGGCCGCCTGGGCGCGGGCGCTCTGGGCGCGCATCTGCTCGTCGATCGTCCCGCGTTGGGCCAGCGCATCGGAGACTTCGCGAAACGCGGTCTGGATCGTCTTCTGATAGGTCGCAACCGCTGCTTGCTGCGAGGCACGGGCATATTCGAGATTGCCCTGGTTGCGGCCGAAATCGAAGATGTTGACCGAAGCGGTCGGGGATACGGTGTAGGTGTCGGTGCTGGCTCCGAACAGCTTGCGTACCGCCGAGCTAACCGCGCCGGCCGTCGCCGTGAGCGAAAGGCGCGGGAAGAAGGCCGCGCGCGCTGCGCCGATATTGGCATTCTGTGCGATCAACTGATGCTCGGCCTGCAGCACGTCGGGGCGCCGCAGCAGCACTTCCGACGGCAGGTCGCCCGGCAGGGCGTCGATTGTCGCCTTGCCGTCGCCCAGCTGCTCCGGCAGCAGCGCTTCCGGCACGGGTGCGCCGGTGAGCAACTGCAGCGCGTTGATGTCCTGCGCGATGCGGGTCTTCGCGGTGGCGACGTCGTTGCGGGCCGATTCGTAGCTCGTCTCAGCCTGGCGGGACGCGAGTTCCGATGCGGTGCCGATGCGGAACTGGGCGCGGGTCAGCTCTAAGGACTCCTCGAAGGCCTTGAGCGTCCGCTCTGCGATCGCGAGCTGTTCGCGATCCGACGCCAGCGTCAGCCAGGCACCGGCAATCTCGCCGATCAGCGATACCCGTGCCGCGCGCTGTGCCTCCCCGCTCGCGAAATATTGTTCCTGTGCCGCGCGGCTCAGGTTCCGCAGCCGACCGAACAGGTCGATCTCGAACGACGTGATGCCCCCGGCGACGCTGAAGTTCTGAATGTCCTGCACGCCGGCATTGCCCAGTGCCCCGCCCGCGCTCGCCGCGAACTGCGCGGTGTTGGTGTAGGTGCCGGTGCCGCTTACGCCGAGCGAGGGGAAAATGTCCGCCCGCTGGGTGCGATACTGCGCCCGCGCCTGCAGCACGTTCGCAGCGGCGAGGCGCAGGTCCTGGTTGTTGTCCAGCCCCAGCTGGATCACTTGGCGCAGGCGATCGTCGACGAAGAAGTCGCGCCAGCCGATCTTGCTGATATCCGGGGCGTCGCTTGCCGCCGCCGGATAGACGCCGCCCTGAGGCAGCGCGGCCGGCACCGCCGGCTCCGGCCGGCTGTACTTCGGGGCGAGGTTGCAGCCGGCGAGCGCAGTGCTCGCTGCCAGGGTGAGGAGCAGGGGGAAACGATTGGTCACGGCCGTCAGGCTCCCTGGGGCGCGGATGCGCCGCCGTCATGGGTGGTTTCGGTGGGCGTGCCGCCCTTGGTGCGGCGGCGGTCGAACAGGTTGCGCACCACCACGAAGAACATCGGCACCAGGAAGATGGCGAGGATCGTCGCGGAGAGCATGCCGCCCACCACCGAGCGGCCGATCGCGTTCTGGCCGCCGGCGCCTGCGCCGGTGGAGATCGCCAGCGGCAGCACGCCGAAGATGAAGGCAAGGCTGGTCATCAGGATCGGCCGCAGGCGGAGCTTGGCGGCTTCCACCGCTGCGTCGAAGGCGCTCATGCCCTCGCGCATCCGTTCCTCGGCGAATTCGACGATCAGGATCGCGTTCTTCGCCGACACGCCGATCGTGGTGATCAGGCCGACCTGCAGGTAGATGTCGTTGTTGAGGCCGGTGAGCTTCGCCGCGAGCAGCGCGCCGACCACCCCGAGCGGCACCACCAGGATGACCGAGATCGGCACCGACCAGCTCTCGTAGAGCGCGGCGAGGCAGAGGAACACGATCAGCAGCGACAGCGCATAGAGTGCCGGCGCCTGGCCGCCCGACAGCCGCTCCTCGTACGACAGGCCGGTCCACTCCAGCTGGGTGCCCGGCGGCAGCTTGGCGTGGATCGCCTCCATCGCCGCCATCGCATCGCCGGTCGATACGCCGGGCGCGGGCGTACCGAGGATTTCCATCGCCGGCAGGCCGTTGTAGCGGGTGAGCTGCACCGGCGCCTGTTCCCAGCGAAGCGTGGAGAAGGCGGTGAACGGCGTCATCGTGCCGGTGGCGCCGCGGACGTACAGGTTGGCGATGTCCTCCGGCGCCAGACGATAGGGGGCATCGGCCTGGACGTAGACGCGCTTGACGCGGCCGCGGTCGACGAAATCGTTGACATACGCGCCACCCCAGGCGCTGGCGATGGTGCTGTTGACCGAAGCCAGATCGAGGCCAAGGGCCTTGGCCTTGTCCTGGTCGATATCGACCTTGAGTTGCGGCGCGTCTTCGAGCGAATTCGGTCGCACGCCCACCAGGCGCTTGTCCTGCATCGCCATGCCCAGCATCATGTTGCGCGCCATGAGCAAGCGTTCATGGCCGATGCCGCCGGTATCGACGAGTTGCAGGTCGAAGCCGGTCGCGTTGCCCAGTTCCTGCACGGCCGGGGGCGTGACCGCGAAGATCAGTCCGTCGCGATATTGCAGAAAGGCACCCATTGCCCGACCAACCATCGCCTGTGCGGAGTTGCCGGCGCCTGGACGATCTTTCCAGTCCTTCAGCGGGATGAACGCGAGGCCGCTGTTCTGGCCGGCGCCGGCGAAGCTGAAGCCGTTGATCGTGAACACGCCCTGGACGTTGTTCCCCTCCTTCTGGAGGAAGTGATCGCGCACGAGCTCGAGGCCCTTGTCGGTGCGCGCCGAGGTGGCGCCCGCCGGGCCCTGGACCAGCGCGATTGCGATGCCCTGGTCCTCGTCCGGCAGGAAGCCCGAGGGAAGGCGCAGGAACAGGAAGGCCATGCCGCCAATGATCAGCAGATAGACCAGACCCGAACGCTTCCAGCTGCGGGCGGTGCTGCGCACGCCCTGCTCGTAGCGGCGCTGGCCGTTGTCGAACTTCTCGTTGAACCAGCGGAAGAAGCGCGCCAGCAGCCCGTTGCCTTCCGCCTTGTTGGGATCGTGCGGCTTGAGGATGGTGGCGCACAGCGCCGGCGTGAGCACGAGGGCCACGAACACCGAAAGCACCATCGCCGAGACGATCGTGATCGAGAACTGGCGGTAGATCACGCCGGTGGAGCCGCCGAAGAACGCCATCGGCAGGAACACCGCCGACAGGACGAGGGCGACGCCGACCAGCGCGCTGGTGATTTCGTCCATTGATTTGCGGGCGGCGTCGATCGGGCTGAGATGTTCGGTGGTGATCAGGCGCTCGACATTCTCGACCACGACGATCGCGTCGTCGACGAGCAGGCCGATCGCCAGCACCATGCCGAACAGGGTGAGCGTATTGATCGAGTATCCGGCGATCGCCATCACCGCGAAGGTGCCGAGCAGCACCACCGGCACCGCGATCGTCGGGATCAGCGTGGCGCGGAAGTTCTGCAGGAACAGGAACATCACCAGGAAGACGAGCACCACCGCTTCGATCAGCGTGTGCACCACCTGTTCGACCGACAGACGGACGAACGGCGTGGTATCGTACGGGTAGATGACCTTGATGTCGGACGGGAAGGTCTTGGCAATCTCGTTGACGCGGGCCTTGACCAAGTCGACCGTGGTCAGCGCGTTGGCGCCGGGGGCGAGCTTGATGCCGATGGCGGCGCCGGGCTTGCCGTTCCACTTCGAATCGAAGCCATAGCTTTCCGCACCGATCTCGACACGGGCGACGTCGCCCAGGCGCACCACCGAGCCGTCGGTACCGCTCTTCAGGCGGATCTGCGCGAACTGGTCCGGCGTGGTCAGGCGCGACTGGACCGAGACGGTGGCGTTGAGCATCTGCTCCTTCGGCGCTGGGCGGGCGCCCAGCTGGCCGGCGGAGACCTGCGCATTCTGCGCCCGGATCCCCGCGGTCACGTCGTCCATCGTCAGGGCGAACTTGTTCAGCTTCACCGGATCGACCCAGACGCGCATCGCGTACTGCGAACCGAAGATCTGGGTATCGCCGACGCCGTTCACGCGCGACAGCGGATCCTGCAGCTTGGACACGGCATAGTCGGCAAGGTCGGTGCCGCTATGCGACCCGTCTGCCGAATAGAGGCCGATCACCACCAGGAAGTTCTGGGTGGCCTTGGCGACCTGAATGCCCTGCTGCTGCACTTCCTGCGGCAGAAGCGGCGTGGCCGCCTGCAGCTTGTTCTGCACCTGCACTTGGGCGATGTCCGGATTGGTGCCCTGCTCGAAGGTGAGCGTGATGGTCACCGTGCCCGCGGACGAGGACGAGGACGAGAAGTAGCGAAGGTGGTCGATCCCCTTCATCTGCTGCTCGATGATCTGCGTCGTCGTGTTTTCCAGCGTTTTGGCGTCCGCGCCCGGATAGGTGGCGGTGATCGAGACGGCGGGCGGCGCGATGGCGGGGAACTGGGCGATCGGCAGCGTGCGGATCGCAAGCACGCCGGCCAGCATGATGATGATCGCGATGACCCATGCGAAGATGGGCCGATCGATGAAATAGCGCGACATGGGCGGTTACTTCCCCTGGGCGGGAGCGGCTGCGCCCGGCTGGCCCTGCGCGGGCTTGGCATTCGGGTTCCAGGGCTGCGGGGTGACCGGCATGCCCGGGCGCAGCATCATCGCGCCCTCGACGATCACCTTGTCGCCCGGCTTCAGCCCGCCGGTGACGATCCAGCTGTCGCCGGCGGTGCGGCTGGTCTGGATCGGGCGCGGCTCGATCTTGTTCTCGGCGCCGACCACCAGCACCACCGGGTTGCCGCGCTCGTCGCGGCTTACCGCCCGCTGCGGAACCACCATGGCCTTCTGCTGCGTGCCTTCGACGAGGTGCGCGCGGACGAACATGCCCGGCAGCAACAGGGCATTGGGGTTGGGAAACAGCGCGCGGATGATCTGGCTGCCGGTGGCCGGATCGACCGTCACGTCGGCGAAACGCAGCGTGCCCTGAGCGCCATAGTCGTTGCCGTCTTCCAGCTTCAGCCCGACCCGGGCGTTGCCATCCTTGGCGACCTGACCTGCCATGATCGCCTGGCGCAGCTTGAGCACGTCCGCGCTCGACTGCTGGATGTCCACATAGATCGGGTCGAGCCGCTGGATCGTCGTCAGCGCATTGGCTTGCGAGGCCGAGACCAGCGCGCCGGTGGTGTAGATCGAGCGGCCGATCCGGCCGCTGATCGGCGCGCGGATCGTGGTGCGGGCGAGGTCGATCTCGGCGGTGGCGAGCGCGGCGCGCTGGGCGGCCACGTCGGCGCGGGCCTGTGCCGCGCTGGCGAGAGCGTTCTCGTAATCCTGCTTCGAAATCGCGTTGATCTTGACCAGTTCGCCGTAACGACGGGCGAGCGCCTCGCTGTTGGCGATCGTTGCCTGGGCGCGGGTCAGCGCGGCGCGTGCGCTGGCGACGGCGGCGCGATAGGGCGCGGCGTCGATTCGGTAGAGCGGCTGGCCCTGGCGGACCATGTCGCCTTCGGTGAACAGCCTTTCGAGGATGATGCCGTTGACCTGCGGGCGCACGTCCGAGCTCTCATAGGGGCTCAGGCGGCCGGGCAGTTCGCTGGTGAGCGGCACGGCCTGCTGCTGGACGACGATGAAGGAAACCGGAGGCGGTGCGGCCTGCTGGCCACCCGCGCCGCCGGGGGCTCCAGCACCCTGCTGCTGGGACTGACCGCCACAGGCGGCGAGGACGAGCGCGAGAGCCGGCGCGGTGTGACGGAAAAAAGTCATGCGGAAGCCTGCCGTTGTGATATATGTGAGTGAACGTTCGCTCACATTCGCCGCTACTGCGAAGTGAGTGACTCGGTCAAGATAGTTTTATAGGGGGAGTGGATGGCAGAAACCATGGAAGAGAGCGGCGTTCCTCTTCGCGATAAGGCGTTGCTGCGACGCGAGAAAATCGTCTCGGCAGCCCGCAGGTTGTTCATTGCGAACGGTTTTCATGCGACCGGGGTGGCGCAGATCGCGAAAGAGTCCGGCATTGCGGTCGGTCAGATTTATCGTGATTTTTCGTCCAAGGAGGCGATCGTCGCGGAAATCGTCCATGCCGATTGCGTCCTTTTCCTGTCGGCCGATTCGCTGCGCTGCGGGATTGAGCGTGGTGATCCCGAATTCGTGTGGACTTGGCTGGCGGATTTCGTTCGTCCCGAAGCCGGCGAATCGGATCCGTTATTCGCCGAGATCGTGGCGGAGGCGGCACGTAATCCGCGGGTGGCTGCCATCTTTGAAGAAATTCGCGAAGATGTCGAAGGCATCATGCGCTCCGCGTTGGCGGCGCTGGTGCCCGGCGAGAGGTTGGCTGATCGTCGTGCGATGCTGGCCGACCTTATCACCGCAACGGCAATGGGGCTGATGCAGCACCGCTTGCTGCACAATCGCAGCAATAGCGATCTGGCAACGGACTTGGTGCTGAAGATGATCCGGCGCGAAATCGCGGAAATGCAGGCCGAAGCGGCATGCGACTGAACGCCGTCGCTTTCTGGAAAGCCCTTCGACGATGTGCGAGAGGGGCGGTATGACTCTCGATCCCTCAAGGCATCGCATCGCGTTGTTCGTCACCTGCTTGGTGGATGCGATGCGGCCGCGCGTGGGCTTTGCCGCGCTGCGGGCGCTGGCCGATGCCGGGTGCGACGTCGTGGTACCGGAGGCGCAGACATGCTGCGGCCAGCCCGCGCTGAACTCGGGCGACCGCGCGACAGCGACTGACTTCGCCCGCCGCAACGTGGCGATGCTGGAAGACTATGACGCGATCGTCGTCCCCTCGGGCAGCTGCGCCGGCACGATCCGCTGCCACTATCCCGAGCTGCTCGCCGACGATCCCGAATGGTCGGCGCGGGCCGAGGCGGTGGCGGCGAAGACCTGGGAGATCCTCGCCTATCTCGACGCACGCGGCTGGCGTCCGGAGGGCGTGACGCTGCCGGCGACCGCGACCTATCACGACAGCTGCTCGGGCCTGCGCGAGCTCGGCATCAAGGCGCAGCCGCGGCGGCTGCTCGGCGCGGTCGACGGGCTGGACCTGGTCCCGTTGGCGGGAGAGGAGACGTGCTGCGGCTTCGGCGGCACTTTCTGCGTGAAATATCCGGCCATCTCCAACGCCATCGCCGACGAGAAGGCGGCGGCGGTGGAGGCGACGGGCGCGGGGCTGCTGCTCGCGGGCGATCTCGGCTGCCTGATGAACATGGCGGGCAAGCTCCACCGGCGCGGGGCGGACGTCCGCGCCTTCCACACCATCGAGGTGCTGGCCGACATGGCCGACGGCCCGGCGATCGGCGAAGCGCAATGAGCCGGGCGTTCGACGCGCGGGTCGATGCCGCGCTCGCCGACCGCCAGCTCAAGATCGCGGTCGAGCGCACCGCCGGCACTGCCGAGGCCAAGCGCGGGGCCGCGATCGGCGCCTGGCCCAGCTTCGGCGCGGCGCGCGAACGGGCGGCGGCGATCAAGGACCATGTGATCGCCAATCTGGGCGCGTACCTCGTCCAGTTCGAGGCGGCGGCGACCGCTTCGGGGGCGACGGTCCACTGGGCCGCGACCGCCGACGAGGCCTGTGCGATCGTCGTCGAGATCTGCCGCAAGGCCGGTGCGAAGAGCGTGGCGCGCTCCAAGTCGATGCTCGGCGAGGAGATCGGCCTGCCGCATGCGCTCGAGGCGGCGGGCATCGGCCGGGTCGAGACCGATCTCGCCGAGCACATCATCCAGCTCGCCGGCGAGCGGCCTTCGCACATCATCTGGCCGGCGATGCACAAGACGCGCGAGCAGGTCTCCGAACTCTTCCATGCCCGCCATCGCGAGCCGCATGTCGAGGAAAGCATCGTCGCGATGGCGGCGAGCGCCCGGCGGCAGTTGCGCGGCGAGATGCTGGGTGCCGATGTCGGCATCTCGGGCGCCAATTTCCTGATCGCCGATAGCGGGCAGGTGTGTACCGTCACCAACGAGGGCAATGCCGAGCTGTCGCTGGTGCCGCCGCGCGTCCATATCGTCACCGCAGGAATCGAGAAGCTGGTTCCGTCGATGGACCATGCCGTACACCTGTTGCGGCTGCTCGCTCGATCGGCGACCGGCGCGGCGCTGACGCAATATACCACCTTCTATGCCGGGCCGAAGCGGGCAGGGGACCGCGACGGGCCCGAGGAGATGCACATCGTGCTGGTCGACAATGGCCGCAGCGCGATGCGCGACGACGGGCTGGCCGAGATGCTCCGTTGCATCCGCTGCGGCGCGTGCATGAACCACTGCGTGGTATTCCGCCAGATCGGTGGCCATGCCTATGGCGGCACCTATCCGGGGCCGATGGGATCGGTGCTGACCCCCGCGCTCGACGGGCTGGCGGCGAGCCGCGATTTGCCCAATGCGTGCACGATGAACGGCAAGTGCCAGGAGGTCTGCCCGGTCGCCATCCCGCTGCCGACGCTGCTGCGCGGCTGGCGCGAGAAGAGCTGGCGCGAGGGGCTGGAGCCGGTGACGCTGCGCTCCGGGCTGGGCCTCTGGGCCTGGGCGGCGCGGCGGCCTTGGCTGTACCGTGCAGGGGTGCGCTGGGCCATCCGCGCGATGCGGCTGGCCGGGCGCGGCTGGATCGCGAAGCTGCCGCTGGCCGGTGGCTGGACCGGCGGGCGCGACTTTCCCGCCCCGGCGGCGGAGAGCTTTATGGACCGCTATCGAAAGGGCGAACGATGAGCGCACGCGACGCGATCCTGGCGCGGCTGGGGCCCGCGCGCGACCCCGCGGTGCTGGCGGCGGAGGCGGCCTGCCTGCTCGCCGGCGAGGAACGCGAGCGGCCGGCGGGGCCGGAGGATCTGGTGGCGCGTTTCCTGGCGCAACTCGCGCTGCCGAGCGTGGCGGCGACGCATGCGCGGATCGGGGCGCTGGCCGAATTGCCGGGGGCGGTGGCGGGGTATCTCGCGGCCGAGGGTGCGGCACCGGCGCTGTGGCTGCCGCCCAACGCGCGGGTGGCGGGGCTCGACTGGACCGGGGTGACCCGGCTGGCGGACTGCCCGATCGACGACGGCACGGTGCTGGCGTTTGCGCGGACCGGGGTGGCGGAGACGGGCTCGCTGGTGTTCGAGACGTCGCCTGAAGCCCCGATGCTGCCCAACTTCCTGGCGCTGCGCCACATCGTCGTGCTGGACGTCGCCGCACTGGTTCGCTGGCTGGAGGATGCGGCGCCCGGCGGCGCGGTGCCGCGCGCGCATTACTGGGTAACGGGCGTCAGCGGCACGACCGACATCGAAGGCACCTATGTCCGCGGGGCCCATGGGCCGCGGTTTTTGCACGTGGTGCTGGTGGGGTAGCGTCAATAAAAAACTATCCGTGACTTACTCGGTTAAGCCTCCTCTCTCTCAAATCTTGCTCGTGCTGCGGCTTCCGCTTTGGCGATGTCGACGCCCCACGCTGTGTTATTTTCAAACCACTTTTCTACGAGGTCTGAATTGGATAGTGTGATAACTTGCTTATCTGGATCGATAGGCTCTCGCGCGTTTATCTGGTTACCGAATAGATCTCCGAGGAGGCAATTCTGCATCTCTGTAAGCAGATCTTCCGTATAGGAAATTGCATCGTTAAGCGATTCTATCATTTGGTCGTTATGAATGCAGAGGATCTCAGCGGCTTCAACACTTGGTGGGTCATAAGGAAATAATCCACCGTTGGGAGCATCGACGGGAAGCGCTGGCATAACATAGGCTATAGCATCAGAAAACATATATTGTCGCGCATCATGCAGTACGCTACTTAGAGCGGTACGAAAAACGATAATCCTCGGGTCGATGATTCGTCTACTTTCTATTAAGAAAATCAAACGCAGCGCGCAGCTGGAAAACGTCTCATGCAATTGCATAATACGTATGAATCGAGCTGATGGTGTGTTGAATTGAACTCCCAATGTTGCAGCCCGCGCCGCTAGCGTAACATCTAAGTTCGTCATGCGTAATTGGTTTGAGAGCTCTATTGCGGCGTCGGATAAATCTCGGGAAGATGTAAGAATTTCATCGTAAAGGGCTGCCTTAATTTTCCTCCGCTCGCCTTCAGCCACCGCGTCGCGAGCCTGGCGCGCTTGAGATCGAATTTGATGGCTGACTGTCAGGATGCCAATTAAAGCAGCTAAGCCTGTCGCTATTGCACCAATAATGGCCGCTTGGACTTCAGGGTGCAATGCATTGAACCAAGTGCAAACGGTCGACATATTTGCTTCCACGCTCAAGCGGAAGCAAATAGCTCATTTTTCGAACGTTGAAACCGGCCTCAATGCCCCGCCGCTGCGAACTCCACGTTCCCCGCCGTTCCCGTCGCGCGGACCCCGAAGCCCAGCACCACCAGGAATGCCAGCGCCGGCACCAGCAGCGCGAGGTTGATCCCCGCCAGGTCGGAGAGGTGCCCCATCGCCGCGGTCAGCACCGCGCCGCCGATGATCGCCATCACGATCAGCGAGGCGCCGATCTGCTTGAGCGGGCCCAGCCCGCCGATGCCGATCGCGAAGATCGTCGGGAACTGGATCGACATGAAGAAGCTCGCTGCGACCAGCGCGTAGAGCCCGGTCGTCCCGCCGACGAACACCGCCACCGCCGCCAGCGCCGCCGAGAGCCCGGCGAACACCACCAGCAGCTGCGGCGCCGGGACCTTGCCGAGCATTGCCGCGCCCACGAAGCGGCCCACGCCGAACAGCACCAGGCTGGCGAACAGATAGTCGGCGGCGCCCTGCTCGGTGAGGCCGGGCAGGTTCACCTGGGCGTAGCGGATCGTGTAGCTCCACAGCCCCACCTGCGCGCCGACATAGAAGAACTGCGCCACCACCGCGAAGACCAGCGTCCGGTCGCGCAGCACGGTGCCGAGCGCCTTGCCCGTCGGCACCGCAGGCGCGTCGCCGTCCTTGCGGTTGTCCGGGAAGGCGATCAGCGCGGCCGCGATCGCGAAGGCGAGGACCACCAGGCCGATCACCAGATAGGGCGTCTGCACCGAGGCAAGCTCGCCGCGCAGCGTCGCGGTCCGCTCGGCGGCGGACATCGCGGCGAGCGCCCTGTCGTCCTGCGCGAAGCTCGAAAGGATGAAATATTTGCCCACCAGCACGCCGAAGATCGTGCCGAGCGGGTTGGCCGCCTGGGCGAAATTGAGCCGGCGCGCGGCGCCTTCGGGGCTGCCGAGTTCGGCGATCAGCGGGCTGGCCGAGGTTTCGAGGAAGGCGAGGCCGCAGGCGATCACGAACAATGCCGCCAGGAACCAGCGATATTCGCCGAAATGCGTCGCCGGATAGAAGAGCAGCGCGCCGATCGCGTAGAGCGTCAGGCCCGTCACGATCGCCGCCTTGTAGCCCCGCCGCCGCGCGAGCATCGCTGCCGGCGTCGCGAGCAGGAAATAGCCCATGTAGAAGGCCTGCTGGACGAAGCTGGTCTCGAAATCGCTCAGCGTGAAGGCGCGGCGGAAATGCGCGATCAGGATGTCGTTGAGGTTGTTCGCCATGCCCCACAGGAAGAACAGCGAGACCGTCAGGATGATGGCGGGGGTATAGCGTCCGGCCTTGCTGGCCATATGTCCTCTCCTTGGTGCGACGCCCCTGTTGGGGTCATTCGATGGCGCGGTCCAGATGCGTGTAGCCGCCGTCGACGAACAGCCACTGGCCGGTGGTGTGGCTGGCCCGCGCGGAAAGCAGGAACAGCGCGGTGTCGGCGATTTCTTCCGGGGTGGTGAAGCGGTGGCCGAAGGGCACGCGACGCTCGATCTCCTCGCGCCGGGCGGCGGGGTCGTCGAAGCTCTTCAGCCATTCGGCATAGGCGGGGGTCTCGACCTCGGCCGGCACGATCGCGTTGACGCGGATGCCGTCGCCGCGCAGCGCCACCGCCCATTCGCGGGTCAGCGCCAGCACCGCGCCCTTGGCCGCGGCATAGGCGCTGGTGTGCCCCTGGCCCGTGATCGAGGTCTTCGAGCCGATATTGACGATCGCCCCCTGTGCCGCCTTCAGATGGGGGAGCGCGGCGCGTGCCATGCCGAAATAATGGACGAGGTTGATGTCGAGCGAGGCGCGGAACTGCGCCGGGGTCGCCTCGAAGCCGAGATTGTCGTTGAGCCCGGCATTGTTGACCAGCCCGTCGATCCGCCCCCAGCGCGCGACGACGGCGGCGACGGCGTCGACCACGGCATCGTCATCGGCCAGTTCGCAGGCGTGGAACAGCCAGTCCTCGCCCAGCTGCGCCGCCAGTTCCGGCCGCGGCGGCTCGCGCGAGACGATGGCGGGGATCGCGCCTTCGCGCGCCAATCCCGCCACGATCGCCGCGCCGATTCCCGACGCGCCGCCGGTGACGATCACCACCTTGCCGGCAAGGCCCAGATTCATGCGCCGAACCGATATTGGACGAGCGTTTCCGGCTTCATTTCGATCGAATAGCCCGGGCGCTGCGGCGGCATATAGGCCGCATCCCGGATCACGCAGGGATCGAGGAAATGTTCGTGGAGATGATCCACATATTCGATGACTCTGCCGTCCATGGTGCCGGCAAAGCACAGATAGTCGATCATCGACAAGTGCTGGACGTATTCGCACAGCCCGACGCCGCCCGCGTGCGGGCACACCGGCAGGTTATAGCGGGCGGCGAGCAGGAGCACCGCCAGCGCCTCGTTCACCCCGCCGATGCGGCAGGCGTCGAGCTGGATCACGTCGACCGCGCCCACCGCCATGAACTGTTTGAACAGGATGCGGTTCTGGCACATCTCGCCGGTTGCGACCTGCACCTCGCCGATGCCGTCGCGGATCGCCTTGTGGCCGAGCACGTCGTCGGGGCTGGTCGGCTCCTCGATGAACCAGGGCTTGGCGAAGGCGAGGGCGTTGACCCATTCGATCGCCTGGCCGACTTCCCACACCTGGTTGGCGTCGATCATCAGCTTGCGGTTCGGGCCGAGCACTTCGCGGGCGATGGTGACGCGGCGGATATCGTCCTCGAGGTCGCGGCCGACCTTGAGCTTGATATGGTCGAAGCCGGCGTCGACCGCCTCCTGCGCCAGCCGCCGCAATTTCTCATCGGCATAGCCCAGCCAGCCGGCGGAGGTGGTGTAGCAGGGATAGCCATTGGCCTGCAGCGTGGCGACGCGCTCGGCCTTGCCGGCGGCGCGTTCGGTGAGCAGGGCGAGTGCCTGTTCGGGCGTGATCGCGTCTGTGAGGTAGCGGAAGTCGATCGCGCGGACGAGCTGTTCGGGCGTCATGTCCGCCACCAGTTGCCACACCGGCTTGCCCTCGGCCTTGGCCCAGAGATCCCAGATCGCGTTCACCACCGCGCCGGTGGCGAGGTGCATCGCGCCCTTGTCCGGGCCGATCCAGCGCAGCTGGCTGTCGCCGGTCAGGTGCCGCCACATGCGCGCGGGCTCCTCGGCGATCCAGGCGAGGTCGAGGCCGATGACGAGGTGGCGCATCGCCTCGATCGCGGTGACGCAGATGTCGTTGCCGCGGCCGATGGTGAAGGTGAGGCCATGGCCTTCGAGGCCGGGGACGTCGGTTTCGAGGATGACATAGGCCGCCGAATAATCGGGGTCCGGGTTCATCGCGTCGGAGCCGTCGAGCGAGGCGCTGGTCGGGAAGCGCAGGTCGACGGTGCGCAGGCCGGTGATGCTGGCGTTCATCGTCATCAGTTGACCCAGCCGCCGTCGATCACGTGCACGGCGCCGGTAGTGAAGGCGGCCTCGTCACTGGCGAGATAGCAGACCAAGGCGGCGATCTCGTCTTCCTGGCCAAGCCGGCCCATCGGCTGGCGCGCGACGAAGGCGGCATGCGCTTCCTCGACGCTGATGCCTTGCGCGGCGGCCTGTTCGGCGACGCGCTGGCGGAGGCTGGGGGTATCGACGGTGCCGGGGCACACCGCGTTGCAGCGGATGCCCTTTGCCACGAAGTCCGCCGCGACGGACTTGGTCAGGCCAATCACAGCGGCCTTGGAGGCGCCATAGGCGTGGCGGTTCGGGATGCCCTTCACGCTGGAGGCGATGGAGGACATGTTGACGATCGCGCCGCCGCCCCGCTCCAGCATCCCTGGCAGGAAGGCGCGGATCATGCGGTGCATCGCGTGGACGTTGAGGTCGAAGGACAGCATCCAGTCTTCATCGCTGCCGCTCAGAATCGAACCCGCGGCGACGAAGCCAGCGATGTTGGCGAGCACGTCGATGGCACCGAGGGTCTCAGGCAGGGCGGTGATCGCCTTCGGATCGAGCAGGTCGAGCACGATCGGCTCCACCCCGTCCAGGGTCGCCAGCGCGGCGCCGTCGCGATCCAGGGCAAAGACTCGCGCACCTTCGTCCCGAAGCCGCAGTGCCGCTGCACGGCCGATGCCGTGCGCCGCGGCGGTTACCAGCGCGGTCTTGTTGCGGAAACGCATGGCCTCTCCTTTTCCTCCAACGTTTTCATATGTCAAAGCTACTTTTATCTTATTAGGCATGAGTCGGAGTTGTTCGCAAGTGGCATGACACGGGGGATCGTATTGGCTAGCGTTGGCATATGACGGAAACCGCACGCCCCACACCGGCCGACAAGTCGCCCAGCTATGCCGCGCCAGCGCTGGAGAAGGCGATCGACGTGATCGAGCTGCTGAGCAGCGAACCACAGGGGCTGACGATCAGCGAAATCGCGCAGCGGCTTGGCCGCTCCATCAGTGAGCTTTTCCGCATCATCGTCGTGCTCGATCGCCGGGGTTGGCTGCACAAGGATGGGGGTAGCGATCGCTACCGGGTCACCTATCGCGTGCTGGAGATCGCCCACCGCGCCACGCCTGCGCAGGAACTCACCCATGTCGCGACGCCACTGATGCACAGCTTGGCGGCGGCGACGGTGCAGTCCTGCCATCTGGTGGTGGTGAATGGCACCCGCGGGCTGATCGTCGCGCGGCAGGAGAGCCCCGGCGCGACCGGCTTCGCCGTGCGGCTCGGTACCGAGATCGATCTGCGTACCAGCTGTTCGGGCCATGTGCTGCTCGCCGCAATGGAGGAGGAACGGCGCGACGCATTGTTCCCCAAGGGCGTGCCTCGGTTGCTCGCCGCGCGGTTGGAGGAGGTTCGGGCAAAGGGCTATGAGTCGATTCCCAGTGCGCGGATGGCCGGCGTTTCAGACATGAGCTGCCCGATCTTCGGCTTTGATGGCCACGTCGTTGCCGCGTTGACCATCCCCTTCCTCGCCGCGATCGACGACGAACCGCACGTCTCCCAAGACGAGGCGCTGGATATGCTCAAGGCGACTGCGATGGCGATCTCCTCCGCACTCGGCTGGTTCGATCGGGTCGAGGCGCCGGTGGTACCCAGCCTTTCGATCGCCCGGCCGGTCCGGCGCCGGCGGAGCACTCGCGGCGGCGAGGCGTGACCACCTGCCAGCGGCATCAGCTCGTCAGCAGCCCCTGCCGCCGTGCATAGGCAGCGAACAGCGTCGGCCAGATCGATGCCGGCACGTGCTTCGGCAGCCGCACGCCGAAGCCATGGCCGCCCTGGTCAAACGCGTGGAGCTCGGCCGGGCGCTTGGCGGTAAGCATCGCCTGATAGAGCGCCAGGCTGTTGGCGATCGGCACCAGGCCGTCGTCGCTGGCATGGGCCAGGAAGATCGGCGGCGTATCGGCCGTCACCCGGTTTTCCAGCGAGGCGGCGGCGAGCGCCTGCGGATCGGCGCCACTGCCGAATAACTGGTCGCGCGAACCGCCATGGGTGAAGGGCGCAGCAAGGCTCACAACCGGATAGATCAGCCCGGCCATATCGGGGCGGGCGGAGAGTTGGTCGGCATCGTCCACCGGCGCATAGACGCGTTCGGCATGGCGCATCGCCAGGCTGCCCGCCAGATGGCCCCCCGCCGAGAAGCCGAGCACGAGCACCTTCGCCGGATCAAAGCCGTAGCGCCCGGCGCTGGCGCGGATCAGTCGAAGCCCGCGCTGGGCATCGGCCAGCGGTACCGTCGCGCGGCTTGCCCAACCCTCGGTAGGAAGGCGATAGCGCAGGATGAATGCGCTGACGCCCATCGCGTTCAGCCAGCGCGCTTGTTCCTCCCCTTCATTATCCACCGACAGGAAGCCATAGCCGCCGCCGGGCACCAGCATCACCGCGGTGCCGTTCGGCTGCGCCGCGCGGCGCACGGTCAGCGTGGGCCGATCGATGCCGCGCATCCAGCGATCGTTGAAGTTCGGGTCCTTCGAACGTTGCTCATAGCGAGGCGTGGGCAGGGCAGCAGGCGCGCCCGGCGGTGAACCGGGCCAGACTGGTACGATCTCGTCGGCGTCGGCGGACCGGGCGGGCATTGCCGCCAGTGCGCCCGTCGCCGCCATTCCGCCAAGCATCGTCCTGCGCGTAACGTCTTCGAACACCGGTGTTCCTCTCCTTCGCGTCGTGAAAATACGATTCGTATGATGATTGGCTTCTGCCACTGGTAGCGCTACCCTGTGGTCGCAGAATCGCGAACGGCGCGCAATCGCCGCGGGGAGGAGAAAAATGGGGTCGAACAAGGCGGTGGCGCGGTGCGTCGCCATGCTGCTGGCGGGGTTTCCCGTCTCCGCCACTGCGCAAACCGCCACGCCGGTGCCGCATATTGAAACGCGCAATGGACGCCATGCGCTGATCGTCGATGGCAAGCCCTTCCTGATGCTGGGCGCGCAGGTCAACAATTCCAGCAACTATCCCGAACCGCTCGCCAGCGCATGGGACGTGCTGGACCGGATCAATGCCAACACAATCGAAGTGCCGATCGCGTGGCAGCAGGTGGAGGCGCGCGAGGGGCAGTACGATTTTCGTTTTCTCCAGACGCTGCTCGATCAGGCGCGGGCGCACGAAAAGCGCGTGGTGCTCTTGTGGTTCGGTACGTGGAAGAACACCGGATTCAGCTATACGCCCGACTGGGTCAAGCTGAACGCGCGGCGTTTCCCGCGGATGAAGACGCGCGACGGCAAGGACCATGACGTGCTGAGCGCCCACGGTGCGGAGACGCTAAGGGCGGATCAGCGCGCGTTCGTGAAGCTGATGGAATATCTGCGCGATCATGATCCCCAGAACACGGTGATCCTGGTCCAGCCGGAGAACGAGGTTGGCAGCTATCGCAATCCGCGCGACTATTCTGCCGAGGCGAACCTGCTCTTCGCGCAAGACATTCCCGCCGAACTTGCCCGCAAGATCGGCCGGCACGGCAATTGGGCGGCAGTGTTCGGCGCCCAGGCCGATCGAGCCTTCAACAGCTGGTATGTCGCCCGCTACGTGAACGCGATTGCCGCGGCGGGCAAGGCGGTGAAGCCGTTGCCGATGTACGTCAATGCGGCGCTGGCCGGCCCCTCCAACGTGCCCGATCCCAATGGCGTGGCGAGCGGCGGGGCCCAGCAGGACGTGCTCGATATCTGGAAGGCGGCCGCGCCCGCGATCGATTTCGCCGCACCGGATATCTATGATCGCAATGGCGACAACGTTGCCATCTATCTCGAAAAATTCGCGCGGGCCGATAACGCGCTGATGGTTCCGGAAATCGGCAATGCGCGCGAATTCGCCCGCTTTTTCTACGCGGCGCTGGGGCGTGGCGCGATCGGCTTTGCGCCGTTCGGGATGGACGGCACCGGCTATTTCAACTTTCCACTCGGCGCGCAGGCGCTCGACGCCGCAACGCTCGACGCCTTCGCGTTGCCCTATGCGATGCTGCACGGCATCGCGCGCGATTGGGCGCGGATCGCCTATACCCGTCCAACTTGGGGTGTCGCCAAGCCGGACGATGGCAAACCCCGCGCTACGACCATGGGCGGATGGACGATCACCGCCGATTGGGGCCAATGGCAGTTCGGCATGAAGGACTGGAGCTGGCTCAAGGCGGATCCGGCCCCCTGGGGCGCGGAGAAGATCGGCGGCGTCGCGGTGGCGCAGCTTTCCGACGACGAATTTCTGGTGGTCGGCGATCATGTGCGGGTGAGTTTCACGCCGGCACCCGCCAGCGCGCCGGGCGGGCTGATGCTCCGTGCGGAGGAGGGCAGCTTCGCCGATGGCCAGTGGCGGATGCGGCGGATCTGGAACGGCGATCAGACCGACTACGGTCTCAATCTGGTCGATCGGCCGCAAGTGCTGAAGATCACCATGGGCCGCGCGCGCTGAGCGGTACCGAACGAGAATTAGGGAGATGCGGGCATGAAGAAGGTGTGGATCGCGGCGTTGCTGGCGGGCAGCGCGATCGGTGCCGCGCGGGCGGCGCAGGAAGATGGCTATGCGCGTACCGAACATGGCGTGACCGTCACCCCCACCGGCGGCAGCGCCGCGAAGGTGGAAGTGACGGTGCATGGCGACGGCATCTTCCATGTCGTGGCCCTGCCCAAGGGAATGGAGAATGCCACGTTGGCGCCCAGCCTGATGGCGCCCAACCCGCCCGCCGCCGGCGCGTTCGAGGTGCAGAGCGCGAACGGGCATGTATTGGTGAAGGCACCCCGCGCCACCGCCGATATCGAGATCGCCACCGGCCGCGTCCGCTTCACCGATCCCAAGGGCCGCGAACTGCTTGCCGAGTCCGGCCAGGCGGCATTCCAGCCGGTGACGGTGGACGGCAAGCCGTTCGTCCGCGTCAGCCAGCAGTTCAACCGCAGCAGCGACGAAGGGCTGTACGGGCTCGGCCAGCACCAGAATGCCCAGATGAATTACAATGGCGAGGACGTCGAACTCGCCCAGCATAACATGGACATCGGTGTGCCGTTCGTCGTTTCCACGCGAAGCTATGGGCTGCTTTGGGACAATTCGAGCATCACCCGCTTCGGCAACCCCAAGCCCTACACGATGGTCGGCGAGGGGCTGAAGGTTTCAAGCGACGGCAAGCCCGGCTGGAAGGCCGACTATTTCCTCGACGGCAAGCTGGCGGTCTCGCGTCAGGAAACGACGATCAACTACCAGTATATCAAGGATCAGAAGAACTGGCCGGAGGAAGCCAAGGCTCGTACCGTGGCGGCGACGGGCGGCCAGAACACTGCCGGCAACGCGGTGCAGAAGCAGACGGTGGTGTGGACCGGCGAGCTTCAACCCGAGGTGAGCGGCACGCACAAGTTCCAGCTCTACGCCTCCAGCTATTTCAAACTTTATGCCGACGGTAAGCTCATGCTGGATCGCTGGCGGCAGAACTGGAATCCCTGGTACGCCAATTTCGACCTGCCGATGGTGAAGGGCAAGCCGGTCAAGATCCGCATCGAATGGGAGCCGAACGCGGGATATATGGCGCTGCTCCACAATGATCCGCTGCCCGCGCCGGATCGCCATTCGCTATGGTTCACCAGCGAAGTGGGGCAGGCCAAGAACTATTGGTTCATACCTGCCGAGAATATGGACGGCGCCATCGCCGGCTATCGCCAGTTGACCGGCAAGGCCGAGATGATGCCGAAATGGGTGTATGGCTTCTGGCAGTCGCGCCAGCGCTACAATACCGCCGACGAAGTGACCGGCGTGGTCGATCGCTATCGCCAACTGAACATCCCGCTCGACAATATCGTGCTCGACTGGCGCTATTGGCGCGATGACGATTGGGGCAGCCATGCCTTTGATCCGACGCGTTTCCGCGATCCCAAGGCGATGATCGACAAGGTGCATGCGAACCACGCGCAGTTCATGATTTCGGTCTGGCCGAAATTCTATCCGACGACCGAGAACTACAAGGAACTGAACGCCGCGGGCGCGGCTTATCAGGGCAATCTGCGCCAGGGGAATAAGGATTGGGTCGGCCCCGGCTATGCCAATACCTTCTACGATCCCTATTCGGCCGAGGGACGGCGGATTTTCTGGAAACAGGTGGAGGCAAAGCTGGGCGTGCTCGGCACCGATGCCTGGTGGGCCGATGCCAGCGAACCAGACATGCATTCGAACCTCTCGATCGAAGAGCGCATGGATACCATGGGGCCGACCGCGGTCGGCCCGGCGGCGCAGTATTTCAACAGCTACCCGCTGATGAACGCGCGGGCCTTTTTCGAAGGCTGGCGGAGCTTCAAGCCCGATGTGCGGCCGTTCCTGCTCACCCGTTCGGGTTTCGGCGGGCTCCAGCGTTACGGCGCGGCGGTATGGTCGGGCGACGTGGCGACCCGCTGGTACGATCTGCGTGCGCAGATTTCGGCGGGGGTGAACACGGCGATGTCCGGCCTGCCCAATTGGACGCACGACATCGGTGGCTTCGCCGTGGAGCCGCGCTATGAGGCGAAGAACCCGACGCCGGAAGATCTGGCAGAATGGCGCGAGCTCAATCTGCGCTGGTTCCAGTTCGGTGCGTTCAGCCCGCTGTTCCGCAGCCACGGCGAGGCGCCGTTCCGTGAAATTTACGAGATTTCGCCCGAAGGCTCGCCGATGCGCGCGGCGATGATATGGTATGATCAGCTTCGCTATCGGCTGATGCCCTATATCTACACGCTGGGCGCCGACGCCTATTGGAAGGACGGCAGCATCATGCGGGGCATGGTGATGGATTATCCCGCCGACGCCAAGGCGCGGAAGATCGACGACCAGTATCTGTTCGGCGACGCCTTCCTCGTTGCACCTGTGACCGAGTATAAGGCGCGCAGTCGCACCGTCTATTTCCCCGGCACCGGCACCTGGTACGACTTCGCCACGGCGAAGACCTATCGCGGTGGCACCATCGCCGGGATCGCCGCGCCTGCCGAACGGATGCCGCTGTTCGTCCGCGCCGGTGCGATCGTGCCGATGGGGCCGGTGACGCAATATGTCGACCAGCAGCGGGACGCGCCTTTGACCATCACCGTCTATACCGGCGCGAACGGTCAGTTCTCGCTTTACGAGGATGATGGCCGCAGCGAGCAGTACAAGGCGGGCGCGTATAGCCGCATTCCGCTAACGTATGACGAGAAGGCGGGCACGCTGACGATCGGCGCACGCGAGGGGAAGGGCTGGGCCGGGATGCCTGCCGCCCGCAGCTTCCGGGTAAAATGGGTCAGCGCCAGCAAGCCGGTGACCGATGACAATGGCTTTGACGCTGAAGTTCGGTATCAAGGTGGTACTGTCGTGGTTCAGCGGAGGTAATAATGATCGGATCAGGGTGGCGGCGTCGCGGGGTATTGGCGGGGCTTGCCGCCCTGCCAGCGGTGGCGCGGGCGCAAGTAACGGCGCGGGGGCCGGTCCAGGCCAACTGGCCCTCACTCGTCTCCAACTATCGCTACCCGGACTGGTTTCGTGATGCGAAGTTCGGCATCTGGTCGCATTGGGGGCCGCAATCGGTGCCGGAGCAGGGCGACTGGTACGGTCGCAACCTCTATCAGCAGGGGCACCCTCAGGCCGAGTTTCACCGCAAGGCCTATGGCCATCCTGCCGATGTCGGCATGATGGAGGTCCAGAACCGCTGGACCGCGGCGAACTGGGACCCGGAGGCGTTGATGCAGCGCTATGTGAAGGCGGGTGCGAAATACTTCGTGTCGCTCGCCTGCCATCATGACAATCTGGATTGCTACGATAGCGCGCATCATCCGTGGAACAGCCTGCGCGTCGGGCCGAGGCGCGACATTGTCGGTACCTGGGCCAAGGCTGCGCGCGCGCACGGCCTGCGTTTCGGCGTGTCCAACCATGCCGCGCATGCCTGGCACTGGTTCCAGACCGCCTATGGCTATGATCCCGAAGGCCCGCGCAAGGGCGAACGCTACGACGCTTTCCGCCTGACCAAGGCTGATGGTGCGGGCAAATGGTGGGAAGGGCTCGATCCACAGCTGCTCTATACCGGCAAGCACATCGTTGCGCCCGAGGGTCTCGATACCATGAAGGCCATGGGCGAGTGGCACGACGACCATGACGGCCAGTGGGTGGAGCATGGGCCGGCCGGCGATGCCGGCTATGCGACGCGCTGGCTGCAGCGTCAGGTCGATCTGGTGACCAAATACCAGCCCGATCTCTGCTATTTCGACGATTACGAACTGCCCTTCGGCCCCATCGGGCTGGCGGCGGCAGCCGATTACTACAACCGCTCGATCGCCAAGAGCGGCAAGATCGACGTGGTGCTCAACGCCAAGCAGTTGAAGCCCTATGCACGCTTCGGGCTGGTGCAGGATGTCGAGCGCGGCTTCGCCGACCGGCTGTGGGACGAGCCCTGGCAGACCGACACCTGCCTGGGCGACTGGTTCTACAAGCGAAGCCTCTACACCGAGAAGCGCTACAAGTCGGCGAACGACGTGCTCCAGCGCCTGGCCGACGTGATCTCGAAGAACGGCAACCTGCTGCTCTCGGTGCCGCAGCGCGGCGACGGATCGATCGACTCGGAGGAAGAGCGCATCCTCGATGATCTCGGCGCCTGGATGGCGGTGAACAGCGAGGCGGTGTTCGGCACCCGGCCGTGGCGCGTCTATGGCGAGGGGCCAACCCAGCTCGCCGCGGGCATGCAGAACGAGAACGGCTTCAAGGGCTTCACCGAACAGGATGTGCGCTTCACCACCAAGGGCGACACGCTGTACCTGTTCTTCCTCAAGGCGCCGAGCGCACCGGTGACGGTCAAGGCGCTCGGGCTAAAGGCCGGCCGGGTGGCGCGCGCGCGACTGCTGGGCGGCGGCGACGTGCCGTTCCGCCAGGCACAGGCCGGGCTGACGGTTACGCTGCCCAAGGGGCTCGGCACGGTGCCGGTGGTACGGATCGACGGCCTGCGGCGGGGGTGACCCCGGAGGGAGGGCGCGGCCGCCTTAGTGGCAGCCGCGCAACTCGCGATGCGCCGCGATGATCCAGCCCACGGCATCCATGCCAGCGGCGGCGGGGGCATCCGGAACGCCGATCCCGGCGATCCGGGCATATTGCTCCCGCGTCGCCGCGAGCGCCGTGGCATAAGCGAGGTCGAACAGGGATTTCCCCGCATTGGGGCCGGTGGCGACCACTTTCTTGCCCTCGTTCGACGTCGGGCTGTCCTTGTTGAGCTGGTCGTGGCTCGGCGCACCCGGCCCGCACAGCTTCGGGGAACCCATCCACCAGGTGCCGCTGACGATCGCCGCGGGCAGGCTGTCCAGCCGCTGGTTCCAGACCGGAATCGGTGCCTGATCGACATGGAGTTCGATCCAGTTGGAATGGGCATAGAAATCCTGCGTGGTATGCAGCAATGCCCCGAAGGCCGCGAGTGCGACGTCGCCGTGCGTGTGCCCGGACTGTTCGATCACGGCCCATTCGGCGGCGATATGCTCGATGCCGCCGGCAAAGGCGCAGTTGTCGAAATGGACGACACTCTGCGTTTGCAGCAGGTCCTGCGCGATGTTCGCCGCGACGACATAGCCCAGCTGTTGCTGGTCGAACACGCCATCATTGGCCGCTTCGGTGAGTTCGGCGTGATAGCCGATCGCAAATCGCGGTGTCATGCGCGCTTCCCCCCTCAATTGAAGAACGGGCCGCCGCAATGCGGGTCCTTCGCCAGATACTTGCCGGTGGCGTTGAACGAATCGACGAAGCAGGATGTGCGGCAGGAATAGAGCTTGCTGCACTTTGCGCAGTCCGGGTCGATATGGTCGGGATCAACGGTGCGGGCGCGAAGTGCGGCAAAGGCGTCACCGTTCCAGATCGCCTCCAGCCCCGCCTCGAACACGTTGCCATAGGTGAAGTCGCTCACCTTGTGCATCTTGTCGCAGACCGAGACGTCGCCGCTGGGGAAGATCGACATGCCCATGTTGATGCCGCCGCACGGGTACCAGTCGTCGTCCTTCCATTTGCGGGTCGCGTCCTTGGGCGGATGGATGTCGCACCGGCCGGCATGGCGTTCGCGCAGCGCCTGCACCCGCGCCCGGACCGCGCCCAGTTCGTCGATCGTCACGTTCGGGGCCGAATTGGCGCCAGACTTTATCGCGCCGCTTTCCATGTAGGAAATTCCGATTTCATGGACACCCAGGTCCACCAGCATCTCGATCATCGGCTCGATCGCATGCTGGGTGGCGGGCGTCAGCACGCTCTTGATCACCACCCGCAGGCCGGCATCGACGAGGTAGCGGATCGCCGCCACCACCTTGGGGAAATGACCACGCGACTGGGTCACGGCGTCGTGCAGGTCTGCGGTGGGGGCATCGAAGCTGATCGTGATCTCCTCCATGCCGGCGGCCGCCAGCCGCTGGGCGAATTCAGCGCTGGTGCCGATCACGGTGCCGTTGCTGGTCATGGTTGGGATCATGCCGCGCGAAAGGCCGCGCTCGATCAGTTCCAGCCATCCGCGGAAGATGGTCGGCTCGCCGCCGGTCAGCCCGAGGAACACCACGCCCCAATCGGCCGCCTCGTCCACCAGATCGGTGCATTTGGCGAGATCCCAGCGCTGGTCGCCGGCTTGGAGCAGGTCCTGATAGCAATAGGAGCAGTTGAAGTTGCACTTGAAGGTGAGGGTGACGTTGATGCCTGCGGGCACCGGCCACTTGCCGTGCGCCGCGGCGGCGATCACCGCGTCGTCGCCGGGATAGAGGAAGCGTTCGGGTGCGAAGCGCGGCGTGGCTTGGCCCCGCTGCTGGTGGAAGTCCAGGAACATGCGGTACAGTTCCAGCAACTGCCCTGCCTGCTCCACGCGCTCGGGTTCGGCCAAACCGAACGTCTCGCCATATAGATAGGCGATTTCCCGCAAGTTCAGCCCGCCGCTGCACAGTGACAGGAAAAAGGCGTGCGACGGATCGATCATCCGGATCAACGAGGGATGATGCGCGTGGGCCAGCGCGTAGCCGCGCATCGGCTTGAGCCGTACCGCCGGTTTCAGCGTAGGCATGATGGCGCTGGGCTCTGCCCCCATGGCGAAAACTCCTCCCTTGGTGAATGTTCGCACCGGTAGCGGGTCGCGGCTTCGCCGCGGCCCGCGCGGCGGTAGTCAGAGCGGCTGGATCTGAATGCAGGTAGACAGGATGTTCCAGCAGCCCGGTTCGCAGCCGGCCAACTCCTCGCCGGTTTTCAGGCGCTTCGCGCGCGCCTCGGCACGGTCGGCTTCGGCGCGAAGCTGGGTGGCGAGACCTTCAAGATACGCAGGCGTATGCAGATGACCTGGAGTCGACATGACGCTTTCCTTTCAAGCAGGATGAGAGCGCCCCGGAAATCGATCCGACGAAATATATAGATAGACTGATGCCAAGTATCGAGTGCTTCCAAGGCATGGTCATTGTGCGACCGGGCCTGAAGAAGGTCAATTATTCTGCCCCGCCAGATGAGTCGATATCGGATATTGTACTATGCCCATCATCATCGCAGCTTGACCGATTGCCGATGGAGCGCAGCAGATCGGCTTAACCGAAATGGATCAAATCCTGGGCGCTAGCGAGGCGGGAATGGGGCCGGACTCATGGCCGGGGGGAGGGAAAATGGTGCTGCCGGCGAGGATTGAACTCGCGACCTCAGCCTTACCAAGGATGCGCTCTACCACTGAGCTACGGCAGCACTGTTTCCGATACCCGTTGGCCAGCGCCAATCGGGAGGCGCCTATGTGCAGCGCGGGTGCCGATTGTCAACCCGCATCGTGCCGGTTTATCGCTTTTGACATGAAGGATGTGGAAAAGCAGGCCCGGTTGGCCGAAAAGCTGCGCGAAAATCTGCGACGGCGCAAAGCGCAGGCGCGCGGGGCAAAGACCGAAGCCGCCGGGCAGGCCTCGGAGCAGCCTGCAGAGAAATAGACGAATCGAGCGGCTGCGATCCTCCCCGCCATAGGGAGGATCGCAAAGGCCTCATCCGATCGGCGCGCATTTGGCTTCGAGCCAGGCCCGGTCCGCACCATCCAGCTGCGGGCTGACGATCGCCAGCACCTCGGCATGATACGCATCCAGCCAGGCGCGCTCTTCCGGGGTCAGCAACTCGGGCAGGATCAGGGTGCGCTCGATCGGCGCAAAGGTGAGCGTCTCGAACGCCAGCATCGGTTTGTCGCCGCCAGCGATCGTCCGCTCGACAATATGCACGAGATTCTCGATGCGGATGCCGTATTCGCCGGCCTTGTAATAGCCGGGCTCGTTCGAGAGGAACATGCCGGCCCGCAACGGCTCCAGTGCCTGGCCGCCCGGATAGGAAGGCGGCGCGATGCGCTGCGGGCCTTCGTGGACCGAGAGATAGGCGCCGACGCCGTGGCCGGTGCCGTGCGCGAAATCGAGCCCGGCTTCCCAGAGCGGCCGCCGCGCGAAGCCGTCGATCTGCGCGCCGGTCGTGCCGTCGGGGAAGATCGCGGTGGCGATGGCGATATGGCCCTTAAGCACGCGGGTGAAGCGGTCCTTCATCTCATGGGCAGCCTCGCCCACCGGCATCACGCGGGTGACGTCGGTAGTGCCGTCGCCATATTGGCCGCCCGAATCGATCAGGAACAGCTGGCCACGTTCGATCGGCAGGCTCGATTCGTCGGTGACCTTATAGTGCGGGATCGCGCCGTTGGGACCGGTGGCGGAGATGGTGTCGAAGGACAGGTCCTTGAGCCGGCCCGTCGCCTCGCGGAACGCGCGCAGCTTGTCCGCCGCCGACATCTCGGTGAGGCCCCCCTGCGGCGCGGTTTCCTCGAACCACTTCAGGAAGCGGCTGAGCGCGGCGCCGTCGCGGGCCTGCGCGGCCTTGTGGCCGGCGACTTCGGCGGGGTTCTTGATTGCTTTGGCAAGGATCGCAGGGTCGCGCAGCGCGATCACGGTGGCGCCGCCTGTCTCCAATGCATCGAAGATCGCCGCTACCGCCGTTCCAGGATCGGCAACGACGCGCTTGCCGGTGAAGCCCGCCAGCGAGGGTGCGAACGCTGCGCGATCCTGGATGCGCACCGCGTTGCCGAGGTGCTGGCGCACCGCGTCGGTCACCTTTTCGGGTGCCACGAACAGGTCGGCGGTACCGTCGGCGTGGACCACCGTGTAGGCAAGCGCGACAGGGGTGTGGGTGACGTCGCCGCCGCGTATGTTGAAGGTCCAGGCGATTGAATCGAGCGCCGCAATTACTACCGCGTCGGCGTTGCGGGCTTGAAGCCAGTCGGCGATGTCGGCGCGCTTGGCCGCGGAGGACTTGCCTGCCAGCGCATCGTCGAGCACCGCCAGCGGTGCGTCGGAGGGGCTGGGCTGTTCCGCCCAGACGGCGTCGATCGGGTTGCGAGCGACGGGAACGAGCGTCGCGCCCTTGTCGGACAGCGCCTGGCGGGCTTCTTCCACCCAGGCGCGGGTGTGGAGCCAGGGATCATAGCCGATGCGACCGCCATTGGGGGCGTGCGTGCCCAGCCAATCGGCGACACTGGTTGCGGGTACGCCGACATATTCCCACTGATCGGCCGCGACCTGCTGGCGGACCTGAAGGGTGTAGCGCCCGTCGGTGAAGATCGCGGCTTCCTGTGGCAACACGACCGCGGTGCCGGCAGAGCCCTGGAAGCCGGTGAGCCACGCCAGGCGCTGGGCGTAGGCGCCGACATATTCGGACATATGCTCGTCAGTGAGCGGCACGACAAATCCGTCGAGCGCATCACGGGAAAGCTGTTCCCGAAGGGCGTTCAGACGATCGGCATAGCTGGACATACGCGTGCTTCCTGCATCTTTGGGGCGGGCGCGGCGCACCGCGACATGGCCCGGTTTCTGGCCGATGCAGGGGAATTTGGAAAGGGGCGGGGTCGGACCCGCCCCTGGGGTTCGTCAGCGACGGACCTTCACATAGTAGCAGCGGTTCTTCGCGGTGAGCGTGCGATCGATCGCGCGGCCGCCGAGCGCACCGGCGACGCCGCCCGCCGCGGCACCGAGCAGACCACCCCCCACGATCGCCGGGCCGGCGAGCGCGCCGGCGACACCGCCAGCGATCAGGCCGGCTTCCCCCTTCGACCTGCGGCACTTCTTCACATAGCGATAGCCGCGGCTGGACTTGCCTTCATAGCGCGACTGGGCGCTGGCGGTGCTGATCGGCATCGCGACCGGCATGACCAGCGCAAAGGCGGCGAGCGCGGCAATTGTCTTACGCATATTCGGACCCCATCTTCGGTTCGTGTTCGATGCGTATCAATGTGCCACACCGCATTTCGGTTGCATGAACCCGAAACAACCGGGGCGCAGCCGATGATTTCCGGTGGCTCCCGGCTGCGCGGCACGGTCGCAGCGATCGTGGTGGAGGGGCTGCTGGCGGCGCTGCTGCTCGCCGGATTGCAGCCGCGCGTGCTCGTCCGCGACAATCCCGATCCGGATCTTCTGAGTTTCGACGTTCGGTCACCCTCGCCACCGCCGGCGCCGGAACCGGCAAAAGATCGGGCGGCACCGAAGGCGCAGGGGGCCGCCGCGCCACCCAATCGCGTTTCCAAGGCGACCGAGGTGGTCGCGCCGCCGCCGCCGGTGGTGCTCCAGCCGCCGCCCCTGGTCACCGCGCCCAAGCCCGCCGCCGCCAGTGATTCCGCTTCCGGTGCTGCCCTGGTGGCGGGGCCGGGGACCGGCGCGGGCGGCACCGGTGAGGGAACCGGTAGCGGTGGGCGCGGCAACGGGCCGGGCGGCGGGGGCGGGGAGCCGCTCCGCTGGATCGGCGGACGGATCACCGATGACGATTACCCGCCCGCGGCATTGAAGGTGGGGGCGAGCGGTACGGTAGGGCTACGTTTCGTGGTGGGCGTGGACGGCCGGGTTTCGAGCTGTACCGTCACCCGGTCGAGCGGCAACCGCGACCTCGACGAAACGACCTGCGCGCTGATCCGCAAGCGCTTCCGCTATGTGCCGAGCAAGGATCCCGCGGGCCGGCCCTATGCCGATACCGTGACAGGCGAACATCGCTGGGACTTGTATGAAAGCCCAGAGGCGGGGGAGTGAATCTGCTCCCCTCCCGTATGCGAGCGGGGAGCGCAGGTGCCGCACAGTTTCTGGCAGATTATGCCTTCACCAGCGCGTCGATCGCGGCGGCCAGTTGCAAATCGCGGGTCGAAAGGCCGCCCGCGTCATGGGTAGTCAGCAAGATGTCCACCCGGTTCCACACGTTCGACCATTCGGGATGGTGATCGGCCTTCTCCGCGATCAGCGCGACGCGCGTCATGAAGGCGAAGGCTTCGGTGAAATCGGTGAACAGGAACCGGCGGGTGATCGCGTCGCGCCCCGGTTCGTAGCTCCAGGCCGGCAGTGCCGCGAGCGATTCCTCGCGCAGGCCATCGGTCAAACGCGCTACCATGCTATCCCCTCCTTGCTCCCACTCTGCCCGTCCGCCTATGCATTCGGTCATGCCGGAGCAAGCACCAACCTTCGCCCCCGATGCGGCCCTGATCGAATGTCTCGCGCGCGCCGCACTGGCGCGCATCCCCGAGCCGTTCCAGACGCATCTGGCGGACGTGGTGCTGCTGGTGGAGGAATTCGCCGACGAGGAGACGCTCGATGCGCTCGGCATCGACGATCCCTTCGCGCTGAGCGGCCTGTACCATGGCCGCCCGATCGGTGAGAAGTCGGCGTTCGATTCGGGCGGACTGCCCGATCGTATCCACCTCTATCGCCGTGCGATCCTCGACGAATGGGTGGAGACCGGCGAATCGCTCGAACGGCTGGTGCAACATGTCGTGGTGCACGAGGTTGGACATCATTTCGGCCTGTCGGACGGCGACATGCACGCGCTGGAAGACGCTGCCGGTTGAGCGCCAGCCTGGCCTTTGAGGACGTCACCTGCCTTCGCGGCGGCCGGATCCTGTTCGAGGCGCTGGGCTTCGCGCTCGGGCCAGGAGAGGCCGGACTGGTGCTCGGGCCGAACGGGGTAGGCAAGTCGAGCCTGATCCGCATCGCCGCCGGGTTGCTGGCGCCGCTGGGCGGAAGGGTGACGGGCGAGGGTGCGCGGGCGCTGTTGAGTGAAGCTGCCGCACTCGATTCGGAGCGCACGCTGGCAGTTGCGCTGGGCTTCTGGGCGAGGCTGGACGCGCACGGCGATGCGGTTTCCGAGGCGTTGGCGGCAGTGGGGTTGAGGGATATCGCGGACGTCCCGGTCCGGCTGCTTTCTACCGGACAGCGACGCCGGGCTGCGTTTGCGCGCGTCCTGGCCAGCGCCGCCCCGGTTTGGCTGCTCGATGAGCCGGGCAACGGCCTCGACACCGCCTCGCTCGCGATGCTGGAGGCGCGGATCGCGGTGCATCGGGCGGCCGGCGGCATCGTCTTGGTGGCGACGCACCAGCCGATCGCGTTGCCGGGCGCGCAGGAAATCCGGCTGTGATCGCCTTGGTCTGGCGCGAACTGCGGCGGGCGTGGAGCAGTGGCGGGGTGATGCTGCCCATCGCCTTTTTCCTGCTTGTCGCGATTCTGTTTCCGTTCGCGGTCGGGCCGGACGCGCGGCTGCTGGGGCGGATCGGCGGTGGGGTGATCTGGGCGGCGGCACTGCTCGCCGCGTTGCTGCCGGTCGAGCGACTGGTCGCGCCCGATGTCGAGAGCGGCGTGCTCGACCAACTGGTGGTGCGTGGCTTTTCGGATGCAGGAATCGCGGCCGCGAAGATGCTTGGCCATTGGCTGGGATTCGGCCCTGCGCTGATGGCGGCGACCTGCGTTGCGGCGGCGCTACTGCATGTGCCGGGCGCCGCACCGGGGACGATTCTGCTGGCACTGGCGATCGGCACGCCTGGGCTGGCGGCGCTGGGCATTGCTACGGCGGGGCTGGTTGCCGGGCTGCGGGGCGCGGGCGCGCTGGCCGGGCTGGTGATGCTCCCCTTCGCAGTGCCGCTGTTGATCTTCGGGGCAGCCGCAACCAGCGGTACGCCGGGAGCCTTCAAGCTGCTGGCGGCGATCAGCTTGCTGCTCGTCGCGGGGTGCCCCTGGGTCGCCGCCGCTGCCATGCGGATGGGACGGGGCTGAACCGCGGCATCCGGGCCTGACGTCGGCATCAGGGACTGACGTCGCCGGGCGGGCCGAACGGCGTCGTTCAAGGACCTGCGCTATTGCCGCACGTACCGGAAATACCACACCTCGTGCCCCTGGCGGCGAGCCTTGCGTTCGTAGCGGGTTTCCGGCCAGTCGGCAGGGCGGGTCAGGAAATCCTGTGCCGTCTGCGCCTGCCAGACGAAATCGCTGCGCTGGCCCATGATCATCATCGCCCAGCGACAATAGGTAGGATCGTCGGTTCCCAGCCGGAATTCGCAGCCGGGTTTCAGCTTCGCCGCGATAAGATCCATCGGGCCATGATTGACCATGCGGCGCTTGGCGTGTCGCGCCTTGGGCCAGGGATCTGGGTGGAGGAGATAGACGCGGCTCAGGCTGGCATCGGGGAGGCGCTCTGCAACTTCCAGCGCATCGCCCATATGCAGGCGAACATTTTTGAGATCGCCATCGCGGATATGGTTGAGCGCGCCGACCACGCCGTTGAGGAAGGGTTCGCAGCCGATAAAGCCGTGATCGGGCCGCATCGCTGCCTGACCGGCCAGATGCTCGCCGCCACCGAAACCGATCTCGAGTTCCAGCGGGCGATCGTCGCCGAACAGGCGTTGGGCGTTCAGCGGGCCTTGTTCGGGCACGCTGACCTTCGGCAGCAGCGATTCGACCAGTTCGGACTGGCCCTGGCGCAGCTTATGCCCCTGGCGGCGGCCATAGAGACGACGGATGGTAGTGGGATCGGCCATGGGGTGGAGCGCATAGTCGCGCGGCCCGCCAGAGGCAAATCCGGCGGCGTCAGGCCTGCAGACGCGCCAAGCGGGCACCGGCGACCGCGGGGTGCCAGAGGCTGCGAACGGACGGGCGGGTCCGCCGCGGCGCGGGTTCCGCGCGCCCGTGGAAGTGCCGCAGTCCGATCGCGAGGGCAGCGTCGCGCTCCGCCTCCAGCGTCGGCGCCGGGGCAATGACGGCAACGCCCATGCCGCGCGCGATCCGAAGAACCGCTTCCACCATGCGCGCCCGGGCGGGCGCGGCATCGAGGCGGCGGGCCAAGGCTGGATCAAGCCGGATCAGACGGGGCGAGCAATGTGCCAGCAGCCGCAACCCGAGCGGGCCTGCCGCGAAACCGGAAAATGCCAGCATCAGGCCGCGATCGGTGCTGGCGCGGATCAGCGCGGCGGCAGCGGCATGATCCGCCGTTTCCCCCGCCTGGATTTCAATCACCAGGCGATCGAGCGGGAAGGCATGACGGAGCGCGGCACGGAAAAGCTGGGCAAGCAGACGATCGGGGGCACCGGCACGGGCATTCACCGGCACCACCAGCAGGCAACCGCTGTCCGCGATGCGGGCAGCGGCAGCTGCCTCCAGCGTGCGATCCAGCCGCGTTGCTTCGAGGGACAGGCGATCCTGCGGAAGCAGAATGGCATCCACCGTGTGGAAGACCTCCGGGCGGGTGAGAATGGCCGCGTGCCAGGCAAAGGGCTCGTTCGATCCATGCGCCAGAATGGGCTCCAGCCCAATTCGGATATCCGCCATGTCGCCCATCTCGTTTCTCCCGTTGCCGGCCGTTTCAAGCCTGAACAACGGGTAAACAATCGATCCCGCAGCGCCCATTCCGGGCGTTGCCGCATTGGGTTCGACCGAATGGGGAATCTACGCAGGTGCTTGCCGCACCGGGTGCGGAGCACCTGCGATGCGCAAGGGGTCAGTTCGCTCCGTCGAACCGCAAGGCGGGGGCGGGAAGTGCGCCGACCTGGCGTGGCGCAATCGCTTCACCCTGCATCAGCGAAACGCCGAGCGAATGCAGGCGATCATGCTCCGCGCGCGTATCGACGCCTTCGGCGATCAGCCGGATGCGTCCCTTGCGGGCAATCTCCACCACCCGCTCGACCACCAAACGCCGCGCCCAACTCGTGGACAGGCTATGGACCAACTCGGGCGCGAGCTTGAGCGTGTCCGGCGTTAGCAGCGAAAGCAGCTCCAGGCCCATATCGCCGGCACCGAAATCGTCGAACGCGATAAGAAATCCCAGCTTGCGATAGGCCTTGACCAACGCGACCATGTGATCGCTTTCCAGGTGATCGCGATCGCTGAACTCGAGAACCAGCTCCCGGGCAGGAAAGCCGAGGCGTCGTACGATCCGCTGCATCCGTTCCGCATCTGCGAGCGGATCGGCGATATAGGTGGGCATCACCTTCACGGCGAGGCGTACCCGTCGATCGATGACCCCCAGCTCGATCGCCTGTTCCAAGGCGGCGACTCGGCAGCGCAGATCGAAGGTGGGGCGCGCCGATTCGGGCAGCGCGGCGGCAAAGGCGGCCGGGCCTTCCCCGTTCGGCCCGCAGAACGTGGCCTCATAAGCCGTAACGACCAAGGTATTGGTATTCACGACCGGCTGGAACGCCATCGTGAAGAGTTCCCGGGGAAGCGGCGCCGGCGCCGCAAGGACGGTCTGGCATTCGAGCACGGGGCGTCTCCCGACAAGATCCCCATGCATCACAATAGTGCGGAACGGTTTACCACGCGTTGACGACCACCTCCGGGTGGGCCCGTCAGCCGTCGCCGACGCGTTCGATATCGGCGCCCACGGCCTGCAGCTTTTCCTCCAGCCGCTCATAGCCGCGATCGAGGTGATAGACGCGGTTGACCTGGGTCTCGCCTTCAGCAGCGAGACCGGCGAGAATCAGGCTCATCGAGGCGCGCAGATCGGTGGCCATTACCGGCGCGCCGGTAAGCTTTTGCACCCCCCGTACGATGGCCGTGCGGCCATGCACTTCGATATCTGCGCCCATCCGCGCCAGTTCCGGCACGTGCATGTAGCGATTTTCAAAGATCGTCTCGGTCAGCGTGCTGGTACCATCGGCTTTGCACAGCATGGCCATGAACTGCGCCTGCATATCGGTGGCAAAGCCCGGGAAGGGCGCCGTGTTGAGCGTCAGCGGCCGGATGCCGTTAGCGGCGGCCACGCGCACGCCGTTCGCCGTCTCTTCGACAAGGACACCCGCTTCCGATAGCGCATCGAGTGTCGCACGCATGTCGTTGGGCGCCGCGCCGACCAGTTCGACGTCACCGCCCGTGACAGCCGCGGCGCAGGCATAGCTGCCCGCTTCGATCCGGTCCGGCATCACGGCATAGGTTGCGCCGTGCAGGCGATCTCGACCGTCGATTTCCAGCGTTTCGGTGCCGATGCCGCGAATCACTGCACCCATCGCCACCAGCAGGTTGCACAAATCGACGATTTCGGGTTCGCGTGCGGCATTGTCGAGTACGCTGGTGCCGCGTGCCGTAACTGCCGCCATCAGCGCGTTTTCGGTGGCCCCGACCGACACGACGGGAAAACGGTAGCGCCCGCCTGCGATCCGTCCGTTTGGCGCGCTCGCCTTCACATAGCCGGCGCTCAGTTCGATCTCCGCGCCCAGAGCTTCGAGTGCCTTCAAGTGTAGATCGATCGGGCGGTTGCCGATCGCACAGCCGCCCGGCAGCGACACCGTTGCCTCGCCCTCGCGGGCAAGCAGCGGGCCGAGCACGAGGATCGAGGCGCGCATCTTGCGGACGATGTCATAGGGTGCGACGGTGGACGTCAACCGGCTGGCGCGAACGGAGAGCACCCGGCCGAATTCGTTCGGGCGCGTGCCCTCTACCGAGGTAGAAGCGCCGAGTTCATTCAGTAGATGTCCGAAGCTGTCGACATCTGCGAGGCGTGGCAGGTTTCTGAGCGTGAGCGGCTCGTCGGTCAGCAGCGCGCACGGCATCAGGGTGAGGGCGGAGTTCTTCGCTCCGGAAATCGCGATCTTGCCGGTGAGGCGTTTGCCGCCGCGGATGAGGATACGGTCCATGGCGAGCTTCTAGCCGCTCTGTCCGCAGGTGCAAGCGGTAGGCTGAAGGGAAGCTTGATCGATTTTAATGCGCTGTTTTCGCTGCGCTGCTTTGCAGGGGGAACCGGGGGAAGTGCAAGCGTGTCAAGAAGTTGTTTTGCTGACGTATTGAGTGAGCTGGTCGAACTGACCCAGCGCGAACGCGACGCGCTGGACGCGCTCGAGCTGCGCCAGCGACACGTGCGTCGCGGCGCGATCCTGCAGCGGGAGAACGAGCCATGCGGCGAATTGTTCATCCTGCGGCGGGGATTGATGATGAGCTATGTGCTGCTGGATGACGGCAGTCGCCAGATTCTCCGCTTCCTGTTCCCTGGGGACATGCTGGGCATCTCCTCCGCAATCTACAGCGAGGCGCCGGAGACGCTGTGTGCGCTTTCCGATTCCGTGGTGTCTCCCTTCGATCGGGCAGCGCTGGCGGATATCATGCGGACGCATCCGCGGCTTTCCGCGATGATCCTCGTGTACAGCCAGATCGAGCGGGTATCGCTGACCGATCGGCTCGCTGCGCTGGGCCGGACCAGCGCTAAGGCGCGCGTGGCGGCGCTGCTGCTCGATTTGCGTAACCGGTTACGGGCGACGGACAAGGCAATCGATTCAACCTTCGTCCTGGGACTGACGCAGGAAGAGATCGGCGACGCGACCGGGCTTACGGCGGTACATGTCAACCGAATGCTGCGACAACTGGAAGAGGAGGGGATGATCGCGCGCGAAGGCGGCCGGGTCACCCTGCTTGATAGCTCCGGGCTCGCGTTCGCGGCAAATTATGTCAATCGCTACGAGGGCCTGGACCTGCGCTGGCTGCCGTCGGCGGCCTGATCGATCGGAAAGCGCCGTCAGGCCTTTTCCAGCGTGCATTGCAGCGGGTGCTGGTTCTGGCGGGCGAAATCGATCACCTGGGAAACCTTGGTCTCCGCTACTTCATAGCTGAACACGCCGCATACGCCCACGCCGCGCTGATGGACGTGGAGCATCACCTGCGTCGCCTCCTCGATCGTCATCCGAAAGAAGCGTTGAAGGACGAGGACGACAAATTCCATCGGTGTGTAATCATCGTTCAACATCAGCACGCGATAGGGCGTCGGCTTCTTGGTGCGGGTGCGCGTGCGGGTTGCGATGCCGGCCTGGCCGTCATTGCCGCGGTCATCCTGGTCGCCGTCTTCGGCCATGTGAATCTGCGGGGTGATCTCGGCCATAGCCTCGGCAAAATATGACGCACGGCCCGCAAGGGCAAGGCAGTGCAGGTATGCAGGGACGATTTTGTCGGTGATCGAAACAAAAAAGGCGGCCGCATTTGCGACCGCCCCCTTGGTGACCGATGCGGTCAAAGCCGGGCTCAGGCGTTTGCCTTGACCTTTTCAACGGCGACCGCGAAGCGGTTCGACAGCGGCTGCGCGGCATCGCCAGCCAGCTTCAGCATCGCTTCGGTGTGCTTCGAGGTTTCGGCGACATAGGCGTCGAACGCGCCGCGCACATACTCGCTCTGCAGCTTGAAGAAATCGGCCGGCGACTTGACCGAGGCCAGGTTCTTCATCGCAGCGGTGGCGCTTTCGAACGAACGGCGGCTGTAGTCGGCGGCTTCCTGGCCAAGCGATTCGAAGCCCTTGGCTGCAATGCGGCCGGATTCCACCAGCGCTTCGATGTTGCCCTTGGTGAATTCATTGGCTTCCTCAACCAGCTTGGTCGACTTTTCCACGGCGACCTTGGCGCGCTCGTTGATGTCGCTGAACAGGTTCTGGGCCTGGGCGGTGGTATTTTCGAAATGGGTAGCCATGATAGTCGTTTCCTTCGCGGTGCTGGTGGTGACCGCCGGCGCGACGGTCTCTGCGGCCTCGATCACTTCCTCGACAATCGCCTTTGCAGGCGCTGCCGCGGCGGCGATCGGTTCTTCGATGTTGCTCTTCACTTCCTGCGGTGCAGCGGCTTTGGCCGGAGGGGCAACCACCGCCGCAGCCGGGACGGGCGTCTCGACTGCGGGCGCGGCAATGGCCTCTGGCTTGGCCGCAGCAGCTTCGGTCTTTGGCGCCGTGCTGGCGCGACCCCCCGCTTTCGCGGTGGACCTGGAGGTCGTCTTCGGTCCCTTGCTGGCCATATGACTAGCTTCCTACCTATTGCTGCGCTGCAGCATATACGCTTCGCAGCTTTATTTTGCAAGGGCAATTTGTGCAGTGCACAATGAGCGGGAGGGATCTAAGAAAAGACTTATTATTCAGCGTGTTCTAACATATTCGCCGGGCGCTTCGGTGATCGCCGCAAGTGCGCCCATCCCAGGAACTCTCGCTCCGTTTGTCGTTGTTTTTGCACCGTCTATCCCCGCCAGCCAGCGCAGCCAATCCGGCCACCAGCTTCCGCTCGTTTCGGAGGCGCTTTCCAAAAATGTTTCGAGCGAGTCGGCAGGACTAGAATTGGTCCAGTATTGGTATTTCTTCGCGGCGGGCGGATTGACGACTCCGGCGATGTGTCCGGATCCCGCCAGAACGAACCGATGTGGACCCGAGAAATGATGTGTCATCTTCCAGACACTTTTGGGTGGGGCGATGTGATCTTCCCGTCCTGCCTGGATATAGCTTGGGGTTCTTACCTTCGACAGGTCGATCGGGGTGCCGCCGATCGATAGCGCGCCGGGGGCGATCAGCTTATTGTCGCGATACAGGTCCGTCAGATAACTCAGGTGCCAGGCGGCGGGCAGGTTGGTTACGTCCGAGTTCCAGTGGAGCAGGTCGAACGGTGCATAATCCTGTCCCATCAGATAGTTGTTGGTCACATAATTCCAGATCAGATCGCGTCCCCGCAACAGGTTGAACGTCGCGGCCATATAGCGGCCGTCGAGAAACCCTTCGGCGCTGAGGCTGCGGATCATTGCCAGCTGATCGTCATCGACGAACACCCGCAATTCGCCGGCATCGGCGAAGTCCACCTGCGCGGTGAAGAAGGTGGCGCTCTTGACCTTTTCGGCCTGGTCGCGGGCCGCAAGGACGGCCAGCGTCGCCGCCAGTGTGGTGCCCGCTACGCAGTAGCCGATCGTGTGCACGCCCTCAACGCCGAGCAACTCGCGCACCGTGTCGATCGCGTCGATCTGGCCGCGTTCGACATAATCGTCCCAGACCACATCCTTCATCGATGCGTCGGCAGAGCGCCAGGAAACCACGAACACGGTGATGCCCTGATCCACCGCCCAGCGTATGAAGCTTTTCTCGGGCGTCAGATCGAGGATGTAGAATCGGTTGATCCAGGGGGGGAAGATCACCAGCGGTGTTTCCAGCACCTCATCGGTGGTCGGGGAATACTGGATCAGCTCGTAGAGCGGCGTGCGCTTCACCACCTTGCCTGGCGTCATCGCCAGGTTACGCCCAAGCTCGAACGCGCCTGCGGCGGTCTGCGTCATCTGGCCCTTGGCCATATCCTGCAGCATGTGCTGCAGGCCTTTCAGCAGGTTCTCGCCCTTGGTCTCGACGATCTTCTCGATCACCTGCGGGTTGGTGGCAGGAAAGTTGGACGGGCTCATCGCATCGATGAATCCCTTTGTGGCGAATCGGATCTGGTCTTTCTGCCGTTCATCGACATGCTCCAGCGCCTCGACGTTCCTGAGCATGTGATCGGCGATCACGAAATAGCTCTGGCGCAGGAAGTCGAAGATCGGATCCTCGCGCCATTGGGGCGCCTTGAAGCGCTTGTCCCGGGCCTGTTCGGTCGTTTCGACGAACGGCTCGGCATGGGCGGGATCGAGAAATCGCTGCCATAATTGCATCGTGTCCGCCCAGAAATCGGCGCTTGCGCGGACGGCCGGGGTGGGATCAAGCAGCATTCCGAACGGCGGGGCGGACGGCACATGCTCCATCAGGTCCAGCCCATGCTCCAGCATCATCTGTTGTGCGCGGCCCAGTACCCAGGTCCAATGCTGCAGGTCTTCCAGGCGGGGCAGGGCGGGCGTGAGCGTATCGGCCATTCGGTCCTCTCCTTTACGTCGCCTTAGCGCAGGCAAAGCAATGCGTCATTCCCGGATGCGCTTTTATGGCGTAGAACGCGCGCACGACACAATTTTGTGTCGCGTGCTAGAACCCTTGAAAGTCGAGGAAATGTCCGAAGAATTCTACCGCATCAAGCGCTTGCCCCCCTATGTCATCGCCGAAGTGAACGCGATGCGGGCAGCGGCGCGCGCGGGCGGAGAGGACATTATCGATCTCGGCATGGGCAACCCCGATCTGCCGCCGCCCGATCATGTGATCGAAAAACTTTGCGAGGTCGCGCGCAAGCCCGATGCGCACGGCTATTCGCAGTCCAAGGGCATCCCGGGCCTCCGTCGCGCCCAGGCCAATTATTATGGCCGCCGGTTTGGTGTCGATCTCGATCCCGAGACCGAAGTGGTGGTGACGATGGGATCGAAGGAGGGGCTGGCCAGCCTGGCTACCGCGATAACCGCGCCGGGCGACGTGGTCCTGGCACCGAATCCCAGCTACCCGATCCATACCTTCGGCTTCATCATCGCGGGTGCCACGATCCGAGCGGTGCCGACGACGCCCGACGACGCCTATTTCGAGAGCCTCGAGCGCGCGATGAACTTCACCGTGCCGCGCCCGTCGATCCTGGTGATCAACTATCCGTCCAACCCGACGGCGGAGACGGTGGACCTGGCCTTCTATGAACGCCTCGTCGCCTGGGCGCGCGACAACAAGGTGTGGATCCTTTCCGACCTTGCCTATTCGGAGCTGTATTTCGATGGCAAGCCGACGCCATCGATCCTGCAGGTGAAGGGCGCCAAGGACGTCGCGATCGAGTTTACTTCGCTCAGCAAGACCTATTCGATGGCCGGCTGGCGCATCGGTTTCGCCGTCGGAAACCGCCAACTGATCGCGGCGATGACGCGCGTAAAATCCTATCTCGATTACGGTGCCTTCACGCCCGTTCAGGCGGCGGCCTGCGCGGCGCTGAACGGGCCGCAGGACATCGTCGAAAAGAATCGCCAACTCTATCACAAGCGCCGCGATGTGATGGTGGAGAGCTTTGCTCGGGCCGGCTGGGATATCCCAAGCCCCCGCGCATCGATGTTTGCATGGGCGCCGCTGCCGCCGGCGCTGGCGCATCTGGGTAGCCTGGAGTTTTCCAAGCAGTTGCTTACCCACGCCAAGGTCGCGGTGGCGCCGGGCGTGGGCTATGGCGAGAATGGCGAAGGCTTCGTCCGCATCGCGATGGTGGAGAACGAGCAGCGCCTCCGCCAGGCGGCGCGCAACGTTCGCAAGTACCTCCAGTCGATGGGTGTCAACACACCGGCGGCCAACGCGGGATAGGGCCCAATTGAAACGGAAACCCGGTTCGGCTATATGGATGTAGCGAATGACATGGGTTTCCCATGATGCGAGCCCCCGCCGCTGCAACGGCGGGGGCTTTTCGTTTGGGGAGCGCGCTGCAACGCGCCCCCCGCCCGTTGGCCTTAATCCCGGCGCGAAACTTCCACCACCTTCAGGATGAGGGTGGCAAAAGCAAACACGACGAGGAGGAAGGCGCACAAGTTTGCGAATGACATTATGCGTCCTCACGAATGCGGCGGTGGAATTACCGCCGGACATTAGAATGGCAATTTTTCAGTAGCCCTGCAATTTGGGGGTTTCGCTCTCCAATAACGACGCTTTAACATCGCCCTAGACTTACCAGGAGTCCGACTTGCTACGCCCCGGTTTCCCCTTCTCCACCCGTTTCCGCGTGCGCTATTCCGAGATCGACGGGCAGAAGATCGTCTTTAACTCGCGCTATCTCGAATATGCCGATGTCGGACTCACCGAATTCTGGCGCTGGGCGGACCTGGCCGAGCTGGGGCAGGAATGGACTGAAGCCGAGTTCAATGTCGTCCGCGCGCAGCTAGAGTATAAGCGGCCGTTCCGGTTCGACGATCTGGTCGAAGCGTTCGTTCGCGTGGAGCGGGTGGGCACCTCCAGCATGACGATGCGGGTTGATCTTTGCCACGCGGAAACAGGCGACCTGCATGCCGAGATCGAGATGGTCAGCGTGCATCTCGATCTCGTCACGCGGCGGCCGCAGCCGATTCCCGGCGGGGTGCGGGCGCGGCTGCTGTCGCTGGGCGCTGGGGAGGTTTAGGCCTTACCGCGCCACGCGGACTCAGACCGCCTTCAGCGCATTCTCGAAGTCCGCGATCAGATCGTCGGCATCCTCGACGCCGATCGAGATGCGCACCAGATTGTCGGTGATCCCCAGCGCCTGCTTGCGCGCCTCCGGCACCGACAAATGCGTCATCCCCGCAGGATGCGATGCCAGCGTCTCGGTGCCGCCCAGACTCACCGCCAGCTTGGCGATCTTGAGCGCATCGAGAAAGGCGAACGCCTCCTTCTCACCGCCCTTCAGGTAGAGTGAGAAGGTCGATCCCGCGCCCGTGCAGTGGCGGCGATAGATGTCGGCCTGGCGCTTGTCCTCGCTGCGATCGAGGAAGCCGAGATAGCCGACCTTCTCCACCTTGGGGTGGGCGGCCAGGAATTCGCAGACCTTGGCGGCGTTCTCGCCTGCGCGGCTCATCCGCAGCTCGAGCGTCTCGAGCGAGCGGAGCAGCATCCAGGCCGTGTTCGGGTCGCAGATCGTGCCGATCGTGTTGCGCATCAGCCGGATCGTGTTGATGTGCGCCTTCGATCCCAGCACGCCGCCCGCCACCAGGTCCGAATGGCCGCCGGCATATTTGGTCAGCGAGTAGACGACGATATCCGCACCCTGGCGGAGCGGCTGCGCCCAGAGCGGGCCGAGGAAGGTATTGTCGATCGCGATCGGCGGCTTGGTGTCGCCCTTGAAGATCGCGTCGCGGCTGGCCGCCACGGCTTCGACGTCGACCAGCGCGTTGGTCGGGTTGGCGGGGCTCTCCAGATAGATCAGCGCGACATTGCCGGTCGCCGCCTTGCTCAGCACCGCGTCGATCTCCTCGCGGGTGGCGCCCGCCGGGAAGTCGAGCCAGTGGATGCCGAAGCGGCCGAGGATGCGGGCGATCAGCGTCTCGGTCGCGGCATAGAGCGGGCCAGAATGGACGATCGTGTCGCCCGGCTTGACCATCGACAGGAACAGCGTCGCGATCGCCGACATGCCCGAGGAGAAGGCGAGCGCATCCTCAGCCTCTTCCCAGATCGCGAGCCGGTCTTCCAGGATCTCCTGGTTCGGGCCGTTGAAGCGCGAATAGACCAAGCCCTCGGCGCCGCCGGGGCGCTTGCCGGTCACGCCTTCGAAGTGGCGCTTGCCCGCTGCGGCATTGGGGAAGACGAAGGTAGAGGTGAGGAAGATCGGCGGCTTCAGCGATCCTTCCGAGAGCATCGGATCATAGCCGTGCCCCATCATCATCGTCGCCGGCTTGAGCTTGCGATCGCCGATCTTCTCGACCTCGCCTTCGGGGCGGGGGCGCGGGGTGCCGCCGGTCAGGTCGGCTTCGGTGGCGTCGGTCATGCAGGCTCTCCGAAATCTGTTCTACGGTTGGTTGCGAGTGTAACCAGTTCGGGCGGGCAAACCAGCCAAGTCCGTAACCGCCGTGGCGCAACATCGTTTCGTCTGCGCGCCGTGGCCGAGACCTATCTAATCGGATATACTGACATGAGCGGCAAGATCGATCAGTGTGCGCGGACTAATCCATTTCATCGATCGCTCTGGCCGTGCGAGGCTTTGCGCAGACCATAGCCCGATCCCGCAAGGAGATGCCCGAATGAACGCCGAATCGCAGTGCCCGATGCATGGTGGCAAGATGGAGGGCAATGCCGTCCTGTTCGACATGACGAACCGGACCTGGTGGCCCAACCAGCTCGACCTGACCGTGCTCCACCAGAACCCGCCCGCCGGCGATCCGATGGGCGCCGACTTCGACTATGCCGCCGCGTTTCAGAAGCTCGATCTGGCTGCCGTGAAGGCGGACATCTTCGCGTTGATGACCGATTCGCAGGACTGGTGGCCGGCGGATTTCGGCCATTATGGCCCGCTGTTCATCCGCATGGCGTGGCACAGCGCCGGCACCTATCGCATCGGCGACGGGCGCGGCGGCGCGGGGTCCGGCACGCAGCGCTTCGCCCCGCTCAACAGCTGGCCGGATAATGCCAATCTCGACAAGGCCCGCATGCTGCTGTGGCCGATCAAGCAGAAATATGGCCGGGCGCTCTCCTGGGCGGACCTGCTGATCCTCACCGGCAATTGCGCGCTCGAATCGATGGGCTTCAAAACCGCCGGCTTCGGCGGCGGTCGCGCCGATGTGTGGGAGCCCGAGCGCGACATCAACTGGGGCCCCGAACGCGAATGGCTGCAGACCAGCGACAAGCCAGGCGGCCGCTATTCGGGCGAGCGCGACCTGTCGAACCCGCTGGCGGCGGTTCAGATGGGCCTGATCTATGTCAATCCGGAAGGCCCGGACGGCAACCCCGATCCGTTGCTCGCCGCGCACGACATCCGCGAGACCTTCGCGCGCATGGCGATGAACGATGAGGAGACCGTCGCGCTGATCGCCGGCGGCCACACCTTCGGCAAGACGCACGGCGCGGCGGACCCGAGCCAGTATATCGGCCCGGAGCCCGAAGGCGCAGGGATCGAGATGCAGGCGCTCGGCTGGAAGAACAGCTTCGGCACGGGCAATGCCGGCGACACGATCACCAGCGGCCTGGAGGTCACCTGGACCGAGACCCCGACGCAGTGGGGGATGGGCTTCTTCAAGAACCTGTTCGAATATGAGTATGAACTGACCAAGAGCCCGGCGGGCGCGCATCAATGGGTGGCGAAGGATGCCGGCGAGGTGATCCCGGACGCGCATGATCCGTCGAAGAAGCACCTCCCGACGATGCTGACCACGGACCTATCGCTGCGTTTCGATCCGGCCTATGGCCCGATCTCGCGGCGCTTCTACGAGAATCCGGACCAGTTCGCCCATGCCTTTGCCGAGGCCTGGTACAAGCTGACCCACCGCGACAGCGGCCCGCACGCCAAGCTGCTCGGCCCCGAAGTGCCGGCCGAGCCGCGCCTCTGGCAGGACCCGGTTCCGGCGGTCGACCATCCGCTGATCGACGACGCGGACGTGGCAGCGCTCAAGGCCGATATCCTCGGCTCGGGCCTGTCGATTTCGCGGCTGGTGAAGACGGCCTGGGCGTCGGCCAGCACCTATCGCGGCTCGGACAAGCGCGGTGGTGCCAATGGTGCGCGCATCCGCCTCGCCCCGCAGAAGGACTGGGCGGTGAACGAGCCTGCCGAACTCAGCCAGGCTTTGGCCGTACTGGAAGCAATCCAGGCGAAGTTCCAAAGCGGGGGCAAGAAGGTGTCGCTCGCCGATCTGATCGTGCTCGGCGGCACGGCGGCGGTGGAGGCTGCGGCGAAGAAGGCCGGGCATGATCTGCGCCTGCCGTTCGTGCCGGGCCGTACCGACGCCAGCCAGGAACAGACGGACGCGCACAGCTTCGAGCCGCTTGAACCCAAGGTCGACGGCTTCCGCAATTATGCCCGCGACACGATGGGCTGGTCGGAAGAGGAACTGCTGGTCGACCGTGCGGCACTGCTGACGCTCACCGCACCGGAGATGACCGTGCTGGTCGGCGGCCTGCGCGTGCTCGGCGCCAATCATAGCGACTCGAAGCATGGCGTGTTCACCGACCGTCCGGAGACGCTGACCAACGACTTCTTCCGCAACCTGCTGACCACCAGCTTCACGGCCAAGTGGGAAGCGCAAGGCGACGGCAGCTTCGTCGCCAAGGACCGCAAGACCGGGGAGGCCAAGTGGACCGGTACCCGCGTCGACCTGATCTTCGGCTCCAACTCGCAGTTGCGGGCGCTGGCCGAAGCCTATGCCACCGACGATGCCGAGGCGGCGTTCGTCGCCGCATTCGGCAAGGCCTGGACCAAGGTGATGAACGCGGACCGCGTCGACCTGTGAGCGCTTGAAGAACGGGCCGCCCGGCACTGCCGGACGGCCCTAATCTCCTTCAGTGTTTCCTCCCCCGCCAGGGGGAGGTGGCGCGGAAGGCGTCGGAGGGGGAGGATGCCAGAACGGAAGCCGTCGTGCTTCCTCTCCCTCCGTGATGCTGCGCCTGCCACTCCCCCTGGCGGGGGAGGAGACGGCTACACCTTCGCTTCGTTTCAGTACGTGCCCTTGAAGCTCGAATTCAGATTGCCCGTCGTGCTCCAATCCTGCGATCGGTCGGCGGTGCTGGTCTGATCCGTGGCGGCGGTCGATTTGCTTTTGTCTGCGCCGAACATCGCGCCAGACTGTTCCTCGTCGCGCCAATGGTTCTTGGCTTCCTCTGCGGTCTTGCGCAACGTGACCTTCTCATCGACGGCCTGGATCCAGCGTGACGGGATGGAGTGATGGCGACCCTCAGCATCCGTGTCGTTCTTGGTCAGGATGATGCGGTCTCCGCGTACCTTGTCGACCGTGCCGACATGGCTGCCGTCCGACCCCAGCACTTCCATATGCTCGGTCACGCGGCGCAGCGAATCGCGCTGGCTGGTGCGTTCGGTACGCCAGTTCTCGAATTCGCTGTGGAAACGCTGGGCATTCTCGCGGCGATACTCGTCATAATCGCGGTCGAATTCGGCGATGCGGCTGCGACGCCACTCGCCATAATGCGGATCGTGGGCGCCTTCGTTGCGCGCCTGTATCTCGTCATAGCGCTGGTCCTGGCGACGGCGGCGCTCCGCTTCCTCATCACCGAACCACGACCGTACCTCGTCGCCCGCACGGTCGAAGAAGCCGCGATCGCGATCATAGCCGCGAAGTTCGCGCTCGTCGTCGTAGCGGCGCTGGGTTCCGGGACTCATTCCGTCACCGAAACGGCCCTGCGGCGGCGTGCCATAGCGTCCGGCGAAGCGATTGCGATCGCTCCAGTCGCGGTCGGTGCTGCCGGCACCATAGTCGTAACGCCGATCCTGCCCATGCGCGCCCTGGTTGCCGTAACTATGCGGGCCATAATCGTTCCAGTCGCGATCCCGGTCGCGACGGCTGTCACCTTCCTCGCGACGGTACGCATAGCCCTCGCTGCGCCAATCATTGCGATCTCGGTCCCAACTGCTGCGCCCTTCGCGTCTGCCACGACCTAATTCTCCGGCGGCGGCATAATCGCGTGCGCTGCTGTAGGTATAGTCGCGATGCGAACCGAAATCCTGACCGTAGTCGCCCCGATTCCGGGCGTCACTATATCCGGTGGCGCCGTAAGGATTGTTACGGTTGTCCATCGTTATCTCTCCTGCTGTGTGTGGGCGGGCGCGGCTTCAGTGCCGTCTGTTCGATTCAACTGAGAGGATTGCGAACGGTTCCGGACTTTTTACTTCGATCACAGCCGCTTCGCTGGATCTCTCCGGATTTGCGACGACGCGATAAGCCAGTTGCATCGCAGCGCGGGTGTCGCTAATGGGATCGCCTCCTGGGGGCCACCCAGGTCCGGCGGCGGGGCTGTAGCTCAGATGGGAGAGCGCTGCAATCGCACTGCAGAGGTCAGGGGTTCGATTCCCCTCAGCTCCACCAGCCGCCATTGATTATATTGGCTTTTTTGCCAAAGTCTTTCTTCGGTCATAATCTAGGTCATAATTTTGTCTGCTGATTTGCACGGTCGTGGGTGCCTCTCAGCGAGCGCGCACCAATCGCGCCATACGTCGGCTTGGCACTGGCCTGACGACTCAGGTTCGAAGCCAGGACCCTATGTTGCAGATGTTCTCAAACGACAGATATTTGTCCCACCGCTGGGACTCACAAAACCACATGACGCTGGCGACGAGGTGTATTCTGCCGAGGAAGATGGCAATGTACACGAACCCCGCCAAGCCGCGGCGTGGGTGAAGTCCGACAGCCACAGCATGTTCGGCGCTGGCGTGTAGAACTGGCGATTGACGTGACCGAGCGGGCACGACGCCGCGTTGTCGCTAATGGTCGCGCGTGTCGGCTTGCCCCTGCCACGCCCATCGCACGCATCAACTGCGGGACCGTACAGCGGGCGACCGGAAAGCGCTTCTGAAACATCTGCCGCCAGACCCGGCTTTCGCCGGGGCAGGCTCTTGGGCACGCCGCAGACGGCGAAGCTCTTTCCGCCTAAACGGCCGCGCGGTAGCCGCCCTGCACCCACTCCGTGATCAGGGTGGCATAGCGCTCCGCAGCGTCCTCCCAGACGAAGTGGCCGCTCTCCACGATACGATGAACGCCGCGGGGCAAATGCTTTTGCAGGAATGCCCCATTGCTGGGGGGCACGAACGGATCGTCGCTGCCGGAGATGACCAGAACCGGCGTCGCGACGCTACCCAGAAGCACTTCCAGCCGCGGCAGGTCCTGTGCATACGCCCGAACGAATGCTGCGGCCTCGTTCCAGCGGCTACCGGACGAGGATTGGCGGTAATCCTCCAGTACCGCATCGGCGATCGGCACGCGCGTGCTGGTTCGGATCAGTTCTACTACCTGCTCGCCCCCGTCTATACCGGCAAAATCCTCCGGGCTGCTCGCGACGATCTGCCGCAACGGTTCACCGAGCAGCGCCATGGCTGTGCCCCCGCTGCCCGCAACGATGCTTTCGAACCGTTCCGGATGCCGGGCGGCGGCGAACAAGGCCGCCAGCGTGCCGATATCGGGTACGATCGCATGCACGCGATCGAGCCCGAGTTCGTCCAGCAACATCGGCAGAAACGCGCCCATGGCGCTCGGCGACATCAGGCGTTCGTCGAATTCCGAGCGGCCAAAGCCTGGCAGGTCGACGGCAACCAGCGGGCCGAGTGCCTCCAGCGCCGGCCAGATCGCGTCGAAAGCGCGGACGCTCTCCGGATAGGGCGCGGTGAGAAAGAGGGGTGTTCCAGCACAGGTTCCGCCTTTGCGGATGCGGATGCGGAGGCCGTTGACGGTCACGGTCTCCAGCGCAGGGGCGATATCATCGGGCACGGGATGTCTTTTCAAGCGTTCAGGAAGGTGTTCACGTCGCGCGCAAACTCGGCGTGGTGCTGGAAGAGGAAGCCGTGGCCCGCATCGGGGTAGATCTTCACCTCGGCGTTCGGGATGAGGCCGCCCATCAGGTAGGATAAGCTCGGCGGAATCATCGCATCTGCATCGCCATTGGCGACGAAGGTCGGCTGACGGATGCTCTGCAGACGTTGCAGCTTCGCATGGTCGGCCACACCCCAGGAACATACCGCGTCATAATGTGCATCGCGGGTCTGCAGGCTGCTCGCCACGTCGCGGTCCGCGGTGCGAGCGAGGAAGCGGCCCAGATAGGCCTGTCCTGCCGACTGGCTGGTTTCGGTCGGCTTGAAGAAGGTGTAGAGCAGTTCCGCTGCACCGGGCATATCCTTGCGGACCGCATCGGCGATGTCCTTTCGCCAGCCGTGCATATTCGGTCCGCCTTGGGGGCCGGTTGCCGCCAGGATCAGGCGGTGGACCAGGTCCGGACGGGTCAGCACGACTTCCTGTGCGATGAAGCCGCCGAGCGAAAAGCCGAGCAGGTCGATGCGGGACAGATCGAGCGAGTCCACAAAGGCAAGCAGGTCACGGGCCATCTCGAAGATGGAGGCCGGGGTGGTCCCGCTGGAACTGCTGACGCCGCGATTGTTGACGAGGATCAGTTCGCGCTCGGCAGCCAGGGCATCGAGCAGTGCAGGGTCCCAGGTGTCGAGGTCGCCGCGGAACCGCGGCAGCAGCACGAGCGGGGTCCCGCCAGGCTTGCCGAAGCGGCGATAGGCATAGCGCACACCATTGGCGGCTTCGAGGAAGCGGGTCAGTGCGGTAAGCGTGGTATCGGCGCTGGCATCGTACATGCGGGACTTCCTTTCGGCTGAAGTGCCGGGCGCAAAATCCCTGTTTCCGGCGCGATGCACCATTAGTCCGGAGGCTGGGCACCCCAGTCCCGAGGTAGGTCTTGCACCAGGAATCGGGAGAGCCATGCGCGGGGAGGCAGAACCCGAGTCAGCCTTAACCTCGTTCACGCTGATCGGGCGGGCCATCCCAGAGGCTCGACCGCTTCGCGGCAATGCTCGATGCCAAGCTCCTTACTTTGATCGAAGCCGCCTGGGCCGAATATCGACGCCCTGCGCGGCCACACTGAACCCCGGTATGGGGAGAGGTCTGAGACGGTAGGATAGGAAAGAGGCGGGCAAGCGCGTCATCTGGCGCAGCGGGGCAGCGACTCCCGCCGAGCGAGGCTTCACCATGGCACATACCCCAAAGAGTCCGGCCTTTGCCGGGGCGCAACAGAACGACACCCAAGAGGGCGCGGACGACGTGCGCGGCGTTCCGTGTGGCCAAACGCACGCAGGTTGGGATCTGACCCGCCGCGACGCGTTAGCGGGCCTGATTGCTGCGGGCATGTTGTCTCACCTTGGCAGCAGCCCGCTCTTTGCCTCTCCCTTACCATCGCACGGAGACCTGACCATGGGTACGATTACAACCAAGGACGGCACAGCAATATTCTACAAGGACTGGGGCCCCAAAGACGCGCCGCCGATCTTTTTCCATCATGGCTGGCCCCTGTCGTCCGATGACTGGGACGCGCAGATGCTGTTTTTTCTGTCGCATGGCTTCCGCGTGGTGGCGCATGATCGCCGTGGTCACGGTCGTTCGACCCAGACGGATGTGGGGAACGACATGGACACCTATGTCGCCGACGTGATCGAACTGACGGATCACCTGGATCTGAAGCACGCCGTGCATATCGGGCATTCCACCGGCGGCGGTGAGGCCGCGCGCTACGCTGCCAAGGCAAAGCCGGGCCGGATCGCGAAGCTCGTGCTCGTCGCGGCGATTCCGCCCGTAATGCTCCAGTCGGATCGCAATCCCGGCGGCCTGCCCAAATCCGTGTTCGACGGCTATCGAAGCGCGCTCGCAGCCAATCGGGCCCAGCTTTACATGGATATCGCCAGCGGTCCTTTTTACGGGTTCAATCGCGATGGTGCGAAGATTTATCCCGGCACCATTCAGAATTGGTGGCGCCAGGGAATGATCGGCTCCGCCAAGGCGCAATATGATTGCATTGCGGTCTTTTCCGAGACCGACTTCACCGAGGATTTGAAGCGTATCCAGGTGCCGACGTTGGTCATGCATGGGGATGACGATCAGGTGGTTCCCATCGCAGATGCGGCCTTGTTGTCGGTCAAGCTGCTGCAGCACGGTGAGCTCAAGGTGTACAAGGGCTATCCACATGGGATGCTGACGACACATGCAGACGTGCTAAACCCTGATCTGCTCGCCTTTATCAAAGCTTGAAGCGCGGGCAGGTTTACCGCCGTTGAAGATATCAGTCGCCGGCAGCGCTTCTTCGATGCGCTGCCGGCGAATTATTGTCGGCGGGGACGGGTGCCGCAGTGCTTGCAAAGGTGCCGGACTGCAGTTCCCCAGTCCGGCACCCCCGCTATCACTCGGACAAGAATAACCGGGCGTGGGCCAGGAATTGGCTCGGATACTGGAAATGGGCAGCGTGGCCCGAATCCGGATAGAGGATCAGCTGCGCATCAGGCAGATGCTGTTGCAGGTAGAAGGAATTGATTGTCGGGAGCATGACATCGGTGTGGCCGTTGACGACCAGGGTCGGCACCGTAATCCTCGCGAGATCGGCAAAGCGCTCGCCATGTGGCAAAAGCCAGTCTCGACCGGCAGCCACTTGTGCCATGATCGTCGCAGTGCCGCTGGGCGGGTCGCGATCTTCGATGCGGGCGTGCCGACGTTCCCAGAACGCTGCGGCAGCAGCGCGGCCGGCATCCGAGTGGCCGAAGAACAGCCAGGCCATCTCCTCCAGCCCGGCATCGCCGCGCGCACGTTGGGAAACTTCGGCGCCGAACGGCGTCGGGTCGCCGCCGCGCGGCGAGGTGCCGACCAGGATCAGCCGGCGTATGCGATCGGCATGTTCCTTGGCAAACGCCTGGGCGACCATGCCGCCCATCGAAAAGCCGAGCAGGTCGAAGCGCTCCAGGTCCAGCGCATCGACGAAGTCGCGAATGCAATCGGCCATGCCTTCGATTGTCGTCGGCGTCTCGCCGGTCGAACTGCCGACGCCGGCATTGTCGACCAGGATCACCTCCCTGTCGCGCGCCAGCCCGTCGGTGACCGCCGGGTCCCAATGATCCAGTCCGCCGGTGAAGTGCTGGAGCAGCACCATCGGCGTGGCAGAAGGCGTGCCGAAGCGGCGATATGCGTAGCGAATGCTCCCTGCTTCGACGAACCGGGTGGGGGCAGTGACATGGGTGTGCATGGCCGTTCTCCTCGGCCGGCAGTTTGGCTGCAGCGGTGGCGGCGCACGATCTGAACTGCGGTATGCCTTGGTTCAGGCAGCCGGCAGGGCCAGCGTGAACGCGGCACCGCCGTGGCTGCGATCGCGCACTTCGATCCGGCCGCCATGCGCCTCGGCGATCGAGCGGCATATCGTGAGCCCGATGCCCAGTCCGTCCGGCTTGCTGGTGCGGAAGGTCTGGAAGGGCTCGGCCCGGAAGGCGGCCGATAGGCCGGGACCGGTATCGGCGACTTCCAGCAGGACGATACCTTCCTTCGTGCGCAGCGACAGGTCGATTCGGCGCTTCCCCTCGGGCGTGCCGTCCATCGCCTGAATCGCGTTGACCATGAGGTTGGCGAGCACCTGCTGCAGTTGGATGCGATCGCCGCAGACGTTCGGCAGCACGGCGTCCCGGGCAAGCGTCACCTGTATCCCCTTTTCGGTGAGTTCCTGCTGGAGGAGCAGCCGGGTTTCCGCGACGATGTCCGTCATCGACAGCGATACCATCGGGATCTCGCGATTTGCTGCGAGCGCGCGGATGCGCTCGACGATCTCGCCTGTGCGCAGCGCGTTCTGCCCGATCTGGCTGGTGATCCTGGCCAGTTTCTCCAGCTGCGCCTCCGGGGCTCTCGCCAGCCGCTCGGCGGCGGCGGCATGCATGGCGATGGCGGTGATCGGCTGACTGATCTCGTGGACGATGGAGGCGGAAAGCTGGCCGAGCAGGGTGATGCGCGAAGCATGGGCCGATTGCTGGCGCATCCGCTCGATTTCCTGCCGCGCCTTTACCTGCTCGGTGATGTCGATCTGTGCGATCACGGCTTCGCCGCTGGCGGGATCGGGACTGGAGACGCGGCAGAACAGCGTATCGACCGGCGCGCCGTCCAGCTTGAACATTCTGATTTCGCTCTGGAAAATCGGCTGGCGGTCGTAGGCGCCCTCGATCGAGCGGCGCAGCACGTCGCAGCCGGGCTGAACGAGCCCGGTAAGCGACCGACCGATCAGATCCTCCGCCGACCGTGCACCGAACAGGCGCACGGTCGCGTCGTTGACCGCAGTGAAGTGCAGGCTCGACGCCACCTCGTCGACGAAGCCCGGATGCGCGTCGATATAGGCGTGAAGGTCGGTCACGCCCTCCGCACGGAGGCGCTTGAAGACGGCGCTCGTTTCCGGCGCAGCGAGTTCGGACAATGCGATGGTCGGCACGTCCATCAGCATCTTGCGGCGGGTGCTAGCTTCGCCGAGCTGCCGCGTGGCCTGTACCCGGTCCGAGATATCGGTGAAGCCCACCAGCAGCGTGCCGTTGCCGACCGTGCCCGGCAGGAACGATACGGTGAACAGTGCATCGAATTCGCGGCCGTCGCGCGCCCGCATCCGCGTTTCGGCGACGTGGCGGGGCTTGCCGCTGATCGCGGAAAGAATGCTCTCGGCGAAGTCTGCCGAGCTCGCTTCCGGCCAATACTGGTCGAGCGGCGTCGTGATCAGATCGCGCTTCGTGCCGGGCCCGAACATCTCGATCGACCGATCGTTGGTATCGACGATTCGCGTCGCCCGCATCATCGCGCGGATGAGGGTGGGCGTTGCGCGAAGATGCGCGGCGATGTCCGTGACGCCTTGCTCGCGCACTTCGCGAAGCAACGCGCCGACCCCGCTGAAATCCAGTTCCCAGAACGACGCCGCGACCGCGCCGAACAGGTTGCGGTAGCGATACTCGCTGGCCGCGAGCGCGATTTCGGCCGGATGGCCTGTCTCAACCGGCGAAGAGACTTCCATCCATTCGCGATCTGCCTGGGCCGCACGTGCGAGACGGATACGCACCGTACAGGTCGAGCGGTCACGCCGACGGCGTTCGATCCGGCCCTCCCAGATGCCGCGGTTCCGGACTTCCTCAATCGCAGTATCAGGATAGGGGCCGACCAGATCGGCCAGCGCCTCGCCCAGCGCTTCCTGCGGCTGCCAGCCATAGATTGCCGTGGCGGCCAGGTTCCAGCTGGTGATCAAAGCACCGTCGGCGGTGGAGATCATGCTCTCGCTGGACAGATCCAGCAATTCCGCTGGCACTCGCTGCACGCAGGTTCCCCGCTCCTCACGCCACCGTGCGCAGCGTCAATTCGGTCGTGCTATCATGGGCTGCGGTTGAGGTACATGGGTCAACCGGCAATATGACTGTGGACTGCGGAAACCACGGCTGCTCCCTCGCCGACGCCGGAGGCTACTCGCTTCACCGAGCCGGCGCGCACGTCTCCCACGGCGAACACGCCGTCGATGATCGTGGCATAGGGCGAAGCGAGCGGGCGCCCCGCCGTGTCCACGCCGGTGGGCACGAAACCGGCAGGATCGAGCGGCAGGCAATCCGATAGCCATTCGGTGTTGGGCGCGGCACCGATCATCACGAACAGCCCCCGCACGTCGCGCGTTTCCGTGGTACCGCTGGCGGAGTCGCGCCAGCTCAGGCGGGTAAGGAAATCCGTGCCTTCTACGCTTGTCACCTCGCAGAAGGAATGCAGCTGCACGTTTGCGCTGCCCGCTATACGCTGGACGAGATAGTCGGACATGGTGGCGGCGAGGCCGGGTCCGCGGACGAGAATATGGACCCTGGCGCAGCTGCGCGAAAGGAACATCGCCGCCTGGCCCGCAGAGTTGCCGCCGCCGACTACAACCACTTCCGCCCCGGCGCAGAGCTGGGCCTCCATCGGCGTTGCCGCATAATAGATTCCGCGGCCTTCCAGCGCGGCATAGTTGGGAACGTCCAGCCGGCGATAGCGTGCGCCGGTGGCGATCACCACCGCTCGGGCTTTTAGCGTCTCGCCACTTTCCAGCGAGACCTGCAGCGGGCTGCTGCGGCAGTCGAGATGCTTCGCCCGGCACGAGACGCGTAAAACTGCGCCGAACTTGTGCGCCTGGGTGATCGCACGGCCCGCCAGCGCCTGTCCGGAGATGCCAGTGGGAAATCCGAGATAATTTTCGATGCGGCTGCTGGTGCCGGCTTGCCCGCCGGGTGCTTCCGCCTCGACGACGCAGGTGGAAAGGCCTTCGGACGCCCCGTACACGGCCGCCGCGAGCCCGGCGGGTCCAGCCCCCACGACCACCAGGTCATAGAGCGCGTCGCTGTCAGGCACGCCGTTCAGGCCGAGAAGTTCGGTGAGCTGCGTCACCGAGGGCCGGGAAAGCACCCTGCCTTCGGGCAGAAGTACCGCAGGCAGCTCGTCCGTCGCGAGTGCCGCGGGCGCGGCGGGGTCGCGCAGGTCGACAAAGCGGTGGGGATGGGCGTTTCGGGTGAGGAATTCGCGGATTCGATGCGTTTCCGGGTCTTCGGCCGAGCCGACCAGGGTGATGCCGCCAAAGCCGGTGGCGAGCAGATCGACCCGCCGAAGGATGAAGGCGCGCATGATGATCTCGCCGATGTCCGGCTCGGCCGAAGCCATGCGGCGAAAAGCCTGGGGAGAAAGGCGGAGTAGCCGCGTGCCAGCGGCCGCGCGCCCGTCGAGCAGCGAGGCGCGGCCGCTGAACAGATGCAGCTCTCCGCTGAACTGGCCTGGCAGGTAACTGCGGACATAGTCGCCTTCGCCGTCGAACAGATCGATGGCGCCTTCGCGCACGACGAAGAAGTCCGGGTTGCGATCGCCGCGCGCGAACAGCAACATGTCGGAAGCGGGCTGCTCCTCCGCGCCATAAGCGGCGATCCGCTCGATCAGTGGCGTGTCCAGACGCGGAAATATCTGTGTCTCGCGTGCATGGGCTGGCGGTTCCGGCCGCAGGGGAGTGTCGGCAACGGCCATGGCTCAGCCGAACACGTAGGAGTCGAGGTCGATCGAAACGACGAGCGGCTCGGGTACGCGCTGGCCGTCGGGCTGGCGCGGATAGATGCGGCGGCGGGTCGGCAGGTGGATCCCGTCGACCTCGACATAGTCGCTCAGATAATGTGCGCCCGGCGTGTTGCCGGCGATCTCCACGTCGTAGTCTTGGCGGACGATCAGTCCTTCCTCGGTGATGTAGAGCGTCTGTACGCTGCTGTGGCTCACGATCGTCGGAGGCAGTGTCACGCGCAGGCGGCGCCAGCGGGCGCCGTTTTCCTCCCAGGGGTCCAGTTCCTCGGTCTCCACGCCGTCCCAGGCGAGCAGAAACGGCATGTTGAAATAGGTCCACATCGCACACCCGGCGAAATAGGCGAGCTGGGGGGCGGTCCAGGGTGTCTCCAGCGTGTGGCCGGCGAAGGAAGTGCGGGGCTGGTTGAGCGCGTCGATCTCGCCACCTGTCGCATCGAGCAGCGCGACGCGGTCCGGGCGATAGTCGGACCGCGCGGCGATGGTACCGAAGCGCGCGTGGGAGGCGTGGATCTCGCGCAGGCTAACCGTGACACTCGTGTCGTCAAGCACGCCGGCCTGGCCTTTGAGCGGCCAGAGCACGCCGCCCTGGATCAGATGCGCGGTCAGCGTATCGTGGCGCTTCCAGCGATCGAGTCCGCCATGGGCGTCGATGATCTGAGAGGCGAGCTTGTGCATGATGGGCGTTCCTTGCGGTTTCGCCCAAGCTTAGGGGCAGGGAACCGCGGCGCCATCATACGCGGGTAGGAGCGGCTCCCTGGGCAGGCACCTGCTCGAACGGCATCGCCTGGGCGCGGCGCGCAGCGCCGGGCTGCGGGCCGCTGAGCAGGATCCGTACCGCCCAGGGGCGGCCTGCATTGCGGGGATAGCTGATGCGCATCTTCGACCTCCTGAAGCCTTTCGAAACAAGCGCCGAGCAGTGTTTTTGCTCCGGCCCTGCGCGGATCTGGATCCGGTGTCGGACGGCGGGGGGGGGGGGCAGGGGCAATGCCGCCCGACGTCTGCACCCTACCCGGCGCTCCCGTGCCGACACAGTATACGGACGTATCCAAAACGGCACTGGAGGTAGGGGGCTATGCCGCCGAGAGGGCTGCCTCGACGCAGGCAAGGAGTTCCAGTGGATCGAACGGCTTGGCCAGCATGCAGGTGACGCCGATCGCTTCGGCGCTGCGGCGGATCGCATCGGTCGCATAGGCGGAGATGAGAATGATGGGAGTATCGATCGCCCCGGCGCGCAGCGTGCGCGACAATTCGATGCCGCTCATACCGGGCATTTGGATATCGCTGACGATGCACTGCGACTTTGCGGCGACCTCCGATTCCAGGAAGTCGCGGGCGCACGCGAAGCTGCAGGTCCGCAGGCCGCTGCTTTCGAACAGGTCGGCAAGCGCATCCCGCACGCTGGCATCGTCGTCGACAATAGAGACGAGCGGAATGTCACGCACTCGGAATACCTTCTTGTCGACCTCTCACCGTGCCACCTCTCCGCCCTTCCGCGCCCCGGGCAACCCATACCCAAGTATGCGCTGGCGTGGACCTCGCCTGGCCGCCGCGCGCGCATACTGGCGTATGGCTACCGCAAGAGAGCCACCCCGTCCCAGATCGGGCTTCTCCCTAGCCGAATATGCGAGGCCTGACGCCCATGCCCCTGCCCGATCCCGCTGCTCTCCGCCACCTGCTGATCGACGGTGCGCTCGTCGCTGGCGACGCTCAGCTTGACGTGGTCGATCCCACCACCGGGGCGGTATTCGCCCACGCACCTCGCGCCAGTGCCGCGCAGGCGGAGCGGGCGATCGCCGCCGCGAAGGCGGCCCAGCCGGGCTGGGAAGCGCTCGGCTATGACGGCCGCCGCCCCTATCTGCATGCGCTGGCCGACGCACTGGATGCCCGGGTCGACGACCTTGCCACAGTGCTGACCCGCGAGCGGGGCGGCCCGATCGCCGAGTGCCGACGCGAGGTGGGCATCGCCGCCGGCGCCATTCGCCATTTTGCCGACCAGCGGCTGGAAGACGAGGTTCGCCGCGACACCGAGGCGGAGCTGATCGTCGGCCAGCGTTATGCGCAGGGCGTGGTGGTGGCGATCACGCCATGGAACCGGCCGATGACGCTGCTGTCGTTCAAGCTCGGCCCGGCGCTGATCACCGGCAACACCGTCATCTCCAAGCCCGCGCCGACCACCCCGCTCGCCACGCTGCTGCTCGGCGAGATCGCCAGCACCATCCTGCCCCCCGGCGTGTTCCAGACGCTGACCGATGCCAACGACCTCGGCCCGCTGCTCACCAGCCATCCGGGCGTTGCGCATGTCAGCTTCACCGGCTCGACGCCCACCGGCAAGAAGGTGCTGACCAGCGCCGCCGGCACGATGAAGCGCTTCACCCTGGAGCTGGGCGGCAACGACGCCGCGATCATCCTCGACGATGCCGATCTGGACGTGGTGCTGCCGCGGATCTTCGCCGCCGCGATGATCAACGCCGGCCAGGTCTGCTATGCCGCCAAGCGAATCTACGCCCCCGCCGCGATGCTCGATGCGGTGAGCGAGGGGCTGGCGGCGCTGGCGCGCGCGGCGGTGCTGGGCGACGGGCTCGATCCCGCCACCACCATCGGCCCCGTGCAGAACAAGATGCAGTTCGAGAAGGTGCTCGGCTACCTCCAGAGCGCGCGCGACGAGGGGGGCACGATCATCAGCGGCGGCGAAGCGCTGGGCCGCGGCTATTTCATCGCGCCGACGATCGTGCGCGACCTGCCACTGACCGCCAGGCTGGTGCGCGAGGAGCAGTTCGGCCCGGTGCTGCCGGTGCTCGGCTACGAGACCGTGGACGAGGTGATCGCCGAGGCGAACAACAGCGAATTCGGCCTGGGCGGATCGATCTGGACCGGTGACGTGGCGCGCGGCATCGCCGTCGCCTCGCGGATCCAGAGCGGCACGGTATGGGTTAACCGGCACATGTCGCTGCCCTATGACGTGCCGTTCGGCGGCGCCAAGGAATCCGGCCTCGGCCTGCAGAACGGGCACGAGGGCATGGAAGACTTCACCCAGCTGCGCATCATCAACGTCGCAAGGAGCTTTTGAGCAATGACCGACACTCATACGCCGGATGCGCGCGCCGCCGGCACCTTCGCGATCGGCGGCGACATGGAGGTCGTCCGCCTTGGCTATGGCGCGATGCGGATCGCCGGGCCGGGTGTATGGGGTCCGCCCCGCGACCGCGACGCGGTGCTGGCGACGCTCCGCCGCCTGCCCGAGCTGGGCGTGAACTTCATCGACACGGCGGATTCCTATGGTCCCGACGTGTCGGAGCCGCTGATCCGCGAGGGTCTGCATCCCTATGACGGGCTGTTCGTCGCGACCAAGGCCGGGCTCAAGCGTCCGGGGCCGGACCAGTGGGCGCCGCATGGCGATCCGGAGTATCTGGTCTCACAGGCACATCGCAGCCGCGACCTGCTTGGGGTCGAGCGCATCGACCTCTGGCAGCTCCATCGCATCGACCCCAAGGTGCCAGCAGCCGAGCAGTTCGATGCGATCGCGCGGCTTCTGGCCGAGGGCGTGATCCGTCACGCCGGCCTCAGCCAGGTGACCGTCGAGGAGATCGAGGCGGCGCGCGCGGTGTTCCCGGTGGCGACGGTGCAGAACCGCTACAATCTGGGCGATCGCAGCAGCGAGGATGTGCTCGCCTATTGCGAGCGGGAGGGGATAGGCTTCATCCCCTGGTACCCGCTCTCGGCAGGGCGGCTGACCGAGAAGGGATCGGTGCTTGATCGCATCGCGCGCGATCATCAGGCGACGCCGGGGCAGATCGCGCTCGCCTGGCTTCTCCGGCGCAGCCCGGTGATCCTGCCGATTCCGGGGACGGGCCAGGTGCATCATCTCGAGGAGAATGTTGCCGCGGCCGCGATCCGCCTGAGCGACGCGGCCTTTGCCGAGCTGGACGCCGCAGGCCGGGCCTGACACCTGCATTCCCCTCCCGCTAGCGGGAGGGGATAGGGGCGAGTGCCTATTCGCCGGCGGCGGCAAAGGCGTCCATCGCGCGGGTCGAATACACCAGCCCGGCGCCCGCATTGAGCCCAATCGCGACGCCCAGCGCTTCGGCGAGTTCTTCTTGCGTCGCCCCTGCCTTCCGCGCGGCATCGGTATGGACGGTGATGCAGCCGTCGCAGCGCAGGCTGATCGCCACCGCCACCGCGATCAGTTCGCGGGTCTTGGCATCGAGATGATCGGTCTTGGTGCCGGCATTGCCGATCATCGCATAGCCGCGCACGGTATCCGGCGTGAGCTTGCCGAGTGCGCCGACGCCGGCCAGCACCTGCTCGCGATAGCTATTCCAGTCCAACATGTGCATCGAATGTCTCCCGTTTCCCGCAGCTTGTGGGGTGCCGCAAGACTAGCAGGCGCAGGCATTCGAATTGGCCTAGACGCGGGTATGACAGGGCCTTCGCAGCAGGTTCGGTGCAGGTTACCTACCTCCGTATGGGGCTGCTTCGGTCACGCATCGCGTAAGAAGGCTGCCAGCGACGGGGAGCGAAGGTCCGATGATCGCGAAGGGAACCAGACCGGCGTTGCTTGCCGCTGCCACCCTGTTGGCGGGCGCGCTGTTCTGCATCGATTGCGGTGCCGACTTCGCGGGGGCGATCGCGATTTTGTACCTGCTGGTGCCGCTGCTGGTAGCCTGGGTCGGCAGCGAAGCCGAGGTGCGTGCCGCCACGATTGGCTGCATCGTGCTGGCACTGCTTTCCTGGGGGATCGTGCATGGAACTGCGACCGACGCTGCCAATGTGATGCGGGGGGCATTGGCCTGTGTGGCCATCGGCGTCACCGGAGCACTGCTGGTCAACCAAAAGCGGCTGGCAGGCGCGCAGGAAGCATTGGAGAAGGCGCGCGAGGAGCTGGAGCGCTTCACCGACTCCGTGCCCCAGATCCTGTGGCGTGCGACGCCTGAAATGCGCATCGACTTCTTCAACCGTGCTTATGGCGAGATCACCGGCCGCTCGATCGCGGATGCGATCGCCACGCAGGACTGGACGCCCGACCTCCACCCCGAGGATGCTGCGGCTTTCCTTGCCCATGCGCAGGAGACCTTTGCCGCCGGCAAGGACGTCCGCTTTACCTATCGGCTGCGCCACGCCAATGGCGAATATCGCTGGCTGCTGATTGCAGCGCGACCTGCCCGCGATGCCGAGGGGAGGATCGTCGCCTATTACGGCAGCAACACCGACATCCACGACCAGATCGTGATGCAGCAACAGGTTCGCGACCTCAACGCGACGCTGGAGCAGCTTGTTGCAGAGCGGACGGCGGCGCTCAGCAAGGAGCAGGTGCGCAATTCCGGCCTGTTCGAGCTGAGCAGCATCAGCTTCGCCGAGATGGACTTCAGCGCGACTCAGCCGATCCTAGATGCGCTCCGCAGTGCTGGCGTCGAGGATTTGCGTGCACATTTTAGCCAGCATCCGGCCTTGCTGGAACGCTGCCTCGGCCTGATCCGCACGACGCGCGTCAACACCGCGCTCGCCCAATTGATGGGCTATGCCGACCTTGCCGAGTTGGCGGCGAACCCACCCGCCGCCAATGCCGAGGATGGCACCGAAGTTGTGCTCCAGCAGCTGGAGATGATCTATGCCGGGCGACAGGCGCTGAGCGGCCACACCGTGCTGATCGGCAAGGACGATCGGCGAATCCCGGTCTACTTCTCGGTGAGTACGCTGGGAGATGGGCTGCATCTGTCGAGCCTTGTCGACCTCACCGAGCGTGAGCGTATCGAAGAGCTGCGGCGGGGCGCGCAGGCCGAACTGGCTCGCGCCAACCGGGCGGCGACATTGGGAGCCTATTCGGCATCGATCGCGCATGAGCTCAATCAGCCGGTCGCCTCCCTGTTGATGGACGCGCGTACGGGGCTGCGGACGCTGCAGGGTGAGCCCCCCAATCCGGCACTGGCGGTTCGGGTGCTGGAGCGGATCAACCAGGCGGCGCAGCGGATTGCCGCGATCATTGATAGGGCGCGCGATACGATCGTCGCCGGCGATCGCCCCTGCGAGCCGGTGGACGTGTGCGCGCTCGCCGGCGAACTGCGCGAGTTGCTGGAACGCCCGCTGCGTGCTGCTGGGGCAACCCTCGAGACTGCGTGTGTGCAAGGCACGCCGCAAGTGCTAGCGGACCGAGTGAACCTTCAGCAGGTGCTCGTCAATCTGGTAACCAACGCCGCCGATGCGTTGCGGGACGTCGAAGGCGCGCGGCAGATCCTGGTGTCTGTCCAGCCTGTGGGGCAGGGGATAGAGGTGCGCGTGGAGGATAGCGGACCGGGCATCGCCGAGGCGCATCTCGACAAGCTGTTCCAGCCCTTCTTCACCACCAAGGCCGGCGGCATAGGCATGGGGCTGCAGATCTGCCGCTCGATCATTGAGGGGATGGGCGGGTGGTTGGAAGCTGGAAACCGGCCTGAGGGCGGCGCCTGTTTCCGCTTCACCCTGCCGCCGGTGACCTAGGAAGTCCGCGTTCAGCGCAGATTGAGCGCGCGTACCTTCTGGATCATGTCCGCCACCGTGGTTGCCTTCAGCTTTCTGAAGGCGCTGCTGCGGTGCATCTTCACTGTGATCTCGGCGATGCCGAGCTCATAGGCGATCTGCTTGTTGAGCAGCCCGCGATCGACCGCCTTGAGCACGTCCAGCTCGCGCGGGGTGAGGCGTTCGGCGAGCTTTCGCAGCTCCGCCGTGCCTGCGTCAGCAGCGCGTTGCGCGGCATCCTGGCGGAGCGCTTCCCCGACCGCATCGAGCAGTTCCTGGTCGCGAAACGGCTTTGGCAGGAAATTGACGGCGCCCAGCTTCATTGCGCGCACCGACATCGGCACATCGGCATGGCCGGTGATGAAGATGATCGGTATGCGCAGGCCTCGGTCGTTCATCCGGCGCTGGAGATCCAGCCCGCTTTCCTCCGGCATCCGCACGTCGAGAACGAGGCAGCTGGGCACATCGCGGCGCGGCGCGTCGAGAAATGCACGGGTGGAGGAAAATGCCTGGGCGGTCAGCCCCACCGAACCGAACAAATCAACCAGCGCCTCTCGGATCATGGCGTCATCGTCGACGATGAAAACCTGGCTTTCGGGCGAAAGCGCCTGGGCGGGTTCTTCTCGCAAGGCCAGCATTCCCATCCTCCTGCTCGAGCGAACCGGATCGGCGCGTTGCAGCAACGAAACGAAGCATATCGCATCCGCCGCACTCCGTAAAATCCCGGGCGCCCCTACCGGGGTATGGGGTGCGGGCTATTCGGCCCGCAGCTTCCCCACTTCCTTCGGTGCGATCTTCGACGGCATCGTGCCGAAGCGCGCGGTCACGTAATTGGCGACGGCGGCGATCTCGGTGTCGCTGTAGCTGTGCGCGAAGCCGGGCATATAGGGTCGGCCGGCGGTCTGCGGGCCGGTGCCCTGCAGCACCATCAGCGCGACGTTGGCGGCGGTGGGATCGCTCACCGCCTTCTTGGCGGTGAGCTGGGCATCGGCGACCAGCGCGCCCTTGCCGCTCCAGGCATGGCAGCTGACGCACGCCTGCTCGAATACGCGCTTGCCGATCGGGTTGTCGGTCGGCCCCTGTGCGTGCGACGCGGCGGCGAATGCGGCCGGCGCGCCCAGGCGCGCGCTGTGGATCGGCGGAATCGTCTGCAGATAGGTGGCGATGGCGGCGATGTCGCTTTTGGTCAGCTTGGAGAAGCTGAGGTCCACCGCCTCGCGCATCGGGCCCGAGGCGACGCTGCGGCCGTTCGCGTGGCCGGTGGCGAGATAGGCCTCGATCTCGGGCTTGCTCCACGCGCCGATGCCGGTCGTGCGGTCGCCGGTGATGTTGTAGGCATTCCAGCCTTCCGCCACGCCGCCGGCGAACTTCGCCCGCGTGTTCATCGCCTGCGCCAGCGTGCGCGGGGTGTGGCATTCGCCGCAATGCGCCGGGCCCTCGACGAGGTAGGCGCCGCGGTTCCACGCCGCGCTACGCTCGGCGATCGGTTCGAAGCTTTTGTCCTTGTTGAAGAAGTACCCCCAGAATCCCATCAGCCAGCGCTGGTTGTACGGGAAGGTGAAGCTGTTGGGCAGGTTGCGCTGCCGAACCGGCTGAAGCGAGAATAGATAGGCCTTGATCGCCAGCACGTCGGCGTCGGGCATCAGCGAATAGGAGGCATAGGGAAAGGCCGGGTAGAGCCGCGTGCCGTCCGCCGAAATGCCCTGGTGCACCGCGCGGAGGAACTGCGCGTCGGTCCAGTTGCCGATGCCGGTGGCTTTGTCCGGCGTGATGTTCGGCGTGTAGAGCGTGCCGAAGGGCAGCTTGAACGGCCGTCCGCCGGCGAACGGCGTGCCGCCCTTGGTGGTGTGGCAGGCGCGGCAATCGGCCGCGTCGGTCAGGTAGCGGCCCTTCTCGACCAGGCTGGCATTGGCCAGTTCGGCCGGCACGCCGACGGGCGAGGGGCCCTCATAGTCGGCCAGCGCGACCTTGGTACCGCCCGCGAAATCGAGCGGGCCGGGGAGGAACAGCATGCGGCTGGCGACGGCGCCGCCGCCAAGGGCCACGGCAGCGCGCACCAGCAGGGCGACGGTGCGGGTGCGGGGCGCCATGTCAGGCCTTTCGGGCGAGGAGAGCGGGGTCGATCGGCATGCGGGTGAGCTGCACGCCGGTTGCCGCATAGACGGCGTTGGCCACCGCAGGCTGGACGCTTACCGTGCCGGGCTCGCCGATGCCGCCGGGTGCCTCGGCGCTGGGTACGAGGATTACGTCGATCTGCGGCATCTCGTCGATGCGCAGCACGCGATAGTCGTGGAAATTGCTCTGCTGCACGCGGCCCTTTTCCAGGGTGATCTGCTGGTGCAGCACCGCCGACAGGCCGAACACATGCCCGCCCTGGATCTGCGCGACCACGCCGTCCGGATTGACGATGATGCCGCAATCGACCGCAGTAACGAGGCGTTGCACCCGCACCGTGCCGTCATCATCGACGGCGACCTCCGCGATCGTCGCCAGATAGCTGCCGAACGCAAACTGCAGACAGATGCCCCGGCCGGCGCGAGCCGGCAGCGGCATGCTCCAGCCGGCCTTCTCCGCAGCGAGATCGAGCACGTGGTGCGCGCGGCCCTTGGGATCGGTGAGGCTGCGGCGATAGTCGAGCGGATCCTTGCCGGCCTTTTTCGCCAACAGGTCGACGAAGCACTCGGTCGAGAACACGTTGTTGTTCGGCCCGACGCCGCGCCAGAAACAGGTCTGGATGCCCACCGGCTCGTGCCGGACATAGGTGATGGCGGGGTTGGGAAGCAGGTACGGTGTCTCGACCGCGCCGTCGACGGCGTCGCTGTCGATTCCGTTCTTGAAGGCGGGTGGCAGGAAGCGCGCGACTTCCGCGGGGCCGACGACCTTGTGCGACCAGGCGACGGGTTTGCCGTCTTGCAGCTCGGCGCCCATCCAGCTGCCATAGACCGATCGGTACATCGCCTTCTGGATGTCTTCCTCTCGGGTCCAGACGATCTTGACCGGACCGTCGACATGTTGCGCGACGCGCACCGCCCTCTCGACCATGTCGACTTCAAGCCGTCGGCCGAAACCGCCGCCGATCAGATGATTGTTGAGCGTCACTGCCTCGGGCGGGATGCCCAGCACCTGCGCGGCGATGCGCTGCGCCTTGGTGCTTACCTGCGTGCCGACCCACAATTCGCACGCGCCGGGCTTTACGTGGACGGTGCAGTTCATCGGCTCCATCGGCGCGTGGGCCAGCATGGGAATTTCGTACCGGGCGGAAACCACGTCGGCGCCGTTCGCCTCGACCGCCGCGCCCTTCGTCACCGCCACTCCCTGTTGCGTGGCGGCAGCCTGCAGACCTTGCCAGAGCGTTTCGGTGGAGACTGCGGCGTTGGCGCCGTCGTCCCAGGTGATGGCGAGCGCATCAAGGCCTTGCTTGGCCGCCCACATATGGTCGCCGACGACCGCGACGATATTGTCGAGCACGACGATCTGCCGGACGCCGGGAAGCGCTCTTGCCTGGGAGTCGTCGACATGCGCCACCTTTCCGCCCAGCACGGGGCTGGCGCAGAGCGTGGCGAACTTGACGCCTTCGGGCATCACATCGATGCCATATTGCAGGCTGCCATCCACCTTGTGTGCGGTGTCGAGCCGGTGATGCGGTTTGCCGATCAGCCGGAAATGCCTCGTATCCTTGAGCTGCACCTCAGCGGGTGGCTTCAGCCGGGCGGCGGCACCGGCGACAGCGCCATAGCCGATCGTGCGGCCGCTGGCGGCGTGGCGGATCGTGCCGAGTTCGGTGGAGCAGCTTGCCGGATCAACATTCCAGCGCGCTGCCGCCGACTGCACCAGCATCGTGCGCGCGGCTGCGCCGGCCCTGCGCATCGGCAGGAAATAGCCGCGGACCGAAGTAGAGCCTCCGGTAACCTGAATCTTGAAGATCGGGTTGCCGTACAGCGCATCGCTGGGCGGCGCCTCCGCCAGCGTCACCGTGGCGAGGTCGACGTCCAGTTCCTCCGCGATCAGCATGGCGAGCGTGGTGTAGATGCCCTGGCCCATTTCGACCTGGGGCATGATCAGCGTTGTCGCGCCGTCGGTGCCGATGCGGATGAAGGCGTCGGGCGCGAAGACCGCACCGGTGCTGGTGTCGCCTGCGACGGCGATCCGGTTGCCCGCAATGCCTACCGCGAGGATGAAGCCGCCCGCCGCCATGCCGCGCAGCAGCTGCCGGCGGGTAGGCGTCGCGGCATTCATGCGTGGTGCTCCGCCGCGGCCTTCTTGATGCCCTCGCGGATGCGAACATAGGTGCCGCAGCGGCAGATGTTGCCCGCCATCGCCGCGTCGATATCGGCATCGCTGGGGGCGGGGGTGCTGGCGATCAGCGCCGCTGCAGACATGATCTGGCCGGACTGGCAGTAGCCGCACTGGATCACGTCCAGATCGAGCCATGCCTTCTGCACCGCGGCCCCGGCGCGCGTGGCGCCGATCCCCTCCACCGTGGTGATTTTGCGGTCGCCGATCAGGCCGACGGGCAACTGGCACGAACGCACCGGCCGGCCATCGAGATGCACGGTGCAGGCGCCGCACTGGGCGATGCCGCAGCCGAACTTGGTGCCGGTCATGCCCAGCACGTCGCGCAACACCCACAGCAGCGGTACGTCCGCTGTCACGTCGGCGCGATGGACCTCGCCGTTGATCGATAGCTCCAGCATGCGCGCCTCGGATTATCAGTTCGGAACGGCCATTAGACTATCCTGACTGGCCCTGCGCGCGGAGCCATACGGGCGTATGGATGCGTTGGCCGACCGTACGATTTCGGCGGACGGCAAAGGCGACGATCCTTGCGGCCTCCAACCACCAACCGCACCATCAGGAGGCGCAGATGATGCAAGGCCCGCAGCTTCGCTTCGATTGCCACGATCGTCCCGGTCCCCATGCAAGGGAACTTGCCGCCGATGGCATGACGGCGAGCGGAGAGCGCAGTGGGTTCACGCCGCTCGAATGGTTGGCCATCGCCATTGGGCAGCAGGAGGGGATCGATGCACGGGGCGGCTTGATCCGGCTGGGTGCCCGGCTCCGCGGCGTGTTTGGCGGCCCGCGCGTGCGGCGGATGGCGGTAGACCGGCTGGAGGTGCTGAGCCGTGCCGCCGCCAGCGCCGAGCTTTGCGGCGCGCGGCTGGCGGACGAGGATGTCGCACTGTTCCGTCGCGCCGGCTTTTCCAACGGTCAGCTGCTGTTGCTGCTCGCAAGCCTCGAACAAGCGCGACCGCATGGCCATGAGGTGCTCCGGTGAAGCTATATACCCATCCCGGCGCGAGCTCGCTGTCGGTCCACATCCTGCTGCGCGAAGCCGGCCTGCCGTTCGATCTGGAGGTGGTGAACGTCAGCGCCAAGACCCGGTCCGACGGCAGCGATTATCGCGGCGTGGCGCCACGCGGCATGGTACCGCTGCTCGAACTGGACGACGGTACCAGCCTCACCGAGAACATGGTAATTGCCCAATATGTCTGCGACCGCGCCGGCCGGCACGACCTGATGCCCGAAGCCGGCAGCATGGCGCGGTACCGCGTGATGGAGTGGCAGAGCTTCGTCGCTGCCGAACTGCACAAGGGCTATATCCCGCTGCGCTGGACGCTCCCTCCGGAGGCGATGGCCTTTGCGCGGGAGCGTCTGTTCAAGCGGCTGGCCATCGCTGATGCGGCGCTGGATGGGCGACGCTACCTCACCGGCGACACCTTCACTGCCGCCGATGCCTATCTCTTCGTGATTGCCGGCTGGGCCTATTATTTCCAGTTCGAGGTTGCCAAGCTGCCACAGATCGAACGCTTCCTCGCCGAGGTGAGCCGGCGCCCGACCGTGCAGGCGGCGCTGGCGGCGGAGGGGAACGGGCTGGTGGTCATTCCGCAGCCCTGACCGCCGCACACGTCTGTAGCCGGCGATACCCGGGTATGATCGGCAGTCGGGGCGGGGTGTCGCTAAGCTTCACCCCATGCAGCATCCCACCATGCCCGGCCGCCGGCGTTCAGGCGGCGATCGACATGTTCGGCCGCGCCGCGCGCCGGATCACCTGCGGCGGCTGGCCGAAGGCGCGCAGGAAGGCACGGCGCATCCGGTCGCGATCGCCGAAGCCTGTTTGCTGCGCGACCACGTCGATCGAGTGGTTGGAATCCTCCATCATCGCGCGCGCCGCCTCCAGCCGCAGATGCTCGACCGCCTTGGCGGGCGACTGGCCGGTCTCGGCCTGGAACGCCCGGCTGAATTGGCGCGGGCTGAGATGCGCGACTTCCGCCAGATCCTCGACGCTCAGCCGCTGGGCGAGGTTGCGCTTGGCATAGGCGAGCGCGGTCTGGATGCGATCGGACTTGGGCTCCAGCTCCAGCAGCGCGGAGAATTGCGACTGGCCGCCGGTGCGGCGGTGGTACATCACCAGCTTGCGGGCGACGCCGCGCGCCGCCTCGATCCCGATATCCTCCTCGATCAGGGCGAGCGCCAGATCGATGCCCGCCGTCATCCCGGCCGAGGTCCAGACATGGCCGTCGGCGATGAAGATGCGGTCTTCCTCCACCTTGATGGCGGGGAAGCGTTCCTGCAGCTCGCGGGCACGGGCCCAGTGGGTCGTCGCGCGCCGGCCGTCGAGCAGACCGGCTTGCGCGAGCAGGAACGCGCCGGTGCAGGTCGCCGCCACGCGGCGCGCCCGCTCGGCGACGCGGCGGACGAAGGCGATCGTCTCGGCGCTCGATTCTTCCATGCCGCCGCCGATCAGCAGCAGGTCATAATCCTCGGCGTCGGGCGCCTCAGTCATTACCGGGAAGCCGACCGAGGTCCGCACCGGGCCGCCGCGCTCGGACAGCATGTGGACCGCGTAGACCGGCGCGCCCGCCTGCAGGTTCGCGATCTCGAACGCCGTCGCGACCGCGAAGCCCATCGGCGAGAAGCCCGGGTGCATCAGAAAACCGATCTTGCGCATGAGCGTCATCCAATGTCCGAAATCGCCGTGCTTATGACATTTCGGACGGAGAACGACAAGCCTAGAACCGCGCCATGGCCAGTGCGGCCTTTCAAGGGAGACTGAACATGAACGCGAATTCCAAGGGCACCGCCGTCATCACGGGCGCATCGAGCGGCATCGGCGCGATCTACGCGGACCGGCTGGCACGGCGCGGCTATGACCTGATCCTCGTCGCCCGCAACCAGGAGCGGCTGCAGGAGGTCGCCCGCAAGATTACCGACGAAACCGGTTGCTCGGTCAATGTCGTCGCCGCCGATCTGGGTGCCCCGCAGGACCTGCGCCGTGTCGAGGCGATCCTGCGCGACAATGCCAGCATCACCCTGCTGGTGAACAATGCCGGCTTCGGCTCGGTCACGCCGCTGCTCGGCAGCGACATCGACAAGATGGAAGCGATGATCGACCTTAACGTCACCGCGCTGACCCGGCTTACCTATGCAGCGGTGCCCGGCTTCGTGGCACGCGGTGCGGGGGCGGTGATCAACATCTCCTCGATCGTCGCGATCGGCCCGGAAATCCTCAACGGCGTCTATGGCGGCAGCAAGGCCTATGTCCTCGCCTTCTCGCAGAGCCTGCATCACGAACTGGCCGACAAGGGCGTGCGCGTCCAGGCGGTGCTGCCCGGCGGCACGGCGACCGAGTTCTGGGGCATCGCCGGCTTCGGCGCCTATGCCGAGAGCCCCAAGGTGATGGCCGCGACCGACATGGTCGATGCCGCCCTTGCCGGCTTCGACCTGGGCGAACTCGTCACCATTCCGCCGCTTCAGCAGGACGGCCGCTGGGAAGCGCATGACGCCGAGCGTCGCGCCATTGCCGCCGACCTCGCCCATGCCCAGCCGGCCCCGCGCTATCGCGCCGCCGCGCTCGCCTGACCCGAATTTTCAGCTTCACATCCAAGTAGAAGGACCCATCCCATGCAGATGCAGGGCAATACCATCTTCATCACCGGCTCCACCTCCGGCATCGGCCGCGCGCTGGCCGAGGCGTTCCACAAGCTGGGCAACAAGGTGATCGTCTCGGGCCGTCGCCAGGCGCTGATCGACGAGATCGTCGCCGCCAATCCGGGCATGGCGGGCATCGCGCTCGACATCACCGATCCGGCGAGCATCCAGGCGGCCGCGAAGCAGCTGCTGGCCGAGCACCCGGACGTCAACGTGCTGATCAACAATGCCGGCATCATGCCGTTCGACGATCCCGGCGCGCCGATCGCCGACGAACTGGTCGACCGGATCTACACGACCAATTTCCTTGGTCCCATCCGCATGACCTCGGCGCTGATCGAGCATCTGAAGACCAAGCCCTATGCCGCGATCCTCAACAACACCTCGGTGCTCGCCTATGTGCCGATCGCGACCAACGGCGTCTATTCGGCGCTGAAGGCGGCGCTGCACTCCTACACTCTGTCGCAGCGCTTCCAGCTGCGGGACACGCACGTGCAGGTGCAGGAAATCGCGCCGCCCTGGGTCGATACCGACCTGATCCACAAGAGCGGCGATCCGCGCGCGATGCCGCTCGACGCCTTCATTGCCGAGACGATGTCGAAGCTGGACGGGGACGCGCCGGAGGTGTTCGTGGATGCAATCCAGATGCTGCGCGACAATCCGGGCTCGGGCGAACACGCGTTCTTCGACGCCTTCAACCAGTCGCTGGTCGAGAACCCGATCCCGGTCGGCGCCTGATCTTTCCGGCGGCGGGGGACGCCCCGCCGCCTTTCTCTTTCCCCAAGGCAATCGTTCCATGGACCCCGTAAGCGCAACCGATCGGTATCTCGCGACCATTCCTGCTGCCCGCGCGGCGCTGGCCACCGCCTACACCCAGGGCGGGCACTGGCTGGTGCTGTGGGGGTGGCTTTTCTCCGTCCTCGTGCCGATCCTGATCCTGCGCACCGGCCTGATGCGCCGCATTGCCGCGAAGGTGGCAGGCGAGAAGGATCGCAAGAACCGCGCGGTGTTCGCGGTGGCGGTTACCTTTTTCCTGCTCCACTGGCTGTTGCTGCTGCCCTGGGACGCCTATGCCGATTGGTGGCGCGAGCGCAGCTACGGCATCACCAGCATCGCCGGCGGCGCCTGGTTCGCCCAATCGCTGATCAGCGCGATTTTCTCTGCCATCTCGGGCGGCGTCTTCCTGGTGCTGCTATATCTGCTGATCCGCAGGACAGGCCGGCACTGGTGGCTCTGGGGGACCGGCATCTCGGCGGTGGCGCTGTTCGGTGCGATCGTGCTGCAACCCTTGCTGCTTGGCCCGGTGTTCCAGAAGTTCACGCCATTGCCGCAAGGCCCGGTGCGCGAGACGGTGGTGGCGATCGCGCACGAGACCGGCACCGCGGCCGACCAGATCGTGATCGCGCATGGCCGCGACGGCCCCAGCTACACCGCCCGCGTCGACGGACTCGGCAGCTTCGCCCGCATCGTGCTGGGGGAGGGGTTGGTGGCGACCCCGGTCGATACCGCCGCGCTCCGTGCCGTCGTCGCCCACGAGATCGGCCATTACAAGCACCAGCACCTGCTGTGGCTGACCCTGTTCATGACCGTGCTGGTCGCCGTCGCGCTGCTGGCGATCGACCGGCTGTTTACGAACGTCGCGCGGCTGCTGGGGGCGGGGGACACTCGCATTGCCGATCCCGCAGCCCTGCCCGTCCTGGCGGTGATCTTTGCTACGTTCGTGTTCGTCACGACCCCACTCATCAACACCGCCCTGCGCAGCGTGGAACTCGACGCCGACCGCTATGGGCTGGACCATGCCCGCGAACCCGACGGCGCCGCCCGCGCGCTGCTCAAGACGGTCGATTACCGCGCGCCGTCGCCGGGCCGGATCGAGGAAATCCTGTTCTATGAGCATCCCAGCATCCGCCACCGGATTGAGAACGCCGTGGCCTGGAAAGCCGAGCACCCTGCGGCGGCGCCAGCTACAGCTCGATGATCCCCCGCCGCAGCGCGATGGTGACGGCGTGGGTGCGGTCCTTCGCGTCGAGCTTGGAGAGAATACTGCGCATATGGGTCTTCACCGTCTCCTCGGTAACGCCGAGGAGATGGGCGATCTGGCGATTGGCATTGCCGCTCGCCGCCAGCTTGAGCACCTGGCATTCGCGCGGGCTCAGCGCGTCGTTGATCGCGCCTACCGCCATGGCTGCGGCAATCTCGGGCTGGATTACCCGGCGGCCGGCATGGACCTGCCGGATTGCCTCGCCCAGTTCGCGCCGCAGGCCGCTCTTGAGCAGGTAGCCGCGCGCGCCGGCGCGCATGGCACGCATTGCCTGGACGTCGCCATGATAGGTGGTGAGCACGATGATGCGTGCGTCGGGAAAATCGCGCAGGAGCGTTTCGATCACCTCAAGCCCGCCCATTACCGGCATCTGCAGGTCGAGCAGCAGGATGTCGGGCACGAGATGGCGATACATCTCGATCGCCTGCGCGCCGTTCTCCGCTTCGCCGACCACGGTGACGGCGGGCATGTTGGCGATGAGGCCAGCGACGCCGTCCCGCAATAGTGCGTGATCGTCCGCCAGGACGACGCGGATTGGCGCCGGGCCCCCGTCCAAACCAGTATGCAGCGTGCGCCCCCTTCCTGCCGAAACAGCGGAAAGCCTGCTCTTAAGACAGGTGACTACCTAAATCTAGGTAGTCACAAGCCGCTCTTTGGGTCCTGTGCTGCCTTGCTAGAGCGGCGCATAAGCAGCCTTGGCACCCGCGTGCGGCGCCGGGGAGATCAGCCATGCAAGAGTCCAACAACGCCACGATGGGACCGGGGATCGCGCCGCGCCCGGTGCAGGCGTCCGATGCGGTGACGATGTTCGGCTTTGCGATCGCCCTGGCGCAGGCCCTGTCGCAGCCGCTCGCCGCGATCGCGGCGGATACCGAGGCGATGTGCCGGCTCGGCGAGGCTGATCTCAGCGTGCATCGTGATCGCGTGTGCCAAAGTGCGCGGCGGCTGCGTGCTGCCAGCCGCCAGGTCAACGCGGTCGTGCTGCAAGCTCTGGGCGTCCTGAACAAGACCAACGAATGGGCGCGGATCGACTTGAACCTGCTGATCCGCGACGTTGCGATGCGCATTGCCGCATCGGCGCTGGGCGGGCGGCTTCAGTTCGTGCTCGACCTTGCACCATCGCTGCCGGGCATTTCGGCCAATCTGTCGCAGGTCGAACGGCTGTTGTGGGAAGTGATCCGCAATGCCGCCGAGGCGAGCGGCGGCAAGCGTGCGGGGCAATTCCGCATCGCCATCGCCACCGGCGTCGAGCGGGAATTCCTGATCGTGTCGATTGAGGACGACGGCCCCGGGTGCGACGACCCGGAACTCGCTTTTGCGATGTTTCAGACGACCAAGCCGGGGCATGCCGGTATTGGCCTGAGTGTTGCCCGTGCCTTCGCAACCGCCAATGGCGGCCAATTGTCCGCCGAGCGGGGAGCGGGTGGCGGCATGCGGGTGCTGTTGCAACTGCCGCATGGCGATCGTCCCGCGAGCTGAACTGGCGCTGCGGCGGGCCAGGCGGTATCAGCGACCGGAGACGGGGTGGAGATCGGGCGTGGGGCAGGCGCGGGTCAGACGGGTGCTGGCCGTCCTTTCGGCAGTCTTGCTGGCGATCGCGTTCGCGCCGGCGGCGGCGCAGCCCGTCCCGGAGCGCTCGCTGGCGCAATATCGGCTGACCACCTGGCGCACGCAGGACGGAGCGCCGCCCGGCATCATCGGGCTGGCGCAGTCGGCGGACGGGCTGTTGTGGATCGCCGCATCCACCGGCGTCTATCGGTTCGACGGCACCCAGTTCGACCGGATCGGCCCTGGCGCCAGTCTGGCGGTCGCCGACATGCCGACGGCGATGCTTGCCGCCCGCGACGGCACCATCTGGACGGGGTATCAGAGCGGTCGCTTCACGATCTACCGCGACGGTGCGCTGCGCCCGCTGCCGCCGCCGCCGGTGCGCAAGCGGACCATGTATCTGGAGCAGACCGCCGACGGCGCCGTCTGGGCGGCGCTGGCGCAGCCCAACATGCCGCTGCTGCGCTATGCGGACGGCCGCTGGCAGTCGGTTGGCGAGAATTGGGGCCTGCCCGCGCAATGGCTGATAAGCATCCATGCAGCGGACGAGGGCAGCCTGTGGGTAACGACCCTGGACGCGCTGTATCGCCTGCCGCCGGGGCAGCGGCGGTTCGAGCGCGTAATGGCGGTACACGGCCATGCCGGCGTCACCAGCGACAGGGCGGGGACGGTCTGGCTGGCCGATGACGATGGCGCGCGCCCGGTATTCCGAAAGGGTGCGCCGGTTTCGCAGGATGCGCCTCGTCGGACACCCGCCGCTGTACGCAACATCGCGCTCCGCGTGGACCGCCTGGGCAATCTGTGGGGCATCAACGGGGAGGTGCTGTTCCGGATCGCACCGCGCGCGGCGGCGGTGGAGACGCTGACCCGGCAGGACGGCCTCACCTCCAGCAAGCTCGGCGCGTTGCTGGAAGATGCCGAGGGCAATTTGTGGGTGGGGTCGTCGCTGGGGCTCAACCGGATCTCGCGCACCGCCGTGGTGGCCGAGCCGGAAATCGGGGCGCCGCCCCCCTATGGCTACCAGTTGCTGCGCATGCGCGACGGGGCGGTGTTCCTCGCCGCGCAGGACGGCGTGTATCGTGTCGCGCCGGGAATGCGGCCCAGGATGGTCTGGCGGGGCGACCCCGGCAGCGCCGGCAGCTGTGAGGATCGCGACGGCAGCGCGCTCGTCTTCGTGCAGGACAGGCTGTTGCGGTTTCGCGGAGAGCGCGCCTCGACCGAGCCATGGCCCTATCGGCCGACGCTGGGCGTGAGCAACTGCGCCGTGGACAGCAAGGGCAGGCTCTGGGCGAATGGCGGGCGTGCCGGGCTGTTCCGCCGCGACGGCAGCGGCTGGCGCGTGCTGGATCGCCCGGCGCCCGGTGCGCGCTACCCCCTGATCGTGCTGACGGCGGCGGACGGACAGGTGCTGGCCGGTACGCAGGACGGTCGGCTCGAACGGCTCGGTGAAGATGGCCGCCCTGTCGCTACGCTCGTCGCGCTCGACGACGGGCTCGACCCGGACGGCGCGGCGCGCGTCGGCGCCGCCACCTATTTCACCGGGCGCAGTGGCATTTATCGGGTGACCGGGGGCACGGTGGAATTGCTGCCCCAGTCGCGTGCGCCCTGGGCGGCGCGCATCACCGGCATCACGCAGGCGCGCGACGGCAGCATGTGGATGATCGGGCGGATGGGAATCGCCCGGATCGACGCGGCCAGCCTGGACCGGGCCTTCCGCGGGGCGGGGCAGGTGCTTCGTCCCATGATGCTGTCGTTTGCCCAGGGGCTGCCGGACCTGGGCTTCAGCGGATCCGGCCCCGGCGCAGTGACCGGCGGCGACGGCCGGCTATGGTTCAACACGCTCAGCGCGGTCGCCTGGGTCGATCCTGCCCATCTGGCAGTGTCGCCGGCCCCGGTGCGCGCGGCGATCCTGGCGGCCAATTGGGGGACCGGCGCCGCGCGCGATCCGAAGCAGCTGACGCTGCCTGCCGGCACCCGGCAGCTGCGCATCCGCTACACCGGCGCATTGCTCTCCGCGCCGGACCAGCTCCGTTTCCGCTATCGGCTGAACGGCGCCCCCGGCGAGTGGATCGAGGCGGGGAACGCGCGGGAGGCAATGTTCGGCAACCTGCGCCCCGGCAGCTATCGGTTCGAGGTGCAGGCGGCGGGGCGTGACGGCGGCTGGGGCCAAAGTGCGACGCTGGCCATCGAAGTGCCACCCACTTTCGTCCAGTCGAATGCCTTTTTCTGGCTGTGCGGGATCGCCTGCCTCTGCGTGGTGGTGCTGCTCTACACGCTGCGCATGCGGCAGGTGACGCGCGCGATGCGCCGCCAGTTCCACATCCGCACGCTGGAGCGTACCCGCATCGCCCGCGACCTGCACGACACGCTGTTGCAGAGCGTCCAGGGGCTGATGCTGCGTTTCCAGACCGTGGCGGACCAGCTTCCCGTCGACACCGCCCAGCGTGCGGCGCTGGAAAAGACGCTGGTGCAGGCCGAGCAAGTAGTGGTGGAGGCCCGCCACCGCGTGCTGGACCTGCGCACCGGCAGCCAGGGCGATCCTCTCGCAAGCCTGTCCGGCTTCGCCGCGCCCATGCTGAGCGGTATAGGTCTCCGTCTCGACACGGAGCGAGTCGGGCGGTCTCGCCCCATCGTGCCGGCGGTGGCGGACGAACTGGTCCGCATCGGCGAAGAGGCGATCCGCAACGTCATTGCCCATGCACGCGCGCGACGCATCACGCTGCGCCTTGAACAGGGCGCACGGCTGGTGCTGGAGATCATCGACGACGGTATCGGCATTGCCGCAGCGCGGATCGAGACGCCCGACGAGGATCATTTCGGGCTGATAGGCATGCGCGAGCGTGCGGCGCGCATCGGCGGCACGCTGACGGTCGAGCGAGCGGCGGCGGGCGGCACGGTGGTTCGCGTCGTCGTGCCGGGCGGACGTGCCTATCGCCGGCGCTCCTTCTGGCGGCGGGCGTGGAGGGCTATCGCGCCGGACGCGCAATAGCCCTTCGACCGTCAGACGCCGCGATAGACGAGCGTAGTGAAAAGGGCCGGGCTGATGATCATCTGCCCCCATTTCGCGTCGAACGCGGCTGTCGGGTGCGCAGCGATGGTTTGTTCGAGCGTCCTGCCCTGCTTCTTGAGTGCGGCGACGTTGGTGCGGATCGCGACGAGCATGTCGCGATATTCGATCAGGCTGGCGCGGTCACCGAGCGGGCCATGGCCGGGAACGACGATCGTATTCGGGCCGGCCATCGCGATATTGGCATTGGCCGCAGCGATCATCCCGTCGATGCTGCCGCCCGCGACATAATCGATGAACGGGTAGAGGCCGTTCCAATAGGTGTCGCCGGTGAGCAGCACATCCGCCTTGGTGAAATAGGCCGAGAGATCGCCATCGGTGTGCGACGGCATATAGGCGCGCAGGCGGAGGACATCGGCGCCATAGGGCAGCATCTTTTCCGTCTCGACCAGCATGGCCGCCCGGGCGCCCGCGGGCAGCGGCGTGAAGGTATGGCCCCATTCGACGACGCGGATCGTCTCGCCGAGATGCTTCGCGGTGTTCGCCTGGGCGATGATTGTCGCGCCGTCATCATGGACCCAGGCATTGCCGTCGGTATGATCCCAGTGCCAGTGCGTGTTCACCGCATATTTGATGCCGGCCGGCTGGATTTCGTGCAGCTTGGCTTCGATCTTCGTCTTGGACAGCGCAATGCCGTCGTCGACCATCAGCAGGCCGTCCGGACCCGGCATCGCGACCATGTTGCCGCCCGAGCCCTGCAGCAGCACTACGCCGCCGCGCAGCGGGGTGGTGGTGATCTCGGACGACGCGGCGGCGGCGTTGATCTTTTCGTACGGCGTCTGCTGCGCGGCGGCCAGGGTCGGCGCGCCGAGGCCGGCGAGAAGGGCTGCGGCCGAAACCGCGAGCCGATACAATCCTGCGTCTTTCATTCTCATTCCCCTGTTGGAAGGTGATCGCAAAGCCACCGCCGGCACACGTATCTGCGCCTTGCCGCGCGCCCATGGCGGTGGGGCGAAGCTCGTCAGGATGGTGGTGGCAGCGAGCGTCGGCAGAATATGTCGGGGGACAGGCGAGCGCCTTTATACCGGTGTATCGCAAGGTACCTGCGAAGTGCTGCCATCGCTGCGGCATGCAAAGCCGGAGGTGCCGGACTGTCCGGGCGCGTAATCGTGGATCGAGGTCGGCGAAGTCGAGCGCAACCGCGACCCCGGAAATCATCACCCGGAAGTGGAGCAGGCGGCTTTTCGCCCGCTAACATCGCGCCGGGCATCGGCTACTCGCTGGACGAGATGCTGCAGGCGTTCGCTGCCGAGTGAGCCCGGCGAGGCGTACCGCCGTATGGGGTGCGCCCTCACCCTGTAGAATGGCTGCCATCGTCCTGATTTGAGAGCCTTCCGCCAGAAGACTTGGGAGCCGATCGGATGAATGCATCACCCCTGGCGTCGGTCGTGCCGGCGCTGAAGGAACTGCCCGCCTTTTCCGAAGGACAGCGGGTCCGCGTGCTGGAGCGCGCGCCGATCGGACATTATCGCGTGCCGATCTATCTTCGCCGCCATGTCGGTACCGTCGAGCGGGTGATCGAACCCGCCATGATCGACAATGAAGAAGAAGGCTATGGCCGCAACGCCGGCAACAGGCTGCACTATTATCGCGTGTCGTTCCGCATGACCGAGGTCTGGACCCGCTATGACGGTTCCCCGCGCGACGAACTGCACATCGAAATCTTCGAAACCTGGCTGGAGCAAGCCTGATGGCACAGGACCACGCGCATGATCACGACCACGATCACGATGACCACACGCCGATCACCGCCGAGGCCGCGCCCGGCTATTACGAGGTGATGGAGACCGCGGTTCGCGAAATCCTGATCGAGAAGGGCTATCTCACCGCCAACGACATCCGCCACCAGATCGAGGTGCTGGACAGTCGCACGCCCGCGCTCGGCGCAGCGGCGGTGGCGCGCGCCTGGACCGACCCCGCCTTCAAGGCGCGGCTGCTCGAAAACGGCCGCACCGCCTGCGAGGAACTGGGCATCAGCTTTTACGACGATACCCAGCTGATCGTGCTCGAGAACACGGCCGAGGTGCACAACCTGATCGTGTGCACGCTATGCTCCTGCTATCCGCGCCCCGTGCTGGGCCTGCCGCCCGACTGGTACAAGCTGAAGCCCTATCGCGCCCGCGCGGTGAGCGAACCGCGCAAGGTGCTCGCCGAATTCGGCACGATCATCCCCGACGATGTCGAGATCCGGGTTAGCGATTCAACCGCGGTCATCCGCTACCTCGTCCTGCCCCGTCGCCCAGAGGGAACCGAAGGCTGGTCGGAGGCGCAGCTTGCCTCGATCGTCACCCGCGACGCCATGATCGGCGTGATCCCCGTAACACTCGAGAAGGAGGCCGCGTGATGCCCACCCAGGATTTCGTCAGCCGCCTTCCCAATGACATTGGCGGGTTCGAGGCCGGCTCGGTGATGCGCGTCGAGCATGCGCTGGAGCCGTGGGAAAAGCGCTGCCACGCGCTGGCCGACGTGCTCGACTTCAAGAAGCTGATCAACACCGAGGAGAAGCGCAAAGGCGTGGAAGCGCTGGGCGAGACGCTGATCGGCAAGCTGCCTTATTATGAGCGCTGGATCGTCGCCTTCGCGAACATCAGCTTCACCAAGGGCTTCTTTACCCCCACCGAACTCGCGGAAAAGATGGCCGAGGTGGATGCCCGCTTCGCGGAGCAGCAGGCGGGCTGACATGGCAGCCCAGCCCACTTGCTTCCACGAAGCCGATCCGCGGCTGGCGCTGTGGCGCCGGGCCGGCGTGGAGGGGCTCGGCACCTTCGCGCTGGTGCTGGCCGCGACCGGCAGCGGCATCGCGGCCGCACGGGTGTTCGCCGCGCAGCCGGGGATGATCCTGCCGGTGACGGCGGTGGCGATTGCGGCGGCGCTGGTCGGGCTGATCGTCGCGCTGGGCAGCGTATCGGGCGGACATTACAATCCGCTGATCACGCTGTTGCAATGGCTGGGCCGCGAGCGCTCGGGTGTGTGTACGATCGCCTATGTCGCGGCCCAATTGGTGGGTGGCACGCTGGGCGGCGCGGCAGCGGCCGCACTTTGGGGCGGCCCGAACGGATCGACGGGCGGGCTCGGCTGGCACGGCGTGGGTGGCGAACTGGTCGCCAGCGCGGGGCTGATGCTGGTGGTGTTCGGTTGCATGCGCAGCGGACGGACCGATACCGGCCCCTTTGCGGTCGGCGCGTGGCTGGTGTCGGACATCATCGCGACCCCTACCGCCGCCTATGCCAATCCCGCCGTCGTGTTCGGCGCGCTTGTCACCAACGGACCCTTGCACCTCGCTACGGGCTCGGCCGTGCCCTATCTGCTTGGCGAGGCCCTTGGTGCGCTGGTTGCCTTCGGGTTGATCCACACATTCTTTCGTGCGGGGAGCGCCGCATGATCGCCCGGCTGCTCCGCCATCTGCCGCAGGACCGCCGCTATCGGCGCAGCCTGGCGCTGGTCTATGGCGTGCTTGCCGTTCTCAACTTCGGCGGCTGGGCCTGGGCGCTTCTCGCCTTCCATGGGCAGCCGGCGTTGCTCGGCGTCGCGCTGGTGGTGTACGGCCTCGGCCTGCGCCATGCGGTGGATGCGGATCATGTTGCGGCGATAGACAACGTGACCCGAAAGCTACTGCAGGAGAAGCGGCCGCCGGTGGCGGTGGGTTTCTGGTTCGCGATCGGCCATTCCACCGTCGTCATCCTGGTCACCGCCGCAGTTGTCGTCGCGGCAAACAACCTCCAGGGCTTCGAAGCCTTTCGCCAGGCCGGCGGCACGCTCAGCACCTGCATCTCCGCGCTGTTCCTGCTGGTGGTCGCGGCGATGAACTTCCTGATCCTCGGCACCATCCTGCGGACGCTCAAGCGCGTGCGCGCAGGGGAGCCGATCGACGACGGCGCGCTGGACCTGATGTTCGCCGGGCGCGGCCCCCTGTCCAGACTGTTCCGCCCGCTCTTCCGCTGCATCGGCCGGCCGTGGCACATGGCCCCCCTCGGATTCCTGTTCGGACTGAGCTTCGACACCGCGACCGAGGTGACGCTGTTTGGTCTTTCCGCCACCCAGGCCGGCCACGGCGTCTCGCCCGGCGCGACCCTGGTGTTCCCGGTACTGTTCGCGGCGGGCATGTCGCTGCTCGACACGACCGACGGGGTGATGATGGTCGGCGCCTATCGCTGGGCCTTTGTCGAGCCGCTGCGCAAGCTCTACTACAACCTCACCATCACGATGATGTCGATCGCCGTCGCGCTGTTCATCGGCGGCGTGGAGATCAGCGCATTGGCCGTCCGCAGGCTCGGGGCGGAGGGGCCGCTTGCCGCATGGGCGCTCGCGCTCAACGAGAATTTCAACGGCCTAGGCTTCGCCATCATCGGCGTGTTCGCAGCGGCCTGGGCGCTGTCCTTCCTGATCTTCCGCGCGGCCGGCCGCAAGACAGCGGCGGCCGCCATGCAATAACCAAGCAAAACGCATTGTGTATGGATGCAAACCGCATTATGTTTGGCTTGTAGGGATCGACTCGGGAGTAGGAGCCATGGCGATTGCAACGGATACGGGTGCCTTTCCCTGGATCTTGAAGTCCGAGTGGAAGGGGCTGTGCCCGCGTTGTGGCAAGGGGCGGATGTTCCGCTGCTGGCTGAAGGTCGTCGACAAGTGCGAGGCATGCGGCCTCGACTATCGTTTCGCGTCGCCGGACGACGGCCCGGCCTTCTTCTCGCTCTGCATCGTCGTGTTCCCGCTGACCTTCGTGGTGGTGTGGGTGCAGGTGGCGTTCGAGCCGCCCTGGTGGATCCATCTGTTCACCTCGCTGCCGCTGATGGTGCTCGGCAGCCTGTTGCCGCTACGGCCCATCAAGGGCTGGCTGGTCGCGTCGCAATATGTGAACCGCGCCCACGAGGCCGGTACCGAGAAATTGTGGAACAGGCTCGACGGCCGCGCCGCCGGCAGCGACCTGTTCGACGGGTAAGCGCCGTGGACACGCTTCGCTCCCAGATAGAGGCTGCGCGGCAGGCCGCCGCGACAGTGCTCGCCGCCATGGGGCGGGCGGCGGAGGCGGAAATGGTCGTGCGCGGGCAGGGGGATGATTTCCTGGAGGTCCGCACCGCGCTGCTCGCGGTCCAGCGGGCAAGCAGTCGGGTCGCGCTGCTGGAACGTGCCCTGCACTGCTATGCCGATCCCGATTTCTGGGAAGCGGAGCCGTGCGAGGCGATGCTGGCCTATCATGATCGCGGCGATGTCGCCCGCGCTGCCTTGCGCGGCCGCGACGGCTTCGCGCAGCACCGGGATTGAGGCCCGTCATGCGCGCATTGTATGGTATTACGTATGGGATCGGTTAGGCAGAAGGCCATGCAAGGCTGGAAACCCGACATCACCGGAACCCTGGGTCCGAAATATCTCGCCATCGCCGAGGCCATCGCCCGCGACGTCGAGGCCGGCATGCTCAATGCGGGCGATCGCCTGCCGCCGCAGCGCATGCTGGCCGAGGCGCTGGGCGTGGACCTCACCACCATCACCCGCGCCTATGGCGAGGCACAGCGGCTGGGCCTGATCGAAGGCGACGGCCGACGCGGCAGCTTTGTCCGCGGCAAGAGCGAGCCGGCGGGGATCCTCTACAAGGAGCCTGCCGATGCAGGCATGAACGCGCCGCCCGAGGCGCCGGACCGCCTGCTGGAAAAGGCCTTCGCTGCTTCGGTAGCGCAGCTTCTCGGCCGCAGCGACGGTCCAGCACCCTTTCATTACCAGCCACGCGGCGGCATGGCGCTCGCGCGTGAAGCCGGCGCGGCATTGCTTCGTGGCAGGGGCATCCCCGCGCAGGAGGATATGGTGCTGGTCAGCGCGGGCGGCCAGCACGCGCTGCACGCGGTGATCAGCACCGAACTCCAGCCGGGCGACGTGCTGGCTGTCGGGGCATTCGTCTATCCCGGCCTGCTCTCCGTCGCCCGGCGCTACGGCCTGAAGCTGCGGGCGGTGCCGAGCGATGCCGAGGGGATGTTGCCCGATGCGCTGGCCATGGCCTGCGCCGAGGGCGCAGTGGCGGTCTATCTGGTGCCGACCAACGACAACCCGACCACGGCGACCATGGGCCAATCGCGGCGCGCGGCGCTGGCGGCGGTGATCCGCGAGCATGGCATCAAGCTGATCGAGGACGATGCCTATGGCATGCTGCCCGAGCGGCCGCTGGCGCCGATCGCCGCGCTGGTGCCGGAGCGGAGTTGGCATATCGCCAGCGTCTCCAAGATCCTGTCGCCCGGCCTGCGCGTGGCCTGGGTCGCGGCGCCCGACGTAGCGGCTGCCTGGCGCCTCGCCGCGGATCTGCATGAGACCGCAGTGATGGCCCCGCCGCTCAACGTGGCGGTGGTGGCGGACTGGCTGCACGGCAGCACCTTCGATACGCTCTGCACTGCGACGCGCGCAGAGGCGCGGGCGCGACAGGCGATTGCCCGTTCGGTGCTGCGTGCCGATAGCTTCCACGCGCAGGAGGAAGGCTATCATTTGTGGATGCCGCTTCCGGACGGCGCCAATGCAACGGAGATCGTCTACGCGCTCCGGCCGCAGGGCCTGTCCGTTGTGGCGGGCGACGCCTTTGCCGTGGAGCCGGCCAGCGCTCCGCCCGCGCTCAGAATTTCCATCGGCGGATCGACGCCACGCGACCGGTTGGAGCGTGCGCTGCGATTGCTCGATGCACTTACCACGCCCGACGTGACGCGAAAAATCGCGCTGGTCTAGCGGTTCGACCAACCCTCCGCCTGCCTTGGCAGGCTGCAACTCAATCCGGGAGGTTTCCTGCCATGGGAGACGAAGCCCTTCTCCTCGCGCGCGCCCAATTCGCGTTTACGGTGTCGTTCCATTTCATCTTCCCGGCCTTCTCGATCGGCACGGCCAGCTTCCTGATGGTGCTGGAGGCGCTGTGGCTGAAGACCGGCCGCGGCGTGTACGCCAATCTCTATCGCTACTGGCTGAAGATCTTCGCGGTGGCGTTCGGCATGGGCGTCGTCTCGGGTCTGGTGATGGCCTATCAGTTCGGCACCAACTGGTCGGTCTTTTCGGACAAGGCGGGGCCGATCGTCGGGCCGCTGATGGCCTATGAGGTGATGACCGCCTTCTTCCTGGAGGCCGGCTTCCTGGGCGTAATGCTGTTCGGCATCAACCAGGTGGGGCCGAAGCTGCACTTCTTCGCTACCGTCATGGTTGCGCTGGGTACGCTGATCTCCGCCACCTGGATCGTCAGCACCAATAGCTGGATGCAGACCCCGGTAGGTTTCGCGATCAGCGACAAGGGCCAGTTCGTGCCCGCCGGTTCCTGGTGGCCGATCGTCTTCAGCCCCAGCTTTCCCTATCGCGTCGTCCATGTCGTGATCGCGGCCTATCTCACCACCTCGCTGGTGGTGGCGGGCGTGGGCGGCTGGCATCTGCTGCGCGACCGCACCAACCTGGGTGCGCGCAAGATGTTCTCCATGGCGATGTGGATGGTGGCGATCGCCGCGCCGGCCCAGATCCTCGCCGGCGACGCGCATGGCCTCAACACGCTCGAGCACCAGCCGGTGAAGATCATGGCGATGGAGGGGCATTATGAAAGCCACCCGCACGGCGCCCCGCTGATCCTGTTCGGCATCCCCAATCCGGCTGCCAAGCGCATCGACTATGCGATCCAGATCCCGAAGATGTCGTCGCTGATCCTCAAGCATGATCCCAACGCACCGCTGGGCGGGCTGGACAGCGTGCCGGACGATCGCATTCCGCCGGTGCCGATCGTGTTCTTCACCTTCCGCATCATGGTGGGGCTGGGCTTCGCGATGTTGGGGCTGGCGCTGTTCGGCATCGTCATGCGCGTATGGCACAAGCTCTACGACGCGCCGTGGCTCTACCGCCTGGCGGTACTGATGGGGCCGACCGGCTTCGTCGCGGTGATCGCCGGCTGGGTGACGACCGAAGTCGGACGGCAGCCCTTCACCGTCTATGGCTTCCTGCGGACGGCACAGTCGCACTCGCCGCTGCAAACCTCTGCGGTCGCCGCATCGCTGGCCAGCTTCGTCATTGTCTACTTCATCGTGTTCGGGGCCGGCACCTATTACCTGCTGCGCCTGATGGCCAAGCCGCCCGCGCCGCACGAAACCGAGCCGGCCGCAATCCCGCAGCGCGCCGCCGGCATCACCCCCGCACCCGCGTTCGAAGGAGTCAGCGGCGATGCTCATTAATCCCGATCTCGCCACCGTCTGGGCGTTCATCATCGCCTTTGCCATCTTCGCCTATGTCGTGATGGACGGGTTCGACCTGGGCATCGGCATTCTTTTTCCCACGCTGAAGGTTGGCGCGGAGCGCGACCAGGCCATGAACTCGATCGCGCCGGTATGGGACGGCAACGAAACCTGGCTGGTGATGGGTGGGGGCGGGCTGATGGCCGCATTCCCGCTCGCCTATGCGGTGATCTTGCCGGCCACCTATCCGCTGGTGATCGCCATGCTGCTCGGCCTCGTCTTTCGCGGCGTGGCGTTCGAATATCGCTGGCGCGACCCGCGCCATCGTCCCGCCTGGGACCTGGCCTTCTGCATCGGCTCCGTCGTCGCCACCTTCGCGCAAGGGGTGATGCTCGGCGCGGTGCTGCAGGGCATCCATGTCGTCGACCGCGCCTATGCGGGCGGCAGCTTCGACTGGCTCACTCCGTTCAGCCTGCTGACCGGCGTATCGCTGCTGATCGGCTATGCGATGCTGGGGGCGAGCTGGCTGATCGGCAAGACGCATGGTGCCGCGCAGGATCATGCCCGGCGCCTTGCGTTCGCGCTCGGCATCCTCACGATCCTTGCCCTGTCGGCGGTAAGCCTGGCCACGCCCTTCCTGGCGATCGACTATTGGCACCGCTGGTTCCGCATGCCCGGCGTGCTGTTCACCGCGCAGGTGCCGCTGATGACCGCGATCGCGTCGTTCCTGTTCTTCTGGAGCCTCAAGCGCGGTCGCGAGCGCCTGCCCTTCCTCATCGCCCTCGTGATGTTCGGCCTCGGTTTCATCGGGCTTGGGATCAGCATGTTCCCCTATGTCGTCCCGCGCGCGCTGACGATCTGGGACACGGCCGCGCCGCAGAGCAGCCAGATCTTCATGCTGGTGGGCGCGGTGTTCGTCCTGCCGCTGATCCTCACCTATACCGGTTGGGCCTATTACGTGTTCCGGGGGAAGACCGTGACCGAGGGGTATCATTGATGCCCCCCCGGCCGCTCGCGCCGCTGTGGCAGCGGCTGGGCTGGATGGTGCTGATATGGGCTCTCAGCGTCTCCGCCCTTGGTATCGTCGCCAGCGTGATCCGCTGGTGGCTGCACCCCTGAAAGGAGCCGACGCATGGATACGAATGCGTTCTTCGAAGACCTGTTGACCCGTACGCGGCTGGACGGCCGCTACCGCACCTTCGCGCAGTTGGAGCGCATCGCCGGTGCCTTTCCCCGCGCCCGCTGGCATCGGCCGGACGGTGGCAGCCAGGAAGTCACCGTGTGGTGCAGCAACGACTATCTCGGCATGGGCCAGCATCCGGAGGTGCTGGCCGCGATGCACGAGACGATCGCCCGGTCGGGGGCGGGGACCGGCGGCACGCGCAACATCTCCGGCACGGTACGCGAGCATGTCGCGCTCGAGCAGGAACTGGCGGGGCTCCACGGGAAAGAGGCGGCGCTGCTGTTCACCTCGGGCTGGATCTCGAACCTGGCAGCTTTGGGCACGCTGGGCCGGCTGCTGCCGGACTGCGCGATCTTCTCGGACGCGCTCAACCATAACTCGATGATCGAGGGCATTCGCCGCTCGGGCGCCGAGCGCTTCATCTTCCGCCACAATGACGTCGCGCATCTGGAGGAACTGCTCGGGTCGGTCGATCCGGCGCGACCCAAGATCATCGCGTTCGAGAGCGTCTATTCGATGGACGGCGACGTCGCGCCGATCGCGGCGATCTGCGACCTGGCCGATCGCTATGGCGCGATCACCTATCTGGACGAGGTCCATGCCGTCGGCATGTACGGCTCGCATGGCGGCGGCATCGCCGAGCGCGAGGGGCTGGCGGACCGGATCAGCATCATCGAGGGCACGCTTGCCAAGGCGTTCGGGGTGATCGGCGGCTATGTCGCGGGGCCGGCGCTGCTGATCGACGTGATCCGCAGCTTTGCCGAGAGCTTCATCTTCACCACCTCGCTTTGCCCCCATCTCGCGGCGGGCGCGCTGGCGGCGGTGCGGCATTTGCGGCAGAGCGGCGGGGAGCGGTCGTTGCAACAGGCCGCCGTCGCCCGGCTGAAGGCGGCGCTCGCCGCGGAGGGTCTGCCCGTCGCGCGGGGCAGCGCCAGCCATATCGTGCCGCTGATGGTGGGCGACGCGCATCTCTGCCGGGCGATCAGCACCGCGCTGCTGGAGGAGCACGGCATCTACGTTCAGCCGATCAACTATCCCACCGTGCCCGTTGGGCAGGAGCGGCTGCGCATCACGCCTACGCCTTTCCATGACGAAGGGCATATTCGCAAATTGGTGTCGGCGTTGGTATCCATCCGGGCACGGGTCGGGTGGGGTGAACCGAAGAAAGCGGCGGCGTGAATATGTCCTTCGATTCGGCGATGGCCGAACTGCCGCTTGTTGCGATCTTGCGCGGCATATCCTCCGACGAGGCGGAGCCGGTGGGCGAGGTGCTGGTGGCCACAGGTTTTCGGTTGATCGAGGTACCGTTGACTTCCCCTGATCCGTTCCTGAGCATCGAGCGGCTGGTGCGTCGGTTTGGGAAGACCGCGATCATTGGTGCGGGCACCGTACGGACGGTGGCCCAGCTTGACCGGCTGGTGTCGGTTGGTGGCCAACTGGTGGTTACACCGCATGCTGACTCGGGCTTGATTCGCGCTGCCAAGTCGCGCGGCCTTGCAACGCTCCCGGGCGTCGCCACGCCTACGGAGGCATTTTGCGCCACCGACGCCGGTGCCGATGCTCTTAAGCTTTATCCAGCTGAGATGATTTCGCCCCCGAGTGTCGCGGCTTTCCGCACGGTGCTTGGGCCGACGGTCCGTCTGATGCCGACAGGGGGCATCACCTCGACTTCGATGGCGAGGTATCGACAGGCAGGCGCTTCGGGATTTGGATTGGGGGGCGCACTTTACCGTCCGGGCGACACTGCCGAAGCGGTCCGCGACAAGGCCCTCGCGCTTGTCGAGGGGTGGTCACGATCCGGCTGAAGAGAGGAGCGAGCGGAGATAGCCTCGCGGCGCACAAGCGTCGGGGGCTGATGTTCCATTCGGTCCACGGGTGAAAAACCGAGCGGCGCAAGCCCGGGGTAGGCATTGCCCCCCGGGCGCCCGAGCTCGTCGATCAGGCGATGGCTGGCTTCAGGCTGCCGGTTTGGTGATTGCGAGCCCGCCCGAGCCAGTAATCGAGGCTCACATAGCGACCGCCGCCGTAGAAGAAGAGGACGGCGAGCAGGATCACGTAGGTAACCGTGAACTCGATGCCGTTGTTCAGGATCACCGGGTCGCCCAACTGGGTAATGTAGTTGAAGCGACCGGGGAAGTTCTGCGCCAGCCATTCCATGAATCCCTGCAGCCGCAGCGTGGATTCAGCGGTCTTGCCTGCGATCGCCGCCCAGCCATGCGACCAGTGGACCGACAGGCCGGCGACCGTCATCGTCACCATCAAGGGGATGGAGATCAGGCGAGTGAACAGCCCGAGTGCCAGCAGGACACAGCCCGCGGTTTCGGTCGCGGTGGCGAGCGTTGCCATCAGCAAGGGGGCGGGCATGTTGAGCCCGCCCTGGGATGCGGGTGCGCCGAACCACTGCACCAGGCCCTCGAAGCCGGTGAGCTTGGCATGCGCGCCCTCGTAGAAGATCGGCAGCAGATAGAGCCGGATGGCGAGCGGGGCCAGAAAGTCCAGCGCGCGCGCTTTCTCCAGCGCGGTGTCGACAAAGGCAAACAGTTTCATGTGAGGTCTCCGGTGATTTTTGGGGGGGAGCAGAACAGGCCGTAGATCAGGCCGCGCGCGAGGCTGGTCTGGAGCTCAACGGTCGAGCAATGGGGTGCCAGCGCCTCGAAGAGCGCGGCGAGCGACACCGCGTCGATCTCGCGGAGATGCTCGACCACGAGGCAGTCGGGCAGTGTCAGCGGCAGGGTGAGTACCTGATGATCGGCGGTGCGGAAGATCGCATGCGGGCGATCGACCCCGTCTCCTGCGGCAGACGGTCGGGCGGGATCGAACTGCAACAGCACAAGGCGGGTGGTTGGGTTCAGCGCGAGACGGTCCAGCTGTTCGCTGGCAGGAGGCACCCTTGCGGGGGCGATCTCCGCGGCGAGCAGTGCCCACTCATATTCCAGCAGCGCGAGGTGGTGCGGGACGGCCGGAAGTGCGTGCTGCGCGAAGAGCAGGAACTCGGTGGAGATATGATGGAACTGCGGTCGCGTCGCCGGGTGACGCAGGAGAAAGGCGTCGATCGCAGCTTCCAGTGCCGTGTTGCCGATACGGTCCGTGAACAGCGGGAAGCTCGCCCGCAGCGCGTCGATGACATTCTCGCGCAGCAGCTGGCCATAGAGCCCCGAGCCGTTCGCTCGGGCGCCCATGCAGAAGCTTGCAAATTCCGCCGCCATGGCGGGCGGTGCGGCGGCTTCAGGCGAGGACATGGCGGCCCTCGTCGATGGCGGTTGCGATTGCGTTGAGGTCCGCGAGCAGGACGTCGAGCGGGGGCATGTGATTGTCGCGTTCGAGCAACAGCGGGCGCGGGCCGTGCAGCGCCAATGTCTCGCGGGCGAGGTCGAGGACCGCATCGGCCACCGGCGTGCCATGGGTATCGAGCAGGAATCCATCGGCAAGTTCGAGGTGCCCGGCGATGTGATAATAGACGATCGCGTCGGACGGCGGGGCGCGCAGGAATGCGCTCGCATCGGTGCCATGGTTGCGCGCATTCACATAGGCGTTGTTGATGTCGAGCAGGATGCCGCACCCGGAGCGTAGGGCGAGTTCGGCGAAGAACGCGCCCTCGGGCATCTCGCCGGGATAGCGATGATAGGCAGAGACATTTTCCAGCACGAGCTGCCGGCCGGTAATGTCCTGCACCTGTGCGATACGGCCTGCCAGATAGGGCAGGTTCTCCGCGCGGCGGGGAACCGGGAGCAGATCGTAGAGATAGCCCGTGCCGTCCCGCGCGGCGCTCAGATGATCGCTGTAGAGGGCGATGCCATAATCGTCGAGAAACCGGGCTACATCGCGCACGAACGCGGTGTTGAGCGGCTCCGTGTCGGCGATCGACAGGCTCAGACCATGCGCGATCAATGGGTAGCGATCGGCGATGCGGTCGAGCTGATCGCGCTTGCGACCACCGATCTGCATCCAGTTTTCGGGGGCGACCTCCAGAAAATCCAGACCCTGTACGGCGGGCGATTCGAGGAGGGTGTCGACGAACTCGGGCCGAAGCCCGAGTCCACGCGACCCTGCGGTCAGCGTCCGCATACGCCCTCCGCCAGCCGGCTGCGGCTGGTGTCGGCGACCTTGTAACCCTTGCCGGTCAGGCCGCACTTGCCGTCGCGGGCGCGGACGAGCACGCCGTTCGGATCGTGCTGGAGCTTGGTCTGGCTGTAGATCTTCTCGGTGCCGCACTTGCCGCTGGCGCACTTGCCGCCGCCCTTGGCAGGCTGCGATGCGGTGGCCGGGGCGGGAGCCTGGGGTGCCGCATAGGCCTGGGCAGCGAGCAGCGAGGTGGCGGCGATGCCCAGGATCAGTTCATGCTTCATGACGATATACTCCTTTGTCTTCAGTGGGAAAGCGGGAAGCAGGAGAGATCGCGGCCGGCATAGACGGGGCCGTGATAATAGCGCTGGATGGTCGCGACGTTCTTGTCCTTGTCCTTCAGGGCGCGGCCCATGAAGTGATCGAGGACGAGCATCTTCGGATTGATCTCTGCCGCGATCTTGCCGACGACCGTCGGCGTCGCATGGAGGAAGCGGGACTGGGCATCGGCATCGTCGTCGATCGCCGCCGGCATCATCAGCAGGTCAGCACCCTTGGCGAAGTCGACAAATCCCTTGCGGCTGCCATTCTGGTCGGCCGAAAGCACCATCACGCCCTTGGGGGTTTCGATGCGATAGGCGAGCGCGGGCACATCGCCATGCGGGATTCCGAAGGCGGAGATGGTGACGCCGTCGCCCTGCCAGACCCTGGTGGCGACTGGGCTGGCGACGTTGACGTCGGACGGGTGGACCGACAGCTGCAGACCGTCGGTACCGCCCGACAGCCCGGCCAGATATTCGAAGGCGCCATGCCCGCGGCCGAACTCGCGGTCGAAGAAGGCGGTCATGCTGGGGAAGTTGGCGTTGCCGCTGGGACCGACCAGCGCCACGTCATGGCGTCCGCTCAGGAAATAGGCGCCCTTCAGGATCGCCGGCAGATCCGCCACGTGATCGGTGTGAAAGTGCGAGATGCCGATGAAGTCGAGGTCTTCGAGCCGGGCACCGGCCTGGCCGTAGCGGAGATAGGTGCCGCCGCCCGCGTCGATCAGCAGCCGCGCTTTGCCGTCGATCCACACGACCGCGCCGGAGGAAGCGCGGGCATCGTCGGAGATCGGACCGCCGGAGCCAAGCAGCTGCAGCGTAATGCCGCTCTTGCAGGTGGTGGCACTATCGTCCGCGGCGGTGGTGGCGGGCGCAGCGGCGTTGCCGCTGGGCGCCGAGGAAGCGGAACACCCGGCCAGCGCCAGCGCGGCGACCAAGGCAGAGAGGGGCAGGGACGGCTTCATGATGGTCTCCGTTGCGAGAAAGGAAGGGCCGGGGCGGGCAGGTTCAGGCGAGCCCCAGCAGGTGGATCAGGCCGAGGCTGATCGCCCCGAGCACGAGAAGCGAAAGGACCACGGCGGCGGTGACGCGGCCGCCGGCATGGGCCACCGTGCGGACGTCGACCCCCAGGCCCAGTGCTGCCATCGAGACGACGGTGAGCAGCGTCGCGGCCTCGTTCGCCGGGGCAAGGGCCGCATGCGGGATCAGGCCGAAGGAACGCAGGCCGACCAGAGCGAGGAAGCCCACGATGAACCAGGGCACCAGGTGGTGCAGCGCCGGCCGCCCGGCCGCAGGGCGCTCGCCGGTGGTGACGTGCGGCGGCAGTTCGTCGGTTTCCTCGCGCAGCTTGGACGCGATCAGCGACAGGATCAGGCAGACCGGGCCGAGCATCAGCACGCGCACCAGCTTGACCAGCGTACCCATCTGGACGGCGGTGGCACCACCCGGTGCAGCGGCGGCGATCACCTGCGGCACGGCATAGACGGTGAGGCCGGCAAGCGCGCCGAACTGGTGACCGCTCAGGTGGAGGCCGAAGGCGAGCAGCGGCAGCGACAGGACTACCACCACGCCCAGCACGGCCGTGAAACCGATCGAGGCCGCGACGTCGTCACCGTCCGCACCGATCACCGGCGCCACCGCCGCGATGGCGGAGTTTCCGCAGATCGAGTTGCCGCAGGCGACGAGCAGCGCCATGCGCTTCGGCAGCCGCAGCATTCGGCCGATCAGATAGCTGCTGGCGATCGCCACGCAGACCACGCCCGCAATGCCGATCAACAGGCCAGGCCCGGCGGCGAGGATCGTCGCGGCGCTTACCGAGGCGCCGAGCAGGACGACGGCGAGTTCGAGCAGGAACTTCGCGCTGAAGCTGATGCCGGGGAACCAGCGCTTGTCGGGCGTCCAGGCGGTGCGTACGGCCGTTCCGATGAGGATGGCGAGGACGAGCGCTTCCAGCCAGGCGCGTCCGAACACCGCCTCCTCGATCCGCTGCAGCACGAATGCGCCGCCGGTGACGGTCAGGCAAAGCGCCAGGCCGGGCAACAGGGTGCTGCCGGGCAGCGATGGGTGGCGGGACAGGCTCTGCGTCATCACATTGCGTCTCCTTGGTGAGACACAGATGCGATCGCTCCACCGATCAATCCAACGATCAGTTTATATGGTTTCGATCGGAATCACTGATTGATCCGCCGCTTTGTCGAGCGGCGTGCGGCCAGTTTGGACCTCAAGCGTCGGATGATTGTGCAATATCGCGCAATCTGGCGGATGTGCGATGACCAAACCGATCGCTTCCGTTGCTAGATCACCCAGTCGGGTTGCGCGTCGAAGCTCTTGATGGCGTCCAGCAGCGCGTCCGCCGCCTTGCTGCGATAGCGCTCTTTCTGCCGCACGCCGTGGAAAAGGCGCGGGGGCAGTGCGAAGGGGAGGGCGGACAATGCACCGGCCTCGAGCAGCGGCAGGACAACTAGCTGGGACAGCATCGCCACTCCCACCCCCGCCCGCACCGCCGCGAGAACGGATTCGTTGGAGGGCAGGGTCAGCACGACATTGAGGTCGCGGGGGTCCAGCCCGCGATCACGCATGGCGGCTTCGAAGGTCGAACGGGTGCCGGAGCCGGGCTCGCGCATTACCCAGGGCGCGGCAGCCAGCCAGGCGTTGGTGATCGCTTCCGCGGGCGAACTGCCCACCAGCAGCATGCGATCTTCGCCGACCTTCCAGTGCGCCAGCGCCGGATCGTCGATCATGCCTTCGACGAAGCCCAGCTCGGCCTCGCCGTTGCGTACGCTGCGGGCGGCACCTTCGGTGTTGGCGATCGCCACGGACAATTCGATATCGGGATAGCGGCGGTGGAAGGCGGCCAGCCGCTCGGGCAGCCAGTAGGCGGCGATGGTCTGGCTGGCGACGAGCCGGAGATGGCCGCGCTTCAGCCCGGCATATTCGCCGAGCGCCACTTCCGCTTCGGCCGCCCGTGCGAGGACGGCGCGCGCCTCGTCGAGGAAGAAGCGGCCGGTGTCGGTCAGCTCGATGCCGCGGCCGACGCGGTGGAACAGCTTGATGTCGTGCCGTGCCTCCAGTGCGGCGATGGCGGCGGATGCGGCAGACTGGGTGACGCCCACCGCCTCCGCCGCCCGCGTCATATGCTCGCGTTCGGCGACCGCGACGAAGATGCGAAGCTGTTCGAGGGTCATGCCGGGAACGTAGCGGTTTCCCCGGGTTTGTCATCGTCGGCGATCGCCGGCGTGTATGTCTTGCGGTGCCCGGTGGTCATGCTCCGCAGCACCCCGTCACGCCGGACCACCCCGTGCATCAGCGCCGCGGCGAGGTGGAGCAGGATCAGCGCGAAGAAGGCCAGCGCGATCGCCGTGTGCGCGGCGCGCAGCAGCGCATAGAGCGCGAGATCGTGCGGCAGGATCGGCGGCAGCACGATTCCACACTCCAGTCGGACGGGATAACCGCCGGCGGACAGCATCCCCCAGCCGATCAGCGGCAGGGCGAACAGCGTGGCGTAGAGCAGCACGTGCGATCCCCAGGCGATGCGCTTCTGCAGCGGCGCAAGATCCTTCGGCAGCGCGGGCGCGCCGGTGGCGAGACGCAGCGGCAGGCGCAGCAGCACGAGGACGAGGATGGCGATGCCGATCGGACGGTGCAGATCGAGCAGCGCCACATAGGCCGGGCCGCTGGTGGACACCATGAAGACGCCGATGAACAGCATCGCCAGCACCAGCGCCGCCATCAGCCAGTGCAGCACGCGCAAAGCCGGGTGGAAATCGGAGGACACGCGCGTCATTGCTGCGCTCCCTTGGCCAGGTCTTGCCCGACGGCGCTGGGATGCGGGCCTTCGGCGGCGCGGCGGGTGAAGGACGAGGAATAGCCCTTGGAGCGGGCGGCGAGCAGCGGATCGTCGGACAAGGCAATGCCCTCCGGCAGGATGGTGGGGTCGAAGTTGAAGTCGCGGCAGCTGCCGGTTTCCTCCGGCTGAGTCGCGCGGATCGTCAGCGTGCCGGCATCGATCGTTCGGTGCGGGCCTTGCCAGGCGACCGTCGCCTTATCGGTCACGTCACCGGGATTGGCCTCGACCAGCAGCAGATGCCAGCGCGACGGGCCCTTGGCGGTGCGGGCGATCATCTCCTGGAACAGCGCGTCGCGGGGGAGCAGGTCAAGATGCTGCTTGTCGAGGCCGGCAAGCGGCGCCTCGGGCACGAACTGCCAGCGCACGAACCGTGTCGTCCCACCGGCATCGGTGAAGCGGAAGGCGTTGATGCTATAATAGGTCGCGTTGGCGAAGCTGTTCGGCAGCACCGCCTTGGCCATGTATGCCTGGAACGCCTTGACCTCCGGATGGGCTGCCAGGAACGGCTTCATCGCCGCGGGGTTGGGCTTGCCGGTCCTGGGATCGGGCGTGGTCGCGCGCTGGAGTGCGATGAACGAGGCGACATCGGCCACCGGGAAGATCGGCGTATGGTCCAGCGCCATGCGCCATTCCTGCCCGTCCGGCGTCTTCAGCAGCAGCGCCATCGAGTGGAACACGTTGCGGCCATCGCCCGCCAGGGGATTGCCCCCTGCCACCGAGAAGCGGCCGAGCACCGGTAGCGTGCCGGCGCGTAGCATCCGCGCGGTGGTGAGCGCGCTGCCCTCACCGTTCGCCGCGAAGTCGCCGGTGAAGCACAGGCCCTTGGCATGTGCGCGGCGGTAACCCGGCTTCGTGCCGCCGGTATTCGCTTCGAGTGCGGTCGTGATGTCGCCGCCGTTGATGCGTCCGCCGCCGAGCCAGCCGGCGGCCCAGCAAAAGCCTGCGAGCAGCGCCAGGACGATAGCGCCGATCAGCGCGAAGGCGCCGATCGCGCGCGGGTTAAGCGAAGGCATGACGGCTCCGATCCAAGCTGAAGTTGTCCGGTTGGACGATGCTGTCCCGTCAATATTCCCTGCACCGGCAAGAAACATTAGACCATGGAATACTGGCGCGGCCAGCGCGTCTCCTTCGTATGATGGTCTCAATGTCGGTCAGCGCGCAGATGATCGCGGAAGTGCAGCCGCTGATTCCAGCATTGCGGCGCTATGCGCGCGCGATGCTGCGCAACCGCGATGATGCCGACGATCTGGTGCAGGACGTGCTGGAGCGTGCATTGGCGAACTGGCAGGGCCGTCGCAAGGCAGCCAGCTTGCGATCTTGGCTGTTCGCCATCCTGCACAATCTGGCGGTCGACAGGCTGCGGCATCGTGCCCGGCGCGGGATCGACGCGACTATCGAGTCGGTACCCGAAGCGCGGCTGGCGTGTCCGCCCGAACAGGAACATGGGCTCGGTCAACAGGACGTTCTGGCGCATCTCGCAAAGCTGCCCAACGATCAGCGTGCTGTGCTGCTGCTCGTGAGTGTGGAGGACCTCAGCTATGCAGAGGCTGCCGTCGTGCTGGACATTCCGATGGGAACGGTGATGTCGCGCCTTTCCCGCGCCCGAGAACGGCTGCGCCGCCAGATGAGAGACGGGGTGCGCGCGCACCCCACACTGAGGGTCGTACGGTGAGTGAAGAGCCTGTAACCGAAGCCGAACTGCAGGCGCATGTCGACGGACACCTGCTCCCGGCGCGTGAGCCGGTCGTCCTTGCCTGGCTGGCGGCGCACCCAGAGGAGGCGCGCCGGATCGCGGCGTACCGTGCGCAGGCCGATGCACTTCGGCAGGCACTGGAGGGGATCGTCGACGAACCCGTGCCGGCGGCGCTCGACCTTCGCCTGCAGCTGCAGCATCTCGGCCGTCGAGCCGGGCTGCGACCCGCTGCTGCCGCTGCCTGTGCAGCAGGTTTGCTCCTCGCCGGAGGCGCGGGCGGCTGGGCGCTGCGAGGCAAGGCGTTGCCGCCGCAGACCGGGACCGCAGCGCTCGCGCGGGAGGCGGCGTCGAGCTATGCGGTCTACGCGAACGATGCCACCCGGCCGGTGGAACTGGCCGCCGCAGAGCGCGGGGCGCTCGACAGCTGGTTTTCGCGGCGGCTCGCGCGTCCCATCCGGGCGCCGAATCTGCAAGCTGCGGGTCTTACGCTCATCGGCGGACGCCTCGTCGCCACGGAGCACGGCGCTGCGGCGCTTTATCTCTACCAGGATCAGGTGGGGCGCCGTCTGGTCGTCTATCTTCGGCCGATGCAAGTGGAGCGGACTGATCATATGCAGCCTCGGCGGGACGGCGCGATTGGGGGCTGGACCTGGGCAGATGACGGCTTGGGCTTCGGGGTTTTCGGAACGGCACCGGTGGATAGTCTGCACGGAGCTGCCAATATCGTGCGGTCGCAGTTGAAAAGCGTCTAGCCAAGGTGCGAATGTGAATATCGCAAAATATTACGGTCTGCATGGCAATAATGGTATGCGTTTACGAGGTTTGACCAATCTCACCGCGATTAGAGAACTGCAATATTTTATAGATCATAAAGATCGATAATATTATAGAGGTGTGGCTTAGGCAAATCATCTTGTAAGGTAAGGTCAGTCGCTTTTCCCTTACTGGGTCGGATCATTGAAGGCGAGGGCGGCGTCGATCCGAAGGATGCGGCCGGGTGTCGACGTTGCAAGGCGGGCAAGAAGGCCTCCGACTGAAGTCGGGTACTACGGCGTCGCTGGCGCAGCGCCGAGTTAGCGAGCTTTCTCAGCCCTTCAAATTTGATCGCTGACGCTGGCCCGATCCTGCGGATCGGCGGCCGGCAGGTGCCGGCAGCGGAACGCGGGTTCGGTGCGCGCGCTGGCGCACGCCTGCGGCGACACCAGGGCTTGCAGGTTGCTGGTGCCCGCGTGGGCACACTTGCCCGGGCGGGAGGCACGGGCGGCGGCTGGCGCACGTGCTGGCGCGCGCACGCCGCCCGCGCGAGGCCCGCCCGGTTGCAAGGGTGCGGTTCTTGTTCGGGCGCCGGTGGGCGCCCGGCAGCGCGGTCGCGCTGACAGGATGGTCGCCGCGCCTCAGCGCGGCGGCGTTGGTGCGCCGGCACGCGGGAAAGGACGGGGGAGCGTCGCTCGCCTCTAGTCCTGCCGCGGCATGCTGCAAGCCGGGCGGTGCCCGGCTACTCCTCTTCGTTCCGGCCCTCGCGGGTGCAGCCTGCCTCTGACGGCAGGACTGCCGGTTCGCTCCTGCCGCTCCCCCGCCCTTCCGGCGCCGGTTGCGGTGTTTTGGAAGGAGCAGGATCATGGGTGTTGGACACGAGAACCGTGCAAGCCTCTATGCCGAGGTGACAGGCCGGGTGATTGCCGAGCTGGAGCAGGGGCGGCTGCCCTGGGTGCAGCCTTGGGATGTTGCGGCGTGCGGGTGCGCTATGCCGGCCAATGCCATGACCGGGCGGCGCTATTCGGGGATCAATGTGCTGATCCTCTGGGCGGCGGTGATCGAGGGGCGGTACGCCTCGCAGCGCTGGCTGACCTTTCGGCAGGCCCGGGCGGCGGGGGGAAGCGTACGGCGCGGCGAGCGGGGGACGACGATCTGCTATGCGGATCGCTTCACCCCGAAGGACGAAGCCGAACGGGCGCGCGACGAGGATCGCGAGGCGCGGCAGCTGGCATTTCTGAAGCGGTTCACCGTGTTCAACGTCGACCAGTGCGAGGGCCTGCCCGAGCGTCTGACGGCGGTGGAGCACACCGAACCGGTGGCCGAGGCGGATCGCATTCCCGCAGCACATGCGCTGATGGAAGCGTGTGGTGCAGATATCCGGATCGGCGGCGGAGAGGCCTATTACAGTCCGTCGGGCGACTATGTCGCGGTGCCGCCGCAGCTCGCCTTTTACGACCGCATCAACTGGTATCGCACCGTGTTGCACGAGCTGGGGCACTGGACCGGACATGGCTCCCGCCTTGGCCGCGACCAGTCCGGGGCATTTGGCAGTGCCGCCTATAGCCGGGAAGAACTGGTCGCCGAAATGGCAAGCGCGTTCACCTGCGCATTGTTGGCGATCCGGCCAACCGTGCGGCATGCCGATTATATCGGCAGCTGGCTGGCGGTGCTGCGCGAGGACGAAAAGGCGATCTTTCGGGCGGCGAGCGCTGCCAGCAAGGCGGCGGATTACCTGCTTTCGTTCACCTCAAACGAGGAGGCGGGGCAATGATGCGTCGGCTTCGACTGCGGCGGATGCGCCGCGCCTTTCGCGCTCTCCCCGAGCGGGATCGGGCAATCTTCGGATCGGTTCGGTTCGACGATTTGGACTACATCGAAACGGCCCGGCGGCATGGCTGCTCCGTGGAAGAGGTGGTGCAAACCGTCGCCCGCGTGCTGATCGCGCTGGGTCGAGCGGAGCGGGGCGAACAGCCATGAGCGATGCGACACCTCGCCCGGTCAAACCGGGCGAGGTGTACGCCGCTGCATCAGCGCGTTAGGATCGGAATATGAGGACCAGCCTCGATCATCTGCCCCCGGCCAAACAGCGCGAGTTGGAGCGCGTCGTCCAGATCCTGTTCGAGGAATTTGGCGACGCGATCGCCATTGCCACCTCTGATTGGAAGAAGCAGGCGCGCATCCTCAAGGTTATCCTCTACGGCAGCTATGCGCGCGGCGGATGGGTCGACGAGCCGCATACTGCCAAGGGCTATCAGTCGGACTTCGACCTGCTGGTCATCGTCAATCACGACAAGCTCACCGACCGCGTCGAATTCTGGGCTACCGCCGAGGATCGGCTGAACCGCGAACTGGCGATCACCAAGACGCTGCGCACGCCGGTCAACTTCATCGTCCATACGCTGCAGGAGGTGAATGACGGGCTGGCGCATGGGCGCTATTTCTTCATGGATGTCGCTCGCGACGGCATCGCGCTTTACCAGATCGACGACACCGAACTGCATCAGCCCAAGCCGAAAACGCCTGATCGCGCACTGGCGATGGCACGGGAATATTTTCAGGAGTGGTTGCCAACCGCGGGGGAGTTCTACGGTTCTGCCAAGCACTCCATCGAGCAAGGCTGGCTAAAGAAGGCAGCTTTCGACCTCCATCAGGCTACGGAGCGGCTCTACCACTGCGTGCTCCTGGTCTGCACCTTCTACACGCCGCATGTGCATAATCTGGGGTTCCTGCGCACCCAAGCAGAGCGCATCGACCCGCGACTGGTCGATGCCTGGCCGCGCGATACGCGAACCGACCGCGCCCGCTTCGAGAAGCTGAAAGAGGCCTATGTGAAGGCGCGCTATTCGAAGCACTACCGCATCAGCGAGGAAGAACTGGCGTGGCTCGGCGAGCGTGTCGAGGCACTCGGTCAGGCCGTGCAGGTGATCTGCGAAGAGCGGATCGCGGCACTCGAACGCAGCGCCGCCGCCTGACCTAGGCGGCGATTTTCCCGGCGTCCGCGAACGACAATTCGCGCTGCATCTGCAGCGCTTCACTGCGTTCGGCGCAGTGCATGTCGCGGGCAATCGCGACGCTGATCCACTCGATTTTCCACGCCAGATCGAGCACGTCGCCGCGCTCCGCGCGGCTGATTGTAGCGATACCGGCGCCCTCGACGGTGACCGAAAATCGGCATTCGTCTACCCAATTATCGAAGCGTCCCTGCACCAGCGTGCCGTCCGAAATCGCGATGGCGAAGCCCTCATCGAGCGCCCGTGCGGACAGGCAAATCTCGTCCTCCACGTCGCCGGAAAGCTTCAGCCGGCCGTTCTCCAGTGGTTCGATCCTGATCGACATATCGGGCCTATTTCTAGCGAATCGGAAAGGCCCCGATAGTAGAACATAGAAAGAACATATGAAAGACTGGCGGGGATCGGCGGGGGGATAGAAGGGATGGCAAGATAAAAGCGGTGCCTCCAAGCGGCCCCGGAAGTGGCGTCTGCACGTCGTTTTTGATGGAGGCATGCCCATGGCGGTGCCTCCATCTGGAAGGCGCAGTTGCCGGAACACCAGCAATTCTGCGGCTTTCCGGCCCCCCGAATGGAGGCCCTTGAAGGGCTGCGCCTGCGCACCCTCATCTGGCACTTTCCAGCATGGGATAGCGTCATGGCCGAGGATCCATTCGAGCTATGGTTGGGGCGGGTCGGCGCGGATCGCCCGTTCGCGCACCAGCTTCGCAAGGCGACCAATCTGGCGGGCGGGTCGGTGCGATCGTCGGCCGCCCGCGCCCGGCATTTCGATGGCAGCAGGATTGGGCGCGGTTCGGGCGTCGGCCGGGTGCTCGGGGCGTCCGATCGTTTTGCCGGAATTCGCACGCGCCGCGTCGTCGTGAAGGCCCGCTTCGTGAAGCTGGCAGGGAAGGGGGCGAAGGGCGCTGCCGCGCACCTGCGGTATCTGCAGCGCGACGGCACCACCCGCGAGGGCGGACGCGGCACGCTCTATGCCGCTGACCATGATGTCGCCGACGGCAAGGCATTCCTCGAACGCGGCGTCGACGACCGGCACCAGTTTCGCTTCATCGTCGCGCCCGAAGACGGCGCGCAGTACGAAGATCTAAAGCCGCTGGTGCGGCGCTGGATGGCGCAGGTCGAGCAGGACCTCGGCACGAAGCTCGACTGGGTGGCCGTCGACCATTTCAACACCGGTCATCCGCATGCCCATGTGTTGGTGCGCGGGGTCGACGATCGCGGCCAGGATCTGATCATCGCCCGCGAATATATCAGCCGGGGTCTCGCCGCGCGGGCGGCGGAGCTGGTCAATGTCGACCTCGGGCCGCGCACCGACCGCGAGATTTTCGAGGGCCGCGAGCGCGAGGTCGGCCAGGAGCGGTTCACCAGCATCGATCGCAGGTTGCTGGCTGGGCGCGAGGCCGACGGGCTGGTGTCGTTCTGGCATGGCGACCACGTCGAGCAGGGGCTGCGCGCCGCGCGCCTCGGCACGCTCGCGCGGATGGGACTGGCGACCGTCGAGGGGAAAGGGCGCTTCCGGCTCGCCGACGACCTGGAGGCCACGCTGCGGGCGATGGGCCGCCGAGGCGACATCATCGCGGCGATGCACGTGCAGCTGAAGGCGCGTGCGCCCGAGGTGCATCCGCAGGACTATGCGATCTACGACCCGGCCGAGGGCAAGCCGCTGGTCGGCCGTGTCGTGGCGACCGGGCTGGCTGACGAGCATCGCGACCGCCATTACCTGATCGTGGCCGCGACCGACGGGCGCAGCCACTATGTCGAGCTGGGCAATCGGTCGCTCTCGGAAGTGAGCGAGCGCCCCGAGATTGTGCGGGTGTCGCCGGTCATCGCTGGCATCCGCGATGTCGATCGAACGGTTGCCGAGGTCGCTGCCGCCAACAACGGCATTTACAGCGTCGACGGGCACCTGCGCCATGATGCCAGTGCCAGTCAGCGCTTCGCCGAAGCCCATGCCCGGCGGCTGGAAGCGATGCGGCGGGGAGGGGGCGAGGTCGAGCGGCGTGCCGATGGCAGCTGGAAAATCGGCACCGATCATCTCGACAAGGTCCTGACCTTTGAACGGAGGGCGGCTGCGGCACGGCCCGTCGAGATCGAAGCGCTTGCCGAGCGCCCGGTCCTGGAACTGGTCCGCCACAACGGCGTGACCTGGCTCGACGAGCAGCATGTCGCGAAGGAGCCGGAAGCGCTGGGCGGCGGGTTCGGGGCACAGGTGCGGCAGGCATTGGTGCTTCGCCGCCAATGGCTGATCGAGGAGGACCTCGCTTGGCGCGACGGCGACGCCGTCCGCTTCCGCGCCAATTTGCTGACCGAGCTCCGCCGCCGGAAACTGCGACAGGTCGCGGATCAGCTCTCGAAGGAAACGGGGCTCGGCTATGCCGAGCATCGCGGTGGCGCGATTGAGGGTACCTATCGCAAGGCGGTGCAGGTCGGCGCCGCGAAATATGCGGTGATCGAGAAATCGCGGGAATTCACGCTGGTGCCTTGGCGGCCGGTGCTGGAAAAGCAGATCGGCCGGACCGTTTCCGGCATCGATCGCGGCGGTGCGATCAGCTGGACATTTGGGCGCCGGCGTTCGGGTCCGGAGATCGGCGGGTTCTGAGAGTCCCCAAAGAGGTACCGGGATTCACCAGCCAGGACCTGTAACGGAAGCGGGAACAGGCGGATTCTGCACCACATGCAGACGCGCAAGACCCGCCACCAATTCTATCTTCCCGACGAGCTGTCGGCGAAGCTCGACGCGATGGCTGCGCAGCCGGGATCGTCGAAGACCGCGATCCTGACCGACGCGCTGACCGCCTGGTTCGATCGCCGTGCCGGCCATGAACTCGACCAGCGCTTCGGCGCGCGGCTCGACCGCCAGAACCGCGCCGCCGACCGGATGGAGCAGAAGCTCGACTATCTGACCGAAGCCCTCGGGCTCTTCGTCCGCCACCAGCTTACCCTCACGGCGCACCAGCCGGCCTTTGATACCGAGACGCAGCGTCTCGGCCGGCTTCGCTACGACGCCTTCGTCGAGCTCGTCGGTCGAGCAATCGCCCGGGGCGACACGAACAACCGCATCGCCAACCGTCAATCCCCAGAACTGGGGAGGGACAGATGAAGGAGCGTCCCATGCGTCCTACGCTGAGCAAGCCGAACACCGACCTGTCGCCCATCACGCTGCGGATTGCTGATGCCTGCCGTATCACCGGCATCGGCCGGTCGAAGTTCTACGAGCTGATTAAGGCCGGCGAGATCGGGGTGATCAAGGTGGGGGCAATCACCCTTGTGCCTATGACCAGCATCGATGCGTTGCTTCAGCGTGGCGGTCCCACCGCAGGCGACGGCGCCCGGCCCCCCTTAGCCGAGGTGATGCACCCGTTTCTGGCCAATGCCATTTTGACGGCGAGCCTTGCCTCGACCCCCGAGGCGGTTCGTCGCGAACTTTCGTCGTCGGACGAGGGACGGCGGAGGAAAGCAGAAGACGGCGTTGTCGAGCGTATGATTTTGGCGCTCTATGATCGAGACGACGGGGCCGGCGTGGATCGTTCATCCCCCCTCACGCCCTCTCGCTGAGATAGTATTGGCTTGGGCCTCTGCTTGGAACATTCGTAGAGCTGACATGCGAGATAGAATGAATTTGGGACTTTTCTGCCGTTCGTCACAGTGACCGGGGGCGTCGGTTTGCGCCAACACCGGCCATTCGCACGTTCGGCAGTGCGCAAAATCTACTTCTTCTAGGCTTTTTGGATCCTCCGCTAAGACGGAGTGAGTTTATACGAGAATATTGTTAGATCTAGAGCGGTTTCCACTCATTCCGGTTCGTAGCCGCACGAGCTGAAGTAGTTGGCGCATTCGGCGGGCTGAAAGATGTCGACGAGCCTGCCGATCAAACCCCACAGCCCGTTGACAGTTCGTTCGCCCGCCTTGCGCAGCATGGCCTTGAGGCGGGAGAAGGCCTTTTCAATGGGATTGAAGTCGGGGCTGTAGGGCGGGAGAAAGCGGAGGGCTGCTCCGGCCGCTTCGATCCGCTCTTTCACGGCGGCCCGCTTGTGGCTCGAGAGGTTGTCCATGATGACGACGTCGCCGGGCCGCAACTCTGGCACCAGGACCTGCGCCACATAGGCTTCGAACCAATCGCCGTTGATCGGCCCGTCCAGCACCATCGGCGCGACCATGCCGGTCATGCGCAGGCCGGCGACCAGCGTTGTGGTCTTGCGATGGCCATGCGGGAAGCCCATCCGCAATCGCTCGCCCTTGGCGCAGCGCCCGTGGCTGCGGGTCATGTTTGTCGCAGTCCAGGTTTCGTCGATGAACACGAGGCGTTCGGGCTCGAGATCGATCTGGCCGTCGAACCAGCGCTGGCGTTGCCTCAGGACGTCGGGACGGTCTTGCTCGATCGCGTGCCCGGTCTTTTTTTGCGCGTAATCCCGTGACGGACGAAGAAGCGATGCACCGTGCCGATCCCGACCATGGCACCGCGCTCGATCAACCGCACCTGAACCTCCGCCAGGGTCATGTCGCCCTGCTCGGCGATCAGTGCCCGGATGAAGTCGCCGTGCGCTTCGATCTTGCCCGAATGCCGGTCGCCGCCGCGTCGCTTGGCCACGGCACGGCCATGTTCCAACGCAAGACGTCGCCAGCGGATCGCACTCGACACGCTGACACCAAAGCGCGCCGCCGCGGCACGGCAGCTCAGGCCGCCGTCAATTGCGGCGACAACCCTGTCTCGAAGGTCCTGTGAAAGCGTTCGCGCCATCCATGCTGGCCTCCTGCCACCAGCAGGAAGCGTGAATCACATCACGCCGCAAATGGGAATCCCCGACGACTCAGATCGTGTGGAAACCGCTCTAGGTGCTTGGGAAAAATATGAGATGACACCAGAACCTGAATTAAAAGAAAGCCAGTCATGGCATGGGCGTTGTTTGTACACGCCACGAGGGAGATCCCGCCTGATCTGCCCGCCGAGTCAAACGGGCGTAGCGGGGTCGTTCATTTGAAAAACGCGTTAAGAAGTTCGAAATCGAGTTGCTGAACTTTGTCGACCGGGCTCAGATATTTCTCCATCTCGGCGAAAAGGCCGGGGATATCGGCAAGCTGGGCGTCGGTGTAGATCAGCGCATAGACGCCATGCTTCTTGAAATATGCGCGAAGCTTATCTGCCTCCTTCTCGAAATTGGCTTTGGCTTCTTCGTTTATCTCGGCCTGTGTCTTTGTTTTTATTCCTTTAAGCTGACCGTGGGTTGACCAAGGCGAAAGCTCGAAACCGACCTTTTCCATCGTGAACGGGTTGATGATCGTGAAGTCGAGGCGATAGCCGTGCTTGGCATCCTTGCCGCCATAGCGAAATTCCGGGATGAGGAGCGGCACATGCTCGGGCTCAGGTGCCGCGCGCACAAAGTCGATATAGTGCTGGGCGATCGCCCTCTCATACGGCGAGCCTGAGGCGCGCACCAAAGTGTTTTTGAAGAAGGCAAGATAGGCCTCGGTGTCGGCGAAGCGGATCGGATCCTCGTCGCCGTCGACGACAAGGCCCGATGCGAGCACATGGCCGATCGTCCAATAACGCTTGGGGAAGTGCCGGATCTCGCTGCGGTCATTGACCCACTCGCCCTTGCGCCAGGTGGGGGTGATGAACAGGCCATAATGCGCCTTGTTCTGGCCGATCCAGATCATCGACTCTTCGAGCTGCGGACGCATCCGCGAATATTCGTCGAAATGCTTGAGGTAGGAACGCTTGAGAAACAGTGCAAAATATTTCTGTGCGATCTCAGAATTCTTGAATCGCTCATAATTTTCGCGATGAGTTTGTGCGCCCCATTGCGCCTTAGCTTCGTCAAAGCCCTTTATGTAGAGCGAAAGGTAGGAATCGGGTGAGAGTATTTGCGCATGGTGAAGGTCCATGAATTCTGCCGCCTTGCCCCCGATTACCGCGTTGAGCGAAGCCTCGGTCTTCCAGCCGGTTTCAGCCAGTACCTGGTCGACCATCGAGCGCAGTTCTTCAGACATCTTCTTGATGATCCGGTTGCGCTCGGTCTTGCTCGGATCGCGCGGTTTGGGAGTCTTCTTTGGTCCTGCAGCCGCCTTCGCAGAAAGCTTCGCAGCAGCCGGGCTAGTCACCGCAGGCTTGGTTGCCTTAGACGGAGGCGACTTAACAATTTTCTTCGGATTAGGCTTGTTCACGAGCGTTTTGCTGGGCGTTTCTTTCGGCACGTCGGGACTGTCTCTCTCGATTCTCCATCTTAGGCCAGACGTTATATTTCCGCTGCGGCGAGCGCTATAGGCGATTGCGGGTACTCGCCCCAACGTCCGTTGACCCGATCTCGTCCGACATCACCTCTCCGCTCAAAGAGCGGCTATCAGCCCGTCGATGGCCCAGCGCGCAAGGCGGCCTTCAGACCGCGCATACTGATCGCCAAGTGAACTTGCCGAACTTCCCGCTTAGGATCACGCGGGCGGCTCGCCAATCCAGTCCTGCACGAGCGCAGGCCAGTCGATCACGCGCAGACTCTTGCCGGTCCACACGTCCCAGAAATCAGGGTCTGAAGATTGCGGTCTATGTTCCTCTGCCAGTTCGTCCATTTCGACCAGCAACGGGATCGGCGTCGCCCAACCAAGAAGCACGGCCTGACGCGATGGCAGACTGGGAAGCTCCTTCAGCAGACCAGCAACGTTATCCGGAACAAGGCGTGCGACCAACGCCTGGTCAAGGTCATTCACGATCCGATGAAGCAGGAAGGTGTTGCACTGGGCAAGGATGGTTGGCGACAGTTCGGACGGTCGCTGTGAAGATAGCATGAGGCCCAGGCCGAACTTTCGTCCCTCACGCGCGATCTTTTCGAACGTCTCGCGGCAGAGTTGCGCGGGGTTTTCAGGAACGCCCTCATCGTTCCCGCCGCGGCGAACGAAGCTATGCGCTTCTTCCAGGACCAGCGTCGTGGGCAGCGGCCTGCCGTCCGGATGCAGCCGTCTGTAGCGCTGCAATGCCTCGAAAGTCAGTCGGCCGAGCACAGCGACAACGATATGGATGATCTCGGAGGGAACGAGCGAAAGATCGATGATCGCCACCTGACCGTTCGCCGACGCGTTGCTGCCGACTAAGTCGTCTAGCCAAGTATCGAAGCTGATCTGCGGTTCGCTGCCGACAACCTGCCCGAGCCGGGGATCCGCCATCATTCCCCGGATTCGCATCCCAAGCGTGCTGATGAAGCCCGCAAGTCCGCCCCCTTCGGTCGCGGCGATCCGCTCGAGGTGATCCGGCAACATCTGTACGTCGAAGGGGATCGGCGCATCCTCGGTGATTTGCGCGGCCGCCAAGGCATCCTCGACCTGATCGAGGAATGATTGCAGGGCAGCCTGAACAGATTCAATTTCCTCGACAGAGAAGCTGTTGAACCAACCATTGTTTCCGCGACGATTATTGGCGACATCTCGAATGGTCGCGGCAATGTCGGTGAGCATTGCCGCAGCGTTGCCGTCGAGCCGCGCGCTCATCGCGTCGCAATCCGCCGCCATATTGTCCATCAGGTCCCCGCATTGGCGTCGTGGCCCGGCATCGCCCGCAAACGCCGCCGGTCCGCGCGCGAGCAAGGCATCGACCAGCAGCCTGTACGAGTAGATGTGCCGCCGAACCAGCGCCTCCGCCGGCACGCCGGCGATATTGCCGCTTTTCAGGTCACGAAGGGCTTGGAGCAATAGCGGTCGCTGCGCGCCCGGGCGGGCGAACGACACCGCCGTCCATTCATGGCCGTTCCAGAGCCAGGCCGGCAGGCGCAACGCTCGCTCACCCTTCTGGTCGTCGACGGGTGGCACGCGGAACAGCCGGACATTGCCAGCGCGATCGGCGAACGCTTTGGCGTATTCCCCATTGGGGTCGAGAATAATGAACCGAGCGTTGGGCCCTTGAGCCGGGTTTGTGAGCGCAGTTTGCGCGGCGTCGAGCGACCATCGGATTAGACCTGCAACCGAGCAGGACTTGCCGCTGCCGGTATTACCGAGCACAGCGACGTGTCGCCCAAAAATCTTGTCAGGGTCGACCATGATCGAGGTGTTTGCGGCAAGCGGCGAAGAGCCGATCCGGACACGGCGATCCTTGTCCTTTGCACCGACAATGGCTGCGATCTGCTCGGGCGTCGGTATGAGGATCTGATCGCCGACAGAGGGAAAAGCGACCACGCCGCGGCTGAGGTCGTAAACGCTGGCTCCTGCTCGGCGATCGCGGCGCACGGTCAGCGTGCCAATCGGAGTGAGCGTCATTTTCCGCAGCGGAAACGGCAGGTCGATGAGGCCGAAGTCCTTCAGCCCCGAGCGTTTTGGATATGGCGAGCGCTCGATGCCGATCCAGGTGACATAGGCCACCGTCGCGCCAGCCTCATTGGGTATCAGAACATAGCTGTTGAGGCGGGGAAAACTGGTCGGCGTACCGGTATTGAGTGCGGTTGATTGTGGCGCATCGAGATCTAGGAGGACGCGGATTTCGTCGGACGAGATGGACTCGACCGTGCCGATGACCAACTCGGACAACCGCTCGATAGGAGACCTCATGCGGCACCGCCCTGTTCAGCCGGCGCATCCGCAGCCGGTGCCGCGACGATAACCGGGACTTCGGTGAAGGCCCGGTTCTTCAGGAGCTCCGACATCCGTCCGGTAATATAGTCAAGCGCGGGCTTTGGCAGATAGTCGTCGACCAGACGCTGAAGGCTTCCGAAATGTCGGCCAGCAAGGAGGCTGACCTGGGCTGGCCGGGTCAGCGCAAGGAACCCCTTGATGCGATCATCGAGATCGAACGCGATGATAACGAGATGCGCAGATGGCACCGACAGCATGTCGAGGAGCACCCGGTTGATGTGATCGTCACCAAAGCCGTAGCCGTAGGTGACGACGACGGAATTTGGCCTGCACGTCGCAGAAGCGAAATCTCGAAACAACTCCGCATAGGGGTATTGAGTCGTCTCGACGTCTTTCGCCGGATTTGGATAGATCATGACAGTATCGACGGGAGAATCCGGAAGGCTTGGATGATCTTCCGCCGCCCCAAAGGGAGTCTCGGCGCGATAAATGCGCCGCGTAGCCTCGTCGAAGCGCCAATCGAGACTGCCGTGCAACTTCGTCAGGCGAACGACGCCTTCCATGAAGCGCGGTTCACCACGGATTCCCGGCGGATTATAGTGATAGTCCAGCTCGATGCGAGTGTTGCGAAACAAGGGGCGCAAGGTGCCTACGAACCGATCGATGATGCGCAGGCCGGCATCGTCGCACCCGCGTTCGATCAGTCGGTCGTAATTGGTCGTAAACACGTGCAGCCGCTCGCGTGATGCCGCACGGCTGGCGAAGCTCAGAAGAAAGGACTGGAGCATGGCGGAGGCTGGCGCGCTGTCGGCGTCGGCGATGCCCCGTTCGGTCGCGAGGAGCGAATAGAGAAAGGTCTCGATTGCAGAGTTGATGTCGGAACGGACGGATTTCGCAGCATCCTTATCGATGATGTCGAGCCCGTCGAGCACGGCAATGGCGCTGCGCAGCTGATCCTCAATATTGGCTTCGCCGCGTCCCATCTTCTTGGCGCTGGCGGCAGCATGATCCATGATTGCCTTGGCATGGGGCGAAGTGCCAGCAGCCACATCCATTCCCGTTGCGGGTACCCCCGCCGCGAACGCGACAGATGTCGTGAATCCGCTGCCGAGCAGCAGGTTGAGATGCTCTGCCTGAAAAACCGCAGATAGCCAGGGCTCGATTCGGCGACGGTGCAGCGAGACGAACTGATCGAGCTCATCCGCGTCCGTCGGGATGTCGTCAAAGGTCTCATTTGAAGCTCCCACCCGGTAGCCGTGCGCCTTCCACTCCATACTTTCCCCCGACCTGTATCAATGAAGCTGTGCCATAACTGACCCGGTCAACCGAGACGCCGTAAGCTCCATTCTCCGCTGGCTCGGTCACGGTTCTTCGTACCCTCTCATGCGTTGCTATGGTTCATGGCGGCGTAGGGGCCCGGAGACTCAAGGGTCTTCACGTCGGGAACAGACGCGCGAGGAAAGGACCGGCGCAGTTCGCGCGCCATCGCACCGACTGCGTCCTGTTTTCTCAACGCGTGCTCCACGAGAAAGGCAGCGAGTGCCCGAGCGTTCGACTGAGCGTCACGCTCATATTCGTTTTGAATTCCTCGGAGCGCCTTGCGCCAGCCAATCGCAGCACTGGCCGGTTCGATAAGGCTCAGCAAACGATCGAATGCATCAGGCGTGACATCGGCGATGATGCGTATCAGCAGGAGTTTCTCGTGCAAATAATTGGGGTGCTGTTGCGAAAGGCTGTCCGCCAGTTCCTTCAAGTTGGTTTGCAGCAACCGGTCGAGAAGATTGGGGCGGACCGCCGCAACATGACCGGTGATAAGAGCTCCCCATTCCCATCGGTGATCGAAGCCGACCAGGCGGCCGGCATTGAGTTGTTCGATCGCGAGGTCGGGGAACATGAGGGCGAGGCGTGCAGCCATAACCCTCATGGACGGGAGGTGTGGTGCGATCAGGTCTTTGAGTACCGGCCTGATCTGGGGATCACCAAAGGCGACGCCTAGCAGCACTTCTCCGTCGCCTCCGCCACCAGACCAGTCGTCGCCAATCGTCCTGCTCACTGCGTCCCAGTCGATCGCTCGGACAACCGTGCAGAAAGTCTCGTGCGCGATGTCCTGCAGGAACGACAGCAGCATCGCACAGCTTTGGTAATCGCGCTTCTTCGCGGACGAGATCGACGCCGCGAGCGACGCCTTGGCGAACACAGCAGCGTATTTCCTGCCGATCGCCTTGCGTCTCCGATTGGGCGCGCGTTTGCCAACATAGATGCCCAGCACATCCAGCAGTCTGAGCGAATGCGATATTACATCGTTCAGTTCGTGAAACGCGTCTATCGGGTCGGCTGCAATCGGGGCTCCAATGGCTCCGGAAAGCGCCTCTGTGATCTCTAAGCCATAGGCTTCGTCTGCGTAGACCATGAATTTGGAGATTTCGGCAGCGTAGGAAAGCGGTAGTGATGCGGGCCACTCTGCCATCAATCTGGATAGTGCGGGCCGATCGAGCGCCTGCAGGAATGCCGCCCGTCCCGCTGACTTGTCCCAATGCAAACGCAGCTTTGATGCCAGTGCAATCACTTCTGCTGTGCGCCGCGCGTCGCCCGCATCGATATTCCGCGTGAAGACCGCGCTGTCGATACGGTACCTGATCGCTGTGCCCAGCGCCTCGTCGATGTTGAGGATATGGTTTGCCAGGTTGCCAAGGGCATAGCAGGCGCCAGTTGGACAGGTGGCGATCCAGTCCGAGATCGTTGACTGGTGTGCCGCGAAGAGCGCCTTCTCGTTTGGGTGAATTCCGCCGATCTCGGATAGGAACCAAGCGGCATCTCGAATTTCGATCGGGCTTTGCGCGCTCCAGCATCTTGCCAGCCCCGGCTCTAGCCAGTCCGGATCGACCATCGAGGACCAGCCGCGGTACCGATTCCCGGCATGCGCATACCGCAAATCATGGATCAACGTCGCGAGTCCGGCAAGGGGCAGGCTCGGATTGCTCAAGACACGCTGCAGAACCAGGCGGAAGCGCTGCCGCTCCTCGGCCTCGACTCCAGTTAGAACCTGGTCGATCAGCACGGACCCGAAGCGCTGGTGCGGGCATCGCAGATCATCGGGCCTCAGGAGCAGCCGCTGGGCGAGTAGCCAGTCAATCGCGGACGCGATCCGCTGGTCTTCCACAATGCCGTCGAGCAGCACGTGGGCTTCCTCTGGAGCGAAATGGGCATCGCGCGCTGCGAGCTGACGGATCGCGAGTGCTGCCAGCGTCAGATCGGCCCCTGCCGAGCGGGCCGATGCAGCGAATGCCGTAGCGCGGCGCCATCCGCCGCTCAGGATGAAGCAGAACTGCCAAGGAACATCCGCAGTCGCCGCTGCTCTCAGCCGATCCTCCAGCCGCTCGTCGCCCATCGATGCGCCGATCCGGTCATCAAGCCGACGCACGGCTTCAAAAGTTCGCCCGTAATCGGCCTCGAGCCCGTTGGCGATGGTCTTCACGGCGCGAACGGCATCGAGATGCACGGTTCCGCGCGCGGCGACTTTGCCGGGGGCGATCGTGTGAGCGCTCAAGAGCCAGGTGGATGGGCCGCAGCCTTCCTCCAGACGCCGCACGTGCACGGGATTAGCGAGGTGCGCATCGTCTATGAGGTGCAGAACAGGCTGGTTCGAAGCAATGAGTGGGGGCAGCGACGCGTTCGCATCATCCAGGCGGACCACTCGCCATCCGCGCCCAGCAATCTGGTTAGCAACCTGCAGCATCGATATTGATTTGCCAGCGCCGGGCACACCGGCGATGCGAGCAGCGCCGACTGCCTCGAGCTGGGCAAGGAGCGTGTCCGCTTCGATCAGTCTTGGGCAGGCAGCGACATCGGCTGGACCGAGCATCTCACCGAGCAGCGCAGGGGCTATGCCTCGGTCGCTGCCGAATGCGACCGGAAGCCAGCGCCCCTCTGCAGTAATTTCTGCGGTTGTGCTCGCAGTGCGAACGGCGACTGCGACCCCGTCGAGCTTGGTCTCGATCCGCTCCAGAAGGGCGGCGCTCTGCTCGGCGTGCACGTTGGCTGCGGAAAGGATCAGCCTGGTATCGCTGCTGACCTTGGCTTTCAGAGTGAGCGCGAGGAACGAGACGCCATAGACGAACAGCGGCTCACCGAGCCAAGCGCCGTCGTCCGACGAAACTGCATAGAGCCGCTTCGCCTCCTCGATCTCGGCAGTGAGATCGGCGCCGGCCACCAATGCCAAGGCCGATCGCTTGAGAAGCGCACGCACGTCGTCCCGCCGCAACCAGTCGCGCGCCTCCGCGTCCGCGAAAATTGACGGTGGATCAGACAATCGGCCTTTGATCCAGCCGAGGATGTGGTCCGGCAAGGTGTCTGCTTCGCCGAGGAGGACTTGGATCGCTTCGTTGAGCTCATTGTCGATGGAGGCCGGATTGCTCGCCTGCAAGTCGCCGGCGCCGCGGCGAGCGAGTTCCTCGCGCACACGGCGGAACAACGGCGGCAAAAACGCGCCGGCACCTCTGCCGAGCAGTGCGGATCCACCGTCTGTCATCTCTCCCCTTCGTCGTCGGAGCACTATCCTAGGGTTATGGAACACGTGTTGGTAAGCCTCAACCTTTGAAGCGGACGCTGTCGTGACGAGGCGCACGTGGTACTGGAGATCGACACAGTAGGCGGTCCTGCGACACGCTTGATTGTGTGGTCGAGACTCATAGCGCCGCCCATCGAGGCGCTTGCGAACGGGCTGGTGGAAGGTCGAGGCGGTGGACTGTTCCGGCCCACCTAGGGAAGATTGCGCCGCCCAGTTAGGCTGGTCTTTACGTCGACATCGACACGCAGATTACACGCAAGCGAACCGGTCGATGCGGCCCGCCTTTGCCTTAACGACTAGTGGGTCGGCAGGTTTCCACGCAATTGATGGCCATTGATTCATGGCTGAATGGATGGCTTTCGGGATCACTGCATCCGGCGCCGAAGACCCGGTGCGAATCGGGCATTTTCAGCGTTCGACCGGCTGAGGAGACGAACGTCGCAGCTCCGGAACAATCTGTGAAAGTCCGCCGATTTCCAGCTACGGTTTTGCAGTAAATTTGCAGTAAGTTGCACCTTCGTGCAGCCATTCAGCAGCTAAGCGATTGAAATCGCTGGTGACCCCTACGGGACTCGAACCCGTGTTTTCGCCGTGAGAGTTAGGTTTTGCATGAATCTATTTCGTTCGAAGCGTTATCTTTGCAGCCTTAGGGCGCCTACGTTGCCGGGGGTTCTTCCAGTTCAGGGCCATCCGTCGGGAGGGAGCCCGCGCTGGCGGAAGCGCAGTAGGTCGCCCAATCGGCCATCAGTGATCGCCGCTTCTCGAAGGCGTCGCCGCGGCGATACGCTCGGACAGTGGCATCACCGGCGCTATGGGCCAACGCAGCTTCGGCGACTGACTCCGAATGCATGGTGCACTCGCCGGCCCAATCTCGAAAGGACGATCTCGCCGTTCCGTGGACCGTGTAATCTCCATATCCCATCCGCCGGAGGAGCATCATCATAGACATCTGCGAGAGCGGATTACCTTCGGACACGGCGAAGACGTAGTCGTCGCTTCCCAACGGCTCGCAGAGGGGCGCGAGGATCTCAGCGGCGCGATCGCTCAAGGGTATGCGATGCTCTCTCCGCATTTTGGTTCGCTCCGCAGGGACAATCCACGTGCGGCGCTCCAGATCGAATTCCTTCCGTTTTGCTTTCAGGGTTTCGTTCGTGCGGGTGGCGCAAAGAATGGTGAGTTCCAGCGCCCTAGCGGCCAACGCGGAGCGTTGGCGCAGTTTGTGGATGAACTGCGGGATCTCTTCGAAGGGCATTGCCGCCTGATGCCCTCGCGCAGTGAGCTTGCGACGCGGCGGTAGTAGGTGAGCGAGATGCCCCCGCCATCTCGCAGGGTTCTCCCAAGGTGGGGTGATCAGTCCCCTAGCTCGAGCCGCATCCAGAACTCGCTCGATGCGACCTCGAACTCGGCTCGCGGTTTCGTTCTGCGTTATCCATAGCGGTCTGAGGACATCCAGCACAGCGTCCGTGGTGACTTCCTCAAGTTCAAGGTGGCGCAGTATCTTTGCTTTGGTTCGGAAGGTCTCACGCCATTGCCTCAAGTGGACTGGATTTGACCAGCCGGCTGAGAGTTCGTCCACTAAGGCGTCGGCAAACTGCCCGAAGTTGTCGAACTTCTGTTTTCGAGCGGCCGCTTTCGCCGCGGCAAGGTCAGCGAATGGGTCGTTCCCCTCAACAATCGCCTGCCGAAACTCGGCCGCACGCTGACGCGCATGGCTCAGGCTGACGTCGATCGCGGAGCCCAGTCCGATCTCCCGACGCTTCCCGCCAACGCTTGAGACAAAGAACCAAGACGCCACACCGTTAGGTCTCAGCCGCAGGTACAATCCTCCCCCATCCCCGTAGGCGACGGCTTTCGAGACCCTTTGGTTCAAGTAAGCGGCAACTCCCCGCGCAGACAATTTGTTGAGCATGGCTGAAATCCCTCGCCCCGGTCATAAGATCAACCGGCTTCTGGGTGACAATCTCGGTCATAATATCGGTCATAAAATCAGCGGCGGAAAGCCCTAAACGCGACCGAACAGCTCCGGATTGGGCGCACTCATTTATGAATGCATAAATCGCTTTATATCAATGTGATAACGGACGAGTGTGCACTGCCGCGGCCCCCTGCGCATGCGGCACTTCGATTCCCCTCAGCTCCACCACCGCCTTCTAGCACAAATTTCAGCTTCTCCCTTCGGCGACGACAGTGCGCCGGAGCCGGTTCGGCGACGTTGCTATCGCTGGTCTCGCAAGTGCGTTCGCGCTGTTTTTCTCTAAAGACTGTCGGTTCGCTCTGCCGTCGATCATGTGTAGCGTTGCCGCGCCAAATGAATGCCGGGAGAATGAAGCTCGCCCGACGGAGGAGCGCATTTTTCGCATAGATCTCATGTTCTTGCCGATATCCGTCGCTTGGGTGAACGGAGAGGCCTGATGCGTGCGCATAGCAGAGTGGATTTGCCGCTGTGACGGAGTTTCCGGGTTAGATACGGGATTTGATGTATTTTAGGATCACCGGATGATGATATTGTGTAAAGTAATACGCGTTCATTTCTTGCTTGGGAGGATTAAATTTCCAGAAAAATATTGATAAACGTCGTATAATTGTAAATAGTGGTTGAAAATCTACGTTATATAATTTGCGCAGTGGTGAACATTAAGCGAAAATGATATGGTTTGTGCTAATATATTACATACAGTGTCATCGAACTGACTATAATTATACATAGAAGCCGCCCCGACCGGGAATGATCCCGGCTAGGGGAATCCACCATGTCGAACATCAACCGCATTCGCGCCGCCCTGCTGCTGGGCGCCGCTTTTGCGAGCCCGGCGCTGGCGCATGGCCAGACGGTCGCGGCAGCGGTCGCCGCCGGCACCGATGCTGCCGCGGACGACAAGGGCCTTACCGAGATCGTCGTCACCGCCACCAAGCGCGAGACGAATTTGCAGCGCACGCCGATCGCGATCTCCGTCGTCGACCCGACGATGTTGAAGGACCGCCACATCCAGAGCCTGATCGATCTGGCCGATGGCGGCGTGCCGTCGCTGCGCGTCGCCACGTTCGAAGCGCGCCAGTCCGCGCTCACCGTCGGCATCCGCGGCATCGTGCCGTTCGACGCGAATCAGACCGCACGTGACCAGGGTGTCGGTGTCTATATCGACGGCGTGTATCTCGGCCGCCAGCAGGGGCTGAACGCCGCGCTGTTCGACGTCGAGCGCATCGAAGTGCTGCGCGGCCCGCAAGGCACGCTGTTCGGCCGCAACACCGAAGGTGGCGCGGTCAGCATCGTCACCAAGGCGCCGACCGGTGTGTTCGATGGCCGTGCGCAGGCCGGCTTCGGCAATTACGGCAGCTATAATGGCGAGCTTCACCTCGATCTGCCGGCGGTCGCGAATGTCGCCGTCAAGCTGGACGGCTTGATCCAGCACCAGGATCCGACCGTGAAGAACCCGCTGGACGGCCAGGCCGGCTGGAACCAGTTCAACCGCGTCGGTGGCCGCGCGACGGCGCAGTGGAAGCCGGTCGACGGTTTCACCGCTACCTTCTCCTATGACAAGGCGCGGGACGAGAACACGCCCAACTACAGCCAGCTGGTTAACTACAACCCGCTGAACCTCCCGGTCGGCAGCTATACCGGCAGCACGCTGACCTGCCCGGCGGGCGCCGCCAAGTGCATCGCGCCGCTTTCGCCGCTGGTGAAGGTGAGCGGGGGCGATCGCATGAAGGTCGCCGATATCGGCGTACCGCAGCAGGTGAGTGTCGACGATACGCACGGCTTCACCGCCAACCTGAAGTATGATGTCGCACCGAATATCGAGCTGCGTTCGATCACGGCATGGCGCGGCGTCGACACGGCGCAGTGGGACAATTCGGGTGGCGCGCATCGCACCATCTTCGCGCCCAACGGCAAGTTCAGCCGCTACAGCCTGTCGAACCTGCACCAGCGCCAGTTCAGCCAGGAATTCCAGCTGGTCGGGCATAGCGACCAGATCGATTACGTCGCCGGCCTCTATTATTTCAACGAGCACGCCACCGAATTCGCCGCTACGCCGTCGAGCAACCAGTGGAACGCGGACGGTACCGGCTATACCGTGCTGAGCCCGACCGTGTCCGGCGCGATCACTTCGGGTAACCAGGGCTGGGATCGCGACAGCTGGTTCGTTCAGCGCGCCAGCCGCGCCAAGGCTTCCAGCTACGCCGCCTATGCCCAGGCGACTTATTCCCCCGAAGCACTGTCGATGGTGCACCTCACCGTCGGTGGCCGCGTGACCAAGGACAAGCGCAGCGGCCTGCTTTACACCGTGCAGGGCAAAAGCTCGGCCTTCACCTTCGATTATGACAAGACCCGCTTCGATCCGATGGTGACGCTGGCGGTGGATGTTGCGCCGACGGCGCAGGTCTATGCCAAATACGCCACCGGCTTCCGCGCCGGCGGTGCCAATGATCGTTCGCAGACCTTCAGCGCGTTCGGCCCGGAAGAGGTGAAGTCCTACGAGATCGGCGCGAAGATGGACCTGGTCGATCACCATGTCCGGTTGAACCTGGCCGGTTACATCATGGATCGCACCGGCACCCAGACCGATTTCGACAATGTCGACACCAACCCGGCCAGCCCCACGTTCAACCTTCATACCGAAGAAACGCGTAACGCCCCCGGCACGTCGAAGATTCGTGGTGTCGAGGCCGATCTGACGGTGCGGCCGGTGGACCACGTCACGCTGGGCGCGGCCTATGCCTATACGTACACCAAGGTGCCGCCGACGGCGAACCCGTTCCTCAACAACGCGCCCTTCCAGGTCTATACGGTGTTCACGCCGCGCAACGCCGCATCGGCCTATGCCGATTACGAAGTGCCGGTGGGCGGCGACGGCATGGCGGTGCGGATGCACATCGACGCCAACTATGCCTCCAGCCAGTACAGCTTCCAGGCGGAACCGGTGAAGACCGATGCCAGCTTCGTGGTCAACGGCCGGATCGCGCTGGCGGACGTGCCGCTCAACGATCGCGGACAGAAAGTCACCTTCTCGGTGTGGGCGCGCAATCTGCTCGACGCTACCTACATCTATCGCCGTTCGGCAGCGAATGCCGCCGTGCTCGGGGAGTATGCGAACTACAACCCGCCGCGCACCTTCGGCGGCGATGTCAGCCTGAAATTCTGATCGGGTTAACGATGCTGAAAAGGGGCCGGGCGGCGATGTCGCCCGACCCCTTTTTTCATGCGATGCCGGCCGCCGGCAGGCGAACCCGCACCGCCAGCCCCGGCGCGGCATCTTCCAGTACCAGACTGCCGCGATGGAGTTGGGCGATCGCGGCGCCGAGCGGCAGGCCCAGGCCATGGCCAGGTTTGCTTCGGCTCGTTTCCAGTCGGCCGAAGCGACGGAGCGCCCGTTCCCGTGCCTCGGCCGGGATGCCCGGCCCGTCGTCGCACACGCTGAGCAGTGCTTCGCCCGGCGCAGTGGCCAGCTCGACGCGAATGGTGGTGCCAGGGGGAGTATGTGCCATCGCGTTTTCGACCAGGTTGACGAGCAATTGCGTCAGCAGCCGCGCATCGCCGTCGATCACGATCGGTGCGCCGGCTGGTGCGGCAACCAGCTGCCGGCCGCCATCTTCGGCCAACAATGCCAGCCCCTCGACGATATCCGCGACCAGTTCGGCAAGGTCGATCCGGGTAAAGCCGGCCCGCCGGGCGCCGCCTTCGACTTCGGCGATACGCAGCATGGCGGCGAAAAGGGCAAGGATCTCCTCGCTCTCGGCGACGGCGGCGACGATCTCCTGTCGTACCGGCGCCGCTTCGGGCGCGCGGGCCAGTGCCGCCAACCGGCCGTGCAGCCGCGCCAGCGGCGTGCGGAGATCGTGCGCGACATCGTTGGAGACGCTGCGCATTCCCGCCATCAACTCGCCGATCCGATCGAGCATCCGGTTATAGGTCGCCGCAAGCCCGCCAAAGGCGCCGCGCGCGGATTCCACCGGCACGCGCGCGCGCAGATCCCCGTCGATGATCGCCTCAGCGGTGCCGCGCAGGGCACGAATATTGGCGCGGATGGTCGCGGTCAGCGCGTAGATACCGGCGACTACGATCAGCACGACGCTACCGAACCCGGCGGCGAGGATCAGCAGGCGCTTGCGATCGTGGCGGTCGATCGGCTCGCTCTCGGCGATCAGCGTCAGCGTGCCGCCGCCAGCCAATGCGGTCCGCAACGCGCGACCGCGGCTGAGCCCCGGTATTGCGGCCTCCGCGCCCAGCGTCGACAAGCCGATGGGAACGGGCTTCGCAGGCACGACATTGCCGGCGATCGGCCTGTCACGGATGTCGCGTAGCAGGAAGCCGATATCGCCGCTTTCGCGCGTCTGCTGCTTGCGCGCGATGCGCCGTGCGATCTCCGCCAATGTGGGATGGCCGGCGAGCACGTCCCGCATTTCCGTTTCGATCCGCAGGTCCACCTGGCGATCGACCGCGCTAACCAGCGCGAGATAGACGGCGACGCCGCTGGCCGCCGTCGCCCCCGAAAGCAGCAGGGCGAACCATGCCGAAATCCCGCGCAGCGATCGGAGCCGCCGCACCGATCAAGCGCAGAACATGTAGCCGACGCCGCGCACCGTCACGATCGGGTCGGGCAGGCCCGGCATGTCGAGCCGCTGGCGCAGCTTCAGGATGTGTACGTCGACGACATTCGCGGTGGGCACGAAATCATAGCCCCATACCCGTTCGAGCAGCATCGGCCGCGTGAGCACATTGCCCGCTTCGCGCACCAGTTCGGCAAGCAGCCGAAGCTCGGTCTTCTGCAGCGGAATCACCTTGCCCGCGCGGGTGACGCGGTGGCGCAGCACGCTGACGGTAACATCGCCGGCGGTGAGCGTGGCATTGTCCGTTGCCGGGGCGGCGCGGCGGCGAAGCACCGCGCGGATGCGGGCATGGAGTTCCTCGATCTCGAACGGCTTGACGATATAGTCGTCGGCGCCTGCTTCGAGCCCTTCGACGCGTTCGGCGGTCATCCCAAGCGCCGTGAGCAGGATTACCGGGGTTTCGACGCCCTCGCCGCGCATTCGCTGCAGCACATCGATTCCGTCGATCACGGGCAGCATCCGATCGAGCAGCACGACATCGAACCGCGTATCGGCCAGCGCGGTGATCGCGGTACGTCCATCGCCGACCGCCTGTACCTCGTAGCCGAGGCCGCCCAGCTGGCGGGCGAGCAAGGCGGAAAGCTCGGCATCGTCTTCCACGACCAGCGCGCGGAGCGCGATAGCGGTATCGTCGGCATCAGGCGAAGGGGAGGCAGGGGTACGCATCACGAAATCGTCCTCACGGCGGATGGCTTCCCCTTTACGCAGCTCTTGGCCCGCCGTCGACGCCCTGTCGCGCGGATGCGGGACGGGGCGTCGGGCCGGGTTCGGGCCGGATCAGAAGGTGAGCGTCGCGCCGAAGAAGACGGTGCGGCCGAGCGGATCATACACGCCCGGATAGGTGTTGCCGTTGCCGAAGCTGGCGAGGACGCCGGAGGCAATCGCCGGCGGCGACTTGTCGGTCAGGTTGTTGATGCCGGCGCGGAACTGCAGCTGCTTCGCGGCCGAAATGGTGGTGGCGAGATCGAAATAGTTATAGCTGGGGATTCTGGCGTTGATGATGCTGGGCGTACCCGTCAGGAACGGATTGGAGGACAGGCTGGACAGCTGTGTGCCGGCAAAATGCCGCCAGGCGAGCGATAGCGTCGCCTTCTCCCCCGGCGCGATCCAGGTCAGCCGGCCGACATGGCGCCAGGCCGGATTGGGCTGGCCGCAGCTATAACCGTAATAACCCTTGCAGTCATAGGTGCCGAGGTTGGGCAGCGTTTCCACCGTTTGTTGTTCCTGCCACGTGCCCACGATGCTGGCGTCGAGCTTGCCGAGGCTGCCGATACGGGTGAGATAGCTTGCGCCGACATCGATGCCGGAGGTGCGCAGATAGCCGGTGTTTAGCGTGCTGCCGACCACATAGCCGTTCGACCCGAACAATGCGCCGGTTCGCGGATCGCGCCGGAACAGCCCGCAATAGAAGGGATCGCTGGTCGCTGTGCATTGGCTGACCACCAGCGATGGCCCGATCCCGCCGATATAGCCCTTCACCTTGATGTGGTAATAGTCCACCGAAAGCGAGAAGCCGGGCACCTGCTTCGGCGTCAGCACCACGCCGAAGGTGTAGGTGTCTCCCACTTCCGGTTTCAACGCCGGATTGCCGCCATAGGATTGCGAGCAGGTGTCGGCCGGGCACTGGATAATATGGCCATATTGCGCATCGGTTACGCCGGTAAGTTTGCAGGTGGTCAGCGAAGCTTCGGGCGTGGCACCGGCGCACGGATCGTTCAGGGACACGTTGCCGATGCCGCGCGCGCCGAACAGTTCGCTGATATTGGGCGCGCGGATCGCTCGATTGTAGCTGGCGCGGAAGCGCGCGCCGTCCACCGGCGACCAGGCGAGTTCGGCCTTGTAGGTCCACACCTTGTACGACGACTTGGTCGAGGTCGACCGCTGTTCGTTGGTGTAGGAGGAGTAGCGCACGCCGCCGTTGACGGTGAGTTCGTGAAGGAACGGAACGTCGGCGACGAGCGGCAGCTCGAGTTCGCCATAGGCTTCGTTCACGCTGATCACCCCGTCTGCATTGGCCGCGCCGCCCTGGGCTGCAACTTCATCGACGGTGTAGCGCAGCGTTTCTCGGCGATGTTCCACGCCCAGCGCGATGCCCGCGCCCCGGCGCGCCCAGGGGCTCTGGAGGCCGAAGGTGCCGAGGTCGCCACTGACGGTGCCCGACATGACTTCGAGCGTGTTGCGCGAGGCGGTATTCGATGGGCTGAACAGATATTGCGCCTGGGATGCGCTGATGCCGTTGGCGCGGAAGATGTCGATCGGCACGCAGGCCGGATCGCTGCCGTCGATCTTGGATTGGCAGGTAGGCGTACTGCCGACCAGCACGGCGTTCAGGGCGCGTTGCGCCTTCACATTGTCGACGTTGTTGAGATAGGTCTCGTCGAACCGTGACAGCGCGTAGAGATAGCTCACGTCATAGCGGAAGCCCTGGCCGATATCGCCCTTCACGCCGGCATTGTAGCGATAGTCCTGGTGGCGCAGATCGTCGCGGCGCGAATAGGTGCTGTCGAGGCGATAGCCGATCAGCGTATCGGTGGTGGCGCTGGTGCCGGCGGCGGTGCCGCACAGCGCGCTGGCCTGCGCGCTACTCATCAGTGGGTTGTTGCAGGGAATGGTGAAGGTGGTGCCGAGGAACAGGGCGGACGGCGCGACCTGCGAGAAGGTGTGATCCTTCATCCACATGAAGCTGCCATAGACCTTGGCGACCGGCGCGATCTCGAACGATGCGAAGCCGCCGCCGGTATAGCGCTCGTCGGAGCGCTGGATGTAGTTGGTCGGCGAGTAGTTATACGCGTAGCTGGCGTCGTACGGTACCCAGTTCTTCGAACCGTCGCGCGCATTGGTGAGATAGCCCAGGCCGGCACTAGGGCCTGCGAGCGGCGCGAAGGTGCCGAAGGTAGTGTTGCTCGACCCGCCGCAAACCAGATTGGTCTGGCTGGCGGCGTTGAGCGCGCAGGAGGAATAATCGCGGGTTGATTGCTGCACCGGCTCGGTGTGGCGATAGCCGCCATAGAGCATGATCTTGGCGCGGCCATCGGCGAAGGTCTTGCCGAACGCGCCGTTGATGTCCTGCTTCCCGCCGTCGATCACGCTGCGCGGCGCCAACTGATAGCCCTTTGCCGACACCAGGCCGCGGACATAGGCATTGTCGTTGGTGTGCTGGGCGAAGCTGGTCTGCGCGTCGAGCCGGAAGCCGTCGAGATGATCGCGCAGCACGAAATTGACGACGCCGGACATCGCATCCGAGCCATAGACCGCGGAGGCGCCGCCGGTCACGACGTCGACACGCTCGATCAGCGCGGTGGGGATGAAGTTGATGTCGGTCGCCTGCGAAGAAAGGATGCGCTGGCCATTGATCAGCGTGAGCACCCGGTTCGAGCCGAGATTGCGCAGGTTGATCTGTGCCGACCCGTCTGCACCGTTTGAGACATTGTCGTTCGCGTCCGGGGTGAACTGCGGCATCCGGGCGAGGAGCGTCTCCGCATTCACAACGCCCTGATAGCGGATTTCCTTGTCGCTGATGGTGGTCAGGGGACTATTGCTCGCCAGATCGGGGCGGGCAATGCGCGTGCCCGTGACCAGGATTTCGCTGGGGCCGTCACTGGCTTCGGTCGATGGGCTTGCCGGCTCTGCAACCTGCTGCGCCTGCGCACTGCTCGCCAACATCGCGACCGCAAGCGCGCCCGCCGCTACCGATGCCCGAATTGTATTATTATTACACACGGCCCGTAACCCCCTTTTTATGAGTCGCGCAATTGCAGCATTTTTTGCACCAATCCGTCAAATATTTTATACGATATCCTAAAAATAGCAGCGGGACTGGGGGTTGTGGGGTGATGCGCTGGTGGGCGCCGGATGGCGGAGCGACGCCGCAAATGGTAGGACAACGCTTGCGTTAAGGAAGAATACCGTATACGAAAACGTGATGCTTTGGAGGATGATGTTTCGATGAATGCACGCAAGCCGCTATGGGCCGGTGTTTACCCTGCAGCGACGACGCAGTTCGCCGAGGACCTTTCCGTCGATCTCGCTGCCACCCAGAAGACGCAGACGGCGCTGGTCGACGACGGTGTCGATGGCCTGATTTTGCTCGGTACCTGCGGCGAGAACAACTCGCTGGAAGCCGAGGAGAAGCGGCAGGTGCTGCGCGCCGGTGTCGAGGCGGTCGGCGGACGCGTGCCGCTGGTGGCGGGCGTTTCGGAATTCACCACCGCGCGCGCGATCGAATATGTCCGCGATGCCGAGAAGATCGGCATCGATGCGCTGATGCTGCTTCCTGCCATGGTCTATGTGCCGACCGCCGAAGAGCTGGAGGCGCATTTTCGCGCGGTGGCCGCGGCGACGTCGCTGCCGATCATGCTGTACAACAACCCCCCGGCCTATCGCGTCTCGATCGACACCGACACGCTGGACCGGCTGGTGGACGTGCCGAACATCGTTGCGGTGAAGGAAAGCGCGCCCGATCCGCGCCGCTTCACCGATCTCTTCAACCGCTACGGGGATCGCTACACGCTGATGGCGGGCTTGGACGATGTAGCGCTCGAAGGGCTGTTCCTGGGCGCATCGGGCTGGGTTTCGGGTCTAACCAGCGCCTTCCCGGAAGAATCGGTGCGGCTGGTCGCGGCGTTCAACGAGGGGCGGTTCGACGAGGCGCGGGCTATCTATCGCTGGTTCATGCCGCTGCTCCACCTGGACGCCGAACATGACCTCGTCCAATCAATCAAGCTCGCCGAGCAGATCATGGGCCGGGGCAGTGAACGCGTGCGGATGCCGCGCCTGCCGCTGTCGGGGGAACGCCGTGCGCAGGTGATCCGCTTCGTTGAGGAAGCCGCGGCGACGCGGCCGAGCCGGCGCGAGGCCAAGGCAGCGTAAATCCCGAACATGCGCCACACCTTCTTCTGCATCGACGGCCACACCGCGGGAAACCCGGTGCGGCTGGTGGCGGGCGGTGCGCCGCTGCTACGCGGTGGCGACATGCTGGCGCGGCGCACGGACTTTCTGGAGCGCTTCGACTGGATCCGCACCGGACTGTGCTTCGAGCCGCGCGGGCACGACATGATGTCGGGCGGGTTCCTCTACCCGCCCACCCGCGACGATACCGATTGCGGGATCCTGTTCATCGAGACCTCGGGCTGCCTGCCAATGTGCGGCCACGGCACGATCGGCATGGTGACCTTCGGGCTCGAGCACGGCCTGATCACCCCGCGCACGCCAGGCCAGCTGCGGATCGAAGTACCGGCGGGGGTGATCGACATCGCATATGGCATGGAGGGCGACCGGGTGCGCTGGGTGCGCATCCGCAACGTGCCCGCCTATGTTGCCGCCACCGGAATCCAGATCGAGGTGCCTGGCTTCGGCCCGCTGACCGTAGATGTTTCCTATGGCGGCAATTATTACGCGATCATCGAGCCGCAGGGGCCTTATACCGGGCTCGACGATCTCGGCGCCTCGCGCATCGTCGAGCTCAGCCGCACGATCCGCACGCTGATGCGCGCCGCGATCGAGCCGGTGCATCCGCTCGACGACCGCATCCGCGGGGTCAGCCATGTCCTGTGGGCCGACAAGCCGAAGGGCGAGGGCGCCGATGGCCGCAACGCCGTCTTCTATGGCGAGCGCGCGATCGATCGCAGCCCGTGCGGTACCGGCACCTCGGCGCGGCTTGCCCATCTGGCCCATCAGGGCCGGCTGAAGGTGGGTGATCGATTTGTCCATGAAAGCTATATCGGCAGCCGGTTCATCGGCCGGGTGGAGGATAGCGTGATGGTGGGCGACCGGCCCGGCATCATTCCTTCAATCGAAGGATCGGCGATCGCGACCGGTTTCAACACCATCTGGATCGATCGCGAAGACCCGTTCTGGGCTGGTTTCTCGGTCGTCTGACGACAACGACACAAACGGGGGTTGCATGGGATTTTGGGGACCGATCAAACCGATCGAACGCAGCACGGGCCATAGCGCGCATCGGCTGCGCCCCACGCTTTCCTGGCCGCACCTGATCGCGCTCGGCGTCGGCGCCATTGTCGGCACCGGCATCTACACGCTGACCGGCGTAGGAGCGGAGCGGGCAGGGCCGGCGGTGATCCTGGCCTTCGTCATCGCTGGTCTGGTCTGCGCCTGCGCCGCGCTTGCCTATGCCGAGCTGGCGACGATGATTCCCACTGCCGGCAGCGCCTATACCTATAGCTATTCGGTGCTGGGGGAGACGATCGCCTGGGTGGTCGGTTGGAGCCTGATCCTCGAATATTCGCTGGCTTGTTCGGCGGTGGCGGTGGGCTGGTCCGGTTATCTGGTCGGCTGGCTGCAATCGGCGGGCGTCCATCTGCCGGCGATGCTGTTGCAGGGGCCGCATGCCGGCGGCATCGTCAACCTGCCTGCGGTGCTCGTTTCCTTCGCCATCGCCGGCATGTTGATGGCCGGGACGCGGGAGAGCGCCACGCTGAACATCGTGTTGGTGGTGATCAAGCTGGTCGCGCTCGCCGTGTTCGTGCTGCTGGCGCTGCCCGGCTTCGACACCGCCCATTTTCACCCCTTCATGCCGTACGGTTTCGCATCCCATGCCGATGGCAGCAGCACGCGCGGCGTGATGGCGGCTGCGGCGATCGTGTTCTTCGCCTTTTACGGCTTCGACGCCGTCGCCACCTCGGCCGAGGAAGCCAAGCGGCCGGGGCGCGACCTGACGATCGGCATCGTCGGATCGATGGCGCTGTGCACCACCATCTATATCCTGGTCGCGGTCGCGGCGGTGGGGGCGATGCCCTATACCGTGCTCGGCAACTCGCCGGAGCCGCTGGCGCTGGTGCTGCGCACGCTGGGCCATCCGCTCGCCGCCTGGGCGATCGCTGCCGCGGCGCTGGTCGCGCTGCCCTCGGTGATCCTCGTCATGATGTACGGGCAGAGCCGCATCTTCTTCGTGATGGCACGGGACGGGCTGTTGCCGCGAAGCCTCGCCAAGGTATCCCCGCGCACCGGCGCACCGGTGCTGGTGACTGGCATCACCGGACTGTTCGTGGCAGCTGTCGCTGGGTTCCTCCGGCTCGACGAGATCGCGGAACTCGCAAATGCCGGCACGCTGATCGCGTTCATCGCCGTGGGCATCTGTATGATGCTGCTGCGCCGCCGCGCGCCCGAGGCGCCCCGTATCTTCCGCTGCCCGCAGCCCTATGTCGTCGGTACGCTGGCGGTGCTAGGCTGCCTCTATCTGCTCTTCTCGCTGCCCGAGAAGACGTTGCTCCGCTTCCTGCTCTGGAACGTTGCGGGGCTTGCCGTCTATTTCCTCTATGGTCGCGCGCGCAGCGTGCTGGCGCGGGGCTGAGGCTCAGCCGTTCAACTGGCGGCGGAGATCGGTGAGGGTGCCTTCGATATGCGCGCGGGCCAGCACGCGGGCGCGATCGACGTCACCCGTTTCCCATGCGTCGATCAGATCGGCATGTTCGAGATGGGCGCGATCTTCCCGGCCGGCCGGTTCGAGGTGCTTGTGGACATAGCGCTCGGACAGGATCTGAAGCCGTTCGACGAGCTGGGTGGTGAGCAGTCGACCGCCGGGGCGTACCAGCGCCATGTGGAATTCACGATTCCGCGCGGCGACTTCATCGAGATGTTCGGCGGCGGCGAGATCGAGCGCGGCCAGTGCCTCGCGCGCGGCCGCGCGATCCGCATCCGTGGCAGACAACGCACCCGCCACGACGGCATCGGGTTCGATGGCGAGCCGGAGAGCATAGATCTCCTCGGCTTCGCCGGACGACATGGCGCGGACGAAATAGCCGCGGTTCGCCTGACCGACAAGCAGCCCTTCCTGCTCCAGCCGCGCCAGCGCCTCGCGCAGCGGGATCTTGCTGACCCCCAGCGAGTTGGCCAGGGCATCCTGCCGGATCGCCTGATCCACCGGCAATTTGCCCGAAACGATCTGCTCGCGCACGATCGCGAAAATCTGCTCCGACAAGGTGCGGACTACGATACTCATGATAGGAAATCCTCCGTCGGGGCGATCGCTTCTGCCAACCGCGCCGGTTCTCGGCAACCGTTAGTGGCACTAGCATCATCTAACGGTTCAGCATTGGAAATACGGTATACATCGGAGGTGGGATCGGCAAGATGAGGCCGATGCAGCGAGAAATGAATGTGATCGGCGGAGGCGTGGTAGGCTTGGCGAGCGCGCTTGCCCTTGCCCGCGCCGGCTTCGCGGTGACGGTAATCGACGACGATCCTGGTCGGCAGGCCGCGTCCTGGGGCAATGCCGGCCATATCGCCATCGAGCAGGTGGCGCCGCTCGCATCCTGGGCTACCGTGCGCAGCCTGCCGCGGCGGCGCTTCGCCGCGGGCGGTGCAGTGGGGTTGCCGCCGGCGGCGTGGCGGCGCTGGCTGCCTTTCGGGCTGCGGCTGCTGGGTGCGGCGCGGCCGGCGCGATTTGCCGTCGGCAAGGCGGCATTGGGCGGCCTGCTGGCGGAGGCGATGCCGGCCTGGCAACGGTTGGGCGAAACGCTGGGCCAGCCTGGTCTGCTGCGCATCGACGGGCATATCGTCGCCTGGTCGCGTCCGGCAGCGGCAGCGGCAGGCTGGCGATCCTGGATGGCCGCAGACATCGGCACGGCCGCGTTTCGCGACACCAGCCGGGCCGAGCGCGCGGCGTTCCCCGGTGGCCCGCTGGCAGACGCGATCCGCTTCACCAATACGGCGCAGATTGCCGATCTGGGGAGGCTGGATCGGGCGTTGCGGGCGGCGCTCGCGGCGGCGGGGGGCGTATTTCGCGCCGGTGCGGCGGGATTGGAAATGGTCGATGGCGCGGCGCGGGTGCGGCTGGACGGCAGTTTGCTGGCGGAAGGGCCGGTGCTGGTGGCGGGAGGTGCGCGTTCCGGCACGCTGCTCGCGCCGCTGGGGCGGCGGGTACCGATCATCGCCGAGCGCGGCTACCACCTGCGCACCTCGGACCATGACTGGCCTGCCGACCTGCCGCCGATGGTGTTCGAGGATCGATCGATGATCGTCACCCGCTATGCCGATTGCGTGCAGGTGGCGAGCTTTGTCGAATTCGCTGCTATCGATACGCCCGCCGATCCCGCGAAATGGGAACGTCTGGAAGCGCATGTCGCCGCGCTGGGCCTGCCGCTACGCGGACCGTTCACCCGCTGGATCGGCGCGCGGCCGACGCTCCCCGATTACCTGCCCGCGATCGGGCGGAGCGCGCGGGCGCCAAACCTGCTCTATGCCTTTGGCCACCAGCATCTCGGGCTCACGCTCGCGGCGCTGACCGGAGAGATCGTTGCCGCCCTGGCCGCCGATGCGCCCCCGGTGGTGGACCTCGCGCCCTTTTCTATCGAACGTTTCGGATCAAGGACCAAGCAATGACGATCGGCGGCTCCACTGCCGCGGCCGAACTGGCCGCACTTACTCCCTGGGCGGACCGCGCGCCGGCGATCAGCGAGGCCGAGCGGCTGGCGCGCATCGCCGCGGTGCGCGCGCGGCTGGAGGCGATGGGCGCGCAGGCGCTGCTGGTGAATGCCGGCACGTCGCTGCGCTATTTCGCCGGCGTGCCCTGGGGGGCGACCGAGCGGCTGGTAGCGATGCTACTGCCGCTCCACGGCGAGCCGATCCTGATCTGCCCGCGCTTCGAACTGGGCTCGCTCAGCGCCGACCTGGGCATCACCGCCGACATGCGGCTGTGGGAGGAGGATGAGGATCCCTTCGCGCTCGTTGCCGATGCGCTGGGGGGTATTGCAACGCTTGCGATCGATCCGGCGCTGCCCTTCCAGATGGCTGAGCGATTGCGTCGTGCCGCGCCGGGGGTGTCGCTGGTCGACGGCGCGCCGGCGATCGACGGCTGTCGGATGCGCAAGTCTCCCGCCGAGATCGCGTTGATGCAGCAGGCGAAGAACATGACGCTGGCGGTGCATCTCGCCGCCGCGCGCATCCTGGCGCCGGGGATCACCACCGGCGCGGTGAAGCGCTTCATCGATCAGGCGCATCGCGCGCTGGGTGCGGCGGGATCGAGCTTCTGCATCGTCCAGTTCGGCCGCGCGACGGCCTTTCCGCACGGCCTGCCCGGCGAGCAGGCGCTGGAGGAAGGCCAGCTGGTGCTGATCGACACCGGCTGCACCGTCGAAGGCTATCATTCGGACATCACCCGCACCTATGCGTTCGGCCGGGTTTCCGACGAGGAGCAGGCGATCTGGTCGCTGGAAAAGGAAGCGCAGGCCGCCGCCTTCGCCGCTGCCGAGCTTGGTGCGCCGTGCGAGCGCGTAGATATGGCGGCGCGGACGGTGCTGGAGAAGGCGGGGCTGGGGCCGGACTATCGCCTGCCGGGGCTGCCGCACCGCACCGGCCACGGCATCGGCTTGTCGATTCACGAGCCGGCCTATCTGGTGCGCGGGGACCGAACCCCGCTCGATGTGGGGATGTGCTTTTCGAACGAGCCGATGATCGTGGTGCCCGATCGCTTCGGCGTACGGCTGGAGGACCATTTCCACATGACCGAAACCGGCCCGCGCTGGTTCACCGAGCCGCAGGCGGCGATCGACCGGCTGGCATAAACGAAGCGGCCGCCGTTCGCACGGCGGCCGCTTGCAGATCAGAAGGTGATGCCGACGCCGGCAGTGACCGTCTGGCCATTATCCTTGCCGGTAAACGAGCCCGCGCGGTTGTTGGTGTTCCATTGGATCAGGTTCAGTTGGACGCGGATGATGCTGTCCAGGAACCAGTTGGTGCCGATCGTGGCCGCCGTGCCCTTGCCGCCAGTCGGCAGGCCCGAATAGTCGACGCTCTCGTAGCGGGCGAGCAGCTCGATCGCGCCGGGGCCGCCTTCGAACACCGGCCGCAGCACGCGCGGTTGGGCGAAGGTGCCGAGACGCGGGTTGTAGGGCGGTAGATCGCCGGTGACGAAGAAGCCGGTGGAAAGGCTCCACGCCTTGCTTTCGAAATCCGGCCGGCCGCCATTCAGGTGCGCATTGCGCTTGCCTGCTTCGCCCATCACCCAGAAGGGGCCGGTATAGCCGCCCACCTCGACGCCATAGCCGGTGGTGCCGGTGCCGCCGACAAGCGTGCCGGTCTGCACGCGAAGATTGCCGTTGAAGCGGCCACCGATCACAGTGTTGCGGGTAAGCGTGCCCGGGCTGCGCGAGGACAGCGACTCATCAAAGCCCCAGAGGCCAAGATGGACGATCGAGCGATCGGTTTTGAACGGGTTCCAATGCACGCGGCTCATCACCGTGCGGCCGTCGTTCATACCCTGGCTGGCATCGACGCTGTCGCCGCTGAGCGTGATGGATGCGTGGCCGCGATCCCAGAACAGGCGGGACATGAGCGCGATGCCGTAGAAGCCCCGCTGTGGAATGATCGAGGTGGCAACGACGTTGCGCTCCAGGAACGGCGGCGCGTCCGAACCGCCCGAACCTTCGAAGCTGCGATCGTTGAACATGTTGCCGAAGCGGACGTCGTAGGAAACCTTGCCAATGTCGTCCCGCCAGCCGACGAACATCGTGCCGACGTCCGAGGTGTTGTCGGCGAAGTCGTTTTCGAACTGGTAGAAGAAATGCGGGCCGACCGCGCCTTCGATGCCGATGCGCAGCGCGCGGGCGCCGGTGGTGGTTTCATTGCGCGCACCATATTTCGAGCCGAACGTCGAACTGACGTGGTTGATCATGCGGCCGCGCATCTTGAACAGGAACTTGCCGTCCGCCGAGCGGAAGATCGGCAGGCCCCCGCGCCATTCGGTGGTGACGTTGGACAGATTCTGCGCCGAGCGGGCCTGTTGGACGGTCTGGTCGGCCAGATCCGCAGAGGCGAGCTGCGGGGCGAAGGAGTCCGGCACGCCGTCGTCGTTGGCGACTTGGGTGCGCGGTGCCTGCGGTGCCTGCTGCGTGGTTGCAGGCGTTACCGCCTGCGCCGCCGGTGCGGCCTGCTGGCGGCCTTCGAGTCGATCGAGCCTGGCCCGGAGGGCGGCGATTTCTTCGGTCTGCGCGCGCAGGAGCCTGATCAGCTCGGCCTGGTCCGACTGTGCGCTCTGGGCGAGCGTAGGCGTAGCGAAAACGAGCACGGACGCAGCCGCACCCGCGAGCAGCGAGATTTTCATGAGTTCCCCGACATGATTGAGATGGGATCGCCGTGTCCAGCGATCTTCCCTACTATAGGCCGAAGAAGTCGCAGGCCGGACTCCGCCCCGCAGAAAGCGGTTCACTATATTTGTGGAGCAGCAGGCTCCAAGAAGGCATGCATTTGTAAGGTGTTTTCAGTAAATATAAGAAAATCATATATAAATGAAAACACTGTGGCGAGCGATGGGTTTGCACTGCCGTCTTTCGGATAGGTAGAGTTCCTTAGGTGTTACAAGGCGGGTTTGCTGTCGGTTCTGGACTTTACTAGCTTGATTTCCTGCGGTGCCGCCGTGAGCGGCAGCGTCGTTCCGCCGCGCTCGGGAGCACCTGCCTCGACGACGTAGCGCGGCCCGGCGACGGTTCTTTCCAGCCGCAGCAGGGCGCGCGGCGTCGTTGCGGTGCGCGGATCGAGCGTGAGCGTCACCACGCCGGTGGATGGCTGATAGCGTGCCGAGGCGATCTTCCCCGCCTCCAGTGTGATCCACAGCCCCGCCGGGGCCACGAACAGCCGGCTGCGGGCGCCGTCTTTCGGAACGATCGTCACTGCATCGGCAGCGGTTCGCACATTGCCGCCATAGCCGAGCCAGCCGAACACAGGATCCCGCACCAGATAGGTGGCGGCAGCATAGGCGTGCGCGAAGAAGCCGGAGCCATAGTCGCCGGTATATGGATCCCAGGCCATCCGATCGGGCCAGGCGTGGAAGGCGGCGGATCCGAAGCCATCGCGATCGATATTGGTGATGCCGCCCATCAACCCGCCATAGGCGACGCGCAGCAGGTGCAGGTCGGTGGGGTCGGCGCGGAACGCTTCGAACAGCGGCAGCGCGTTGTTGGTCGAGCCATAATGGTGGATCTGGCGCTCGATGCGCGGATATTTGCCGCCGTACAAGAAATCCCAGTAGCGCCGGGCATTGCCGTTATAGCCCCAGTGCGGGATCAGCGGATCATAGCCGAGGATCACCTCCACCGTTTCCGCAGCCTGTTTGGGATGGCCGAAATAGCGCATCCAGGCATAGACTTCGGGCTGGCCGGTCGAATCCCAGGCCATTTCGCTGCCGAACGGATAGGCGAGGCCCTTCCAGTGATCCGCGCGGCCCTTCATCAAGCCTTCGATCTGGGCGGCGTGCTGCGTCAGTCCTTCGCGCTTCAGGGCGTTAAGGATATCGACAAAAACGTTGCCCTCCATCTGGCCGAACTGGGTGTAGTAGGGCGCGTCGCGCATCATCGCCACGATCGTCCAGCGGGCATGGTCGAGATACCAGCGCCAATCGTGATGCGTCACCAGCCCCGGGTGGTTGCGCGCGAGCCGGTAGAGCACCCAATAGCCGAGCGCGACGTGCGGATAGTTGAACGAGCGGCCGAGATCGTCGGCCTCTTTCTTCGGCCAGCTGGTCCAGCTCGACCAGTCGGATGCCGGATCGTAGAAGCCGTGGAACGCGGCGGGATCGTAATAGAAAAGGCTTTTCTTCACGGCTCCGGCATGATCGCCCCCGGCGACCTGCAGCTTGCCGAGGATCGTCTGGTCGATCACGGTTTCCAGCTTGGCGATCTCGCCCGCATCGGGATTGTCGAGCTGCTTCATCACGGCGGCGATCCAGCCGCCGGCACCGCCTTCGTCGCTCATCCCGGCGATCCAGACACGCGGCTCCTGGGTGAGGATCCGCGCGCTCGCGCGGTCGTAGCTGAGGATCGCGGGCGCGCGATGGAAGGGATCGTTCGCGTCGTCGAACCACTGTTCCGTCGTGGTGAAGCGGCCCAGATCGGCCATTGTCTGTTCGAGCGGCTTGGTGACGAAATAGCTGACGGTCTGCGCGGTGCCATCGGCATAGGTGATCGTCACCCGCGCGCGCCCCCAGCCCAGCCCGCGCACCGCATAGCGGCGCCAGCCGTTCACCGTTCCCGCTGCCGAGACCGTCATCGCGCCGGCCGGTGCCACGTCGATTCGGGCGACGGGTGCCCGGTAGCGGAGGAAAAGCGAGGCTTCGAGGTCGTTCGGCACGACATAGCCGGGCACGCCCAGCGCGACGGGGCGGCCCTGCGCGACCAGCGCCGGCTGGATGCCACGGATCGACGGCGCCTGCACCAGCCGCACGCCGATGCTGCGCGCCGCGCCCGGGGCCAGGGTGAAGCTGGTCGGCACGTTCCATTGCTCGCCCGCGCCGCGCCATTCCTGCTCGGCAAAGCCCCTGGACGCGATCGTCCAGTCGTAAAAGCCTTCGGAGACCTGGCTGCGCGGGCTCTTGTCGGTGAACACCGCGCCGGCGCCGGCCTCTTTCGGCGTCTTGAGCGGTGCATAGGCTTCGAGCGGGGTGCGGCCATCGGGCAGCACCAGCAGCGCCGGCCCCTTGCCGTTCAGGCGCGTGACCTGAAGATAGCCGGCATCGCGGCCGATATAGGGGTCGACGAAGCTCGCCTGGGCATGGGCGGTTTCGAGCGTGCGATCGCGGATGATATTGTCGAATACCATCGGCAGGCCGAGGCCGCCGATCTCGATCGGCTTGTCGGTGGGGTTCACCAGCCGGAAGCGCAGCACCGGCACGCCGCCCTGGTTCAGCCAGCGCCGTTCGATTCGCAGCGGGAAGCCCGGCCCCATGCTGGCGCTGATATCCGCGGCTGCGAACACATTGCCGCCGGTGGCGAGCAGCCGGATCGGCCGGCGGAGGTGCCAGGATGCGAAATCCCGCCAGCCGCCGCCTGCGCTGCGCAGCCGCACATCGATATCGCCGATATGGGCATAGCCATCGCCCTGTCGCTCCGCCTCGCGGTTGCCCGGCACGAAATCGAAGGCGGGTTCTGTGACGGGGGATAGCCGTGCCAGCGTCTGGGTATCGCTGCGCAGGGCAAGCGCGAAGCCGCCGATACGAAAGGCGGTGCTGTGCACCGGCGGGAAGGTGGTGGTTGCGCCGGGCGCAGCGGGCACTGCCACCAGCGGCATCGTCATGCCGCCAAAGGCGACGGCGGCGAGGAAAATCGAGCGAAGCTTGCGCATTCCCGTTGTAGATCATGGGGGCGGAAACGCGTCAACGATATTATACGGTATATTGTTGCGTGATCCGGCGTTGACCGGCAGCGCAGAGCTTCGTAGATCGTATACGATAATGCGAGGGGATGACGAATGAACAGAACGCGCAGGGAAGTGCTGGCGGGTACGAGCGGTGTCTTTCTCGCCGCCGGCGGCGGCATCGGGCTTGCCCGGGCGGCTGGGGTCGCAGCGCTGCCTGCAAAGCTAACGCCGCTGCCGCTTACCGCGCTGCGGCTGCGCCCGTCCGACTTCGCCAATGCAGTCGCGCTGAACCATCGCTACCTGCTGGCGCTCAGCCCCGACAGGCTGCTGCACAACTTCCGCAAATATGCGGGAATGGAGCCGAAGGCGCCGATTTATGGCGGCTGGGAAAGCGATACGATCGCGGGCCATACGCTTGGTCACTACCTCACGGCGCTGGTGCTCACCTGGCAGCAGACCGACGATGCCGAGATGCGTCGTCGCGCGGACTATATCGTCGCCGAACTGGCGGCGGCGCAGGCGAAGCGCGGCACCGGCTATGTCGGTGCACTGGGACGCAAGCAGCCAGACGGCACGATCGTCGATGGCGAGGCGATCTTCGGCGAGATCATGCGCGGGGAGATCAAGTCCGGCGGGTTCGATCTCAACGGGTCCTGGTCGCCGCTCTATACGGTGCACAAGCTGTTCGCCGGGCTGCTCGACGTCCATGTCGGCTGGGGCAACCCCCAGGCGCTGCAGGTGACGCTGGGCCTGGCCAGCTATTTCGAACGGGTGTTCGCTGCGCTCGACGACGATCGGATGCAGCAGGTGCTGGGCTGCGAATATGGCGGGCTGAACGAAAGCTTCGCCGAGCTTTATGCCCGCACCCGCGATCCGCGCTGGATGGTGGTGGCGAAGCGGCTGTACGACAACCGGGTGCTCGATCCGCTGAAGGCGGGGGAGGACAAGCTCGCCAATTTCCACGCCAATACCCAGGTGCCCAAGCTGATCGGGCTGGCGCGCATCCACGAACTGACCGGCGATGGCGGCGACGCCGCGGCAGCGCGGTTCTTCTGGGAGCGGGTGACGCAGCACCACAGCTATGTGATCGGCGGCAATGCCGACCGCGAATATTTCGCCGCGCCGGACAGCATTGCGCTGCACATCACCGATCAGACGTGCGAGCATTGCAACACCTACAACATGCTCAAGTTGACGCGACATCTGTTCGCCTGGAAGCCCGATGCGTCGCTGTTCGACTTTTACGAGCGGGCACATCTGAACCATGTGATGGCGGCGCAGGATCCGAAGACCGGCGGCTTCACCTATATGACGCCGCTGATGAGCGGGGCAGTGCGCCAGTTCGCGCAGCCCGATCGGGAGGAATTCTGGTGCTGCGTCGGCTCCGGCATGGAAAGCCATGCCAAGCATGGCGAAGCGGCGTTCTGGGAAGGCGAAGGGACGTTCCTCGTCAACCTGTACGTGCCGGCGGAGGTGACGTGGAAGGCGCAAGGGGCGCGGCTGGTGCTCGATGGCAGCTATCCGATCGGCGGCACGGCGACATTGACGGTGGCGGCGCTGGCCAAGCCGGGCCGCTTCGCCATCGCGTTGCGCGTGCCGGGATGGGCGAAGGGCCGGGCGGTAGTGACGGTCAACGGCAAGCCGGCCGGCGCCATGTTCGACAAGGGCTATGCGATCGTCGCACGGGCATGGAAGCCGGGCGACGCGCTGGCGATCACCTTGCCGATGGAGCCCCGGCTGGAAGCGACGCCGGGCGATGATTCGGTCGTGGCAGTGCTGCACGGGCCGCTGGTGCTGGCGGGCGATCTGGGCGCGGCATCCGATCCGTGGGACGGGGCGGACCCGGCGATGGTGGGGCAGGATCTGCTCGCCGGATTCCGTGCCGAGGCCGAGCCTGCCGTCTATGCCACCCAAGGGGTGGTGCGCCCCGGCGATCTGCGTTTCGTCCCCTTCTATCGCCAGGCGGATCGGCGCAGTGCCGTCTATTTCAAGCGCTTCGGCGAAAACGCATGGAAGGCCGAGCAGGCTACCTATTTCGCCGAGCAGGCACGGCTGAAGGACGTGCAGGCGCGCGCGGTGGACGTGATGCATCTGGGCGAGATGCAGCCGGAACGCGATCATGATCTGCGCACGGGCGGTGCGTCCTACCCCGTCGCCTATCGCGGGCGACAGGGGCGGGATGCGCGCTCGGGCGGCTGGTTCGACTTCCGGTTGAAGACGCGCGAAGGCCCGCTGGTGCTCCAGGCGACCTATTGGGGCGGCGAGCGCAGCCGCGCTTTCGACATTCTGGTCGACGATGTGAAGATCGCGACCCAGCATCTGGAGGAGAGCGATCGGCCGGGGAAGTTCTTCGATGTCGAATATCCGCTGCCGGAAGCGCTGACCAAGGGCAAGCAATCGATCCGCGTGCGGTTCGTGCCGAAGGATCGCGATACCGCCGGTCCGGTGTTCGGCGTGGTGCTGTTCACCGCACGCACGTCCGGATAGCCTGACGCCTGTCCTCTCCTTCTCCTCCTGCGAGCGAGCCTGCATCGATGAACGCCAAGCCCCTGCTGCCCCTGATCCTGTTCGCGCTCGCCGCGCCTGCCGCTGCAGGCACGCCGCCCGCGCGGACGCCGATGTCCGCCGACGCACGGTTGAAGGCCCTCTACACAGCGGAATATGCCTGGCGCCGCCAGCAGCAGGGGCCGGGGGAGGATACGCCCAACGGCCCCGCCGGCGGCCTGCCCGATGCCGGCCCTGCCGCCCAGGCCGCGCGCCTTGCCCGCTGGACCGAGACGGCACGGCAACTGGCGGCGATCGATCCCGCCAAGCTTTCGGCCAAGGGGCGGATCGATTACCTCGTCTATAAGGGGCAGATCGATGCACTGCTCGCCGAACAACGGTTCCGCGATTATGAAAAGCCGCTCACCTCGGACACCAGCTTCTGGAGCGACGTGGCGGAAGCGGCGCGCGGGCGGTTCGTGCGCGAGGCCGATTACCGCGCCTATCTGAAGACGCTGCGCGACGTGCCGCGCTACTTCGATCAGAACATCGCCAATATGCGTGCCGGGTTGCAGCGCGGCTTCACGCCGCCGCAAATCACCCTGGCCGGGCGCGACATCGGCGTGGCGCAGGTGGTGGAGGCGCCGGGCGACGACAATCTGTTCTATGCGCCGTTCCGGCAGTTTCCGGCCGCGATCCCTGCCGCCGTGCAGGAATCGCTGCGGCGCGAAGGGATGGCGGCGATACGCGAGGCGGTGATCCCGGCGCACGCCAAGCTGCTGCAATTCCTCCGCACGGAATATATGCCCGGTGCGCGCAAGGCGCTGGCTGCCACCGATCTGCCCGATGGCCAGGCCTATTACCGTTCCAAGATCCGCGAATATGTGACGCGCGACATGACCGCCGAGCAGGTCCATGCGATCGGCGTGCGGGAAGTGGCGAAGATCCGCGCCGAGATGCTGGCGGTGATGCGCGAGGTGAAGTTCGATGGCGATCTGACCGCCTTCCTCACCTTTCTGCGCACCGATCCGCGCTTCTACCCGAAGACGCCGCAGGAATTGCTGGAGCACGCCGCCTGGATCGCCAAGACCTTCGATGGCAAGGCCAGCCAGTATTTCGGCCGGCTGCCGCGCAGCCGGTTCGCGATCAAGCCGGTGCCGGCCGATCTCGCGCCCTTCTACACCAGCGGCCGGGGCGGGCCGGGCATCTATCTGCTCAACACCTATGACCTGAAATCGCGGGCCAATTATCAGCTCACCGCGCTGACCCTGCACGAAAGCGCGCCGGGCCATGCGTTCCAGATGCCGCTCGCCAATGAGAACAAGGAGCTGCCGGCGTTCCGGCGCGAAACCTATCTTTCCGCTTATGGCGAGGGCTGGGCGCTCTATTCGGAGAAGCTGGGCGTCGAGATGGGCATGTACGAAACGCCCTATGACCGGTTCGGGATGCTCAGCTACCAGATGTGGCGCGCGTCGCGACTGGTGGTCGACACCGGCATCCACGCGCTCGGCTGGAGTCGCGAGAAGGCGCAGCAGTTCCTGCGCGACAATACGGCGCTGAGCAATCACGAGATCGAGACCGAAGTCGATCGCTACATCGCGTGGCCGGGGCAGGCGCTGAGCTATTATATGGGCGAACTGGCGCTGCTCGACGCGCGGGCGCGGGCGGAAAAGGCACTGGGCGGGCGCTTCAACATCCGTGCCTGGCACGATGCGATGCTGCAGCTGGGATCCGTGCCGCTGACGGTGATCGACCTGCGCACCGACCAGTTCATCCGGGACGGCGGCAAGGGGCCCTATCCCGACGAGGAATAGGCCGGAGTCCGTACTAGCCCCAATTCAGCCGCGGTCTCGCGCGGCGCATGACATGCCGGAAACCCGCATCCGCCGCCCCCGCGCGGCACGAGCATGGAGCCCGGCATGTCCTTCGCGACCACCAATCCCTATACCGGCGAAACGCTGAAGACCTTTCCGACGGCGACCGACGACGAGGTTCGCACCGCGATCGATCGCGCGCATCGGGCCTTTCTCGGCTGGCGCGATGCCAGTTTTGCCGAACGTGCGGCGGTGATGCGGGCGGCGGCGGCGATCCTGCGCCGCGACGTGGAGAAATATGCCCCGCTGCTCACGCTGGAAATGGGCAAGCTGATCGGCGAGGCGAAGGCGGAAGTGGAACTGTCCGCCGCGATCTTCGACTATTATGCGGAAAATGCCGAGCGGCTGCTCGCCCCGGAACCGCTGCCGGTGGCCGATCCGGCCGAGGGGCAGGCGGTGCTGGTGTGCGATCCGCTGGGCGTGCTGCTCGCGATCGAGCCGTGGAATTTCCCCTATTACCAGATCGCCCGGATCATCGCGCCGCAGCTTTCGGCCGGCAACACGATCCTGTTGAAGCACGCCTCGAACGTGCCGCAATGCGCAGCGGCGTTCGAGGCGCTGATGCGCGAGGCGGGACTGCCGGAAGGAGGGTTCCTGAACCTCTATGCCGCGCATGATCAGGTCGAACTGATCCTCGCCGATCCGCGCGTGCACGGGGTGGCGCTTACCGGGTCGGAAGCGGCCGGCGCGCAGGTGGCCGCGATCGCGGGCAAGGCGCTGAAGAAATCGACGATGGAACTGGGCGGTGCCGATGCGTTCGTCGTGCTGAAGGACGCGGACCTCGAAAAGACCGTGCGATGGGCGGTGTTCGGCCGCCACTGGAATGGCGGGCAGGTGTGCGTCTCCTCGAAGCGGATGATCATCGCCGACGAACTCTATGACAGCTTCCTGGCGCGGTACCGGGAGGGCGTGGCGGCGCTGCGCATGGGCGATCCGTTCGATGCCGAGACGACGCTGGCGCCGCTCTCCTCGCAAAAGGCGGCGGACGATGTGCGGGCGATGGTTGCCCAGGCCGTCGCCCATGGCGCGACCGCCACGCCCGTGGGCCCGGACGTGCCGAACCAGGGCGCGTTCGTGCAGCCCGTGATCCTGACGGACGTGGGGGACAGCAATCCTGCCCGGCACTGGGAGTTTTTCGGCCCGGTTTCGATGCTGTTCCGTGCCCGCGACGAGGAGGATGCGATCCGCATCGCCAATGATTCGCCCTTCGGTCTCGGCGGTTCGGTGTTCACCTGCGATCCCGAACGCGGCGCGGCGGTGGCTCGGCGGATCGAGACCGGGATGGTGTTCGTCAATCACCCGACGATGGTGAAGGCCGATCTGCCGTTCGGCGGAATCCGCCGTTCCGGCTATGGCCGGGAACTGCTCGGTCTGGGGATCCGCGAGTTTGTGAACCACAAGCTGATCGACATCGTCGATATCGACGCGCCGTTCTGAACGCGAAGGACGCGGGGCGCCGCCGTTCAGATCGCGGAAAGCCCCGCTCGAAACCGGACCGTTTCGTCTCCGCGCAATGGCGGTGCCTCGCTTATTGCTGCAAATGCGAAATGGATGCCATCTGCAATGCAAAATACTGTGACATTGTAGAATGCAAATATGTCATAATTTCTGTCAAATCGTTCGCGATTGCGATCGGTAATCTTGCGTAAATATTGTATACTATCGTTATAAGGTAGAATAAATTCAACATTGTTGAAGTTTATATATTATATATTTCTTTTCATTTTATTCTGAATGTCCAGAATAGTTGTAATATTTTTGAAGATGATGGGTATTATTTTATCATTTTACGATATGTTTATGATACATATTTTTTAATGGCATTGAACTTATAATGTTATCAATGATAAACTTTGTAAAAAGTTGCGATACTATATCTGAAACATAGAAGTATTGCTTAGTTTTATTGAAGATCGGTCTGCTTAGTGAGAAATTTCTGGATGATGTTGCGGAAGTATCCATTGAGCTTCCGGGTCCTTTTAAAGGATCATTAACGTCGCCGATGATAGCGCGCGCCCATCGCAGCACCCGGGCATGGGGTGTGCAAGCGACGAAAAGTCGCTGCTGCGTTAAAGGGAAGGGCTTGGTGACTTTAATGAATTCCGCGTTTTTAACTCTGCGATACGGGATCTCGACGGCGGCGTTGCTTACCGCGATTGTGGCCCCAGCGCACGCGCAGGACGCTGTGCCGTCGACGATGACGGGAGCCGTTGCCGCCGATGCTGATGTTGCGTCGCAGCAGACCGATGCGACCACAGGCCAGGATCGGCAGGCTGATGCCGCACCCGCAGCGCAACCCGACGCTGGCCAGGGCACCGCGATCGTCGTCACCGGAACGCTGTTCCGCGATTCCAACGCCTCCTCGATCTCGCCCGTGACCGTGCTCAGCGCTGCGACGCTGCAGCGGGCCAACATCACCACCGCGCAGGACGCGATCCGCTCGGTTTCGGCCGACAGCGCCGGCTCGATTTCGACCGGCTTCCGCAACGGCTTCTCGGCCGGCGGTGCCGCCGTATCGCTTCGCGGCCTGGGCGTTTCGTCCACCGTCGTGCTTATCGATGGCCTGCGCTCGGCGAACTTTCCGCTCAACGACGACGGCCACAACGCCTATGTCGACCTGAACTCGATTCCGTTCAGCACCATCGATCGCATCGAAGTGCTGAAGGACGGCGCCTCCTCCACCTATGGGGCGGATGCGATTGGTGGTGTGGTCAACCTCATCAGCAAGAAGAACGTCCAGGGCGTTTCGGGCTCGGTGCAGGGTGGCACCACGGGCCATGGCGACGGTTCGCACTACCGGGCGACGCTGACCGCCGGCGTGGGCGACTATCGCGAGAAGGGCTGGAACTTCTATGTCAACGGTGAATACACCTATGACGGGTTCATCACCAACCATTCGCGCGGTTATCCGTTCAACACGCTGGACCTGCGTCCGAGCGGCCTGAAGGACCAGAACCTCAACGACGAATCGCTGGTGACCCCCAACCCGCAGGCGGTCGTCACCCGCGTGCGGCAGACCGACCTCAACAATCCCCTGGCCGGTCAGGTCGGTGCGCCGCTCAGCAACCAGTATCAGCTGCTCAACCCGAACGGCTGCCCCTTCGGCACCTTCACCGTGACTTCGGGTGCAGCACAGGGCACCGGCTGCGCCCATAACCTTCCGGATGAATATTCGATCATCCAGCCGAAGCAGCAGCGCTATTCGACGACCGCTCGCCTAACCGTGCGCCTGGCCGACAATTGGGAGGCCTTTGCCTCGGGCAGCTATTCGCGTTCCGAAGTCACGATCACGGGCACGCCTGCAGGCATCCGCCAGACCCAGCCGTTCGGCGGCTCCGCGGCGATTGCGTCCAACAATCCCGGCATCGTGCTGCCGGTCTATGTCTGCGCCGCCGGCGTGAACTGCGCCACCGCGGCGGACCGGCGGGTGAACCCCAATAACCCCTACGCTGCTGCTGCCGACGCCGCAGGCACACCTGCCGAAGGCGCCGCGCGCATCTATTATCTGTTCGGCGACATCCCGGCCGGCAGCTTCCGCGCTGTCGACGTGTACCGCGCGACCGCGGGTATTTCGGGCGATCTCGGCAACGGTTTCCGCTTCCGCCTGAACGGCGTCTATGCCCGTGACAATCTCAGCGTCACGCAACGCGGCTTCATCAACATCCAGGGCCTGATCAACGCGATCAACACCGGCGCCTACAATTTCGTCAATCCGGAACAGAACAGCGCGGCGGTGCGCAATCAGGTATCGCCGGATCGCACCACCCCGTCCTATTCGACGGTGGCGACGATCGGTGGCTCGCTCATCAAGTCGATGATGGAACTGCCGGGTGGGGACCTCAACGTGGGCGCCGGCTTCCAGATCCGTCGCGAAACGCTGATGAACCGCAACGCGAATTTCGATCTGGCCTATTACGGCATGAACACCTCGTCGGCCCAGGGCCGCCAGACCGTTACCGCCGGCTTCTTCGAAATCGACGCGCCGTTCACGCGCGCGATCGACCTCAATGTGTCGGGCCGCTACGACCATTACTCGCAGGGCTACAGCCACTTCTCGCCCAAGGTGGGCGTGAAATACACGCCGATCGAGCAGGTCTCGTTCCGCGCTACCTACTCGCAGGGTTTCCGCGCACCGACCTTCGCGGAAAACAATCCGGCCAGCAGCTATGCCGGCTTCTCGTCCCTTACGCTGGATCCGAAATCGGCGTTCGTCCTCGCCCATCCGGGCAATCCTGCCTACACCACCACGTACAATATCGGCAGCGGCTCCCAGGGTAACCCGAACATCCTGCCGGAAGTGTCGCGCAGCATCACGGTCGGCACGATGTTGAAGCCGACGCGCTGGCTGAACCTGACCGTCGACTATTACAATATCAAGAAATCGCATCTGATTGTCAGCGGCCCGCTGGGTCCCAAGGCCGTCGACGCCTATTACAGCAAGACCAACGCGGTCGATGGCTGCGCCGCGCTCGCCGCAGTGGGGCCGGGCTATGCCTGCCGCGTCATCGATGCGCCGGATCCGGTCAACCCAAACGCGCTGCCGCGCCTGCTGGTGTATGATGTCCCCTACGTCAACGCCAACTATCAGGTAAGTTCGGGCATCGACATGCAGGCAAGCGCCAACCTGCGCCTGTCCGACAATGTGCGCCTGATCAGCCGCCTCGACGTCACGCGCGTGCTTCGCCTCGATCTGGTGACCCCGGAGGGCGTGGTGCAGAAATATGCAGGTACGCTTGGGCCGTACCGGCTGTCTTCGGGTGGCGGCACGCCGCGCATCCGTGGCAACTGGCAGAACAGCCTCGAAATGGGCAAGCTCTCGCTCACGGCGACGACCTATTATGTCGGTCGGATCAAGCAGGTCGCAGCCGATCGCATCGCGGCCGACAAAACAACCGGCGTAATCGACCTGTCGTGCAAGAACAACCTGGCTCCCGTGCCGGACGGCGTCGACAAGACCCGCCAGTGCTTCATCCGCCCGTTCATCTATGTCGACCTGAACGCCGCGGTGAAGGTGAACGAGCAGTTCCGGTTCTTCGTCAACGTCCAGAACCTGACCGATGCCCGCGCGCCGCTGGCAGCGGGTGCCTATACCAGCAACCCCAACTATCTGAGCAGCTGGCACTATGCCGGTCTCGTCGGCCGCAACTTCAGCGCAGGCGTGAACGTCAACTTCTGAACGCACAGCGTTGACCAAAACACATCGGGGCGGCCCTTGTGCCGCCCCGATGCCTATGGGGTATCGCATCTCCACGCAGATGTGCGGCGATATCCCCTGCTCCAGGCCTATCGTGGTCCACCGGCGAGCGCCAAAATCTGGCCCTCGGACAGGAGTCGCTGGCGCAACTGCGCATAGGGCACCGCCTGCACGGGCAGGTCGCCTGCGATCGCCAGGTCGGCGGCGGCGGCGGCGGACTGGCCCAAGATCATGAAGACCGGCTCCATCCGGATCGTGCCATAGGCGATGTGCGACGCAGACAGCGCCACCGGCACCAGCAGATTGCGTGCCTCCGCGCGTTTCGGCACGATCGCATCGTAGCTGATCGGATAGGCGTGGCCGACGGGCACTTCGATATTGCCTTCGTTGCGCACATGGCCTTCGCCGTCGACGATCCGCTGGGTGTTGTGCGAATCCATCTGGTACGAACCCATGCCGATCGGTCGCGGCGTCGGCTGCAGCCCGCGCACCTGCGGTTCCGCCATCACGAAATCGGAGACCATCCGCCGCGCCTCGCGGACGTACATTTCCCGCGGCCAGCCGGCGTTTGCCGTGAATTCGTCGCGGCACAGCCCCCAGCGCCCCATCTCCGCACGGGTCTCGGCCGGCACGTGCGGATCGTGCGCCATGAACCACAACAGGCCCTGCTGATACCGGATATGCTCGCGGGCGATCGCCTGGCGTTCCACATCGCTGCCTTCCGGGTAGCGATAGTTCCGGCCGATATTGTCGATGGAGAAGGCGCCGAAATTGTTCACATCCGCCTTGCCGTTGGGAATGCGATCGAACTTCTGGAAGAAGTTGCGATAGCCCGCGTCCATGTAACGCTGGAGCAGCGCATATTGGCTGGGATCATAGCCGGCCGGCTTCGGCAGCGGCAAACGGTTCGCCGCCACGTCCGTCAGGCACAGCCGGTAGGTATAGGCCTGGATCTTGGTGTCACCGCTCCCGTCCGGCGCAGGCTTATCGGCGCTGATCCGCGGAAGCAGGCCGCTGCTCGGGTCGCCGGGCACCCTGTACGGGTCGATATCGAGCGTGAACTGATGGTTGGTCGTTTTGCCGAGCTGAACGCCGTTCAGCGCTTCGCCATAGGTGGCATTCGCCTCGCGCCCGACCGTGAAGGAGACCCCCGCGGCCGCCATCAGGTCGCCCTCGTAGCTGGCGTCGATGAACATGCGCCCGGCGAACCGCCTTCCTGCCTTCGACCGGAAGGCGACCAGCGTCGTGCCGCGGCGCTCAACACCGCGGCGACCGCGGTCGAGCGGCTGGCTCCGCTCGACACGGACGCCGGCGGTGCGCACCCAATCCTCCAGAATGCGTTCTGCAACCTTCGGTTCGAACTGCCACATTGCGCCATCATCGACGAAATTCTCGGCGCGTGCCGGTCGCGGCGCGTGGATCCAGGCGCCCGGGTCGTCATAGTGCCGCTTCACACGCCGATAGAATTCGAGCGCGAGCCCACCGATCGCTCGATGGTTGCCGGTGTCGGACCAACTAAGGCCATTGGTGGTCATTCCGCCGAGATAGGCGTCCCGGCAGACCAGCGTGACGCTGCGCCCGAGCCGCCGTCCCTCGATCGCGGCGATCACGCCCCCTGCGGTGCAGCCATAGATGACGATATCGGCGGGGGCTGGGGCCTGCCGCGCCATGGCGGGCGTGGGCGCGGCAAGCAGCGCCGCTGAAGCGAGAAGCAGCGATCGCATCCCCGCGCGCCTCAAAACGTCGCCGCCAGACCGAAGAAGATGCGCCGATCCTCGCGCGCGCTCGTCAACAGCCGGAGCTGTTCCTGCAGATACTGCCGGTCGATCGAGCGGGTGAGGTTGATCGCTTCCACCGTCAGCCGCAGGCTGCGGGTAAGGTTGAGCTGTGCCGAGGCGTCGAGCTGTCCGCGCCCGGCGGCATAGGAACTGCCACCGGCTGCCGCACTGCCCTGGCCGAGAAGATAGCTGGAGCGATAGATATAGGCGACACGCGCGGAGAGCGTCTTGTCTTCATAGAAGCCGATGAGATTGTAGCTGTGCCTGGACAGGCCGGGCAGCGGCAGCCGCGCGCGCGTCGCCTCGTCGATCAGCGGTGTCTCGCTGTCGACATAGGTGTAGTTGGCCTGCACGCCCAGATTGCCGAGCAGGCCCGGCAGGAACCGGAGCGACTGCTGATAGGCGAGTTCGACGCCCTTGATCTTGCCCGATGCGCCGTTGACCGGCTGGGTGATCTGGAAGGCGCCATAGGTCTGGCCGGTGCTGGGATCGATCTGGTCCGACAGGCCGGGGATGAACTCGCTCTGGGTACGGTTGAGCGTGAACGAATCAACATTCTTGTAGAAGCCGGCGACCGTCAACGCGCTGGACGGCGCGAAATACCATTCGAGCGTGGCATCATATTGCGTCGCCTCGAACGGGCGCAGCGCCGGATTGCCGCGCGATCCGGTGCGCGAGACGAACAGCGGCACGAAGCTCACGCCCACGTCGCTGAGGCTGGGCCGCGCGACGACCTTCGCCGCGGCGAGCCGGAAGGTGAGATCGCGGCGAAGCTCGAGCGAGGCGTTGGCGCTCGGCAGCCAATAGCCGAAGCGCGACTTGGATGCCGTTGGCTGCGTATCGGAGAGATAGCCTGACGAAATCCGTTCGAAGCTGATGTAGCGGACGCCGGCATTGCCGGTGAGCGGCAGCGATCCGATCGTGCCTTCGACATTGCCCTTGGCATAGAAGGCCAGCGTGTCCTGGCGGACATCCTTGATCGACACGCGCCCGAACGGAATCGTGTCTGCGCGCGGCACCGGCAGGCCGAAGGCATCGCGTGCGGCCTGTTTGCTCGTCGTGCCGCCCAGGATGTCGCGCGGGAAGGTGCCCGGCACGCCCGGATAGAAGCTGCCCTGCCGGTTGTTGTAGACCAGCCCGGGAAGCTCATCGACGGTCAGGATCCCGTCGCCATTCTTGTCCCCGCGCGACAACAGGCTGGCCGCGGTCGGAATGTTTTGCGGCGCTTCGGAATAGAATTGGATCGATTCATACCGGCTGCCGACCTCGATCGATTTCAGGGGGCCGGCATCGGTGCGGATGGTGAAGTCCACCCGGCCGTCATAGCCGCTATTGTCGGTGCGGAAGTCGTTCTCGAAGATCGAGGCGAGCTGATATTGCGTCGGATCGTTCAGGTTGAAGTTGGAGGCAAGCGACAGGTCCGGGACGGTCCCGCCGCGCGAAAAGTCGATCGTGGCGTTGGCGGTGCGCCCCGCGCGGGGCACGACCACATAGGTGAAGGATGCGCCCGGGCCGCCATCGGTGCCGAGGCCCTTGGCGTAGGAGGCGTCGGCCTTCACCGTCACGATCTCGCCCGCATATCTGGTGGAGAAGCCGATATTGGTCGACTTGAACTCGGTCGGCTCGTCATAGACCAGCGGGCGCACGGTGACGCCGGTATAGGTTGAGCGCACCACGGTGCCGCTCCCGTCCGCCACCGCCCCGACGTCATTGTCGTTGAACAGGATCTGGTAGTTGGCGCTCTGTCGGTTGCGCTTCAGCCGGGTATAGGTGCCGTCGAGGATCATCTCCCAGCGTTCGCCCGGCCGATACTGGAGCGAACTGTTGAGCGTCAGCCGTTCCTCGGCGCGATCGTAGATCCGCGCCATATAGCGATTGGGGCGGTACAGGCCGGGATCGTTCACCCCGTCGCCATTGCCGTCGATATTGTTGGTGCGGGTCCAGCCGCCGGTGTCGAACGCATAGCCGCGCGTGTGGGTGTTCGAATAGGCGGCGCTCGCCAGGATGCCGACCTTGTCGCCGAACGTCTTCGAAACCAGCGCGGAGCCGCGATAGCCGAGATGGTCGGCCTGATCGGTATAGGCGCCCTGCAGGCGACCGCTGACGACGAAATCGGCAAGCTCCAGCGGCCGCTTGGTCTTGAGGTTCACGGTGGCGCCCAGTGCGCCTTCCGGCATGTCCGCGGTCGGCGATTTCGACACGACGATGCTGGAGATGATCTCCGGGCTCACCGATTCCAGCGATGCGCTTCCGCCGGCACCGGGGCCGAGAAAGGTGCGGCCGTTGATCTCCAGCCGGTTCTGCGAAATGCCGCGCACGGTGAAGTTCGAGCCATCGCCTTCGCGCCGGGTGATCTGCACGCCGGTGATCCGGCTCATCGACTCCGCGACATTCTGGTCAGGCAGCTTGCCGATGTCCTGCGCGGTGATGACGTCGACGATGTTGCCGGCGGCGCGCTTGACGTTGATCGATTGCTGCAGCGAGGCACGGATGCCGGTGACGACGATTTCCTCGCCGGCGGTCGGCTCCGCCTGTGCTGCGGGCTCGGCCGCCAGCGGCATCGGCGCCGGTTCGACCTGCGCGGCAGCGGGGGTGAGCGAGGCGGACTCGTTCGCAGCGCGGCGGCGCAGGACGATCGCGCCGCCCGCGCGCACCGGCACAAGGTCCGTCCCGTCGAGCAGCAGGCGCAGCGCCGCGGTGACATCCAGCGCGCCCTTCACCCGGTTGACCCGGAGGTGCTCCGCCAGCGGACCGGGCACCAGGATCTGGATGCCGGCCTGGTGCGCGAACTGGGGAATGCCGGTGCGGGCGGGCTGCGCCGCGACATCGAACTGGCGGGTCTGGGCGGCCGCCGCGGCCGCTGGGGCGACCGACGCGAATAGAATGGCCGCGGAGCCGAGCATCTGCGAACGCACGGAAATCATGGGTGAACCTCTCCCTGTGTCGGCGCCTTCTGTTGCGAGACGCTCCCACCCTACGAGCCGGCGCAACCGCGTTTCCGTCAGCGCCGATCCACATTTTTGCGTGTGACGCGGATTTCCTGCGGCGTGGCGATGACCTGCGCATCGAACGACGCGGCCAGCGTTGCGGCGAAGTCGCCCGGCTTGTCGATCTGGAACAGGCCGATCAGCCGCTCGCGCGCCAGTTGCGAATCTTCCACCACCAGCTGCTGGCGGTTGTAGCGATTGAACTGGGCGACGGCGCTTGCGACGGTTTCGTTTTCCAGCGCGATTTCGCCGCTGCGCCAGGCCAGCGCGCGGGTGATGGCGGCAGGCGCCGTGCCGACGACGGGCGCTGTCGCACCGGCATGAAAGCGTGCGAACTGGCCGGCCTCGATGATCGTCATCGCGCCGCTGGCGTCGGCGGCCCACACCGCCACGCTGCCTTCGGTCACGGCGATTTCCACGCCCTGATCGCGGCGCTCGACCGAAAAGGCGGTTCCCACCGCCCGCACCAGCGCGATCCCGGCATCGACCACGAAGGGGCGGGCACGATCCTTGGCAACCTGGAACCAGGCCTGGCCATGATCGAGCGAGACGCGCCGAATATCCCGCTCCAGCGCGACGCTGAGCGCGCTGTCGGTGTTGATCATCGCAACCGATCCATCGGCAAGCGGCAGGCGGCGGATCTCGCCCCGTGCGGTTTCGACGTGCTGCGCGCGCCAATATTGCCATCCGAACAGGCCGGTGATGCTCGCGGCAAGCGCGGCGCCCGCACCGGCGAGAAGGCGGCGGCGCAGGCGCGACGGCGGGGGCGGTTCGTCCGCGAGGTCGGCGCGCGGCGGGGCGATGGCCTGATCGACAAGGCTGAGCCCCGCCATTGCCCGCAGCAGCGCACCGGCATGGGCGGGATCTTCCGCCAGCCACGCTTCGAGCGCGGCAGCCCCCGCCGTATCGAGCGGATGGCGCAGCGCCCATTCGGCCGCCGCTTGCTCAACGCGATCGGACATGGGCTCTTCCTTCCTCCGCCGGGGATGCGGCGTCCGACGGTTCGGTCAATATCCGCAGGATCGCGCGAAGGCTGCGGCTGGCATCATTCTCCACCACCGCCTCCGTGACGCCGAGGCGCGCGGCGATTTCCTTCTGGCTGAGCCCGTCGATGCGCCGGAGCAGGAAGATCCGACGGGCGCGATCGGACAAGGTGCCGAGCGCGGCGCGCACGCGATCAAGCTCCTGCCGGCCCGCTGCGATCCGATCGGGCAGGGGGAGATCGCTTGCCAGTTCGTTGTCTTCCTTCTGCGCGATCGGCTCGATCCGCACGACGCGGGCGCGCCGCCGCTGCCGGTGGGCGAGGTTGCGCGCCATGGCGAACAGATAGGCGCGCGGCTCGGCGATATGGGAGACGTCGGTGATCTGTGCGATTCTGCAATAGCATTCCTGCACGATATCCTCCACGTCGGCAGCCGCCATCACACGCGAGCGCAACCAAGTGCGCAGATCGCGTTCATGGGGCAGGATCTCGCGCCCTACCCATTCCGCCAAAGCTGTCCGTTCCGTGGCCGCTCTCCTATACCGATCGTTCGAGACACGAGATCGCGCTTTCCGTCACCCTGCGAGCAGAAATAATCGCCACTCTACACGAGCAAGGGCGTGGCGAGGGAGCGGCTTCACGTGGCGACGCTGATGAAGCGGATGGGATTGGAGGCGCTCTACCGGCGCCCGAATACGTTGAAGCCGACACCCTGGCAGAAGGTCTATCCCTATCTGCTGCGCAATCTGGCGGTAATCCGGCCCAACCAGAGCCTGCCCCCGCGAAGGCGGGGGGCAACCGACATTACCCCGGCCTTCGCCGGGGCAGGCTCCATGTGCTGATGGCACGCGGCTTCGTCTATCTCGTCGCCATTGTTGACTGGTTCAAGCGGAGGGTGCTGGCATCGCGGATATCGATCTCGCTCGATGCTGCGTTCTGCATCGAGGCGCTGGCGCGCCATGGCAAGCCGGCAATCTTCAACGGCGACCAGGGTTCGCAGTTCACCAGCACCGCCTTCACCGCCATCCTGCACCGCGAGCAGATCGCCATCAGCATGGACGGAAAGCCGCGCGCCTGGCTAGATACACTTCGACCAGCCGCTACCCGCAGCGGCATGAGCAACCAGCGGCCCTCCACTTATCCATGCCGCGAGCCTGTGCAGACAAACCGAGCCACCTCCAAGGCCGACCGCAAAGTCCCGATCCCACACGACACAGGGCTCTACCGCCAGCGCCACAGGATCGAAAACATGTTGGGGAAACTCAAGGACCGGCGCCGCATCCATACCCGCTACGACCGTTGCGCCCACATTCATGTCCGCGATCTGTATCGCCGCGACCGTTCTCTCCTGGCGCAATCAATGCGCCCTGAGCCTGGAGGATTTTGAGTCTGTTCAAGAAAGTATCATCTGCAAAGAACGTTGCAGCATCGCTACGCTATCAACATCCCCACGATGGGCTGCAGCTTCGGATCGAAATCTCAAGCTATCTGAAATAAATACCTCTACTTTACAGCTCGCCTCATAAATAATATTTGCGAGATCATCAAGAAAAATCTCCGGAATATCCACCGTTTTACTATGCAAACGAGAGATATCAAACGACGTATAGTCAATCCCGAATACGTCCCTTAACCAGATGCAATCATCCAGCGAGAGATTTTTTACCATCTTCCGCCAATGTGGCGGCATAGAAAACTTATCCCCGCCAATTTTCGAAAGAAGATCAATGATCGTCTTTCTGCCAACCAACTTTGGTTCAGGAACACCTATAACGGGATAAATTTCGTTAATTCTGCTCAAGATTCGCACTGCATTCATAGAGAGCGAAGCATTGGGTCGCGTACCTGCCGGCTCGTCCTCGTCTACCGCCGGCGGCAACCCCATCACCTGAAGGGCGCGTCGCAAAATCCCTCCATGCTGTTTGGAGGCGTGATCATAATCGACGACGGTGATGTTATCGCGCCCAAATGCCTCTGCAAACCCACCGATCCGGCGAGCATAGCACGGCAGCGACGGCCATTTCTCTTCGCGTGCGATGGTGCTGCCACCCTTGATGAGTTCCTGCGCAAAACTCGTTGCGAAGTCGATTGGGTTACGGGTGAAGACGATGATGTTGATCGCATCGGCATATTCAGCCAGCATCGAATGCAGCTCGACGGCGCCTTCGGGCGAAAGAAGCCCCAATGCTTCGCCGGATAAGACCCCGGTGCGGAACGGCCCAGCCCGCCACGAATCGAGCTCGCTGCGGAATTCTCGCACGATCGTTCGGTTGCGCGCTTCCGCTGCATCTCGAGACGTGAGACCTTTCCGAACATTATCGTGCTCCTTTTCCGGCTCAGGGCTGAATAGGAGATACAGATCATTGTAATTTGGACGGCCACGAAAGACATGGACGCCCTGATTCCGCATCGGCGCCGCCAGCGCGTGCAATCGCTGCTGGATGAAGGTGGTTCCCGTCTTTGGAAGGCCGATAAACACGTTAAGCATGAAATGCGAAGATAGTGTATTTCCGGAGGTGAGATCGGGTATCAGCATAGAACTTCAGCATTATCGAGGTGATGCTTGCCGTGTATCATCAGTGTTACATCGACAATATTCTCGATAAATTCGCGTGACAGATCCGTGAATAATTCCATCTCTTCAGACACCGTTCTCGCTAGAGAAAGAGCGACTTGAGAGAAATTGCGAAGTCTAGCACGCGCTATTTCGCTATATTCATGTTCGGAAGCAACGATTTCATCAAACAACATGTACATGTTGGCCATAGCATGCAGCGCCAGTGCAACCCGATCGATCGTTCGCTGGCGCCCATTTATCGCAGAGCAAAACATGCGGTCGCCACCGCCGTCGCGAACATATGGGCCAAGGCAGCGGCAGAGATTGAACATCTGATGCGAACTTTCGTGCACCAGCGTTTCCGCGATCAGTACCGGATGGTGCGGCGCCGAAGTGACAATATGCCCTGGTCGCATCGAAACACTTCTGCCGACGAAACCGTGACTGCTGTTTGCACCCACCGCCGAAATTTGACGAACTGCCTGCAAAACCCAGGACACGGCGCCCGATCCCAATTCGGACAGCAGGTCGATCGCCGCTTCGATAGACTGCTTGGCAGCGGCCATACCCGACTCGTTAATTGGTATATCGGAGGGCCGAACAAGTTCAGGATCAATAGCATAGCCGAAGGTTATTGGAATACCGAAGGTTGAAGATTGCACAGCGATCGGAGCATTGACCAGGTATAATTCTTTCGATTTCCGCTCGAAGTGCATGACATCCCCATCCGATATAATATCGATCCGGCCATCACGAGACGTGATGACTACCGTCCCATTTACGCGCACCTGGAAGTGCTGTAGTAATAATGTGCCGCCGGCGCCCACGTTCAGAGTGGCGTCACCGGACCATCCTAAGCCGGCCAGCGCCAGCACGGCTTGCGTAAACGCCAATGGATGCAACTCGACGGAGCCCGCCGCCAGTTCGTTGGCCCGCCCGAAGGCAGGAGACCAGCATTCTACCCCGCTGCGCGCCAACACCGCAGGCGCGTCGCAAACAAGCTGCTCATACTTTCCTGCGATCGCAGGCAACCCCCGGACTCGATCCAGGGTTGCGCGCCCATAGGCGCGGGACAGCTGCGCGACGGTGGCATGGCCATTATCCCGAAATGTGGCGACCCCTTTCAAGATACCAGCCACATCGATCATGTCAGCTCTCCGAGCACTGGAATCACCGCCGATCGATCGACTTCTTTTTGTCGAAGGGATAATAGCGTGGCTCGCCGCCGCGATAACCTTCTGTCGATCTCGACCGTCGACATCGATCTTGCGGCATAAAGGTGCAACCGGTCGCAGACATCCCGATATGTCTCACAATACACGCTCTTCCGCTTGAAACCCGCGACCGGGTCGAAGCGGTTTTCCACATCGCCGCCACCGCAGGCACCCGCCCATTTGCAGCTGCTACATTCCTGCTCCGGAAGGTGAAATCCCCAGGCCATTGTGCCCCAGAGATTGTGATCGAAGAAGGACTGGAGCGAATGCGTGAAGATCGAGCAACCGGAGTTCTGATATTGCAGATCGAGCGGGCCGAGTGCGTCGTGTGGGCAGAGTGCACCATCGGATCGCACAACGATCAGCGGAAGTTCATGGGTTGCCGGAAACCAGTTATGGTCAGCAAGAAGGCCGCCGAACAAGCGCCGGAACAGCTCGATCGTGAGCCCTGGATCACCTCTCGACAGCCATAGGTCGAGAAGTTCTCGATAAAATACGCGGGTTCGCGCTTCCACCTCGGGTGAGAGCGTGCCCCAGTCCATAATCGGCGCACGGAACGAGACAGCCCGAACCTTCAGCTCATCGAAAAAATAATCAAAAAGCGTGGCTGCATCGGAATCTTCACCGAGCACGCAGATTGCTGCTGGAGCCCGAATTTGCCCATTGGCAACTGCTTGCTGCAATTTTGCAAGACCTTCAACGGTCCGACTATGAGTGCCGACGTAGTTTTTGTCGATACGCACACGGTCATGCATTGCCGCGGGACCATCTATACTGACACCGATGCCAACGTCATGCTCGGAAAACAATTGTATCCAGGCATCATCGACCAACATGGCATTTGTCTGAACGTCGATCCGCAGCCGCACGATATCATCGAGCGCTTCTCTAAGCGCCCGACAGTATGCACCAAATCGTCTTTTCCCTACCATCAATGGTTCGCCACCGTGGAAGCAAACCGTAAGATCCGTGATACCTAAATCCTCCACGCCCTTTCGAAGAAAATTTGCCGTCTTTACCATTGTGGCATGCGGCATAAAGCCGGGCTTTTCTTTATAGCTCTCATCGCCGCCGAAGAAAAAATAGCAGTATGTGCAAGCTATGTTGCACACCTCTGCAACCTTAATAACGACGTATAGAGATATCTTTTTATCGGGCATTTTCGCCTCCTGCAAAACTCTATCACGGGGCCTTTGCTGGAAATTCGCTTTCCTAAAGTAAGGACGAAAATGGTGCAGCCACCGAGTGGCATTCTGCCCGCATCATGGAATCCATCGACGGCGATGATGCACATGGTTGCTCGACCAGATTGCCATCCTTCAAAGAAAAAATCTTTGAACATGCCGATAGAACCTGCGGACGGTGTGCTACTACGATGATAATCTTCTTCAACTGTTGCAGGTTGGACAGAATCTGTGCTTCAAGTGCCTCGTCCATATTCGCCGAGAACTCATCGAGCAGCAGGACGTCAGGATCCCGATACAGCGCGCGCGCCAGGAGCAGCCGCTGGATCTGCCCGGCCGAGAAGCCTGCGCCACGACGGCCGACAAGGGCACCATAGCCAAGCGGCTGCCCTTCGATGACGTCGTCAATACAAGCTAGGCGCGCACATTCCGCCGCGCGATTAAGGTCTGGCTCGACATCGAAGAAGGTTATGTTGTCGAGGATCGTGCCCGTGACCAACACGTCGTTCTGAAGCACGACACCGGCGTTGGAGCGGATTCGCGCAACCGCGGCGCCGGTTTCCCGGCAGGACCCGGCGGCGATGGTGCCGCTGGCGGGCTCCAAAAGTCCGACCATGAGCTTGATGAGCGTGCTTTTGCCGGTGCCCGATGGCGCGGTGATCCCCACCAGTTCGCCGCTTCTTGCTGTAAGGCTGCAGCCTTTAAGTATCCAGGGAGAGAACACACTGTAGCGAAACCACAGCTCGTCCAGGCCAACTTCATCCAGAACAGGGCCGACATTGCCTCCGCAAGACGATGTCGTTGCGGTGCGCGTTTCATCGGGAGCGTGAATAATATCGTCGATCCGCGCGAAATGCGTCCTCAACGAAGCCGCTGCAAGTGCTCCCCGCGCAACCTCCCGCGCTCGGACCAAAATGAAACCACCCCAGGATGCGATGGCCGCTACGGTTCCAACCGAAATATATCCAGCCAAATTATGGCAAATTGATAGATAAACCGTTGATATCCATGTAAGATTTCCTAACCATTCCTGCTTGGCGCGAAAACCTTCCAGATATGACCAATATAGACTTTGGGCACGAGCAGTTTCGCCGTGAACATTGTGCCAGCTTGAAATTCTCTCACTAGCTGCGCCATATACCTTTACTGCGGACATACTGTCCATTGTTTCAAATACATAGCCATTTTCTGTAAGCTCAGCCTGAATGCTCGCGCCGAGCCGTGCGTTGGTCTCGCGCATGGCGGCAAGCTGGAACGCAAAGAAGGCGAGAATGCCGATTGCAAACGTCGCTCCGATCAGGAGATCGGTCGCGAGCAGTAGGGCGACGCCTAGTACTACGAATAAAATGTCAACACCGTTGGTCAGTATCTGTTCGGTCATGACCGACGAGATGGATTGGACCGCCTGGTACTGGCTTGCGAGGCGATTGGCAGGGCGTTCTTCGAAAAAGCTCGCCTTGGCGTATATCAGCTTCCTGAATAGTGCCTGCGCCATCGTCTGCGTCAGGCGCGCCCGAACCTTTGCCATGTGGCCGACCCGGGACAGTTGCAGAAGCAAGTGCGCACAGGCGACAATGGCGAAAAGCAAGGCAGTTTGATGGATCAGTGGCAAGCTGCGATCTGGAATCAACCGCTCGAATCCGACCTTCAGAAACAGCGGCAGCACCAGCGCGGCGAGACTCACGGTGATCGAAACGAGCAAGGTTGGGACGGCGGCGATCAACTGCGCTCGCAGGTCCGGCAATAGGAGTTGAATGGCACTTTCCCGCCGATCCGTCGCAGTCCGCGGCGCGCAGGCGGTGATTTCCAACTCCAGTGTCACGCCCGTAAAATGCCGAGACGCCTCCCGAGCAGTGATCCGGCGACGCCCGACCGCCGGATCCACGATCTCGAGATACTTCGTCGTGGCCCGCTCAAGCACGACATAATGGCCAAAGTCCCAGTGAAGTATCGCGGGATATTTGATCCGACGCAGACCATCCAACGACGTCTTAATCGGGCGGCCGGAAATGCCGTAATCCCCAAAAATTTGAATGAGTTGCCGAAGCGATATCGCGCGCAGCCCCACGCTCCAACGCTCGCGCAACTCGGCCAAGGTATGTTCGGCGCCCGCGTGCCGCAATATCATTGCAACGCAAGCCAATCCACATTCCGCGTGAGCACCTTGAAGGACAGGGTCGATCTTCGATGCGCGTCGGGGCCAGCGGCTCATCTAGAACACCCCCCATCCAGCGATGTGATCGATAAGGAGGATGGCCACGCTGGCGAGCACACAACCCACGATAAGGTACACATGGTACAGCCAGGTCCACCGTTCCTGTTCGGGCACGGTGCCCCAGTGCCTGCGATACCGGAAGCGCAACGCTTCGGCCAAGAACGGCGTGTCATGATCGACCGGCTCAGGCATGAAGGAGGGAAGAATGGGTAAGGATGGCGGCGGAAGGCACGCTCGATGCGCGATCGGTGTCGCTCGAGAGAGGTGTACCCGCGTTCAATGCATCCGCGTGCCGCGTCAGCGTTTCCGATGCGAGCCGCATTCGGGCGCGAACGTCTGATGGATCGAGATATTGTTCCACATATTCTCGGCTGGCTTCGTAAAGCCGTTTGTAGCCAGCGCAGAAGACGCTACGCTTGGAGAACTTATCCTCTTCATGATAGCGCGTGACTGCCGGGCCACCTCCGCAGAGTCCAAACCACTCACATGTTCGGCATTCCGACCCATTCTCGCCCAATGCCTCATTGATTTCATTCCAGATCGGCAATGAATAGAAGGTCTCGAGGGAACAGTTTGTTACGTTTGTACCTAGCTGGCGGTACCGCATCGAAACTGGCGGCAGGGAATCGTCAGGGCAGACATCACCATTACTGCGAATGCTGATGGCCTGGGTGAGATCCAGAATATTGGTGACCCGCGCGAAGGCTCCCTCATCGTGGAGTAGAGGATGAAGGGCCTCTATATTGTGTCGGATCTGAACGACCGCATCATCTTCATACGCCCACCGATTGAACATCGCAGCCATAAAATGATTGACATGTGCAATCGTGGATTCGCTGGAATCTGCCCAGTTCAGATTGGGCGCACGCTGATACAGGCTTTTCGCACCTAACTCTCTGAAGAAGAAGTCATAGACGTCATCACATGACATCGCCGGGTCGATGACCGACAGAATCCCGAATTTCTTTATAGTGCCGCGTGATTCGTTTTCCTGTAGCAGCCGCAAAGCTTTGACGACTCGGTCAAAGCTGCCGCGGCCCTTCTTATCGGGCCGTGCTGCATCATGGATTTCCCGCGAGCCATCGATGCTAAGGCCGATGGCGATGTCGTGATGGGCGAACAACTCGATCCATTCCTGATCGAGCAGAACCCCATTCGTCTGCACCGCTAGCCGCAATGTCGCGTGTGGCGTTACGCCTGCCTTTAATATCTCGCAGACGCGATCGAACCGCTTCTTCCCTAGCATCAGTGGCTCTCCACCATGCAGCGCCAATGCGACGTTCGGAATTCCTAGCGCCTTTGCCCCCAGGCCTAGAAAGCGTGCCGACTGCTCAACAACAGTATCCGACATATAGCGGGGCGCAGTCGAGTGGCTCTGATCAGCCTGCTCGAAGAAGTAACAATAGCCACACGCCAGGTTACATACCTCTGCAACTTTGAAAGCTACATATAGCTGACGGGGCGCACTCGGTGAAACGTTCTGCCACCTGCCTGCTACTAAGTGTTGGGCGTCCATCGCATGAGCCTCCATCGGTGAATGCGTCGGCTCGATTGAAAGCCCGTCCGGGACTTTGCAGTGGAGCAGCTGGGTCAACTAAAATCTATTGAGCCCATTTGAGACGCGATGAATGATTCGCATCGTTCGCTGGTTGCGGAATTGCCGTTGAGTATCGGCAACCGAACGTGGCGATACGATGCGAATCGCTCTTGCTTTAGGGGTTGGAGTACCAAGCCGAGAAGCTTGCCGCGCCGCCCTCGACCATGTCGAGGTGTGCGCGCATCAGCTCAGACATCTCACTCGGATTTGCCGAGTTTTCTTCGGTGACCGAATTTTCGGGAAGATCGTGCGTGGGATTCATTGCTACCTCCTTCACTAATGAAACCGATTCATCGAGAACGAGAGACAATTCACATCGACTCGGTTCTTTCGATACCGGCAATTCATAATCCCACGATTCCAATAACTATCAAGTAGTCTGACCAATGTCTTCTAAAATAACCTTATTAACTTCAAGATTTGGAGCATTACCACTCCAAAATATCGTTCACTAAAATTGGCTCAGGGCGCATTGATTGCGCCGGGAGAGGACGATTGCGGCGATACAGATCGCGGACATGAATGTGGGCGCAACGGTCGTATCGGGTATGGATGCGGCGCCGGTCGTTGAGTTTCCCCAACATGTTTTCGATCCTGTGGCGCTGGCGGTAGGGCCTGTGTCAGAGCATGGTGACCCGGATTGCGAGGCATGGAAAGGAGGCGCGGGAACGCATCTCAATCGTCAAAGCACGGGAGATGCCCAAGCACCCGGGTGGAGGCGATGCGTCAATGCGGTCGAACCACCGCTGCTTGGTACAACAAGCTTGCCTATTGATACGCAGCCTCGTCCAATTGCCCCGTCGCGCGCAGAAGCGCCGCTTGCGCCACCAGCACGTTGGCACGTGACGAGGCGACTGCCAATTGCGCCGCACGGAAGCTTTGATCTGCGACGAGAAGGTCGATCGTTGAGCGAAGACCGAAGCCATATTCGGCACGGACGCCCTTCAGTGCGATGTCCGCTGCGTCGAGCCCTTCCATACTTGCCCGCAAGCGCAGTTGCGCGGCAGTAACCGCTGCCCATCCGGCATCGACTGCTCGCAAGGCCTCGCGTTCGGCCGCGTCGGCTTGGAAATGCTCCGCGCGCGCGCCCGCCTCGGCTTGGCGAACGCGGGAGGAAACCAAGCCGCCGGTCAACAATGGCAGCCTAAAGGCTATGCCGATCGCCGCCGCCGACCGGTATCCGTGCACTTCACGGTCCACGAGCCGGGCGCCGCCGCCATAGCTGCCCGCCAGATCGATCGATGGTGCCCGCTCTGCGCGTGCCTGATCAACTCGTGCCGCCGCGGCTTCAAGCACGCGTCGTTGCTGGAGCAGCAAGGGGTTGGCCGCCTTTGCCGCTTCGCGCGCTGCCGCACGCGTGGCCGGCAACGCGACGGGCGGGGGAACGTCTGCGGACAGGGTGCCGGCATCTTGCCCCACGGCGGCGCGATAGGCGGCGGCGGCTGTGGCCAGAGCGCCTTCCGCGTCCGCAAGGTTCGCAACCACGGTTGCGCGTTGCGCCTTCAGTTGCGCAATGTCGGTGAGGGTCGCCTTGCCCAGATCGAAACGAGATTTCGCTTCCGCTACCTGACGATCGAGTCGCTCGATGCCGACCCTTGCCACCTCGACTGCCTGTTGATTATAGAGAAGCGCCGCGTAGGCGGCTACGACGTCCTCGAGAACCGCGGCCTCGGTATCCCGCAGCCCTTCGGCGCCAGCCGCGACGTCACCGGTTGCCGCGCGGACCGCCGACGCTACCCGCCCGCCAGTCCAGATCGGTAATACGGCACCGATTCTGGCAGACGCGGAACTTCCATAGGTGAACCGGTCGTATCCCGTATCGCCCGTTGAGTTGATAACGGGCCGCCCGGCCGCTCGGGCTTGTTCCGGTGCTTCGGCTAGGGCTTCTTGCCGTGCCCGGGCAGCGGCAAGTTGCGGATTGCTTTCGTAGGCCGCCGCGATCGCCTCGCGCAGCGTCTGCGCCGGTGCCGGACCGGCGAGCACCAGGGAAGACGCCATTATGAGCCACTTAATCATGCCGCAGCGCCCATGACGGCGCCGCTCTGCTGGCACGTAGCGCCTGACCGATTACCGTCAGAACAGCAATGCCGATCGCAAATAGCGTCGCGCCGATGAAATAGAGCGGTGACAATGCGATCCGGTCTTCAAATCCGGCGAGCCAGGTCCGCATCGCCAAGAAGGCCAGGGGCCACGCAATGAGATTGGCGATCAGCACCGGTCGCATAAATTGGCCGACCAACAGCTTCACTATATCTGGCGATGAGGCGCCAAGGACCTTGCGGATACCGATTTCCTTAATGCGCCGTTGGGTGTTGAACGAGGCGAGCCCCCATAGCCCGACAACACCGATTAGAACGGCAAGGCCTGCGCCGATCCCGAATAGGCGTGCGGCACGGTCATCGGCTTCATAGAACAGGTCCAGTCGCCTATCGGCGGTTTCGCCCGCGAACGGCACTTGCGGTGCGGTGCGCCGCCATATCTGCTGTGCTGCGGCAACGATGCTGCGCGGATCTCCGGAGAACCGAACGGTCGCGACAGCACCTGACGACAAATCTCGTCGAAAAAGATAATAGGTCGCATCATTGGGCAAACGTGGCGAAAAGAAGCGCATATCGTCGATCACGCCGATGATCGTACGCGGTTCGTCGCCGCCGACCGTTTTGCCGATCGCGTCCTCTGGCGAGCGGAAGCGCAAGGTGCCGACGGCCCGACGGTTGATGACGATGTTCTGTCCATCGCTCTTCGCGCGATTCGTCATGTCGTCACCGCCATGCGCATCGTCGAAGACGCGGCCTGCAAGCAGGCGTGCGCCGTACACGTCGAAGAAACCAGCGCCCGTGGTGATCTTGCGCAGGGAGGGCCCTTTGCCGGGGACGCCCGGAAGGGGAACGTTGATGCTGCTGTCACTTCCGCTGCCACCGGCTGCACTGTCCGCGATCGCCACGCCGGTCACGCCAGGGATGCGGCGAATGGAGGCGAGCAGGGCTCGTCCGCGTGCATCATCGATCTGTTCGTTTCTGAATGAACGGATGATTAGCAATCCGTCGCGTTTAAAGCCCAGATCAGACTGCCGGACATGTCGAATCTGCGCGACCAGCACGCTGGTGGCGATTATGAATGCGATGGCCAAGCTGAACTGGAACACGACCAGCGTCTCGCGTATCCGCGTGCCCGTACGCCCGCCACCCGGAGTGCGCGCTGACGCTAGCACTGCCGCTGCTGAAAAGCGGGACAACATTATTGCCGGATAGAAGCCAGCAATAGTTCCTCCAATCACTATCAACGCTAAAAGCACTGGAACGGCTATTGTGTATGGAATGCTCAACGATAAACCACCTGCTGCGTTTATAAGTGGCAGGCTGAGTTCGGAGAGTATTAGACCGACGAGTGCCGCTATCGCGACAGTCAGCATGGATTCACCCATAAACTGCCGTATCAAGGTAGATCTGTGTGCCCCCAGCACCTTGCGCATTGCCACTTCTCTGGATCGGAGCCCAGCGCGCGCTGTCGCGAGGTTTATATAGTTAACGATTGCGATAAGAAACGCCAAGAATCCAACTAGTCCGAGTGTCACCACTTGCATTTTTTTGCTAGAACTTGCCTGCCCCTCTGGCTCCAAGTGCACGCGATCCAGGGGCAACAGCGCCAAGCGGAATCTTGCTGAAGGATTTTCTCCCAGATCAGCGACACCGCGGCGATCTACAAAGGGCTTCAGTTTACCGGCAAAGGCGCGGGCTGCAGCTGGATCATCAAAGCGCAAATACGTCTCGAGAGAGCGATTCCCCCAGTGAAACCAAGATTCGTCGGACGTAATATTGGGGAGAAGTATCAATATGCTGTAATCAAAATCGCTGTTCTTGGGTAAATCGCGAAAGACGCCGGTAACACGGAAGGACGCGGGAGTGCCCCTCACGATCGTCATGGTCTGACCGATGGGATCAGTTCCGCCGAAATATTTATGCGCCGTGCTTTCACTGATCACGACGGCAGTTGGCGCCCTCAGGGCACGCTTGCCGTCCCCGCGGATCATCGGCAGATCGAAAACTTCGAAGAAGGATGGATCTACTTGGGCCAACGACTCAGACGTGGCAACCCCATCACGAAGAACACTTCCAGGGCCGCTTCGAATGCGCGTGCCTACAATATCAGGAAAATCCTCCTTAAGCTGCTCGAAAAGACTGCCCATCGTGGAGTTGTACGCACCGTCCTGCGGGCTGCCCGGCGTATTCCATACGCTTTGCACGACATAGATCTTATGATGATCCGGCAGCCATTTCTCGTAGCTCGTTTCGAACCGCACATAGAGAGCGAGCACGAAGAACACCGCGATTCCAACTGCCAGACCGCCGATATTGAGCACGGCATAGAATTTATGGCGTGTCAGCGAACGATAGAGCGAGGTTAGAGCGAAATAGTTCATCGTCTGGCCCTCAAATCATGCGCAGAGCGGATGCGACGATGCGGCCATCGAGCATGTCTATGCGGCGCTTCGCCATATCGGCATGGCTCGGGGAATGGGTAACCATCACGATGGTCGCGCCCTCTGCGTTGAGGCCGGTGAGGATGTTCATCACCTGCTCGCCGTTCGCGGTGTCGAGATTGCCGGTTGGCTCGTCGGCGAGGATCAGCTTTGGATCGCCGACGATGGCGCGGGCGATGGCGGCGCGCTGCTGCTGACCGCCCGACAGCTGGTGCGGGAAGTGGCGGGCGCGGTGGGCGATACCGACCTTGTCCATTGCCGATGTGACCCGCGCCTTCCGGTCGCCGGCGTCCTTGCGATAGGCGAGACCGAGTGCGACATTCTCCTCGATGGTCAACTCGTCAATGAGGTTGAAGCTCTGGAACACGAAGCCGAGCGTTGCGCCCCGGAATTTCGCCAGTTCCCTCTCATCCAGTGATGCCAGATCGCGGTCGCCGAAAAAGTAGCGCCCGCCGGTCGGTCGATCGACCGTGCCGAGTGTGTTGAGCAATGTCGATTTGCCGCAGCCGGAGGGGCCCATGATGGCAAGGAATTCGCCAGGCGCCACATGGAGATCGATATCGGCGAGTGCGGTCGTCTCGACCTCGTCGGAGACGTAGCGGCGCTGGATTTTCTCGAGGCGAATCACGGAGCTTCCCTTTCAGCGGATGTTGAGGATGTCGCCCTTCACGGCCGACATATTGCTGGTGACGATGCGCTCGCCCGGCCGGAGGCCGGAGAGAATTTCGACCTGTTCGGGATTGCGGCGCCCGGTCTTCACGGCGCGACGGCGGGCGTGGGAACCGTCGGGGTCGAGAACGAAGGCCGAGGTGCCGCCGCCAGCCTCGAGCCAGCCGCCGACCGGCGCAACCAGTGCGGTCGCAGTGCTGCCGAGGGTGATGCGGATGTCCAGGGTCTGACCGCGGTTCAAGCCCGCGGGTGGCGTACCGTCGAACGTCAGCTCGACGCGGAAACGCCCGTCCGTCACCGCGGGCAGTACCTTCGAAACCGTCAATGCGACGCTGTCCGCCGTCCGCGCTCTTTGGCCAACGGCGACGCGGCCTAGATAATATTCGTCGACATCCGCGATCAGCTTCCAAGAGCCTTCGCTATCGACTTGTCCCGCAGGATCGCCTGGCTTCAGGGTCTGGCCCGGCTGGAGGATGAAGTTGGTGAGACGACCTGCCATCGGCGCGCGAATGACGAGTGCGTCTAGCCCGGCGCGCACCGCAGCGAGATTGCGCTCGAGTCGCCCGCGCGTATCGTTGAGGCGACTGCCTTGGGTGGCGGTGATGCGCGCCTCGGCAGCGCCGCCTGACTGGAGTTGGGAAACGCGTTTCTCCTGATAGGCGACTTCCTCCGCATAGCTCTTGACCCCGGCATCGGACAGGAAGCCTTGGTCGTGCAGTTGCTGGCGGATGCCCAGCTCGCGGCGTGCCTTGATAAGATCGTAGTTGGCTTGGGCGATCTGACCGGCGCGGTCGAGGCGATTGCGCTCGATCCCCAAATTCTCGCCGGCGACGCCCCCGAGCTGGCTGGCGATCTGCGCCTCGCGGGTCAGCACGTCGAGCTTGAGCGTCGGGTTGGCGAGCGTCGCCAGCGGCTCGCCCTCGGCGACCATGACGCCGTCCTGGACGACGAGCTTCTCGACCTGGCCACCGGCGAGTACCCCGACCAGCGTAGTGACTCGCGGCGCAATGGTAGCGCGGACGGGAAGGTAATCGGCAAAAGGCGCACGGATTACCGCGTTGATCTCGATGTCGGTGCCGACGACGTTGGTCGAACCGGTTGCGGGGATCAGACGCCAGATCGCGATCGCAACGGCGACAACCGCCAGCGGCACCAGTACGGCGCGCCGCCGCCACCAAGGGGCACGCGACCGCGTGACCCTGCGGTCCATCGCTGCACCGGAAGCGCTAGTTGCGTGCATCGGCTGTTCGGTCATCATGACGACACTGTCACTGTCCGTCGTCGAAGAATCTAACGCATTGTTATAAAAGAATGTTCTTTTTCGAGCGCTACCAACCACCAAACTGGGTTGCACAATCTGTCCGGAACTGGGCAGTCTCAGAACATGTCAAGTGCATGGAATGTGCTGTTGGTCGAGGATGATTCGACCGTCGCGCGTGCCACCGAGATTCTTTTTCGTCTTGCCGGCCACCGTCTCACGATCGCGGCCGATCCCACGGCTGCATATTCACTACTCGCGCGCCATCGCTACGATGTGATCCTGCTCGACATGAACTTCGTCCCAGGCATGTCTAGTGGCGAGGAGGGACTGGCCTGTATCGCTCGAATCATGGCCGATGACGCGGATGCACGGGTGATCGTGATCACCGCTCATAGCGGTATCCGAATCGCCGTTGCCGCCATGCAGGCGGGCGCGCGCGACTTTCTGATGAAGCCGTGGCGAAAGGATGATCTGTTCGCCAAATGCGCGGCGGTGATCGCCCAGACGAGCGAGGGGGGGGGCAGCAGGCGGGACGCACCCCGCCCTACCGCCAGCACGATTCTCGGCGATTCCGCGGGTATCGAACAAGTTCGGGCATTGGTGCGTCGGGTCGGGCCGACGGCGGCAAGCGTGTGCGTTACCGGTCCGTCAGGTTCGGGGCGTACGCTGGTCGCGAATGCGATCCACGCAGCATCTGCAGATGCTGCCGTCAAAGCGGTGCGGATCGACCTGCGCGATTCGGAACAATGGCAGGCGCTCAACGCCGAGAGCGGTACCGTCATCCTGCGCTATCCGGATCAACTCGCGCCCGTCGCCCAGGCGCGGTTGGCGGATCGGCTGCTGCCGGGGCTGCGCTGTATCGGGATCGCCGACGATGTGGCTACCCTGTCCCCTGCGCTGCGCCGGCGCCTGGCGACCGTTGAAATCGCGATACCGCCGCTTGCGCAGCGTCGCGGGGATGCCGTGATCCTTGCCCGCCACTTCGCCTTGGCCGCAGGCGAGGCCTATGGCCGCGGCCCGGTCCGGCTCAGCCCAGCCGCCGAGGCAATGGTCATCGTTTCCGACTGGCCCGACGAGGTACGCGGGCTAGCGGCGGCGATCGAGCGGGCCGCCTTGCTATCCAATGACGGCATGATCGACGCCGCCGCGATCCGTCCTATCTCTAGCAATACCGGGCCGGCCCCGACGCCTGCCCTTAGCCTCAACGATGCCGAGCGGCTGATGATCGAGGCCGCGCTTAAGGAGCATCGCTACAACGTCTCGCGTGCCGCGTCAGCGTTGGGGATCAGCCGCGGCACGCTCTACCGCCGCATGGCGCAGCATGGCCTCTAGTCGCACCCGCACCGCGATCACGCTCGCGTTGCTGCTCGCGATGGCGGGCGCAGCAGCGGGTGCGGCGGGCGCGCGGGGCCTTTGGCTAGCGTTAACCGGCGCGCTACTGGGCGTAGCATGGCTGACCGTGCTCATCGTATTGGCGCTGCGGCAGCCACCACCAATCACGCCGCCGCCAGCCTGTAGGGCGGAGCGAGAAGCCAGCGTCCACCGGCTGCTTCTAGATGCTTCGCCCACCCCGCTGTTGCTGATAGACGGCAGCGTCGTACGTACGCTCAACCGCGCGGCGCGGAGGCTGTTTGATACTGACGACCGGGTGATGCCGCCACCGTTGCCGCTGCTTGATCGGGCTGCCTCGCACCTGCGCCATGCGGGGCGGAGCTGGCGCGCAGATCGCGTTGAGGTGGGCGCGCAGGTCGTCGTCGCGCTTGTCGATGTCGAGAGCGAGGAACGCACCGCCGAAGCCCGGGCCAGCGCAGAGATGATCCAGGTGCTGGGGCACGAACTGCTCAATGGCCTCCTGCCTATCGTCGCGCTCGCCGAGAGCGGGGTTACCGCCGTGGCGGCTCAGGCACGCGATCCTGGACTGTTGGCGGAGATACTCACCACGCTTGCGCGTCGCGCCGAGAGCCTGCAACGCTTCACCGAGGCCTATCGCTCGCTGGCGCGGCTTCCTCCGCCGATGGCGCAGGAAATTTCGGTGACAGAGCTTATCGGAGATTTGGCGCGTCTCTTTGTCGGCCGTTGGCCCGACGCGCTGCTAAGCATTGACGTGTCGGAGCATCTGTCCGCAAGGTGCGATCGAGACCAGTTGAACCAGGCGATCTGGGCGTTGTTGCAGAACGCGGTCGAGGCTGCAGGTGTTGGCTCCGCTCCACCGAGCGTACATCTTTCCGCGAGCGCCGATGGCGCGGCGCTGACAATTGACGTGGTTGACAACGGCCCAGGCGTCCCGGTCGAACAGGCAAGAGCAATCTTCCGACCGTTTACAACAACCAAGCCCGCCGGCACCGGCATCGGCCTAAGCCTCGCCCGCCAGATCGCCCAGGCGCATGGCGGGACGTTGGTGATGTTGTCTGTACCGGCCACCACATTTCGGCTGCAGATACCGTTGCAGATGAAGGCAGGCCTCGCCTGATCGCGTATGAACCACTCCCGACGGGGGGGAAACGCCTTCAATGCGCGGACCAAGCTTCGGATAAAATTATCCCTTCCTCCCATTTACGATCTGGAAGCGAACCTTTCCATCTTGCAATGTGGTTTCATGCCGATTCCGCCCGTCCAGCCCAGATCAGGCCCGATTTCAAAAGCGCGGCAAGTGCATCCACCAGCTACGGGACTCGCCGCCTCCGTCGAGAAACTGAGTGAAAGGCAGCGTCATTACCTGCAGCTTGTACGCCAGAACCGGAGCTCAAAGGAAATTGCGGCACTGACCGGCTCTAGCTATCGCGCCGTCGATAAGCAGCTGTTGAAGGCCAATAATATTCTTGGCGTGGCCAATCGGTTTGAAGCTGCTCGTCTATTGGCGGAGCATGAGGAGGGGGTAGAGGGTTTGCACCCTGCAAACGCTCTACCTTCCACCCATGGCGATTCTGCGCTCTCTCGCCCGTGGCCGACAGTGGGGGCGGCAGCAAACACGCTTTCCTTGAGGCAGGTGGTGTCGTGGACCGCGATTATCGCGATCGTAACTCCTATCGGGCTGGCTGCTGCAGGGTTGGCCTATTTCACACTGCTGCTGCTGCTTCGGCTGGGATCATATTGAGGGGTGCTCTGCGCCGGAGAAGCCGTCATGCAAGCATTTGCCAAATCTTCTCCGGGGAGGACGTCCTGAATCCCACATCTGGAAGGGATCGAGACGATTATGGGTACAGCTCCGGAGAAAGACGAACTGGTCGACATCGTCGTACGAATGCCGCGCAAACAGGTCGAGAACACGCTGCTCGCCGCCGCTTCTTCCGCCACCAACGTTGACGAGCGTCGCCTGCGCGACGCAAAGGCACTGCTGACCGGGCGGCGGCGACGAGCGGCCTGTTTCGACGGCGTTCGCTTCTACGATCCGAGCTGGGACATGATCCTCGAGCTCTACGTCGCAATGCGTGAACGCCGACAACTTATGGTGTCGCAGCTCTGTAGCTTGAGCGGCGGTTCGACCACGACGGCGCTGCGTCATATCGAGCATTTGGAAGCGCTGGGGTATATTCGCCGTAACTGGGATACCACCGACAGACGCAGGGCCAATGTGACCATGCGCACGCGCTTGATCGAGGCCGCGGAGCACTGGCTGGATGTTCAGGCCGCCGCATCGCGTCTCGGAGGGTGAGCGCCTTTTCTTTCTAAGCCGGCCTCGGCGCGACAGACTTCGACGTGCAATATCATCCCCCGCAGCCAGGGCCGCCGCAACAGCCTAGGGCGGTCCTGGTGCATTATCATCCGCAATCAGAACCTTGCGCGGATGTGCTGCTGCACGGGGGCGATGATTTCGGTCAGGATCTGATCATCGCCCGCGAATGCATCAGCCGGGGCTCGCCGGGCCGAAGGGCTGGTATTGTCCTAGGCTCAGGGCGCATTGATTGCGCCAGGAGAGAAGGGTTGCGGCGATACAGATCGCGGACATGGATGTGTGGGCGCAACGGTCGTAGCGGGCATGGATGCGGCGCCAGTCCTTGAGTTTCCCGGACATGTCTTCGATCCTGTGGCGCTGGCGGTAGAGCCCTGTGTCGTGTGAGATCGGGACTTTGCGGTTGGCCTTTGGCGGGATGCAGGGGGTGCTGCCGCGCTCGGTCAGGGCGGCGCGGAAGCAGTCGGCATCGTCGCCGCGATCGGCCAGCAGGGCTTTGGCAATGCGTCGCTCATCAGGGCCGTGCCCTTGTAGTCGCCCATCTGCCCTTCGCTAAGCAGCATGACCACAGGCCGGCCCTTGCCGTCGCAGCCGGCATGCAGCTTGGAATTCAGGCTCCCGTTGGTGCGCCCGATACGCCGGGGAACATCCCTTTTTAAGCGGGCTGGCTGCGCTACGGTGCGCTTTGAGGTGGGCGGCATCGATCATCAGCTGATCCGGTTTTCCACCTTTGGCCGCCAGCGCCGCGAAAATCTTGTTGAACACACCCATGCGGCTCCAGCGAATGAACCGGTTGTAGATCGTCTTGGACGGACTGTTTGATCCCGCAGTGTGGTGGTACGATGGGCCAGCATGCAGCGCGGGAGGAGCTATGGGCCAGGTTCTACACGGCAGCGCCCGAACGACGGAGGCAGTGCGTCGAGCGATACAGCGGAGTGAAGAGAGCGTAAGGGCGCTCGCCGGTCGCTATGGGATCAGCCCGACGACGGTGCAGAAGTGGCGCAAGCGGGGGAGTGTCAGCGATGCCCCAATGGGGCCGAAGGCCATTCATTCCACCGTGCTAACCGCTGAGGAAGAGGCGATGGTCGTGGCGTTCCGGCGCCATACGCTGCTGCCGCTCGACGATTGCCTCTATGCTTTGCAACCGACGATCCCGCACCTCACGCGGTCGTCGCTACACCGCTGCCTCCAGCGCCACGGCATCAGCCGATTGCCAGCGCTTGAAGGACAGGCTGCTGAGAAGAAGCGCTTCAAGGTCTACCCGATCGGCTATTTCCACATCGACATTGCCGAGGTGCGCACCGAAGAGGGGAAGCTGCATCTCTATGTCGGCATCGACCGCACGTCCAAGTTCGCTTTTGCTCAACTGCATGAGAAAGCCGATCGACCGACCGCTGTCGCCTTTCTGGAGGCCCTGCTCGAAGCTGTGCCGTACGATCTGCATACGATCCTGACCGATAACGGCATCCAGTTCGCCGACCTCCCACGCAACCGGAACGGCCCAACCGCCCGCTACCGCGTCCACCGCTTCGACCAGATCTGTCGTGAACACGGCATTGAGCACCGTCTGACCAAGCCCAACCATCCGTGGACCAACGGCCAGGTCGAGCGGATGAACCGCACCATCAAGGACGCCACCGTCAAACGCTACCATTACGGTAGTCATGACGAACTGCGCCAGCACCTCCGCCTTTTCATCGACGCCTACAATCATGCCCGCCGGCTGAAAACGCTCCGTGGCCTGACGCCTTATGAATACGTCGCTCGCGTCTGGACAGAAGATCCAACCCGATTCAAAATCGACCCGTATCGCCACACCTCGGGACTAAACACCTAGTATCGGGACAGCGTCTGGCAGGACTCTGTGCAGCGCGCCTCGGCAGGCTTGCGCGGATGAGACTGGCTACCGACGAATGAAAAGGCCGCTACCGGCCCGCCTACGGTTTGGAAGCGACGCTGCGCGCCAGGAGTCGGTATGGCGGCCCCATCTGCGCCAAATGCCCTGACGACGGACAGCAGGCGGCATCCGGGCGCTCCCAACATGCGGACGTGTCGCAACATCAGCCTTGCCCGGCACGCAGGGGAACAAGCTTCTGAAAGCTCACAACTGGGGCGATGGCTGGCGCCTGCAGAAATAGTTCCGCGCGTCGTCCACGATGCATTGTGTGGCCGCATCGCTGCTTATCCGCGCTTCGGCCGGCGACGCTTCGCGCAGCGTCGAGACCGCATTGCCGAGAGCGACAACGATTCCAGCTCCGTTTGTCTTCGCCGGGAAGGTACGCATTTCAGCGTCGTGCCCGGCGAGCGGCCTGGTGACGGTATAGTTGCCGGCCACGCCGGTGCCTTCCACAATCAGCATGCCGGCAGTATCGCTTCGCCAGGTCCCGACCCATTTGTCGGTGCGTTCGCCTCCTGCGATCGGCGCCAGTGTCGGCGGAATCGGCGGCGCATGACGGCGGGGTGTGGCATCGACGGGGCCGGACATGGCTTTCGCATGCCCGGCAGGCATCGCGCCGTTGCTCGCGACGAACGCGACGACACCCGTCGCGTCGTCGCTGGGAGTGCAGCCGCATCCGGGCAGCGACAGCAAGCCGAAACCCGCGGCGATCCAGAACGCCGGCAAGCCTGCGGGCAGGCGCCGCGAAGGATCGAGGATCATTCCTTTCCTCCTGCGCGGTTCAGCCGGTCCAGCTTGATCGCATCGACCTTCTTCTGCAGCTGTTCCGTTGCCTCGAACGTGTCTGGCGCGATCTCCTTGGTGACCTTCGTGACGGCGTCCGCGATGCCGATCTTCAAGGCCGGCGACGCCTTGGCCCATGCCTTTCCGGCAGGTGTGCGGTAGAAGGCCTCGATTGCGGCCGCGTCGTTCGGGTCGATTCCCCCGAACGCCTTGATGACCCCGGGTTCGATGCGCGCCCAGTTGAGCTTCTCGGCGTACTTCGCCTGTTCCTTGCGATAGGCTGCGACCAGTTCCGCCTTGCGCTCGGCGAAATGCGGTTTCGGTTCCGGCAAGCTGCTGACGGCATAGTCGACATATTTCGCGAAGCTCGCCCGCTGTTCGGCGAGGATCTGCTCCACTTCGGCCTTCGCGCCGCTCACCTCGATCAGCTTGCGCGCCGTGGCGGCGTCTATGCCGGCGGCTGCCTTGGCCTGGCCGTCCTTCGACGGTTCGGAGGGCCCCTGCGCGCAACTGCCCAGAAGGGCGAGGGCGCTGCAAAACAGGCCGGCGGCACACGCGCGCCGGAGGGTTCGGATCTGCGACATGGATGCTCCTGATGGTCGTGCATGGGTGACCGGCGGCGCCGATCACCCAGATTTTTCACTTGAAGTATTTCAGGGTATTTCGGCGATTGAGTTTGGCTATTTCGCTGTTCAAATTGTAAACATCGTCGCTCGTGACGATGTTGAAGTAATTTCCAGAAACATGTTGAAGGATGAATGGCCGATTTTCGCGAAGGTCGACCGTGTCGGAAGGAAGGGATGATCCTCCGTTGAAGTAATAGGCGGAAAGTTTGTTACAGCAGCTCGCATCGCTGCGATAATAATAGCTGTTTGTCTTGGGGTCGCCATATTCCGTGATCGGGTGGAAGATCCCGGAGCTGAAATTCCCACGATCGCCGCGCTGCAGGTTTATCAGCAGGCTGGCGAGAATGGCGCCCGGTGCCTTCATGTTGACCTCGGCGGCGGCAAAGAAATTCTGGCCGGTATCGTCTTCCCAATCTTCGTAGGAGATCAGGGAATCAAGGACGCCGCTTTCACCTCGCCCGCCGGCAATGCCCCGGTTGCCGATGTCGCCCGTATTGTACACGGGCATGAAGTTGATATGGTTCGCGTCCGTTCCCCAGCTTCCCAGGTAATTGGTGGACATGAACTTGCTGAAATCAATCGCGCGTGGGAATTCAGTGGCTCCGATCTTGAAAACGACGCGCTCATTCATGCCGGCCTGGACGACGTTGATCCATGCCTGACGAAAGTCGTCCTTGTTCTTCACGTCGATGAACAGGACGAAGCCGAATCCCTTGCTTTTGTAGTGATTCAATATTTCCGGGAGCGACACGGGCGTTTCCGCCCAGATCCCGGTCTGCCAGTTCTTGAAATTGCGCAGCTTCCAGATCTTCGTCTGCTGGAAGGTGACGCTGCCCACGTCGGGATTGCCGCCGGTATCCTTCCACGGATCGTAGCAACAGATGCCGCCCTGGGGCACTTCGGCTTCGCGCCCCCATTTGAAGTCGTGCGAGAGGACGAGAACGCCGTCGCTGGTCCGGCGAATGTCGATCTCGGCCGCTTCGAAGCAGGTTGCCGCAACATTGTCGAGCGACTCGCGCGAGTTTTCGGGCGTCCTGCTGAAGGCGTCGGTGTGCAGCTGCGCATGCAGGCCGCGATGGGCGACGAGTACCGTCAGTTCGCTCTTATGCGGATGCCGAATCTCGGTGATGATCTTGGCTGGATTGAGGCCGCAGGGGTTTCCCTGGGCTGCGGCCGGGCCGGCCCATAGAAACAGGCCGACGGCGAGCGCCAGCGCGGCATGAAGCAGGCGTATCATGGTTTCTCCTTGGGGTGTGGTGACGAACGCACATCGAGACCGGTGCCGGCACGACAGGAACGGAAAGACAGTCGCCAAGGCCGGACGGTCGCGATGCCGGTAGCGCGCCGGATTCCCCTTCCAACGTACTACGGAACGAGTTGTATTCGCGATGCATGACATAAAAATGTCGGGGCATGCTCTTGGCTAGCTGCTCCCTCGGTGCTTTTCGACCTATACCCAGGAGGCGGGTGCGGCCCTTTGAGGCAGTCGCGCAAATGTAATACATTGTGAATAATATGATGCAAGAATGATTCGCTAAGGGGGTCTCATGTCCATACGTACGCAACTGCTCTTGTCGCTCGCCGGAACGGCGCTCGCGGCCTCGATCTGCCAGGCGCACGCGCAAACCGCGCCGGGCGACCAGCCGGACAGCCAGGGCGACATCGTCGTCACCGGCATCCGCCGCGCGAACCTGACGGCGATCGAGAGCAAGCGTGCCGCCGCCAACATCATCGACGTGGTGAGTGCGACCGACGTGCGTGCACTGCCCGATGCCACCATCGTCGAGGCGCTGCGCCGCGTCCCCGGCCTGTCGGCGCTGCCGGCGATCGATAACGAGCATCCGCGCGACGAGGCCTCGACGCCGGTCATCCGCGGCCTGGGGCCGAGCTACAACAACGTCACCATCGACGGTCTGCTGGTCGCCTCGCCGGGTACGCCGAACGGCAATCTAGGCTCGGTCACGCGCGGTGTTCGTCTCGACATCCTGCCTTCGTCGATGATCAGCGAGATCCAGGTGGTGAAGACCTTCAGTGCCGATCTCGATCCCAACGCCATCGGGGGCGCGATCAACCTCAAGACGCGCAGCGCCTTCGAGAATGGCGGCAAGCCCTTCTTCAACCTGGAAGCCTCGCTCGGCCACGCCAGCGACAACGGCCAGCCCTATGACCAGCCGGACCTCGGCTATCGCCTGGTCGGCACCGGCAGCTTCACCTTCGGCGCGGAGCAGCAGTTCGGCCTCACTGTCTCGGCCAATTACCAGACGCTGAGCAGCTATACCGAAACCCATATGACCACCGACACGGTGCATTACGGCTTCTACAACGCTGCCGGCCAGCTCCAGTCGGGCACCAATCTCGGCAACGGCTATGCGGTGCCGCAGCAGGACAAATACTGGTATGTGCAGGACAAGCGCGACCGTTACGGCGTGACTGGCAAGTTCGAGGCGCGGCTGAGCGATACCGTCCACGGCTTCGTGACGGGCGGCTATTATTATTTCAAGGACGACATGCAGCGCAACGAGCTGCTGATCGATCCGCGTAACCGCGGCATCGTCACCGGCCAGACCGCGACGTCGGGCAGCTATCCGGCCGGCGACATCGAGATCGGCTATGCCAGCCAGCAGCTCACCAGCCGGACGCGCATGGGCCAGGCGGGGATCGACTTCACGCCGACGCCCGCACATCGGCTGAGCCTGCGCGGCGGCTATTCCTTCGCCACCTATGACGAACCGATCGCAATGATCAAATACATCACCAATGTCGGTCGTGCGGCGCCCGGCGGCGGTGGCACCAGCGTCAACACCTCGCCGGCGCTCGGCTTCACGTACGATACCAGCGCGTTCAACTTCCGCTTCCCGGTCGCGCGATCGGCCTTCTACGATTACAGCGCCTACAGCCTGTTCTACTGGCGGCCCGACTATAAGCGCTATGCCGACGACAAGATCTGGACGGGAAGGATCGACTATAGCTTCCGGCCGGGCGAGCAGGGCATCGGCTTCGATGCGGGCGCCAGCTATACCGACGATCGGCCGACCTATAATGTCGATCGCACCGAATATGCCCCGAACAGCAGCGCGCCGCGGCTCGGCATCGCCGACGTGCTCGGGCCGCAGGGGGCGCCGCTTCGCTATTCGGACGGGCTGAACCTGATCACGATCGATCCGCGCCGCGCCAACGCGATCCTTTCGGCGCTGCCCACGTCGATGTTCAACCGGACGGACCAGAGCGGCTTCAACAACCAGGACGATTTCCGCCACAGCGAGAAGATCTTCGGTGCCTATGGCCTGGTGCGCTATGCCAGCGACGCGATCGATGCGCAGGCGGGCGTGCATTTCGACAGCACCAGGCAGGCGACGACCGGCCGCATCCGCCGCGCCGGGGTGTTCCAGGACATCCCGACCCGCTCGGACTATGACTATCTGCTGCCGAGCGCGCTGCTGACCTGGCACGCCACGCCGGCGATCGACCTGCGTGCGGGCGCCAGCCGCACGATCGGTCGCCCGCCCTATGACGCCTATGCGGCGCGCAGCGCGATCAACTTCGTCAACGCGTCCGATGCCGGCAATCCCAACGCCACCGGCGTCACCGTCACCATCGGCAACCCGGACATCCGCCCGCGCAAGTCGACCAACCTCGACCTCGCCGCCGACTGGCGCTTCGGCGGCGCCCGCGGCGGCATGGTCTCGGTCGCCTTGTTCAACAAGAAGATCGACGACGAGATCTTCACGCTTTCCAGCCCCGGCTTCACGGATCCGTCGTCGGGCGTCACCTATGTCAACGCGCTGGTCAGCCGCCCGGTCAACGCCTCGGATGCCCGTATCCGCGGCGCCGAGTTCAACGCGGTGATCAACTCGTTCGGTGCCCCCGGCACGCTGCTCGAAGGATTCGGCGCCAGCGTGAACGCCGCCTATCTCGATGGCCGGATCACCGTGCCGCTGAGCGCCGGCGGCCAGCGCGCGATCGACCGGCTGGTCGGCCAGCCCGACTATACGCTGAACGGCACCCTGTTCTACAACGGCGGCGGGCTAGAGCTGCGGGCGGCCTATAACCGGCAAGGCAAGGCGCTGCGGGCGATCGTCAACGACGTGACCTGGCAGGACCTCTACTGGGCGGCGCGCGACCAGGTCGATCTCTCCGCCAGCTATGCGGTGCGATCGGGCATCAGCTTGTTCGGGCAGGTGAGCAACGTCACCCATTCGCGGATCACCAGCCTTACCGGGCCGGGCAAGAATCTGCTGAAGGACAGCTATTCGGTGCCCACCACCTTCTGGGTCGGCATCCGCCTGACGCCGAAGTTCTGAGCATGGTGTCGGTCCTTCGCCAGGGCGTCCTGGCCTTCGCTCTCCTGCTGCCCGCCCCCCTGGCGCTCGCCGCGCCGCGGGAGGCGGCGCCCGGCGTCCAGGCACGCTTCGCCGAACTCGACGGCGTGATCGTCGTCGCGCATCGGGGCTGCCACAATCCCGCGCCGAGGCATGGTCTCGGGCCGGCGCCCGAAAACTCGCTGCTGGCGCTCGAGCATTGCGTGACGATCGGCGCCGATGTGATGGAAACCGACGTGCTGCGCACGGCGGACGGCCATCTCGTGATGATCCACGACGACAGCGTCGACCGCACCACCAATGGCACCGGGCGGGTGGCGGCGCAGAGCCTCGCCCAACTGCGCGCGTTGCGGTTGCGGCAGAATCTGGGCGGCGCCGCGGCGCCGCTCACCGACGAGCACATCGTCACGCTGGACGAGATGCTGGCGGCGGCGCGCGGGCGGATTCTGCTCAACCTCGACATCAAGGCGGCGATCTATCCCGAGGTGATCGAGGCCGTCGTGCGGGCAGGGGCGCAGGACCGGGTGTTCATCAAGACCGAGGCAGGAATCGCCACGCCGCCGCTCGCCGGGCTGACGCCCTATGACCGGGTGCCGTTCATGCCGATCCTGCTCAATGCCGAGGGCAAGGCGGACCTGGCCGCGGTGCTTGCCCGGCAGCTGGACGGCAAGCGGCCCATCGGCGCCGAATTGCCGCGCCTGCGCCCGGAGCAATTGTCGTCCGTCGCCGCGCTTGCCCGGCGCCATGGGCTGCGGTTGCTCGTCAACACCATCTTCGAGGGCTTTGTGGAAGGGGCGTACAGCGATCTCGATGCGCTCCGCGATCCGGCGGCCGTGTGGGGCCGCCTGCTGACCGACGGCGTGACCGTGTTTCAGACGGACGAGCCCGAGGCACTCTTGGTGTTTCGCGCCTCCCTGCCGCGGCGGAAGACCTAGGCGGGTGCGGATGCGGGGGCAGCGCGGCGGTACAGCAGCAACGCGACCACGGCCGCGCCGCTGCCCCAGGTGATCGCCAGGCCCGGCCAGACGATGCCCGCGCCGCTGGAGAGCGCGGGCACCAGAACGGCCAGCGGCAGCGCGCCGAGGGCGATGGCGATGGCGATATGGATGGTGAAGATGACCAGCCCAAACACCAGTGCATCGGCACGCTCGCCGCACCGCTCCGCATGGACGCGAACCACATCGGTCGCCGCCTGCCACAGCAGGGCGCCGGCAGCGCCGAGGCCGAGGCCATAGCCGAATGCTCCCCCCAGCAGCGGCCCGGGCAGGCCAGGCAATGTCAACAGCGGCAATGCGCAGGCCATGCCCAGCGCCGCGCTGGCAATGCAGGCGCGGTTCCAGCCGCAGCGGCGGATCCAGTGCAGCGCCAACGATGGCCCAAGTACCGTTCCCACGCTGAAGAGCAGGAGCAGCCACGCGCCCAGCGCCGTGAGGCCGGGCGCCGGCGGGTAGAAGAGAAGCAGCCGGCTGAGCGTCGCGAACCCGAGGGTCGACAGGAAGAAGGCAGTCAGGATCGGAAGCGTTCCCTGGGGCGGTCGCAGCGATGCCCGGGCGGGGGCTTCGCAGGATGCGGCGGGCGGCGCACCCGCATCGGCATCGCGAAGGATCCAGGCGGTCGCCACCACCAGCACGCCAAAGCCGAGCAGCAGCGGCAGCGCGCCGGTCGTGAACAGGGCGGCTGGAAGCTGGGCAATCGCCAAATTCGCGGCGGTGACGATCAGCCGCGCGACCGCGCCCAGCGTCGTCCGCAGCGCGACATAGCGATGGGCGTCGCCGCTGTCGCGCGGCAGCAGCGAGGTCATCGCGGTCTGCGGCACGTCGTACAAGGCATAGGCGATGCGGAACAGGATGCCGGCGGCGAGCGCGGTGCCGACACCGCCGTTGTCCGCGAACTGCGCCAGCAGCGCGATCGTCGTTGCGATGCTGGCGAGGAAATGCAGGCGAACCAGCGCGCGCCGCGACATGCGCGACCAGGTGATCAGCGCGCCGGCGGCGGCGTTGCAGACCGCGCCGACCAGCAGCAGGACGAACAGCAACAATGCCACTCGCTCCACCGGAATGTGCAGCACCGCGTGCAGGAACCAGGCGAGCAGCAGGTCCGAAAACGACCAGACCATGCTCTTGGCGAAATGGGCGGCCCCAAAGCGGTGCCGTACCCGGGCGGGGCTCCAGCGATTGCGGGGCATGGCGCCGCATCGATCGATCGCCGTGGTGACGCTCGCCATCCCGGTTCCTTTTCTCGCCGTCGAGAGCCATGCGGCTTGCCACATGGATGTGGCAGTTTCTTGAATAGTATCCGCGCGGTATGCAATGAGCTGTGGTCGCGCCGTCGCCCAAGGGAGAAACCCAGTTGCCTTCGCCTGTTTCCTCGTTCCGTGCGCCGGATTGGGTGCCCAGCATCAGCAGCGGCGGGCGGGCCGTTCTCGATCACCTGCTGCGTACCGGCGGGGCCAGCCAGGCGTCGCTCAGCCAGGTGCTCGATCTTTCGCAACCCAGTGTCGCCCGGCTGATCGGTACGTTTCACGCCGCCGGCATCGTTGTGCTGGGCGAGCGCTCGCCGGGGGTGCGCGGGCATCCCAGCGTGCAGGTGACGCTAGCGCCCGACTATGCCTTTGCGATTGGCGTGACGCTGGTGGGCGACGCGGTGGGAGTCACGATCCTCGACCTTGCCGGCAAGGTCCGCGGCGCGCGCACGATCGGCTTGTCCGACATGGCACCCGTGTCGGTCCTCGAAGCATTGCGAACGCTCAAGACGGCGCTGATCGCCGAGGCGGGAATCGATCCGACACGCATTATCGGCGCCGGCGCCGGGGTTTCGGGCTTTCTCGTGCCGGGCGAGCCGTCGCGGTTCAATCCGCCGGTCCAACTCGCCGGTTGGGCGGGCCTGGACGTCGCGGAGGCGCTCGGGGCCGCGCTGGCGTTGCCGATGCTGAGCGAGAATGACGGGACCGCCGCAACCGTCGCAGAGGGGCTGGTCGGTGTCGGTCGCACGTGCAGGAATTTCGGCTATTGCCACCTTACCAATGGCTTTGGCGGGGGCGTAACGGTCGATGGTCGGGTCGTGCAGGGGCGGCTGGGGAATGCCGGCGACTTCGGTGGCGTCTTGTGGCTTCTCGGCGGCCTGTATCCGAGCCTGGATACGCTGCACGCCTCGGTTCGCGCGGCGGGCGGTCCCGACGAAGGCGTGGAAGCGATGGTGCGGCGGGTATGCCTGGACACCCCCGGCGTCGCGCAATGGGTGCGCGAGGCGGGGAAGTCCATCGGACGACTTGCCTTTTTGCTGGGCCATATGGTCGCATCGGAAAAGGTGGTGATCGGCGGCCGCCTTCCCGCCCCGATCGCCGCGGCGCTGGCACGAGAGACCATCCTGCCCGCCACGCCGACGCGCAACGATATGCCGTTTCCCCTGCCGGCTGTCGTTCCGACGGAAGTGCACGGGGACGCCGTCGGCATCGGCGCCGCGATGTTGCCGCTGCGCAAGGCGTTCTTCCTGGAACAGACCTAGAGAGCGAGATGATGTTTTCGGGATGCTGATGCCCTTCCCAACTCATTCGACGCGCGCATCCTTGCACCGGCAGGGGATCGGGCGCACCGTCCAGGCTGATCACGACATCGCGCGCTAACGGCGGAGCCCAGCTTATTCGCGCGCATGTTCTTCGAATAACGGCGCTGGACTCAAGGCGGCGCGTACCGCCAGGGCCATCGTACCGCGGGTAACGGCATCTGCGCTGCTGCCGGTGGGTTCGAAGGGGTCGATCAGATGTTTATTGCGCAAGGACGCGAAGCCGTAAACCGTTGACCACAAGGACAGCAGCCGCAGCGTTCGTTCTTCCTCCGAAAGCGTCGGCAGGGCTGCTTCCAGATGCACCTGTAGCGCATGGCGGCCGGCCTGCTGATGGTGCAGCAACGCTGGATCGGGTGCCGGGCTCGTCAGCTCGCTTTCATACATCAACTCGAGAAGGCGTGGATTCGCTTGTGCAAAGTCGATGAACGACAGGCAGAGTTCCAACAGATTTTGGGCCGGACTCGCGCCTGCCGATATGGCCAGCGCCGCCGCTTCCCCGAGCCTGGCATAGCCATCCAGCGCGACGGCCAGCAGCAGTTCGCGACGGTCCTTGAAATGGTGATAGGGCGCGCCCGGCGAGACGCCCACTGCGTGCGCCAGCGTGCGGACGGAAAGACCGTGATGGCCGTGCTCGCGCACATGCGCATCGGCGGCTTGCAACAGGTCTCGGCGTAAATCCTCGCGATGATAGGGGCGCCGCTCGGCGGGCTCTGCAGCCATGGTTCTCGGGTACCTCCAACCTCGCCTTATGCTCGAAAGAGGCCGTTGCCAAGAATCTAAGCAATGATTAGAAGGCAATCTAATCACGAATCAGATTGCCCCGGACCGACGGGCGCGACGAACGGGATGAGGAGGTTGACGATGGCATCAGGTCGTATTGCGATCATCGGCGCGGGGCCGGGCGGGATGGCGGCCGCGCTAGCGGCGATCCGCGTGGGATTCGACGTCACGTTGTACGAGCGCGCGGGCGAGGTGAAGGCGGCAGGGAACATCCTGAACCTGTGGCCGCCACCCCAGAAAGTCCTCAAGCTGATCGGCGTCGACACCGTCGATCTGGGCGCACCGTGCCAGGTGTTCTTCCGCAATGCCAAGGGCAAGAACCGCGCGGTGGTGAACCTGCCGGATGCGGTGGTGCGGGAATATGGTGGCGGCTTCATCGGGCTGCTGCGCTGGGGGTTGTACCAGCGGATGCTCGCGGCGCTCCCGCCCGCCGTCCTGAAGCTCGGGCACGAACTGCGGGAAATGCGTGATGCCGGCGATGCGGTGCAGCTAGCCTTCGCCAACGGCGCCACGGCCGAAGCCGATGTGGTGATCGGTGCCGACGGTCTGCGATCGATGGTGCGCGCGCAGCTCTGGGGCGATCAGCCGATCCGGCACCAGCGGCTGCATCTGGTGGGCGGCTATCTATTCCTCGACGAAGCGCCGGACGGGATCGGGGTGATCTCGCACAACCGCACGACCCAAGTGAGCTACACGCCGATCCGCCACGAGGGCAAATCGGGTTATGAATGGTGGGTGCTGGAGGCCTGCGATCCCGATGCGCCACCGCCGGTGGATCTCCACGGCTTTTGCCGCGACCGGGCAACGCAATTCCCGGCGAAGGTGCAGGAACTGATCGCCGCGACCCCGCCAGCCCATCTGCAGCGCTGGGAGATCCGCGACCGGCCGCCGCTACCGCAATGGTCGAAGGGCAGGGTGACGCTGGTCGGCGACGCGGCGCACCCGACCTCGCCCTACGCCGCCTATGGCGCCGGCATGTCGATCGAGGATGGCTATTTCCTCGCCCGCGAGCTGGCAGCGGTGGATATTGCTGACACCGCGGCGGTGCAGGGTGCGCTCCAGCGCTACGAGGATCGCCGCAAGCCGCACACCGCGCAGGTGACGCAGGGTGCCTATCATACCGGCCGCATGTTCCATCACCTGCCAGCGCCGCTGCGGCCGATCCGCGACCTGGTGTTCGATCATACGCCGTTCCTGCAAAAGATGGTGGGTGACGACATGCCCGCGCACATCGTGGCCCAGCTCGCAGAGATCGAGGACGCCGAACCCTATGTCCCCATCCATCGGCGCCAGGAGGCCGCGGCATGACGTTCAACTATGGCGTATCGCTCTACAGCTATACCGATGACTTCGGCACCGCGCTGACGCTGGACGATGCCTTCTACCATGTCGCCGAGGCGGGGGCGGCGGGCATCGAGATCCTCGGCGAAACCCATCTGGCCGGCTATCCCGAGCCGCCGGCCGCATGGTTCGATCGCTGGTTCACGCTGGTCGCTCGCTTCGGCCTGCAACCGACCAACTATGGCTGCTGGGTCGATACCTGCGTGCAGAAGCAGCGGGTGCTGACGGCGGAAGAGGCAAGTGCAACGCTGGCGCGCGACCTGCAGCTCGCGCACCGGCTCGGCTTCCGGTTCGTGCGGCCGAAATTCGGGGTGATCGACGACGAACTGACCCCGCATCCGATCTGGGAGCCCGCCGTGGAGCGGGTGCTCGACCTTGCCGCCAAGCTCGATGTGGTGATCTGCCCCGAAATTCACGCGCCGACGCCGATCCGGCACCCGGTGGTGGAGAGCTATGTCGACTTCATCCAGCGCACCGGCACGCGCCATTTCGGGCTTTTGATCGATACCGGCATCTTCCAGGATCGGCCGCTGCCCTATTGGCCGGGGGAGACGCCCGAGATGCGCGAAAAGGCGATGCGCTTCCTGAACGGCATCAAGGTGCCGGTGGAGCACCTCGCCGAGGTGATCGACCATGTCGTGTTCATCCAGGCCAAGTTCCATCACATCGATGCGCAGCTGCACGATCACCACATTCCGTGGGAGCGGATCGTACCGGCGCTGAAGAAGCTTCACTATACCGGCTGGCTGTCCAGCGAATATGAAGGCGTGCGCGATCCCTGGCTGGCGATCGAGCAGGTTCGGCGGCAGCACGCGCTGATCCGCAGCCTCGAACGCGCCTACGATGCCCAGACCAGCAACGGGGAGCAGGCCCATGCTTGAACGCAGCACGATCCAGAGCAGCGGCTTTTCGAACCTGGGGCCGGAGGGCGCCCGCACCGGCTTTCGCCTGCGCCTGCGCCAGCCCAATTATCGCGGCATGCGGCTGTCGCTGATCGAAGGCGTCGACGTGACGGTGGACGGGGAGCACTTTGCCGCTGCCGACAATCGCATCCTCTTTCAGGGGCGGACCTTCGGGCTGGCCGACCTGGACGGCGAGACCGAGACCCGCTGGTCGGTAGGCGAGACGATCGACGTGCTGATCGATCGGCCGGGCGGACTGGTGCCGGGAGTCCATCGGGTGGAGACCATCATCTGGATGCGGCATCCCTATTTCCCGCCGCAGTTTCGGCCGGTGCCGATGCGCGATTCCCGGGAGGTGACCATCATATTGTGAGGGACGGTCACAGCCATCGATCCGCGACATGGATGCTCCGGATCGATAGCATCGATTTTCCTGACGATGCAGCGCATGGCAGACAGTCCCTGCAAGGCTCGCAACGAGCCGGAGAGGGAATGTCGCAACCGTGAAGTTGAAGTCTCGTGCGCAGGCGGCGCTGACCGGCACCGCGGCTTGCCTGTTGCAGGTGCCCGGTTTTGCTGTCGCCCAGCAGCAGCCGGATCCGCTGGAGGCCGGATTTCGCACACCGCCGGCGGAAGCTAGGCCTTTCGCCTGGTGGCACTGGATGAATGGCAACGTCACCGCCGAGGGCGCCGAGCGCGACCTGGAATGGATGGCGCGTGCCGGCATCGGTGGCGTGCAGTTGTTCGAGGGGAACCTCGCCACGCCGCAGACCGTGCCCGATCGTCTGGCGTGGGGTAGCGCAGGATGGGCGGCAGCGCTGCGGCGCAGTGCCGACACCGCCGCTCGACTGGGGCTGCGCTTCGGCATCGCCTCTTCGCCCGGCTGGAGCAGCAGTGGCGCCCCGTTCGTCACGCCCGGTCAGGCGATGAAGAAGCTGGTGTGGAGCGAGACGCGGGTGACCGGTGGTCGCCGATTCGATGGCCGCCTGCCGCTGCCGCCGGCTGTTGCTGGACCCTATCAGGACATGGCTGGCCCGACGCCGCTCGCACCGTTCTACCGCGACGTCCGGGTGCTGGCGCTGCCCGAGGCCGACGATCGGTTGCGGCCCCTCGCGGCGCGGTCGACCGGCGGCGCGGTGCGCCGGGCGCTGCTGTCCGACGGCATGTTCGGCACCGCCATCGCCTTGCCCTTCGCGCCCGGCACGCGCGAGGCGTGGCTCGTGCAGGATTTCGGACGCGGCATCACGGCGCGCTCGGTGACGTTGGGCCTGCCCGGTCGTCGCGGCTTCGGCGCACCACCGCCCGCTGACGCGACGCTCGAGGCGAGCGACGACGGGCGCAGCTACCGACGCGTCGCCACGCTTCCGGCGGGCGGGGCGCAAGTGCGCACCTCGGCCTTCGCACCGGTGCGCGCACGTTATTTCCGGGTGCGGCTGACGATCCCTGCGGACGCCGGTATGCCGCCGGTCGCATCCGGCGTCGTGCCGCTGCCAGCACCGCCGCCATCCGATAGCGTGCCCCTTTCCGAATTTGCGCTGTTCGCGCATGGCCGTGTCGATCATGCCGCCGAGAAAGCGGGCTTCGCGGCGGCGGAGCGCTATGCTGCGATCCCCACGGAGGTTGGTGCTGCGGATGCACCGATCGCGATGGCCAAGATGATCGACCTTACCCGGCGCCTGCGACCGGACGGCACGCTCGACTGGCGGCCGCCAGCGGGCAACTGGACGATCCTCAGGTTCGGCTATGCCCTGACCGGTCAGCAGAATGGTCCCGCGCCAGCGGAGGCGACCGGGCTGGAAGTCGACAAGCTCGATGCCGATGCGGTGCGCGGCTATGCGCAGGCCTATCTCGACAAATATGGGCAGGCGGCAAGCCCTGCACCCCTCTCGGCGTTGCTCAGTGACAGCATTGAGGCGGGTCCGCAGAACTGGACGCCCGCGATGATCGAGGCTTTCCGCCGGGCGCGCGGCTATGACCCGGTTCCGTGGCTGCCGACGCTGACCGGCCGCATTGTCGAGAGCGCCGGGAAGACCGACCGCTTCCTCTGGGACTTCCGCCAGACGATAGCCGAACTGCTGGCCCGCAACCATTATGGCGTGCTGGCGGCGGCTGCCAGGGCGCGGGGCATGACCTATTATGCCGAGGCGCTGGAGGATCACCGCCCGCAACTGGGCGACGATCTGGCGATGCGCGCGGTGGCGGATGTGCCGATGGGGGCGATCTGGACCGTGCCGCCTGGCGGCACGCCGCGCCAGACCTTCGTCGCCGATCTCCAGGGCGCCGCCTCGGTCGCACATGTCGCCGGCAAGCCGCTGGTTGCGGCGGAGACTTTCACTGCCCTCGGCAGTCCCTGGGGGTTCGCGCCGCGCGACCTGAAGGCGACGGCAGACTGGGCCTTCGCGCTGGGCGTCAACCGGGTGATGATCCACACCTCGCCGCACCAGCCGACCGAGGACCGGCCGGGGATGTCGCTGGCGCCGCTGCTCGGCCAATATTTCAGCCGGCACGAGACCTGGGCCGAAATGGCGCGGGGATGGACCGACTATCTCGCCCGCGCCTCCTATCTGCTCCAGCAGGGCAGACCGGTGGCGGACATCGCCTATTTCGCGGGCGAAGATGCGCCGATCACCGGCCTGTATGGCGAATCACCGGTGCCGGTTCTTCCCGGCCATGGCTTCGATTTCGTCAGCCGCGAAATTCTGCTCGGGGCACTTTCGGTGGCACCCGATGGTACGCTGCGGACGCAAGGCGGTGCGCGCTATGCGCTGCTCGAACTGGGCGGCGACAGCGCGAACAGGATGACGCTCGCGGTGCTGGAGCGGATTGCCGCGCTGGTCGAACGCGGGGCGACGGTGGTGGGCCCGCGCCCCGCGGGCTCGCCCAGCCTTGCCGATGACCCCCGCCGTGTCGCGACGCTGGTCGATCGGCTGTGGGACAGGCAGGCGCGGAACCACGTCTGGACCGATTGTGCGGCAGCGCTGAAGGCGCGCGGCGTGGTGCGCGACTGGGAAATGCCGGGCGTCGCCGATAGTGCGCTCGGCGTCGTCCATCGCGCACTCGACGCCGGCCATCTCTGGTTTGTCGCCAACCATGGCACGGCGCCGGTCCGGGGCGAAATGGCGTTTCGTATCACGGGGTTGGTTCCCGAGCTGTGGTTCGCAGACACTGGCGAGATCCGGCCCATCCGTTATCGAATTGAGGACGGCCGCACCTTCGTTCCGCTTGCGCTGGAAGCAAGCGGATCGGTGTTCGTCCTCTTCCGCCGCGCGGCAACGGCTGTCGCCGCTTCGGTGGCGGAGCGCCCCTGGGAGCAGGCGCTTGTGATCGACGACAGCTGGGATGTGACGTTTCCGGGAATCGGCACTCTGCCACTTCCGACAGGCTCCTGGACCAAGACCGACAAGGCGGTGCTTCATCATTTCTCCGGCACCGCCGTCTACCGTCGCACGCTTGATGTGCCCGCTGCGCTGGCGACCAAGGATCGGTTAATGCTCGACCTGGGCGAGGTGCGCGAGGTGGCGCGGGTGCGGATCAACGGCGTGGAAGCGGGTATCGCCTGGAAGCCGCCCTTCCGGCTTGCGGTGACCGGCCGGCTGCGGCCAGGGGCGAACCGGATCGAAGTGGAGGTCGCCAATCTCTGGGTGAACCACCTCATCGGCGTTGCCAAGGGCGGTCCAGACGACGTGTATCGCCCAGGCGCGCCGCTGCGCGACTCCGGGCTGATCGGGCCGGTGCGGATCCTCACCTCGCCGTGAGCGGCGGCGTCACATCAGCACGGCGGGCTCGCGCAGGCGCTCGATCATCCAGCGCAGCCCTTCGTCGTTCTTTCGGCTGCTGTGATACTGGATCATTTCCCGCATCGGCTGGAACGGGAAGGGGATCGGTGCGGTGCGCAGCGGCAGCGTGGGGACAACGCGCTGCGCCAGCCGCTCCTGCATCAGTGCCAGCCGCTGCGAACCGACCAGCAGCCAGGGCAGGGTGGTGAAAGACGGCGCCTCTACCTCGATCCGCCGCTCGATACCCAGAAGGCGGACCTGGCGATCGGCGAAGGACAGGTCACGCGGGCCGCCGAAGCGTACCACCACATGGCCCGCATTGCTGAAATCCTCCAGCGTCAACACATCCTCGAACAACGGGTTCTCCGCCCAGCCGACGACGACATAGCGCTCCTCGCACAGCAGTTCGCTGGGATGGTCGGCAAAGATGAACTGTTCAGGGGCGACGAACAGATCGGCGCGGCCCTCGCGCAGTTCGATCCCCGTCTCCGGGCTGGGCAGGGTGATCTCCAGCCGGATGCCTGGGGCGGTTGCCGCCAGCGTCTGCAACGCCGGCGCGAGAACGGCGGTCATCACATAATCCGAGAGGATCAGACGGAAGCGGCGCTGGCTGGTAGCGGGATCGAACCGGCCCGAGGTAACCAGCATCGATTCCACCGCGTCCAGGCACTCGCGCACCTGCGGCACCAGCGCCTCCGCATAGGCGGTGGGGTACATGCGCTTTCCCTGCGCCACGAGCAATTCGTCGCCGAAAAAGTCGCGCAACCGGGTGAGCGCGGCGCTCATCGCCGGCTGGCTCAGGTTCATCTGCCGGGCGGCGGCCGAGACGCTGCGCGTATCGAGCAGCACGTCGAGCGCGCCCAACAGGTTGAGATCCAAGCCCTTGAACCGCATTCCATTCCTCTCCGGCGGGCGTGTTCGCCCCTTTTCTATCGATGCTATCGATGGATAGCGGGTGCCGCAATCACCGGATCAGCGGGCATTGTCCTCCAGGATCAGCTCGGCGGCGCGCCAGCCGATCACCATCGCCGGGCCGTTGGTGTTGCCGGCGGGTTGAACCGGCATCACCGAACAATCGACGACGCGCAGGCCCTGGATGCCGTGGACGCGGAGACGCCCGTCGACCACGCCGGTCTCCGGCGTGCCCATGCGGCAGGTGCCGGTGGAGTGCAGGCCGGGGCTGGCCAGCCATTCCATCTGCTGGGCGATATCCTCGTCGCTCTGGAAGCGCTCGCCGGGCACGCGCTCCTCGCCGACAAAGTCCTTGAGCGCAGGCTGGCGCATATAGCGGCGGGCGAGGCGGACCATCTTGACGAGGAAGGCCTTGTCGGCGGGATCGCCCCACCAATTGGCATGGACGTCGATCGGATCGGCCACGTCCGCCGAGCGGATCGCCACGGTGCCGCGGCTCTTCGGGCGCAGCGCGATGCCGTTGACGCTGATGCCGGGCTGGTCCTCCAGCGCGCCGCGGCCGGGATCGGCCTTGATTTCTTCGGTAGTGCGCAGCGAATAGGGGCCGACGCCGAACTGCGCGTCCGGCCATTCGGGCGGCGAGTCTATCGCGAGCAGGGCCGTCACCTCGGGCGAGGTATAGGCCATCATGCCCTTGCGGGTCAGATAGTAGCGCAGGACGTGGCTGGTCAGCCGCCAGCCGGAAAATTCCCGATTGGCGCCCGGATCCTTGTGCAGCCGCCACGACATGGTGAACATCAGATGGTCGGCGAGATTGCGGCCGACCTGTGCCAGCGGCAGGATGGTCGGTACGCCAGCGCGCTCCAGCACGTCGACGGGGCCGATACCGGAAAGCTGGAGCAGCTTGGGGCTCTGCAGCGCGCCCGCCGAGAGGATCACTTCGCGTGTCGCTGCGATGGAACGGCTGCCCTGGGCCGTGCGCACCGCCACGCCGGTGGCCCGGCCATTCGCGATCTTCACCCGCTCGACCAGCGAGTCGAGCAGGACGGTGAGGTTCGGGCGGCGCATCGCCGGCTTCAGGAACGCCTGGTAACTGGAGGCGCGTCGGCCGCGGCGCGACACCGTCGCCTGGGTATAGCCGATGCGCGGGCCGTCGGGCGCGTTGATATCCTCCACCGCGCGCAGGCCGATCTGGCTGCCGGCCTCGATCGCCGCGCCGATCGCCGGCGAACGGAAGGGCAGGCGGGTGATCTGCAGCGGTCCGTTGCGGCCGCGCCCGGCGCCGGCGCCGGGGCCGCGATAGCTTTCCATCGCCTGGAAGCAGCGCTGGATCTCGGCCCAGCGCCAATCGGGGAATCCCATTGCCGCCCAGCCGTCATAATCGGCGGGCTCGCCGCGCAGATACCAGGTACCGTTGGTCGAGCTCGATCCGCCCAGGCCGCGGCCATAGGACCAGGTTTCGCCGGCCGGGCGGCCTTCCTGCTCGGTAATCGGGAAGTGCCAGAAATAGGTCGGGTTGCCGAACATCTTCATGAAGGCGCGCGGCATGTTGACCAGTTCGGTCTCGTTGTTGCCGCCGGCTTCGATCAGCAGCACGCGGGCGTGGCCGTCGGCGCTCAGCCGCTCGGCGAGCACGCAGCCCGCCGAGCCAGCGCCCACCACGATATAGTCGAAGCTCTCGGTCGTCTCGGTCATGAATCGGGTCTCGTCAGTGGCGGGCGGCGCTGGTGCGGAAGAACAGCGCCGAGAGAAGGGAAAGCACGAGCGTGATCGCGGCGAACAGCAGCAGCGCCTGGTCGAGGCCGCCGACCGCGCGCTGGCCGAGCCCGACCAGCGGCGGACAGACGAACAGCCCGGCGAAGAAGGCGGTCGCCCAGATGCCCATGCCGCGGCCGCGCTGCTCGAGCGGCAGCATCGCTTGGCCCCAGGCCATCAGCGCGGGGATGACGAGGCCGGATCCGAACTGCTGGATCGCGGCACCCGCTACCGCCAGCGGATAGTGGGTGGCGAGGCCGATCATGGCCAGGCCGATCGCGGTAAGGATCCCGGCCAGGCCGAGCAGCACGCCGACCGGCTGGGCATGGATCCGCCGATAGAGGAACGCGCCGGCGATATAGGCGAGCGACGTGCAGGCCTGGATCAGCCCGACCGCGGTGGAGGATCCGACGCCCTTGGCCATCAGCGCGCTCGCGACATGCAGCGGCTCGACATAATAGAGAATCGAGGTTGCCATGGTGACGGCGCCGATGACCAGCGCCGGGCCCCAAGGAAAGCCGAGCGGTGCGGTCTTGTCGGTGTCGCGGCGCGCGGGCTCGTCGATGTAGAGCAGCGCGAGCAGCAGGGTGGGGATGGCCAGCACGTAGATGGCGAAGGGGCCGCGCCAGCTGATGTCCGCCAGTGCGCCGCCGGCGGCGACCAGCAGGGTGCCCGCGATCGAAATGGAGACCCCCACCCAGGATACCCAGCGATGTCGCTGTGATCCGAAATAGTCGCCGATCAGTGCGCTGGAATTGGTGACGATCACCGCTTCGGCAAGGCCGAGGACGCCGCGGCTCGCGACGACCAGATACAGATCGTTGAGCACCAGCGGCGCGAGCCCGGCAAGCGCATAGACGGCCAGCGCCAGCAGGAAGCTCGGGCGGCGGCCGAAGCGGTCGGCGATCGCGCCCGCGAACGGCGCGAACAGTGCGACGCACAGCGACGGCATGGTGACGATCATCGGCACCAGCAGCCCCGCCTGGGGGTGGCCGCCGAACTGGGCGAACAGCCGCGGAATGGCGGGGAAGAGCGAGACGACCGCCATCACCGGCAGGATCTGGGCGGCGATGAGCGTGATGCCCTTGCCAGCTTCGCCGCGGATCGGCGCGGGGGCGGCTGGGATTGGGGAGGCGATGCTGGTCATGCGTATTCCCTCGCTGGTTCGAGCGGCACCCAGCCGCATGCGTCGCGGCTGGCCGCCACCGCCTGTTCGATGAAGCGCATTGAGCGGATGCCCTCTTCGATTCCCGGCAGGTCCGGCGCCGGCTTGCCGCGCAGGCGGCGGCCGAAGTCGCGGTAGAGATTGGCGAAGGCCTCGAGATAGCCTTCGGGATGCCCGGCCGGCAGCCGGGTGACGGCGGTCGCGGCCGGTAGCAATCCGGCACCGCCCGCGGTGAGGATCTCGGTGCGGCCGGAGAGGTGGTGTAGCAGCAGCTGATTCGGCATTTCCTGCCGCCAGGCGATCGACGCCTTGTCGCCATAGACGCGCAGCGTCAGCCCATTGGCTTCGCCGATCGCGATCTGCGAGGCGAGCAGCACGCCGCGCGCACCGCCGGCAAAGCGCAGCAGTACGCTGCAATCATCGTCCAGCGCGCGCCCCGGCACGACTGCGGCGAGATCGGCGTTGATCGCCCCTACCGGCAGGCCGGTCACGAACTCGGCAAGGTGGAAGGCATGCACGCCGATATCGCCGATCGCGCCGCCGACGCCGGACTTGCCGGCATCGGTGCGCCATTCGGCCTGTTTGTTGCCGGCGCGCTCGATCGGGGCGGCGAGCCAGCCCTGGAGATATTCCACCACCACCTTGCGCACCGTGCCGATTCCGCCCGCTGCGATCAGCGCGCGGGCGTGTCGCATCAGCGGATAGCCGCTATAGGCGTAGCTGAGTGCATAGGGACGCTCGGCGTCACGCACGGCTTTGGCCAGTTCCAGCGATTGGGCGAGGGTGGCGGTCGGTGGCTTGTCGCTCATCACCGCGATCCCCGCCGCCAGCGCGGCGCGAGCTATCGGCAGATGGGTGTCGTTCGGTGTCGCGATGGTCAGGAAATCGATGCCGTCGGGGCGAACGCGCTCCTGTTCGATCAGCGCCATCCAGCTCGGATAGCTGCGGTCCGCGGCGACGCCATATGCCTTGCCCGCCTGGCGCGACTTTTCCGGTGCGCGGCTGAACGCGCCGGCAACCAGTTCGATCTCGTTGTCGAGCGTCGCGGCGATGCGATGCACCGGGCCGATGAACGCGCCGGGTCCGCCCCCGATCAGCCCCATGCGCAGCCGGCGCATCAGGCGATCCCTTCGGACGGGCAGGGCCCCCACATGGGGACCCGCAGCGGGCTCCGGCGCATGGCCTCTCCTCTTCAGCCGAGCCTTCTTGTCGGGCTCCCTGCTCTTCTGACGCCGACCCGACGATTTTTGAAATTTATTGTATGGATCGAAGATAATCCAGGTAACGGATATGTAATCCGTTTCCAATCACTGTTTTGGATTGATTGCTATCAAAACAATCGATTTCCGGGATTTCGACATTGCGGCCTACATATTTGGCAAGAAGCGGTGGGCCTGGTTTCGGCACGGCAGCAAAGCCGCTCGGCAGTGAGAGGAGCTTCGAAATGCTGCACGCGACCATGCGCACCCGGACGCCGCCGCTCGGCGCGGCGACTCTTCCGACGACTGCCCCGACTCCCGGCCCGGTCGATCCGCGTGCATGGGCATTCGCCATGGCGCAGGGCGCCGCCCTTTGCCGCCTGTAACCCACGGAGCCATCGTGTCCAAAATCCAGCGGGGCGTCAGCCTCTACAGCTACCAGGAAGAGATGTTCCTCGGCCAGATGACGGTCGAGGACGCGATCGCCCATGCGGTGTCGCTCGGCGCCAGGGGCATCGAGCTCCTGCCCGAGCAGAACATGCCGGCCTTCCCCAATATCGACGATGTGGAGATCGCGCGCTGGCAGGACATGCTCGCCAGGCACGGTGCGTGTTTCACCTGCTACGACATGTTCCTCGACACCAAGCTGCGCAAGGGCGAACTGCTGTCGGATGACGAGCAGGTCGCGAGCATCCGCCGCGATCTGGCGCTGTGCAACCGGCTCGGCATCAAGAACATGCGCGTGCTGGTGTTCGTGCGCCCCGACATTCTGGAGCGCTGCGTCCCCTATGCCGAGGAGCTGGACGTGCATATGGGTGTGGAAGTCCATGCGCCCTGGCATCTCGAACATGCCTGGATCCTGCGCACGATCGAGGTCGCCGACCGCTTGAACACGCGCCATCTCGGCATCCTGCCCGACATGGGCATCTTCATGAAGCATTACCCGCCCGCCTTCCGCGCCCGCTTCGAGCGCCAAGGCGCGCGGCCGGAAATCACCCAGTTCATCGTGGATCAGCACGAGGAAAAGGTGATGGCCGAATACACGATCTACGAAGTCGCGGTGAAGCGCGGCGGCAACAAGGCCGAGATCGCGATGGCCGAGACGCTGCGCCACGCGCCTTATGCGAACCCGAAGCGGCTCAAGGACTATGCGCCGTACTTCCGGCACATCCAGGCCAAGTTCTACGAGATGAACGAGGACTGCACCGATCCGGCGATCGCCTATGACGAGGTCATTCCGGAGCTGGTGAAGTGCGGCTGGGAGGGCACGCTTTCCAGCGAATATGAAGGCAATCGCTGGATCCAGGACGCGATGGAGGTGGACAGCCGCGAGCAGGTCCGCCGCCAGCACGTGATGTTCGATCGGCTGATCGCCCAGGCCGAAGCCGCGCTCGGCGCCGAGAAGGAACCCGCCTGATGATGTTCGACAAATATCTGATCGAAGCCGGCAGCGTGCGGAACACCGGCCCGGCCGAGGCGCCGACCGGCTTCGCCTTCGAAGCCAAGCTCGGCTATTATCGCGGCCTGACCCTTTCGATGGTCGAGAAGCTCGACGTCGCGATCGACGGCAATCTGCTGCCACGCGAGGCGGTGCGGTTCGACGAGGGGCGGGGACCGCTTACCCTCGACGAAATGGAAACCGCCTATGACCGGCGCTGGGCGTTCGGCGCCAAGGCGACGATCCTGGTCGAGCATCCCGGCGGTTTCCCGGCCGGCGAGCACGAGCTGTCGCTCACCGAGCAGCTGCGCATCTCCTATCTGCCCTTCCCCGCCGTCAACAGCGATACCAAGCGCGTGAAGCTGGCCGAGGCGGCCGATGCCGCCGCTTGATATCCTGATCGTCGGCGGCGGGATCGGCGGGCTTACCGCGGCGATCGCGCTGGCGCCGCAGGGCCACCGGCTGACGGTGATCGAGCGCGACCCGAGCTGGTCGGTCTATGGCGTGGGCATCATCCAGCAGGCCAATGTCGTGCGTGCGGTCGCCCAGCTCGGCATCCTCGACGAATATATCGCGGCCGGCGTCGGCTTCGACGCGGTGGAGATCTTCGCCCCGGACGGCACGAAGGTCGCCCGCGTGCCCGCGCCCAAGCTGGCCGAGGGCTATCCTGCCAATGTCGGCATCGGCCGGCCCGCGCTGCACAAGGTGCTGGGCGACCGCGTGCTCGACAACGGCGCCGACGTGCGTCTGGGCGTGACCGTGCAGACGATGGTCGACGATGGCGAGCGGGTCGCGGTGGCCTTCTCGGACGGCACCAGCGGCATCTACGACATGGTGATCGGCGCCGACGGCGTCTATTCGCAGACCCGCGCGGCCATCCTGCCCGATACCGAGGCGCCCGAATATACCGGCCAGGCGGTCTGGCGGTACAATTTCCCGCGTCCTGCCGGCATGGATGCGCTGCAGGTCTATAATGGCCGTACCGGCCTGGGGCTGGTGCCGATCAGCGAAGCGCTGATGTACATGTTCGCCACCACGCCGGAGCCGGGCAATCCTTGGTATCCGCGCGAGGGGCTGGCGGCGGCGATGCGCGCCAAGCTCGCCGAATGCGCGCCGGCGATCCGCGATCTCGCCGTGCAGATCACCGACGATGACGGCGTGGTCTATCGGCCGCTCGAAGCCATGCTGGTCAAAGGCCCGTGGCACAAGGGGCGGATCGGCCTGCTCGGCGACGCGGCCCACGCCACCACGCCGCATCTGGGGCAGGGTGCGGGCATGGCGATCGAGGACAGCCTGGTGCTGGCCGACGAGCTTGCCAAGGCCGACAGCGTGGACGCCGCCTTCACCGCCTATCGCGCCCGCCGCTACGAACGCTGCGCCTATATCGTCAACGCCAGCCTGGCGATCTGCATGGGCCAGCTCGGCAAGGGCCCGGCGATCGATAACCACAAGGCGACGGCCGAGATGTTCGCCGTCACCGCCCAGCCGATCTGAGGAAACCGAAATGAGCCGTGTCACCGAAATCCGCTATGTCGGCTATGGGGTGCAGGACCTCGACGCCGAGCGCGCCTTCTATACCGAGCAATGGGGCCTGGAGCCGGTGCCGAGCGAGGACGGCATGGCCTGGTTCAAGACTCAGGGGCATGACGAGCATCATGTCGTCCGTCTGCGTGCCGCCGACGAGAACCGCGTCGACGTGATTGCGCTCGCCGCCGACAGCCGCGGCGATGTCGATGCCCTTCACGCCAAGGTCGGCGCGGCGGGTTGCCGTATCGTCGGCGCGCCCGCCGCGCTGACCAGCCCCGGCGGCGGCTATGGCTTCCGCTTCTTCTCGCCCGACGGCCTGTTGTTCGAGGTGTCGAGCGACGTCGCCCGCAGCCCGAAGCGCGATCTGGCGCGCTGGGAAGGCGTGCCGCTCAAGATCAGCCACATCGTGCTGCACTCGCCGGACCACCAGGCGGCGGTGCGGTTCTTCACCGAGGTGCTCGGCTTCAAGGTGTCCGACTGGCTGGGCGACTTCATGTGCTTCCTGCGCTGCAACTCGGCGCACCACCGCATCGCGCTGCTGCCCGGGCCGCCCTGCCTCAACCATGTCGCCTATGACATGCCGAGCGTGGACGACATGATGCGCGGCGCGCACCGGCTGAAGCAGCACGGCACCGGCATCGGCTGGGGCCCGGGGCGCCATACCGCGGGCAACAACACCTTCAGCTATTTCGTCACGCCGAACGGTTTCGTCGCCGAATACACGTCCGAGCTGGAGGAGGTCGATTTCGACGCGCACCAGCACCAGGTCTACACGCCCGCGCCGCTGGTGATGGACCAGTGGGGCATCGGCACCGGCGGCCCGCAGACGCTGCCGCATCCGGCGCCGAACCCCGGCCTGTTCACTGCCGTGGAGGCCTGAGCGGTGGCGCTGTTCGAAGTCTTCCCCAATTACATCTGGAACCTCTCGGTCGCGATCGCGATGGAGAGCGGCGGGCAGATCGGCGAGATCGTCGACATGTGCCAGCCGATCAAGGACGCGGCGGCGAGCGGCGCGGACGCCGGCACCCCGCAGTTCATGGCGCAATGGGCGGCGATGGGCGACAAGCTGATCGATCTTGCCGGCGAGGACGAGGCCAAGGGCCGCGCCTTCTCCGCCGCGACCAAGCTGGAGCGCGCTGCACTCTATCTGTTCACCGCCGAGCGGATGCAGGGCCATGGCCATCCCGGCCGCACCGAGACCTATGCCAAGGCACGCGGCGCCTTCGACAAGGCGACCATACTCGGCAAGATCGACCGCGAGCGCGTCGAGATCCCGCTGGCGCAGGGCACCATGCCGGCGCTCTACACCCGCGCGCCGGGCGAGGGGCCCAAGCCGGTGGTCGTCTATTGCAACGGCCTCGATAGCTGCAAGGAGCTGCTCTACTGGTCGCGCCTGCCCGAGGCGCTGGCCCGGCGCGGCGTCTCCGCTCTTTGCGTCGACCAGCCCGGCTCGGGCGAGGCGCTGCGGCTGCAGGGCCTGCCGGTCGATCCGCATTCGGAAAACTGGGCGTCCAAGGCGGTGGACTGGCTGGAGCAGCAGCCGGACGTCGATCCCAAGCGCATCGGCATGACCGGCATTTCGCTCGGCGGCCATTTCGCGCCACGCGCGGTTGCCTATGAGCCGCGCTTCGCCTCGGGCGCCTGCTGGGGTGCCAACCATAATTGGGCCGAGGTCCAGCAGAAGCGCCTGAAGCGCGAAGGCGAGAACCCGGTGCCGCATTACTGGGCGCACGTCATGTGGGCGTTCGGCGCCAAGGACATGGACGATTTCTTCGCCAAGGCCGAGGACATGAACCTCAACGGCCATATGGG
>NZ_QENQ01000001.1:1253296-1419754 GCF_003096275.1 Sphingomonas pokkalii
GCGAGGGCGGGGTCGAGCATGTCGGCGCGGACAATATGGCGTACGGCCGCGACTATATCGCCGACTGGTTCGCCGAAACCCTGAGCGGCCACACCGCCTGAGCCCCCGGAGAACCGTCATGGCGCGCCGTTTCATCGACCTGTCGATCACCCTCGAGAACGAGGTGATCACCGATCCGCCGTTCATGCGGCCCAAGATCACCTACCAGACGCATGGCGAAACGGTGGCGGAACTGGGCCACTTCTTCCCCGGTGTGACCCAGGAGCAGACGCCCGACGGTGCCGGCTTCGCCGCGGCCGAATGGGTGACGCTGACCACGCACAACGGCACGCACCTCGACGCGCCCTGGCATTTCCACCCGACGATGGACGGCGGCAAGCGCGCGATCACCATCGACGAAGTGCCGCTCGAATGGTGCTTCCAGCGGGGCGTGAAGCTCGACTTCCGCCATTTTCCCAACGGCTATGTGGTGACCGCCGAGGATGTCGCGGCGGAGCTGGCGCGGATCGGCCATGACCTGCAGCGGCTCGACATCGTGCTGGTCAACACCGCCGCCGGCGGCGCGGTCGGCAACCCCAACTTCGTCAATATCGGCTGCGGCATGGGATACGAGGCGACGATGTACCTCACCGAGCGCGGCGTGCGGGTGACCGGCACCGATGCGTGGAGCTGGGACGCGCCCTTTGCCTATACCGCGGAGAAGGTGAAGGAAACTGGCGATACCTCGCTGATCTGGGAAGGTCACAAGGCCGGCCGCGACATCGGCTATTGTCACCTGGAGAAGCTGCACAACCTCGAGGCGCTGCCGCCGCACGGCTTCACCGTCAGCTGCTTCCCGCACAAGATCAAGGGCGCCTCGGCCGGCTGGACCCGCGCCGTCGCCATCCTCGAGGACTGACGTCGATCGAACACGGGCTGCCGAGCCCCGGGTATCCCGTACGGGTGCCCATCTTCGGCGAAGAGGGCCGCAGCGAGTCGCATCAGAACGATCGTCCGGCCGGTGCACCAACCAGCCACCAAAGGTGGGGAGGAGAGATGATGAAAGTACACAAGATCCTGCTGGCGACGACCGTGCTGACCGGCATGACCCCGATCGCAGCGCTGGCCCAAACCGCCGCGCCGCAGGCCGAGACGCCGGCCGCGCAGGACGACAACAGCGTCGGCGAGATCATTGTCACGGCGCAGCGTCGCAGCGAGAACGTGCTCAAGGTCCCGCTCAGCGTTACCGTGGTCGGCGCTGACGAACTGCTCCAGCGAGGCGCCAATGATCTGACCGCCGTCACCAAGCTCGCCCCCAGTCTGCAGGTGGCGCAGGACAACACCTTCGCGGTGCGCGGCGTCGGTACCGGCACCTTCGCGACCACGGTCGAGGCGAGCGTGTCGCAGGTGCTCGACGATGTGGTGATCGGCAACAAGGAGTTCGCCGCCAACGCCTTTTACGACGTCTCACGCGTCGAGGTGCTGAACGGGCCGCAGGGGCTGCTGTTCGGCAAGAACGCCTCGGCGGGCCTCGTCAACATCACCACCAACCGGCCGGTGCTGGGGCAGACCAGCGTTTCCGGCGACGTCGAAGCGGTGCAGCGCGACCGCCCGGTGAAGAACGGGCAGGGCATCCAGGTCCGCTCGACCGTCAACCTGCCGATCGGCACCAACAGCGCGCTGCGCCTAAACGCCATCTACAGCGGCCAGGATTCGGTCACGTATCCGACGGTGAACAGCGCCGTGCGCAACGACTTCGGCCTGCGCAACCTGGGCTTGCGGGGCAAATATCTGTACGAGCCCACCGATGCGCTCTCCATCTATGTGATCGGCGAGTATAATCGTCAGCGCGGCATCTCGGGCCGGTATGACATCACCTTCCGGCAGATCGGCGCGGGCAGTGCCTATACCGGGCTGGGCTATCCGTCCGGCGCCGACAACCTTCGCTACAACAGCGATGCGCCTAATTATCGCGATGCGGATACCGGCGGGCTGCAGGCCAACATCAATTATTCGCTGTCGAACGGGATGGAGATCTCCAGCATCACCGCCTGGAAGAATGCTGTCGTCTCCTACCAGTTCGATTCAGACAACACGCCGGTAAACTTCTTCAATACGAACTATAGCCGGCAGGTCTACAACCAGCTGTCGCAGGAGCTGCGGCTGGCGCTGCCCGAAGGCAACAAGGTCTCCGGGCAATTTGGTCTATATTATTATCGCTCGGTAGGTTCGGTGGTCGGCGCCCGCGGCGGCAATAACGGCTTCCCCGGCTTCCTTCTGCCCACCTTCCCCTTCTGCGTCGGCGCCACCCAGCTCGGCGCGCCTCCCGCTGCCTGCCCGGTGAGCAACGCCAGCTTCCTGGGCCAGGACTACAAGTACAACCTGAAGCAGAACAGCTATGCCGGCTTCGGGCAGCTCAGCTACCATGTCACCGACACGCTGAAGCTCAACGCCGGCGCCCGTGTCACCTACGACAAGGGCACGATCGACCTGCTCGAGAATGTGGGCAAGTATTTCGTAACGCTTGGCGTGCCGAACAATCGGTCCGTCGAGTCGACGGACGCTACGAACTTCAGCTTCAAGTTAGGTGCCGATTGGCAGGTGACACCGTCGACGATGCTCTACGGTTTCTATGGCCAAGGCTATAAGGGGCCGGGCTTCTCCAACACCTCGCCGGCGCCGGGCGCCAAGCTGGCGGTGCGGCCGGAAATCTCGCGCGGCGGCGAGATCGGCATCAAGGGACGCCTCGCCGACGGCAAGATCACCTATTTGGTCTCGGCGTTCCACACGCGGTTCACCGACCTGCAGGTCCAGTCGTGGATCACGTCCCTGCGCACCTTCGTGCTCAGCAACGCGGCGACCGCGACCACGGAGGGCGTCGACTTCTCCTTTCAGGCGCGGCCGACCACACGGCTGACCCTGTCAGGCTCGGCATCCTATGTCGATGCCAAGTTCGACAACTTTCCCGGCGCGCAATGCTATACCGGGCAGACCAGCAACGGCTGCCGCGCCGATCTGCGTTCGGACGCCCCCGGCTATGTCGGCACGTTCAACGCCGCGGGCTATCAGCTCCCGCTCTCGGCGAAGTTCACCGCCACGCTGGGCGCGGACTATAGCCAGCCGCTGACCGAGAAGCTCGATGCGCAGTTCGGCATCGGCTATTATCACCGCTCCCCCCAGTCGTCGGCACTGGGCACGCCGTTCTTCATCCCTACCTGGGATACGTTCGATCTGCGCCTCGGCCTGAAGAGCAAGCACTGGTCCGCGAGCATCTTCTGCAAGAACTGCACGAACGAGATCCGGCCGATCTCGATCGGTTCGGACGGTGGCGATGCCAACCCGGTGCAGGGGCCGCCGGTGCTGACGCTGAACCAGCGCTTCAGCTACGACTCCGTCCGCACGATTGGCCTACGGCTTGGCTTCGACTTCTGAATGAGGGGAAGGGCGGCGACCGGCCGCCCTTCGGTTTGGGGAGGCATCTGATGCGTGCATCTTCCGTCACGGTAGCGCTGCTCGCTGCCGTCGTGCTTGCGCCGTCGGCGCAGGCGCAGTCCGAAATCGCCACGGTTACCGAGGCGGCACCCGCGCAACCGAATGCCCTGCCGCTCCCCGCGCCGGACACGCCCGATCGCGAGATCTGGCACCGTAGCGCCGGCCTGCTCGCGGTGCGCAACGTCTCGCATCCGACGCTTACCGTGTTCCGTCCCACCGGGAAGCCAAACGGCGCTGCGGTGATCGTCGCGCCCGGCGGTGCGTTCCTGGGGCTGGAGATGGACAAGGAAGGGTGGGAGGTTGCCCGGCGACTGGCCGCCCACGGCGTCACCGCCTTCGTGCTCAAATATCGTACGCTGCCGACTCCTGCCGACCAGAAGATCTTCGTTGCCGAACTGGGCAAAATGATCACCGGGCAAAAGGCGGCGTTTGCCCCGCCGAGCGACACCCCGCCCGAAGCCCTGGCCGACGGCATCGCAGCCCTGCGCTTCGTGCGGCAGCATGCGGAAGACTATGCGGTCGATCCGCACCGGCTGGGCTTTATGGGCTTTTCCGCCGGCGGATTCCTGACGCGCAGCGTCGTCGAGAAGGGGGGTACCGATCGTCCCGATTTCGCCGCACCGATCTACCCGAACATGGCGTCGATGCAGGTACCCGCCGACGCGCCGCCGATGTTCGTGGCGATCGCCACCGACGATTTTCTGCTGAATCGCGAGAAGGGATTGCCGCTGGTCGACGCCTATCGCGCTGCCGGTCGGCCGCTGGAGTTCCATCTGTTCGCCGATGGCGGGCATGGCTTTGGCGCAGGCAAGGCGGGAACCGCGACCGCGCACTGGCTCGACCAGTTCTTCCTGTGGCTGGATGTCATGGGCCTGACGAAATCGGCGAAGTGACGGTGGGAGATTTCCACATCGCGGTCGCGGGCGATCGGCATGTGGTCTTTAGAACGTTTCAAGGAACAAGCGCATGATCAATCGTCGAAGCCTTATCACCTCTGCGCTTGCCACCGGGGCCGCGGGCGCATTGCTTCCCGGCCATGCACTGGCTGACGCCGTTGCGGAGGCCACCGGTGCCTCATTTCCCGACGGGTTTCTTTGGGGGGCGGCGACGGCGGCGCATCAGGTGGAAGGAAACAACCTGAATGCTGACCTGTGGGTGATCGAGAACGTCCCGAACACGATCTTTGCCGAGCGATCGGGCGACGCGACCAACAGCTTCGATCTTTGGCCGGTCGATCTGGATCTGGTGAAATCCATGGGTCTGAACACCTATCGCTTTAGCCTCGAATGGGCGCGGATTGAGCCAGACAAGGGGCATTTTTCTCGCGCGATGCTCGATCATTACAAAGCCATGATCGAGGGGTGCCGGGCGCGGGGGCTGAAGCCCGTCGTAACCTTCAACCACTTCACCACCCCGCGCTGGTTCGCGGCGCAGGGTGGTTGGCACAATCCGGAGTCGCCCCTGCTGTTCGCGCGCTTCTGTGATCGGGCGGCGAAACACCTCGCAAGCGGGATCGCGCTGGCACTCACCCTCAACGAGCCGAACCTGGCGGGCCTGATCGGCGAGATCCTGCCGCCGCAACTGCTGGCGGGCGACCGCGCGACGCAAGAGGCGGCGGCGAAGCAACTGGGCGTTCCGAAATATTCGCCTGGCGTCGCACTCTATGTGCCCGAAGCAAAAACCTATCGCGCGAACATGATGGAAGCGCACCGCCGCGGCGTCGCCGCGATCAAGGCGGTGCGCAGTGATCTGGAGGTCGGGGTCAGCCTGGCCCTGCTCGATGATCAGGCGGTCGGCAAGAATTCAATCCGAGATCGTATGCGCGAACGATATTATGGTGAATGGCTGCGCCTCGCCGCCGAAACCTGTGATTTCATCGGCGTCCAGAACTACGAACGCAAGATTTGGGACGACAAAGGCTCGCTACCGCCGCCTGCAGGCGCGAGATTGAATACCGCCGGTGCCGAAGTTTGGGCAGGATCGCTCGCCGGTGCGGTTCGCTATGCATGGGAAGCAACCAAACTGCCGGTCTATGTGACGGAACATGGCGTCAATTCAGATGACGATGCGCTCCGCCAATGGCTGATCCCGGCCGCGCTTGCTGACCTTAAGCGCGTGATGGACGAAGGCGTGCCGGTGCGCGGCTATATCCATTGGTCGTTGATCGACAACTTCGAGTGGGGCTTTGGCTATCGTTACCGCTTTGGCCTGCATTCGTTTGATCGGGAAACCTTCAAGCGAACGGCCAAGCCAAGTGCCCGCGTGCTTGGGGCGATTGCGCGGCGAAACGCGGTTTGAGCGGCTGACCTCCCTGGCGTCGATCAGCATGTCCCAGCGCTGGCAGCTATATTCCTTATACAGCATGTGAATACACCCCGACGAGCGCATTCCGTTTTCGCAGGTTTCATAATTATGACGGTATAATAATCCGATAGCGACGAATCGAGTTGCATCGCATCATGATTTCTGATCAGCTGAGGCCGCATCATCCTCTGGCATGAAAGTCTGCCCCATGGAATCTGAACAATCGTTTTCTGGTGCTGCTGCCTTTAATCGATCGAACGGTTTTGCACCAATGAACGAATTCAATAATTTGCTATCGGCGATCAGTGCGCTTGGCCGTTCTCTGATGGTGTCGTACAATCAGTATATGCAGAATGTGCAGAGCAATGCACCCGAGACGGAGCGAGAGATCATTCGGCTGCACCTTTCGTTTCTCAATACCTGTTCGGATGTCGTCAAAGGGCGGCTGGCGGAACTGGACGAAGCGGCCCGGTCGCACGCCGATGCCGCGACGGCAGGCGCCCATCGGGGCGGACCCCAGACCATCGACATCGAAGCCGACTGATGGCTGGCGCCAAGGCGCCGGCCTTTCGCGGGATAGGGAGCATTGCATCGGGCCAGACGGTGCGCAAAACCAGGATATTGTTCATTGGCGAGGCGATCACGCTGTCGCATATTTCGCGACCACTGGTGCTTGCACAGACGCTGGATCCCGCCCTTTATGAAGTGATTTTTGCTTGTGATCATCGGCTGCGGGGGTTGCTTAAACTGCCGAAGCATTGCCGCTTCGTTCCCCTTACGTCGCGTATGCATGGGACGAATATCGACAGGTTCACCGATCTGAGGGATGAACTCTACGACTTGCCGACATTCGAAGCCTATATTGCCGAAGATCTTGATCTGTTCGAGCGATACTTCCCGGATGTGGTGGTTGGTGACATGCGCCTCTCGCTCAACATCAGTGCGCGCTTGGCTGATATTCCTTACATGAACATCCAAAGCTGCTACTGGCATCCCGAAGCGCGGACCGATCTGAGGGTGCCGGCGGCTCCCTTCTCTGCGAGCCTGTCTGCCCGCACGGTCAACCTCATCGCCAATGTGTTCGCTCCGGTGGCGACGCTCTACCCCAATCTTCTCGCGGTGAAATATGGGCTGCGGCCCCCAGGACCTGATTTTCGCAAGACCCTATGTGATGGCGATCATATTCTGTTTCCCGACATTCCCGACTGGTCACCGCTCAGCACCGTGCCGTCGAATGCGACCTATGTCGGGCCGTTGGTGTGGGCACCCGACGTGCCGAAGCCAGCATGGTGGGGGCAGATCGATACTGCGCGGCCTATCGTCTATGTATCGCTCGGATCCTCCGGGCAGCCGCGCTTGCTGCAGATGATCGTCGAGGTCGGCGTGGCGCTCGGTTTCCAGATGATCGTCGCGACTGCCGGACGTACTCGGATCGAGCCGGTCCCGGGCCAAGTCTTCGTGGCCGACTTTCTGGATGGCGGCGCTGTTGCGAAGATGGCGGTTCTTGCGATCTGCAATGGTGGATCGACCGCTGCACCGCAAGCATTGCGCGCCGGTTGCCCCGTGCTGGGTATCACCAGCAACATGGATCAGGCCGCCTTCATGGCCTTGTTGGCGCGCGGCAAGGCGTCGCTTGAATTGCCGGAATCGTCCGTAAACCAGGGGGCGCTGCGGACGGCGCTGACGACACTCACGGCGGACGGCAGCTATGCGGCGGGCGCCAAGCGGTTGAGCAGTGCGATTCGGCGCGTTTCGAGGCGCAATGCATTCACCACTGCGATCGATTCCTGTCTTGTTTCCCGTCGTAAGCCTATCGCCGCTGTCCGCATACACAATCCGACGGGGGTGCGGGCAGGGGTATCCTGATCGTTCGGACTGGGGGAGTTCTTACCCCACCAGTGCATAACGGCGGATGACCTTTCGGCCGGAGAGCGCTTCGAACGGCGGCGTGCGACTCGATGCGCCGGTCCGGGCTTGAGCAAGGTCGGCAAACCAATGATGCAGCGCCCGCGACCCGATGGGTTCGACGCGATCGATGCCGCCAAGTGCCGCCTGCGCCGCCCACAGGGGGCAGGTCGGCGGTAAGGGCCCGTTTGAGAATTCGATCGGGTCGGGTTGCCGGGGCTGTCTCGTCGCCGCGGCGTTGCCATCCTCACCGATGCCTCCGGCATCGGCTGCGGTCGGAGCCTCGCGACGACGAAAAATCCCTTCCCAGCCCTCCGCCGCCGAAGTCTCAACGGGCTGTAAGCGCGTCGACCGGCAACACCCTGATCAGGCCATCAGGGCGAGCGGCTGGGGTAATAGCCCTGCGAACGCGCGCGCGGCGTTCCCTAGCGGCGTCTGGCTACGCATGAGCGCAGGTAGGGGTGTATCCAGCAGATGCGCCAGTAAACTGGCTTGAAGGGCGCTGCGCGTCACTGCCATCACGATGGCGGGATCGGGTAGTGTCGGTGGCGGTACCGGATGGCCGAACGAGTGCACGACCGATCCCAATGCATTTTGCCGAGCGATCGCATAGATCAGTGGCATGATGAACTTGGTGTAAGGTCCGCGCATCTGGAAATTGAACACGCGGATGCGCCCATTCCAAGAATCAGGAATTTGGTTCTGGAAGCGTTCGATCACGACAAACAGGCGAAACCGCGTGGCCGGATAACGCGCTTCGAACGCTGTTAGAATGGCTTCGAAATCCGCATAGGACGCTGGCGGCTCTTCGGCATCGGTCAAGTTCGAGACCGATAGAAAAAGAACCACTTCCGGTGCCATCGCAACACGGCTGCGCAAGGCTGCGATGCGCCGTTCATAGCGTTCGACAAAGCGGGCGAAGTTATTCGCGACAAAGTCCGTATCGGTGGCGGGCGCCATTTCGTGATTGTAGGTGCCGATCAGGTAGCGTCGGTCGCTGAGCACCTGATAGCCGCCTGGAGCTTCGCGGACGATGAGATTCGCCGGGTCGGCCATGCCGGCGAAATCGCTCTCCACCAGATCCCGCACCATCTGCAACGGAAAGATGCCGGCATCGAACGGAAAGCTGGGTTCACCATCGGCTTTGCGGGGCTTGAACCCAAGCAAGGTGGCGCACCATCGGGGAAAGCAATTCCCGCCCAGGGGAACGATCAGTGGCAGCGGATTCGCCGGAGGGGCGTGAAGCTCATACGACATAAGGACTCCCAAAAGCCGAACTGGCATGGGGATTGGTTGCGGGATTGGCGCTTTCCTCCCGCTGATGGATCACGGGGTTGTCGTTGCGGCCGCTTCCATCGCCTTGCGCAGGCTGAGGGGGCGCATATCCGTCCAAACTTGTTCGATCCACTGCAGGCAGGCGGGTTTTTCTCCGGAGAATCCAGCTTCACGCCAACCGGGCGGCAATTCTCTCGCGGATGGCCAAATGGAATATTGTTCTTCGTCGTTCTTTACGACCATAAAGTTCTGCATGCCTTCATGCATATTACTATTCCTCCGGAATGAATAGTTTTGTTCATCGATTTCCATCCGAACCGGTATTACGCATTACGAGGGTAGGTGGCGTGCGATCAATTTCATCTTCAACGATGTCTTGGAATCTTTCTCAAAGAACACAGTTCTTAATGTCGGTCAAACTCTAAATATCGCCTATAGCATCATATAATCGTTGGAAATGGATACAATAAAACGGCGTTGACACATTGCGATTCGCAACGGTATTCCTGTAATGATGATCTGGCAGAGGGGAATTGGTAGGCCAGACTCAAAACAATTCAAAATGAACGGTGAATCCCGGTTTTAGGGCGGTATGGATGCGCCTTTCTGGGGGTTTCAAGTTCATTCGAAGGGTAATTGGTGGCTATGTTCCGCCTGTTACTGTGTGCCGATTTGTGGGGGAATAGGCATCATGATGGATAATATTGCCCGTTCAGGCATAAGGATGGTCGAGGGGTATTTCGGCTTTCTAAAGTTCATCGGCTACCAAGCGACGCTGGTGGATGAAGCGCTGAGCCAGCTGGCCGGCCACGGCGAAGTTCCGCCCATGCACCTGCGCATGCGGGTCCATGGGCGCCCCGATCTGGGCAGTTTCCTCGATGTCGGCAGCCGCTGTGCCCAGGATCTGCAGGCTGCACTGGCCACCCAGGGCAAACAGTTTGCCGACTTTGGGCAGATCCTCGATTTCGGTTGCGGATCGGGACGGACTTTGCGGTGGGTCACCAAATTGGCCCCGCAATCTCAGCTTTACGGCACCGATATCGACGGCGACGCCATCGCTTGGGTCCAGGGCCACTTGGACTATGTGTCGGCGTCCGTGAACGGCCAGAAGGCGCCCTTGCCCTATCCCGGCGACAGTTTCGACCTCATTTATTCCATCTCGGTCTTCACCCATATGGACGAGGAGCACCAGTTCTTCTGGCTGGAGGAGCTGCGCCGCGTGATGCGGCCCGGCGGGCTGCTGCTGGCCAGCCTGCATGGCCATGATCTGTGGAAGGCATTCCCGCCGGAAGCAGTGAAACAATTGCAGCAGGAAGGCGTGTTCGTTGCCAAGACCCGGCTATGGGACGGCGTGTTCCCCGAATGGTATCAGAACACCTACCATAGCGTGGAATATGTCACGTCTAACTTCGGCAAGTATTTCGACGTTGTAGATTACTTGCCGCTCGCGCTCGACGCCAATCACGACATCGCCATTCTCAGGAAACGCTGAACGGCATGGCGCCAGCCCGGTCGTTCCGGGTGGGCTGCGTAGACGAAGGGGCCTCGCATGTCTGGACACGCACTCCTCAACTCGGTCGACGGCCTGTACGGGCAATTCGTTCATGTTTCAGCCGCGTTGGCCAATTGCCTCGATCAGGCGGCGATTTCGGCGCTCGGCTATGACGCGATAGCGCCTGCTTGGCTGCGCTATCGCGTCCAGGGGACTCCCGATCTGACAACCTATGTCGAGGCCGGACGCCTGAGTCGGGCCAGCATTGCGGCAAGTCTCAACCTGATTGGCCGACGCCTGGGAGAATTCCCGCGCATCCTGGATTTCGGGTGCGGTTGCGGGCGTACCCTGCGCTGGATGCGAGACCTCACCCGCGAGGCGACCGTCTGGGGCGTCGATATCGACGCCGAGGCGATCGACTGGTGCAGAGGCCATATCGGCCCGGCGCGCTTCGAGGTCACCAACCCGGTGCCGCCGCTGCCATTCCCGGACAACAGCTTTGATTTGATTTACGCGCTCTCTGTCTTCACGCATCTGGATTATCCGGGACAGATCGCCTGGTTGACCGAGCTCCGGCGAGTGCTCGCGCCGGGCGGCATCGTGCTGCTGACTTTTCTGGGCTATACGCCCGAGAAATACGCTGCCCGGCCCCATGGCGCGCCGCTGCGCTTGTTCAATGAGCGCATCATGGCCAGTGCGAGCCTCGACATCTGGAGCTTTCTTGAGCCCGCAGAGGTCGAGCAGCTCGATCGCGACGGTTTCGTGTTCCTTCCCTATCGAGATTCACCGCGCGATGCCCCCTATGGCGTCGCCTATCACCGCCCCGAACACGTGCACGACGCTTTCGGCAAGATCCTGCCGTTGGTCAGCTACGTGCCAGATGGCTTCTGCGACTATCTCGACGCCGCGCTTTTCCAGAAGCCGGGCTGAACCTGTCGCAGTCCTTCCAACGCAAGACAGCGAGCTTTCGCTTCTTCCAGTGCAAGGAGTTTTGGTCCAGATGGATGCACCGCGCCTCTTTACCACGACGCATCTGACCAGCGCCCAGCGGGATGTCTGGGTTGACCTGCACCTATCGGCCAAATCCTCGATCTATATTCTGGGCGGCTATCTCCAGATCGACGGCGCCATCACGTGCGCAATGCTGGGCGATGCGATCGACCGGGCGCTGTACGAGTTCGACTCGCTGCGTCTGGTGTTCGAGACGGGGGCACAAGACGGCGCACCCCTGCAGCGGATTTGCCCGACGATAGAGTGGCAGTTGCCCGAGATTGATTTCAGCGCGCGACCGGATGGCGAGGCGGAGGCACTACGTTGGATCGATGAGCAGGTGGCGTTGCCGTTCGAAGATCTGTCGCGGCCGCTATTCGACTTCGCCCTGATCAAGGTCGGCCCAGAACGACATTACTGGTACATGAAGTACAGTCATCTCGTCTTCGATGGCTGGTCGATTCGCCCTTTCCTCAGTCGCGTCGCCGAGCATTATGCGGCGGCGTGCGCGGACACGGTCCTTGCGCCGGTCGAGCGTTCCTATCTTGCTTATGCCGAACACGAACAGGCCTATCTGCAATCGGAACGTCATGCGGTGGATGTCGCCTATTGGGCATCGGCCTATAAGGATCGGCCCGAGCCGCTGTTCACCGAAAGCAGCGATCAATCCGCCGCTCCCGCGCGGTTGACATCCCGGCTGGCGCGGAGTGATTTCGATGCACTGTGCCGGCTTGCGAGCAGTTGGGGATTATCCATCTCCGATCTTCTGATCGCATTGGTTGCCCTGGCGCTGGGCAAAGCGTTCGACCGGGATGCCCTGATGCTGGGCACCACCACGCATAACCGTCCCAAGGCGCGTTTTCGACAGACTACGGGCATGTTCACCTCGGTCGTCCCCTTGCGGATCGATCTTGCCCCCGACCACTCCGTCGAGAATGTCGCGGCGGCGATAAAGGCCCGATTGCGGCGATTATACCAGCATCAGCAATGTCCTTCGAGCAGCATCGCCAAGGCCATCAATGGCAATGGCGACACCTCGGCACCCTTCGAAGCGACCTTTTCCTACGAGCCCTTTGGTCAGCCGATCCGTTTCGGCGACGCCCAGACCGGTCTGGTGGTGCTATCGCAGGGGTTCAATCGCCACGCGCTGCATGTAGCCGTGCAGAATCATCAGGAAACCGGTCCGGTCCCTGTTCATTTCGATCACGACCCACATCTTGCGCCGCAAGTTGCGGCCATTGCCGGGATCTTCGCGCATCTGGTGCAGCAGCTGCTGTCGACGCCGGACCAGCGGCTTGATTGCTATGTTAGCGTACCCCCGGTGGACGCGGCGATGTTGGGCGGCTTCGCCCTTGGAGAAATCCGGGCCGCCTATGCGAACACCGACTTTCTGAGCCTCTTCGCCGCGCGCGTGGCCGCCGCGCCCCACGCTATCGCGATCACCAAGGATGGGCGCAGCTTCAGCTATGCCGAGCTCGATTGCGCGGCGGAGCATGTCGCCGCCCGTCTGCGCAGCCTTGCCTTGTCGGCGGGGGCCGCAATCGCGGTGGGGTTCGGGCGGTCCGCCGAGCAGGTGGCAGCGTTCCTCGGCATATTGAGAGCCGGTCTGTGCTATGTTCCGATCGATCCTGCGCTACCCCTCGCGCGACGCACCGACATGCTCGTTCGAGCGCGCGTGGCCGCGCTGCTAACACCGGATGACGGCCTGTTCCCTGAATATCTGCGGATCGACATCGATATCGCCACCAGTTTCCGCGGGCCATGGCCGGATGGAAGCGTTGCCCGGGCCTTCCCGCACGACTTGCCAGCCTATGTCATCTTCACGTCGGGTAGCACCGGTGCGCCGGCAGCGGTGCTCGTCAGCCGTGCCGGGATCGGCAATCTGGCGCTTTCACAAGCCGATATGTTCGGGATCGGCGCGGGCAGCAAGATCTATACTTTCGCTTCCATCGGTTTCGACGCGTCGATCTCGGAATTCGTGATGACGCTCGCGGCGGGCGCCTGCCTGGATTTCGGCTGGGGTGAACAGCGGCTGATCGGTGCGGAGCTCTGGGAGTATCTTGGTGGCGCTGCCGTCACGCATGTCACGGTGCCGCCGTCGCTGCTGCGCGTGACGCCGCCGGATGCCGTTCCATCGGGCATCACCCTCATCGTCGCGGGAGAGCATTGCCCGCCGGAAGTGATCGCGCCGTTTCGCAACGTCACGATTTTCAACGCTTATGGTCCGACCGAGACCACCGTCTGTGCGACGATACACCGATATGAGGCCGGGTCCGGCTATTTTCCGATCGGCCGCCCCTTGTACAATCTGCGTTGCCACATCCTGGATCGCGAGCTGCGCCCGGTGCCGATCGGGCTGGTTGGCGACCTTTATATCGGCGGTCCGGCGCTGGCGCTGGGGTATCTGCAGGATCCTGCGCGCACCGCCGAACGCTTCGTGCCCGATCCGTTCGGGACAGTATCGGGCGCGCGCCTTTATCATACGGGCGACCGGGCGCAGTGGCTGCCAGACGGTGCCATCGCTTTTCGGGGGCGCCAGGACCAGCAGGTCAAGATCAACGGCCACCGCATAGAGCCGGAAGAAATCGAAGCGGCGTTGCTGCGCCATCCCGAGGTGCAGGCCGCATGCGTGCTGGTGTCGCAGCGCGACGAAGCGAGCCCGAGCTTGACGGCCTACATCGTCCCGCGCACGCATGGGGCTGTGGCGGATGCCAAGCTCGCCTCGTGGCGGGATCTGTACGACGACATCTTCACGCCGAGCGCGGGCGTGCCGAGCGATTTCGACATTACCGGCTGGACCAGCAGCTATGACGACACGCCGCTGCCTGAGGAAGCGATGCGCGAGTGGCTGCACGAAACGGTGGAGGACGTGCTGCGTCATGCACCGCGGGCCATATTGGAGATAGGCTGCGGCGCAGGGTTGCTGATGGCGCGGCTGGCGCGCCACTGCGATAGCTTCATCGGTACCGATCTGTCGGCCGGCGTGCTGGCTCGCGCGCAGGCCTTGGCCGGCTCCGATCCGGCGATGGCCCATGTCCGGCTTTTGCATCGAGACGCGTCCGATTTCACGGGCTTGGAGCCTGAATCGCAGGATCTGGTGCTGCTCAATTCGGTAACGCAGTATTTCCCCTCGCAGGCCTATCTCGAGCAAGTGATTGCGGGCGCCGTGCGACTCGTTCGGCCAGGGGGCGCGGTGTATGTGGGCGATGTTCGAAGCCTGCCATTGCGGGATGCCTTCTGCCTGGCCGTGGAAGCACATCGCGCGCGTGGAGATACCAGTGCCGCGCAACTGATTGCCCGCGCCGAGCAGCGCGCGGATGCGCTGCGCGAACTGCTGATCGATCCTGCCTTCTTTCAAACGCTACCCGGCAGGGACGGGCGCATCCGTCGCGTCGGCATCCGGTTGAAGCAGTCGCGTTCGGACAATGAGCTGACCCAGTTCCGGTATCAGGTCGTCCTTGAAGTGGGCGATCATGCGGAGGTGCCCGAAGGAAGCATCGACTGGATCGCGGGTGCCAGACTGGCGTCGCTCGCAGACGTCGAGATGCATCTTGCCGGCCATAAAGGTGCCGCGCTGGGAGTGGACGGGTTGGGCAACGCCAGGCTCGCCGATATCTCGGCGTTGCGGACCTGGGCGGAAGCCCAGCCGCGCGCCAGGTTGGATCAGCGCCCGGCCATGGCGCCGAATCCGTGTTTTGCACCCGCGGATCTGGCGCGGATCGCACGCCGGCACGGCCGGCAGCTGGCCTTGCGCCCAAGCCGGACGGGCGGCGATTTCGCCTTCGACGCGATATTCTATCATGGGCCGACTCCACCCCTGTCCTTCGACACCGTTGGCGCTCTCCCGTCCGGCGCGGGTGTGTTCACCAATCGACCAAAACTACAGGATGCACTGGACGTTGTGCATGCGAGCCTGGTGCCGGCACTGCATCGCCATCTGCAGGCGTCGCTGCCAGCGTACATGCTTCCGCGTGGTTATTCGGTAGTCGAGGCGCTTCCCCTCACGATCAACGGCAAGCTCGATAGGGCCGCCTTGCCCGAGGCGGCATCGAGTCCACCGCGGATCGACGCGGGGGCGAGTTCGAAGGTGCAGGCACTCCAGCGGATATGGAGCGCCGTGCTGGGCGTGCCGGTGGGCCCTAACGATGCCTTTGCCGATCTTGGCGGCGATTCGATCCAATGCATCCAGATCGCCAACCGTGCCCGGGCTGAAGGGTGGAACCTGCGCGTTCGCCAGATCTTCGAACTGCAAACCATCGCCGAGATAGCGCCGATCCTCGATACCATCGGAGAAGATGCAGCGCATCCCATGCCTGAAGCGGAGGAGGGGGGCTTTTTCCCACTGACGCCGATCCAGCGGTGGTTCTTCGATCAGGGCTGGGCGAACCCGGGGCTGTTCGTGCAGCACCTCACCCTGCCGGTCACCGAAGCGCTGCGGCCGGCGGCATTGGTCCGCGCCTTCGCGCAGGTGCAATTGGTCCATGCCAGCCTGCGCCTTCGCTTCGTCAGGAATGCGCACGACTGGGAGCAGCAGGTCGTGCCGGAAGACGGGGCACAGCTGCCGTTCGCGGTGGTCGATTTCTCCCATCTGGCGGGTGCGGCGCTGGCGGAGGCGATCGCCGCAGATAGCCAGGCGCGCATTGCTGCCATCGATCCCTTTGCCGGGCCGATCTGGACGGCGGCCTATTACCGGACGGAGACGTCTGAGGACGATAGGCTGTTCTGGGGAATCCATCACCTCGCTGTCGACGGCGTCTCGTGGCGCATTCTGCTCGACGCGCTGGAAGATGCCTATCGACAGCCGACCGTCGACGCGGTGAAGCAATCCGGTAACAGCTTCGGGCAGTGGAGCAGGGCACTTGCCCGCCGCGCTGCCGCGTTCGTCGCGAGCCCGGCGTTGGAAAGCGAAATCGCGCGCGTCAGCGCATCAGCCGCGGCGAGGCCTGCGCTGCCGCAGGCGCCATCGCTCGGGCCGGCTTCCGCCGTGCATGTGAGTAGCTGCGATGCGGCTCTTTCCAGCGCCGTCTTGCGCGCGCGCCCGGAAACCTGCGGCGGCCATGCGCGTGACGTGCTGGCGGCAGCGCTGGTCGCGACGCTCGGTGCGCAGGCAGATTGCCAAGACATTGCTTTGCTGATCGAGAGCCATGGCCGCGAGCCCGGATTGCCTGGGCTGGATATCGCCGCCACGGTGGGCTGGTTCACTACCCTGTTCCCCGTAATCGCCACGCTCGATCGGACACAGCGTCCCAGCGAACTGGTCGCCAGTGTCCGCGCGCGCATCGCGAGCGCGACGGCGACTAGTTTCGAATACAGCATAGCCCGCGGCCTCGTGACCGATCACCCGGTTGCAGACAAAGCCCGCGCGCTGCGCGATCCGGAGGTGACGTTCGGCTATCTCGGCAGTTTCGTAGCCCGATCGGACGGGGGGATCGGCGCCAGACTGGGCGAGGCCAGTTTCGGCCTCGCCACCGATCCGGCCAGTCCGGCGCTCAATGCGCTGGACGTGCAGGCCGTGCATTGGGACGGCAGGCTGGAGATCCGCTGGACCGCAGCGAAGAACCGATATTCTCCGGAACAGATCGCCGATCTGGCCGCATCCTTTGAGCGGCACCTGCGTCGTCTTGCCCGGCCCGATATGGCGGAGGAGAAGGGGCAGGCGGAACTCGACAGGGCAATGGTGGTCGCAACCTGCCCGGCGACGCCGTCACAGCAGGGCATCCTGCTGCATGCCGCGATCGAGGCGGCAAGCGGGCTCTATGTGGAGCAACTGCTGTTCGACATTACCGGCATATTGTCGGTGGAACGATTGAAGCGGGCGACGCAGCGGCTGATCGAGCGCCACGAAGCACTGCGCACGCGCTTTCGCACCGGGGACGATGGCAGTGTTCGCCAGGAGATCCTTGGAAAGGTCGCACTGCCCTGGCAATCGATCGATCTGCGTGGCCTGGAGGAAGCCGAGCGCGACGCGCGGATCGCCGATATCGTGCGTGAGGATCGCCTGCGCGGGCTCCCACCCGAACACGGGCCCCTGTTCCGGCTGACGCTGTTGACAATCGGCGACGACCATCACCGGCTGCTATGGACGCACAGCCACGCGCTGATCGATGGTTGGAGCATGGCCATTCTGGTCAGCGAATGGTTGGCCCTCTACCGTCACGAGGCGCCGTCGCTGGCGCCCCCTCAGCCGATGCGGCGTTATGCCGAATGGCTTGCGGCACAAGCCGACCAGGCTGGGGCACGTGCCTACTGGCGGAAGCTGCTGGCCGGATTCGAAAGCGCTACGGTTCTGCCGTTCCAGGCGGAACCGGCGGGAGCTGCCCAATCGTCTGCGTCGGAGGCCGAACTGCTGCTCGGTCGAGAACTCACCGCGCGACTGACGGATTTCGCCCGGCAGCACCGGACGACGCTCAGCACGTTGTTCAGCGTCGCCTGGGGCCTGTTGCTCAGCCGTTGCGCACAGACCAGCGATGTCGTTTTCGGCACAATCGATTCTGGTCGTTCGGCACCGGTGCCGGGTGCGGAGTCGATCGTCGGGCTGATGATCCGGGCGGTCCCGGTGCGGCTGCAGATCGATGAGAATGCCGGATTGGACGAGATTTTGCGGCAGCTGCAGGCGCAGCAATATGAACGCGAGGCGGCGACGCCGCTGAGCCTTGCCGAAATCCAGGAATTGAGCGACCTGCCGCGGGGCGAGGCGCTGTTCGACAGCTTGCTCGTGTTCGAGAACTATCCTGTCGACGCAGACCTCGATGTTGGCGATCTCGCCATCTCTTTCCAGCATCTTTCGTTACGGACCAACTATCCCCTGACCCTTGCGGTGATCCCAGGGGAACGGATTGCGATGCGCCTGGCATTCAGGCCGGATCGGCTGGCGATCGACCTGGCACCGGCGCTGTTGCACTGGTTCGAGAGTTTATTGGAGCAGATCGTTTCCCGGCCCGAGGCGGAGGCGCAGCACTGGATGCTGCGCGAGCCGCAGAGCCTCGCCCCGCTGCCGCCCGCCCCTGCGGGCGACCTGATAGCCCTTTTCGAGAGGCAGGTTCTCAGGTGCGGCGATGCGCCGGCGATTGTCGAGCGCGACCGCACGTTCACCTATGCCGAACTCAATCAATGGGCCAATCGCGTGGCCGAGGCGCTGATCGTGCGCGGGATCGGTGCAGAGGACGTGGTTGGCATTCACCTGCCCCGCGATCCCGCGATGGTGGCGGCAGTGTTGGGCGTGCTGAAGGCGGGAGCAGCCTATGTGCCGCTGGATGCGCGCTATCCCGCGCAGCGCATCCAGGCGATCATCGCCAATGCGCGTCTGCAGACCCTGATTGGCGCGCCTGACCGGCTCGATCCGCCGGATGCCGATGCGGCGGTCATCGACATTGACCGGCTAGGTGACGAGGATGCGGCCAATCCGGGGCGCCGCTTTTCCCCCGATCAACTTGCCTATGTTCTGCATACGTCTGGTTCGACCGGCCAGCCCAAGGGGGTGGCGTTGCCCATGCGCGGACCGATGGCGCTGATCGATTGGGCGGGACGCCAATTCTCCCGCAGCGAGATCGAGCGGGTGTTGTTCGCCACCTCGTTGAATTTCGACCTGTCCGTGTTCGAGATTTTTCTGCCGCTCTGTCATGGCGGTAGCCTTGTAGTTGCGGAAGACGTCCTGGAATTGCCGCGGCTGCAGGGCATCACTCTGGTGAACACCGTGCCTGCGGCCATGGCGGAGTTGATCCGCACCGCCCCGCTTCCCGCCAGTGTCCGGACCGTGAACCTGGCTGGTGAGCCGGTGCCGCAGTCGCTGGTAGATGCGATCGCCAGCCAGGGCACCGTTCGCCAGATCTACAATCTCTACGGACCGACGGAAACATCGACCTATTCCACTTTCGCGCGGCTCGAACCGGGGGCAACGCTGGCGCCGCCGATCGGCGCGGCGCTCGACCATGAGCGCACGTACATTCTCGACCATAACTTGAACCCCTTGCCCCGGGGGGTTGCAGGGCAGCTCTATATCGGCGGGGCCGGGCTGGCGCGGGGGTATCTGCATGATGGCTCGGCTACCGCCGCGAGTTTCGTGCCCGATCCCTATGCCGGCGTTCCCGGGGCGAGGATGTACCGCACGGGAGACCTTGCGCGCCAACGCAGGGATGGCCAGATCGATTTCCTCGGTCGCGCCGACGATCAGGTGAAAATTCGGGGCTTCCGGATCGAACTGGGCGAGATTGAGGTGGCGCTGAACAAGCGCGCCGATATCGCCGAGGCGGTGGTGACGGTTCGGCGCGACGGCGAAAACGGTGCAGAACTGGTCGCGCATGTGGTGCCCTACGGGCACGCATTCGTTGGGATCGAAGCGCTCCGCCGCGCGCTGGAGGCCTGCCTGCCCGACTATATGGTGCCGCGCCGCTACAACCTGCTCGACCGCCTGCCGCGCAACGCAAGCGGCAAGATTGCGCGGCGCGTGCTTGCCGATGCGGTGGCGGCGGCCCCAACGGTGGCGGTGCAGCCGGCAGCCTATGCCGACGAAACCGAAGCGGCCATCGCCGCCATCTTTGCCGAACTGCTACGCCTGCCTGCGGTATCTCCGCTGGATGACTTCTTTGATCTGGGTGGACATTCGCTGTTGGTGATGCGGCTGGCCAATCGGATCCGGACCCGCTTCGGCTTCGAGCTTTCGCTGGAGAAGCTGTTTGAAGCAGCGAGTCCGCGCGATCTTGCTCTCCTCATCAACAGCGCCGCGCGCACGGCGCGATTGATGGCGCTGCCGGCCTCTACCAGTCTCATCCCGCTGCGTGAAGGAAGCGATGGGCCGCCACTGTTCCTGCTATGCCCGGCATCTGGCAGTGCGGCGGGCTATCTCGATCTGGCCCGAGACATTGCGGGTGCCGGCCCGATCTGGGGCTTGCAGGCGCCGGGCCTCTTTCCTGGCGAGCGGCCGCTGGCCAGCGTTCGCGATCTTGCAAGTCATCTGGTTGGACTTGCGCGGCTGCGTCAGCCCGAGGGCCGCTTCCTTCTGGCGGGCTGGTCCTTCGGTGGAGTGGTAGCGCTGGAGATGGCGCATCAGCTCACGGCACTTGGCCGAGCCAGCACCGTCGTGCTCATCGACACCGAAATCACCAAAGGAACGGAGAAGCGGGCCAAGCGCAGTATCGGGGCAAGGTGGCGCCGGGCGCGTGGCGAATGGCGCGCGATGGCGAAGGCGCGCTTCACCTCCTATGCAGGGCTCCGCCAATGGGCCTTGTGGATTGGGATCAGTTTGCCGGCTCGGCGCAATGCGCTGGTGCTGCGCAGTGCAGCCGAGAAGTGGCGCTTTGCCCTCGCCACGCTGGGAGGCGCCGCACGGGCTGCGCGCCTGTTCGTGACCCATTGGTTGGCCAATCGAAGCTATTGCCTGCCGAGGCTGCACGCCGACGTGGTTCTGCTGCGCACCCAGAGTGCCGATTGGCAGGATGCCGCCCTTGATCCCGCATATGCCGTGTTGCGCGCCCAGGTGCAGGGCAGCGTCGAGACGCTGGCGCTTCCGGGGACGCATATGACGCTGTTCGACGATACCCACCGTCCGATGCTGGCCGCCATGTTGGCGCGTCTCGTCGCGCGCCATGCGGCCCGCGACGAGACGGCGCCGATGACGCCGCCAGCGCCCGCTTTGATCACGTCCACTATGAGCGAGAAACATCATGACTACGCAACATGACTTCCGCGTTCTTTCCATGGACGGCGGCGACGGCCGAGTTACGGCGCAACTGTTGCAGGAAATCGCCCAGCGGCTGGAGCAGAAATACCCCGGCACGGGCGGCAATTTCCTCAATTCGGTCACGCTTTTCGCGGGATCTTCGGCCGGCGGCATCAACAGCCTTTTGCTGGCGCAGCAAAGCGATGCCGACGGTTTCCTGAAGAACGAACTGCTCCCGCTGTGGATGCAGCTGGAACTGGCCATGCTCCCGCTGCCGCCCCGGCCACAGGCTCCTAGCCCGGACAACGCCATCGCCGCCTTCGGGCCGCTGGCACCCTTCGCCTATCCCATTCAGGTGCTGCAATATCTGGCGCAGCTCGGGCTTGCGCTGGCGGGGCTGCACAATGTGGTTAACAACGACGCCATCAAGGCGCTGCTGACCGGCCAGTTCGGGCAGAAGAAGCTGGGCGACCTACACAAGACTGTTGCGATTACCGCGTTCCAGCTCGACAACGAGGACGTCGAAAACCGCCGGTGGGTGCCGCGCGTGTTCACCAACGTGCCTCGCAGCATCGATCCCGATAACAACGATGTCGACGAGCTAAGTATCGATGTCGCGCTGCGGACATCGGCCCAGCCGGTTTATTTCCCGATCTACCAGGCGCAAAGCGGTAAAGGCTCAGGCTTCATCGACGGGGGCTACGTGGCCAACAGTGCCGGCATGGTCGCCATCGCCCGTGCATATGCCCTCATCAACAAGCTCTCGCACCATCCCGTCCAGGCCAATGCGTTGCTGGCCGACGACGCGGAGAACGGTGCGAGCCTCGCGGAGGCGACAATCAACGTGCCATCACCTTCGGCAGCGGCGCTGGCGACGGTGCCGCCATCGGGGAAGGTTCTGATGCTTTCGCTTGGCGCAGGCACTGCCAACAGTTTTCCGGGTCCCGATTATGTCGGGCCGGACCGCCTGAAGTTCGTCGGAGGCTCGGCGACCTGGGGCTATCTGTTATGGTTGCTCAACCCCACCCAGCCCTTCCTGTTGCTCAATGTCGTGCTCAGCGCCCAAATGGAAGAAGTCGATTTCCAGTTGCGCAACATTCTCCAGCCGATCGACGACGTTCCCAGCTATTGTCGCTTCGCGCCGCGCCTCCAGAATAGCCGCGCAGTGCCCGCGCAGGAGCTTCGCTCGTTCGTTCGCGCCGCCATGCAGCAGGACGAGTTGGATCGCGTTGTCGACTGGCTGGTCGCGAGCGGTTGGGTCAGCGTCGACGATCGGGCGCAGACACCGCCGACTCCGCCTGCCGCTGCGGCGGTAGTCCCCGTTCTCGCGAGCGACGATGCTGCTCCTCCCACGGACATCCCTGTCGGAGATTCGCAGGCCGGGCAGAAGGTCGACGAGGCATGAGTACGAGGATCATTCTAGTTTCCGGCAAGGGCGGCGTGGGTAAGACCAGCGTCGCCGCTGCCACCGGGCTGCGCAGCGCTAAGGCGGGCAGCCGTACCCTCGTCATGTCGTTCGATCTTGCCCACAGCCTGGGCGATTCCTTCGCCGTGCAAAGCGCGCTGATCGGCCTGAACAAAGGCGAGCCGCGCACCATCAACGACAATCTCTCCATCCTGGAAATCGATCTGTACGAAGCGTTGGGACGTCAATGGGGCGATACGTTCCAGCTCGTTTCGGGGATGATCTATGGCGGCAACAGCATGCAGGGGGCGCTCGCTTCGGAAGTGGGCGTGATGCCAGGCATGGAGGAGTTGGTCGCGCTGCACTGTCTCCACGAGCATTATGAAAGCGGCAACTACGATGTGATCGTGGTCGATTGTCCGCCTACCGCCGAAGCGTTGGCGTTTGTGGGCTTTGTCGCGCTGCTCGAATTCTATGTGCAGAAGCGACTGCCGGTCGATCGCCGCTTTTCCCGCCTGGCCCGGCCGATCGCACTGTCGATCGATCGATCGTGGGAAATGTTCTTCCCCGAGGATCGACACTTCGCGCTGATCGAACAGATCGCGCGGCGGATGACGGCGATGAACGGCATCCTGCGCGACGCGGCGATTACCACCATCCGGCTCGTCTCCAATCCGGAGAAGATGGTGGTCGAAGAAACAAAAAGGGCGCTGATGTACTTCTCCATGTACGGCATCACCTGCGACGCCGTGGTGATGAACAGGCTGCTGCCGGACGATGCACGCAGCTATGCCAGGCGCTTGGCGTCGCAGGCGGCGTATCTGGCCGAGGTGGAGCAGGATTTCGCTCCGGTGCCGATGTGGCGCGTTCCCTGGATGCCTGGAGAAGTGATCGGTTGCGAAGCGCTGGAGGCGTTCGCGGATCGCTTATATGGTGAGAGCGACGCTCGCGATGCGTTCATCACGGCGCCCGCCTATCGCGTGTTCGATCCCGAAGCGGCGGGCGAGCCCTATCGGCTACAATTGCGTCTGCCCTTTGCGGACCGATCGGACATCGATCTCGCCCGTGTCGAGGAAGGGCTGGCCATCAAGATCGGTCCGTTTCGCCGAGTGATCATGCTGCCACGCGTGTTGCAATCGCTCAACGTTCTGGGTGCCAAACTCGTCAACGATCATCTCACGATCCGATTTGGCGGCTTGCGGGCCTGATCGGGGATGGCCTGCACCCGCCATCTCGTCCTCCATCGCTCGGTAAGGATCCTATGACGCGCATTATCCTCGTTTCCGGCAAGGGCGGCGTTGGCAAGACCACGCTGGCAGCGGCCACCGCCCTGGAGATCGCCAAGAGCGGGCGAAAGACGCTCATTCTCTCGTTCGATCTTGCCCATTCGCTGCGGGACTCGTTCGGCCTTGGCGGCTTTGTCGAATTGGCACCGGAGGAGGATGCGCATGCGCTCACGCCGTTCCTCGACATCAAGGAACTCGACGTATCCAAGGAAATCGAAAAGGAATGGGGGCCGGTATATGGCCATCTCGCCAAGCTGATGTCGCGCGGCGGGCTTGATTCGGCACTATCGCAGGAACTTGCGATGCTGCCCGGCATGGAAGATATTTCCGCCTTGCTGGCGCTGCACAAATATGTGCGGCTGGGGCGTTATGAGACGGTGGTTCTCGATTGCCCCCCGACGGCCTCTACCCTTCGTTTCATCGGTATGGCCTCCGGCATGAAGTGGTACGTTGATAACCGGCTTAAGCGCGAGCGCGCGCTGGCGCAGGTGCTGCGGCCGCTCGCGCGGATGATCGACCGCGATTCCTTCCATCTACCCGGGGACGATTTCTTCGCGACATTCGCGGAGATCGTGCAAAGCCTGACCGCGCTTGAGGAACGATTGCAGGACCCTGACGTCACGTCCCTGCGGCTCGTCTGCAACCCGGAACGCATCGTGATGCGGGAGACGCAACGCGCCTTCATGTACTTCTCCATGTACGGCGTCGCTGTCGATCAGGTGGTGATCAACCGCGTGTTCGTGGATGACGAGCCCTATTTTCGAGCGCATGCCCAGAACCAGCAGGATCTGATCGCATCGGTTAGCGCAAGCTTCGAAGGCGTTCCCTGCGTGCAGGTGCCCTTCCTTGAAGGCGAAGTGGTCGGCCTGGCTGCACTCGAGCAGTTTGCCGCGGCCGTTTATGGCGGGCAGGATCCCGCTGCGGTTTTGCACCGGCGCACCCCGGTGACCTACACGGTAGAGGGCGAAGAATTCGTCATGACCATGTCGCTACCCTTTGCCGAACGCGAGCAGTTGGACGTCAGCCGACAGGGCGAGGATCTGCTGATACGTGTCGGCACGTTCAAGCGGCGTGTCACCCTGCCCAGCGCGTTCGCAACATTTGCGGAGAACGTCGCGTCGCTGGAGGATGGTGTATTGCGCGTGCGTTTTTGCACACCTGCATCGAGCCGCGAGGAAGCGGTCGCGGACGGTTAGCTGTTTAGAGTCCTCGATTAGGAGAACCCCTCCGACTTCAGTCGAATACCGGCTTCAGCCATCGACTCGGCCAGTAGGGACCCTGTCTCGGAAATATACCTCCGGCCAGAACGAGATTCCGCGCTTCATCGGAGGGGATTAGCCCCGACCGGTGAAGCAAATTCGGCCGGTCTCAGGACCCCCGGGATGTGTGAGGTCGGCTCTCGTTGAACTCCGCCCGCCACGCCTTGATCCTGGCCCTGGCATTGCCCCAACGATAAAAACCAGTGCGTGTTGAGGTATTCATCGCGCACCTCTCGAACCTCCGTGACGAGCGCGAGGACCTGTTTGGAGAGTGGGACGCGATGCGGGCGGCCCATCTTCATCTCCTCGCCGGGGATGGTCCAGACCGTCGCTGTAAGGTCGGACTCCGTCCACTCCGCAGCGCACAGTTCGCCGGGCCGCACAAAGACGTGTGGGGTTAGCCGAAGGGCCAGGGCAGCTGCTGGTTGCCCTTCGTAGCCATCTATGGCGCGTAGCATCGCGCCGACCTTGTCGGGTCCGATGATCGCGGCATGACGATCGTCCTACCGCCAGTACCGACCACCGCCAGGCTGCACGAGGAGGTACATGCCGTGCAAGTCCCGAGTCTTGAACGCATTGTCTCGCGGTTTGATTCGACGGACGGCTGCCTCGGTGCGCATGACGGTATCTCCCCCTCTGGCGCAGCGCGGATACCGTAAGGTGCCGCGGGTTCCAATGGATCGACCCGGATTTGGGTGGATCAGATACCGTCAGAAACGACGCAAATCTGCCGTTTTTGGGAGGTTACTGGATGTCTGTGGAGAAGTGGATGGTGCCGGGGACGGAATCGAACTGGCTGAAATATGAAAGTTAATTCAAAGACTTGAACAAGATACCGTCAGCCCTGATACCGCGTGATATACCGTCACCGGCAAATGTAGGGTGGGTTCGATTCCAAAATGGCTGGCGATTCCAGCCTTGTTTGGGCCTAACGTAGGATGAGACATTGCCATCTGGCGCCCAGAAATGCAAATCTGAGCAAGAAACGGCGGGTATTTGACTTCCGCGGTACCGGCGCTTGTGAAGTCAATGATCCCATCCGTGCGTGGACTCGGCGAGGCGCCTGCACCAGACTTGCGCTCGTGTCGGAGTTCACCCGCTGGCGATGGCGAAAAGTGGACTTTTCTGCCGTTCCCATGTAGCGCGTGGACTGCAGCTTTCGCAAAAAGCTGCCACTCTGTCAGCGTTGCGCTATGGCCTCAACGATCGCGATTTCCACGCCGACGGCTTGCTCACACATGTTCATCAGCGATCGGCTGTTTGCCTGCGACGCGCATGGTTCCTTTCCACGCTTCACGTCAGCGTCAGAGCAAGGTGCGACGCATTGAACGGCGATAGCGCCTTCGAGCGCACAACACGCCCTGTGGCGGGTAGCGAGCCATTTAGTTGCCTTCCGCCCGTCCCTTGATATATTACGGGAAACATATTCGATAATCAGGCTTAGTGGAGAGGCTCGTGGCAAGCTTGCAGCATGAACGGAGCCCCCGGGCGGGGGTGCCGCAGGGACTCATCGTGGTGGTCGCGGGCTTTTTGCCGATGATCGCGGTCGTCTCGATGTTTCCCGCCGTCCCTTCGATCATCGACCATTTCCACGATGATCCGACGGCTAGCTGGAAAGTGCCGTGGATGGTCACGGCGCCGGGTCTCGCGATCGCGGTGACCGCGCCTTTCGCCGGTGCGCTCATCGATCGCTTCGGACGCCGCGCGCTAGTCGTCTGGTCCACCTTGCTCTACGCGATGGCGGGGACGGCACCCTTCTTCCTTACCAGCCTGAATGCCATGTTCCTGTCGCGCATCGCGCTTGGCGTCGCGGAAGCGGCAATTCTCACTACGGTAAACACCCTGATCGCCGACTATTGGGACGAGCAGGGCCGAAGACACTGGCTCAGCATCCAGGGCATGGTCGGCCCGTTCCTGGGCAGCGCACTGATCCTGGGTTCCGGATATCTCACGGGCATGCGGTGGAACGGGGTGTTCCTCATCTACCTGGCCGCCTTCCCGATCTTCCTCGCCATGCTGGCATTCGTCTTCGAGCCGAACATCGACGCCCCCCGCGCGGCGGCGGAGCAAGGTCCGCACGACCGGCCGGCATTCCCGGTTCGGAAGATCGGACGGATCGGCCTGGTGACGCTGTTCTGCTCGGCGATATATTATGTTTACGCCGTGAACGGCGGCCTGGCCTTTCGCGAGGTCGGCGTGGCGTCGTCGGACGAACTCGGCCGCATCACCTTCCTGCCGAGCCTCATGGTTTCCGTCGGGGCCGGCATCTTCTGGCTTGCCGGCAAGCGCCGCTCGGAAGTCGCCTTTGTCCTCCTGCTTGGGCTGGTGGGCACGGGCCTCTGCGTGATCGGTTTCGCTCCCGACTGGAAGTGGATGAGCGCGGGGGTGATGATCCAGCAGACCGGCGCTGGAATGATGATCCTGGCGCTGGTCGCATGGGCGCAGCGCGAGCTTCCGGCCCAACATCGCGGGCGCGGCATGGGCGTCTGGACCGGCTGCTTCTTTCTCGGGCAGTTCCTGAGCCCGCCGGCCGTCACCTTGGTGCAGCGCGCCATCGGCAGCATGCAGGGCACCTTTGTCGCCGCAGGCATCATGGCCCTTGCGGGGATGCTGATCGCGCTCGGGTCGCTGCTGCTGCGCGGCAAATCGACGAAGCGGGCCGTCGTCGCGACCTAGTACTGGAGCTTACAAAGCCACAACACGGGAACAAGGCGCATGTCTTGTGGTTGCGTACCTAGCCGCCCTGCGAGTAGTCGAAGCCCTTCTCGATGATGATCTCCGCGATTTTCGCGCGGCTGATCCTGATGAACTCGCTTGTGTCCTCGACAGAAGGAATCGCGCTGTCGAACCGGGTTGCGAGTTCGAAGATGGTACGGACATCCTCGCCGTGATTGCTGATGGAATGGAAGATCCGGTCCATCTCTGCAGACAGGTTCCGGTAGATCGCGCCGAGGTACGGATTACGCGTAGCCTCCACAAGCAGATCGAACCGTTGCCGCGAGAGTTGAATCCAGTGCTCGGGATTGAGCTTCGCCTTTCTGATCGCCCGCAAATGCTCGCGCTGGATGGCATCCAGAGAGGCGCTTTGCTCGGGCGTGATTCGCTCCTGTGCCAGCTGCATGATCAACGGTGATACGGCGCTCCATGCCGTGAAGAAGTCATCCACCGACTTCAAGGTAAGCCCAGCCACGCGGTAACCGCGGCGGGGGATCGTTTCGACGAGACCATCGTGGTTCAGCCGGTCCAAGGCCTCCCGCACCGGCATCGCCCCGAAGCCAATGTCCTTTGATATCTCTCGCTCGGTGAAGCGCATGCGAGGCGGCATTTTGAGGGACACGATCCGCTGCCGCAGAACCGCATAGGCCTGGTCCGCCAGCGTCTGTTTTCGTCCCTCGGCCTCTGCCATCCAGCACCTCCTGCTCGGCACCGTGCCGAGGGCGAACCATGCCTCCGTCCAGCAGCACTGGCAAGATTGGAACCCTTGACCGAGAATCGCGCACATGCCATCGTGATATATCACAATTGCAGTGCGGCCGGCGATTGCCGTGCGCACGCGGAAATTTCGGGAGAGGTCGAATTGGCAAGGCCTGACAGGATTCTCATTGTCGGCGCGGGCATTGGCGGCCTGTGCACGGCGGTCGCGCTTGCGCAGATCGGCGCGGAAGTCGACGTCATCGATATCAAGCCGGACAACGCCGTTGCTGGCGTGGGATGGGGGCTGCGGACCAACGGCCTTCGCGCGCTGCGCGAGATCGGCCTTCTCGAACCGACGCTGTCGATCGGGTTCCCAACGCCGCCACTTTCCTACTTCGATAGGAACGGACACCATGTCGTCGACATCCCGTACGGGCGCCAGTTCGACGGCATGCCCAACAACGTCCAACTCCCCCGCCTGGGCTTCCTGGAGATGGCCAGCGCCCGCGCCCTGGAGGCCGGCTGCTCGATCAGGATGTCGACGACGGCAACCGACATCCAGCAGGATGCCGACGGCGTGACGGTGGAGCTGAGCGACGGATCGTCGCATCGATATGATCTCGTGATCGGCTTTGACGGCATCAACTCGAGTATTCGCCGTTACCTGTTCGGAGAGGCCTACGTCCCCGTTCGCAGCGGCGGCGTCGCCTGGCGTGCGCCGGTACGCGCCCCGGACACGCTGAAGGGCGCCATATTCTGCCATGGGTTCGGCGGCAAAGTGGGCTTCGTGCCGCTGGCCGGCGGCATGATGTACGTGATCGTCACGCATTACGAGCCAGGCCGCCCGCGCCACGACCCCGCCGCCTTCCCGCAAATCATGCATCAGAGAGCGCGGGAGATGATGGGAGACTCCGCATTCATGGCGGCGGAAATCGACTCGCTGCGCACCGCCACCAACGTTGCGTACACGCCGCTCGATACGGTCCTGGTTCCCTATCCGTGGCACCGGGGGCGGGTCATGATCATGGGCGACGCCGCCCATGCCATGACGCCCTATCTCGGATCGGGCGCGGCGATGGCCATCGAAGACGGCGTGGTCTTCGCCAAGCTCCTGCGTTCGGACGACACGCTCTACGACGTGCAAACCAAGTTCATGGCAAGACGATACCCGCGCGTGAAAGCCATCTGGGACCAGTCGCTGAAGATGATGCACGAGGAATTCGATTCCGCGACACCCGAGGCGCTCGATCGAAGGCTCGCATATCTCGTGCACGAGGAGCCGAAAGTCCTCGATTACATTCACCGCATTCTGGAAAGTGAATATTGATGAACACTAACCGTATCGCGAAGGTGTCGGTCCATGCGGGCGTTTCGACCGGCGACATGCGCAAGCTTCACGGAACATCGGGCATTCCCGGGCCTGCAGCCGGAACGGACGGCGTTCCCGACATCCTGAACGTGTGGAAGGCTGCGCACGTAACGCTCGTTCGGTCGTATGATTGGGTTTCGAGGCTGGACACCGTCGACAATCCGAGGAGCCTGTTTCCCGACTGGTCGGCGGATCCCAGTGATCCAGCCAATTACAATTTCGCTGCGACCGATTCCTGGGTACGGCAGGTCCGTTCGATCGGGGCGGATATCCTTTTCACGATCGCCAGCGAGATCCCGTCGAACAAGCAACCGATCGGGGACTTGGCGAAGTATGAGCAAGTCGTCGAAAACATCGTCCGCCACTATGTATGCGGATGGGGCAACGGCTTTACGGGGGCTGTGACGCATTGGGAATTCGGGGATCAGCCGGACTTCGGGACGCTGCACTTCTCCGGTACCCCGGATCAATTCTATGAAATGTACGCGGCCGCGGCGCGCGCCGTGAAGCGTGTCGACGCCGGCCTGAAGTTCGGCGGCCCCTGTGTCGCCTTTCCGCTGAACGAAGGTCCGTTCCGCGAAGGCTTTCTCGGCTTCATCAAAGACAAGTCGCTGCCTTTGGATTTCCTGTCCTGGATGTGGTACGCTGACAATTCCCGCGACCCGCTAGATTTTCGAACGATTGCAGCAGACGTCCGCGCGATCCTCGACAAGCACGGCTTCGGCGATACCCAGCTTCTGCTCTCCTACTGGAGCATGACCGGTATCCCGACGGCCAAGTTCGAGGATTCCGAAAATGCAGCGTTCATCGCTGCAGCAGCCGTCTACTTGCAGGACTCGGCGGTCGACCAGGCGATCTTCTTCCGCGCCGATACCGGCACCGACTTTCACTACAATTTCAGGGATCCCGCCGGAATCTTCGAGGCCGACGGCAGCGATAATGCGAGAACGAGCGCGTTCCGCCTGGTAGGACAGACGCTGGCCGCGACGGAGCGCCTCCCCAGCACGGGTGGCGATGAGAACGGATTTGCCGTGCTGGCCGGCCGCACCGCAGATGGGGATGTCATTCGCATTCTGATCGCCAATTATGCGATCCCCGATCCGTACTTGATCGCCCGAGAGCGCGACGTATTCGAATTCCAGGTGCCGATCGGCACCGAACGGGTGAACATGTCTTTGAATGTTCCTTCCAGGCGCGTGCACGCCGGCAGTGCCGGCTATACCGGCTATACGCTCGACATCACCGACCTGCCCTGGGGCCAGGGCCGCCACAAAGTGGTTCGGTACCGGGCAGATGCGGATCACTTCGGCGACATCCTCGACTCGCAGGAAGGCGAAGGCGGTTCGATTACCATCCAAGGCACGCTGGCGGCACCGGGCGTGGAATTGATCGAAATCACTCGATCCTCATAGTCAAATAACGACCAATTCCAGACGATTGCCCGTTCCTTAAAAATAGATCGCCGAAATCGAGCGACAATATAGGGAGGATGTACTGATGAGGCGACGTATACTATTGCTCTCCGGCACGGCAGCCGCGTTTATTGGCGTCAGCGCGGCGTCAGCCCAAACCACCGCTTCGCCGGGCTCGACGGCCTCGGACGGCACCACCGCAAACGCCGCTGCGGCAACCAACGGTCCAGCCGCCGCGGACACGGTGGATCCCGCAGGCCAGTCCGCGAACAGCGGCGGGCTTCAGGAAATTATCGTCACCGCCCAGAAAACCGCGTCCAGCGTCCAGAAGACGCCTATCGCGCTCCGCGTCGTCAGCGGCGACGATCTTCGGACATCCAACATCACCGATGTCAACGGGTTGCAGCGGCTGGCGCCCGATCTCGGCGTGACGACGGACACGATCTACACGAAACTGTCCTTGCGCGGCGTTACCGCGGAGTCGATCGCGGAGGGCGCCGACGCGGCGCTGACGGTCAACATCGATGGCGAATATATCAATCGGCCGGCGGCGCTGAATGCGAGCTTTTTCGATCTTGATCGCATCGAGGTTCTGAAAGGACCACAGGGAACGCTCTACGGCCGCAATTCCACCGCGGGCGCCATCAACATCATCACCAGGAAGCCGGAGGACAGGTTCGGCGGGTATGTGAGCGCCGGATACGGCAACTACAACGCGTGGAATGTCGAGGGCGCGATCAACCTGCCGATCGCTGACGGCCTCGCGTTCCGCGTGGCCGGGATCCACACGCAGCATGATGGCTATCGCAACAACAGCGTCGACGGCGGGACCGCCGGCAGGAACGACGGCAACAAGACCGATGCCGGCAGGGCCACGCTCGCCTATACCGGGAGCACGCTAAGCGGCTTCCTTCAAGGCGAATATGTCCGTTCGCGATCCTCTGCCTTCGCGCAATATGGCGTTCCGATCACCACCAGCACGCCGGGCGTCGTTCAAGTACCCACCGTCGGCGGCGGGAGCGATTTCATCCCGCGCAACAGTTCGTTCAACCTGCCAAAGCATGATTTCCCGCTTGTCACGGACGGCTTCACCAACATCGAAAATATCAGCTTTCGCGGCAGCCTGCGCTACGCCATCAGCGACGGCCTGGAATTGTCGTATGTCGGCGGCTATCTGATCAACAAGACAGGCACCTATGTCCCGCTGAGTGGAACGCCGAACTATCTGCAGTTCGTGTCGAACCAGCCGAATGCGGACTCCAGGGACTGGAGCAACGAACTCCGCCTGAGCTACCACGGCCCACGCGGCTTGTTCGTGCAGGGTGGCGCCTTTTATTTCCATGAAAAGCAGGTGGTCACGCAGAGCATTCAAATCTTGAACCCGCCCTTCGGCCCTCCGGGCTCCGAGTACGCATACGTCAACATTTTCTATCGGCCGTTCGTCAATCTCGATTCCACGGGTCTGTTCCTGCAGGGCGACGTCCCGATCGTGGATACGTTGAAACTCACGGGCGGGGTTCGGTGGTCCCGTGACGAAAAGCACGCGCTCTACGTGAATTCCGGCCTTGGGTTCGTAAATCCTCGCTTTGGACTCATCTTCCCGAGTGCCACGGACATTCTCGCCGTGACCGGGCGGCCCGGCCGCTGCAAGGAAGCCGATAGCGGCAACTACCAGTCGCTCGACCAGTGTTACAACCATAGCGAGGTCAACTGGCTGGCGGGCGCCGAGTGGACGCCGGGCGCGGGTCATTTGCTCTATGCCAAGGTTTCGACGGGCTATCGCTCGGGCGGCTTCGACAATCTCACCAACGTCGTCGTCAATGGTCAAACGGTCGGCACGTTCCAACCCGAGAAGATCACGTCGTACGAGATCGGTACGAAAAACCGCTTCCTGCACAACACGGTCGAGTTCAACGTCTCGGCATTCCATTATGACTATACCGATCTTCAGATCGACAACTTCATCAACCCCACGGTCGGGCACGCGACCGTCAACGCGGGCAGGGCGCGCTTCAACGGCGTTGACACAGACTTCTCGGCGGCGTTGACGCCCAACGATCAGTTCCGCGTCACGTTTAATTATCTGGACGCCAAATTCACGAAGTTCAACGCCTTCGCGACCGGCGTGAACGGAGGAACGGCGGTTCTTGATCTCAAGGGCAATCGGCCGCCACAGGCGCCCAAGGTCACGATTGCGGTTGGATACGACCACACATTCGATCTAGGCATGGCAGGAAGCCTTCGTGCCGGCGCCTATACCCGCTTCAAGTCGGACTACCACCTGACGTCGTATAACTATGCGGCCGATCTTCAAGAGGCCTATACGCAAACGGATCTGTCAATAACGTGGATGGACTCCAGCCGAAAATACAGCGTTCAAGCTTTTGTACGCAACGTCGAAAATTATGTGCCGATCACGTTCGCGCAATTTACGGCGGGGCCGCCCATCAACCTGTACAATTATGCGTTCGGTTCGCCGCGGACATTGGGCGTGAACCTCTCGGCCAAGTTTTAAGTGATAGGTTGTTGAGCGGGGCGGTGATCGAAGCGCGGCCGCCCTGCTTGTACGCGGCTCAGGTGCGCGATGCCGTCCGTCCTTGCTGGGGACCGTCCGGACCTTTTCCGCGATCCGACCCTTGCGGGATACATTGTGGAGATCGCGGCGGAGGCGGGGACTTTCCGCGTCGTTTGTGGGCGCGGGCAGCCCGGGTGGATCACGATTTCAGGGCGCGGTCTTCGATGGCGAAATAGGACTGCTATGGCCGCTTTCGGTCGGGGCGGTCGTTCCCAGCCAGCATAGGAACGGCCTAAGTTGGTCGGATGCTGCCTCCCTGGCTGGCCTCATGTTCAGCCGACTCAGAGCACGGCTCCCGCCAATCGGCCGTCAAAGTTCTCTTCGCGTTCGCTGCCGCACGATGTCGGCGGAGTCGGCATATAGCGGCTTATAGATCTCGGCAGGCGCCTTCCATTCTCGAAGGAGATCGAGGGGATCCTGATGACCGATCAGGTTTCGGGCAAGGCGGACCCGCTCCAGCACGTTCGTTTGGGCTTTGCTCGGGAGTGTCGCTGCGCGTTGCTCGGCTTGGGAGAAGAACTGCTCGATCTCCATGACCCTTGACCATCGCTGGATAGCGCGTTGCAGGGTTGCCATGCTTTCCTCATAAGATTTGGCGATGTTGCGTTCGTCCTCGCGGCGGCGGCATTTCTCCTGTTCCTCCAACCGTGCGCGGTGTCGAAGCTCGGCCCGGCGCGCGGCTTCCTCTGCCATTTCCAAAAGCTGGCGCTTTTGCGCCAGAACGGCTTTGACGATGGTTTCGGGGGAGAGCGGTGCTGTCTGATCCTCCGATTCCTGCCAGCTTTGCGACCAGTCGACGCCGGAGTCTGCAGCATAGGCGACGATACGGAGCCGACCCGACGGCACATCCTCGAATGTTGTCCAGCCGGAGCCGTGGGACCGCTCCAGGCGTGCAGTAAGCTCGGGGCTGTCTCGGACAAACCCGTTGTTCGTATAGCGCATTTTTACGTGCTCGGTCATCTCGAGAACAATGAGACCGATGCTCACCCCTTCTGTCTGGACGAGAGTGGGTCGATCGGGCCGCCATGGCTGTGGATACGGGGCGTACCGCTGTCCCTTTATCGGTGCCTCTCTGGGGTCGATCTGCAGGCGGCGGGCGGCAGAATTGAGCCCGCTGAGTACCACGTGGTGACCAGCCTCCTCGAAGGCATTGTACAGAGCATTCGCCAGCAGCAGCCCACGATCGAGCGCAGCGGAGGAGGTGCGCAGGTCGGGCAGGGCGCGTTTGTACGGTCGGAGGAAGCCATCATCCCTGGCCGGGCGGCTATTCAGGAATTGTGCCTTCGTGCCGCGCAGGTGCGGGTGCATGGCCGGAGCCGTCTTGTTGCCCTTTATCGCCTTTTTTCGAGGCGCGCGGGCGGCGGGTGGCGCCTTTGGGAGGGGCATGCCGTCTCCGGTCCATGTGGTGGGCTGTCCTTCCGCTGCTGCGGGTAACGGCGGAACAGGATCGGCCTTGCCGAGCTCAAGGCGTGTCCAGTGGCCCTGCGCCGGCCTCGGTACGCCCAGAGCGGAGCAGATCTGTACCAGCTTGCCGTAGGAGATGCCCAGTTGCGCCGAGACCTTGGTCATCGGCATCGCCCAGATAAGGCGGTAGAGTTCCTCACGCGTGACCACGTGCCGCTCCCTTGCGATCCAACCTGTCGTTTCGGCAGTGCGGTGCTGGTCCTATCGCCTTGGCCAGACGGATCCGAATGGGCCTGAGGCTATTCGTGTTCAGTCGCGCCTTTTGATCGACATGCGGCTTGGTGGAGCATGCTGGGCGTCTCACGCCAGCGGCGTGATTGCGCTCGCACGCCGCTCACGCGGCGCCGAGTCGGGCTGGGCCGTCTCGGCCCTTCGGGTTTTGATCGCGGACGTTGGCCGATCCTGCGGGTCGGCCGCCGGCAAGTGCCGGCAGCGGAACGCGGGTGCGGCGCGCGCGCTGGATCGCGCCGAACGCGGCAAATGGCCGAGATAAACGCGACACCTCGCCCGCGACCTGCGGGCGAGGTGTACCTCGCGGCATCAGCGCGTTAGGATCGATCCATGAGGACCGGCCTCGATCATCTGCCGCCAGCCAAGCAGCGCGAGCTGGAGCGTGTCGTCCAAATCCTGTTCCAGGAATTCGGCGACGCGACCGCCGTTGCGACCTCGGACTGGAAGAAGCAGGGGCGCATCCTCAAGGTCATTCTGTACGGCAGCTACGCGCGCGGCGGATGGGTCGACGAGCCCCATACCGCCAAGGGCTATCAGTCAGACTTTGACCTTCTGGTTATCGTCAACAACGACAGGCTCACCGATCGCGCCCAGTTTTGGACGACCGTCGACGACCGGCTCAACCGCGAACTGGCGATCACCAAGACGCTCCGCACGCCCGTCAATTTCATCGTCCACACCCTGCAGGAGGTGAATGATGGGCTGGCGCATGGGCGGTATTTCTTCATGGATGTCGCACGCGACGGCATCGCGCTGTACCAGAGCGACGACACGGAACTGCATCAGCCCAAACCGAAAACGCCGAAGCAGGCGTTGGCGATGGCGCGGGAGTATTTTGACGAGTGGTATCCGAGCGGCGGAGAGTTCTACGACAACTTCAAATTCAATCTGTCGCAAGGTCGATCGAACAACGCTGCGTTTCAGCTACACCAAGCTGCAGAGCGCCTCTATCACTGCGTGCTGCTGGTCTGCACCTTCTACACGCCGCATGTGCATAATCTGGGGTTCCTGCGCACCCAGGCAGAGCGTATCGACCCGCGTTTGGTCGATGCTTGGCCGCGTGATCAGCGCGGCGCCCGCGCCCGGTTCGAGAAGTTGAAAGAGGCCTATGTGAAGGCGCGCTACTCGAAACATTACCGTATCAGCGAAGAGGAACTGGCGTGGCTGGGCGAGCGCGTCGAAGCGCTTGGCCAAGCCGTGCAGGTAATCTGCGAAGAGCGGATTGCGGCACTGGAACGCAGCGCCGCCGCCTGACCTAGGCGGCGATTTTCCCGGCGTCCGCGAACGACAATTCGCGCTGCATCTGCAGCGCTTCACTGCGTTCGCCGAGCCGGTCGTGCCGGCGTCACCGCCGGTGCCGTGTTCGTCGGGGCGCATCGATATCGAGCTGCCCGGCGGTGTTCGGATCAGTGTCGACGGTGGGGTGGATGCGGGTGCGCTGGCACGGGTGTTATCGGTGCTGCGGTGAGTCCGGCGCCGTTGCCGACCCGGGTATATCTGGCGTGCGGCGTGACCGACATGCGCAAGGGGTTCGACGGCCTGGCGGTGCTGGTGCAGCAGGTGCTGGCGAAAGACCCGCATTCGGGCGCGCTGTTCGCGTTTCGCGGCAAGCGCGGGCATCTGGTCAAGCTGCTGTGGTTCGACGGACAAGGCCTTTGCCTGTTTTCGAAGCGGCTCGACCGGGGCCGTTTCGTCTGGCCGGTGACGGCAAGCGGAACGGTGGTGCTGACACCGGCGCAATTGTCGATGCTGCTGGAGGGCATCGACTGGCGCCGCCCGGAGCGGACCTGCACGCCGACGCTGGCGGGCTGAAACCGGCGGTTTTGCGTCGCTTTTGCTCGCCTGAAGCGCCGCGATCTGCTAGCAAATTCGGGTGTCGGAAGCACTCGTTTCCCCTGCTGATGCCGCCGCGCGGATCGCCGCGCTGGAGGCATTGCTCGCCCGGGCCAATGCCGCGCTTGCCGCCCGCGATCTGCTCATCGACAGCTTGCGCGGGCAGATCGCCCGGCTGCGGCGGATGCAGTTCGGCGCCTCCTCCGAAAAGCTGGGCCGCGAGATCGAGCAGCTCGAACTGGCGCTGGAAGAGCTGGAAGCCGAGCGCGATGCGGGGCCAATAGAGGAGCGCCCGCCGGAAAGCGCGTCGCGGCCGGCACCGGTTCGCAGCCTGCCGGCGCACCTGCCGCGCGAAGAGGTCGTCCACGAACCGGCCTCGGGCGCCTGCACCTGCCCGGATTGCGGCGGCGCGCTGCGCCGGCTGGGCATGGATGCCCATGAGATGCTCGACGTGGTGCCGGTGCGTTGGCGGGTGGTGCGCAACGTCCGCCCAAAATATAGCTGTCGGGTCTGCGACAAGATCGTCCAGGCACCCGCGCCGGCCAGCGCCGTCGCGCGCGGCAAGGCCAGCTTCGCCACGCTCGCGCATGTCGTGGTGTCGAAGTTCGAGCACCATCTGCCGCTGTACCGCCAGGCAGAGATGATGGCGGCGCAAGGGCTCGATATCGACCGCTCGACGCTGGCCGGCTGGGCCGGACAGGCCGCAGCGTTGCTCGATCCGATCGTCGCCCGCATCCGCGACGAAGTCCTGCACGCCGACAAGATCCACGCCGACGACACCCCGGTGCCGGTGCTCGATCCCGGCCGCGGCAAGACCGCGACCGGGCGGCTATGGGTGTACGCGGCCGACGACCAGGCCTCGGGCAGTACGGCGCCGCGCGCAACCTGGTATCGCTTCACACCCGACCGCACCGCCGCGCACCCACTGGCGCATCTCGCCGGCTTTCGCGGTTTCCTCCAGGCCGATGCCTATGCCGGCTATGATGGACTTTACCGCAATGGGGTGACCGAGGTGGCCTGCTGGGCGCATTTCAGGCGCAAGATCTTCGACCTGCACGAACGCACCGCCACGCCGCTGACCATCGACATCCTCGAGCGGATCGGCGCGCTCTATGCCGTGGAGGTGGAAGTGCGCGGCCAGCCGCCGGATATCCGGCACCGGGCGCGGCAGGAACGCAGCAAACCGCTGGTCGAGGCCCTGCGTGCGGTGCTCAACACCGCGCTGCGTCGCCTGTCGCCCAAGTCCGACATGGCGAAGGCGATTGCGTATGGCACCAAGCGCTGGCCGGCGCTGTCGCGCTTCCTCGACGACGGTCGGCTGGAGGTCGACAACACCGAGCATCGTAGCCATGCCGGGGGCATGGCGGAGACGCGCAGGGCCGAGCGCGCGCTGCGCGGCGTCGCCATCGGCCGTCGCAACTGGCTGTTCGCCGGCTCCCGCGTGGGCGGTGAACGTGCCGCCGCCATCTACACCGTCATCCAGACGTGCAAGGCCAATGACGTCGACCCCCAGGCCTATATCGCCGACGTCATTGCCAAAATCGCCGACGACTGGCCGGCCAGCCGCTGGGACGAACTCCTGCCGTGGAACTGGGCAGGCGAACCTGCCAGAATGGCGGCATGAGCGCCGAAACCATCGCCCGCCTCCATATCGTCCTGAACGACATCGAACCCGCCATCTGGCGCCAGGTCGACGTGCCGGTCACTGCCAGCCTGAAGATGCTCCATGACATCATCCAGGCCGCCATGGGCTGGGAGAATTACCACCTGTGGCATTTCGAGGCCGGAGACCGGCGCTACGGTGTGCCCGATCCGGCATGGCCGGACCACGGCATGGCTGCGGCGCGGAACGTCAAGCTCGCGGCGCTCCTCGACCGCGGGGTGCGGGAACTCCTCTACACCTACGACATGGGCGATGACTGGCGGCACACCATCACCATCGAGAGCATCGGCCCCGGTGAACCAGACCAACAATATCCGCGCTTTGTCGATGGCGAGCGACGTTGTCCGCCCGAGGATGTCGGGGGACTGCCCGGCTTCGAGATGTTCCTCGATGCCATGGCCGACCCCAGCCACGAGGAGCACCACCGCCTACGGGAATGGTATGGCGGCCCATACAATCCCGACGACATCGACGAACGCTTCACCAGACGCGCTCTCGCTGCCATCGCCAACCGCCGCCATGCCGGGAAGATCGCCTACCTGAAAAGCCGAGCACAATAGCAAGGCGGCCTACAGGCCTCGCTTACCTAATTTCCGCGACGAGTCGGAGAGCGGCCAAAGCTGCAACCGGTCGGAGTCGAACAAAGGCGTGCGCCCGCAACCGCAGGGGTCCGGCCGTGTATATTTGACGTATATTTGACAAGTTTGCTGCTGAGCCAGCTAAGCCATTGAAAAATGGCGCACCCGACAGGATTCGAACCTGTGGCCTCTGCCTTCGGAGCGATGTAGCCGGCTCCTCCTCGCGAAAGGCTAGGCGGGTTTCGACCTTCTGGCGTTACCGTTGGCTTTCAAGCGGTCGAGATAATCTGACCAGTATTGCATCATCCGAACCCGCTCGTCCCAATGCTCGCCGCGGAGATATGCGCGGCGGACGTCATTGTTCTCCACGTGCGCGAGCTGCCGCTCGATCGCGTCGGGGTGCCACTTCCTGCTCTCGTTGAGGAGGCTGCTGGCCATCGCGCGGAAGCCGTGGCCCGTCATCTGCGTCTTGTCGTACCCCAGCCGGCGTAGGGCGGCATTGATGGTGTTGTCGGAGATGGGGCGAGCGTCTGACCGGACGCTCGGGAACAGAAGTTTCGACCTGCCGCTCATCCCTCGAAGCTCCGCTAGAAGCGAAAGCACCTGATTGGAAAGGGGGACCCGATGCGGGCGGCCCATCTTCATCTTCTCGCCGGGGATGGTCCAAACTTTTGCTGATAGGTCGAACTCTGCCCACTCAGCAGCGCGCAGCTCGCCCGGACGCACAAAGACTTGTGGGGCGATCCGAAGCGCCAAGGCAACCGATGGCTGGCCCTCGTACCCGTCTATGGCGCGCAAGAGTGCGCCGACCTTGTCGGGCTCGATGATCGCGGCATGATGTTTGACCTTGGGCGTGATCAGGGCGCCCTGGAGATCGGCAGTCACATCTCTCTGCGCGCGTCCGGTGGCGATCGCGTAGCGAATGACGCTGCTACAGGTGCTGCGGAGGCGTCGTGCCGTCTCATAGCGGCCCCGAACCTCCACGGTCCTCAACACGGTGAGCAGCTCTGGTGCGCTGATGTCGCCGATCGGTCGAGTGCCGATCAGTGGGTTGGCGAACGCGATCAGCCAGCGGAGCTTTTCGAGTGTCTTCGCCGCTCGCCCTTCCGCCTCGATCTTCTTCAGCCATTCGTCGGCGACGGTGGCGAACGTATCTCCGGCCGAAATGCTGCCCACGCCGCGCGTCAGTTTGCCGTAGGAGGAGGGGTTAATGCCCTTCTCGAGCAGTTTCCGAGCGTTCTCTCGGCGCTCGCGCGCTTCCTTTAGGGAGACGTTAGGATATACGCCAAGCGCCACCGTGCCGCGCTTGCCGTCGTGACGATAGTCCCACCGCCAGTACCGACCGCCGCCAGGCTGAACGAGGAGGTACATGCCGTGCATGTCCTGAGTCTTGAACGCTTTGTCGCGCGGTTTGATTCGACGGACGGCTGCATCGGTGAGCATGACGGTATCTCCTCCGCTGGCGCAGTGCTGATACCGTCAAATATACCGCCAAAGCCCGCGGGTTCCAATGGATCGGCCCGGATTTGGGCGGATCAGATACCGTCAAAAACCACGCAAATCTGCCGATTTTTGGACATTGATGGATCTGTGCGGAGAGGTGGATGGTGCCCGGGGACGGAGTCGAACCGCCGACACTGCGATTTTCAGTCGCATGCTCTACCAACTGAGCTACCCGGGCACACCGGCGGAGCCGCCGGGGAGCGCGCCTGTTAGTCGGGGAATTCTTGGCTGTCCAGCCCTGATTGCACATTTGTTGGGGCCGGCTCGCCCGGCACGCGGTAGCCCTCGCCCAGCCATTGCAGCAGGTCGCGATCCTTGCAGCCGCGGCTGCAGAAGGGCTTGAAGTCGGCGGTGCCGGGCTTGCCGCAGATCGGGCAGGCGTCGCGAGGCATGCGGGTCACTCCTTGGGGGTCACGAACCGGACCACGCCGCCCATGCGGCGGGCGAGCGTCTCGGTCCAGTCGGGTTCGCGCGCCAGGCGGCGGGCGATTCGGGTATCGACCATATGGGTCGCGGGCACCGGCGGGGGAAGACGTTCCAGCCGGCGCAGCTCGGCGCGCGTCGCCGCGCCCACCGGATCGGCGTGGAGCAGCTCGGGCAGCGAGGGGCGAGTGCGGCGGCGGACGATCTGGAGGAAGCCAAAGCCGTTCACCGCCGTGCGCTCGAACGGCTGGGGTAGCGCGGCGTCGATCGCCTCGGCAACGGCGTTGCGCGCCGCCTTGCTGCTCAGCGTCGGGAAGTCGATGCCGATCGAGCCGCCGATGCCAAATCGTTCGATCGCGCGGGCGATGGCGTGGGCGGCGGCGATCGAGAGGGGTTCGAGCGGGCCGGCGCCGTCGACGTCGAACAGCGTCATCGCGGGCGTGGGGCTCATGCGCAGCGCGCCGCCGGGAAAGGCGATCTCGCCGCTATAGGCCTCGTCGAGCAATTCGGACCAGCCCGCCTCTTCCAGCGCATCGGCCTCGTGGGAGCGGAGCGTGCGCACGGGATGGTCGCTGGCGGTGATGCGGGCGAGCAGGTCCGGGCCGTCGCCCAACGGCGCCTCAGGCGGTGCGGGGACGGCCTTGGGGAGCTTGGCGCGGCCGGGTTCGGGGATCGCCTCGCGGACGATCTTCACCTTTAGCGGCGCGCCCTGGGTGATGCCCTTGGGGAGGGGATCGCACAGCGCCTCGCCGCCCTGGTCGAGCGTCACCTTGCCGGTGGATTTGTCGGTGAGCCGTGCCGCGCAGATCGCACCGACCTGGGGGCGGGTGCCCGCCAGCTCGATTCGCGCCTTCCAGATCACCCCGCGCGAAACGAGGGCGGCGCGGTTCTCGCCGATTCCCGCCTCGTACAGCCACTCAGCCAAGGGGATAGCCGGCGCCGGCCAGCAGCGCGCGCGCCTCGAACACCGGCAGGCCGACCACGCCCGAATGGCTGCCGGAGAGGAAGCGCACGAACGCCTCGGCTTTGCCCTGGATGGCATAGCCGCCCGCCTTGCCGATGCCTTCGCCGCTGGTGACGTACCAGTCGATATCGGCGTCGCTGAGGCGCTTGAAGGCGACGACGGTGTCGGCAACGCGGGTGCGGGCCCGGCCGTCCGGGCCGATCACGCAGAGCGCGGAGAGGCAATGGTGGCGGCGGCCGGAGAGCAGCGCCAGCATCCGCCGCAGATCGGCTTCATCCTCGGGCTTACCGAGGATGCGGCGGCCGACGGCGATGGTGGTGTCGCCGGCAAGGACGATCTCGTCCGCGGCACGCGTCACCGCATGCGCCTTGGCGGTGGCGACGCGCAGCACATAGGGTCGCGGCAGCTCGCCGGGGCGGACATCCTCGTCCACATCGGGCGCGGCAACGCGATCGGGCGCGGCGCCGATCCGGGTGAGTAGATCGAGCCGTCGCGGCGAGGTGGAAGCGAGCACGAGCCGCATGGGCGGCACCCGCTTACTTGAAGCGGTAGGTGATGCGGCCCTTGGTCAGGTCGTACGGGGTCAGCTCGACGAGCACCTCGTCGCCGACCAGCACGCGGATGCGGTTCTTGCGCATCTTGCCGGCGGTGTGGCCGAGAATCTCATGATCGTTCTCGAGCCGGACGCGGAACATGGCGTTGGGGAGAAGCTCCACAACCTGTCCACGCATTTCAAGCAGTTCTTCTTTGGCCAAAAAATGCCTCTCAGGGATTAGCGCGCGTAAAAGTGCGTCGCCCTTACCGCGCTGGAAGGAAAAAGGGAAGGCGGCGCGACACGCGCACGTCTACACCCAAGACATGGCGATTTGGGGGCGGGGGTGCAAGACCGGCCCGATCACCCCGCAAAAATGCCCCTCCCGCGCGCGGGAGGGGGGATGGTCGATTAGTGCGTGCCGCCGGCCGCGAGCGCTGCGAGCAGCAGCAGCGCGACGATATTGGTGATCTTGATCATCGGATTGACCGCCGGGCCCGCCGTATCCTTGTACGGATCGCCCACCGTATCGCCGGTCACCGCAGCCTTGTGGGCATCGCTGCCCTTGCCGCCGTAATTGCCGTCTTCGATGTACTTTTTCGCATTGTCCCAGGCACCGCCGCCGCTGGTCATCGAAATGGCGACGAACAGCCCGGAGACGATCACGCCGAGCAGCATCGCGCCCACCGTCGCGAAGCCCTGTTCCTTGTCCGCGACCGCGGCGATCAGGAAATAGACGAGAATCGGGCTCAGCACCGGCAGCAGCGAGGGGATGATCATCTCGCGGATCGCCGCCTTGGTGACGATGTCCACCGTCCGGGCATAATTGGGCCGGCTGGTGCCCGCCATGATGCCCGGATTGTCGCGGAACTGCGCGCGGACGTCTTCCACCACCGATCCGGCGGCGCGGCCCACCGCGGTCATGCCGAACGCGCCGAACAGATAGGGAAGCAGCGCGCCGAGCAGCAGGCCGACGATGATGTACGGGTTGGAGAGCGAGAAGTTGACCGGCCCGGTGAGCCCCAGCGCGTCGTGATAATGGTCGAGGTCGGTGGTATAGGCGCCGAACAGCACCAGGGCCGCCAGTGCCGCCGAGCCGATCGCATAGCCCTTGGTCACCGCCTTGGTGGTGTTGCCCACCGCGTCGAGCGCGTCGGTCTTGTGGCGGACCTCGTCTTCGAGGCCGGCCATCTCGGCGATGCCGCCGGCGTTATCCGTCACCGGACCATAGGCGTCGAGCGCGACTACCATGCCGGCCAGCGCCAGCAGCGAGGTGGCGGCGAAGGCCACGCCGAGGATGCCCGCGATCTGATAGGTCGCGATCACCGCGACGACGATCACCAGCGTCGGCAGCGCGGTCGATTCGAGGCTGATCGCGAGGCCCTGGATGACGTTGGTGCCATGGCCGGTCACCGAGGCCTTGGCGATGGATTTCACCGGGCGGAAATTGGTGCCGGTATAATATTCGGTGATCCACACCAAGAGGCCGGTGACGACCAGGCCGATCATCATGCACCAGAACAGCCCCATGCCGGTGACAGTCGGCATTGCGGCGGCGGCCGCCAGGGCATCGGCCGAGAGCGTGCTGCCGTCGAGCAGCGCCGAGGGCTCGCCGAGCGAAGCGATCGAGTCCTGCATGCGGCCGCCCAGCGTGTAGTGGGTGACGCCGTAGATCGCCGGCACCGCGAGGATCACGGTGGTCCAAAAGCCCTTGTAGAGCGCCCCCATGATCGACTGGTTGGCGCCCAGGCGGACCATGTACGTGCCGATGATGGACGTGATGATGCACACGCCGCCAACGAGCAGTGGCAGCGCCATCAGCTTCGTCAGCAGCGCCGCGTCGATGCCGCGCATCAGCAGCGCGATCGTCACCATGGTGAGGCCGAGCGTGACGACATAGGTTTCGAACAGATCGGCGGCCATGCCGGCGCAGTCACCGACATTGTCGCCGACATTATCGGCAATCACCGCCGGGTTGCGGGGGTCGTCCTCCGGGATGCCGGCTTCCACCTTGCCGACCAGATCGGCACCGACGTCCGCGGCCTTGGTGAAGATGCCGCCGCCGAGCCGCGCAAAGATCGAGATCAGCGAGGCGCCGAAGGCGAGCGTGGACAAGGTGAGCACGACCAGGCGATCGTTCGGCGCATGCTGCGCGACCTCCACCAGATACCAGAACAGCACCGCGATCGAGAGCAGCCCCAGGCCCGCCACCAGCATGCCGGTGATCGCGCCCGAGCGGAAGGCGAGGGTTAGCCCGCCCTGCAGGCTGCCGCGCGCCGCCTCGGCGGTACGCACATTGGCGCGCACCGAGATGTTCATGCCGACAAAGCCGGCCACGCCGGACAATACCGCGCCGATCAGGAAGCCGATGGTGGGGATGATCCCCAGCGTGAGGAACAGCACGACGCCCACCACGGCACCGACCACGGCGATGGCGGTATATTGTCGCGTCAGATAGGCCTTGGCGCCTTCCTGGATGGCGGCGGCGATATCCTGCATCTTGGCGTTGCCCGCCGGTGCGCGCAGCACCTGCTGGCTGGTGATGAATCCATAGGCCACGGCGATCAGGCCGCAGACGATGGCGAAATAGACGATCGTCATAGAGTGACATCCTCCCCTGCTATTGCGGGTTGCGGCGCGCGCCGGGTCTGTCCAGTCTCGTCCGCGACTACGGAGGGTATAGCAATAAGGGGTTCGCGCAAGGCGCGAGGGGCGGGGAGATGGGCAGGCCGCTTTTCCAACCCTAACGTCATCCCCGCGAAGGCGGGGATCCATTCGCCTGTGCGTTCACGGCAAGCGCCGACCCGGCGACCCCAATGGATCCCCGCTTTCGCGGGGATGACGGCTGTTGGTATGGGGCGCCGTTACCGCGCGCCGGCGATGATCCGCCGCACGCCCTCCAGCACCCAGCCGAAGACGAGATGCGAAGCCGCGCCATAGGCGTGGATAGCGGCGGGGGTCTCGGCCGGGCCATTGCCCAGGCCCAGCGCCGGCACCGCGCCTTCATCCAGCAGCGCCGAGGTGACGACGCCGTATGCGCCGCCAAATCCTGAGGCGGCTTCCGGCCGATATTCGGTGATCACGCCGTAGATGCCGCCCAGCACGCCGCCCACGATGTAATGCACCGCCTGGCCGGAGGCTTCGCGATACGGTTCCGACACCTTCTCACCGGTGGTCGCTTCCACCACCGCATCGGCTGCCTTGACCGTTGCGGGGTCGCCGTCGCTCTGATCCCCCTTCGGGATCAGCTTGCCCGCCTGGTGCTGGAATGCCGCCATCGCGGCGGAGGCGACCAGGCCGGCGGTGACGCCCGCGAGCAGGCCGATCAGGGGACGGGGATTCGATGCCATTCGAACTGCTCCAAAAGGATGCGATTGGTCGCCGGAATCGTCAGTATGGGACCCGTTCGGCCGCCACCCGATCCTTGGCGAGGAACGCCTGGACACTATCGGTACCGGCGAGATGGCCGGCGCCTACCGCCAAGAACACCGTTCCCGGCGTTTTGAGCCGTGCTTCGATCCATTTCGCCCAACGCGCATTGCGATCGGTCAGCAGGATCTTGGCGAGCTCCGGGGTGTCGCGCATGCCTTCGTTCATCGTCGCGCCCAGACCCTCCGGGTCACCGGCGGCCCATTGGTCGATCATCCTGTCGAGTTCGCTGCCCAGTTTCGGATAATCCTCCACCGCGGAGCCAAGGAAGGCGAGTTGCAGCGCCGGCGACATGCCGGAGAAATAGCCGAGCTGCTGTTCGGCGGTCTCCAGCCCGATGATCGGTTTGCCGGCTTGCTTGGCTGCGACGGTCAGTACCTTTTCCGCGCCGCTGGCGGGATTATAGCCCAGCTTGGGCAGACCCGCGATACTGATCGTGATGCCCGCCAGCCAGGGCTGGAAGACATCGAACGCGGCTGGCGGTATGCCGATATCGGCCATGGCCTTGAGATAAGCGCCGCGCTTGTCGGCGGGCAGTTGCTCGGCGATCGGCTTAGAACCGGCAGGCGCGCGCGCCATTTTCACCAGCAGGCCCTGCATCGTCGCAGGGTCCGGCTCAATCAGTTCGAGGACCAGCGTGTCGCTCTTGTCGAACGCCGCCTGCACTGCCGAATCGAACCAGTCCAGCCCCGGCTTGAGCACATGGACGGTGCCGAAAAGATAGATGGTGGTATCGGCATCCTTCACCACCCAGAGCGCCGGATCGGCGGGCCGGCTCTGCACGCCGGCGGATGTGGCGACGGGGGCGGCCTGACCCCAGGCGAGCGGGCTGAACAACAGCACAAGCGGCGCAGTGGCGACGGCGAACAGCGACTTCAACTTCACGCCCGAAAACTCCCCCGATGGACATGGCGAGGCTCCGCGCCTCGCATATATGCTGGTGTCATATCACGCTTTCAGACGCGCGGCGTGCCATTCGACATGCTCGGCGAGGAAGCTGGAGATGAAATAATAGCTGTGGTCGTAGCCGGGCTGCATCCGCATCGTCAGCGGGATGCGTGCAGCTGCACAGGCATCGGCCAGCAATTGCGGGCGAAGCTGCTCGGCGAGGAACGCATCGGCATCGCCCTGATCGACCAGCAGTTCGGGAAGGCGAGCGCCATCCTCGATCAGCGCCACCGCATCATAGGCGCGCCAGGCAGCGCGGTCTGCGCCCAGATAGCCGCCGAGCGCCTTTTCGCCCCAGGGCACCTGGCCCGGGGCCACGATCGGCGCGAAAGCGGAGACGCTGCGGAAGCGCTCGGCGTTGCGCAACGCCACTGTAAGCGCGCCGTGGCCGCCCATTGAATGGCCGGTGATGCCCTGCCGCCCCATGTCCGCCATCGGGAACCGTTCGGCAACCAGCGCGGGGAGTTCCCGCTCGATATAGGCGCGCATCTGAAAATGCTGCGCCCAGGGCGCTTCCGTCGCGTCGACATAGAAGCCGGCGCCCTGGCCGAAATCATAGTCGGGCACGTCGATCACGCCTTCGCCGCGCGGGCTCGTGTCGGGCGCAACGAAGATCACCCCTGCCTCGGCGCAGGCGCGGCGATATTCGCCCTTTTCGGTCACGTTGGCGTGCGTGCAGGTGAGACCCGACAGATACCAGAGCACGGGCAGCGTCGCGCCATCTTCGTGCGGCGGCACATAGACCGAAAAGGTCATCGGCGTGCCCGTGGCACCAGAGGCGTGGCGATAGACGCCCTGGGTCCCGCCGAACGCCTTGTTGGTCGAAAGGGTCTCGAAGCTCATTGGAATACCACCGTCTTGCCCTGGTTGAGAAATACCCGTCGCTCGCCCACTGCATGCACGGCACGGGCAAGTACCTGCGCTTCGATATCGCGGCCGATGCGGATGAGATCGTCGGCCGTAGCGCGGTGATCCACCCGCTCCACCGCCTGTTCGATGATCGGCCCTTCGTCGAGGTCGGAGGTCACGAAATGCGCGGTGGCGCCGATCAGCTTCACCCCGCGTGCATGGGCGCGGTGATAGGGCCGGGCGCCCTTGAAGCCGGGCAGGAAGCTGTGGTGGATGTTGATGCAGCGGCCTGCCAGCGCTTCGGTCAGCGACGGGGACAACACCTGCATGTAGCGGGCGAGCACCAGATAGTTGGCGTGGCTCTCGGTCATCAGCGCAAGGATTGCCGCTTCCTGTTCGGCGCGGTTGGCGTCGTCTACCGGCAGATGATGGAAGGGCACCCCGTGCCATTCGGCCAGTCCGCGCAATGCATCATGATTCGAAATTACCGCGACGATGTCAGCGGCGAGTGCGTTACTCGCCCGGCGGTGGAGCAGATCGGCGAGGCAATGCGAGCCCTTCGATACTGCCACAAGGATGCGTGGACGTTGATCGGCGGGGCTAAGCGACCAGTTCAGTTCGAGTGCCTGCGCCACCGATTGGAAGTCGGCGCGCAGCGTTTCAACGGAGGGAAAGTCCGGTCCGCCAGCCTGGAAGACGAGGCGCAGGAAGAAGCGCCCCGTTTCCAGATCGGCATATTGCTGGCTGTCGAGAATGAAGCCCTGCCGTGCGGCAAGAAAGCCGCTTACGCCTGCGACGATGCCGACGCGATCATCGCAGGTGACGGTGAGGATCCAGTTCGACATGCCGCTTGCGTCACGCCGCCGGGCGATGCAGCGCGCAGATTTTGTTGCCGGCAGGATCGCGCAGATAGGCGAGGTACAGCTTGCCGAAGCTGCCGTCGCGCCAGCCCGGCGGGTTCTCGACGGGGGTGCCGCCATGGGCCGCGCCGGCCGCATGCCAGGCATCGGCCGCCTCGGTAGTCGCCGCCCTGAAACCGAGCGTGCCGCCATTGGCGCAGCAGGCGGGCTCCCCGTTGAGCGGCTTGGTCAGCATGAACAGCCCGCCCTCGTGGAGATAGATCACCCGGCCCTTGTCATCCATGCGTCCGGCAGGAATGCCGAGGGCGCCGAGCGCTGCGTCGTAGAAAGCCTTGGACGCCTCGATATCGTTGGCGCCGAGCATCACGTGACTGAACATGCCTTTTTCTCCTCTCAATAGACGACGACGCTGCGGATGCTCTCGCCCGCATGCATCAGGTCGAAGCCCTTGTTGATTTCTTCCAGCGTCAGGACATGGGTGATCATCGGGTCGATCGCGATCTTGCCGTTCATGTACCAGTCGACAATTTTCGGCACGTCGGTCCGGCCCTTGGCGCCGCCAAACGCGGTGCCCTTCCAGACGCGGCCGGTGACGAGCTGGAACGGGCGGGTGGCGATTTCCTTGCCCGCTTCGGCCACGCCGATGATGATCGATTCGCCCCAGCCGCGATGGCAGCATTCCAGCGCAGTGCGCATCACCTCGGTATTGCCGGTCGCGTCGAAGCTGTAGTCGGCGCCGCCATCGGTCAGCTCGACCACCTTGGCGACGATCTGTTCGCGCGACATGCCCTTGGTATTGAGGAATTGGGTCATGCCGAACTTGCGGCCCCATGCCTCGCGGTCCGGGTTTACGTCGATGCCGATGATCTGGCCGGCACCCGCCAGCCGTGCACCCTGGATCACGTTGAGGCCGATGCCGCCCAGGCCGAACACCACGACGGTCTCGCCGACCTGGACCTTGGCGGTATTGACCACCGCGCCGACGCCGGTGGTGACGCCGCAGCCGATATAGCAACTGGTCTGGAAGGGCGCGTCCTCGCGGATCTTCGCCACCGCGATCTCGGGCAGCACGGTGAAGTTCGAGAAGGTCGAGCAGCCCATGTAATGGAAGATCGGCTGGCCCCTGTAGCTAAACCGGGTGGTGCCGTCCGGCATCAGCCCCTTGCCCTGGGTGGCGCGGATCGCGGTGCACAGGTTGGTCTTGCCCGAGAGGCACGACTTACACTGGCGGCATTCCGGGGTGTAGAGCGGGATCACATGGTCGCCGGGCTTCACGCTGGTGACGCCGGCGCCCACCTCGCGGACGATGCCGGCGCCTTCATGGCCTAGTACCGAGGGGAAGATGCCTTCGCTGTCGAACCCGTCGAGCGTGTAGGCATCGGTATGGCAGATGCCGGTGGCCATGATCTCGATCAACACTTCGCCCGCCTTGGGGCCTTCCAGGTCGAGTTCGACGATCTCCAGCGGCTTCTTTGCTTCGAAGGCGACGGCGGCGCGCGTCTTCATGGGGCCGGTTCTCCTATGGCGTGGGCTTGGGCAGCCTGATCCTTCAATCGGTGGCAGGTTGCAACCCGTGGCGGTTCGTTTCGTTGGCGACGGGAGCGCGGAACCATACCCACGTCCAATTGCGCGACCGCGGGAAACGCGCTCCGATCGGCCCATGGGAGACTTGACGATGCCGCCCCTGATTCTCGCGTTGTTGTTCGGCGGCGTCGCCGGATTGCGCACCATGACCGCCCCGGCGGCGATCGCCTGGGCCGCCGCTGCGGGCTGGCTGCCGCTGGAGGGCAGTTGGCTCGCCTGGTTCGGCTGGTGGGGAACGCCTTGGATCTTCACACTGCTGGCGATCCTGGAATATGTGGGGGATAAGCGGCCGACCACGCCCAGCCGCAAGGCGCCGCCGGGACTGATCGCCCGGCTCCTCTCCGCTGCGATATGCGGTGCGGCGATCGGCATTGGCGACGGATCGTTGCCATTGTGCGTCGCGGCGGCGATGGTGGGGGCGGTGATCGGTACGTTCGGCGGCTATGCCGCGCGGATGGGCTTGTGCCGAGCCTTCGGCACAGACCTGCCGGCCGCCTTGATCGAAGACGGTGCCGCGATTGCCGTGGCCGCGTTCCTGGCAGCATCGCTATGACCCGGCGGTTCGACGCGATCATCGTCGGTGCCGGGCAGGCGGGCAGCCCGCTGGCCGGCCGGCTAAGCGCGGCGGGCATGTCGGTGGCGCTGATCGAGCGGCACCTGCTCGGCGGCACCTGCGTCAACACCGGCTGCAAGCCGACCAAGACCTGGGTCGCCAGCGCCTATGCCGCGCACATGGCCCGCCGCGCCGCCGATTTCGGCGTGACGATCGGCGGCGAGATCGGCATCGATTTCGCCAAGGTACGGGCGCGGGCGGAGAAGATCTCGGCCGATTCGCGCGCCTCGCTGCGCCAATGGATCGGCGGCATGGCGAACTGCACCCTGTTCTTCGGCCATGCTCGGTTCGAATCGCCGCACCGTGTGCGGGTGGGCGACGCGGTGCTGGAGGCGGAGCGAATCTTCCTCAATGTCGGCGGTCGCGCGCTGGTGCCGGACATGCCGGGCGTGGACGCGGTGCCGTTCCTCACCAACAGCACGATCCTGAAGCTGGGTGCGGTGCCGCGCCATCTGGTGGTAGTGGGCGGCAGCTATATCGGGCTGGAGTTCGGCCAGATGTTCCGCCGCTTCGGCGCCGAGGTGACGATCGTCGAGAAAGGCCCCAGGCTGATCGGCCGCGAGGATCCCGACATTTCGGATGCGGTGCGCGACATCCTGGAAGACGAGGGGATCGCGGTGCGCACCGGCGCGGAATGCATCCGCTTCGCAGCGCAGGGCGAGGACGTGCTGGTGGGGGTCGATTGCCGTGAGGGCAGTCCTGAGGTGCTGGGCAGCCATGTGCTGCTCGCGGTCGGGCGCACGCCCAATACCGACGATCTCGGACTGGAAACGGCGGGGGTGAAAACCGACGCGCGAGGTTATATACAGGTCGACGACCGGCTCCGCACCAATGTCGACGGCATCTGGGCGCTGGGCGACTGCAACGGCCGCGGTGCCTTCACCCATACCGCGTATAACGACTTCGAGATCGTCGCCGACAACCTGCTCGATGGCGCCGACCGCAAGGTGAGCGACCGCATTCCCGCCTATGCACTCTATATCGATCCGCCGTTGGGCCGCGTCGGCATGGGCGAGTCGGAGGCGAAGGCTGCCGGCCATGCCATCGAGCTGGGCAAACGGCCGATGCGCCGCGTCGGCCGGGCGGTGGAGAAGAACGAGACGCAAGGCTTCATGAAACTGGTGAGCGATGCCGATAGCGGTCGCATCCTGGGAGGCGCGATCCTGGGCACCGGTGGCGACGAGGCGATCCACGGCGTGCTTGACCTGATGGCAAAGCAGGGCACCGCACAGGATCTGGCCCATGCCGTGCATATCCACCCCACCGTTGCCGAACTGCTGCCGACCATCGCCGGAGAGCGGAAGCCGGCCTGAGCGCGGCCATTACGTACGTACCAATCCGCATCCCGCTGCGCGGTGAGGCCATTATTTTGGCTCCATGCGTTTCAGCGTCTGCCCTTTCCCTCCCATCGCGCCGTCCGCTCCGTGCGGCTGCGTTCATGCATGAAGGAGGGCGCTCCGATGCCGGGTCGTTCCGTCCGCGAACGCGTCCTTCTTGTCGATTCGCAGGATGAATCGCGCCGTGCGTTGCAATTGCTGCTCCAGGGCTGCGGGATGGACGTGCGCGCCTTCTCCTCGGCCGCCGCAGCGATGGCGGAGACGATGCTCGAGCAGATCCGTACCCTGCTGATCGCGCGGCAATTATCTGATGGCGACGCGATCGAGTTGCTGCGTCGGCTTGCTGCGCGTGGCTGGCGCGGGCGTGCGATCCTGATCGCGGGCGAGAGCCATGCCGAGCTGGACGATGCGGCGCGCGATGCCGGTTTCGCCGGCGTGGTAAAGAAGCCGGTCGGGCGGCTGGAACTGCTGGGCGCGTTGGCGCGATGAACGTTCCGCTTCCGCAGTTCGACCATGCGCTGCCCCCCAGCCTGGCGGATCGCCTGCGGATGCGTGTGCCCGAAGCGCTTGCGACGCTGCTGCTGCTGGTTTCCGGCCTGGCGCTGGCGCCGCTCGTCTCGCGCGGGGAGCGCTATGTGCTGGTCGGCGTGCTGATAGCCTGGGCGGCGGCGATCCTGTTGCTGGCGGCGTATAGCCGGGCGCTGCGCCGCCGCCTGCGCGCCGAGGAGGCGGATGCCCGTCATCGCGCCGATCGTGCGGACGAGCTGGCTGCCGAACTCAATCTGCTGATCGATGGCGCCGTCGGCTATGCGATCTACACCGTCGATCCGATGGGCCGCGTGTCCTTCTGGAACGAAGGGGCGCGGCGGGTGAAAGGCTGGCGCGAGGACGAGGTGCTGGGGCGTGACATGGCGCTCTTCTACCCGGCCTCCGCCGTTGCCGCCGGCAAACCGCGGGCAGACCTGGACGCGGCGCTGCGCGACGGCAAGCTCGAGGAAGAGGATTGGCGTTTGCGCCGCGACGGCAGCGAGTTCCTGGCGCAGGTGCTGATCACGCCGCTGCGCGGGCCGGACGGCCGGTTGCGCGGCTTCGGCAAGGTCGTGCGCGACATCACCGAACAGCGCGCCAGCGAGCGCCAGGCAACGGCCGCGGCGAACCATCTGCGGTCGATTCTGGCGACGGTGCTCGACGCGATGGTGATCATCGACGAACGCGGCAACATCCTCTCGTTCAGCGCCGCGGCCGAGCGCATGTTCGGCTATCCTGAGGACGAGCTGGTCGGCGCGAACATCAGCCTGTTGATGCCGGCCGGCGACGGGGCCCGGCACGACGACTATATCCGCCGCTATCTGCAAACCGGCGAGCGACGGATCATCGGCACCGGCCGTACCGTTACCGGCCGGCGCCGGGACGGATCGATCTTTCCGATCGAGCTTTCGGTAGGCGAAGCGATCACCGAGGGCGAACGCGTCTTTACCGGGTTCATCCGCGACCTGACCGACAAGCAGCGCGCGGAGGCGCGGATCGAGGAGCTGCGATCGGGCCTGATCCATGCCGCGCGGGTGAGCGCGATGGGCACCATGGCTTCCACGCTGGCGCATGAGCTGAACCAGCCGATCACCGCGGTGGTGAATTATGTCCACGGCGTAGCCAACCTGATCGACAGTGGCGGCATCGATGATCTGCCCATGATCCGCGAAGCGCTGGAGGATACCATCCAGGAAGCGCTGCGGGCCGGCACGATCGTGCGGCGCCTGCGCGAATTCGTGGCGCGCGGGGAGGTCGAGAAGAGCGTCGAGGCAATTCCCGATCTTGTCGACGAGGCGTGCAAGCTGGCGCTGATCGGTGCGCGCGAGAAGGGCGTGATCGCCGAATTCCTGTTCGATCCCAGCGCTGGGCGCGTGCTCGTCGATCGCATCCAGATCCAGCAGGTGCTGATCAACCTGATGCGCAACGCCATCGAAGCCATGGCCGATTCGCCCGAGCGGCGGCTGACGGTTTCGAGCCGCGTCGAATCGGCGGGCTTCGTCCGCGTCACCGTCGCCGATACCGGGCCCGGGGTGGCACCGGCGGTGGCGGAGGATCTGTTCCGTGCCTTCCACAGCACCAAGGCCGACGGGATGGGGCTGGGCCTATCCATCTGCCGCACCATTGTGGAGGCCAATGGCGGCCGCATCTGGCTGGAGCCGCGTTCCGGGGGCGGCAGCTGCTTTCATTTCACCCTGGTCCAAGTAGAAGAAGGGGACGCATCGTGACCGAGAAACGCCTGGTCCATATCGTCGATGACGAGGATGGCGTTCGCCGTTCCGCCAGTTTCATGCTCAAGACCTCCGGCTTCGCGGTGCAGACCTGGCCCTCGGGCGTGGCGTTCCTGAAGGAAGCGCGGCAGGTGGAACCCGGCTGTATCCTGCTCGACGTGCGGATGCCGGAGATGGATGGGCTGGAAGTGCAGCAGGAACTGCACGTGCGCGGCATTGCCCTGCCGGTGATCGTGCTGACCGGGCACGGCGACGTTTCGATCGCGGTGAAGGCGATGAAGGCGGGCGCGATCGACTTTCTGGAAAAGCCGATCGACAGCAAGGCGCTGATCGAAGCCATCAACCGCGGCTTCGACCGGTTGGACGCGGCGGAGGACGTAAAGACCCGTGCCGAGGATGCCGAAACGCTGCTCGGCGCGCTGACGGTGCGCGAGCGCGAGGTGCTGGAAGGGCTGGCACAGGGCTATCCCAACAAGACCATCGCCTATGATCTGGGCATTTCGGCGCGCACCGTGGAAGTGCACCGCGCCAATGTGATGACGAAGCTGGGTGCGAAAAGCCTTTCGGAGGCGCTGCGCATCGCGTTCGCGGCGGGAATGGGCAAGGGGTGAATGGGCGGTAAAGCCGTGCGGTCACGCCATTTTTCTGCTATGGTCGAGAGACTCGGGGGACGGAATCATCCACGCGACAGGGAGCGGTGACGATGACGATGCAACCAACACCGATCGAGTTTTTCGAAGGCAGTGCAATCAAGGCGACGGAGACGACGCTCGGCGCCTGGTCTTGCGGGCTGTTCACGGCCTGGTGCCAGGCGGTGATGACCCCGTGGAACCTGGTGCCGCCGCCGCATGGGCGCGAAGCGGAGCGCGGTGCACTGCTGCCGATTCCGGATGTGCTGGAAGAAGAGGAGCGGGCGCTCTTCGCCTGAATCGGCCCTTCCGCGCGGCTGCAGGACATGCTCTAACGCGTGGCATCGCCGCGGGAGGTGAGTATGTTGCTGATCGCGTTATCTCTTTCGGTCCTGGTTCCGCAGGACCGTGCTCCGGGCACCGCAGCAACGGTCGATACGCCGCAGCAGGCGGCGGACGGAACGATGCGCTGGTCCGTCCTGGCCGATCCCTGCGCTTCGGTGCAGGACGGCACCAGCAGCGATACCATCGTGGTGTGCGGCAAGGGCGTGCAGGCGCCGCGCCTGCCGTTGCCGGGCGAACGTGGCCCGCCCGATCGGCCGATGCCGAGCAATCCTGATCGCACCGGTATCGGCGCGCTCAACGCCACCGTCGAGCCCTGTGCCGCGCGGATGGGCGGCTGCACCACCGGCATCGACCTGTTCGGCGCGGCGACGACGGCGGTTCGGCTGGTGGGTAAGGCGATCGATCCCGGCAGCTGCTGCGAAGAGCCGGGCGAATCGACGAATTTCTTCAAGCTCGTCGGCGATGCGGGCAAAGGCATCGGCCGGGCGTTCAAGAAGAAGACCGATAAGTCGAACCGCATGCCGATCGATCTCAGCGATCCGGTGACAGCCCGGCCATCTCCATCAGCACCGCCCATTCCTCCGGCCGAACCGGTGTTACCGACAGGCGCGACTGGCGCACCATCTCGAGTGCCGTAAGCCGCGGTTCGGCCTTGATATCGGACAGCGGCACGGGGTGGGGCAGCGGGCGGAGGGCCTTCACCTCCACACTGGCCCATTTGCCGTCGTCGCCGTCCGGCTGCCAGGCACGGGTGATCTCCATGATGCCGACCGCGGCCTTCTGGATGTTCGAATGGTAGAAGATCGCCTGGTCGCCGGGCACCATCGCCTTCAGGAAATTGCGGGCGGTGTAGTTGCGCACGCCGTTCCATTCGGTGGTGCTGTCGCGCACCAGGTCGTCCCAGGAATAGGCATCGGGTTCGGAGCGAAGGATCCAGTAGGCCATGCCGCTCGTTACCCAGCTAAACCGCGGCTGAACAGCCGGTTCCAACCCGATTAAGCCGCGGCGTGGCATCCAGCGGGTGTCGGCGCTCAGCGACTCGCGGCGCCTGAGAGGTGAGGAGAAGATTCGATGAGCCCTCTGGCCAAGAAGCTGGTTCTCGGCGTCGCCACCGGCGCCAGCCTGCTGATTTCGATTGCGCCTGCCCAGGCGCAGGATTGGCGCTGGCGCCGTCATTACCGCGATCGCGGTGGCGATGTGGCCGGCGCGGCGCTGGTGGCCGGCATCGCCGGGCTGGCGATCGGCGTGGCGATCTCGAACGATCGACGCTACGACTATGATCGCCGTTTCTACCGCGAACGCGGTTATTATCCGGTCGACGGCTATTGGTATCGCGACAATTACCCGCGCTATCGCTATTACGAATATTGCAGCGTTCGCCGGGTATGGGATCCCTATATCGGCCAGCCGGTGCTGATCCGTTATTGCGACTGATCCCACGGATGCGCGCGACCATCTGAAGAGATGGTTCGTGCGCGCCACTCGGCGCGATAGGATCGCGCCATGGCACCACCCGAGTCGCTCGATCCGGCCGATCCCTATGCGCGATCCGCCCAGACCTTCCCGGTCCTGCCCGCCGAAATGGTGGCGCGCGTCGCCGCCTTCGGCAAAGAACAGGCGCTCGCGGACGGCGCGACTCTATATGCGCGTGGCGACCAGAGCGTCGATTTCTTCCTGTGTCTGGCCGGCGGAATCGCGATCGTCGACACCGACGCCAAGAGGAGCGAGCGCCCGATCCATACCCATGGGCCGGGCCAGTTCACCGGCGAGCTAGACCTGTTCAACGATCGCAAAATCCTGGTGAGCGCTCGCGCGCTGCCCGGCACGCGAGTGGTGCGGATCGACCGCGCATCCTTCCGCCGGATGATGGCGGCCGAGCCCGATATCGGCGAGATCGTGATGCGGGCCTTCATTCTGCGCCGCGTGGGGCTGCTGCGCCACAGTGATGCCGGCGTGGCGCTGGCCGGGCCGGGGCACGGCGCGGACATGGGGCGGATCGAGACCTTCCTCACCCGCAACGCGATCCCGCACCGACGGATCGATACCGACAGCGATCCCGATGCGGCGGGTTTCCTCGAATGCTTTGCGCTGACCGCCGCCGATCTGCCGGTGGTGGTGTTGGAAGGGCAGGTGCTGCGCAACCCGGCCAATGCCGCGCTGGCCGATGCGTTGGGCCTGGCGACGGCACTCGCGCCCGACAAGGTGTACGACGTTGCGGTGGTCGGCGCCGGACCGGCCGGGCTGGCGGCGGCGGTCTATGCCGCGTCCGAAGGACTGGAGACGATCGTGATCGAGGCAGTGGCTCCCGGCGGGCAGGCGGGGACCAGCTCGAAGATCGAGAATTATCTTGGCTTCCCGACCGGGATTTCCGGCCAGGCGCTGGCAGGCCGCGCGCAGGTGCAGGCGCAGAAGTTCGGCGCGCGGCTGCTCGTCTCACGCGCGGTGGTGCGGATCGAATGCGAGGAGCGGCCGCTGCGGCTGCATCTCGATGACGGTGCGACATTGCAGGCCCGCGCAGTGGTGGTGGCGACCGGCGCGCGCTACCGCAAGCTCGATCTGCCGCGCTATGCCGCGCTGGAAGGCAATGGCATCTACTATGCTGCGACTGCGATGGAAGCCGGGCTGTGCGCGGGTGCGGAAGTGGTCGTTGTCGGCGGCGGTAATTCAGCAGGGCAGGCGGCGGTGTTCCTTGCCCGCCATGCCGCGCATGTTCATGTGCTGGTGCGCGGTGCCGGACTGGCGGCGACCATGTCGCGCTATCTGATCGATCGGATCGAGGCGTCGGATCGGATCACGCTGCATCCCTTCACCGAGGTCACGGCGCTGGAAGGCGAGCGTGCGCTCAGCGGCTTGGAATGGACCGAGCGCCGCACCGGCGCACGGGAACGCCGCGCGGCAGGCGCGCTGTTCGTGATGATCGGCGCCGAGCCCAATACCGGCTGGCTGGAAGGCTGTGTCGATCTCGATTCCGCCGGTTTCGTGCGGACGGGGAGCGGCGAGACGTTCTTCTGCTCCTCCGCGCCCGGTGTGTTCGCGGTCGGCGATGTGCGTTCGGGATCGGTGAAGCGCGTTGCCTCCGGCGTCGGCGAGGGATCGGTGGTGGTCTCCGCCATCCACCGCTATCTTGAACCGGCCGGCGAATGACGGCATGAGCCGGCCATGAGCGATACTCCTCCCGATCGTCTGTCGGTCAACCCGAACAGCCCCTATTTCACCCGCGAGCTGCTGGAACGCGGCGTCGGCATCAAGTTCAAGGGCGTCGAGCGCCGCGATGTCGAGGAATATTGCATTTCCGAAGGCTGGGTACGCGTCGCGCTCGGCAAGAAGACCGATCGCAAGGGCAATCCGTTAACGATCAAGCTAACCGGCCCCGTAGAAGCCTGGTTCCAAAGCGGCGGCGAAGCGGCTGCGACCGACGAGGATAGCGCCGGGGCTTGAGGCCGCATCACGCCCGAGCCGGATGCAGCCGGGCGCTGTTGTGGGGACGGTGACGCGCGACCGCATCGCCCCAAGCGTTTCGACGCGGATTTGCCCTCCGCTCAGCCTTCTCATTAGTGAAAGCTGAAAAGCGCTTGCGCAATTCGACCGGTGTCGCCCATGATCCTTCTCTGGCAGGAAAAACCTGCAGGAGAGGGAGAGTGGAATGCGCCTGGATCGCCGATCGATGCTTTCTGCGGCCGGGCTTGGTCTCGGCGCTGTCGCAAGCGGTGCGCGGGCGGCCGTCTCCGCGGCGCCCTTCCAGCCAAACTGGCAATCACTGACCCAAGGCTATCAGGCGCCCGACTGGTTCCGCGATGCCAAGTTCGGAATCTGGGCGCACTGGTCGGCCCAGTGCGTGCCGGAGGCCGGCGACTGGTATGCGCGCGAGATGTATCTGCAGGGATCGCGCGCCTATCGGCACCATGTCGATACCTATGGGCATCCGTCAAAAATCGGATTCATGGAGATGTACCCGCGCTGGACCGCGGCGCGCTGGGATCCGGGACGACTGATCGACCTGTATCAGCGCGCCGGCGCCAAATACTTCATGGCGCTGGCCAACCATCACGACAATTTCGATACCTATGCGTCCAGTCACCACGCCTGGAATGCGACCCGCATCGGCCCGCGGCAGGATATCATCGGCCGCTGGAGCAAGCTGGCGCGCGAGCGGGGGATGCGCTTTGGCGTATCCAACCATTCCGCCCATGCCTGGCATTGGTTGCAGCCGGCCTATGGCTATGATCCGGAAGGGCCGCTGGCCGGGCGCCGCTACGATGCGGCCTGGCTGACCAAGGCGGCCGGACGTGGCAAATGGTGGGACGGGCTGGATCCCCAGCATCTCTATACCGGTGCGACCATGAAGATGCCGGCGGGTTTCACGACGATCAAGGCTGCCAATGCCTGGCACGAGGCGCATGATCGGGTGTGGACCGAATCGCCGCCTGCCGCCAACCCGTGGTTCACGCAGAACTGGTTTCTGCGCTGCAAGGAACTGATCGACCGCTATCGTCCCGACATGGTCTATTTCGACAATTTCGATCTGCCGCTGGGTCAGGCCGGGCTGGATATCACTGCGCATTTCTACAACCAGTCCATGGCTTGGCATGGCGGTCGCAACGATGCCGTCGTTACCGCGAAGGGAACGCCGGCCAATCGCCGTGCCGGCATCGTCGACGATGTCGAACGCGGCGTGCACGACGACATCCAGCCCTATCCGTTTCAGACGGATACCTGCCTGGGCAACTGGCATTACGACCGCGACCTATATGCGCGCGACGGCTACAAGACGCCTGCCAAGGTGCTGCACACCCTGTGCGACGTGATCGCCAAGAACGGCAATCTGATGCTGTCGGTGCCGATGCGCGGGGACGGCACCATCGACGAAAAGGAGGAGGCGGTGGTCGAGGGGATCGCCGCCTGGATGAAGGACTATGGCGCGGCCATCTATGGCACGCGGCCGTGGCACCTGTTCGGCGAGGGGCCGACCCGCGCCAAGAGCGGCGACTTCAACGAGGGCGCGCCAACGTCTCCGTACACCGCCCAGGACATCCGATATGTCCGCAAGGGCACGGCGGTGCACGCCTTCGTCCTGGGCTGGCCCGAAGACGGCGTGGCCCGGCTGCCGGCGTTGGGCAAGCGGGGAACCGTCGGCCGCGTGACGTTGCCCGGCCAGTCGGCGCCGCTCGCCATGCGTATCGAACGGGAAGCCCTGACCGTTACCCTGCCGGAAGCGCGCCGCAATCCGATCGGCGTCGCGCTGATCGTCGAGGGCGATGGGCTCGTCTGACGGGGTGGAGGGCGCCTGCGATGCCGGGATATTCCAGCCAGTCGTGCAGAACGCACACCATACCGATAGCGTGGGCCCTTGCGGGCTGCCCGGCCCCGTAACGGCCATAAGCCGAACGGATCAGCATCGCGCCAGAGGACGACATCGCCCGTGACCTTCCGCATTGCTGCCGCGCTGCTGATCGCTATTGCCAGCCAAGCGTCCGCCCAGGTTCCTTGGCTTCGCTCATCGCAACGACCATCGTAGGTAATGCTATGGGTGGCATGTAGAGCGACCGATCGTCCACTACATGGGTTCTTTACCTAAATCGCGCTCTTCACCATGCCATAATGGTGCCAGGCGAAGATCGCCGCGGCGCCGCGGTGGGGCCGCCAGGCTTCGGACCAGGTGCGCGTCTGCTTCTCGCTCGGGCGTTCGGGGTGGCCTAGGATGCGGCCGATCTCGATCTGCACTGCCAGATCGCCGGCCGGCCAGATATCCGGCCGCCCTTCGGCGAACAGCAGGTAGATCTCCGCCGACCACCGGCCGATGCCCTTGATCCGGGTGAGCGCGGCGATGGCTTCCTCGTCGTCCAGCGGCAGCGCGTGCAGATCCAGGCCGCCGGAGGTGACCTCTTCGGCGAGGCTGCGGGCATAGCCGATCTTCTGGCGCGAGAGGCCGGCACCGCGCAGTGCCTCGTCGCTGGCCAGCGCCAGCGCGTTCGGGTCCTCCACGGCGCCCAGCGCTGCTTCCAGCTTGGCCCAAATGGAGCTGGCGGCGGCGACGCTGACTTGCTGGCCGACAATGGTACGCAGCAGCGTGGCATAGCCGCGATCGCGGATGCGGGGTTCGGGATAGCCGGCGCGTTCGAGTGCGGCGGCGAAGGCGGGTTCGCGGGCCGCCAATGCGTCAATCGACCCCTTCAGCTGTTCGGCGCTCAGGCCCATGCAGTGGCTCCTTGAATTGGCCCCGGTTCGTCGGCATGGACGCCACGAACCAAGGAGATGCAGATGCCCCAGCTTACGGTCGTGACGCGTAATGGAACCGAGCGGACGGTGACCGGCGATGCCGGCCTGAGCCTGATGGAAGTGATTCGCGACAATGGCTTCGACGAGTTGCTGGCGTTGTGTGGTGGGTGCTGCAGCTGCGCCACTTGCCATGTGCATGTCGATCCGGAATTTGCGGACAAACTGCCGAAGATGAGCATGGACGAAGACGATCTGCTCGACAGTGCCGGCGATCGCGACGCGACCTCGCGGCTTTCGTGCCAGATTCCGTTCACCGACGCGCTGGACGGCCTGCGCGTTCGGATCGCCGCCGAGGATTGATCGAAGGCCGGGGCGGGCAGGTTACCGCCCCGGCTTTGTCTGCGCCGGCAACTGCCAGACGCGGACATACTCGACCTCCATCCGCGACGGGAAGGCGGCGGGATCGATCCCGTGCGTGCCGCCCCAGCCGCCGACGGCGATGTTGAGCAGCAGATATTGCGGCTTGTCGAACGGCCAGGTGGCGGGATCGCCCCGATGGTCGTTGTCGAAGCGCATATAGGCGCGACCATCGACGCCGATCAGGATGCGGTCCTGGTTCCAGTCGAGCTGATAGGTGTGGAAGGCGGTACAGGCATCGGCTACGTGCGTCGTCGCGCCCTTCTGGGTGTGTTGGGCGTGGTTGTACGCGCCGGTATGGATCGTGCCGTGGATCGTCTGCGGATCCCAGCCGACCAGTTCCATCACGTCGATCTCGCCCAGGCGCGGCCAGCCGGCCTTGCCGTCGGTGCCGAGCAGCCAGATCGCCGGCCACATGCCCTTGCCGCAGGCGAGCTTGGCGCGGACTTCGATGAAGCCATAGGTCCAGCTGGCAAGGCCGCGGGTGAGCAGACGGGCGGAGCTATAGTCCTGGCCGCCATAATCGGGCTGGCTGGAAAGCCGCTCGCGGCGCGCCTCAAGGATCAGCCGGCCGTTTTCGATCCGCGCATTCTCGGGCCGGTTGGCGGCATAATATTGCAGTTCCTGGTTGTACCAGCCTTCGCGGTTGCGGGCGGTATCATAGGCCCAGCGCCTGGGATCGGGCAGGCGGCCGGCGTCGAACTCGTCCGCCCATACGAGTCGCGCGCCCCTGGGCAGGGCAATCGACTCGGCCGTCGCGGCAGCAACGGGCGGCAGCGCGGCGGTCTGCGCCTGCGCCGGGAGCGGCAGGAACGCGGCGGCGGCCGCAACTGCGCGCCGCCGCCAGCGCATCACTTGGGCGAAAGCACCATCAGCATCTGACGGCCTTCCATGCGCGGATAGCTCTCCACCTTCGCAACTTCCGCTGCATCCTGCTGGACGCGCTGAAGCAGTTGCATGCCGAGCTGGCCATGGGAAAGCTCACGACCGCGGAAGCGCAGCGTGACCTTCACCTTGTCACCTTCCCCAATGAACTTGAGGATGTTGCGCATCTTCACGTCGTAATCATGATCGTCGATATTTGGACGCATCTTGATCTCTTTGATCTCCTGCGTCTTCTGGGTCTTGCGTGCGAGGTTTGCCTTCTTTTGCGCCTCGTACTTGAACTTGCCCACATCGAGGAACTTGGCGACAGGCGGATCGGCGTTGGGCGACACTTCGACAAGGTCGAGACCGACCTCGGCAGCCTGCGCCATCGCCTCACGCGTGTACATCACGCCAAGATTTTCGCCGTTCTCGTCGATGACGCGAACCTTCGGCGATTGGATGAATTCGTTAAACCGCGGACCGTTGAGCGGCATAGCGGGCGCCATCGGGCGCCGGGTCATGGGAGGACGTATACGACTTGCTCCTGTAGTTAATCAGCGCGCTATATAGACAATTCCGCAGCAAGAGAGAAGGTCCCGCCGTAGCCATTTCGCAGCTTTGTCATATGTGCGCCTTAAAATGGCCGGTCCAGGTGCCTTTGCGTTCGTTCAAGAAAAAAGGCGTGGTAAATCCGGTATATACGCTAGCGCTGCGGCTATAATGTGCGGGTGTGCCGCAGCGGCGGCCATTCGGCATTGGCTTGGGGAACGAACCATGAAAAGAATAGGGGTTGCGGCGCTCTGCGCTGCTTTGGTGGCGGGGCCGGCATTGGCGCAGGACCATGCGCCGGCGGAGAGCGGACGCGTCAGCTTCGGGGTGACGGCCGGCACGCTCGGGGTGGGGCCGGAAATCGGATACCGTGCCAACCAGACCATCGGCGTGCGCGCCAATGGTGGTTTCCTGAGCCTGGACCATGATTTTAGCGCCGATGGCATCGATTATCGCGGCCATGCCAAGCTCGCCTCGGGCGGCGTGATCGTCGACCTCTATCCCTTTGGCGGCGGCTTTCGAATTTCGGGTGGCGCACGCTACAATGGCAATGCCGGGCGGTTGCGGGCGACCCCGAACCGACCGACGCAGATCGGCGGGATGATCTTCACGCCACAACAGATCGGTACCATCACCGGGCGGGCCGATGTGCGCGAATTCGCGCCGCAGCTGACGCTCGGTTATGGCGGCAGCCTGCGCAAGGGGCTGAGCTTCAACATCGAGGCGGGTGCGCTGTTCCAGGGTGCGGTGCGCATCCGCGATTTCACGTCGAACGGATCGCTGGCCACCGACCAGACCGTGGCGGGGACGACCTATCGCAAGGAACTGGTCAAGCAGCGGAACGACTTGCAGGACAAAGCCAACGACTATCAGGTCTACCCGATCCTACAGGTCGGGCTGAAATATCGGTTCTGACGTGACAGCGGGCGGCACGGGGGTGCCGCCCGCTCGCGCTATGCTCAATCGACGGTGGCGAGATCCGGCGCCAGCGCCTCGGCTTTCAGCCGCGCGATCGCCTCGTCCAGCGTCAGCATGGTCTGGCCCTGGCTGCCGAGCACGCGGAGCGCGACGGTGCTCTCCTCCGCCTCGCGCTTGCCGACGACCAGCAGGTTGGGCACCTTGGCCAGCGAGTGCTCGCGCACCTTGTAGTTGATCTTCTCGTTGCGCAGATCGCTCTCGACGCGGATGCCCGCGGCCTGGAGCTTCGCCACCACTTCGCGCGCATAGTCGTCGGCGTCGGACACGATCGTCGCGACCACCGCCTGCACCGGGGCGAGCCAGGTCGGCAGCTTGCCGGCGAAATGCTCGATCAGGATGCCGATGAACCGCTCGTACGAGCCGAAGATCGCGCGGTGGAGCATCACCGGGCGGTGGCGCTCGCCATCCTCGCCGACGTACGACGCATCGAGCCGCTCGGGCAGCACCCGGTCCGACTGGATGGTGCCGACCTGCCAGGTACGGCCGATCGCATCGGTGAGGTGCCATTCCAGCTTGGGCGCATAGAAGGCGCCTTCGCCGGGCAGTTCCTCCCAGCCATATTCGGGCGTGGCGAGGCCGGCGGCGACCACCGCGTCGCGCAGCTCGTTCTCGGCCTGGTCCCACATCTCCTCGGTCCCGAAGCGCTTCTCCGGGCGCAGCGCGAGCTTGATCGCATAGGTGAAGCCGAAATGCTTGTAGACCCGGTCGGCGAGCGCGCAGAACGCCTTCACCTCGTCGACGATCTGGTCCTCGCGGCAGAAGATATGGCCGTCGTCCTGGGTGAACTGGCGGACGCGCATCAGCCCGTGCAGCGCGCCGTGCGGCTCGTTGCGGTGGCAGCAGCCATTCTCGACCAGCCGCATCGGCAGGTCGCGATACGACTTGATGCCCTGCTTGAAGATCAGCACGTGCGCCGGGCAGTTCATCGGCTTTAGCGCCATCCACTGGACGTCGTCCGACACCATCGGGCCCTCGTCCTCGATGTTCGGCGTCTCGTCGGGGATGACGAACATGTTCTGGCGATACTTGCCCCAGTGGCCGGACTGCTCCCACTGGCGCGCATCCATCACCTGCGGGGTCTTCACTTCCTTGCTGCCCGCGCCGTTGACCGCGCGGCGCATATAATCCTCGAGCACGCGGTAGATGACATAGCCGTTGGGGTGCCAGAACACCGAGCCGTGCGCTTCCTGCTGGAGGTGGAACAGGTCCATCTCCGCGCCGAGCTTGCGGTGGTCGCGCTTGGCGGCTTCCTCCAGGCGCGTCAGATGCTCCTGGAGCTGCTTCTTGTTCAGCCAGCCGGTACCGTAGATGCGGCTGAGCATCGCGTTCTTCTGGTCGCCGCGCCAATAGGCGCCCGACACGCGGGTCAGCTTGAACGCGTCCGCCGCCACCTTGCCGGTGGAGGCGAGGTGGGGGCCGCGGCACATGTCGAGCCAGGCGTCCTCGCCCTTGCCGGCGCGATAGACGGTCAGCTCCTCGCCCTCGGGGAGTTCCTTGGCCCATTCGGCCTTGAAGGTTTCCCCTTGCGCGGTCCAGCGCGCGATCAGGTCGGCGCGCGACCAGACTTCGCGGATCAGCGGCTCGTCGCGCGCGATGATGCGGCGCATCTCCTCCTCGATCGCCGGCAGGTCCTCCTCGGTGAAGGGGCGGTCCTTGGGGGCGAAGTCATAGTAGAAGCCGTCGTCGGTCGACGGGCCGAAGGTGATCTGCGTGCCGGGGAACAGGTGCTGCACCGCTTCGGCGAGGATGTGCGCATAGTCGTGGCGCGCGAGTTCGAGCGCGTCGGCCTCGTCCTTGGCGGTGACGAGGGCGAGGCTTGCGTCGCCCTCGAACGGACGGCCGATGTCGCGCAGCTCGCCATCGACGCGCGCGGCGAGCGCCGCCTTGGCGAGGCCGGGGCCGATCGCCGCGGCGATGTCCGCCGGGGTAGTCCCCGGGGCTACCTCGCGGACGGAACCGTCGGGCAGCGTAATGCGGAACATCTCGGACACGGGAAGAACCCCTTTCATGGGTGTGGAATGGAGCGCGGCTTATGCCCGCGCGGGGGCGATATAGGCAAGTATTCTGCAAAGAGGCAGATTCTCCGTGTGTTGGGCACCTTCGCTATGCTTGTGTACCGGGTGCAATCGATTGTTGCCCAGCGCGGTGAATCGTTCCATAAGTGGTGACAAGAACCAGGCGAAGGGCCGGCGGGAGAGGGCGATGACGAACCATAGCGCGAAGCCGCATCTGCCCTTGTGGCGCATCCTCGAGATGAATCTGGGCTTCCTGGGGCTGCAATTCAGCTTCGGGTTGCAGCAGGGAAATATGGCGCCGATCTATTCCTATCTCGGCGCTTCGGAGGCTTCGCTGCCGCTGCTTCAGCTTGCCGGGCCGATGACCGGGCTACTCGTCCAGCCGATCATCGGCGCGATGAGCGACCGGACGGACAGCCGTTGGGGCCGGCGCACTCCCTATTTCCTCACCGGCGCGGTGCTGTGTGCGCTCGGCCTGTTCTTCATGCCGCTCAGCAGTTCGATCCTGATGGCGGTTTCGATGCTGTGGATCCTTGATGCCGGTAACAACATAACGATGGAGCCGTATCGCGCCTATGTATCCGATCGGCTCGATCCCAAGCAGCACGGGCTGGGCTTCCTGACGCAGAGCGCGTTCACCGGCCTGGCGCAGATGCTGGCCTTCCTGACGCCGTCGCTGCTCGTCTGGGCAGGCATGAGCCGGGACTGGGTGGATTCGCACAACATCCCCTACACCGCGCGCGTTGCCTTCATGGTGGGGGCGGTGCTGTCGTTCGGAACGATCCTCTGGTCGGTGCTGCGCGTACCCGAATTGCCACTCACACCCGCCGAGCGCGCCCACATCGCCGCGCAGCCCAAATCTGTGGCGGCAACGCTGCGCGAAATCTGGGATGCGATCCGCGAGATGCCGCTGGCGATGCGCAAGCTGGCGCTGATGAGCTTGTTCCAGTGGTATGCGATGATGGCGTACTGGACCTATGTGATCCTGGCCATCGCGCGATCGGTCTATGCAACGGGCGATTCCGCATCCTCCGGCTTCCGAGAGGCGGTGCTGACCAATGGCGAGATCGCCGCTTTCTATAATGCCGTCGGGTTCGTCGCCGCTTTCGCGATGGTGCCGATCGCGCGGCGCATCGGCGCGGCGCGGCTGCATGCACTGTGCCTGGTGTGCGCCGGCATCGGCATGTTGTGGTTGCCGCACGTCACCGGCAAGGGATGGCTGTTCGCGCCGGCGATCGGCCTCGGCCTGGGCTGGGCGAGCATGATGGGCAATCCCTATGTCATCCTGGCCGGATCGATCCCGCCCCAACGCACCGGTGTGTATATGGGGATTTTCAACATGATGATCGTGATCCCGATGCTGTTGTTCACGGTCACCCTGCCGATTGTCTACGGCCCGCTGCTGGGGGGCGATGCCCGTAATGTTCTAAGCCTTTGCGGAGTGCTGATGTTTTGCGCGGCGGTGGCCGTGTGGAGCATTCGCGATCGTGCACCCGCCGCCGTTGTTGACGCCCGCCCTGCCTGACCGCCGCTCGCTACAAGAGGACATCCGTGCATCATCTCGCTCCCGCTCCCGAACCCTGCGCGCATTGGACCGGGCAAGCCGTCGCCGGCATTCCCGCCCAGCGGGACGCCGCGCTGCCGGTGCTGGCGCAGGGCGGCGTCCCGCTGGTGCCTGGCCATGACGTTTGGGACATGTGGCAGATCGCGCATCCCGATGGCCGGACAGTGCTGCGCGCCGGCCGGAGCTGGTGGTTTTTCCTCGCCGCCCCCCGGCTCGATGATCCGGAAGGCCGGCACGATCTCGCCCGTATCTGGCTGACCAGCCATGGCGACGATGGCTGGCGCGATCACGGCCAGGCCTTTCCCGAGGGCTTCACGCCCGGTTCGCGCGAATGGTCCGGCTCGGCTGTGCTCGAGGACGACGGCGTGACGCTCACCCATTATTTCACCGCGGCCGGTCGCCGGGGGGAGGCGACGACGTTTGAGCAGCGGCTGTTCGTATCGACGGGGCGTTTCCAGCTCGATGGCGAGACGCCACGGCTGGACGGCTGGACCACGCCAGAGGAGATCGTGGCGGCGGACGGTGCGGTCTATGCCGTGGCCGATGAGGCGGTGGCGGCGCCGCAGGGCATCAAGGGGTTCCGCGATCCAGGCTATTTCCGCGATCCGGCAGACGGCACGGACTATGTGCTCTTCACCGCCAATGCCGGTTGGGTGGATACGCCGGTCAGCGGGGTGATCGGCATTGCCCGGCGCGACGACGGCCCATGGCGGCTGGAATCGCCGATTCTCTCGTCGATCGGGGTGAATAGTGAGTTGGAGCGACCGCATATCCTGTACCGTGACGGCGCCTATTATCTGTTCTGGAGCACTCAGGCGCGCCGTTTCGCCGAAGGGATCGTGGCGCCTACCGGGCTGTATGCGATGGTGGCGGATTCGATGCAGGGAGCGTGGCGGCCGGTGAACGGCACCGGCCTCGTCGCCGCCAATCCGCCCGAGCGCCCCACCCAGGCCTATTGCTGGTGGGTTACCGGTGAAGGGGATGTGCTGAGCTTCATCGATTATGCCGGTATCGATGCCGATGGGGCCGTAGCTCTGGCCGATGCCGAAGGCCGTCGGCGCTATTTCGGTGGCGCCCCCGCGCCGTTCTTCAGCCTCGATTTCGCAGGGGACCGGGTGACGATCCGGCAATAGTTACGCCGAATCGCGCACGACCAGTTCCGGGGCCATCACCACTGACGGGCTGTCTTCGCCGGCGATGCGGGCGAACAGCGCATCGACCATCGCTTTGGCGCCGCGGGCGATGTCTTGCTTTACCGTGGTGAGGCGCGGCACCGTCTGCAGCGCCAGCGGCAGATCGTCATAGCCGACCACTGGCACGTCGCTGGGCACGGCCATGCCGTGATCCGCCAGCACCCGCAGCGTCGCCATCGCAATCACGTCCGAGCCGGCGGCGATCCCATCGATGCGATCAAGGTGCCGCGCCATGTGCCGGGCGATTTCCTGCTCCACCATGTCGGAGGCGAGATGGGTATCGAGCTGCAGCGGCGGCGGTACGCCCGCGGCTGCCGCGGCAGCGCAGACCCCGTCATATCGCTGGCGGATCTCCGGCGCGCGCAACTCGCCGAGAAAGGCGATCCGCCGGACCCCGCGCGCGATCAGATGCTCGCCCGCCAGTTGCCCGCCGGCGACATTTTCGGTGCCGATCGCGCAATGGACCTGGCCGGGCGCGCTGCTGCCCCAGGCGACCAGCGGGCGATAGCGGCGCGCGACGCGCTCGATCGCCTCCATCTGGTCCGACTGGCCGATCAGCAGCACCCCGTCGAGCATCCCGGAATCGACGATCCGTTCCAGCCAGTCGGCAGCATCGGGGATGATGCGCGAGAGCATCACGTCATAGCCGTTCTCGGTCAGTGCATCGGCAAGATGCCCGAGCATCGTCATGAAGAACGGATCGGAGAGATGCTGGCGGCGCTCATGGCCCAGCGGCACCACGACGCCGATCACACCCGTCTTCTGGGTGCGCAGTCGACGTGCCATCTGGTTGGGGCGGAAGCCGTGTTCGGCTGCAAGCGCCTGGATGCGCTGCCGCGTCTCCGGATTGACCAGCGACTTGTCCGCCAGGGCACGTGAGACCGTGCCCGCGGACACCCCTGCGACCCGCGCAAGATCCGCGAGGGTTCTGACGGGGCGAGAGGGCGGTTCAGCGTTGGTCACGGAAATACCTTAGTGGCGCGAACCACGAAAATGAGCAAGCATTCTGCTTAGCAATCGATTGCATTGAGTCGTTGCAATCGATTGCAATATGGAATACGCAATGGCGCAAGGGGTCCCGACAGAGGGTCCGCCATATCTTAGGGAGAGATGCTGATGGCACGCTTTCGTTCGCGTTCGCTGGTTTCGCTGCACGCCATTGCGCTGGTGCTGGGCTCCGGCACCGCCCTTGCGCAGGAAGCTGCTCCCGCTCCGGCGGAGCAGGATGCGCAGGCACAAGGTGGCTTCCTAGACGAGATCGTCGTGACGGCGGTTCCGACCAGCCGCAGCAAGATGCAGAGTTCGGTTTCGGTTACCGATATTTCCGCTGAATCGGTCCAGAATCTTGCGCCCCGTTCCGAAGCCGAGGTTTTCCGCCTGATCCCCGGCATTCGCGCCGAATCCACCGCCGGCCCCGGCGGCAATTCGAACATCACGGTGCGCGGTCTGCCGCTGGCGTCGGGCGGTTCGAAATATGTCCAGTTGCAGGAAGATGGCCTGCCGGTCGTCGAGTTCGGCGACATCGCCTTCGGCAATAACGACTATTGGACTCGCTACGACCTGACCGTCGATCGCGTGCAGGCGATCCGCGGTGGTTCCGCCTCCACCTTCGCCAGCCAGGCGCCGGGCGCGGTGATCAACTATGTGTCCAAGACGGGCGATACCGCGGGCGGCGAAATCCGCGCGACCACGGGGCTAGGCTATAAGGAAAGCCGGCTGGACTTCAACGTGGGTGGCCCGATCAATTCCACGCTGAAGGCCAATATCGGCGGTTTCTACCGCACCGGCGATGGCCCCCGCGACCTGCCCTTCCACGCGCTGCAGGGGTACCAGATCAAGGGCAACGTCACCCAGAGCTTCGATGCCGATCGCGGCTATGTGCGGCTTTCGTTCAAGGCGCTGGACGATCGCGCGCCGACCTATACCGCCTCGCCGATGCAGGTGCTGGTGGAGGGCAACAAGATCACCGGCTATCGGGCGCTGCCCGGTTTCGATGCGCGGTCGGACACCAATTTCTCGAACCTCAACCGCACCTTCACGACGGTGAATCCGGACGGATCGACCAAGCAGGGCGACAATGCCGAGGGTATCCACGTCAAGTCGCGCAGTATTGGTGCGCAGTTGCACTGGGGAAGCGGCGCGTTCGAGATCGACAACAAGTTCGCCTACAGCTGGAACAGCGGCAAGTTTTCCGCGCCGTTCTTCGGCAGCCTGACCAACGTCGCCGCGCTGACGAGCGGGGCGGGTGCCTATACGATCGCGGCAGGGGGCACGACCTTCACCGCGGCGCGCGCCGTATATGCCAACGGCCCCAGGGCCGGGCAGACGGTGGCCGGATCGGTGGTCGTCAACCAGAACCCCAATCTCTACACCGACATGACCGGCATGGATCATTGGGCCAACGACCTGGGTGTGACCGGCAAGTTCGGCCTGGGCAACGGCCAGGTGACGGCGCGGGCCGGCTGGTACCATTCGCGCCAGGATATTGCGATGAACTGGCATTGGAACGGCAGCCTTACCGAGGCGGTGCCGAACGGCGCGCTGATCGATCTGGTCAGTGCCGGCGGCACGCGGCTGACCGATGCCGGCCTTACCGGCTACAACAACCAGTGGGGCGGCAACAACCGGCAGTACGACCTGAACTATACTACCGATGCGCCGTACCTGTCGCTCAACTATGCCGATGACGCACTCGATCTCGACGGCAGTGTGCGGTTCGACAACATCAAGGGCGGCGGCACCTTCTACCCCACCGGCGCGCGTACCAGCCGCGACATCAATCGCGACGGCACGCTGAGCGTGGCGGAGCAGAATGTGTACCTGACCAACTTCGCAGGTGCGCAGCCGATCGATTACAAGGTCGACTATACGAGCTGGTCGTTCGGCGGAAATTACCGCTTCACGCCCAGCACCAGCGCCTTTGTGCGGGTTTCGCGCGGCCATCGCGCCAATGCCGATCGCGTGGTTTCCGACTTTGCCGGAGCCTTCACCCCCGCCGGCCAGCTGACGACCCTGGGCCGTGCCGTGGTCGTCAACCCGGTGACGCAACAGGAACTGGGCATCAAGCAGCGCGGGCGGCTGGCCGGCGGCAATTACGGGCTGTTCGTCACCGGCTTCCGCAGCCAGGCCACCGAGTATAATTTCGATCTGACCACCCAGCGCCAGACGTTCCAGAAGTACAAGACCTGGGGCGTCGAGCTGGAATCGCAATATACCAATGGCGGCTTCTCGCTGATGGCGAACCTTGTCTATACCCACTCGCGCATTGCCGAGGACCTGATCAGCGGCAATGCCGGCAAAACGCCGCGGGCGACGCCGGACCTGATGTACACCATCGCCCCTACCTATGATTTCGGGCTTGCCGCGGTGGGCTTCACGCTGATCGGCCAGACCGACAGCTATCCGCAGGACGATAACCGCCTGAAGCAGAAGGGCTCGAACATCGTCAGCGCGTTCGTGCGGGTGCGCCCCATCGACCGGCTGGAAGTGTCGCTCAACGCCAACAACCTGTTCAACGCCTGGGATCAGGCCGGGCGGCTGGATCAGGGCAGCGTCGCCGAGCTGCAGTCGCTCGGACAGCTGTACGGGGTGCCCTATGCCGCGACCAACCGTGTCGGCGTGGGGCGGACCGTATCGATCTCGGCCGGCTATCGGTTCTAGAGCGAGAGGGCAGCATCGCGTCCTCTTGCTATCACTGCTCCTCCCCGGAGCCGGCGCGGCGGTCCCCCCTACGCCGCCGCGCCGGGATCGGATAGAAAGGCAGGATGAGCGACGATCGCCGCATCCGTTCCATCTGCATCGCCGGCGGCGGATCGGCCGGTTGGATGACGGCCGCCGCGCTCGCCAATGCGCTGGGCGTCGGCACCGCGATCACCCTGATCGAATCGAGCGACATCGGCACGGTGGGGGTAGGCGAGGCGACGATCCCGCCGATCCGCCTGTTCAACCGCACCTTGGGCATCGACGAAGCCGAGTTCGTCCGCCGCACCCGCGGTTCGTTCAAGCTGGGCATCGAATTCGTCGACTGGGGGCGGATCGGTGCCCGCTATTTCCATCCCTTCGGCCCATTCGGGCGCGATTTCGACCTGGTGCCGCTACACCAATATTGGCTCGATGCGCGCGACAAGGGCGACGCACCGGCGCTCGACGACCTTTCGATGGCATGGGCCGCCGCCAAGCGGGGCAAGTTCGCCCCGCCGCTGGCCGATCCGCGCAGCGTGGGTTCCACCTTCGACTATGCCTATCATTTCGACGCCGGCCTCTATGCGGCATTGCTGCGCGACTATGCCGAGGCGCGGGGCGTGGTGCGGATCGATGCGCGGATCGCCGGCGCCGATCGCGACGGCGAGAACGGCAATCTTGCGGCGGTGCTGCTGGCGGATGGCCGTAGCATCCCCGCCGACCTATTCGTCGACTGCTCGGGCTTTCGCGGGCTGCTGATCGAGGAGGTGCTGGGCACGGGCTTTGTCGACTGGCGCCACTGGCTGCCCTGCGACCGCGCCGTTGCGGTACCGTGCGAGCCCGGCGCCTTCACGCCCTATACCCGGTCGACAGCGCGGGCGGCGGGATGGCAATGGCGCATTCCGCTGCAGCACCGCACCGGCAACGGCCACGTCCATTGCAGCGCCTTCATGGGGGAGGACGAGGCCAGGGCGATCCTGCTGGCGAACCTGGACGGCGCACCGCTGGCCGAGCCTCGTACCTTGCGCTTCACCACCGGCCACCGCCGGCGCTTCTGGAGCCACAATGTCGTCGCCATCGGGCTGTCGAGCGGGTTCCTGGAGCCGCTCGAATCGACCAGCCTGCACCTGATCCAGGCCGGCATCTCCAAGTTGCTGGCGCTGTTCCCGTCGCGCGACATGGACCCGTTGCTGGTCGACGAGTTCAACCGCATCTCGATCGCCGAGTTCGAGCGGATTCGCGACTTCCTGATCCTGCACTACAAGCTGACCGAGCGGGCGGATTCTCCCCTGTGGCGCTATTGCGCGACGATGGCGGTGCCGGACACGCTGCAATGGAAGATCGACCATTTCCGCCGCTATGGCCGGCTGGTCGCCCGCGAGTTCGACCTGTTCGCCGCGCCGTCCTGGCTGGCGGTGCATATCGGGCAGGGGAACTGGCCGGTGGGGCGCGATGCACTGCTGGCGGCGCGCGGCATCGACGGGCGGGCACATCTCGCCAAGCTGGCGGACGCCATGGCGCGGGCGGCGGAGACCATGCCCAGCCATGCGGATTATGTGGCCCAGCTGACGCGGTGAGGTTGGCGCGTTAAGTTCACGAAGTTCACGGTTGCAGCGAAATTCGGCGCACACCGCAAGTTTACACGAAGTTGACGAAGTTCACGCTCTGCGCGCGTGAATCCTGCGCGTCGCGACGAGGGTGCCGACAGGGTCAAAGAGCGTCGGCCGGAGACCGGTGGCCGCTAAGATTGGGAGCGCAGGCACGTCCGGCAAGAGGGCATGGCGCAGCACAGAAAAGCTGTTCACCGGCAAGGGGCTATGGCAGCATCCTGCCATCACTGCCCCCCAGGAGATGTCGATGACCACCGACCACCGCATGGTTGCCATCCTGCCCTGCCGCGATCTGGAGGCCAGCACCGCCTTCTACGCCCGGCTTGGGCTCGCCGTGGAAGGTGACTATGGCCATTATCGCATCCTCGGCGACGGCAAGGGCTGGCATCTGCACCTGCGGCAGGAGGCGAACGTCCCCCAGGCGCCGGACAATCCCTTCGGGCTGTACCTCTATGTCGAGGATGTCGATGCGGTGGCGGACCGGGTGCGCGATGCGATCATCGAACCCGGCACGCCCCACGCCAAGCCCTGGGGCGTATACGAGTTCGCGGCGTCGGATCCCGATGGCGTGCTGGTGCGAGTGGGGCGGGTGCTGGAGGGATGAGGGCGGCTGCGCAACGCCAAAATTCATCAATATTTGTAAATAACTCCAGAATATTCTGAGTTTTTCAGAATGGATGGAGTGTACGCTGTGGACTGGTGCGAGCTTAAAATAAAGAATGTCGCGTCAAGCATGGAGGGGGCTATCTGGTGGGGTGTTGCTTCCGCAATCGACCAGTGGCGGAACAATCCGTCGCAAGATGCTCGTCCGCGTAAGCGGCCTACTGATAAAGAGCTTGTTGAATGCCTAAGGGTAAGAGCTTGGACTGGTGCGGAATTGTATGAATTTGCCAAGGAATATAGTGTTAATCAGGGTGCAATAAATATCGATCGTAACGGGATGCGTTCTCAAAAACACGACGCGCTCGCTATATGCTTATTTCGGGAATATAAATCCGTCGATATCGGCGACGGTGCTGATCATGTTGAAGAGATCGCCAGGGTATGGGTTCGAGCGATATCCGAGGTTCGAAATATTATTGCGGAGTATAATGGAAGAGAGGGAAATAATCTATATTCCTTCTGCATGAAAGCTCTTTGGTATTATCAGCCTGAACATGCTACAATGTGGGATCGTCATGCTGTCGTAGCTATGAACCATATAATCAAAATTAAAAGGCATCGTAAGAATATCAAAAACGAATCAGATGCCGTCGCTTTCCTGCGTGACTTTGAGAATCTCCATGCACGATGGTTGCCAACGATTACGGCAGATATTGCGGATCAGGCGCGCCTGCTTGGTATGACGTACCCCTATACGCGACGTGTGCTGGATAAGGCACTGTGGCTGATTGGTAAGGGGTTGGATAAAAAAATCCCGAAAGGCAAAGACAAGGCTTCATGTGAAAGCGTGCCGAATGACTTTTACGCGATGCTTGCTCGCAATTCGGACTTGCGGGTGGCTACCGAGAAAAAATTCGACCTTACCAAATCCGTGTAAACGGGATGGTTTCTGCGGTGCGTTGCAAAGGACGTGCGTGATGAATTCGGGGCCAAGCGAGCGATGGTCGCGTACCAAGTTGCGTTGCTGTAGACTCGCCGGGTCTTGCAATCCGCTCGACCAGATGTCGCGCTAGCGAAAGCTGGGTCCTCCTGTGGCTGGACGAAAACAGAACAGCACATCTGCGGGAGATGCCGGCTTTCGCTGGCAGCAAGGTAGAAGGATGGGCGCCCTCGATGCAATGCGGAGCAGAGAGTGTGGACGCAGTGGCGGACCTTGCCACCGCATAAGCCCCCCACCCCGCCCCGCAAGGGGGGATTGGTACTGTTTTGGCAACAGTGATTCACAGTTTTCGTATCTAATGGTTTGCTCGAAACCGGCCCACATGGCGGGCACCGAAGCGGGGCCCGGTTGCCCGTCGACGCAAGGCTGAGGGTAGCGTGTGCGCCCGGGCGCAGCGTTTGGCCGGGCGCAGGCTCCTGCTCGGACGATGTGTTCAAGGAGCGTACCAATGCAGAAATTCATCCGTGGGGTTGCCGCCGTCGCCGCGCTTTCGATCGCTGGTGCCGTTCATGCGCAGTCCGCGTCCACGCCGTTCGACGGGCCCTCGGTCGGCGTGCAGGGCGGCTGGGAACAGACCAACGTCCGCAACCCCAGCACCGATCTGGGCATCGCGCCGATCAACCGGCATCACGACACCGGCGTTGCAGGTGGCTTCCTCGGCTATGACAAGCAGGTCGCGCAGAATATCGTGATCGGCGCCCAGGCCGAACTCAACCTGCCGATCGACGGCGGCTTCAGCCGCAACGGTGTGACGATCGATCCCAAGCGTTCGATCGACCTGAGTGCGCGGGCGGGGTATCTCGTGACCCCGGCGACCTTGCTCTATGTGCGCGGCGGCTATGCCAATGCGCGGGTCGGTACCCGGATCGTGAACGGCACAACGACCTTGTCCGGATCGGAAGGCCGTGACGGCTGGCTGGTCGGCGGCGGTGTCGAGCAGATGGTGACCGACAAGATCTCCACCCGACTCGAATATCGCTACAGCGATTTCAGCAAGGGCGATGGCAAGTTCGACCGGCACCAGGTGCTGCTGGGCGTCGCCTATCGCTTCTGAGTTCCGCGGGCCCCGTGACTGAAAATCGCCCCCCTTCAGTCACCGCCTGCGTTCCGCGCGCGCGCCGATCGCGCTGCGGTATGCCCGGCCGGCCTTGTACCGGCCGGGCATGACTGGTTTTGGAAACAAGGGGTTACACCCGGTGCCATCGATAGTATCTACGTTCCATGCATCTCGATGATCTGGCCGCGTTCGCGCAGGTGGTGCGCCATGGCGGTTTCACCGCCGCCGCGCGGGCAATCGGGTCCCAAAAGGCCAAGCTGAGCCGCCAGGTGGCGCGGCTGGAGGCGGACCTGCAGATGCGCCTGCTCGAACGCTCCACCCGCAGCCTGCGGATGACCGAGGCGGGGCGCGAGATCTTCGAACAATGCGACGTGATCGCCGACCGTATCGACGCGACGCGGCTGATCGCGCAGCGGATGCGGAGCGAAGTCGTCGGGCTGTTGCGAGTGTGCTGCCCGCCCGGCTTCGCGCGGGCGCTGGAGCACGACCTGCTGCCCGGCTTCCTGGCCCGCTATCCGGGCGTTCGGCTGGAGCTGCACGTCACCAGCGAGAATGTCGACATGGTGCGCGAATCGTTCGACGTGACGCTGCGCAGCGCGGCCGATCTGCCGACGGCGGGGTCGCTGGTGATCCGGCAGTTCGCGCGGCTGAACAGCGGGATGGTCGCCACCCCCGAGATGGCCGCACAGGTTGCCGGCAAGGGCGTGCTGGAACTTTCCAACCTGCCGACCTTGACCTTCGGCGTGCAGCGCCGCGAAGCGCGGTGGACGCTGATTCATTCCTCGGGCAAGCGCCACGACGTACAGTTGCTGCCTCGGCTGGCCAGCGACGACGGATCGGTGATCCTGGAAGCGGCGCGTGCGGGGTTGGGCATTGCGCTGATGCCCCTTATCATCAGCCAGAGCGAACTCGCGCGGGGTGAGCTGGTGCAGCTATGGCCCGATTGGCGGACGGAGGAGTTCGGGATCAGCCTGTGCTACCCGTCCAAGAAGAGCATGACGCCCACTCTGCGCGCGTTCATCGACCACGTCGTCCCCGGCTTCGACCGGCAGCTTGCCCAGGCGTTGCTGGCGGACGCCGGCTGACGATTCAGGCGACGCCGAACGGCACGACGCGGTTGGTCGCAACATGCCCGATCGCGCAGCGGCCGAGATAGGGGACGCCCATCTCCTTGCACCAGCGCAGGATCATCTCGTCCACCGTCTCGCCGAAGGGCGGATCGTTCTCGGCGATCGCGGTCACCGCACCCAGGCGGATGCCGGCGATGCCCTTCAACTGCTCGGCATGGGCCATGTTGAACAGCATCCGGTCGATCCGGTAGAGCGGCTCGTCCACCTCCTCGATCATCAGCACATGGTCGGTGAGATCGGGCAGATATTTGCTGCCGATCAGCGACGTCAGGATCGCGAGGTTGAAGGCGGCAGCGGGGCGGCCATCGGCAAGGGCAGGATCGAGCCCGCGGCGGTCGCGCTCGATCAGCCAGCCCAGCGCCCAGCCGGTATCCACCCCGGCATCGTTCCTGCCGATGCTGCTCGCCATCGAGGCATGGACCGGATGGCCGATGCCGCGGGCGTAGAGCGCTCCCAGCAGGAAGCCCATGTCGGAGAAGCCCATGTATGTCTTGCGCCGCGCCGCGTCGCCCAGATGCGGCATCACCGCGTCGAGGATGCGGTTCGAGCCATAGCCGCCGCGCGCGAACCAGATCGCGTCGATCGCCGGATCGTTGGCAAACTCCAGGAACGCCGCCGCGCGCTCGGCATCGGTCCCGGCGAAATGGCCCGCCGACAGATAGCATTGCGGGTGGAACACCACCTCGTGCTCCGGGTAGGTAAGCGCCATGAACGCCGCCATGCGGGCAGACGATTCCCGGGTGACTGGCCGCGCAGGTGCTACGACTCCGATCCGCATATGCTTGTATGGTCTCCTCGAATTGCCGATAGCGTGCCCATGCAGCATGGCAAAGCAAGCTTCTTCGTAGGGATCGGCGGTTCGGGGATGATGCCGCTGGCGATGATCCTCGCCGGCCGGGGCGCCCGGGTCTCGGGTTCGGACCGCAGCCTCGACGGCGGGCGGCTGGCGTCCAAGTTCGACTGGCTACGGTCGCGCGGCGTCGAGCTGTTCCCGCAGGACGGCAGCGGCGTGCAGTCGGCCGAGCAGGTGGTGGTCGCCTCCGCCGCGATCGAGCCCAGCGTGCCGGACATGGTGCGCGCCGCCGAGCTCGGCTGCGCACGGATGTCGCGCGCCGAGCTGCTGGCGAGCCTGTTCAACGCTTCCCCGCTGCCGATCGGCGTGGCGGGGACCAGCGGCAAGTCGACGGTGACCGGGATGATCGGCTGGATCCTCCACGCCTGCGGGCGCGATCCCACGGTGATGAACGGCGCGGTGATGAAGAATTTCGCGGGGCCGGATGCGCCGTTCGCGAGTGCGCTGGTGGGGGCGGGCGACGCCTTTGTCAGCGAGGTGGACGAGAGCGACGGCTCGATCGCCAATTACTGGCCGCGGATCGCGGTGCTCAACAATGTCAGCCTCGACCACAAGTCGCTGGAGGAATTGCGGCTGCTGTTCGGCGCGTTCGCGGGCAAGGCGGCGACGACGGTGGTCAATGTCGGCGATGCCGAAAGCGCCGCGCTGGCGGCGGGGCTCGACCGCGGACGCACGCTGACCTTTGCGGTCGAAGGCGAGGCGGATCTGACGGCGCGGAACCTGGCGCCGGAAGCCTTCGCGATCAGCTTCGACCTTGTCATGGGCGAGACGGTCCGCCGCGTGCGGTTGCAGGTGCCGGGACGGCACAATGTCGCGAATGCGCTGGCGGCGATCGGCGCGGCGACCGCGGCGGGGGTGTCGCTGGAGGATGCGTGCAAGGCGGTCGAGGGCTTTACCGGGCTGCGGCGGCGGTTCGAGCTGGTCGGCACGGCCGGCGGCGTGTCGGTGATCGACGATTTCGGGCACAACCCCGACAAGATCGCCGCGACCCTCGATACGCTCCACACCTTTCCGGGGCGGTTGCTGCTGCTGTTCCAGCCGCATGGCTATGGCCCGCTCAAGGTGATGCGGCGCGAACTGGTCGCGATGTTCGCGACGAAGCTGGGCGCAGAGGATCTTCTCGTGCTGCCGGACCCGGTCTACCAGGGCGGCACGGTGTCGCGCGAGGTGACCAGCGCCGACATCGTCACCGATGTCGCGGCGACCGGCGCGCAGGCGATCCACATCCCCGGCCGCGGGGCGGCGGCGGCGCATCTGGTGGCGCAGGCCCGCCCGGGCGACCGCATCGTGGTGATGGGCGCCCGCGACGATACGCTCAGCCAGCTCGCCGAGGACATGGTGGCGCGGCTTTCCGGCTGATCCTCCCCGGCACTCGGGCGAAATTGTGCATGTCAACCACCCTGGACATTATATACATAACAAAGCTGGGTTGACGCCCTCGCCCAATCCGCTAGGTTCGCCAAGTGGAAATTCGAGCCTTCCTGAAAGCCCCAAAGCTCATCACTAAAGCGGGGCCGTGGAAGTGCGGCGCGGTCGATAGTAAAAACAAGATGCCGAAGACAGCCTTCCCGTTGGCGAGGAAGCGGAGCTTCATCCTTGGTAATCAGTGGTGGTGGAAGCTGGACCACTACGAGTGCGGCCCTATCACTGGGCGCATCTTGATCGCGTACCATCTGGAGAAGGCTAACTTCATCGCCTTCCTCGCGATCGACAGTGCGCCCGACGAACTCGCCGTTGTTGCCTGCCTAGAGCACCACTACGATCACGGAAGCTGGCACTGGCACACAAAATGCGCCGACCTGAGTCAGTTTGCGACAGGTGCCACGCGGCAGCGAAATGGGGGGATTCGAATTCCGCCAAAAGGAGCGTACAGTCGAGCCCGACCGTATGAGATGGGACACATGGAGGCCGTGAATCGCGCCTATAAAGCCTTTAGGGTAGCGGACGCAGGCGGCGGCCAGGAACAAGGACGCTTGCTGTGAAGGAACAGCTTTGTCGCGCCTTCTGCGATGACATCACAGTCCGCGAGCTGCCGTTTGGCGTCGCGGTCAGCACTGGCTTTGCCTTCCCCGATGGTGATCGTATCGGCTTCTATGTAAAGCGCGAGGCGAGCGGACTATTCGAAATTCAAGATAGCGGCTTGGTATTCCCGAATTTGGAAGCAAGCGGGCTCGATCTGTCCAATAAATCGCGGGCGGAGGCTTTCGCCGACCTTCAGGCAGAGTATGGCGTCACCTTGGATGAGGATGACCGCGAGTTTCGTCTGTCGCGTATAGCTGAGAACGAGCTGCCGAGCGCCTCGCTACGCTTCATTTCCTTCATGCTGCGCGTAAACGATCTTTTGCTTCTGTCGGAGGATCGCGTTGCGAGCACTTTCCGCCTAGACGTTCAGCGTATGCTAACTGAGCAGATTGGCGACCGCGCCGTCATCCTGGAAGGCGCCCCGATCTCGCCAGACCTGTCGGACTTCGTGCCCGACTTTGTGGTGAGGCACGGCGAGAAACCGCCAGTTGCAGTGTTCCTCGGAACCAGCGACGCGCGCATTCTTGAGGCTCTGTACGTGCAGATGCGGGCGGAGCACGAGGAGCATCTAGACGTGCAGATCCTTGCGCTGCTTGAGCGCGAGAAGTCGATAACGGCGAAGGTTCGCCAGCAAGCTACAAACCGTTTGTCAGGGGTGCTACATTTCAGAGGTGATGAAGCTGGGGCTATTGGTCGCGTCGCTAAGATTGCAGGAGTGCCCCATGCCCTCCACTGAGGAAGATGACGTACTCCGCAGGATGCTAAGCACCCCGCCAAGACGGCATGAACCGCTTACGGAGCCAAGCGAGCCTCGGCGGCGAGGGCGGCCGATCAGCAACGATGGTCGGACGAAACAGCCTTGAACGCAAACGCTCTGGTTCAAACAAGCGACGCCGTCGCTGTTGCCGCTCAGATTGGGAGGCTGGATTTTATATCTGCGCTCCTCGCCGTGATCGCTCTGCTTCTTGGCTTGGGAGCCATTCCCCTGTTTGTCCACCTTCGAACAAGGGCAAAGGAGGTCGCAACCGCCGCTGTCAATGAGCGCATGGCGGAGCTAGAGGGACGCCTGGAGGCGGAAGCCATCCTAAAAATGGAGGAGATGCTACCTATATTGGTGGCGCAGTATCGGGAGCTAGCCCAGAACTCCGTGACTGAAGCTCAGGGTAATGGTATTGCAGATGCACAGGATGATCCACAGCCATGACGACCCTCTATTCCGTTATCGCTGAAGCGCAGAGGAACGCGCCAGTGGACCCGGCCGCACTTGCCCGAAAGCTCGGGATCGCAGTCAAGCCGATGTTGCTGGATGATGATATGTCTGGAGCACTGGTGAAAGTCACGCCTGACAAGTACGAGATACAAGTCAATGCCCTTCACCCCGAAACGCGTCAGCGATTCACGATAGCTCATGAACTCGGCCATTATGTTCATCACCGAGCGCTTTTGGGCGAAGGCGTTAACGACAATCGTGCTTACCGCACCACGCAGGGTGACAAGTTATTCAACCCGAAAATTGGACCAAAGCAGGAAACCGAAGCTAACCGATTTGCGGCTTCGCTTTTAATGCCTGCAGCGGCAGTTGAGCGCTTGCGTGCTGAAGGAATGACTACAGCCCAAATGGCTAGCCATTTGGGCGTTTCCCAGCATGCAATGTCGATCCGCCTAGGCGTGCCCTACGAACCTGCCTAGGTAAAGCGCTACTCGCGGGGAATCACTCTGGAGGCAGCATCCATCGAGTGCCGCAAGCCCCGCCCTTGAAGGCGCGCTTACGGCCTAGCGCCGGATGCTTAGGCTGCGAGGCTAGAAGTCCGCCGATAGGTCAGGCGTTTCCCCGCGATGCCGCGCAAAGCGATCTCGCAGCGCTCGTCATCGTTCACACCGAGCGCAGCGCGATGCGAGTAACGGAAATCAAACTCGCGAAGATAGCGCTGCAGGTGCTGCGACCCGCAGTGCTGATACACGCCCTTCATACCGCGTTTGAAAATGCCGAAGAAGCCTTCGATGGTGTTGGTGTGAATGTCGGTGCCCTGGCGTACGTACTCACCGCGAGCGTGCGCCACTGACTGGTGGCCGCCGTCGAAGCGCACGCCAAGGCCGCGATAATGGCGCGCTTCATCCGTTACGATGCGGCTGTCCTTGGCAACGTGCTGCTCAAGAATCGGCGCGATGCTCTTGAGGCTGAAATTGCCGGTGAACACGACCGAGGTGGCGCGGCCGGTGACGCGATCGACCAGCGACACGATCTTGTTCATGTTGTGGATCGCCATACGGCTTTCGCCAGGAACGCGACCGATAAAGGTCTCGTCAACCTCGACAGTGCCACCATTGCCGCCCATCGGGCCGTTGTCATCGAGAACCATCGCTTCACGGATGCGGTGAGCCATGAACCACGCGGTCTTGTAGGTCACGCCAAGCATGCGGTGTAGCTGGTGGGCAGAAATGCCCTTCTTACTCGCGACCATGAGGTGCGTTGCGAGAAGCCACTTGTTGAGCGGAACCTTGCTGTCAGCGAACACCGTACCAACGGTCACGGTGAACTGCCCACGGCACCCGTTGCACTGAAGCACGCCAGCGCGAAGCTTGCCTTCGGGATGCGCCTTGGACGGTTTTCCGCGTTGGGCAGGGAGCCGCTTCGCTTCCAACGAACCGCAGTGAGGGCAGACGGGACCTTGCGGCCAGCGTAGCGCTTCAAGATGCTCGCGCGCCGCGTTCTCGTCTGTGAAGTGGGGAGCGGTGAGGTTCGTCATGCGGATTATATACCCGCATCAGGGATGCTTTGTAAAGTACATAATGTCCACCACCCTTGACATGTAAAGCGTGGTTGACGTAAAGCTTACTTGTCTGATTAGCAAGGAGGCTTTACATGCTCTCTCGTACTCCGGCTGCCCGGCGCTACATCAAGCGCTTCGTGCCGACGATGATTGCCTATGTCGTGCTGGTGATGGCGACGAGCCTCATCGTCGCAAAACTCCACCCCGCCGGCGCCGCCCTTGTGGCGCTCTCGATCCTGCCTGCGCTGCCGATCCTCGGCATCCTGCTGGTGATAGGCCTGTATGTCAGGGAAGAGAGCGACGAGTATGTGCGCCAGCGCCTCGTCATCGCGATGCTGTTCGGCATCGGGGTGGTGCTGGCAGTGGCGACGGTGCTGGGGTTCCTCCAGATCTATCAGGCGATCGGCCAGATCGATGTGTTTTGGGCGTTCCCGCTGTGGTGCGCCAGTTGGGGGCTTGCCCAGTGCGCGATGGCCTGGCGCGATCGGGCGGGAGGCGAGGCATGAACAACCGCCTCCGCGTGCTCCGCGCCGAGCGCGCGTGGAGCCAGCAGGATCTTGCCGAACGGCTGGAGGTGTCGCGCCAGAGCGTCAACGCCATCGAGACCGGGCGCTACGATCCCTCGCTGCCGCTCGCCTTCAAGATCGCCGATCTGTTCGGTCTCGCCATCGAAGACATCTTCCTCAACCCCGCCAAGGAGCAGGACCAATGATGCACGCCCTTTGCTTTGCCGCGTCGCGCGTTTCCACCGGCCGGTGGCTGGCCATGGCCGTGGCGCTCGCCGCCGCCAATATGTCGTCGCACAGCCATGGCGCGCCGGCGCCCGTCGCTGCCGCTGCAGATACGATGGTGCAGATGGCGCATATCTCGGTGCAGGTCGTCGGGCAGGGCAGTTCGGTGATCCTGATCCCCGGCCTGTCCAGCCCGCGCGCGACCTGGGACGGGGTGGTGCCGGCGCTTGCCAAGAACCACCGCGTCTATCTGGTGCAGGTGAACGGCTTTGGCGGCGACGATCCGCGCGGCAACCTCCAGCCCGGCATCCTCGACGGCATCGTCGACGATCTCCACACGCTGATCACGGGCGCCAAGCTGGGCGCGGTGCCGCTAGTCGGGCATTCGATGGGCGGGCTGGTCTCGCTGATGCTGGCGCGGGCCCATCCGGAGGACGTGCAAAAGGCGCTGATCGTCGATGCGCTGCCGTTCATCGGCGCGATCTTCGCACCGGCCGCGACGGCCGAGATGCTCAAGCCCCAGGCAGAGATGATGCGCAACCAGATGGCCAGCCTCTATGGCAAGCCGTTCCCGGATGCGGTGGGACAGATGATCGCGCAGCAAAATGCACTGAAGCCTGCCTCCCGCGCGACGCTTGCCGGCTGGTCGGCCAAGGCGGACATGCGGGTGAGCGGTCAGGCGCTGTATGAGGATATGACCACCGATCTGCGGCCCGAACTGGCGAAGATCGCAGCACCCATCACCGTGCTGGTGCCGTGGACCGATGCGCGGGGCGGGGAGGCGTCGGTGCTGGGCATGTATCGCGCGCAATATGCGGGTGCGCCGAAGGTGACGATCCAGGGTGTCGGCGACAGCGGGCATTTCATCATGCTCGACCAGCCCGAGATATTCGCCCGGCGGCTGGCAGAATTCCTGGGCTAAACGCTCAGCTTTTGGCGGAGGCGATCAGCAGGATCAGTGCGGCGAGGCCGATCGCCACCGCCTGGAACAGGATGCGCTTCTGCATCAGCTTGTTCGATCGGATCGCGCGTTCGCTGGGGCCGGTGCCTTCCAGATCCTGACTGGTCGTGCCGGCCATGGTGACCAGCCCTTTGATAAGGAAGAACAGCGTCGTCAGGACTGCTGCAATGAACAGGATCGCCAGGAACACCATAGCGGGAACCTACGCCTGTATTGCGGCGAAGCCAACCGGTACTTCCCCTTTGCGCAGTTTGTCGGCGAGTGCGCGGCCATCCTCCCCCACCAGCCGCAACGATTCGAGCGTCGGCGCGCCGTGCCGCTTGGCCAGGCGGGTGCCGTCCGGGCCGGTGAGCAGCGCGTGGTGGCGATAGTCGGGCGTCGGCAGGCCGAGCAGCGCCTGGAGCAGGCGGTGGACATGGGTGGCGGCGAACAGGTCCGCGCCCCGCACGACATGGGTGATGCCCTGCGCCGCATCGTCGACCGTGACGGCGAGGTGATAGCTGGCGGGTGCATCCTTGCGAGCGAGGATCACGTCGCCATGGGCCAGCGGATCGGCGGCGATGGTGCCGGCATGGGCGTCGTGCCAGGTCAGCGGGCCGGTGCGCGCTGCCGCTGCCGCCATGTCGAGCCGCCAGCTATGCGGCCGGGCGAGGTCGGGCGCGACGAGGCTGCGGCAGGTGCCGGGATAGAGCGGGCCATCGGGACCGTGCGGGGCCGAGAGACTCGCGGCGATATCGGCGCGGGTGCAGAAACAGGGATAGAGCAGGCCCAGGGCCCGCAGCCGATCGAGCGCGGCCTGGTAACGGGGCAGGCGCTGCGACTGGAAGACCGGCGGTTCATCCCAGCGAAGCCCCAGCCAGTCGAGATCGGTCAGGATCGCCGCCACATGCTCGGGCCGCGAACGGGTGCCGTCGATATCCTCGATACGCAGCGTGAAGCGGCCGCCATGCGCTCTCGCGAAATCATGCGCCTGGAGCGCCGAGAACGCATGGCCGAGATGGAGGCGACCGGTGGGGCTGGGAGCGAAACGAGTGTGGATATCCATGAATCCGGCTCTTGACCGCGAGTCGCGGCATATGCTGTCATGCGGGCGTCACGCTTCTGCGCAAGAGGCGAGGCACCGAAATCGAGGGTGAGGGACCGCATGTACCATCCCGATCTTATACGCCATCCCGATGGGTGCCCGGCGCTCGTGCTGAACGCCGATTACACGCCACTGAGTTACTATCCCCTGAGCGTGTGGCCCTGGCAGACGGCGATAAAAGCGATCTTTCTCGAGCGTGTGGACGTCGTCTCCTATTACGAACGGGAGGTTCGAAGTCCCAGCGCGAGGCTGAAGTTGCCTTCGGTCATCGCGCTCAAACAATATGTGAAGCCTTCGCAATTCCCCGCCTTCACCCGGTTCAATCTGTTCCTTCGCGACAAGTTCGCCTGCCAATATTGCGGATCGCACCGGGATCTCACCTTCGACCACGTCATTCCCCGCGCCCAGGGCGGCCGCACCACCTGGGAAAATGTCGCCACCGCCTGCGCGCCCTGCAACCTGAAAAAGGGCGGTCGCACGCCCCATCAGGCCGGCATGCCGCTCCACATCCAGCCGATCCGGCCGACGAGCTGGCAGCTGCAGGAACATGGCCGGCGCTTCCCCCCCAACCATCTCCACGAAACCTGGCGCGACTGGCTCTATTGGGACATCGAGCTGGAGGCCTGAGCGCGGCGGGACCGGTTTTTTTCTTTCACGCGAAGGCGCGAAGACGCGAAGACGTTTTGTCGCGCAGAGGCGCGGAGGACGCAGAGGGGCGTGTAAACGCGAAGCGCAGGAAAAGAGCCGGCATCGGGGAAATGCCGCCTGTTTCGCAGGCCATTTCCCTCTGCGCTCTCCGCGCCTCTGCGCGAAACGCGTTTCCTTCTTCTTTCTTGCCTTCGCGCCATCGCGTGCAAAACCTTTGAGGACGCCTGCCCGCCAAATGCGATGTGTGTTATTGCGATAACACAGGGTATCGGCTAAAGCGGATGGATGGCGCGCGAGCCCGTTTCTCCTGACAGTCGATTCCCGTTGCGGCGCGATGGCCCCGACGATGATGTGGTGCAGCCGCAAGGCTGGCGGCCCGAAGGCCGGCGCGACAAGCGCGAGCCGATCTGGCGGCCCGGCATGGGCAGCAGCGACAGCGCCGCGCCGGCCGCGTCGTTCCGGCCGGGCCATGGCGCCGGCGGCGGCTTCGACGGTGGCGACGATCTGCCGCCCGCCGCGTCCGGCCGTAGACGCATCCGCTGGGTGCGGTGGATCGTCCGGGGCCTTGCCGTCCTGATCCTGCTGTTCATCGCCGCGGTGGCCTGGCTGGCGATCACCGCGCCGCTTTCAAAATCGCTGCGGCCGCCGGCGCCGCCTTCGATCACCCTGCTCGCCGCCGATGGCACGCCGATCGCGCGGCGGGGGGCGGTAATCGGCAAGCCGGTGGATGTCAGCAAGCTGCCGCCGCACGTCGCCCAGGCGTTCATCGCGATCGAGGACCGGCGCTTCTACAGCCATTGGGGCGTCGATCCGCGCGGCATTGCGCGCGCCTTCTACCACAACCTCAGTTCCGACGGCGGTTCGCAGGGCGGCAGCACGATCACCCAGCAGCTTGCCAAGAACGCCTTTCTCAATTCACGCCGCACCTTCGGGCGCAAGGCGCAGGAGGTGCTGATCGCCTTCTGGCTGGAAGGCTGGCTGACCAAGGACGAGATACTCTCGCGCTATCTGTCGAACGTCTATTTCGGCGATAACGTCTATGGCCTGCGCGCCGCCGCCCAGCATTATTTTTCCACGACGCCCGAGCGACTGACGTTGAGCCAGGCGACGCTGCTCGCCGGTCTCGTCAAGGCGCCGAGCCGGCTGGCGCCGACCGGCAATCTGGACGGGGCGCGCGAGCGCCAGCGGCTGGTGATCGGCGCGATGCGCGAAGCCGGCTTCATCACCGAGGCCGAGGCACGGCGGGTGCGGCCGGCGGTGCTGCACGTTCAGGATAGCGACGAGACGCTGCCGAACGGCACCTATTTCGCTGACTGGGTGCTGCCCGAGGCGCGCGATCGTGCCGGCGGCGTCGCTACCGAACAGACGGTTACGACCACGCTCGACACTCGGCTGCAGGCAGCGGCGGAGCGGGTGATCAAGGCTTCGGGCCTCGGCAAGGCGCAGGTGGCGCTGGTGGCGATGCGGACGGACGGCCGCATCGTCGCGATGGTGGGCGGGCGCAACTATGCCGCCAGCCCGTTCAACCGCGCGACCCAGGCGCGGCGCCAGCCGGGATCGGCGTTCAAGCTGTTCGTCTATCTGGCGGCACTGCGTTCGGGCATGACGCCGGATACCATCGTCGAGGACACGCCGGTGCAGATCGGCGACTGGAAGCCTTCGAACAGCGACGGCCGCTATGCGGGGCGGATCACGTTACGCCAGGCGCTGGCCAAATCGAGCAACGTCGTCGCGGCGCGGCTGATCCAGAAGCTCGGCGTCGGCCGGGTGAGCCAGGCCGCGCGCGACCTGGGGATTTCCACGCCGCTGGGCAATGATGCGTCGATCGCGCTGGGCACCTCCACGGGGTCGCTGCTCGAACTGACCGCGGCCTATGCGGCGGTCGCCAATGGCAGCTATCCGGTCCGGCCGCGCGGGCTCGACGCCGACGAATCGGCCGACGACTGGCTGGCGCGGCGCCTGGGCGGGCCGAGCCGGTTCGACGAGCGGCTGCTGGGCGACCTGCGCTCGATGCTGGAAACGGTGGTGCAATCGGGTACCGGCCGGGCGGCGGCGCTGCCGGTGCCGGCGTTCGGCAAGACCGGCACGACCCAGGATGGCCGCGACGCGCTGTTCGTCGGCTGGGCGGGCGACCTCGTCGTCGGCGTATGGATCGGCAATGACGACAATAGCCCGGTGGCGGGAGCGGCCGGCGGCGGTCTGCCTGCGCATATCTGGCGCGACTTCATGGTCCGCGCGCTGGGCCTGACCTTGCCGCCGGTGCCGGTCGAGCCGGACAATGCGACCGACGAGAACGGCATCGAGCTGGAAGACGTGCTCAACGGCGCAGGCGTGCGCGTCGACGAGGAGGGATTGCAGCTCGATCTCGGCCGCGTCCGCGAACTGGTGCCGGAGGGTGAGGCGCGCGACGCGATCCCGCGCAACGTGCGGATTCCGGTGCCGGGCAGCGATGCCGATCGCCGCCGCCGCGACGCGCGAGATGCGCCCGAGGGCGAGGAATGATCCGGCTCAGCGCCGGATGTCGGCGCGCCAGACGGTGAGCCAGTTGGTGGAGCCGCGGCATTCGTCCATCCGGTCGATCTCGGTCGCGCGGAAGCGGGTGCCGTCCCAGACATAGGTTGCGGAAACGCCGCAGTCGCCCAGCCCGCGGCCCTTGCCATAGCTGGATAGCGTGCCGGTGCCGGCATCCCAGCTGGCGTTGATGAGGGCGTCGGCAGCCGCGTTCGCACCGGGCTTGGCCGTATCGAACGCCGCAGGGCGTGCCTTGTCGCCGCGCACGATAAAGGCGGCGCTCGACAGGTTGTACGCGCCGGAACCGCAGGCGACCAGCACCAGCGTCGCACCGCCGCCCAGCGCGCCGGTTTCGGGTGCGGGCTGGGGGAAATCGGCGGAGTACTCCTCGTCGCAGCCACTCGCCTTGTTGAGCCGGGCGAGCAGGCCCGGTGGCAGCGATGCCTCGCCGTGGGACAAGGGCGCGGCGGCCACGACGGGCAGCGGCGGCGCGGGTGGTACAGCGCTCGCCGGCCTGGTGCCGCGCGCAACCAGCGCGGTGACCCCGCCGGCGCGGCCCTGCTGCGCATCCACGAAGCGCAACGCCGCCGACACGCCGGCCAGCGATAGGCTGGCGCTCTTGCCGCCTGCGGAAAGCTGCGCGCGCCGACCGTTGGCGATCGCGGTTGCGATCCCTTGGGCTTCGGCGCCGCTGAACCGCACCACGTCCTCCCGGATGCTGCCGCCGGCGATGCGCTTGCCGTCGACGGCAAGCGTCAACGTGCCCTTGCCGTCGCTACCCGGCCACAACGCAATCGTCAGCGCCCCTGCCGGACCGGGTTCGCGCACCAGCGAAAGCTCTGCACCATTGGTTTCGGTATCGCCATCTTCCGGCTGGAGCGAGGTCATCTCGCAGCGCCGGACATTGTCGCAGGCGACCGCCCAGTCGCCGAAGGTCCGGATCGGGCCGGGGGTGACCTGGGCCAGCGCGGCGGCGGAGAAGGCAAGCAACAGCATGTCGCAGATGCTAGCCGAGCGGCGCCGGCTTGCGTAGTAGGACGGCAACAGAATTGCAGGAGACGGGCATGAAGACGGTAGGCGTGATCGGTGCGGGTCAGATGGGGGCGGGGATCGCCCAGGTTGCGGCGCAGGCGGGCTATGCCGTGCTGCTGTCCGATGTCGACCAGGCCCGCGCCGAAGCCGGCAAGGCGGGGATCGGCAAGCAGCTGCATCGGGCGGTGGAGAAGGAAAAGATCACCGCCGCCGATGCCGAGGCCGCGCTCGGCCGGATCACCCCGGTCGGCGAGCTTGCCGCGATGGCCCCCTGCGACCTGGTGATCGAGGCGGCGACCGAGCGGGAGGCGATCAAGCGCCAGATCTTCGAGACGGTCGGCAAGGCGCTGGGCGGAGAGGCGATCCTCGCCAGCAACACTTCGTCGATCCCGATCACCCGTCTTGCCCAGGCGGCGCCGGATGCGGCGCGCTTCATGGGCGTACACTTCTTCAATCCGGTGCCGGTGATGGGCCTGATCGAGCTGATCCGCGGTCTTGCCACCAGCGATGCCACGGTCGCCGCGGTGGAAGCGTTTGGCCAGTCGCTGGGCAAGCGGATCGTCCATGCCAATGACGCGCCGGGCTTCATCGTCAACCGCGTGCTGATGCCGATGCTCAACGAGGCGTGCTTCGCGCTCGGCGAGGGCGTGGCAACGATCCCCGATATCGATGCGGCCTGCCAGCTGGGGCTCAACCATCCGATGGGGCCGTTCACCCTGGCGGACTTTATCGGGCTCGATACCTGCCTGGAGATCACCCGCGTGCTGTTCGAAGGCACCGGCGATCCCAAGTTCCGCCCGGCCCCGCTACTGGTGAAATATGTCGAGGCCGGCTGGTATGGCCGCAAGACCAAGCGCGGCTTCTATGACTATAGCGGCGCCGAGCCGGTGCCGACGCGCTGAGGCGGGGACGCTTCCTGCCGGCCGAGGGCAGGAAGCGTCCCCGTCACGCGTTCGCGGTGGGGCGGGTGATGCGCGATGGCGGCAGCATCCCAGCGACGGGCGGGGCGACCAGGTCGCCCTGGACGTGGAAGATGCCCCAGCTGCGCAGGCGGCGCAGGGCGGAATCGCTTTCCACGCCGTCGGCGATCACGCGCATCCCATGGTCGCGCAGCTTTGGCGTGAGTTCTTCCAGCATCAGTCGGCGCGACCAGCTATTGTCGATGCCGGTCACCAGTTCGCGATCGAGGCGCACCATTTCCGGGCGATAGCGGACGCACGGGCTGAACCCCACCGGATCGTGGCCCAGGCCGACAAAGGCGGTCAGGCTGCCGGCGCGGCGATGTCCTTCCACCAGATCGGCAAGATGCTGGCCGGGAATCTCTCCATAGCCATGGACGGCGAAGATCAGGCGCTCGGCGGGCAGCCCGGCGCGGCGGCCGGCTTCGGCGGCGGCGGCGAGCGAGGCGCCCGGCGCGGCGGCCTTGGCGGCGTGGATCGGGATCAGCAGCCGCGCATTGTTCTCGTCCAGCCCGGCCGTCATCGCGAGATGGACCGACGCGATCGCGACGCGACGATCCAGTTCGGCATGATGGGCGCGGGGCAGCTGCTCGAAAATATCGTCGCCGTCTTCTCCGTCGGTGCTGCGCAGCATCGCTTCATAGGCGAAGACGCGACCGACGGCGATGTCGTAGATCGGGCGGAAGGCGATGTGCAGGCCACGCCGGCTTGCCGGCTGCAAGTCCTCCTGGTCGAGAACCATCCAATGCTCCCTGTTAGACCGCGTTAACCATGTGCGGCTCTGAGAAGTCTTATAGGGGATGGTACGGAGCCGCGGTGCAGCCGGTACGAAAAAGCCCCGCGCGGCAGGGGCCGGCGGGGCTGTTTCCGTGGTTTGGGAGAACCGATCAGGCGGCGAGCGCGGCCTTCAGGTCCTCGACCAGGTCGGTACGCTCCCAGGGGAAGAAATCGCCCTCGGGCTTGCGGCCGAAGTGACCATAGGCCGCGGTCGGCTGGTAGATCGGCTTGTTGAGGCCCAGGTGGGTGCGGATGCCGCGCGGGGTGAGGCCGCCCAGCTTCTCGATGCCCTGGATCGCCTGCTCGATCTTGTCGTCGCCGACGGTGCCGGTGCCGTGCGTGTCGACATAGAGCGACAGCGGCTTGGACACGCCGATCGCATAGGCGAGCTGGATCGTGCAGCGCTTGGCGAGGCCGGCCGCGACGATGTTCTTCGCCAGATAGCGGGTGATGTACGCCGCCGAACGGTCGACCTTGGTCGGATCCTTGCCGCTGAACGCGCCGCCGCCATGGGGCGAAGCGCCGCCATAGGTGTCGACGATGATCTTGCGGCCGGTGAGGCCCGCATCACCGTCCGGACCGCCGATTTCGAACGAGCCGGTCGGGTTGATGTGATATTCGGTCGCGTCCGAAAGCAGCTCGGCCGGGAGCAGGTCGGCAACGACCTTCTTCACATAGGCGTGGAGCTCGGCTTCCTTCTCGCCCTGGTCATAGCCCGGGGCGTGCTGGGTCGAGACGACGATGGCGGTGGCGGCGACCGGCTTGCCGTTCTCGAAGCGCAGCGTGACCTGGCTCTTGGCGTCCGGCTCGAGGAACGGCGCCGCGCCCGAATGGCGGTCGGCGGCCATGCGCTCGAGGATCTTGTGGCTGTAGTCGAGCGTCGCCGGCATCAGGTCCGGGGTCTCGTCGCAGGCGAAGCCGAACATGATGCCCTGGTCGCCGGCGCCTTCGTCCTTGTTGCCGCTCGCGTCCACGCCCTGCGCGATGTGCGCCGACTGGCCGTGCAGGTTGTTCTCGAAGCGGAAGGTCTGCCAGTGGAAGCCCGACTGCTCATAGCCGATGCGCTTCACCGTCTCGCGGACGGTCTTCTCGATCTCTTCCTGCGCGCCCGGGGCCCAGGCGCCGTTCTCGTACACGCCCTTGCAGCGGATTTCGCCGGCCAGGACGACCAGCTGGGTGGTGGTCAGCGTCTCGCAGGCGATACGCGCTTCGGGATCCTTCGACAGGAACAGGTCGACGATCGAGTCGGAAATCTGGTCGGCGACCTTGTCGGGATGGCCTTCGGAGACGGACTCGGACGTGAAGAGATAGTTGGAACGCATGAAAATTCCTCGTTTAGGGAAGGGCAGCCGGGCCGTTGCCATGCCCATATAAAGCTTTCCTTATATCAACTCCCTAACGAGCCCATCGCCGATTGGCAATCGCGAACAATCCTGCAAGCGCCGCGACGATCAGCACCATCCAGTTGCCGACGCGGGAGAACAGCGTAGGCGGCAATGGGCGGGGGAGCGGCAAGCGGATCGCACCAGCCTGACCCGGTGGGATCGTGCCGAGCAGCCGGCCATGCCCGTCGATCAGGGCAGAGATGCCGGTGGGCGTGGAACGCAGGATCGGCAGGCCTTCCTCGATCGCGCGCAGCCGGGCCTGCGCCAGATGCTGGGGCGGTCCCCAGCGGCCGAACCAGGCGTCGTTCGACGGATTGAACAGGAAGTCCGGCCGGTGCGCCTCGTCCACCACCTGGCCGGAGAAGATGATCTCGTAGCAGATCTGGATACCGGCATTGCCGAAGCCGGACAGGGCGAGCGCGCGGGGGCCGGGGCCGGGCACATAATCGATGTCCCCCATCACCAGACGCGCGAGGCCGAGCGGCGCCAGCAGCGTGCGCATCGGCAGATATTCGCCGTACGGCACCAGGTGCGCCTTGTCGTAGCGGCCGCCGAGCATCCCGTCCGGATCGAGTGCCCAGACCGAATTGCCGATGCTCTGAATGGAGTCGTTGCGATCGAAACGGGCAGCGGTGCCGCCGATCAGGGCGCGGTCATAGGGGCCGAGCACCGCCGCGATCCGCGCGCGGACGAGGCGGGGATCCTGACGATACCATGGCGGAGGATAGCCCTCCTCGACAAAGTAATCGACCATGCCCTCCGGCCAGACGACGAGACGCGGCAGCGGACCGGGCTTGCCGCTGAGATCGATCATGCGGGTGAGCAGATATTCGGCATAATCGGGGCGGCCGACCGCGTCCTGGCCGATATTCGGCTGGACGATCACCACTTCCGTGCCGCTTGCGGTGCTGATGCAGGGAATGCGATCGCAGCGATCGGACCAGCCGAGGTTCAGGGCCAGGAGCGCGATGGCGGCGACGGCCAGCGCGCGATACTGGCGCTGGGTCGCCAGATAGAGCGTGCCCGCCAGCGCAAGGGTGACGCCGGACAGCGCATAGGTGCCGATCAGCGTGGCGAGATTGCGCACCCCCGGCACCGGCACCCAGACCACGCCGAGCGGGTTCCACGGATAGCCGGTGAACAGCACGCCACGCAGCCATTCGGTGACGATCCAGGCGGCGGCACCGGCAAGGACATAGCCTAGATCGGGCTCGATCCAGCCGGACCGCGCCTTTACCTTGCGCGCGAACGCCCAGGCCGCCGCCATCGCCAAGGCAGGGTAGACGGCCAGATAGACTGCCAGCAGCACAACGGCGAGATAGCCGAGCGCAGGGGGCATCTTGTCCTGAAAGTCGAAGGCGTGCTGGATCCAGTTGTCGCCCAGCGTGAAATGGCCGAGCCCGAACAGCCACCCCCGCAGCAGTGCCCCGCGCAGGCCGGGCGCGCGATAGACCAGCGCGAACAGGCCGGCGAAGCACAACAATGTCAGCGGCCACCATTGCAACGGCGCGAAGCCGGTGGCGGAGGCGAAGCCGAGGATCAGCGAAGCGAGCAGGGGACGGCGGAACATCGCGGGCGTGCGTACACGAAGCAGGCCCGCGACGGAACGCCGATCAATCGACCCAGTCGAGCCCGATCTCGCGATAGAGGCTGCGATCCTCTTCCCATTTCGGGTTCACCTTCACGTGCAAGTAAAGGTGCACCGGCACGCCCATGATCCGCGACAGCTCCGCACGGGCGCGGGCGCCGATTTCCTTGATGCGGGCACCGCCCTTGCCGAGCACGATCGCGCGCTGGGTATCGCGGGCCACGAGGATCTGCTGGTGGATCTCGACCGATCCGTCCTGGCGCTCGCTATACTTCTCTGTCTCGACCGCGCTGGCATAGGGCAGTTCGGCATGGAGCTGGAGATAGAGCTGTTCGCGCGTCACTTCGGCCGCGATCATCCGCTCGGTGGCGTCGGAGACCTGGTCTTCCGGGAAGTGCCAGGGGCCGGCGGGCATCGCGCCGGCCAGCGCAGCCTTCAGTTCGGGCAGTCCGTCGCCGGTGTGTGCGGAGACGAAATAGGTCTCGTCGAACGCCAGCGCCTCGTTAAGCTTGGCGGCATGGCCGAGCAGGCGCGGCTTGTCAGCAATGTCGACCTTGTTGAGGATCAGCACCTTGCGCTCGGGACGGTTGCGCAGGCTGTTGATGATCGCATGGACCTTGGGGCCTATCCCGCCCTTGGCATCGACGACCAGTGCGATCAGATCCGCGCCCTCCGCGCCTTCCCAGGCGGCGGCGACCATCGCGCGATCCAGCCGGCGTTCGGGGGTGAAGATGCCTGGCGTATCGACGAGGAGCAACTGCGCGTCGCCTTCGATGGCGATGCCCATCAGCCGGGCACGCGTCGTCTGCGCCTTGGGGCTGACGATGGCGACCTTTTGGCCGACCAGCGCATTCACGAGCGTGGACTTGCCGGCATTGGGTGCGCCGACGATCGCGACGACGCCGCAGGATTGGGAAGTGGGTTCGGTCATGGGGTCCGATTGTAGAGGGGAATGGGGATGGGGGCGAGGGGGCGCAGGGATCGCAGAACCGCGGTCGGTCTCGGTGAGACACTGCCCGATCCCAACCCCGCATCGGGTGAAGGGGAGGGGCTAAGAAAAGCCTAGGAACCGCCCAGCTTCGCCAGCAGCGCGGCGGCGGCGGCGGTTTCGGCTTCCTGCTTGTTGCTGCCTTCGGCCGAGGCTTCGGCGAGCTTGCCGACCGACACCTTCACCGTAAAGCGCGGGGCATGGTTCGGCCCCGAGCGATCGACCACTTCATATTCGGGCGGGCGGCGGTTGCGGGCGGCGGCCCATTCCTGCAGCGCCGACTTGGGATGCTTGGGGGCCTTGGCATGGGCGTCGATCCGTTCGCCCCAGGCGGCGCGGACGAATTTGCGCACCGCATCGAGGCCGGCTTCGCGGTAGAACGCGCCGATCAGCGCCTCCATCACATCGCCCAGCACATTATCGCTGTCCGCGGCACCGTCGTCGCGGGCCTGCTTGCCCAGGCGGAGGAACGGCACGACGCCCAGTTCGCGCGCGACATCGGCGCAGACCGGGCCGGTGACGAGCGCGTTCAGCCGGCGCGAAAGCGCGCCTTCGGGTTCTTCCGGGAAGCGTTCGAACAGCCATTCGGCGACGATCAGGCCCAGCACCCGATCGCCGAGAAACTCCAGCCGCTGATAATTGCCGGCGGCCTGGCTGCCATGGGTAAGTGCACGTTCGAACGCGGCGAGCTCTTGTGCCGGGCGACCGAAGGTCCGCTCGACCCAGCCGCCCAATCCGTTCGTACTCAGAAGCCTTCTCCGATCCGGTTCCAGCGCGCGGCGGTTACCCAGGTCCAGGGCAGGAACCAGTTGGCGCTGCCATCGGTGGACCAGAAGTTCACCACCGCCTTGCCTTCGATATTCTCGATCGGCACGAAGCCGATGCCGTTGCCATAGGGCGGCTGGGGGAAGCGGCTGTCGGTGGAATTGTCGCGATTGTCGCCCATCAGGAAGACATGGCCGGCGGGCACGGTGAAGACCTGGGTGTTGTCCTGGTCCAGCATTGCCAGATCGAGCACGTTATAGGTCTTGCCGTTCGGCAGGGTTTCGCGGAAGCGCGGCATCCGGCAGACGAGCGTGCCATCGGGCTGTTGCCGCACCATCGAGGGCGCGCAGCCGCGACCCTGGGTTTCCGCGCTGGCGACCGGATAGTTGGGCGAGATCGGCAACACGAAATCGGCGATGCGCTGCTTCGGCACCGGCTTGCCGTTCAGGATCACCTGGCCGTTCACCATCTCGATCGTGTCGCCGGGCAGGCCGATGACGCGCTTGATCCAGTCCTCGCCATTATGGTTGGGGGCCTTGAACACCACCACGTCGCCGCGCGCCGGCGTGCCGGGGAAGATGCGGCCCGGGATCAGCGGCAGGCTCCACGGCAGCGAGTGCTTGGAATAGCCGTAGTTCCATTTGGTGATGAACAGATAGTCGCCGATCAGCAGCCGCGGCAGCATGGATTCGCTCGGAATGCTGAACGGCGAGAAGATGAAGCTGCGCACGATGAACACGATCAGCGCGAGCTTCAGCAGGAAGGTGGCTAGGTCGCGCCATTCCGACTTCGGCTTTTCCGGTTTCGCGGCAGGCGCTTGCGCAGTTTCGGGGCGCGTGGCGCCGGGTTCGGTGGAGGCGGGCGTTTCCATGGGCACTGCTCTGCTAGGGCACGGCGGGGAGGTCAAGCGGTGGAATGAGGCTGGAACGCGCCGGTGCGGGACGATAGGGGGACGCCTGCCACCAAGGAGATGAACATGGCCTTGCCCGACTGGACGCCGATCCAATCCCTGCCCGCTGCGAAACTGACCGACCTGTTCGCCGCCGACGCCGAGCGGCTGTCGCGGCTGAGCGTCGATGTCGCCGGCATCCATTTCGACTGGTCCAAGACACACCTGACCGCCGAGGCGGTGTCCGCCTTCGCCGCGCTGGCGCAGCAGATGGATTTCGCCGCCAAGCGCGACGCGCTGTTCGCAGGCGAGGTGGTCAACGTGACCGAAGGCCGCGCCGCCGAGCATACCGCCGAGCGCTATGAAGGCGCGCCCGAGAGCGTCGCCCGCGCCCGCAGCCAGCACGAGCGGATGCGCGCGCTGATCGACGCGATCGAGGCCGAGGCGCTGGGCCCGATCCGCCACATCCTCCATATCGGTATCGGCGGCTCGGCGCTGGGGCCGGACCTGCTGGTCGACGCGCTGGGCCGCGACATGGACCGCTATGACGTGGCGATCGTCTCCAATGTCGACGGCGTGGCGCTGGAAGACGCGATGGATGCGTTCGATCCCCAGGCGACGCTGCTGGTGATCGCGAGCAAGACCTTCACCACCACCGAGACGATGCTCAACGCCCAGAGCGCGCTCGCCTGGATGGCCGAGGGCGGGGTCGAGGATCCCTATGGCCAGGTTGTCGCGCTGACCGCCTCGCCCGAAAAGGCGGTGGAATGGGGTGTCGACGAAACGCGCGTGCTGCCGTTCTTCGAGAGCGTCGGCGGGCGCTATTCGCTCTGGTCGTCGATCGGCTTCCCGGCGGCGCTGGCGCTGGGCTGGGACGCATTCGAGGAACTGCTGGAAGGCGCGGCCGAGATGGACCGCCACTTCCGCCTGACCGATCTGGCGCAGAACGCGCCCGCGCTCGCGGCCTTCGCGGACCTCTATTACACCCAGGCGCGCGGCTGCGAGACCCGCGCGACCTTCGCCTATGACGAGCGGCTGAAGCTGCTGCCGAGCTATCTCCAGCAGCTGGAGATGGAATCGAACGGCAAGCGCGTCACCGCCGAGGGCGAAGCGGTGACCTATCCGACTGCTGCGATCACCTGGGGCGGGGTGGGCACCGATGCGCAGCATGCGGTGTTCCAGCTGCTCCACCAGGGCACGCACCTGGTGCCGCTCGAGTTCGTCGGTGTGATCGAGGCGGGCGATGCACTTGCCGAGGGGCATCATCGCCAGCTGCTGCTCAACATGTTCGCGCAGGGTGCGGCGCTGATGGCCGGCAAGGGGCATGAAGACCCCGCGCGCAGCTATCCGGGCGACCGGCCGAGCGCGACGCTGCTGCTCGACGCTGTCGATCCGCGCACGCTGGGCGCGCTGATCGCCTTTTACGAGCACCGGGTGTTCGTGAACGCGGTGCTGCTCGGCATCAACCCGTTCGACCAGTTCGGCGTCGAACTGGGCAAGGAAATGGCCAAGGCGGCCGACAAGGGCGGGCTCGAATTCGATCCCTCCACCAACGACCTGATTCAAAGGGCATTTGGCGCATGAGCGACGAAGAATATGTGTATGACGAGGCGAGCGGGGAGTGGATCCCCGCCGCCGAGGCCGCGGCCAAGGCGGCCGCTGCGGACACCGTGGAAGTGCGCGACTCGGTCGGCAACCTCCTCCAGGACGGCGATCAGGTAACGCTGATCAAGGACCTGACCGTGAAGGGCGCCGGCCAGACGCTGAAGCGCGGCACGCTGATCAAGTCGATCCGCCTGACCGGCGACGCGCAGGAGATCGACTGCAAGTTCGACGGGATCAAAGGCCTGGTGCTGCGGGCGGAGTTCGTCCGCAAGCGGTAACGGCCATGGCGTGCGGCGCGTCCTCCCCATTCCCGGGAGGGCTGCCGTCGTGCGCTAGACGGGAGGTGCAACGGTCTTCAGGCCGTCACGCCGCCGCGATCGGCCCGAAATCGAGATGCGCCTGCGCCACCGGTGCGAAGCTGCGGCGGTGGTGCGGCGTCGGACCCAGCCGGCGCAGCGCCTCTTGGTGCGCCTTGCCACCATAGCCCTTATTCGACGCCCAGCCATAGCCGGGGAACTGCGCATCCAGTTCCACCATCATGCAATCGCGGCGATGCTTGGCGACGATCGAGGCCGCCGCGATCGACAGACACAGCGCGTCGCCGCTGACCACCGCCTCGCTGCGATGGTGCCATTTCGGGCACCGATTGCCATCGACCAGCACGAAGGCGGGCGGGAAGCCGAGCGCCTCCACCGCGCGCGTCATCGCCAGCATCGTCGCCCAGAGGATGTTGAGCCGATCGATCTCCTCGACGCTGGCGATGCCCACCCCCACCTTCGCACAGGCCAGCAGTTCCTCGCACAGCCGGGCGCGCTTCGCGGCAGTCAGCGCCTTCGAATCGTTGATCCCCTCCGGAATGCAGTCCGGATCCAGCACCACCGCTGCGGCAACCACCGGTCCGGCGAGCGGGCCGCGCCCCGCCTCGTCCACCCCGGCGACCGGGCCGGCATGGAGCTGCAAGTAACGGGTTTCGTAGCTAAGGTCAGGCATCGTCCTCGATCCGCCATGGCGGAAAGCGGCGCATCTCGCCAGCCTGATAGAGACGGATGGCGTTACCGGCAGGATCGCGAAGCCGTGCCTCGCGCCAGCCCCATTTCTCGTCCCGGGGCTCCTGCTCGAAGCGGAAGCCCTGCTGCTGCAGATAGGCGACCGTCACGTCGAGGTCGCCGCATTCGAAATAGACGACCGGGGCGGTATACGCCTCATCGGTGGCGATCGAGAAGGTCGCGCCGCCTTCCGTCTCGAACCGGGCATAGCGGGGCGAGGCGCGCACCACCTGCCGCAGCCCGAGCAGCCGGTAGAAGCGCTCGCTGGCGGCCAAGTCCTTGGCCGGCACCGTCACCTGATTCAGCATCGGCTCGAAGAAGCTCATGTTGAGATCGAGCCGCACTGCCTGTTGCGCCATCGGGCCATGGCCGCGGCCCAGCCCCTCGGCCTCGCGCATCGCGATCCGCACGAAGCGGCGGGCACGGCTCACCGCCTCTGGCAGATCCCATTCGCAGGCGAGCCCGCAGGCGATGGCGGAGGCGAGCGTGCAGCCGGTGCCGTGATCGTTCTCGGTATCGATCTTGGGATCGCGCCATTCGATCTGCGGCGGATCCTCGGGATCGGCCGAATAAAGCGTGTCGACCACCTCGGGGCCGGTGCCGTGCCCGCCCTTCACCAGCACCGCGCAGCGATGCGCCGCGACGATCTCCTGCGGATCGTGGCCCAGCGCTTCCAGCTCGGGCAGGTTGGGCGTGATCACCGTCGCGCGGTCCATCAGCCGTTCGAACGCGGCGATGGTCGCCTCGTCGGCGAGGCGGGCGCCGCTGGTCGAGATCATCACCGGATCGAACACCACCGGCACGCCGGGCAGCTCGGCCAGCCGCTCGGCCACCGCGAGTGCGGTGCGGGCGGAGCCGATCATGCCGATCTTCACCGCATCGACACCGATGTCGCGCACGACCGAGTCGATCTGCGCGAGAACCATGTCGGTCGGCACCGGATGCACCGCCTGCACGCCCACCGTGTTCTGCGCGGTGATGGCCGTGATCGCGGTCATGGCATGGCCGCCGAGCATGGTGACGGTCTTGATGTCGGCCTGGATCCCGGCGCCGCCGCCGGAATCCGAGCCTGCGATGATCAGCACGCGTGCGCCCATGGCCCTATCCCTTGTGCTTGCGCTCGGTGGATGCCGGATGTCGCTTCAGCGCGTCGCCTACGCGGGCAGGACGATCGAGCAACTCGCCGCCGCAATTGGGGCAGCGCTCGTCCATGTCGTCGGCGCATTCGGCGCAGAAGGTGCATTCGAACGAGCAGATGAACGCACCGCCGGTATCGGCGGGGAGGTCGACGCCGCAGCGTTCGCAATCAGGCCGCATTTCCAGCATCGCGCAATCTTCTAGTCTCCTTGCCGCGCGAGGCAAGCGCCGCTCAGTGCGGTGGGTTGAAGGCAACGATCAGCACCGCGATCAGCAGCGCCGCCAGACCGCACAGAAAAGCCTTGTCGGCGATGTCTTCCGTCCGCGTCGCCTCGGGCGAACGGATCGCGAGATAGGAGAGCAGGCAGCTGATGGCGAAGAACAGGCACGCGCCCATGGCCACCTCGTCCGCGATCGTCTGATCGGCGACCTTGGTAAGCTTGAGGCCGGTGATGATGAGCAGCGCGATGCCGAGCAGGTTCGACGCGGCGCCCAGGATGTGGGGAGAGCGATCCATGACGCTACGCTTCGGCGACGCCCGGCCGATCACCCCGCCGCAACGCGCACCGCATCACACACACGATCGACCACCGCTTCCACCTGCGCCTTGTCGTCGCCTTCCGCCATCACGCGGATCACCGGCTCGGTGCCGGACGCGCGAATCACCAGCCTGCCTCGGCCCTTCAACTCGGCCTCGGCGCCCGCGATCACATCCTTGACGCGTTCGTCCTCGAGCGGCCTGCCGCCAGCGAAGCGGACGTTCTTCAAAAGCTGCGGTAGCGGCTCGAAGCGGTGCAGCACCTCGCTCGCCGGGGCCCCTGCCCGGACGATCTCGGCCAGCACCTGCAGCGCCGCGACCAGCCCGTCGCCGGTGGTCGCATAGTCGGAGAGGATGATGTGTCCGCTCTGCTCGCCGCCGACATTGTAGCCGGAGCCGCGCATCTTCTCGAGCACATAGCGATCACCCACCTTGGTGCGCACCAGCCCCAGCCCCTGCGCGGCGAGATGCCGCTCGAGCCCGAGATTGGACATGACGGTCGCGACCAGCCCGCCGCCGGCAAGCTTGCCCTGCCGCGCCCAGCCGGTGGCGATCAGCGCCATCAGCTGGTCGCCGTCGATCACCGTGCCGGTCTCATCGACCACGATCAGCCGGTCGGCATCGCCGTCGAGCGCGATGCCCAGCGCCGCGCCGGAGCCGACCACCGTCTCGCACAGCACCTGCGGCGCGGTCGAGCCGACGCCGTCATTGATGTTCTTGCCGTTGGGGGAAACGCCGATCGAGACGACTTCCGCTCCCAGTTCCCACAGTGCCGAGGGGGCGACCTGATAGGCGGCGCCATTGGCGCAATCGACCACCACTTTCAGGCCATCGAGCGTCAGATCGGAGGGGAAGGTGGATTTGGCGAAGTGGATATAGCGGCCGCGCGCGTCCTCGACGCGGCGGGCCCGGCCGATCGCGGCGGAGGGCGCCAGCGCGACCTCGCCGTCGATCAGCGCCTCGATCGCTTCCTCATCGGCGTCGGAGAGCTTGTAGCCGTCCGGGCCGAACAGCTTGATGCCATTGTCGAAATAGGGGTTGTGGCTGGCCGAGATCATCACGCCGAGATCGGCGCGCATCGAATGGGTGAGCATCGCCACGGCGGGTGTCGGCATCGGGCCGACCAGCACCACGTCCATGCCGACGCTGGTGAAGCCGGCAACCATGGCATTTTCCAGCATATAGCCGGAAAGCCTTGTGTCCTTGCCGATCACCACGCGGTGGCGATGGTCGCCCCGGCGGAAATGCGCGCCGGCGGCCATGCCCACCTTCATCGCCATCGCCGCCGTCATCGGGGAGAGGTTGGTCGCGCCGCGGATGCCGTCGGTGCCGAAATATTTTCTTGCCATGCGGTTCGTTCTCGCGCCCTTGTCGCGTTGTGAGCGTGCTGTGATAGCGGCGAAAACCTTAAAGGGCGAGCATGTCGCAACCTACCCGTATTCTTCTTTCCCTGCTGGCCGGGCTCGCGGTCGGCGCAGCGCTGGCGGCCTTTTCGCCGCAATGGGGCCTTACCGCGGCGGGCTGGGCACAGCCCGTTGGACAGGCTTGGCTGAACGCGCTGCAGATGACGATCGTGCCGCTGGTCGTCGCGCTGCTGATCACCGGCGTCACCGCAACCGCCGAGGCCGCTGCCGCGGGGCGGCTCGCCGGCCGGGCCATCGCGCTCTACGTGACGCTGCTGTTCTGCTCGGCGCTGCTCGCCGCGCTGCTGACGCCGCTGTTCCTCCAGATCGCGCCGCTGCCGCAGGACTCCGCCGCCAGCCTGCGCGCCGCGCTGACCGGCGCCGAGAAGATCGGCCCCGTGCCCCCGCTGGGCGAGTTCCTCGCGGCGATCATCCCCGCCAACATCGTCAAGGCGGCAGCGGAGAACGCCTTCCTGTCGCTGATCATCTTCGCGCTGGTCTTCGCCTTCGCGATCACCCGCGTGGCGGCGGAATCGCGGGCGCTGCTCACCAATTTCTTCGTCGCGGTGCGCGACGTGATGCTGGTGGTGATCGACTGGGTGCTGTGGATCGGCCCCGTCGGCGTGTTCGCGCTGGCGCTGGTCGTCGGCGCCAAGGCGGGCACCGGCGCGTTCGGCGCGCTGCTTCACTATATCCTTATCGTCTCGGCGGTCGGGCTGGTGATCACCCTGCTCGCCTATCCCGCCGCCGTGCTCGGCGGGCGAATCGGCTTCTCCCGCATGTTCCGGGCGGCGCTGCCCAGCCAGGCGGTGGCGCTGAGCACCCAATCCTCGCTCGCGACGCTGCCGGTGATGATCGAGGGTGCCGAAGAGGTGGGCGTGCCGGTCGCGGTCTCGGGCGTCACATTGCCGCTCGCCGTGGCGATCTTCCGCTCGACCGGGCCCGCGATGAACTTCGCGGTGGCGATCTACATCGCCGAATGGTTCGGCGTGCCGCTGCATCCGGCGACGTTGCTGCTGGGCGCCGTCGTCGCCACGCTGACCTCGCTCGGATCGGTCAGCCTGCCCGGCACGGTCAGCTATGTCAGCGCGATTTCGCCGGTCGCGGCGACCATCGGCGCGCCGATCACCCCGCTGGGCCTATTGGTCGCAGTGGAAACGTTGCCGGACATCATGCGCACCGTCGGCAATGTCACCTGGGATCTGGCAACGACGATCTGGCTGTCGCGGGGTGCCGGCAAGGTGCCACGCAGCACAGGCGACGATCTGATCGCCCATGATAGCTGATCGTCAGCGGCGGCGCTCGGCGATCCCGGTGCTGCGCCGCCCCAGCGTCTTGAACATCAGCGTGATCCGCGCCGTGTCGCCCGCCCCATAGATCGGCCGGGCAACATGCGGGATCGTGCCGGGGAACACCACCAACCGATCGGGCTTGGGCACCACCGCCTTGATCACCTCTGCCACGTTACGGCTGAAGAACAGCGTCTCGCCACCCTGATCGGCGCACCATTCCGCCTGCGGATAATAGATGGCGGTCAGATGCTCGCGGCAGTCGGAATCCTGATGCACCCCGCCGCCGACCCCCGCCGGCATCGAATTGGCATAGCAGCGCGACAGCATCTGGTGCTTCAGCGGCTTGCGCAGCAGTTCGCGCCATACCTCGGCGATCACCGGCGCCATCATCGCCAGCTCGTTGCCGATCGCATCGGGATCGCGGTCTTCCTGCGCGCTGCGCTGATAGCCGGCGAAATGCTTATACGAATAGCGCGGCGCATCCGGCCGATCCGACGAATAGGCGCCATGCTTCCAGCCCGGCTGATCCAGGAATTCCCAGACACGCTGCCGCTGCGCTTCGCCCAGCACATGGTCCAGCACCAGGATGTCGTTCACGGCAGCGTCTCCGGATCAGCAAGCGATATGCGCCCCCCTACCGGATATGGATGTACGGCTCTTTAACCAGTCCGTCGGCGAAACGCCTATTTCAGCAGTACCAATTCCTCGGCCATGGTCGGGTGCAGCGCCACGGTGGCGTCGAACGCGTCCTTGGTAAGCCCCGCCTTCACCGCTACGGCGGCCGCCTGCAGGATCTCCGGCGCGTCCGGCCCGATCATGTGCAGGCCCACCACGCGGCCGGTCACGCCATCGCAGATCATCTTGTAGAGCGCCCGCTCGTGCCGCCCGGCGAGCACGTTCTTCATCGCCCGGAAGTCCGAGGTATAGACCTTCACCGAACCGAGCGTGTTGCGCGCTTCACCCTCGGTCATGCCCACCGACGCGATCGGCGGGTGGCTGAATACCGCGCTTGGAATGCAGTGGTAATCCACCTGATGCGGCTTGCCGCCGAACATCGTGTCGGCAAAGGCCTGGCCCTCTCGGATCGCCACCGGGGTCAACTGCACGCGGTTGGTCACGTCGCCTACCGCATAGATGCTGGCGACCGAGCTGCGATTGTCGGCATCCACCTTCACCGCGCCCTTGTCGTCCAATTCGACGCCCACCGCTTCCAGGCCAAGCCCCTTGCTGTTGGGCACGCGGCCGGTGGCGAACAGTACGCAATCGACGTCGATCGGCTCGTGGTTGGTCATCGATACGCGCAGGCTGCCGTCTTCCTGCTTCTCGATCTTCTCGAACTCGGCGAAGAAGCGGAATTCGATGCCCTTGGTCATCGAGATCTGGAGCAGCCGGTCGCGGACCTGTGCGTCATAGCCGCGCAGGATCACGTCGCTGCGGTTGACCAGCGTCACCTTCGACCCGAATTCGTTGAAGATCCCGGCGAACTCGTTGGCGATATAGCCACCGCCGGCGATCAGTACGTGCTTGGGCAGCGTTGCCAGGTGGAAGACTTCGTTGGAGGTGATGCCATAGTCGCTGCCGGGGAAGCTTGGCACATGCGGATGCGCGCCGGTGGCGATCAGGATCGTCTTGGCGGTGACCGCCCGGCCGCTTGCCAGCGTAACCTCGTTCGGGCCGGTGACGGTGGCGCGTTCGTGCAGGATGGTGACGCCGTTATTCTCCAGTCCCTGAGTGTAGAGGCCGTTGAGCCGATCCACGTCCGCCAACACGTTGTCCCGCAGCGTCGGCCAGTCGAACCGGCAATCGGGCACGTCCCAGCCGAAGCGGCGCGCGTCCTTCAGGTCCTCCGCGAAATGCGCGCCGAAGATCAGCAGCTTCTTCGGCACGCAGCCGCGGATCACGCAGGTGCCACCGACGCGATACTCCTCCGCCACCGCGACCTTGGCGCCATAGGCGGCCGACATGCGCGAGGCGCGCGTGCCGCCGGAGCCGGCGCCGATCACGAAAAGGTCGAAGTCAAAGTCGGACATTGTTATTGCACTCCTGGACGGTGGACCGTCGAAACCTGCCCCTCATGCGCGACAAGGCGCTCAGGTGCGATCTTTATGTTGGTCCGCATGGGGATGGCATCCTTCCCGCCAGGCGTTCACATAGGAAAGGCCCGGGGGGTGGGCAAGCGAGGCTGTGCCCGGCAAATTTTGCCTAGTGCGGCCCTGCCTGCCCCCGCCGTCCTACAATGCAAGGATAGCAGCGGGAGGAGCGGGCATGGCGTATCTGGGCAGCATCGTGCGAGGTTCGGCCGGTGGGTTCCAACCGACGACACGCTATGATCCCGTGCTGGCCGAACTGTTCCGCGAGGCGATCGTGGGGCCGGCGAGCTTCCACGAAATGGCGGCGATGGTCCGCTATGCGGAATCGCGCGGGCTGGGCGCAATCCGCTTCCGCTTCGACGACGAAGCGGGGCTGACCAGTCCCGCACACCCGCTGCATGTGGCCTTCCTTGCAACGCTCCGTGACCCCGTGCTGGCGAGCGACTTCGCCGACCTGGGCGAGATCGCGCCGTGGCGGGAGCGAGCGCTGGCGGTGCGGCTGCCTTCCGACATGTTGGGGGCGCGGCCCAGCCGCACGGCGATGCGTGGCGCGATCACCGCCATAGGCAGCTCGTGCGAGGTGCGCGTCGCGCTATGCGTGGCAGCGCGCGTCCGATTCGGCGGCGAGGCCGAATGGTTCGGCCGCGAGGCGCAGGCGCTGTACGAAATGGGGCTGTTCCCCCAGGCGCGTGCCCGACTTGCAGCGAGTGTCTCGGGCGGCGGCGAGGCCATTGCAATCGGTTGAGACGTTGGCGGAACGTTCCAGCTTATCCACAGGTGTGGAAAATTTTCGACGCGCGGAAACTGAGTCTTTTCGGCCACACCCACCAGCGCTTGGGCCTGTGGATAACTTCTTGACTCAAGATATGGCGGGTGCCGAAATGTTCCGCCGGCCCAACCGCCTGCCGGAGGTCACCGCCCGGCGATCCCCCCTCTTGACGGAGGAGTCGCTCGGCCCCGAATAGGGATGCCTTTTGAGCGAAGGGGCAATGATTCATGGGCGTGTTGGAGAAGGTCAAACGGGCGGGTGCGCGCGTCGCGAAGCAGGCGCCGGCCGTGCTGCCGCTGGACACGATCCTGCGCCAGGATTGCATCGAGGCGATGCGCGGGCTGCCCGACAAGTCGATCGACATGATCTTCGCCGATCCGCCGTACAATCTGCAGCTGGGCGGGGACCTCAACCGTCCCGACGGCAGCCATGTCGACGCGGTGACCGACGAATGGGACAAGTTCGACAGCCTCGCGGCCTATGACAAGTTCACCCGCGAATGGCTGGCGCAGGCGCGCCGCATCCTGAAGGACGACGGAACGATCTGGGTGATCGGCAGCTATCACAACATCTTCAAGGTCGGCTCGGCGATCCAGGACCTGGGCTTCTGGATCCTCAACGACATCATCTGGCGCAAGGCCAACCCGATGCCCAACTTCAAGGGCACGCGGTTCACCAACGCGCACGAGACGCTGATCTGGGCGTCGAAGGGCGAGAAGTCGCGCTACACTTTCAACTATCGCTCGATGAAGACGCTCAACGACGAACTGCAGATGCGCAGCGACTGGGAATTCCCGATCTGCAGCGGGCAGGAGCGGCTGAAGAAGAACGGCCACAAGGTCCACCCGACGCAGAAGCCCGAGGCGCTGCTGTATCGTGTGCTGCTCGCCTGCACCAAGCCGGGCGACGTGGTGCTCGATCCCTTCTTCGGCACCGGCACCACGGGTGCGGTGGCCAAGCGCCTCGGCCGGCACTGGATCGGCATCGACCGCGAGGGCGTGTACGTGGAAGCGGCGCTGGAGCGCATCGCCGCGGCGCTCCCGCTCGACGAAAGCGCGCTGCAGACGATGCAGGCCCCCAAGGCCGCGCCGCGCGTGGCGTTCGGCCAGCTGGTCGAGAATGGCTATCTGGCGCCCGGCACCGTGCTCAGCGACCACAAGGCGCGCTGGCGGGCGACGGTGGGCGCGGACGGCTCGCTCAGCTGCGACGGGCAGGCGGGCTCGATCCACAAGCTGGGCGCGACGCTGCAGGGCGCGCCGAGCTGCAACGGCTGGACCTTCTGGCATTACGAGGACCAGGGCGGCCTCAAGCCGATCGACGCGCTGCGCCAGACGTACCTGCTCGCGACCCAGCCGTGAGGTTTTCTCCTCCCCCTTGCGGGGGGGAGAGGGGTGCGCTGGCGGCGAGTGCGCGCTTCCCTGGTCGGCGTTCAACCGGTAGCAGTCCCGGATGCTCGATCTTCCCGCCGCCGCCCGCCTCTATCTCCGCCCGATCCAGTTCGTCGACACCCCCATCGGCGGCGACGGCGCGGTCGCGCGGCTGGCGGGTGGGCTGCTCTGGTTCTCCGCCTATGAACTGATCGTCGTGGAAGGCTGCACGCGCATCCGCCAGCGCGTCGTCTCGATTGCGGAGGCTGAGGCGGATCCCCGCCTTGCGCCCATCGCCGCGCGCATCACCGCCTCCCGCGTGCCGCTGACCCTCGGCACCCGCACGCTGCGGTTCGATCAGCCGCAGGTGATGGCGATCCTCAACATGACGCCGGACAGCTTCTCAGATGGCGGCAAGCACATGGGCGATCCCGCGGCGGCCGCGCAGTCCGGCGTCGAGATGAGCATCGCCGGCGCAGCGATCCTCGATGTCGGCGGGGAGTCCACCCGGCCGGGTGCGGAAACCGTGTGGGAAGGGGACGAAATCGCCCGCGTCGTGCCGGTGATTGCGCGGCTGGCGGCGAGCAGCGCGGCGATCTCGATCGACACCCGCAAGGCCGCGGTGATGGAGGCCGCGCTCGCCGCCGGCGCGCATCTCGTCAACGACGTGTCGGCGCTGCTCTATGATGATCGCGCGCTGGAGGTGGTGGCGCGCGCCGACTGTCCGGTGGTCCTGATGCACGCCGCCGATCCGAAGCGCGGCGCCCAGGGGAAGGGCGGGTACGCCGATCCGCTGATCGAAGTCTACGACTGGCTGGAGGCGCGCGTAGAGGCCGTGGTTGCGGCCGGCGTTGACCGGGCGAAGATCGTGATTGACCCCGGCATCGGCTTCGGCAAGTCGCTGGCGGACAATCTGGCGCTGATGAACGGGCTGGCGCTGTTCCATGGGATTGGATGCCCGATCCTGCTGGGTGCCAGCCGCAAGCGGATCGTCGGCGCGCTGGCGAACGAGGCGCCGGCCGAGCAGCGGCTGGGCGGATCGCTGGCGCTCGCGCTGAAGGGCGCGGCGTTAGGCGTGCAATTGCTGCGCGTGCACGACGCGTTCGAAAGCGTGCAGGCGCTGCGAGTGTGGCGCGGCATGGAGGATGCCGCGCGCACCGCGCCTCACGCCGCGCTTTGATCGATCCCCAGTTCGCCGAGCTTGCGGTACAGCGTCGAGCGGCCGATGCCGAGGCGACGGGCGACCTCGGTCATCCGGCCGCGATAATGGCCGATGGCGAGGCGGATCACATCGGCTTCGATCTCGTCGAGGGGACGCAGATTGCCGTCGGGATGGAACAGGCTGATGCCGGCGGGGCTGGCCGCCGCGGCCGTCGGTCCTGGCGTGGCGGCGCGGCCCAGCGTCAATTGCGCGATCTGCGGGAAATTCTCGTGCGTCAGCCCTTCTTCGTCGCATAGCACGGCGGCCCGGAAGAGGGCATTCTGCAGCTGGCGGACGTTGCCGGGCCAATCATAGCTGCCGAGCAGGCGCAGCGCATCATCGGTGATCGAAAGCGCCCGCAGTCCCGGCTGTTCGGCAATCCGCCCGAGCAGATGGCGGACCAGCGCGGGAATGTCGCCGGCGCGTTCGCGCAACGGCGGGATGGTGACCTGCACAACGTTCAGGCGATAATAAAGGTCTTCGCGGAAACGTCCCGCTTCCACTTCGGCGAGGAGCGGCACATTGCTGGCCGCGACCACACGTACGTCCACCTCGCGGGGATGCCGGGCGCCGAGCGGTTGGATCTCGCCGGTCTGGAGAACGCGCAGCAGCTTCACCTGCGCTTCTAGCGGCATCTCGCTGACCTCGTCGAGGAAGATGGTGCTGCCATCTGCATCGACAAAGCGGCCGATCTTGCGTTCGAACGCGCCGGTGAACGCGCCTTCTTCATGCCCGAACAGTTCGGATTCGACGAGATTGGCCGGGATCGCGCCGCAGGTCACACAGATCAGATCCTTGCGGCCGCGTGGCGAGGCATCGTGGATCGCTTCCGCCACGACATGTTTGCCAACGCCGCTTTCGCCTTCGATCAGCACTGGCACGCGGGCGCGCGCGGCCTTGGCGGCAATGGCAAGCGCGGCGCGGAACTGGGGTGCGGCGCCGACGATGCCGGCAAAACCGAGATTGGCGGTGAGCTTTTCGGTGAGGGGACGGAGTTCGCCGGCGCTGCCGCCGCCGAGTGCGACTTCCAGCGCGGCGAGCAGGCGCTCGGAAGCGATCGGCTTGACCAGGAAATCGCTGGCGCCGGCACGCATCGCCGCCACGGCCGCAGCGACCGAACCGTTCGCCGCGAGCACCAGAATCGGCATGGCGGGCCTGCGCGCCCGCAGATCGGCGATCAGCGCCGACGCATCCGCATCGGAACCCGAATGATCGAGGATGACGGCATCGACCGCCAGCCCGTCCGGCGTTGCCAGAGTCGACAACGCGGTGGCGGCGTCATCGGCAAACAAGGTACGCCAGCTGCGGCGCGAAGCGATCGCGGCCACCAGACGTCGCTGCGCCGGTTCCGAATCGATCAGCAACAGAAGGCGCTGTCCGTTGCGCGTCATGCAGACTCCCGTCCCAAATGTCCCGTTTCGAACCGCATCTTTAGGGCCGATCGGTAAAGTTCGGCTTAAGCGTCCGCGAACCAGTTCTTGGGCCCGCGGGGTTGAGGGTCGGCGACTCAGCGGTATAAGACATCGCGTACCTTTGGAGAGGAAGCTGATCCATGGCGGAAACGGGCGAAAACGTCGGCGAGGTCCAAGCGCATCTCGATACTTTCCACGGCTTCACTGCGTTAATGAAATGGGGGACGGTCATCGTTTTGCTAATCGCTGCCTTCGTCGTCTTCCTGATCGCACATTGACGTGAAGATCGCCGTATTGAAAGAGGCCGCGCTTGCAGAGCGGCGGGTTGCGGCTACGCCGGAAACGGTGAAGAAATTCATCGGTTTACAGGCCAATGTAGCAGTAGAGGTGGGCGCGGGACTTGCTGCATCCTTTGCAGATGCGGCCTATCGCGACGCCGGGGCAACGCTGGTTTCCCGCAGCGAGGCGCTGGCCGGGGCCGATATCGTGCTGGCGGTGCAGGGGCCGGATCCCGACAGTCTTGCTGGTGTGAATGCCGGCGCGTGGCTGGTCGCGGGGCTGAATCCGTTCGGCGAACGGGCGCGACTCGATCGCTACGCTGCGCTGGGGCTGGAGGCGCTGGCGATGGAGTTCATGCCGCGTATTACCCGTGCCCAATCGATGGACATCCTGTCGTCACAATCCAACCTGGCGGGCTATAAGGCGGTGCTGGATGCTGCCGCCGAATATGATCGTGCCTTTCCGATGATGATGACGGCGGCCGGCACGGTGAGTGCGGCGAAGCTGTTCGTGATGGGGGTGGGCGTTGCCGGTCTGCAGGCGATCGCCACCGCGCGGCGGCTGGGCGCGCAGGTTTCCGCTACCGATGTGCGCGCCGCCACCCGCGAGCAGATCCTGTCGCTGGGGGCCAAGCCGATCTTCGTGGAGAATGTGAAGGGGATCGAAGGCGAAGGCACCGGCGGCTATGCCACCGAGATGAGCGACGAGTACAAGGCCGCGCAGGCCGAGCTCGTTTCCGCGCATATCGCCAAGCAGGACATTGTGATCACCACCGCGCTGATTCCGGGGCGCCCGGCGCCGCGGCTGATCAGCGATGCGCAGATCGCCAGCATGAAGCCCGGCGGCGTGATCGTCGACCTTGCGGTGGAGCAGGGTGGGAACGTGGAAGGCGCGGTGGCGGGCGAGATCGTCGAGCGCCACGGCGTGAAGATCATCGGCCATCGCAATGTGCCCAGCCGGCTGGCTACCGATGCCTCTGCACTGTTCGCGCGCAACCTGTTCAACTTCCTTTCCGCCTTCTGGGACAAGGAAGCGGGCCGGCCTGTGCTGGACGAGGAGATCGGCAACGCCGTGCGGGTCACGCAGGGCGGCAAGGTGGTGCACGAGAGACTGTTGCAATGACGCCTGTCGCGTTCCCCCACCATTCCCGTTCCGAGGAGGATCTGTGCCCAACCGCGTGTGGGCCGGATCAGGAGTAGATCATGGATTTCATCTCGATCCTGTCGGTCTTCGTGCTGGCGTGTTTCGTCGGATATTACGTCGTCTGGTCGGTGACGCCGGCGCTGCACACGCCGCTGATGGCGGTGACCAACGCCATTTCGTCCGTGATCATCGTCGGTGCGCTGGTCGCTTCGATGGCGGCCGGGGCGGAGATCGCCAAATGGCTGGGGCTGGTTGCTGTCGCGCTCGCCTCCGTCAACATCTTTGGCGGGTTCGCCGTCACCGAGCGGATGCTCGCCATGTACAAGAAAAAGGAGCGCTGAAATGCCTGAGGCGCTGCCTGTAAATCCTTGGGTCTCGCTGGCCTATCTGGTCGCCGGCGTCTGCTTCATCCTGGCGCTGCGGGGGCTTTCCAGCCCTGCGACCAGCCGGCGGGGCAACCGGCTGGGCATGATCGGCATGGGGATCGCGGTGGTCACCACCTTGATTACCCATGACATCGCTAGCCCGATCGAGCTGGCAGCGGCGATCGCTATCGGTGGCGCGATCGGCTTCGTGACGGCGCGCCGGATCGCGATGACGGCGATGCCGCAGTTGGTGGCGGCATTCCACTCGTTGGTGGGCCTTGCCGCCGTGCTGGTCGCGGCCGCGGCATTTCTGAACCCGGTGGCGTTCGGCATCGCGCAGGTGATCCGCCCGATCTTCGGTCCCGACGTGGTGACGATCCTGCCGGTGAGCCGGATCGAGATGAGTCTTGGCGTGGCGATCGGTGCGATCACCTTTTCCGGTTCGGTGATCGCGTTCCTGAAGCTGAACGGCAATATGGGGGGCAAGCCGATCCTGCTCCCGGGCCGCCATGTCATTAACCTGGCGCTGCTCGCGGCCATCCTGGGCCTGGTGGTGCTGTTCGTGGAAGATCAGTCACCCTGGATCTTCTGGACGATCACGGTACTGAGCTTCGCGATCGGTTTCCTTCTGATCGTGCCGATCGGCGGGGCGGACATGCCGGTCGTCGTGTCGATGCTCAACAGCTATTCGGGCTGGGCGGCGGCGGCGATGGGCTTCACGCTGCATAATTCGGCGATGATCATCACCGGCGCGCTAGTGGGCAGCTCGGGCGCGATCCTTAGCTACATCATGTGCAAGGCGATGAACCGCAGCTTCGTGAGCGTGATCGCCGGCGGCTTCGGCGGCGACGCCGGCGGCGGCGCGAGCGGTGCCGCAGCGATCGACCGGCCGTGGAAGCGCGGCTCGGCCGACGACGCCGCGTTCCTCATGTCACAGGCCGAGCAAGTCATCATCGTTCCCGGCTATGGCATGGCGGTGGCCCAGGCCCAGCACGCGCTCCGCGAAATGGGCGACAAGCTGAAGGCGCACGGTGTGCGGGTGAAATATGCGATCCATCCCGTCGCAGGGCGGATGCCGGGCCATATGAACGTGCTGCTGGCAGAGGCCAACGTGCCCTATGACGAAGTGTTCGAACTGGAAGATATCAATTCCGAATTCGCACAGACCGATGTCGCCTTCGTGATCGGTGCCAACGACGTTACCAATCCCGCGGCCAAGACTGACAAGTCCTCACCCATTTTCGGGATGCCGGTGTTGGATGTGGAAAAGGCGAAGACTGTATTGTTCATCAAGCGTAGCATGGGTGGTGTGGGCTATGCTGGCGTGGATAACGAACTATTCTATCGGGATAATACTATGATGTTGTTGGCGGACGCGAAGAAGATGGTGGAAGAGATTGTGAAGGCGATCGAGTAGCTGCCGACCCGGCGCGGCTTGGTCCGGATCGGACGGAAACCCGGCGGCGGTACGGATGGTTGATCCGAAATGGAGGAACTCCTTCTCCGTCGTTCCGGACCGTTGCTGCAAGGGTGGGGAACGGACGCCGAGCCGAGGGGGAGAGACATGCACGAGGTGGCGCTGGACGCAGGGGACATAGCGGTTCGTTACGATCAGGCGTCGGAGAGGGCGGTGATCGTGGCCGCGCCGGGCGCGGGTTCGGAGGCTGCCTGCCGGGCGGCCGCGCTGGCGGGATATCGGACACCCCCCCCGATCGATCCCATGGCTGCCTTGATCGAACAGGACCTGATCGGCGGTGCGCAGATGGTGCTGCTGGAGGTGGCGGACCTGGACTGGTCGCTGGCGGAGCCGTTGCTGGCCACGATCGGCGCGCTGGCGGAAGCGTGGCAGATTCCCATGATCGCCACCGTGGCCCTCGCGCAGATCGATGGCGCCGCCGCCCTGTTGCCGGAGGGGTGCGTGCTGCAATGCCAGCCGAGCGATTCCGACCGGATGGCCGCCGCCCTGTTGCTGCGGCCACCGGCGACGGCGCGGCTCCATGACAGCGCGCGCGACACAGACATGGTGCGGATGCGCCGGTTCCAGGAGGAAGTCGCCCGGATTGCGGAGTCGCTTGCCCGGTTGAGCCGGGCGGACATGGGCGAGGTTCCGGCGCTGGTGCGCAACGACAGCATCGCTTTCCGCCCCACCGACGATGAGGCGCCCAGCGCCCAGGAAATCCGGCGGGTGATTCGGGCACGCCGGATGCGCGCGGACTATTTCCAGGCGGAGCTTTTCGCCGATCCTGCCTGGGACATGCTGCTGGACCTGTTCGCGTCCGAACTCGAGCATCGCCAGGTCTCCGTCTCCAGCCTGTGCATCGCGGCTGCGGTGCCGCCGACGACGGCGCTGCGCTGGATCGGCACGATGAACGAGAGCGGCCTGTTCGAGCGCCGCGCCGATACCAACGATCGCCGCCGCGCCTATATCGGATTGACCGATCGGGCGCGGGACGGAATGCTGCGCTATGTGAGTGCGGTGAAGCGCGCGGGACTGAATTTGGCTTGAGGGGCTTGCCCTTCGCGTCCGGCTTTGGCATCGGCATCGAACGCGGTCGCCTTGGCGGACCCGCGGGCGGTTAGCTCAGTTGGTAGAGCATCTCGTTTACACCGAGAGGGTCGGCGGTTCGAGCCCGTCACCGCCCACCATCTTCTTCTTCCATTCCTTCCATCCATCGGGCCGTGCCGGCACCGAGAAGCGGACGCCTGCGGCGCCCGCCCTGTAGCGCTACGTTCAGTTCACCTTGTATGTCGGCTTGCCGCCCGTGAAGGCGATGATGACGTAGCTGTACTCGCACACATTGATGGTGGACCAGATCGCGCTGCTCTTATCTTCGAACGTCGCGCGCAGATCGAATTTGCAGACCGAAGGCGATTTTTCGAAATGCACCGTCGTCTTCCCGCCGGGCTTGACCTTCCCGGTCTTGTTGAGTTCGGTATCGACCTTGTTCTCGGCCCAGACCCCGCTATCGGAGGGAGCGACTTCGATCTTCTCGATCGGCTTGCCGGTGTTGTTGGTAAGCAGGAAATCCCAGTCGTCGGCCAGCGCAGGGCTTGCCGCCGCGAGAATCGCCGCGGACGCGATGATTGCCAGTTTCTGCATGGTCTTCTTCCCTCCTGTTGCGCAGCATTTTGCGCCCAACCGAGGCTGTGGGCAAGGGCGGAACAATGCCTATAGCGTGCGGACCAATCGGACCGCGACGGCGATCCAGGCCGGATCGACCACCACCTGCTGCCGGCTCCCCGCGCCCGGCGGCAGCAATTGCAGCCGATCGCCTTCACGCCCGATCAATCGGCCGAACAGGAAGCGGCCGGCGGGCCGGGGCACCAGCACGTCGCGGTTGAGCGCCCGGCTGAAATCGTTCGGCGCAAGCCGTTCGCACCAGATCGCATCGCCCGCACGATATTCGCCGACGCTTGCCTCCACCGCGACGGCGATCGTGCCGGGTTCGGGCCGTGGCGGCACCAGATGCGAGGGGCGGCGGGGCGCGTGGGCGCCATCGGCTTCGAGGAGCGCCGCGACGGGAATGTCGGGCCGTTCGGGAAGCTGGACGAGATCGGCAGCGTCGACATCCAGTGCCGCCGCGATGCGATTGAGCCAGGCGACCGAAACGGTGCGCGTGCCGGTTTCCAACCTGCCGATCGTCTGTGCCGTTGTTGGCGGCACGCAGCGGCGGGCGACATCGTCCAGCGTCAGCCCCTTGGCGCGGCGCACTTCGCGGATGGCCGTTATCATCGCCTGCTCCTAACCAAATCGGTTTTCTCCTTTCCTACAGATACGCCCCCATGGCAAGAGGGGTGATCCGGAACAAAAGGAGATCATGTGGTGCAGGATCGAGTGGAGCGGGTGCTGGATATCGATGCCAAGGGACGTGCGCGCCGGCAGGTGACGATGAACCTCGCGGAATCGCCGCTGCAATGGCTGCGCGCGCGGGGGCATGTGGATGCCCGCCAGTTCGAAGCGGGGGAGCGGCTGCGCGGGGACTATGAGATGGCCGCGATCGGGCCAAGGGTGACGATGCGCTGGGATCCGGCCCCCCGCGCGCCCGGACGGCGCAGCGCTCCCGAGCCGATGGACCCGACGCTGGCGCAAATCGCCGCCAAACGCCGGTTCGACGCCGCGATCGGCATCGCCGGCCGTGGCCTGGCGGATATCTTGTGGCGGGTGGTGTGCGCCGGCGAGGGGCTGAGCGATGCGGAACGCGCGCTGGGCTGGCCCAGCCGGGCGGGCAAGCTGGTGCTGTGCCTCGCGCTCGACCGGCTGGCGGACCATTATGGGCTGCCGTGATCGGCCAGCGGCGCAACGGCCGGGCGGGCGAGGAAGCGGCTATAGGCCCAGCCGATCGCGATCAGCGCCACGCCCAGCCCCAGGAAAGACAGGATGCGCAGCAGCCCGTCCAGTGCGGCGGCGTCGATCAGGAACACCTTGAAGGTGGTACAGGTGAGCAGGACGAGGCCGGCAATGCGCAGATCGTGGCGCGCGGCGGTGATGCCGCGCACCAGCCACGCCAGCGCGACGCCGAGCAACGCCGCCGAATAGCCGCCATTTTCGAAGCTGCCGATCGGGCCGGTGAGGATCGGGCCATGCGTCCACTGGCGGACGGCGGCGAACGCGGCGGCCAGGGTGAGCAGGGCGGCGGCGATCCGCCAGCGCGGATGGGGCAGCGTCCAGCACCAGAAGGCGGCAAGCGCGAAATGCACCAGCGGCAGCGGGCCGCTCCACTGCGCCACGAACACCGGATTGACCATCAGCCCATCGAACAGCACGATTCGGCCCAAGCCGAGCAGCAACAGCGCCAGGCCGAGCGACGGCAGGCGGCCGGCGCGGGCGAGCGCCCAGCCGGCCGCGAGACAGGCCTGGGTGATCAGCGCGCGTTCGACAAAGCCCCAGGCGAGGAAGCGTTCGGGCGTGGCGATGGCGAGCGGCTGTTTGGCGAGCGCATAGAGCAGCATCAGGCCCAGCCCCGCCGCCAGCGGCGCGGTCAGCCGTCGGGCGGCACCGAACTGGCGGGGATCGGCGAGCAGCGCGATCGCCGCCAGGATCGGCAGGCCAAGGGTGCGCAGCAGATCGGCGAGCGGCGGCAGCAGCGGATAGGCGATGCGGGTGCCGCTTGTCGTTTCGAACACCAGCCCGATGAGCCCGAACAGTTGCGGGGCGGCGGCGACCAGCGCGGCAACCAGCGGCAGCACCGGCAGCGCGAACAGCGCCGGCACCCGATTCTGCCGCGCCCAGACGCCGAGCAGCAGCAGCGCGGCGGCGAGCGGCAGCGCGACCCACTGGTCCGGCACGAACTGCGCGAGCGCGACGGTGCCGAGGAGCGCGGTGGCCAGCGTGATGGCGATCAGCGCGCGGCCCTCCGCTTCGGTGCGCAGCGGCGCGGCGAGACGGGCGCATGCTGCGGCTGCGGCGGCTTCGAGCAGCCCCCAGCCCCAGCCGGGCAACAGGGCAGGGGCGAAAAGATGCGCGACCAGCAGCGGGCCGCCGGTGCCGAGCAGCGCCATCAACAGCCAATCCCGGCTGCGCCGCGCCAGCCATTGGCCGGTGCCGCCGAACAGCAGCGTGGCGACGAGGGCCGCCAGCGGGGTGGGGCCGGCCGCCGGGGCGAGGAGCGCCAGCCCCTCGAGCGCGAGCAACAGCACCAGGCTGGCCAGTGCGCCGGGCAGATAGGCCGCGTCGCGCCAGGCAAGGGCGAGCGCCGCTGCGGCGAGCACCAGATAGAAGCTCCAGGCGAGCGCGCCGAATTCCAGCCCCGGCGCGATCACCACCAGCTGGAGCAATCCGGCAAGCAGCGGTGCCAGCCGGAGCCAGCGGCTGCGGATACCGGCGGCGGGCAGCGCGGCGCTGGCGCCGCCGGCGAGCAGCATGGTGAAGCCGCCGACCGAGGAGAGATTGCCGCTGCCACCGAGCACCGCGATCAGAAACTGTGCCCAGGCCAGGCCGGCGAAGCTGGCGGCAAAGGCCAGCCAGCCCCAGCCGCGATGGACCGCCAGCCCGAACAGCGCCGCCACGAACAGGCCGAGATACACCAGCAGCGGGCCGATGCCGGCGGCGTCGAACCCGGCGACCAGCGGCGCGAGGAAGCCGCCGGCCAGCGCCATCACCGCCGTGGGCGGGCCATGGCGCAGCGACAGCGCCATCGCTGCCAGCGTGACCAGCACGACGAGGACGAAGGCGGAAAGCGGCGCGACCAGATGATAGAGCGCGGCGGCCATGTAGAGCGTGCCATAGAGGCTGGCGATGCCCGCGCCGGCGAGTGCCTGGCCCAGCCGCGGATCGTCGCGCGTTGCCGGCAATCGCCGCACCGCCTCGCTGGCGGCGACCAGCGCGACGCCGAACAGCGCGGCGATCGTCGTGCGGGCGGCGGGGCCGAGCAGCCCCTGTTCGATCGAATAGCGGACGAGGAAGAAGCCCGCGAGCACCAGCGCGACGCCGCCGATCCAGATCGGCAGCCGGCCCCCCACCAGCGATTCGAAACTGAGCCGCGGCAGCGCGAAGCGCGTCCTGGGCTCGAGCGGCGCATCTTGCAGCGATTCCGGTTCGCTGCGCAGGGCCGGTTCGGGCACCGGCGGCGGGGCCGGAACGGCGCGCGCGGTGGCGGCGGCCGGACGGGGGATCGGCGTCGGCTGCGTGCGATCGTGCAGGCGGGCGAGTTCCTCCGCCATCGCCTGCACGCTGCGCTCCAGCTGCGCGATCCGGGCCTGGAGCAGGAGAAAGCCGAACGCGGCGGCACAGGCGACAAGCAGGAGGAGCGAACCGATCATCGGCACCAGCTTGGCACGCCTCCGCGACAATGTCGCGCATCGGGGGCGCGACGTGGCGCGATTTCGGCTATGCTGCGCGCCATTACGGGGAGAATTGCCGATGATCGTCTATGGTTCAACGCTTTCGCCATATGTGCGCAAATGCATGGTATTCGGTGCGGAAAAGGGGCTGGAACTGCAGCTGAAGTTCGCCGGGCCGGGCAGCCCCGACCCCGAATTTCGCGAGGCCAGCCCGTTCGGCAAGATGCCCGCCTTTCGCGACGGGGACTTCACCATCGCCGATTCGACCGCGATCGTGACCTATCTCGACGCCAAGTTTCCGGAGCCCAACCTGATCCCGCTGGAACCGCAGGCGCGGGCGCGCACCATCTGGTTCGACGAAATGGCCGATACGCTGATGATGGCGGCCGGCGGCGCGATCTTCGGCAACCGGTTCGTCAAGCCGCGGGTGATGCAGCTTCCTTGCGACCACGACGCCGCCGACCAGGCCGAGAAGGAACAGCTGCCGCCGCTGCTGGATTATCTGGAGCGCATGATTCCGGACAGCGGCTTCCTGGTCGAGGATCGCTTCACCCTGGCCGACATCTCGGTGGCGAGCCCGCTGGCGACCCTGGGGTGCATCGGCGTGTGCGTCGATCCCGCCCGCTATCCGCGGACCGCCGCCTATGTCGATGCGATCCATGCGCGGCCGAGCTTCGCCACGATCATCGCGCGCGACCGGGCGCAGGTGGCGGCGATGGGCGGGGGCGCGGTGCGCGCGGCATAGCCAAAGCGCCGCGCACGCCCTAGATGGGCGGCCATGCGCATCCCCTTCATCAAATGCCATGGTTCGGGAAACGACTTCCCGCTGATCGACGCCCGCGCGTTGGCGCTGTCCGAAGCCGATTGGGCGACGCTTGCCTGGCTGCTTGCCGACCGGGCCGGCCCGGTCGGCGGCGACGGGCTGCTGGCGCTGGTGCCGGGCGACGATGCCCATGCGTTCGGGATGCGGATGTGGAACACCGACGGGTCCGAAGCGGAAACCTGTCTCAACGGCCTGCGCTGCACCGCGCGGCTCGGGTTCGATCTGCTGGGCATCGACGCCGCGCAGGTGAAGCTGAAGACCAGTTCCGCCCGCGTGGCGCGGGAGGAGGATATCGCCCCCGGCGTCGCGACGATCCGCACGCTGGTGGGGCCGAATGCCACGCGCGCCGCCGATGTCGGACTGGTGGGCGCGCCAGACCAGGTGCTCGATGCGCCGATCGACGGGTTGCCCAATCCGCGTCGCTTCACGGCGGTGGCGATGCCGAATCCGCATCTGGTGACGTTCGTCGACCAGGTGGACGAGGCGGAACTGGTGGCGCTGGGCAGCTGGTGCGAGCGCCGGCCGGCGCTGATCCCGGCGCGGGCGAACGTCTCGTTCGTCGAGCAGCGCGGGCCGACCAGCCTGTTCGTGCGGACCTTCGAGCGCGGCGTGGGCCTGACCGACAGCTGCGGCAGCGCGATGGCCGCATCGGTGCTGAGCGCCGCGCTGACCGGGCGGGTCCCGTTCGCGACCCCGATCGCCGTGTTCAACCGCGGCGGGATGGTGCGCGGCCAGGCGGAGGTCGATACCCGCGTGCTGCTGAGCGGGAATGCGACGTTCGAAGCCGAGCAGGCGGTGGCGGTGGACTTCGCCGCGGGCACGCTGGGCCCGGTCGAGACGCTGCGCGCGCGCGCGGCGGAACGCAGCGCCTGGGCCGCGGCGGTGGCGGCGCTCGCCTAGAAGCGCGAGCGCAGCGTGAGGCCGTAGGTGCGCGGCTCCGCGAGGAACGATCCGAACAGCGTGTTGCTCGCGGCAAAGGCCGGCGCGCCGAACGCCTGGACCTGCGAGCGGCTGCCCGCCCCCTGGAAGGGCAGGTTGAACGCGACCTGCTGATAGTTGGTATCGAGCAGATTCTGCGCCCAGAGCTCGAGCGCCCAGCGCTCGTCCTTGCCGCGCACGCCGATGCGGGCGTTCATCAGGAAGAAGCCATCCTGCAGCTTCTCCACGAACAGGTCCGAACCGGTATTGTAGTCGCTGGTCAGGCGGCCATCGATGTAGAACAGGCCGGTCAGCCCCGAGCCGCCGAGCGCCGGCGTCCACGTCACCGCGCTGGTGACGGTGTGGCGGGGGGCGTTGGACATCTGCGCGCCCGAAAGCAGGAACAACGCCGCGTTGAGCGGTTCGCCCGCCTTGCTGCCGACCAGGTTCCGCTGATATTTGGCGTCCGCCAGCGTATAGCCGAGGTTGACGCTGAAATCATGCGTCGGCGTGAGGCCGACTTCGATTTCGACGCCCTGCGTCACCACGCCCTTGCCGACCTTGCCGGCGCACGCGCCGCTGGCCGAGGAATTGTCCCGATCGGCGCCGTTCAGGGACGTGCTGCAGCCGCCGATATTCTGGACGATGAAGTTGGTGCCGTTGAACGTGTTCAGCTGGAAATTGGTGAATTCGGAGCGATAGAGCGCGACATTGGCGGTGAGCTTGTGCGCGCTGTATTTCAGCCCGAGTTCATAGGCGTTCACGGTTTCCGGATCGAAGCGCAGGTTGCGCACATCGCCCGCAACCGGCGTGGCGAACACCGTGGCGGTGAGATCCGACCGATCGAGATTATAGCCGCCCGCCTTATAGCCCCGCGCATAGGATCCATAGAGCAGCGTCGCGTCGTTCACCTTCCACGACAGCACGCCGGTGCCGGTCAACTGGCCTTCCTTCAGCCGATCGTTCAGACCCAGGCCGGTGAGCGCCGCGGTGGAATTGCCCGTGCAGCTGAGCGTGATCAGCGCGCCCGCGAGCGATTGCAGCGTGGCGTTCGGGCTGCGCAGCAACGGCGCCAGCGCCGCCTGCTGCGCCGGGCAGACCGTATTGTTGTTGTTGAACCCGGCCGAAAGCGTCTTGGCTTCCCGCGTGTACCGTATGCCGACCGTCGCGCTGAAGCGATCGGTGACGCGGTAGATGTTGTGGGTGAACAGCGCCCAGTTGTTGCTGGTCTGATCGTAGAGATCGAGCAGGCTGCCGCGATCGTTGAGCGTGCTCAGCCGATCGATGCCGCCGACCACCTGCGGCCCGACGGCCGGGGTGAGAGCCGCCCGCCCCGCCGCGCTGAGGCAGCCCGGACGGCTGGGATCGCGCAGCACCGCCGCCGGATTGAGCGTCGCCACCATCCGGCAGGCGGCAAAGGCACCATATTGCGTGCCGAACCGGAGATTATCGGCAACCCGCAGCTTTTCATGCGCATAATAGCCGCCGACCAGCCAATCGAGCTTTCCACCCAGGATCGTGCCCGAGAAGCGGCTTTCGTGGGTGAAGGTGTGGAACTGGCGATAGCTGTTCCCGTCCTTCGGGCGATAGACGAGATCGACATTGCCATAATCGATATCGGCCGCACCGCCCGACTTATATTCGCGATAGGCGGTGAGCGAGGTGAGCTGGGTATTGCCGATATTCCAGCGCACGCGCGCCGACACGCCATAATCGGTGGTGAGGTTCGAATAGGCCCGCCCCGGCGTGAAGGCGATCTTGCGGTTATAGGGATCGCCATCGCTGGGCAGCACGCCGCCCATGCTGCGCAGGATCGCCGCGACCCGGTTGCCGGCCGGGTTGATCGCGAAATCGCCGGGCGTACCGGGCGTCGGATCCAGCTTCTCCGTCGTATCGACATAGACCGCGCCGCAGCATTTTTCGTCCCGGCGCGTATAATCCGCGATCAGGCGGATCGCGAGATCGGGGTTCACCTTGTACAGGAGCTGGCCGCGCACGAAGACGCGGTTGCGATCATTGTAATCGGTGTTGTTGACGACATCGCGGAGAAAGCCGTCGCGCTTGGAATAGACACCGTCGATGCGGAAGGCGAGCGTTTCGTTGACGATCGGCCCGGTCAGCGCCCCCGACAGCCGAACCGCGTTGTAATTGCCGTAGCTCGCCTCGGCGAAGCCGCCGAACTGGAATTCGGGCAGCTTGGTATAGATGCTGATCGCACCCGCCGAGGCGTTGCGGCCGGACAGCGTACCCTGCGGCCCGCGCAGCACTTCGATCCGTTCGATTTCGCCCAGATCGTTGAGGCCGGAGCCGGTACGGCTGCGGTAGATCCCGTCGATGAACACCGCGACCGAGCTTTCCAGGCCGGGATTGTCGCCGACCGTGCCGATGCCGCGGATGCGGGCGGCGGCATTGGCTTCCGATCCGGTGGACGAAACCAGCAGCGAGGGGGCCAGCTGCGTCATCTGACGGATATCGGTGGCGCCGGAATTCTGCAGCGCCAGCTGGTTGAAGGCCGAAACCGCGATCGGCACGTTCGACAGCCGTTCGGAACGGCGCGTGGCAGTGACGACAATATCGGCGCTGTTGGGCGGCGGCGCTTCGGCGGCATCCTTGGCGTCCGCTGCCGATCCACGCAGATCCTGCGCGGCGGCGGGACTTGCGAATATTGCCAACGCTGCGGCCGAAACGAGCAAAGCAGACTTCGACATTCGTCATCCTCCCGCGGCGTCTTCGCACCTACGTTCGGTAACTAGTCGGAAAAGCGATAACCAATCGTGAAAATCACGGGGGTGGGCCACCCGTACTATTCCGGAGGCGATAACCAAATGGGTTATTTCCCTTGAAATCGTCACGCTAATATGGCACAAAACAGGAACGCTGAAGAATTGCGAGTCGCGGATGGCGACCCGCTGGAACGGGCCGGGCAGGCAGTTGCCGCGGCCCGTTCGCATTTCGGGAGAGAGCGCGTGGGACTGACGATTTCGGCAGGCAACCAGCGGCGGCGGCAGATGCAGCACGTGAAGATAGCCGGCTGGACGAGCGAGAAGCGGCAGACCTTTCTCGACACGCTGGCGGTGACCTGCAACGTCAACATCGCCTGCGCGGAGGCAGGCATGTCGAGATCCGGCGTCTATCAGCTTCGCCGTCGCGACCAGGAGTTCGCCGCGCTTTGGCGCGAAGCGCTGCTGATGGGCTATGATCGCCTGGAGGAGCGGCTGCTGCGCCGTGCCGGTGCAGGCGTGAACGATATCGACTTCGGTGGCGGCGACGCGCCGGAGGCGCCGCTCGATGCCGAGCTGGCACTAACGTTGCTCCGCGCCCACCGGCCAGCGGTGGAGGGCCGACGCAAGCGGCGGGGCGGGGAAATCCACCGCATGAGCCGCGAGGAGGCAGAGGCCGCGCTGTCCAAACGACTGGATGCGCTGGAGAAACGGCTGAAGGCGGAGCAGGGCAAGTGAGCAACCCGCTCGAGCGGCTGGCGCTGCTGCCGCGCAAGGAGCGCGACCGGATGCTGGAGCGCATGTCCGACACCGAGATTCGCGTGTTCAACGAATGGTGGGAACGCTGGGCGCATGAAGGCCAGTTCTGGCCCGATGGCGACTGGCGGATATGGCTGATCCGCGCCGGGCGCGGCTTTGGCAAGACGCGCGCGGGCGCCGAATGGGTGAGCCAGATGGCGCGCGACGTGCCGGGCGCGCGGATCGCGCTGATCGGCGCCACGCTGGAGGATGCGCGGCGGGTGATGGTGGAGGGACCATCGGGGCTGCTGGCGGTGGGGCTGGAGGGTGAGACGCTCGACTGGCGCGCGACAGCGGGCGAACTCGTGTTCGGATCGGGCGCACGCGCGCTGGTCTATTCGGCCGAGGCGCCGGAGAAGCTGCGCGGGCCGGAGCATGACTTCGCCTGGGCGGACGAACTGGCGAAATGGTCGGCGGGCTGCGCCGATGCGGCCTGGGACAATCTGATGATGGGGATGCGCCGCGGCGCGCAGCCGCGCGTGGTGGTGACGACGACGCCGCGGCCGGTGAAGCTGATGCGGCGAGTGATAGCGATCGGGCTGCCCGACCTGCACGAGACGCGGGGGCGGACCCGCGACAATATCCATCTGCCGCGCAGCTTCGTCGAGGCGATGGTGCGGGAATATGCCGGCACGCGGCTTGGCCGGCAGGAGCTGGACGGCGAGATGATCGACGACGTGGCGGGCGCGCTGTGGCCGCGTGCGCTGATCGAGCGGCAGCGCCGTGCAGTCGAGGTGTCGCTGGTGCGGGTGGTGATCGGCGTCGATCCGCCCGCCGGGACCGAGGGCGATGCCTGCGGGATCGTCGCGGTCGGGCTCGGGGCCGACAAGCAGGGATATGTGCTGGCCGATGCCAGCGTCGCCGGCCTCAGCCCCGAGGGCTGGGCGGCGGCGGTGGCGGACTGTGCCCAGCGGTTCGAGGCGGAATGCGTGGTGGCCGAGAAGAACCAGGGCGGCGCGATGGTGGCGAGCATCCTCCAAGCGGCGGACAGCGCACTGCCGCTCCGGCTGGTCCATGCCAGCCGCGGCAAGTCCGCCCGCGCCGAGCCGGTGGCGCTGCTCTATGAGCGCGGGCTGGTATGGCATTCGGGCGTGTTCGCCGAGCTGGAGGCGGAGCTGGCCGGGCTTCAGGCCTCGGGCGGGTATGAAGGTCCCGGCCGCTCGCCGGATCGTGCCGATGCGCTGGTCTGGGCAGTGACCGAGCTGATGCTCGGCCGGCGCGGCAAGGCGGCGGTGCGGGTGGTTTGAGGGCCTAGCAGCGCGGTGGTGGTGCAGCGATTCCAAGCCCCTCCTCCTTGGAGGAGGGGTTGGGGGTGGAGGGATTCCAGAACCTCTGTTGGTCTCGGTGAGACACAGCCCCACCCCAAACCCCTCCCCTAAAGGGGAGGGGCTTTTCAGCCGATAGGAGAAACCAATGCGAAACTGCATGGCTGCAGGGCTGATCGCCCTGCTGACGGGCGCGTGCGCGCTCAATGCCCAGACCGGAATCGCGGTGGGCGCCGGCGTCACGGTGGCGGTGAACGATCGCGACGGCGACGGGATGCTCGACGCCGGCGAAGTGCAGGCGATGGTGGAACGGGTGTTTCCGCCCGCGACGCTGACCGGCGGCTTCTGGGACGGGATGCGGGCGAGCGTTACCGCGGCTTATTGGTCCAAGGACCGGAACCGTGACGGGCGCTTGAGCCCGGTGGAGCTGGCGCGATGAAGTGGTTCGGGCGGAAGGCCGCGCGCGACGGGCAGCGGCCGGCGCTGGCGCGGGCCGGCTGGGGCAGCTTCGGCGACTGGCCGCGCAGCTATGAGGCGCAGCTGCGCGACGGCTATTGCCACAATCCGGTGGCGCAGCGCGCGGTGCGGCTGGTGGCCGAAGGGGTGGGCGGGGCGCCGATCACCGGATCGGATCCCGGCATGGTGGCGCTGGTTGCCGCGCGATCCGGCGGGCAGCGGCTGCTGGAGACGCTGGCGGCGCAACTGCTGCTGCACGGCAACGGCTATGTCCAGCTGCTGACCGATGGCGCGGGGCAGGTGCAGGCGCTGTATCCGCTGCGGCCCGAACGGGTGAGCGTGGAGCCGGATGCGCATGGCTGGCCGGTCGCCTATCGCTACCGGGTGGGCGAGCATTTGACCCGGCTGGCCGCGGACGATGGCGGACGGCCGCAGATCGTGCATCTGCGCGCCTTCCACCCGGCCGACGATCATTATGGGCTGGGCTGCCTGGACGCGGCGGCGGGCGCGATCGCGATCCACAATGCGGCGACGCGGTGGAACAAGGCGCTGCTGGACAATGCGGCGCGGCCGAGCGGCGCGCTCGTCTATGATCCCGGCGACGGATCGGCGCTGGCGCCGGACCAGTTCGCCCGGCTGAAGGAAGAGATGGAGGCGGGCTTTGCCGGTGCCGCCAATGCCGGGCGGCCGATGCTGCTGGAAGGCGGGCTGAAATGGCAGGCGATGAGCCTATCCCCCGCCGACATGGATTTCGTGGGGCTGAAGGCGGCGGCGGCGCGGGAGATCGCGCTGGCGTTCGGCGTGCCGCCGATGCTGCTCGGGCTGCCGGGCGACGCCGCCTACGCCAATTACCGCGAGGCCAATCGCGCGCTGTGGCGGCTGGCGATCCTGCCGATCGCCGAACATCTGCTGGGCGGAATCGCGCAGGGGCTGGCGCCCTGGTTTCCCGACGCGCGGCTTGCCGTGGACCTGGATCGGGTGTCGGCGCTGGCCGAGGACCGCGAGCGGCTGTGGCGGCAGGTGAGCGGCGCCGATTTCCTGACCGATGACGAGAAACGCAAACTGGTGGGGTTGCCATGACCGATGGAGCGATGCTGGCCCAGCTGATCGAGCAGGCCGAGGAGGAGGGCGCCGACCTGGCGACGCTGCGCGCGATCGCCGAGGAGGCGGGCACGGTGGGCGCCGATCGTGCGCTGGCGCGGCTGGGGCTGGACGACCCCGGCGCCGCCAAGGACATGGCCGAGCTGCGCGAGCTGCTCGGCGCCTGGCGCGATGCCAAGAAATCGATGCTCAAGGCGGTGATGCAATGGCTGGGCCGGACGGTGGCGGCGCTGGTGCTGGTGGTGCTGGCGATGCGGCTGGGCTTTCCCGGATGGCTGAAATGAGCGTGCGCTTCGCCGGCTATGCCGCGGTGTTCGATCGCGCCGATCGCGGCGGCGATGTGGTGCGGCCGGGGGCGTTCGGGCCGGTGGCGCCGGTGCCGCTGCTGTGGCAGCATCAAGGCGCGCCGGTGGGCGTGATCGAGGCGATCGGCGAGGATGCGCGCGGGCTGCGCGTGATCGGGCGGGTGGAGGATCCCCGGCTGGCGGCGCTGGTGGCCGAGGGCGCGGTGGCGGGGCTGTCGTTCGGCTACCGGGTGGAGGCGGCGCGGCAGGGCATGGTGCGCGAGCTGACCCGGTTGCGGCTGATCGAAGTGAGTTTGGTGGCGCAGCCGATGCAGCCGCTCGCACGGGTGCACGCGGTCACCTGAAATTCCGACGATTTCTGATGTTTACCCGGCGGGCGGTGCCTGTGCGGGGGCTTTTGGCGTGGGAGATGAACATGGACGATTTGGTGACGAGCTTCGACCAGCTGGACCTGCCGCCGGTGCGGCCGATGCTGGCCGGTGGGCGGCCGGTGGCGAGCGCGGCGTTCGACGGCTATCTGCGCGGCGGCGTCGAGACCAAGGCGCTGTCGGGCAATAGCGGCGCCGAGGGCGGCTATGCCGTGCCGCGCGAGATCGACGCGCGGATCGATGCGACGCTGAAGGCGATCTCGCCGATCCGCGCCATCGCCAATGTGGTGAAGGTGGGGACGAGCGGATACCGCAAGCTGGTGGCGAGCGGCGGCATTGAAAGCGGCTGGGCGGCGGAAACGGCGGGGCGGCCGATGACGGCGACGCCGACTTTCAACGAAGTCGCGCCGCCGTTCGGCGAGCTCTATGCCAATCCGGCGGCCAGCCAGGCGATGCTCGACGATGCGCTGTTCGATGTCGAGGCGTGGCTGGCCGACGAGATCGCGCGGGAGTTTGCGGCGGCCGAGGGCGCGGCGTTCGTCAGCGGCAGCGGGATCAACCGGCCCAAGGGGTTCCTGACCGCGCCGACCGCGACGACGGCGGATTCGGTGCGGGCGTTCGGGACGCTGCAATATTTGGCGACCGGCGCGGCGGGGGCGTTTGCGGCGAACCCCGAGGAGAAGCTGATCGACCTCGTCCAGGCGCTGCGCGCGCCGTATCGCCAGGGGGCGAGCTGGGTGATGAATTCGGCGACGCTGGCGCGGATCCGCAAGTTCAAGACCAGCGACGGCGCGATGCTGTGGCAGCCGAGCCTGGCGGTGGGGCAGCCGGCGACCTTGCTCGGATACCCGGTGGTGGAAGCCGAGGACATGCCGGACATCGCGGCGAACAGCACCGCCATCGCGTTCGGCAATTTCCAGGCGGGCTATCTGATCGCCGAGCGGGGCGAGACGCAGCTGCTGCGCGATCCTTATTCCAACAAGCCGTTCGTGCATTTCTACGCGACCAAGCGGCTGGGCGGGATGGTGAGCAATTCGGAGGCGATCAAGCTTCTGAAATTCTCCGCGAACTGAGCCGGAGGGAGCAGCATGGCAGACAGTTTCGCGAACAGCGCCGATCATGTCGCGGCGCCGGCGACGCGGGCGGTGGCGGTGGTGCCGAGCGACGGCACGCCGCTGCCCGACATTCCCAAGGGGCTGTATATCGGCACCGGCGGGACCATCACGATGCGCGGCGTGAACGCCACCGCGGATACGGTGTGGAAGAATGTGGCGAGCGGCACGATCCTGCCGCTGCGCGCGCAATATGTGCGGGCGAGCGGCACCACCGCCACCGACATGCTGGCGCTGTACTGATGGACGGGCTGGGGCTTTCCATTCCGGCGGTGGCGGCGCGGCGGCGGGTGGCGCCGCCGCTGTCGTCGCGCGTCGACCGGACCACCAGCAGCGTGGATTCCACGCTGCGCACCATCGACAGGAGCTGAGCGTGGCAAAACAGAGCATCAACGTGGGTGCCGCCGCGAATGACGGCACCGGCGATACCGAGCGTGCCGCCTGGATCAAGGCGAACGCCAATTTCGACGACCTCTATGCCGGGCGCAGCGGCGTTTCGGCGGTGGTGAAGACCGCCGCCTACACGATCGCGGCGACGGAGGTGGACCAGCTGTTCGTCGGCGATGCGACGTCGGGCGGTATGGTCTTCACCCTGCCCGGCGCCAGCGGCCTGAGCGCGGGCGACCTGCTGCACGTTCGCAAGAGCGATGCATCGGCCAACCGCGTGACGGTGCGCGACGGCAGCACCGACATCGCCTGGCTTTCCGCGCAGCATGACGCGGTGGCGTGCTACTGGACCGGTGCCGCCTGGGTGCCGCTGCACTGGGGGATCGCGCCGCTGCGCATGGCCTTTGCGAGTTCGGGCACCAGCACCCGGCCGCCGCTGGCCACGGCGTTCGAGGTGGTGGCGATCGGCGGCGGCGGTGGCGGCGGATCGGGCTGTTCCAGCACGACCGGGACGGTGCGGACCGGCGGCGGCGGCGGTGCCGGCGGCGCGGTACACTATCTGCGCTTTCCCGCCGCCGCCCATGGCGCGACCGAGAGCGTGACGATCGGCGCGGGCGGCAGCGGCGGCGCGAGCCGGACCGGATCCGGCGGCGTCACCGGCGGCACGGGCGGCACCACGCTGCTGGGCAATCTGGTGAGCGCCGCGGGCGGCGGCGGCGGCGTGGGCGGCTATACCGCCGGGGCCACCGGAGGCACGGCGCCGAGCGGCACCTTCGGCGCGGCAGGTGCGGGCAGCGCATCGGTGCCGACCAGCGCCGCGGCGACGGGTGCGGCGGGCATCACCGGCGGTGGCGGCGCCGGCGGCAGCCTGGATGCGGCGAACGCGATCCGCGCGGCATCGGGCGGGGGCGCCGGTTCCACCCATTGCGGCGCAATCGCATCCGGCGGCGCAGGCGGCACCGGCGGCGCGGCCGGCGCACTCGCCAATCCGCTGGCGCAGATCGGGGCGGGCGGCGGCGGCGGCGGCGCTTCCGGCCAGAACAGCGGCGCCGGCACCAGTGGCGGCGCCGGCGGCGATCCCGGGGGCGGTGGCGGGGGCGGGGGCGCCTGCGACATCGGCTTCGCTTCGGGCGCCGGCGGCACCGGCGGGCGCGGCGAGCTGCGCCTGACCTGGTATTTCAGCTGAGGAGCGGGCGATGGCGGTCTATCGCGTGATCGAGGCGGGCATCACGGTCAACCGGATCGAATGGGACGGCGCGGCGCCCTACGATCCCGGACCGGGGCGACAGTGGCCCGCGAGGATCCCGATCGCGGCCCATCGACCCAGAACCCCGAATAGACCGAACGGGCAACAGGAGACAGGACCATGGACGCACCGCCCTTTCCGGCGGCGGCGATCGATGCCGCGCGCGGCGCGATCAAGGCATATCTGCGCATTGAAGGAACCGGCGAGGATGCCGCGATCGACGCCGCCGCGCGGACGGCGCTGGCGCTGGGTGAGGCCTTTACCGGCACCGCCTGGATCGCGCGCGAATGGCAGGCGACGCTTTCGCGATCGGGCGGGTGGCAACGCCTGCCGACCGCGCCGGTGACCGCGATCACCAGCGTTGCCGCGCTGGCGCTCGACGGGACGGCGGCGATCCTGCCGCTGCCCGCTTACGCCATCGATATCGATGCGCAGGGCGGGGGCTGGGTGCGGATCGCAGCGGCGCAGCCCCCGGCCCGGATCCGGGTGACGTTCACCGCCGGCACCGCGCCGGCATGGGACGGCGTGGCACCGCCGCTGGCGCAAGGCGCGGTGCTGCTGGCCGCCCATCTGTTGGAAAGCCGTGGTGCCGCGTCGGCCCCGCCGGCGGCGGTTGCCGCCTTATGGCGGCCGTGGCGCCGCGTGCAGCTGTGCGGTGGGAGGCGGGCATCATGTTCGATCGGCTGAAAGCCCGGGGGGAGGCGATCGGCCGTGCCGCCGCCGCCGATCGGGCGGCAAGGCTGGCGGCGGCGGTGCGGGAGACCTTCCCCGGCATCGCCGCGGAAAGCGATGCGGCGGGGGTAACGCTGCGCGGGCGGGGTCTGTGGCGGCGCTGGCTGGCCGATCCGGCGCTGCGCTGGCTGGGAGGGCTGTTGCGATGAATCCGCATGAGACCCTGGCCAGCGCCGTCCGCGTGGCGCTGGCCGCCCATGCGCCGATCGCGGGCGCGGTGAACGGCGTGTTCGACGCGAATCCGGGCCGGGCCACGCGGCCCTATCTGCTGGTGGACGATCCGGTGCTGACCGACTGGAGCACCAAGGACCAGCCCGGCCGCGAAGGCCGGCTGAGCGTGCTGGTGCGCGACAGTGGCGAGGCCCGCCAGCGGGTGCGGGCGCTGGCAGGCGAAGTGGAGGCAGTGCTGGCGGCGCTGCCCTCCGCGATCGGCGACGGCTGGCGGATCGTAAGCCTGGTGCTCCAGCGCAGCCGCATGGTCGCGGAGGGGGAGAACCGGGTGACGGCGGTGATCGACGTTCGGGTGCGGATGCTGCGCGAGGGGTGATGGGCGCGCTTCCTCCTTCCCTGGGGGAAGCGGCCGTTTCGTTTCTCCCCGGCACGGGGAGGAATGTTCTTTGAGGAGAGTATGATGGCAGCGGAGAAGGGAAGCGCGTTTCTGCTGAAGATCGGCAACGGCGCGATGCCGGTGGCCTATGCCACCGTGGCGGGGCTGCGCACGACGCAGCTTTCGGTGAATGGCGAGGCGGTAGCGATCACCAGCAAGGATTCGGGCGGGTGGCGCGAATTGCTGTCGGGCGCGGGCGTGCGATCGGTGAGCGTATCGGGCGCGGGGGTGTTCACCGGATCGGCGGCCGAGGCGCGGCTGAAGGCCAATGCGCTGGCCGGGGTTCTCGACGACTATCGGCTGAGCTTCGAAAGCGGCGAGACGATGACCGGCCGGTTCCTGGTCACCCGGCTGGATTATGCCGGCGATTTCAACGGCGAGCGCAGCTACACGCTGGCGCTGGAAAGCTCCGGCCCGGTGGTGAGCGCATGAGTGGCGCGGCCAATCCTGCGCGCGGCGAGGCGATGCTGCGCGCGGGTGGCGTGGCGCTGGTGCTGCGGCCGAGTTTCGAGGCGCTGGTGGCGGCCGAGGCGGAGGTGGGGCCGTTATTCGCGCTGGTGGAGCGGGCCGCCGCCGGGCGGCTGGCGCTGGCGGAGCTGGTGGCGCTGTTCTGGCATTGCCGGCACGAGGCGCCCGAGGCGCTGACGCGCGAGGCCTTTTCGGAAGCGGTGGTGGCAAGCGGGCTGGCTGCGGCCACCCCGGTGCTGAAGACGCTGATCGGCCAGATCCTGGCCGGACGATGAGCCGTTTTTCGGACCAGGCGGCGCGGCTGGCGGGCATGGCGGGGCTGGCGTTCGGCTGGTCCCCCGACATTTTCTGGCGATCTACGCCCGCCGAGCTGGCGGCGCTGATCGGCGCGGCGGCGGGCGAGGCGGGCGAACCGCTGACCCCGGATCTGCTGGCGCGATTGCAGGAGCAGTTTCCCGATGGATGAGGAAATCGAAAGACTGATGGTATCGGTGCGTGCCGATACCGCCGGCTTCGCGCGCGACGTGGAGGCGATGCGCGGATCGCTGGAGGGTCCGTTCGAGGCCGGGGTGGACCGGGCGGGGCGCTCGCTGGAGACCACGCTGCTACGCGCGGCGCGGACCGGCCGGATCGGCTTCGACGATCTGCGCAGCGTGGCGGTGAAGGCGATGGACGAGATCGCGCGTGCCGCGATCGGCATTGCCATCCCGTCCCTGGGCATCGGCGGACGCAGCGGCGGGCTGGTTTCCCTGCTGGGCGGGTTGCTGGGCCTGCCCGGCCGGGCGACGGGTGGCCCGGTGAGCCCCGGCCGACCCTATTGGGTGGGCGAGCGGGGGCCGGAGCTGTTCGTGCCGACCAGCGCGGGGCAGGTGACGCCGACGGCATCGGGCGCGGGACGGGACGTGCGGGTTTCGATTACCGTCAACGCCGCGACCGGCGAGGCCCCGCAGGCGCTGGCGCAATCGAGCCGGCAGGTGGCGCGCGCCGTGCGATCGGCGCTGGCGGGGCTCGACTGATGGGCTGGTGGCTTGCCGAGCAGCGGCGCGGCCAGGCGGAAGACGTGGTGAAACGGTTCGATCCGCTGTTCTGGACGGTCGATTTCCCCCGGCCGATGCTGGCCAGCCTGGTGACGACGGCGGCGGATGCGCTGCGCGTCGACCTGGTGTTTCACCGGCGCGGCGACCTGGCCGGGCTGATCTGGGCGGCGGAGGATCGGTGGGATCACCCGCTGCTTGCCTATGCGACGCGGCGCGATTTCCGGGATTGCCGCTTGCGGTTCCGCTGGCGATCCTCGGGCGTGATCCCGCTCGATGCGGTGCACGGGCCGGTGCTGACGATCGAAGGGCGCGATGCGGCCGGCACGGCGCGCAGCTGGTATGTGCGGCTGTGGAACTATGCCGAGGGCACGGCCGAGGATGCGGTGGTGGCGATCGATTTCGCGACGGTGGCGGGCGGGTTCCTGCTGCCGGGCGAGGCCGACCCGGTCTGGGCGGGCGATGTCGACCGGATGTTCGTGTCGCTGGTGCCGCCGGGCTATGCCGATGAGGATGCGACGCCGCTTGCCGCGCCGGTGGCTGCATGGGTGGAGCTGACCGGCATCGCGTGCGACGGGCCGGGATCGGTGCTGCCGATCGGCGCGGCGGTGGTGCCCGAACATGGCCTGCGCATCGCCACCGGTTATGACGATTGCTACAATCTGGCGCCGGCGCGGCTGCTGCGCAATATCCTGCACCTCGGCTATCGCGGCGACATCCTCCATTATGTCGGGATGAGCCATTATTTCCGGCTCGAGGCGCAGGCCGGCGGCTTCTATGTCAGCCTGGCGGGGGGCGTGCTCGCCGAACCCTGCGCGGCGTGGCACCGCGATTTCGCAAGCCGTGCCAACGCGCTGGGGCTGGGGGTGATCTGGTCGCTCAGCTATGAGCTGCTCGACCAGCATTGCTGGGGCGACTGGAAGCAGCGTGCCGCCGATGGCAGCCCGGCGCTGACCGGGTGGGACCCGCCTTCGACCTTGCTGTCGCCGGCGCATGGCGGCGCGATGGCCTATCTGCGCGCGGTGGCGCTGGCGTTTGTCGGCATCGCGCAGGCGGCGGGACTGGCGGTGCGGTTCCAGATCGGCGAGCCTTGGTGGTGGGTGATGGCCGATGGCGGTCTGTGCATCCATGATGCGGCGGCCAAGGCGGCGCTTGGCGATCCCGCGCCGCAGAATCTGCGGGAGCCGGTGGATGCCGCGGTGCTGGAGGCGGCGGGGGCGTTGCTGGCGCAATCCACGTTTGCCCTGCGCGATGCCGTGAAGGCAGCGGCGCCGGGCGCGGTGGTGCTGCTGCTCGCCTATCTGCCGACCGTGCTCGATCCGGCGATGCCGGAGGCGAAGCGGGTGAACCTGCCGCTGGGCTGGGCCTCGCCGGCGTTCGATGTGCTGCAGCTCGAGGACTATGACTGGGCGGCGGCGGGCAATGCCGCCGGCTCCGAACGGGCGGTGGCGGCGGCCGAGGCGCGGCTGGGCTATCCGGTGGAGCGGCAGCATTATCTCGCCGGCTTCGTGCTGCGGCCCGAAGACAAGGACCAGTGGCGCGGCATTGCCGAGGCGGCGGCGCGCGGCCGCCGGCGCGGGGTGGCGGCGACCTATGTGTGGGCGCTGCCGCAGGTGCTGCGCGACGGTTTCATCCATTTCGACCAGGAGGCGGCGATGACGCCCTTTGACGATGTGTCCTTTCCCATCGCGCTGGGGCGCGAGGCGGAAGTGGCGCCGGAGGTTGCCACCGCGATCGTGACCAGCGCGGGCGGGGCCGAGCGGCGCAATGCCGAATGGGCGGAAGCGCGCACCCGCTATGATGTGGGGCCGGGGGTGCGATCCGAGGCGGACATCGCCGAACTGCTCGGCTTTTTCCGGGCACGGATGGGGCCGGCGCGGGGCTTTCGCCTGCGCGATCCGTTCGATTTCGAAGGGCGGGACGTGGCGATCGGCACTGGCGACGGCACGGTCGCGCGGTTCCAGCTGGTCAAGCGGTACGGCGAGAGCGTGCGGCGGATCACTCGGCCGGTGGCGGGGACGGTTTCGGTGCGGCTGGACGGGGTGCCGACCGCGGCCTTCGCGCTGGGCGCGGGCGGGGTGGTGACGCTCGACGCGGCGCCCGCCGCGGGCGTGCAGGTGACCGCCTCCTTCCTGTTCGACGTGCCGGTGCGCTTCGCCGAGGACCAGCTGCGGGTGAGCCGGGCGAGCTTCCTGGCGGGCGCGGCGGCATCGGTGCCGCTGGTGGAGATTCGCGAATGACCTGGCTGGAGGGTGCGCTCACCACGGTCACGCTGTGTTGGCGGATCGAGCGGCGCGACGGCGTGACCATCGGGCTGACCGCGCACGATCGCGACCTGTGGCGCGACGGGCTGCTCTATCGCGCGGCACCGGGAATGACGCCGAGCGCGATCGAGCGCAGCGCCTCGCTGGAGGCGGATGCGATGGACGTGCGCGGCGTGCTGGCGAGCGATGCGATCAGCGAAGCCGATCTGCTCGCCGGGCGCTGGGACGGGGCGCGGGTGGCGATCTTCGCGACCGACTGGACGGCGCCGGGGGAGACCGTTCCGCTGGGCGAGGGCGTGCTGGGCGCGATCGAGACCCGCGACGGCGCGATCACCGCCGAGCTGCGTGGGGCGACCGCTGCGTTCGAGGCGCCGGTGGTGGAGGCGACCTCGCCCGATTGCCGGGCGGCGCTGGGCGATGCGCGCTGCCGGATCGACCTGGCCGGGCGGCGGCGGTTCGCGCGGGTGGTGGCGATCGAGGACGCCGTGCTGACGCTCGATGCCGCCGAGCCCGTCGCCAACGCCTATGGCGGCGGGCGGCTGCGCTGGTTCGGCGGGGCGAATAGCGGGCTGGTGGACGGGATCGCCGCATCGGACGGCGCGACGGTGACGCTGCGCGTGCCGCCGCGGTTCGAAGGCGCGGGCGCGCTGGTCGAGCTGATCGAGGGATGCGACGGCCGGATCGAGACCTGCGCGGCGCGCTTCGGCAACGCGGCGAACTTTCGCGGCGAGCCCTATCTGCCGGGCACCGACCTGCTGACCCGGTATCCTGGCGGATGAGCGGGGCGCAGGGGCTCGCGGCGGCGCGGGCGGCGATCGGCGTGCGCTTCCGGCTGCACGGCCGCGATCCGGCGCACGGACTGGATTGCGTGGGGCTGGTCGCGCTGGCGCTGCGGGCGCAGGGGATGCGGACGGCGATCCCCGACGACTATCCCCTGCGTACCGGCGATGCCGCACGGGCGGCGGCGGCGCTGCGGCGGGCCGGGCTGCTGCCGGTGGAGAACGCCGCGCCGGGCGACGTGCTGTTGCTGCGGGCCGGGCCGGGGCAGCTCCACCTGGCGATCGCGGGCGAGGGAAGCATCGTCCATGCCGATGCGGTGCTGCGCCGCGTCGTCGAGCGGCCGGGCGTGCCGCCCTGGCCGATCCTGCGCTGCTGGCGCTGGCCGAAAGGAGAGGAATGATGGCGACGGTGGTACTGACCATCGCCGGCGGTCTGATCGGCGGACCGCTCGGCGCGGGACTGGGCGGGCTGATCGGCAACACGATCGACCGCCAGCTGCTGCGACCGGGCACCCGCGAGGGCGCGCGGCTGGCCGATCTGCGGGTGCAGACGTCGAGCTATGGCACGCAGATCCCCAAGCTGTTCGGCAGGCTGCGGGTAGCCGGATCGGTGATCTGGGCGACCGACCTGATCGAGCATCGCGCGACCGAAGGCGGCGGCAAGGGGCGCGGCGCAGCGACGGTGTTCACCTACACGGCGTCGTTCGCGGTGGCGCTTTCGGCACGGCCGATCCTGCGCGTCGAGCGGATCTGGGCGGACGGACAGCTGCTGCGCGGTGCGGCGGGCGACTTCAAGGTGCGCACCGGCTTCCGCCTCCATCACGGCAGCGAGGACCAGCCGGTCGATCCGCTGATCGCATCGGCGGAGGGAATCGGGCTGGCCCCGGCGCATCGCGGCATCGCCTATGCGGTGTTCGAGGATCTGGAACTGGCGACCTTCGGCAACCGCATCCCCCAACTCAGTTTCGAAGTGGTGGCCGATCCGGCGCCGGTCGCGCTGGGGACGATCGCTTCCAGCATTGCGCCTGCGATCGAGGGGGCCGCGCTGTCGCTGCCGGTCGCCGGCTTTTCGGTCCAGGGGCCGACCATCGGTTCCGTGCTGGAGAACATCCTGGCGGCAAGCGGCGGCTGGCTGCGCAGCGAGGGGCAGGCGCTGCGGCTGATCGAAGGCGATGGCGCCGCCGAACGCTGGCCCGATGCTGGCGCACATCGCGGCGAGGCGGGACGCGGCCGGGGCACCCGATCGATCGCCGCCGCCGATACCGCGGCGCGACGGGTGAGCGTGCAGTATTACGACGCGGCGCGCGACTATCAGGCGGGCGTGCAGCAGGCCTGCCGCGACGGGCCGGGCAATCGCGACTCTCGGATCGAACTGCCGGCGGTGCTGGAGGCGCCCGCCGCCAAGGCGCTGGCGGCGGGCGCCTTGCTGCGCGCGGATAGCGGCCGCGAGCGCCGCACGATCACGCTGGGCTGGGACGCGCTTGCCGTTCGTCCGGGCGAACGGATCGCCATCGAGGGCGCGCCAGGGCAATGGCGGGTCGATCGATGGGCGCTGGAGCGGATGACCGTGCGCCTGGAATGCGTGCGGATCGCCCGGACACCGATCGCCGGCAGCGCAAGCGCGGGACGGGCGGTCGCGGCGCCGGACGAGCGCCATGGCACCACCATGGCGTGCTGGTTCGAACTGCCGCCCCTCGACGACACGCCGCTCGCCCGCCCCCGCTTCGCCGTGGCGGCGGCGGGAACGGCGGCCGGATGGCGCCGGGCGATGCTGTCGTACAGCAGGGATGGCGGCATTTCCTGGGAAGCGGCGGGCAGCACGGCTTATCCGGCGGTGCTGGGAACGATCGTGGAGCCGCCCGGCACGGGATGCGCGACGCTGACCGATGGCATCCATCACGTGATCGTGGAGCTTGCGAACGCGGCGATGGTGCTGGCGAACGCCGATGATCGCGGGCTCGATGCGGGCGCCAACCTTGCGATGCTGGGGGCGGAACTGATCCAGTTCGCCCGCGCGGAGCCGCTGGGCGGCACGCACTGGCGGCTTTCCCGGCTCTGGCGGGGACGACGGGGCACGGACCCTGCGATCGGCACGCAGAGGGCCGGGGACCGCTTTGTCCTGCTCACGCGCGACACGGTGAAGCTGATCGACCTCGACGTTGCGATCGGCGGATCGGTGCAGCTCCTGGCGCAAGGGGTGGAAGCGGAGAGCGACGTCGCGCCGCTGACCGCCCCGGTTTCCGGCATTTCGCTGCTGCCCCCGGCGCCGGTGCAACTGCGTGCAACGCGGGAGGGAAGCGATATCCGGCTGCGATGGGCGCGGCGGAGCCGCGCCGGCGGGGCATGGCAGGACGGGGTGGACATTCCGATCGGTGAACAGAGCGAAGCCTATGCGGTGGAAATCGATGCCGCCGGCCGGGTGGACAGGCTTTCCACGTCCCAGCCGAGCGTGACGATCGGCGCGGCGGGACTGCAGTTCCCCGCGACGCTGCGCGTCTTCCAGATCGGAACCTATGGCCGCTCCACCGCGGCGACGCTGACGCTTTCCAGCCTAGGAGAGGTGCCATGACGATTGCTGCCACCGACCGTTTCGATCTGCCCCTGCTGGAGCCGGGGCAGGCGCAGAAGGAGATGTTCCACAACGAGGCGTTGCTGCGGATCGACATTCTGACGCACGCGTCCGTCGTATCGGCACAAATGGAGGTTCCGCCTTCCTCGCCGCAGCTAGGCCAGTGCTGGCTGATCGGGAATGCGCCGTCCGGCGCATGGGCCGGCCATGCCGGGAGCCTGGCCGCCTGGACGGCGGGAGGCTGGCGCTTTGTTGCACCGCGGGAAGGCCTGCAGCTGTGGATCGAGGATAGCGGCGTTCCCGCCCGCTTCCTTGGCGGAGAATGGTACCAGAATAGAACCTATGGGGAAGTTTTTGTCCAAGGGCATCAAGTGGTTGGCGAAAGAGGCGCGGCCATCGCGGAACCGGAAGGCGGGACGACGGTTGACGTGGAGGCGCGTAGAACCATTTCTGCGGTGCTGGACGCGTTGCGCGGACACGGGCTAATCGATGCTGGATAAGCTGTGACGTTCATGCAACAGTCCGCAGATTTGTGCGCTTGCACCGAAACTTTGGTTTGAGTAGTGAGTTTGGGCTGTCCGTTAGGACGACCATGAAAGGGGATTATAATGCGGAAGCTAGCCGTCACTTTGGCACTTGCCACGACCGCGCTGAGCACGCCCGCCTTCGCCCGCGACGACGCGTGGTATGTGGGTGTTGAAGGCGGCGCGATGCTCGTCGAAGACATTCACTTCGACGTCGGCGCCAGCAAGGATGCTGTGACGCAGAACAACAATCACGCCGGCTGGGATGTCGGCGGCAACATCGGCTATGATTTCGGCCCGTTCCGTGCGGAAGCCGAAGTCAGCTATCGCCGCGTTTCGGGTGACTCGCTCCGTTCGACGGTCGGCCTTCCGATCCGCAACAGCGCGGGTGCAGCAGCCGTCTATCCGGCGGGTAGCTACCAGAACACCGGCAGCAAGACCTCGGCTCTGTCGTTCATGGTCAACGGCCTGCTCGACTTCGGTGACGACAACGGCCTGCAGGGCTTTGTCGGCGGCGGTGCCGGCGTGTCGCGCGTGAAGAACAACCTGTTCGTCAACGGCACTGCCGATACGGTCGCGGACTCCGACACCGTGTTCGCATGGCAGGCTCTGGCCGGCGTTCGCGCGCCGATCAGCAAGAAGGTCGACGTGTCGCTGAAGTATCGCTTCTTCAACGCGCCGGACGTCAAGCTGGTCGACATCGGCGGCAACCAGTGGAAGGGTCGCTTCCGCTCGCACAGCCTGCTCGTGGGTCTGACCTACAACTTCGGTGCGCCTGAGCCCGTCGCCGAGCCGGCTCCGCCGCCCCCGCCGCCGCCCGTCGCCGAGCCGGCCCCGCCGCCCCCGCCGCCCCCGGCGCCGGAAGCCAAGGTCTGCACGCCTGGGCCGTACATCGTGTTCTTCGACTGGAACAAGGCCGATGTGACTCCGGAAGCGGCGAGCATCCTGGACAATGCGATCAGCAACTATGCCGATTGCAGCAACACCCAGGTCGTTCTGGCCGGCCACGCCGACCGTTCGGGTTCGGCGAGCTACAACGTCGGTCTGTCGCAGCGTCGCGCGGACTCGGTGAAGGCCTACATGACCGGCAAGGGCATTCCGAGCGGCGTGATCACGACCGAAGCGTTCGGCGAAAGCCGTCCGCGCGTCGAGACCGCCGACGGCGTCCGCGAACTGCAGAACCGTCGTGTGGAAATCACCTACGGTCCGGGTTCGGGTCAGTAAGACCTGCCCGCCCGCAAGGGACGAAGCAAAGAGGGGAGGCCGGGCGACCGGCCTCCCTTTCTTTTTGTGCCGCGCGCGCCGCCGGCAGCGTCATTGCGCGCTAAGCGCGTTTTCCCCTTGGGCGAAGACGCTCTACGTTGTTGATTGCCGCATTTTCCGAGCCGTTGACCGTAAACGGTCACCTTGAAAATGCTCTGGCGCGTGCTAGCCGGCGGCCAGCGCACCCGCCAGCCAGGCCGGCACCAGCGCATCGCCCAGCGCCTCCACGCGGCGCAGCTCCACCATTATCCCGAGTTCCGGATAGGTTGCACGCGTGCGATCGCCGGCTTCCGCCAAAGGCGCAACGACCAGCCGGCGGTTCACCTTGGCGCGATAATGCATCCGCGCGGTGTTCTCCTGCCCGACATAGCAGCCCTTGGTGAAGCTGACGCCGCCCAGTTCCCCGGCATTGCATTCGAGCCATAACGTCTTGTCGCTGCCGAGTTCGGCCGCGCCTTCGGCGACGCCGAGCGACAGGCGATGCGCGCGCCAGGCATCGGCAGCGCCGCTTCCGCCGGCCGCCCCGAGCCAGCGATAGCCGAGCGCGGGCAGGCGCGGATCGGCGGCTGCCCCGGCCCGTGGCGCCGGCGACCAGTGCACGCCGCCATCGATCGGCGCGATGGTGATGGCACGGCGCAGCCGGTAGAGGGTCAAGCGGCGGGCCAGCGCTTCGCGCGCAGCGGCCTCACAATCGATCAGGATCGCATCGCCATCCGCCCAGAGCAGAAAGTCGAACAGCGCCTTGCCTTGCGGCGTGAGCAGCCCCGCCCATTGCGGCGTATCCGGCGTCACGCGGGCGAGGTCCTGCGTCAGCAGGCCCTGCAGGAAGCCGCGAACATCGTCGCCGGTGAGGCGCAGCAGCGCGCGATCGTCTAGCCAGGTGCTGGTATCGTTCATGGCGAACAGGTAGGACGCGGCAAACGCTCACGAAAGAGGCAAAGCCATGGCGAATGTCGAACTCAAGCTGCGCGGCGGTCGCGTGCATCTTCCCAGCGGCCCCGCGGAGGTGGACGTCGGCGTATCGGGCGGCAAGATCGTCGCGATCAGCGCGGTGGGCGATGCCGGCGAGACGATCGACTGCACCGGGCTGGACGTGCTGCCGGGCGTGATCGACAGCCAGGTGCATTTCCGCGAGCCCGGCCTGGAGGCCAAGGAAGACCTGGAGAGCGGCAGCCGATCGGCGGTGCTGGGCGGCGTGACCGCGGTGTTCGAGATGCCGAACACCAAGCCCAATACCGACAGCGAGGCGGCCGTGGCCGACAAGCTGCAGCGCGCGTACCACCGCATGTGGTGCGACCATGCCTTCTATGTCGGGGCGACCAACCATAACGCCGAGCAGCTGGCCGAGCTGGAGCGGCTGCCGGGAACGGCGGGCGTGAAGATCTTCATGGGCGCCTCGACCGGCGACCTGCTGGTATCGGACGACGCCAATCTTGCGCGGGTGCTCGCCTCGGGCCATCGCCGCGTCGCGATCCATGCCGAGGACGAGTTCCGGATGCAGGAGCGGCTGGGCGAGCGCGTGCCCGGCGATCCTTCCTCGCATCCCGTGTGGCGCGACGATGAGAGCGCGATCCTCGCCACCCGCCGCATCCTGCGGCTGGCGCGGGCGGCGCGGCGGCGGATCCATGTGCTCCATGTCACCACGCCGGCTGAACTAGAGCTGCTGGGGCAGCACAAGGATATCGCGACCTGCGAGGTCACGCCCCAGCACCTCACGCTGGCGGGCGAGGAGGCCTATCCCAGCATCGGCACCTATGCCCAGATGAACCCGCCGATCCGCTCGGGCGCGCATCGCGACGGGCTGTGGCACTGGCTGCGCCAGGGCGTGCCCGACGTGCTCGGCTCGGACCATGCGCCGCACACGCTGGCGGAAAAGGCCAAGCCCTATCCCGACAGCCCCAGCGGGATGCCGGGCGTGCAGACGCTGCTGCCGCTGATGCTCAACCATGTCGCGGAAGGGCGGCTGACGCTGCAGCGGCTGATCGACCTGACCAGCGCCGGCCCGCAGCGCATCTTCGGGCTGGTCGGCAAGGGCCGCATCGTGCCGGGCTATGATGCCGATTTCACCGTCGTTGACCTCAAGGCGCGCTGGACGGTGGACGAGGCCTGGCTGGCCTCGCGCTGCGGCTGGTCGCCGTTTACCGGGATGCAGCTGACCGGTCGCCCGGTCGGCACGATCATCCGCGGGCACCGGGTGATGTGGGAAGCGCAGCTCGCCGAGCAGGCGATCGGCGAGCCGGTGAAGTTCGAAGCCGTCGAATTCGGCTGAGGCGAGGGGGCGGGGCTGCCGGTGCGGCCCCGCCCGTCACAGGATCAGAAGGGCAGCCAGCGCTGCTTCTCGCTGAACTTCATATAGCCGGCATTGACGCCCAGCCGCCAGCCGACGCCCAGCCGCACCGGGATCAGCACGATGTCGCCCCGGCGCAGATAGGAGGCGGAGAAGCCGCCGACGAAATAGGCATGGCCCTCGCCCTGCGGGAAGCGCTTGTAGAGATCCTGGGTATCGTAGAGGTTGTAGACCAGCACGAACACCTTGTTCGCGTCGCCGCCGAGGTCGAAGCCGATCGAGGGGCCGGTCCAATAGACCGGGCGCTGGCCTTCGATCTTGTGGAACATCTCACCCTTGCCATAGCGCAGGCCGACGCCGATCGCGCCCGATGCCTCGCTCCCGGCGATATAGGCGTTGGGCTTGCCCTGGTCTTTCAGAATGTCCTCGAGCAGCTTGGCGAGCCCCGAGGCGCCCTTGCCGAACGTACCCTCGGCCGCGGCCAGCAGATCGTCCTTCTCGAACGTATCGGTGGCGGCCTGGCGCGCGGTGGTGCCGGCAGGATCGGCTGCGACCGGGCTGGCCGGCGCGGTTTGGGCCGGCGGCGGCGGCGTCTCGACCGGCGGCGGGGCGGTATCGGCCGGCGGGTAGGATTGCTGCTGCTGGGGCGGCGGCGTCTTCAGGTCCGAATCGATCGCGGTATTGGGATCGATCGTCGTCATCTGCGCGGCGGCGGGGACGCTACCCAGCCCGGCAAGGGCGACTGCCAGAAGCGTGAACCAACCCGATCGCATCATCAAAAATATCCCGAACCCTGCTGCTTTTCGCGCGCTACTCTAGGGGCGCGGGCCTGTCGCGGCAATGAATGGGCGCCGGATCGAATCGATTTCGCGTCGGGGCGGTTAATCCCGTTGATTGCGGGCGAAGGGCTCGTTATAGGGCTCGCCTCGGCGCATCCGGAGACGTGGGTGAGTGGCTGAAACCAGCGGTTTGCTAAACCGCCGTACGGGGATTACTCGTACCGAGGGTTCGAATCCCTCCGTCTCCGCCAGTTGAAAATTGCGCCACATTTCCGTTTAAAATCAAGGTATTGCAGGGCTCTCAGCAGGTGCCGTGTACCCCAATCTGTACCCACAAAATTTGACGCACGGATAGGCGAATCTGGTTTGCAGACTCGTTGCCCTCTCGCCCGAAACAAGGCGGGGCAGCAGACCTACGGGCTATTTGCCACACCCTGCCCGCTGGATTCCGGCGCGGCTGAACGCGATCGCGATCATCGCCTTCCTGCCAATCCCCTGTCTTCAACCGAAGTTCGACACGGAGTGGAGATGAGACAAACCGTCCTATGGTCAAGGCGCGGCCTTGAGCGTAGCAAGCAAAATCTGTGGCGCTCGGGAAGGACATTAATGGTCTCCCACCGAGTTGATGCCGCAACCGAGCGTTGCAGATGACAAGACGACACGGCGTCGCTAAGGCTTTTGCTATGTTGGGGGCAATTCGAAGCAGGAAGAGCGTGCGCAGCCTTGCCGCTGCCCTGTTCGCATGCGCTCTGTTGCTGCGGATCGCGATCCCCGCCGGCTTCATGCCCGCCCAGACGGCGCATGGCATCGTCGTGCGCATGTGCGACGGCATGAGCAGCGGCAAGACGATGGTCATCGACGTCGGCCTGCCGGACAAGGGCAAGCACCATCCCGAGCATGAGAAGCCGACCGTGCCGTGCGCGTTTGCGGGGCTCTCGGCGCCTGTACTCGGCGCCGATCCCGCGCTCGCCATGGTGCTGCCAGCAATGGTGCTGGGCGAATTCGCGCTGCCGCCGCCCTCGGACGTTCGCCTCGCCGACGCCGATTTCCTGACCCCGCCGCTTCGAGGGCCGCCCGCGCGCGCTTAAGCGCCGGAGTGGATTGATCCCGTCGCGCGCCGCGCGGCTTGTTTCCCTGTTCTCCGGTGTGCTGCGCGCCTGTCGCGCATTCCCAGCCCTGCCGGAGAATTCCATGCTCAAGACCCGAATGCTGGCGACGCTCGCCTGCACCGTCGCGCCCGTTGCCGTCCATGCTCAGGACAAGCCCGCCCAGGGCTGGACCGCCGACGCCATCGTCGTGACCGGTCAGCGCGAAACCTATGCCATGCCGCAGACCACGACCGCGACGCGCACCGCCACGCCGGTCGAGAAAATCCCCCAGTCGATCCAGACGATCACCCGCACGCTGATCGAGGAGCAGGATCTCCAGACGCTGCCTGACGCGCTGGTCAATGTCTCGGGCGTGGTGCCCACCAGCATCGAGCAGACCGTGCTCCAGCCGACGCTCATCCGCGGCTTCGCGGTCAATTATTACATCGACGGCGTGCCGACCTACCAGCTGCCGGCCGGCGTCGGAGACCCCGGCACGCTGGTCAATGTCGAGCGCATCGACGTCGCCAAGGGGCCGACCGCGACGCTCTATGGCGGGGGCAGCGGCGCGCCACTGTCGGGGATCATCAACCTCGTCTCGCGCGATCCCTATGACCGGCTGGGCGTGAAGCTTACCGCGCGGGCCGGATCCTTCGGCACGGTGGGCGCAGAGGGCGACGTCAATCTGCCGCTGATGGCGGGCGTCGCCCTGCGGGTGACCGGCATGATCGACAGCGCCGACAGCTATGTCGACTTCGTCAGCCGCGATCGCCGCGCGATCTTCCCGACGCTGGCGATCGGCCTCGGCACCGATACCAGCCTCGTGGTGCGCGGGCGCTACAGCAGGGTCGAGCAGACCGAATATGCCGGGCTGCCGGTGTCGCTGCTCGCCCCCGCCGCAGTGATCGACCGCGCCACCTATGCGGGATCGCGCGACATGCCGCGCACCTGGATCGAGAACAAGGGACTGACCGGATCGCTCACCCACCGCTTCTCGGACCGGGTGGAGGCGAATCTGACCGTCGCGCGCACCATCACCAGCTTCGAGGAACGGGGCAGCTTCCCGTATGGCCAGATCAGCGGGACGATCTATAATTTCGGCACCGCCTATCTGCCGTCCGAGAGCAAGAAGACCTATGCGACCGGCACGGTTACCGCCCGCTTCGGGGAGGGTGGCCTGCGCCAGACGATCCTGGTCGGCGCCGATTATGACCATACCCGCTATTTCGGAGCGATGTACTTCAACCCCGCCTGGGCGACGATCGACTATGCCCAGCCGCTGCCGGCACCGAATTTCGGCGGCGATCCTCCCTTCTATTTCGACCAGCACGACCGGCTGGAGAGCTTTGCCTTCTTCGCGCAGGACCAGATCGGCATTGGCGATCGGCTCGACGTGACGCTCGGCCTGCGCTGGACCCATATCAAGGTTGCCAGCAATGTCGGCGTGGCGACCGAGGACACCGCGGAGAAGGTGACCCCGCGAGTCGGCGCGACCTTCCGCCTCGTCGACGGCATCTCGCTGTTCGGCGGCTATGCCGAGGGGTTCCAGGGCGTGGTCGGCGGCGGCTTCTATACCATCACCCCCAAGCCCGAGACGTCGCAGGCCTGGGAAGGCGGGATCAAGTTCGCGGCGCCGATCAAGGGCCTGACAGGCACCGCCGCGCTCTACCAGATCACCCGCCAAAATGTGGTGACCGCCGATCCGGTGATCCCCTTCGCCAACATCCAGACCGGCGAGCAGCGCGCCCGCGGCGCCGAACTCGACCTGATTTATGAGCCGGTCCCCTCGGTGTCGCTGCTATTCAACTATGCCTATACCGACGCCAAGGTCACCAAGGACAACAGCCTGCCGGTCGGCGACCGGCTGCGCGCGGTGCCGGCGCATAGCGGGCGGCTCGCGGCGCGCTACCGGTTCCGCGACGGCGCACTGCGGGGCTTTTCGCTGGGAAGCGGCGTCACCGCCGTCTCGCGGCGCGAACTGACCTTGCCCAACACGGTATCGATCCAGGGAATGGCGCTGGTCGATGCCCAGGCCGCCTACGATCTCGGCCCCGTCACGCTCAGCCTGTCGGTGACCAACCTGCTAGGTAACGACGGGCTGGAGCCGTACCAGTATTTCGGCGGCCCCTATGTGATCCCCACCCAGCCGCGCTCGGCCTTCCTCACGCTCAAGGGAGCGTTCTGATGGAGGGCTTCGATCGCCGCACCGCGCTGATGATGGGGCTGTTCGGCGCACTGGCCGCCAGCCGGGCCAGCGCGCAGACCGCCGCCGATCCACACGCCGGCCACGCCATGGCCGCGATGCCGCCGGGCTGGGTCAAACCCGACCAGATCGCCATGCTCTGCTATCCCGGCATGACCATCCTCGATCTGATCGGGCCGCAATATATGTTCGCGGCGCTGATGGGCGCGACGGTCCATCTAGTCGGCAAGACGCGCGATCCGATGACCAGCGATACCGGGGTCACCATCCTCCCCACCGCGACCTTCGCGGAGTGCCCGAAGGACCTGACCGTGCTGTTCGCACCCGGCGGCACGAGCGGGACGCTGGCGGCGATGCGCGACGACGCCACGCGTGCCTTCATCGCCGATCGCGGTGCCCGAGCACGCTATGTCACCTCGGTTTGCACCGGGGCGCTGATCCTGGGGGCTGCGGGACTGCTCAAGGGCTATCGCGCGACGACCCATTGGGCCGCGCTGGAAACGCTCACCGATTGCGGCGCGACGCCGGTGTCCGAGCGCGTCGTGCGCGACCGCAACCGTATCACCGGCGCCGGGGTCACCGCCGGGCTCGATTTCGGGCTCGCGATGGTCGCCGAGCTGCGCGACCCAGTCTATGCGCAGGGTGTGCAGCTGGGCTGCGAATACGATCCGCAGCCGCCCTTCCATGCCGGCTCAACCCGCACCGCCCCCCCAGAGGTGCAGGCCATCATGAAGTCGATGTACACCGCCTTTCCGGGCCAGGTGCGTGCGGCGCTCGCCGCGGTGAAGGGGCCGTCGTGATTGCGCGCAACCCAAGGCTGCAGGGCTGAGTCGATGCCGCTGACCGCCCGGATCCGCCACTCCACGCACGCACGGCGCGTCTTCGCGCTGCTGCTGCTGTGCGTCCTGGCGATCCGGGCTGCGATCCCGACAGGGTACATGCCGGTCGCCTATGCGCATGGCATCACAATCTCCTTCTGCACGGGCCAGGGCGCAGTGAAGGCGTTCCTGCCCATTCCCCAGCGTGAGGATGGCCATGACCATCATGGCCCGGCGGCGCCCCCCTGCGCCTTCGCCGCCGGGCTCGGCGGTCCCCTGATCGAGCCGATCGAGACGGCGTTCGGCGTCAAGGTGCCGCAAACCTTCAATGCAGTGCCTCCGCACGCAATGGAGGATATGGCCGTCCACAGCCTCGCGGCGCCGCCGCCGCCCGCCCAAGGCCCTCCTTCGCGCGCCTGACGCAGGCGCGGCGCATCGATCTCGGTCGCCGCTGACGGCGCATGGCTGGCCATGCGCAGGCCCCTCAGGGGGTTCGAAGAGCTGATGAGGTCCCAAAATGTCCAACATTGCAACGGCGCCCACGCCGTTCATCGCCTGGCTGCGCCGGACGCGCCGCTCGGCCTGGCTGTTGATCGGCCTGTGCCTGGTCTTTCGCGTTGGTGACGCGGTGCTTGGCGACAGCACCGCCGCCGATCCGAGCACGCCCGCCATGGCGGCGATGTCCCAATGAGCGCCGAGGCCCTTTCCGGGCGCACGCCGCCAGACGCGATCGGTCCGTGGCAGGCGACAGCCAACACCGAGAACGAGATCCGCATGATCGCGCCGCGGTCAACGCTGCCGATCCAGGGCAAATATCTGCTCTGGGCCGCCGGTGTCGCAGCCGCGCTGGTGTCGCTGCGTTTCGTCCTGATCGGTGCCTGGCCGGTGCTCCTGTTCTCGGTGCTCGACATCGGCGGTCTCGCGGTGGCGCTGTACCTGTTCAGCAAGGGTCCTGTCCCCGAGGAACGGCTGCGCGTCGCGGGCGGGATCGTCGAGCTCGTCCGCCTCGACGGGCGCGGACGCCAGTCCCGAATCGCCCTGCCAGCCTATTGGACGCGGATCGAGGCGAGCGGTCGCACCGAACTCGACCATGCGCTGTGGCTCGTCTTCCGCCGCGAGCGATACCCGATCGGCCAATGCGTGTCGGCCGCCGAGCGGCGCGCGCTCGAGCCGCGAATCCGGGCGCTGCTGCAAACCGCGCGGGGCGCCGCGTGACCGCACGCACCCGTATCCTTCTGCGCCAGCTCCATCTCTGGCTCGGCCTCGGGCTCGGCGGGCTGTTCGCGCTGCTGGGCGCGACCGGCTCGGCGCTGGTCTTCTATATCGAGATCGACAAGGCGCTGCATCCGGCGATTCAACAGCCCGTGTCCACGTCGGCGCTGGACTGGGCCTCGCCGACCTGGGACCGCGCACTGGCGACCGCCCGGACGCACTGGCCCGATCCCCACGGCAACTGGTCGTTCGAGTCGACCGGCGAGCCCGGCGCCATCCCCGCGCGCTACTACCCGTCGGAAGAGCATGGCCACCACGCGCCGCGCGAGATGGTGTGGTTCTCGCCCGATGGTGCCCAAGTGCTCCGCGCCGAGCCCTGGGGCGGCTATCTGATGAGCTGGCTCTACGAACTGCACATGCACCTCCTCGCGGGCGAGCTCGGCAGCCAGGTCGTCGGCTGGTCGGGATGCGCGATGCTGGTGCTGCTGGTCAGCGGCATCGTTGTCTGGTGGCCGCGTGGGTCGTGGCGCAAGGCGCTCGCCTTCAAGCGCAACGCCGTGCCGATTCGGCGGCTGCGTGACCTCCACAAGCTGGCGGGCGTGTGGAGCATGGGCCTGCTCTTTGTCCTGGTCGGCACCGGGGCGCTGCTGGCGCTGCCTACGGTCAAGGCGCAGTTACTGACCGCGACGATCGCGGTACCCGACACCATCCCCGACCCGCAATCAAGCGCGTCGCGCGGACGGCAAATCCCGATCGCGCGGGCGCTCGCCGCCGCACGCCGGGCAGTGCCGGAGGCTCGCCTCGCCTTTATCGACGTGCCGGGCGCGGGACCGAAGCCGTTCCGCATCCGGGTGCAAATGCCGGGCGACCCGCATCGCCGCTTCCCCGGCAGCTTCGTCTTTATCGACCAATATTCCGGCGCCGTGCTCGCCGTCCATGACGTGCGGCGCGGCAATGCCGCGACGACCACCGTCAAATGGATCCGCGTCCTGCACGACGGATCGATCCTGGGCCTTTCGACCCGCATCCTCGCCGTGATCCTCGGCCTCGTTCCGCTCGGTCTGTTCGCGACCGGGTTCCTCCACTGGCGCCGACGCCTCGCGGCCCGCGCCCAAGCACATAAAACAGGGAGTTTCTCGTGAAATCATCGTTCGCCGCCATCACGGCGTGTCTTGTCGCGTCTCCGGCGCTGGCCCAGATCACCGACAATTCCGCCGAGCGCGACACCATCCTCGTTACCGGCCAGCAGCTCGAGCAGCAAACCGAGGTGTCCGGCCGGCTCGGCCTCTCGATCCGCGAGACGCCGGCGGTGGTCGATATCGTTACCCAGCGGGATTTCCAGCTCCAGGGCGTCCGCAACGCGATCGAGGCGATGAACGCCGCGCCCGGGGTCGCCTCCGGCAACCTGCCCGGATCGATCGGCGCGGTGTCGATTCGCGGTTTTCAGCGCGCGGTGAACTATCTCTATGACGGCGTGCGCATGGCCAATTCGGACGTCGGCGTGCGCAACTGGGATGCCTGGTCGTTCGAGCGGATCGAAGTCATCAAGGGACCGGCCTCGGTCACCTCGGGCGAAGGCGCGCTGGCCGGCGCGATCAACTTCGTGCCGCGCCGCCCCACGCTCGACGGGGCGAGCGGCGAGATGCTGGCGAGCTATGGCAGCTTCGATACCGCACGCCTCGCCGCCGATGTGAACCTGCCGCTCGGCAAGACAGTGGCGGTGCGCGGCGACGTGTCGTTCTCGCGATCGTCAGGCTGGATCGACGATGCCGACAGCCGGACCTTCGCGGCGACGGGCTCGCTGCTGTTCAAGCCCAGCGACCGCTTCTCGCTGGTGGTCTCGGTCGACCATTTCGAGGACCGGTTCGAGACCGCCTATTACGGCACGCCGGTCGTCGCGCGGTCGGTGGCGCGCGACCCGTCATCGGCGGTGTCGGGCAGTTCCGGGCTGGTGCTCGACAAGGCGATGCGCCGGACCAACTTCGACTATACCGACGGCAACGACGGGTCGAACACGACCTGGCTGCGCGCCCGCGCCGACTATGCGCTGAGCGACACGCTCAAGCTCGTCAGCGATACCAGCTATTATGACAGCTTCCGCGACTATAAGGACGCCGACGAATATAGCTTCAACACCACGACCGGGCGGATCGATCGTGGCGCCACCTATATCAGCCACGATCACCAATATTGGAACCAGCGCCTCCACCTCGCCTTTGACGGCCGGATCGCAGGGCTCCGCAATCGCTTCACGATCGGCGCCGAATTCGGCCATACCGATTTCTTCACGGTGCGGCGCTTCGGCGCCTCGTCCGTCGATCCGTTCAATCCGGTGCGGGGCACCTTCCCGGCCGACACCCCCGCCAATTTCTCGACGCGCCAGGACGTCACCGCCAAGGTCGATGCGCTTGCGATCTTCGCCGAGGATGCGCTCAATCTGACCGACCAGTGGCTGGTCGTCGGCGGGTTCCGCTATGACGATGTGAAGCTCGACCGCAGCGTCCGCAACGCCACCAGCGGCGCGGTCCAGGCCTATGGCCAGACCTATCACCCGATCTCGTGGCGCGCGGGCACGGTCTACAGTGTCACGCCCCGTACCCAGTTGTTCGCGCAATATACCCGCGCGGTCACCCCGGTCAGCGGCCTGCTGTTTCTCAGCGCCGCGAACGCGAAGTTCGAACTGACCACCGGCTATTCCTACGAGGGCGGTATCAAGACCTCGCTCAGCGGAACCGGAGTCGAACTGACCGCGTCGGCCTTCTATATCCGGCAGGACGACATCCTCACGCGCGATCCGACCAACCCGGCGGTAGTGTTCCAGGGCGGTGCGCAGCGCTCGCGCGGGGCGGAAATCTCGCTCAACCTGCCGGTCACGCCGGAGCTGAACGTGACCGCAAGCGGGACGCTGCTTGATGCCGAATATCTGGAACTGATCGAGGCGGGCGGCGTCAACCGCGCGGGCAACCGGCCGCAGAATGTCCCCGAGCAGCTGGCCGATCTCGTCGTCACCTGGTCGCCCAAGGCGCTCCCGATCACGCTGGTCGGCAGCATGCGCCACAATGGCGATTTCTACACCGAGACCGCGAACGTCACCAAGGTCAACGCCTTCACGATGTTCGACGCTGCGGTGTCGTGGAACGCATCCTTCGGCACGCTGACGCTGCGCGGACGCAACCTCACCGACAAATTCTATGCGGACTGGTCCGGCTACGCCTCCGGCCTCGTCTTCATCGGCGCGCCGCGCAGCGTCGAGCTGTCGTTCACCCGCAAATTCTGACGCGCTTTCCAGGAGACGAACGCATGTATGCCATCCCTGCACTTGTCGCTGCCGCCGCGCTGCTGACGCCGGCTGTCGCTTCCGCGCAGTCCTCTGCACCAGCCACAGTTCCGCAAGCGGCCGCCTTCACGCTGCCGCCTTTGCCCTATGCGACCAGCGCGCTCGAACCGGCGATCGATGCCGAGACGATGACCATCCATCACGACCGGCACCACAAGGCCTATGTCGACGCGCTCAACAAGGCGGTGGGCGAAACGCCCGCCCTCGTCGGCCAGTCGCTCGAACAGCTCGTCGCCAGGGCGGGTACCCTGCCGGCGGTGATCCGCAACAATGCCGGCGGACAGGCCCAGGCCCGCGAAGCAGCCGAGGCGGCGGGCAAGCGGCTGGGGACAACGTCGTAAATCGGCGCTGACACGGAACAACGCACATATAGTAAAAGGGGGAATATCAGCTTGTTAAAGACGTCTTTGATCCCCGTCGCGGCCCTGTTCGCCTCGACATCGGTGCTGGCGCAGACGACGCCTGCACCGGATGACATCGTCGTCGTCGCGACGCGCGTACCGGAAAAGCTGGCCGATACCGCAGCACCGGTCTCGGTCGTGACAGCGGCACAACTCGAGGGCCGGCAGGCGCTGAGCGTGTTCGACGCCCTTCGCCTTCAGCCAGGCCTCAACGTCGGCGGCGGCCCGCGCCAGCAGGGCGAGACACCCTCGATCCGCGGCTTCACCGGTCGGCAGATCATCATCACGGTCGATGGCTCGCGCCGCAACACGACCGAGACCTTGCGCACGCCGCTGTTCATCGACCCCAGCTTCGTTCGCCAGATCGAAACGCTGCGCGGCGCGAGTTCGGCGGTGCATGGTGCCGGCGGCCTGGGCGGGGTGCTCGCGCTGGAGACGATATCGGCAGAGAGCCAATTGGCGGAGGGGCAGACGGTCGGCGCACGCGCGCTCGCCGAATATGCCAGCGGCGCCGGTGCCCAGCGCTATGCGGGGCAGGTCTATGGCCGTGCCGGCGCGATCGACGCGCTGTTTGCCGTCGCCTCGCGTGACAGCGGCCCGATCCGCCAGGGCGGCGGCGTCGAACTGCGCCCCGAAGACAGCAACAGCAAGACCTGGCTCGCCAAGGTCGGGGTCGATCTCGGCGGCGGCTTCCGGCTCCAGGGATCGCAGCACTACTTCGCGCTCGACGATTTCGGACCGAACAACCCGCAGGCCGACGCCGCCTTCCCGTATATGCAGGCCCATCGTTCGACCCAGGACGAAAGCGTGGTCAACCTGACCGGCGGCGATGCCGCGGGCAAATGGAGCCTGAAGGCCACCCTGTATCGCACCGCGCTTCGCGTCATCACCTATGACAACCCGGATACCACGCCGGCGCTGACGGGCAGCAACGGCCTGACGCGCACCACCGGCGGCGCGCTCCAGTCGACGCTGCGCTTCGATGTCGGCGGGATCGCGAACACGCTCACTGCCGGTATCGACGCGTATGAAGAGCGCGACCGATCGACCAGTGCCGGTGTCGGCAACTCGGTCACGCCGGACGGCAAGCAGACCGTCATCAGCGGTTTCGCCCAGAATGAAGTCGGCCTCACGCCCTGGCTGTCGCTGACGCCGGTGCTGCGCTGGGACCAGTTCAAGACATCGGTCGATAGCGGCAGCTCGCCGGACAAGACGAGCGACCGCGTCACCTTCAAGGGCACGGCCGCGGTGCGCCCGCTCGCCGGGCTGCTGGCCTTTGCCAGCTACGGCGAAGCTTTCCGGGCGCCGACGGTCAGCGAACTCTATCAGAACTATTCGGTCGCGACTGGCTTCTCGAACTTTCGACCGAACCCGGCGCTGCGCCCCGAAAGCGCGACCGAGTTCAACCTCGGGCTGGCCTATGCCCGCTCGGGCCTGTTCGCCGGGAAGGATCGCCTGCAACTGCGCGGAACCTGGTTTCGCAGCAATGTCAGCGACCTGATCACATCGGTGACGGTCGGCACCTATAGCAACCCGTTCCTCGGCCGCCGTCCGATCCTGCAATATCAGAATGTAAGCCGCGCGCGGCGGAACGGCGTCGAGGCCGAGCTTGGCTATGGCATCGGCGCCCTCGACCTGTCGGCGGCCTATAGCCGCGTGCGCAGCGTCGACCGGGACAGCGGGGCCAATCTGTTCTCGCCCCCCGACAAGCTCAATCTGGGCGCGGGCCTCCGCATCGCGCCGATCGCCACGGTGCGCTGGAACACGCTGGTGGTCTGGGCGCAGGATTATGACAGCACGGTCCTGCGCCGGCGCCCGGCCTATAGCGCCCATGACGCCTTCGTCACGCTGACGCCGCGTCACCTGCCGTTCCGGCTGGATATCGGCGTCACCAACCTGTTCGACAAACGCTACGCACTCTACCGCAACTCAACCGTCTATCCAGACACCTATGAAGAAGGGCGCAGCGTCCGCATGACGCTTTCGGCAAGGTATTGATCATGGGACTCATGCTTGTTTCCGCACTCGCCGCTGCCATCGCTGCGCAGCAACCGGTCGAAATCCGCTTCGATGCGCGGGTCGGCACCGAGCCTGCACGGTGCGGCCGGGCCTATGCCGGGATCGGCACGGCAAAGGCCGGGCTGCGCTTCCAGGATCTGCGCATCTATGTGTCGGCGGTGAAGCTGCTTGATGCCAGCGGACGCGCGGTGCCGGTGACGCTCACCCCCGACGATCAGTGGCAGAGCGACCAGGTGACGTTGCTCGACTTCGAGGACGGAACCGGTAATTGCAACGGCAATGCCGCGACCAACATGGTGGTGCGCGGCACCGTGCCTGCGGGTGACTATCGCGGCCTGATCTTCGAGATCGGCGTGCCGCAGGCGGTCAACCACCAGGACCCGACGCTCGCCGCCGCGCCGCTGAACGTCACCGCGCTGACCTGGCCATGGCGGGTCGGCTACAAGTTCACCACGATCGATCTGCAGACCAGCGGCGGCGCGGGCGGTCCCAATGCCGCGACCGGCTTCTCGATCCATCTCGGCAGCACCGCTTGCGGCGAAGGCTCCCCGATGACCGCACCGAGCGCGCCCTGCGCCAATCCCAACCGGCCCAGCTACCGGCTCGACGGCTTCGATCCGGCCAAATCGACGGTGATCCTCGACATGGGCGCGCTACTTGCCGGCACCGACATCACCATCAACGCGCCCAAATCGGCATCGGGCTGCATGTCCTTCCCCGGCGATGGCGACTGCACGGCAATCTTCGACTGGCTTGGCCTGCCCTTTGATGGCAAGCCCTCCACGGGGCAGAAATGGGTGCGGGCGGAATAGCCATGCAGCGCTTGTTGAACCTCGCCCTGCTGTGCTCGGCGATCCTGCTGGTCCTCAGCGTGGCACACGCGCAGCAGCGGCAAGCGGCACTCCAACCGATCGACGCGATGGTGCCCAGCCGGTACGATTTCGGTCTGCCGGCCTGGGCACCCCGGCCGATGGAGCCCGCCGCCAACCCGACCACGCCGGCCAAGGTCGAGCTGGGCCGCTATCTGTTCTACGACACGCGGCTGTCGCGCGACGGCACGATGGCGTGCGCGTCCTGCCACGAACAGGCGCGCGCCTTCACCGACGGACGCGCGGTCTCCAGAGGCGTGACCGGCGAGAGCACGCCGCGCAATTCGATGTCGCTGGTCAACGTCGCCTATTTCCCGGTGCTGACCTGGGCCAATCCGCTGCTGAAGCATCTCGAGCAACAGGCGCTGGTGCCGCTGCTGGGGCAGGAACCGGTCGAACTCGGGCTGGCCGGCAAGGACGCCGAGATCGTCCAGCGGCTCGCCGTCGAACCGCTCTACCGGCGCCTGTTCGCAGCGGCATTTCCCGAGGCGGACGGCGAGATTTCACTGGCCACGGTGGTCCGGGCGCTGTCGGCATTCGAGCGCTCGATCGTCTCGATGCGCTCGCCCTATGACCGCTATCGCTACGAAGGCGATGCCGACGCGCTTTCGGATTCGGCGATCCGGGGCGAAGCGCTGTTCTTCTCCGAGCGGCTTGAATGCCATCACTGCCATAACGGCCTGAACCTTGCCGACACCGTGCTGCACGAGCGCAACAAGGCCGGCGAAATCGCCTTCCACAATACCGGGCTCTACAATCTCGACGGCAACGGCGCCTATCCGGCGAACAACACCGGCATCGCCGAGATTACCGGCCGGCCCGAGGATATGGGCCGGTTCCGCGCGCCGAGCCTGCGCAACGTCGCGGTGACGGCGCCCTATATGCACGACGGCTCGATCCCGACGCTCGATGCGGTGATCGATCATTATGCGGCGGGCGGGCGGACGATCGCGTCAGGGCCGCACGCCGGGATTGGCCGCATCAACCCCTATAAGAGTTCGTTCGCCCCCGGCTTCACGCTGACGCAGGGGGAACGGGCGGACCTGATCGCGTTTCTGACGTCGCTGACCGACGAGGCGCTGCTGCACGATCCGCGCTTCGCCAACCCCTGGCCCAAGAAGGAAACAGCCAAATGAAGACATTGTGGACCGCCGCGATCGTCGCGGCAGCGCTGGCGGTGCCGGCGGCCGTGCAGGCGCATACCGCGCTGCGCACTTCCAACCCGGCGAGCGGCAGCGTCCTTACCCAGTCGCCGCCGGTGCTGACGCTGACCTTTCTCGAACCCGCATCGCTGACCTCGCTGACCCTGGTGACGGCGGCCGGCGAGCGGCAATTGCCGTTCAAGCCCACCGGCAAGGCGCTGGTGTTCAACGCGCCCAAGCCGGGGTTCGTGCGGGGCCGCAACGAGGTGCGGTGGCGGGCGCTGTCGCGCGACGGCCATGTCGTCGAAGGCAGCATCATCATCGTCCTCCGCGCGCCCAAGCCCTGACATGCTCGAAGCGCTCGCCGCGCTCGCCAAGGGAATCGGCTATGCGGGGGCGCTGACCGCTGCGGGCACGATCCTGGCGCGGGCATCCTGGGCGCGGGGCGGGGGCGCTACGTCGCGAGCGATTGCGGCGGGTGTCACGCGTTTAGCGGGCATCGCGCTCGCGATCTCAGCCGCCGGGGAGGCCTTGCTGTTCTTCGTGCGTCTCGGCGGCGGCGCGGACGCAGCTACGCTGGACGCGCTGTTCCTGTCGCCGCTCGGCGCCGCGCTGGGGCTGCACCTGATTGGCGGCGTGTGGGCTGCGACGTTCGCGAGGAGGCGCCTCGCGCTGGCCGGCGCGGCGATGATCCTCGCCGCGTTCGGCGTCGTCGGCCATGCCGCTACCAACGGCATCGTGACATCGATCACCGTCATCCTGCACGTAACCGCCGCCGCCTGGTGGTTGGGCGGCCTGTGGATCCTGCTCGGTGCGAGCCGGACCAGCGCGGCGGAATTTCCGGCACTGGTCGACCGGTTCAGCCGACAGGCTGTCGGGGTGGTCGGCGTCCTCCTCGCCGCTGCCCTGACAACGACCGCCGCCTTGCTCGACTTGCGGATCGATCTCGCGCGTGCCTATCAGCAAGGACTGCTTGTCAAGCTCGCCTTTACCGGCGCACTGCTCGTCCTGGCAGGTATCAACAAACTGATCCTGACACCCCGTCTTGCCGCCCGTGCCGACGCTCGTGTCTGGCTGCGCCGGGCGATTGTCGCCGAGATCCTGCTGTTCGTCGGCGCGCTCACCACGACGGCATATCTCACCACCTATCTGTCACCGCATGACGCAGACGAAGCAGCCCATGCCCATGGCGATGCGGGTGCGGCGCATGGCCCGATCGCTGTTGTCGATCCCTGGGCAGCCGCGGTGCCCGGAGGGGCGATGACGGGCGTCGGCTATATGACGATCGTCAACAATCAGCCGATGGCGGATCGCCTGATCGGCGCGAGCAGCCCAGGCCCGCGCGCAGAAGAAGAACGGTTGCGGCGTGTTGGGACAGGTGCTGCTCATGGTGGTCGCGGTGGCGGTGACGGTCGTCGCTACTGCGGGCGCCGCGGCAGCCTTCTCTCAGGCGACCTTCGGGCAGGCGTTCGGCGCGATGACCGGGTTGGGCTCTTCCGCTGCGGCGGGTGCTGCGGCCGGTGCCGCGGCAACGGTGTCGATCGGTGCCGGCACTTGGATCGCGGCCGGTGCCATCGGCGGTGCGCTCGGCTCTATTGCCAGCCAAGGGGTCGGCATCGCCACGGGGATGCAGGATAGGTTCAGCTGGTCCGGTGTCGCCTTGTCTGCGCTCAGCGGAGCGGTGAGCGGCGGCCTCGCCAAGGTTAATGTGTTCGGGAAAGGCGCAGAGGGGCTTGCCGGCATTGGAAACGTGGCGGCGCGCGGAGCGCTCGGCAGCGTCATCAGCCAAGGCATTGCGGTCGCCACCGGGCTGCAGCCGAGCTTCAATTGGGTAGGCGTGGCAGCGGCAGGCATTGGTGCCGCGGCCACGGGCTCGATCAGGCTGGGCGGTCCCGCCGGGCTATTGGCGCGGAACGCCGCAGGCGGCTTGGCCAACGCCGCGGCGCGCAGCGTGCTGGAGGGTAGCGATTTTGGCGATAACGTGGTGGCCGCCCTGCCGGATATTATCGGCAATACCATCGGGAATTTGGTGGCGAGAAGCGTCGCTGGTGGGGGGCGTGGTCGCCCAGGAAGCGCTGCGACTCCGCCTCAGTCCGACCGAGTAGGCAATTCCGACCCGGTTGTCGGCGCAAGCGTGGCGGGTTCATCCAGCGGCGATGGCCCTGCACCGCAACGCCCAGACCTTGCTGGAAAGCGTGGCGGTCGTGAACCCGTTCGCCGATGATCTCACCTTCCTCGACGACAAGACGCGGACGCGCCGCGACCATATGAAATATCTGACCCTCATCCGCTCGATCGCGCTGCTCCACCAGCATCAGCGGCCGACCCATGAGGTGCAGCATCGCGGGCGGGTGGTGCGCTATATCGAGGTCGAAGCCGGCGACATCGCGCTCGCCAATCGAATCGCCAGCGAAGTCCTGGGGCGCACGCTCGACGAACTGCCGCCGCAGACGCGCCGGCTGCTCGACATGGTCCATGCCTGGGCCGTCGAAGAATGTGCCCGCGCCGCGATCCGCTGGGCGGATCTGCGCTTCACGCGGCGCCAGATCCGCGCCTTGACCGGATGGGGGGACACCCAGCTCAAGGTGCATCTCAGCCGCCTTGCCGAGCTCGAATATGTCCTGATCCACCGCGTGAAGGCGGGCCAAGGCTATGAATATGAACTGCTCTATGCCGGCGAAGGCGCCGAAGGCCAGCGCTTCCTGATGGGCCTCAGCGATCCCGGTGCCCGCGCCTATGACGGTGACCGGTCGGGGCGTGCGGCACAGCGGTCGGGCCCTGGTCGGCCGCTGGTCGGGGTGCAGTCGGCGGGCGGTCGGTCGTCCCCGAAGCACGCAACCCCAGCTTGTCTGCCGATTTCCGGTGATGTGCCGCCCGATCTTCCCGAAACGCACCTCACCCCCCTGAACGGCAGCGGGCAGTCATACGCGCGCGGTGTGGCGCTGGCCTGATGCCGAGGAAGCGTGGACGCGGAACCCGGAAGGGGCGCACGCCCCACAAGGGCATCTATCATCCGCCCACGCTCGCGGTCGGCGGCGGCGATCCGGATAGCATCTGGAACCACATGAACCGCTTCACCCAGTGGATGCTCGAGCGAGATTATTCACACCACACGATCGACTGCCGCTCCCGCACGATCCGGGTGTTCGCGGCCTGGGCGGCCGAGCGCGGCCTGATCCGGCCGCAGGAGATCACCAAACCGATCCTCGAACGCTGGCAGCGCCATCTGTTTCTCTACCGCAAGGCGGACGGCGAGCCGTTGACGGTCAGGAGCCAGCTCGCCCACACCCATCCGCTGAAGGCCTTCTTCCGCTGGCTCGCCCGCGAAAACCACATCCTCTACAATCCGGCCTCCGAGCTGGAACTGCCGCGCATCGGCAAGCGGCTGCCGCGCAACGTGATGACGATCGCGGAGGTCGAGAAGGTCCTGGCGGTGCCCGACCTATCGCTGCCGATGGGCCTGCGCGATCGCGCCATGCTGGAGACATTCTATTCCACCGGCATGCGTCGCCAGGAGCTGATCAACCTCAACCTCTATGACATCGACCAGGCACGCGGCGTCATCCTGGTGCGCGAAAGGCAAGGGCCGGAAGGACCGGATGATCCCGATCGGCGCCAGGGCGCTGGCCTGGATCAACAAATATGTCGAGTACGTGCGACCCGACCTCGCCGCCGGGGCCGATGACGGCACGCTGTTCCTGAGCACCTATGGCCAGCCCCTGGGGGCTGCCAGGCTCGCCGAGATCGTGCGCGATGCGGTCAAGGATTCCGGCATAGGCAAGAAGGGCGCATGCCACATGTTCCGCCACACCATGGCGACCCTGATGCTGGAGAACGGCGCCGATGTGCGGTTCATTCAGGCCATGCTCGGCCATGCCGATCTCAAATCCACCGAGCTCTACACCCAGGTCAGCATCAAGGCCTTGAAAGCCGTCCACACCGCCACCCATCCGGCACGGCCGATCACCCGTGCCGGCGTCGATGGCGGTGCCGCATTGTCCAACACCACCGATCGCCAAGCGCTCTTCGACGCCCTCGATCGCGAAGCACAGGACGACGACGCCTAGCGCAGCAGGTCGCTCACCAGCGACGGCTTCTTCGCGATCATGGCGAGCAACACCTGGGCGGGGCCGGTCGGGCGCCGTCGCCCATGCTCCCAGTTGAGCAGCGTGCCCTTCGCAACGCCGATGCTGCGCGCGAACGCGCCCTGCGACAGGCCGGTGCTGGCCCGGATCGCCGCAACGTCGACGACGGGCACTGCGACCTGATGGATGCGCGCGTCGGTCTGCTGGCCCTGGGCGAACTCCAGCGCCTCGTTCAGCCCTTGCCTGATGCTCTCATAGGCACTCATCGTCCGTCTCCATAACTTGCCAGCAGCATCTTGCTCAGCGCCACCAGTTCGGCCTGTTCGGTTCTGCTCAGGTTATCCTTCTCGTTCTTGGCGAACACCGTCACCAGAAACAGCGGGACATGCGTGCCACCGAACACGTAGATGGTCCGGTAGCCCCCGCTCTTGCCGCCGCCCTCGCGGGCGAAGCGAACCTTGCGCAGCCCGCCGCCCAACGACACCCCGGCCTCCGGGTTGGCGGCGACATAGTCTATCAGCGCCATTCGTTCGTCGTCCGACATGATCGCCTTCGCCCGCCGCAGGAACTCGGGTAGCTCGACGACAGACTGAAGGGTGGTCATCGGTCTCATTTATGCGTCAATGGCGTATAGGTCAATGGCGTATAGGTCAATGGCGCACCCAATCAGCCGCCATGCCGCTGCTGCACCGAAATCGGCGTCGGGGCTTTCGGCCTGCGCCACCCCAGTTGCCTCTGGGTTAAAGCCATAACAAGCCCTTGATTCGCATCGGCTATCTGCCCCGCTGCTCCGCCAACCTTCGTGGGGCGCATATACTCGGCAATACGGTAGGGAATTTAGTGGCTGACCGTGTGGCCGGGGGTGGTAGTGTCAGAGGCAGTAGCGCCGATGACGATATCAACTCCGATCTGGTGAAATTTACCCCTGAAGAACGGGCGGCCATGTTGCCGGGGGCGGTGCGCACCATCGATCCCGACCTTGTGCTAGGCCTTGGGGGCGGAGGCGCGAATGCGCTGGCCGATGAAATCGTGGTGACAGCGCAGCGGCGAGGAGTTGAAGGTGCTACCGCTCCGCGAGCCAGTGCAGTAACCGGCATCTCCTTGACCGCTGCCCAATTCGCAGATTGGGTCAAAGGGATGAATAAAACCGGGGGACTTCAAGCTCCGCCTCGGCAGGCTAACACGATCAATAGCAACAAGGGTGTCGAGCAAGCTGTAGCCAGGGCACCATCGGATAGAGGGGGGCCTGACACAACACCTCCGGCTGATCTCGACGATTTCATGGTGGCGATATCTAAGCCATTGCTAAACCTCCGCGTTAGCGGGGCAGCGCGGAAAAGTTTGTTACCGTGGGACGAAACGTTGATGGTCAGCTGGTGGTGACCCCTGTTCAGCTTGCAGGCTCTCAAGGCGGTGGCGGGTTCTGGATTCCAACTGATTCTGTGACCACGGCGCACACCCATCCTTATGATGCGTATCAGCCGCCGCACGGTCGTGACGATGACTATGTCAAGGTTACGAACAAATCATCGTATGAAATCAGCGCCGCTAGCGGGAATATCTTTGAGCTAGGTAGGTATCAGGGTTCGCCATCAATCAGGATAATAAAGTCCCCTGATAATTTTGGATCGTGGGAAAGATATCAGGTGAACCCAGAGCAGTATAGGATATACGATGCTAAAAAATATCCGCCTCGCTAATAGAGGTTCTATCTGCGCGCTGGTCTTATTGATCCAGAGTGCGTGCGTAACTCCTTCAGTTTCGCAAAAATGGAGAACTTAAGGGAGCTTACGTTCTCGCAAAATTGGAAAGCGTTGAAGATATAAAATCTGATAGCGATGGAATATCGATAGATGGAGCGTGCCGTCTCAATTTTATTCATAAGATGACCCTTTTGGGGTCAATTAATGGTCAACGGTATTCATATACGAGGACTTCTGGCAAGCCTGTTCCTGGGCGAGATTATTATATACTCATAGCGCCGGATCAGGATGGATCGGAAGTGATATGGGTATCTCCGGCAAGTCTCGGATTTTGTGATGGTCGTGGAGCTGCGGCCCAACTTGGGATGGAACTGGAATACCAGCAACTCGAACGACGGCATCCTTGCCTGAAATAGATCGGCCAGACATGCGGATCGGCGGGTCAGGTCCGCAAATGGAATTACGGTGACAGTTTACTAAAAACCCATAATCTATTACGCTTCCGCAATGGCCCGCCTCCCACGCTTGGTCCTTCCGCCGCCATTGCCGGGCGTAGGTGGAGCGAAGCGGAACCGGAGGCCGGCAATGGCGGCGTCGCCGCTTCCGGAGCCGGCGGGCGGTAGCCCAGGCTGCTGTGCGGCCGAACGGTGTTGTAGTGTCGGCGCCACGCCTCAATCAGCACCTTGGCCTCGGCGAGGCTGTAGAAGATCTCGCCGTTGAGCAGCTCGTCGCGAAGCGACCCGTTGAAGCTCTCGTTATAGCCGTTCTCCCATGGCGAGCCCGGGGCGATGTAGAGCGTCTTCACGCCGATCTGGCCGAGCCAGGTCTGGACGGCGGTGGCGATGAACTCGCTGCCGTTGTCCGACCTGATGTGCGCTGGCGGACCCCGTTCGATGAACAGGTCGGCCAACGCGGCCAGCACGTCTTCGTGGCGGAGCTGGCGTGACACGACCAGTGCCAGGCACTCGCGACTGGCCTCGTCGATGATGGTCAGGATGCGGAACTTGCGTCCATCGTGGGTACGCTCCTCGACGAAATCATAGGCCCAGACATGCCCCGGATACTCTGGTCGAAGCCGGATGCAGGAGCCGTCATTGAGCCACAGCCGGCCGCGTTTCGGTTGGCGCTGCGGCACCTTGAGCCCCTCGCGCCGCCAGATCCGCTCGACCCGTTTGTGGTTCACCGACCAGCCTGCCGCGTGCAGCAGCGCGGTCACTCGACGGTAGCCGTAGCGCCCGTACTGCTTCGCCAGCGCGACGATGTCGTCGGTGAGCGCCTGCTCATCATCTGCCCCGCATGGCACTTTGCGCTGCGTCGACCGGTGCTGGCCGAGCACGCGGCATACCCGCCGTTCGGACACGTCCAGCACATCTCGGACCTGATCGATGCAGCGTCGGCGCCGTGCGGGGCTCAGAAGTTTCCCTTTGCTGCCTCCTGCAGGATCAGCTTGTCGAGCGTCAGATCCGAGATCGCACGACGCAGCCGGGCGTTCTCCTTCTCCAGATCCTTCATCCGACGCGCCTGATCCGTCTTCAGGCCGCCATATTCCTTGCGCCAGCGATAGTAGGTCTGCTCGCTGACCGCGATACGCCGGCAAGCCTCAGCGGTCGTCCCACCCTGACCCAGCACAATTTCCACCTCACGCAGCTT
>NZ_QENQ01000001.1:1419854-1805134 GCF_003096275.1 Sphingomonas pokkalii
AACCCTGGCAGTACAGAAACGCGGGCCCAAGCCAAAGCGAATGGCGATTAGTGAGTGTGTTTAGTAAACTGTCACCGTAATTCAAAGGCTGCTGGCGCGACAATGTGTTCGTGGAGCGCCTATGGCGCTCGGTGAAATACGAGGAGGTGTATCTCAACGCCTATGCTTCGGTCCCCGAGGCGCGCGCCGGCATCGGCCGCTATCTCGGCTTCTACAATGCCGTCCGACCGCATTCTGCGCTTGGCGGCTGCACGCCAGACCAGATATATTTCGACCAGCCGCTTCTCGCTGCGGCATGAGCAACCAACGGCGATCCACTTATCGAAGCCGCGAGCCTGTCCAGACAAACCGAGCCACTTCTCCTGCCGGTCTCCGCTTGTGCCTTTCGGGCAGCCATGCGGCTCCCATCCTGTCCACTGGCGGAACCTGCATCGCTCTCCATGTCTCGAATGATAATGCGTTTGACTCGCAATAGATGTTGATCCTAAGGGCGGGGCGTTGCACGAGACCTTGAAGGAAAAGCCGGATCATGCCGTCGTCATTGCGTATCGCTTTGCTCACCTCCGCGCTGTTCGCGCTGCCCGGCACGGCATTCGCCGGCCCGGACGACGATGGTGACAAGGCGGCCGATCAGCAGAGCCAAATCGTCGTCACCGGCATCGTCCAATCGTCGCAAAGCGCCACGGGCCTGGCGCTCTCCCCGCGCGAGACGCCGCAGTCGATCACGATCATCGACCAGGCGCGCATCCAGGATTTTCAGCTCACCAACATCAACGACCTGCTCGACCAGACCGTCGGCATCAATGTCGAACGCGTGGAGACGGACCGTACCTATTATAATTCGCGGGGCTTCGACATCGCCAGCTTCCAGGTCGACGGGATCGGCCTGCCGGTTGCCTATGGCATCCAATATGGCGACCTCGATACTGCGCTGTTCGACCGGGTGGAGGCGATCCGCGGCGCCAACGCGCTGATGACCGGCGTCGGCAACCCCTCCGCGACGATCAACTATGTCCGCAAGCGCCCGACCGACAGCTTCCAGGCGAAGGGCAGCGTGCAGGCCGGTTCGTGGAACCGCTGGCGCGCCGAGGCCGATGTCTCGGTACCGGTGACCGACAGCTTCGCCGTCCGCGCCATCTATGCGCACGAGAATCGCGATTCCCACCTCGCCTACAACCATGTGAACCGCAACGTGGCCGGCCTGATCGCCAGCTGGAAGGTGACGCCGCAGCTCACTGCGACTGCCGGCTACAGCCGCCAGGAGAATGACGCGAGGGGCGTGTTGTGGGGCGCGTTGCCGCTTACCTATGGCGACGGCAGCCGCATCCCCTATGCGCGCTCGGCAACCCCCGCGGCGCCCTGGACCTTCTGGGATACCACCGATCAGCGCGCCTTCGGCGAACTCGCCTATGATCTGGGCAGCGGCTGGCAGGCCAAGGGCGTGGTTACCTATGCCAACAACCAGCAGACCGCGAAGCTGCTCTATGCCTTCGGCACGCCGGACAAGGCGACCGGGCTCGGCATCCGGGGCCAGGTTGGCTTCTACCCGTCCGAAACGGACGAGTATCTGGGGGATGTCACCGCCTCCGGCCCGCTCACCCTGTTCGGCCGCGCGCATCAGCTGGCGTTCGGCGTGTCGCGCGGCCGGCAGGACAACCGCCAATGGCAGGGGGCAGGCAACAGCCTCATCGCCTATCCGGCGGTCCCGAACCTCGCCACCGGCGGCATTGCCGATCCGGGAACCGGCCCGGTCACGCTCGAGGCGAACGGCCGCATCGACGTCACCCGTGTCTATGGTGCCGCGCACCTGAACCTCACCGACCAGTTGAAGGCGGTCGTCGGCGCCGGCGCGACCTGGCTCGAGGCCGGCGGCATCTCCTATGGCGCCGATCTTTACCGCAAGAATGGCAGGGTCAGCCCCTATGCCGGCTTCACCTATGACCTCACGTCGAATGTCTCTTTCTACGCAAGCTATACCAGCATCTTCAATCCGCAGGATGAATCGGATGTGCGCGGGCGCCGGCTCGCGCCGATCACCGGCACCAGCATCGAGGGCGGGCTGAAGAGCGAATGGTTCGGCGGTCGACTCTATGCCACAGCATCGCTGTTTCGCGCCCGGCAGAAGAATCTCGCGACCGTCGCGGGCCAGTTCGGCCCCGGCGATCCCGGCAAGCTGGGCAGCAACTATTATGTCGGCGTCGACACTACCGCCCGCGGCTTCGAGCTCGAACTGGGCGGCCGCGTGACGGACAACTGGTCGATCAGCGGCGGCTATACCGGGCTGGAGATCGAGGATGCCGCCGGCGCCCCCGCCCGCGTGTTCCTCCCCACCAAGAGCCTCAAGCTCGCCACCACCTATGCCGTGCCCGATCTGCGCGACCTGAAGCTGGGTGCCCAGCTGCGCTGGCAGAACAGGGTCCGCAGCCCCGATTTCAGCGTGACGCAGGATGAGTATGCCGTACTGGACCTGATGGCCAGCATCCGCCTGGTCGATCACGTCCGCGCCGCGATCAATCTCCGCAACGTGACGGACAGCACCTATCTGGGCAGCCTCATGTGGGGCCAGGCCTTCTATGCCGCGCCGCGCAGCGTGCTCGGCAGCATCACCTTCAGCTACTGAGGCAGGCATGGGGGTGCATTTCCGCCACGGCTTGGGCTATCGGGCGAACGTCGCGGTCCGCGCGGTCGCCGGCAGCGTCGGCGCCTATCTGGTTGCCGCCTGGTTCGCGGCGGCGGCGGCGCGTACCCTGCCAATGAATCGGCTGGATGCCACCGTATCGGCGACCATGCTCGCCTTCCTGGTCGCGCCGGTCGCAACGCTCTGGGCGTTTCTCGCACCCGGCCCGTGGCGTGCGCTCGGCGGCATCCTCGGCGCAGCGGCGCTGCTTGCCGGCATCGCCTGGGCGGCGGGGGCGCCGGCATGAGCGCGGTGCGCGACGGTACCCGGCAGGTAATGGCCTGGCTGCATGGCTGGACCGGGCTGCTGCTTGGCTGGCTGTTGTTCGTGATGTGCCTCGCCGGCACGCTGAGCGTCTTCAAGCCCGAAATCAGCCGCTGGATGCGCCCGGAAACGACCGCGACCGCCGATCGCGCCGCCGCGCTCACCGCCGCCGCCGGCTTTCTCTCCAAGGCGGCGCCAAGCTCGTTCGGCTGGTATCTTACGCTGCCCAATGCCCGGATGAACACGGTCGAGGCGACCTATGATCCCGGCACCGGCTTCGTCTATCGCGCGCTCGATCCGGTTTCCGGCACGCCCGTGCCGCGCGAGACGCTGGGCGGCGAGTTCTTCTACCGCCTCCATTTCGAGCTGCAGCTGCCCTTTCCCTGGGGGCGCCTGCTCGCCTCGCTGGCGGCGATGGTGCTGCTGCTCGGCCTCATCACCGGCATCTTCGCGCATCGCCGCATCTTCAAGGATTTCTTCACCTTCCGCCCGGCCAAGGGCCAGCGCTCCTGGCTCGACGGGCACAATGCGCTGGGTGTGCTCGCGCTGCCCTTCCACCTCATGATCAGCTTCACCGGGCTGCTGATGCTGGCCACGCTCACCATGCCCTGGGCGATCCGCGCCAATTACGGGGAGGACATGGCTGCGATGTTCCTCGCCTTCCAGCCCGGCCAGATCGACCGCCCCGCCGCCGGCAAGCCCGCCCCACTGGCCCCGCTCGCCCCCATGCTGCGCGAGGCGGAGCGCCGCTTGGGCCAGCCCGTCGGCCGGGTGACGATCGCCCATCCGGGCGATGCCGCGTCGACCGTGACCATGTTCCGCGACGATGCCCGCCAGATCGCCTATGCCGCCGGCGCGATCAGCTTCGACGGTGCAACCGGCCGCGTCCTGGCCGACTGGACCGAGAGCCGCCCCGCGCTCCAGAGCTACGGCGTTGCCTATGGCCTGCACCTCGCCCGCTTCGCCCCGCTTGCGACGCGCTGGCTCTATTTCCTGTGCGGCGCGATGCTGACGATGGCGGTGGCGAGCGGGATGGTGCTGTGGGTCGTCAAGCGCCGCGAGCGGACGCCGCGCAGCCTCGGCAATCGTATCGTCGAGCGGCTGAACGCGGGCGTGCTGGCCGGTGTGCCGATCGGCTGCATCGCCTTCCTGCTGGCCAACCGCCTGCTCCCGCTGGGGATGCCGGCCCGCGCCGAGGCAGAGGTCTCCGCCGCCTTGTGGAGCGCGGGTGGGGCGGTGCTGCTGGGCGTGGTGCTGGCACCGAAGCGAAGCTGGCCTCTGCTGCTGTCGCTGCTGGCAACGGGCTGCCTGGCCGCGGCGGTGCCCGGCGGCGGCTTTGCGGATGCGGCGCAGACCGGCATGAGCGCCACCTTGCTGGCTGCCGCCGCTGCCATCGGCTGGCTTGCCTGGCGGCAGGGGCATCGCGCCGCGCCGCGCCGCCGCGTTCGGGCGCAGACCGCATGATCGCCGCCGGCCTGACCCTGCTCGGTTTCTTCGGTCTCGCCGCCGCGATGCCCCGCCATGCGCCGACCCTGCTTGGAGCCGGGTATCTGCGCGCGCAGCCACAGTCGCTGCGGATCGCCGGATGGGGCGCCCTTTTGGCCGCGCTGGTGGCGACATTATCTGCCCCGGACTGGCCCGTCGCCCTGGTCACCTGGTTCGGCCTGCTACCGTTCGCGGCCGCCCTGATCCTGCTGGGCCTGACCTATGATGCGCGCCTGGCCCGTGGCGCAGCGGCAATCGGCGCGCTGGCCATTGCTGCAGGGCTTTTGGGATAGAACGAAGCGACGGCGCCGGGATCTCCGGACACCGCCGTCGCTCTAACGCGCCGGCCGTGCGCCGGGCGAGCCGTCGGGATTGAGGATCAGCGGCATGCCGTCGCGGCCGCTGCCGATCACGATGACCTTGCTGTTGGGCGACTTTGCCAGTTCCAGCGTTGCCTCGATGCCGCGCCAACGCAGATAGCCTTCCGACAGGTTGCTGTTGACGATTTCCTGGAAGTTCCGGATGCCCAGCGCCTCGATCCGGCGCCGTTCGGCCTCCTTGCGCTCGCTCTCGATACGGTAGTTATATTCCTGCGATCGCTGCAGCGCCTGGTTCTTTTGGATGATCGCCTGCTTCACCGCCGGCGGTAGCGAAACGTCGCGGATCATCACGTCTTCCAGCACGACCGCGTCAATTCCCGGATATTCGGGCGGGTTGAACTCGTTGCGCAGGTTCCACGCGACGGCGTTGCGGATTTCCGACTGGATGCGCAGTCGCCCCGCGCTGTACAGGTCGCTGGAGGCATGTACCGACAGCACGTCGCGCGTGCGTTGCAGGATATCGGGGCCGACCAGCACCTCGCGATAATTCTCGCCGATATATTGGTGGAGCAGCGGCGCGGCGCGGCCAAGGACCCGATATCGCCATGCCACTTCGAGATGCACGGAAAGCCCGTCCTGCATCAGCACGTCAAAGCTTGCCTTTTCCTGCTGCAGCCGGCGATCATAGATGTAGACGCGATCCCATGGGAGCGTCAGGTTGATGCCTTCGCCCATCACCATGTCCACCCGCGTCCCGCCGCCGAAGCGCGACCATAGCACCCCGACATGGCCGGCCGGGATATTGTGTACGATATTGCCGAAAAAGGCGATGAGGCACACCAGCGCGACCAGCAGTACGATGATCAGTTCATAGCCCAGCCGATCGAGGAAGCGCACAAGACCGCGCAGGCGCGGCGGTACGCGCTCCAGCGGCGAGGGTGGCGCCGCCGGCGGATTTCCGGCTTCGGTGCCCGGCTGTTCACTCATCGTGCGATTCCCATGTTGCGCCCGGTTCGCGTCGTATCGTCCAGTATCAGGTGGGTGTTGGCGAGGGGTATGAAGGCAGGATCGTCGCTGGCGAGTGCGACGGTTACGCCCCGTGCGGTCAGCCGCGCGATCCAGTCGCTGGCCAGCATCCGGCGGAAATCGGAATCGCGTTCCAGATCGGGGTTGTCGATCACCAGCAGCGGTCGCGCTTCCAGCACCGCGCCCACGAAGGCGAGGCGCGCGGCTTCGGTGCGGCTTGCGCCATCGACCTGGAAAGCCCCGTCGCGCCAGTGATCGTGCGGATCCAGTCCAAGCGCGACCAGCATCGCTTCCACCTCCTGCGCGCTGACGGGGCGGCTCGGCAGAGGGCGGGGAAACGGGCGTGTGTCCGGCAGGACGCCGGCGGTGCGCATCCGTTGCAGCGTGCGGCCCGCGATATCGAGCGCAACGCCATCGACTTCAATCGTGCCGGTGCGCGGCGCGTCGAGCCCGGCAAGCACCCGCAGGATTCGGCTTCGCGCCTCGCTGTCCCCGGAGAGCAACAAGGTTTCGCCCGATCGCAGCGTCAGGTCCAGCGGCGGCGCGCTTTCGCGCAGGCGGATCGTGCCGAACGGGACGGTTGCAGCCGGATCGGTGGCGGTGGCGATCGGCGGCTGCAACGCGTGCCATTGCGCAGCTGCGCGTTCTGCCGCCAGCAGGGAAGGCGCAAGCTGTGCCAATAGCGCCAGCGGCGTCGCCGCCAGCAACAGCGCCAGGGCGACCGGCAACGGGTCCAGTCCCTGCAACAGGCCATCGGCATAGCGGCCGCCGAACAGCGCAACGCCGAGCAGCAGCTGGAGCATCGCCAGGAGGAGCAGCGTACCGCGGAACCGATCGGCAGTGGCGGCGCTTCGTGCCGTGTCGGCGGTCGCGAAGCGCAGGGCGGCGCTATCGGCCAGGTCACCGGCACGATCGGTGTTCAGGCGGGCGGCGTCGCGATCGCGGATCAGCGCCTGCACCACGTCCATGGCATCGTCGGCTTCGCGCGACGTGCCTGGGTGATGCGCCTGCCAGCCCGCCGTCACCGCAACCGCCGCGCCGATCGCCAGCGCGGCCTGCGGCACTGCCCAGGAAAGATAGGCGATCCATCCGGCCAGTTGCGTCAGGCAGAGCAGCGCCAGCGTCGCCATCACCGTGGCATCGGCGATCCGCGGCGGGATGCGTGCCATTTGCCGCGCGAAGCAGGGTTGGGCGGGCAGCGCTTCCGCCGCGAGAAGCTGGGCGGTCGCCTGCCCACGCAGACTGGCGCGCAGGTCTTCCGCCGCGGCGGCACTACGCACATGCAGCGCGCGCGCGGCAACCGCGAACAGGATGAGGAGCACCGCGAACAGCAGGGCGGGGACCAGCCCCTCGGCCTGTCCGGTCAGCAGGCCGAGGGCAAGGGCAGCCAGGGCCGTGCCGCTCAGCCCGGCGGTTGCCGCAAGCAGAAAAAGATGTTGTGCGGCGTGCCGGCTTAGATGCCCCAGCAGCAGATCGATAAGGGCGGAGCGCCTGCGGATACCGTTCATGCTGGATCGGTCATCCTGCGTCCGACGAACCGGCAATAGAGGAAGCCCAGCAGCGGCGTGAACACCACCGCCAGAGCCAGCAAACGCCAGAAGCCGTGCGGCCGGTTCCGGCCATATGCGGCTACGATCGCCGCAAGGACGATATACAGCCCCAACGGGCTGATCATGACGTACGCTTCAAGGCGAGGGGCCCTTCCGGGCGGACGACGACGAAGGACGTGCAATCCGACCCGTCGAGGAAGCTGCACCGATATACATGAACCGCGCCCACCAGCCCGGCGCACTGGCCCGATGTGGCGGGCACCGGCGTGATGCTCTGTTCCGAAAGCGGTGCCACTTCGACGCGGTGCACCGATCCGCCGGTACTGCCGCCGCCGGTGTACTGGATGCCGAATTCCAGATCCTCGATCGCCTGACCCGCGCTGTTGTACACGGAAAGGCCGACATTGCAGGTATACTGGCCAGGGCTGGCCAGGTTTTCCACCATCACGGCCGTCGTCGCGGTGATGGCGATCGATGCCCGCGCGTGTGTTAGCAGTTCCATCCGGTGCTGCTGGGTGGGCAGGATCGTTCTGTTGGCCGCAGCTGCCTCGTCCGCTTGCGTCGCGCGCTTCACGGTTCGCTCGGTGTCGGTCTGGTTCCGTCCATGGTCGAACGAGGCATATAGAATCGCCCCGCCGATCAGCAGGAACAGCAAGGTCCGCAGTTGCGGATCTCCCGGCGAGGGTCGCCGCTTCGGAATCTTCATGAACGTTCGGCCCTCCCCCTGCCTAGCCATCCTGCCTAGTGCCTCGGCGGACTGCTTTGCCCCAGCAGCAGCGCCGTCAGAGCAATGAGCGGCGACAGGATGACAGCAAGCACGAACGTTCCGAGAAAGCCAAGCGGCCGATCGCGGCCGACGATGCCGACCGCGACGGAGAGCAGCAGAAAAATCAGCAGGGGGAGCATGACCGGGCGATCAGGCTTTCGCGGTCGCGACGTCGCGGCGCAGGCGTTCGCTCACCGCTTCCGGGCTGAACGAATGGAAGGTGCCGCCGCCTTCGTAATGGGCGACGAATACCTTGCCGATGGCAAAGGTCGCCGCTGCGGCAAATCCGCCGAACGACACCACACCCACGGCCAGCCCAACCGCAGGCACGCTACGCGCCACCGCGCTGGTGGTGTAGCTGGCGAGTCCGCCGGACAGGAGCGTGCCCAGCAGGACGGAGATGGTGCCGCGTACGGCCTCTTCGCTCGTCTTCTGTTCATAGAGATGCGAAAGATCGATCACCATCTTGGCCTGTACTGCCGCCAGCGCGGCGAGATCCACGAAGGGTAGCGGGATCAGGCCGGTAGCGGCGCTCCATCGTGTAGCGCTCGAGATGATCTTCGAAGCGGATTCGATTTTGTTCGGTGTAGGAGAATGCACGGTTGCTTCGGCATTGCTCCCGTGGTCTTTTGTTGCGGTGGCCATCTCTTTATCCTTCATGGACGAACGGAATCGACTTGAATTCATAGAAATACGCCAAAACACTACAATGCGTTGTATTCAACTGTAGCAAGGGTGGCCATTGTTGCATAGCATAAAATGGCAATATATAGAATGAACAAAAACTGACATTCGGGCCGTGTCGCGTGTGCTTCGTATTGTGTTCAGCGGGCCGTTGGTGGGGGCCCAACTCGGAGGGCGTATGCGGTCCACAATGACTTGGCGACACCTTCTGGTGAGGGCTTGATGCCGTCGGCATCCTGTACCCTCCCGATGTCGTGCGACCTTTCCGAAGCGCTGTTTTCCAACGTCGCAGTACAGCCCGATTCGCCTGCTTTCGCTGCAATTGATACCATGGGCGTGCCGGGTCGGCAGCTGTGTTGGCGCGATATGGGCCGCCATGTCGCGGCGGCCGCGGCGCACCTTACAGCGCAGCTTCCCGCCGGTGCGCGGGTGTTGGTGCCGCAAGGCCCGGCCCTCTGCTTCGCCGTCGCGCTCCTGGGCTGCCTTGCCGCGGGCGTCGTTGCCGTGCCGGTTCCCCATCCCGTCCACCGGCGTCGACGCTCGGCGATCGCGGCGATCGCAACCGATTGCGGCGCATCCGCGATGCTGGTCCCGGGCGAAGGGGCGGAGGGGGCCGAGGGATTGGGGGTAGCCGTGATCGCCATGGTGGCCCCGGAGGGGGAGGTGCCGTTTCCTGCGGCGCGTTTCGCTGCCGGCGACCTTGCCTTGCTGCAATATACCTCCGGATCGACCGGTCAGCCGAAAGGGGTGATGCTGACGCGCGGGAACCTGGCCGCCAACGCCGCTGCCATCGCCGGCGCGCTGGCGGTGACATCCGACGCGCGCTTTCTGACCTGGTTGCCGCTGTTTCACGACATGGGACTGGTGACGGGCGTCCTGGTGCCGGTGCTGTGCGGCGTGCCGTCGCTGTTCCTGCCGACGCAGAGCGTCTCGCGCGATCCGCTGCGGTGGCTGGAGGCGATCAGCGCGCATCGTATCACCCATTCGGGCGGTCCGAACTTCGCGTTGGCGAGTTGCGTCGAGCGCGCCGATCCGGCCCGTCTGCACCACCTCGACCTGTCGTGCTGGCGCTCGGCCTTTCTGGGTGCCGAACCGATTTTCGAGGAGACGCTGCGGCGATTCGCCGACGAAACGGCGATTGCGGGCTTTGCGCCGGAGGCGTTCCAGCCCTGCTACGGTCTGGCGGAGACCACCTTGATGGCGACTGCGGCGACGGCGGGGCGCGGTGCCACGGTCCGTGCCTTTGCCCGCGATGCCCTGCGCCAGGGCATCGCCCGCGCCCCCGCCGCCGGCGAGGTGGCGCGCGCGCTGACCGGGTGCGGCATGCCGCCACCGGAGGCCCGGATCGCGATCCGGGACGACAAGGGCGATCCCGTTGCCCCGGGCGTGCTTGGCGAGGTCCTGCTCTCCGGCCCCAGCGTCGGCGCCGGCTATTGGCAGAAGCCGGAGGCGACCGCGGCGACCTTCGTGTCCGATGCCGAAGGCGCCCTATGGCTGCGGACCGGCGATATCGGTTTCCTCGACGGTGGAGAATTGTTCATCGCCGGGCGGATCAAGGATCGCCTGATCCTGCGGGGCCGCACCCAGCACCCGCACGATATCGAGCGCGCGGCCAGCCAGGCCCATCCCGACCTGCTGCCCGACGATGCCATCGCCTTCCCCGTGGAGGCGATGGCGGGTGAGGGATATGCGGTAGTCTGCGCGCTACGGCGCGGGGCGATGCGCCAGTGGAGCGGTGCCGAACTGGTGCTGGCGATCCGCCGTGCCTGTGTGCGCGCGGCCCAGGCGGATCCGGAAGCGGTGGCGCTGGTGGGACCGACGACGCTGCCGCGCACGTCCAGCGGCAAGCCGAAGCGCCGGACCTGTGCGGAAGCCTTTGCTGCCGGCACGTTGGAGACGCTGCACGTCTGGCGGCGCAGCGCTGGCACGGCGTGGAACGCGGTGCTGCCGGCCCGGCCCGATGCCGACGCGCTTGCGGGCTGGATCGCCGGCTGGATCGCCTGCCGCCTGCGCGTGCCCGCAGCGGAGGTTTCGCTCGACCTTCCGTTCGAGGAAGTCGGGCTGGATTCGATCGGCAGTGTCGAACTCGTCGTGGCACTGGAACAGGCGCTGGAGCGAGACATCCCGGAAACCATGATCTGGGATTGCCGGACGATCGATGGGCTGGCCGCGGCGCTGGCCCACCCGGCCGCAGCGGCGCCAGCGGCACGCGCACCGGCATACGCGCCTGCACCCCGGCCGACATCGGATCTGCTTGCCCGGTTGCGTGCCGAACTTTCGGGGACCCTTCCATGAACGACCTCGCCGAGCACCGTTCGCTGCTGCAATCGGCGATCGAGCAGATCGAGCAGCTTCAGGCCCGGCTCGATGCGCAGCGCGCGCCGATCGCGGTGGTGGGGATCGGCACCCGCTTGCCTGGTGCGGAGACGCCGGACGCCTTCTGGGCGCAGACCCTGGCGGGTGCCGTGCGGTGCGGGCCGCCGCCGCAAACCCGCGCGGACATTGCCGGCTGCTACGATCCGGATCCTTCTGCCCCCGGCCGCGCCTATGTGCGGGATGCGGCCTATCTTGACGATATCGAGCAGTTCGACGCGGCTTTTTTCCGCCTGTTGCCCGCCCCCGCCGCTGCGCTGGACCCCCAGCACCGGATGCTGCTGGAAGCGAGCTGGAATGCGATCGAGGATGCCGGCATCGATCCCCTCACGTTGCGCGGCAGCCGCACCGGCGTGTATGTCGGCCTTTCGTTCGATGCCTATGGTGATCGCGTGCGCGGCGTGCCGTCGGCGATCGATCAGGCGTCTGCGCTGGGCGGCGCGCGCAGCCTTGCGGCGGGGCGGATTTCCTATTTTCTCGATCTGCACGGCCCTTCGTTGCAGCTCGATACGGCCTGCTCCTCTTCGGCACTGGCGGTGCATCAGGCGGTGCAGGCGCTTCGGATCGGCGATTGCGACCTGGCCCTGGCCGGTGGCGCCAACGCGCTGATCGGCGCGGCGACGATGATCGAGCTTTCGAAGTTGAAGGCGCTGAGTCCGAGCGGGCGGTGCCATAGTTTCGACGCGCGGGCCGATGGCTATGGCCGCGGCGAGGGGGCGGTGCTGTTTGCACTGCGCCGCCTGGCCGATGCGGAAGCGGCGGGGGACCGGATCCACGCTGTGATCCATGGATCGGCCAGCAACCATGACGGCGCCAGCAACGGCCTTACCGCGCCCAACGGCGGCGCGCAGGAGGCGGTGATCCGCGCCGCGCTGGAGGATGCCGGCGTCCTCGAGGATGCGATCGGCTTCATCGAGGCGCACGGTACCGGCACCGCGCTGGGCGATCCGATCGAGACGGCGGCACTGGCGCGCGTGTTCGCCGGCGCGGCCCCGGGATCGATCGCGCTGGGATCGGGCAAGGCCGGGTTCGGGCATCTTGAGGCCGCGGCAGGTGCGCTGGGGCTGCTGCGGGCGATCCTGGCGGTGCGGCACGGCACCGTGCCGCCGCAGCCCGGCACGGTCACGCCGACGCACCGGATCGACTGGGCGGGGAGCCCGTTGCGGCTGGCGACCACCCCGCAACCCTATTCCCCGGCACGTCCGCTTGCCGGCGTCAGTTCCTTCGGCATGAGCGGTACCAACGTGCATCTGGTGGTGGGGCCGCCGCCGGCCGCGCCCGCGCCGCCCCGCGCCCGCACCGGCGTGGCGCGACTTTCCGCCGCCAGCCCCGCCGCCTTGCGGGCGCGGGCGCGGCAGATCGCCGATCATCTGGCGGGCCAGCCCACGCAAGATCTTGCCGATGTCGAACGCAGCCTGGCCGCGCGCGCCGGCCTGCGGCACCGCGCCGCCTTCGCCTTTCCCGACCTGCCGAGCCTGATCGGCGCCCTGCGCGCCTTTGCCGCGGGGGACGAGGGCGCTGCACTGGCCGCCGATGCGCCGCTGCCGCAGGGCGAGGCGGTGGGACGGCCGATCAGCCTGCCCGCCTATCCCTTCGAGCGCGAACGCCACTGGATCGATCTGCCAACGGCCGTCCGCTCCGATGAATCGGTAATGCCGCCGGCACCGCTGCCTGCCGCGACCGGATCGTCTGCCCAGGCCTCGGCGGGCGAAGGCGATACCAGCGCGCTGCTGCGCGCCATTGTGGGCACGGCGCTGGGAATCGCGCCCGGGCGTATCGATCCGAAGACACCGTTCGTGGAGATCGGCGCCGATTCGCTGATGCTGCTCGACGCGGTTCGCCAGATCGAACAGCGTTTCGGTATCGTGGTGGAAATGGGGGCGCTGTTCGAAGGGCTGTCGACCATTGCTGCCCTTGCCGCGCATATCGATGCCGGGCGCGGCGATGCGCCGGCTGCCCCGGCCCCTGCGCCGGTTGCACATGCAAGCGCGCCGATCGCGCCCGTTCCGGCGCCCCGGCCGGCGGAGCAGGATGCCGCCGAACAGTCGCGCTATTTCGCCGATCTGGTCGATCGCTTTGTCGCGCGCCATCGCGGATCCAAAGCCGTTGCCGATGCCAGTCGCGGCGCGCTGGCAGACAGCCGTCGCGTCGTCGGCTTCCGTCCATCGATCAAGGAAGCGCTGTTCCCGATCGTCGGCGTGCGGGGGGAGGGGCCCTGGCTCTGGGATGTCGATGGCAATCGCTTCGTCGATCTGGCGATGGGTTTCGGCGTCTCGCTGTTCGGCCATGGCTTTGCGCCCGTCGAAGCGGCGATCAGTGCCGCGCGCGATCGTCGGCTGGTGGTGGGGCCGCAATCGCCGGACGCGGGCGCGGTCGCCGAGGCGCTGTGCCGCCTCACCGGGTTCGATCGCGCGGCCTTCTGCAATTCCGGTACCGAAGCGGTGATGACCGCGCTGCGCCTGGCCCGCGCCGCCACCGGCCGTAGCCGGATCGTCACCTTCTCGGGCTCCTATCACGGCCATTTCGATGGCGTGCTGGGCGCTGCCGGGGCGGAACGGGCGGTGCCGGTCACCGCCGGCGTCACGCCGGGCTTCGTCGCCGACCTGACGGTGCTGGACTATGGCGCGGAAGCGACGCTGGCGACGATCGCCGCGCAGGCGGAGTCGCTGGCGGCGATCCTGGTCGAACCGGTGCAGAGCCGGCGGCCCGATCTGCAGCCGGCCGCATTCCTGCAGCGGCTGCGCGCGCTCGCCGATCGCCACGGCATCGCCCTGATCTTCGACGAGGTGTTGACCGGGCTGCGGGTGCATCCGGCCGGGGCCCAGGGCATTTTCGGCGTGAAACCGGATCTGGCGACCTATGGCAAGATTCTGGGCGGCGGGCTGCCGATCGGCGCCGTGGCCGGGGCGGCACGCTTCCTGGACGGCATCGACGGCGGCTGCTGGAACTATGGCGATGCCAGTGCGCCAATGGCCGATCGCATCTTCTTTGGCGGCACCTTCAACAAGAATGCGCTGTCGATGGCGGCGGCGCGGGCAGTGCTGGAGACGCTGGCCGATGCCGGCGGCGCGTTGCAGGACGAACTGAACAGGCGCACCGATGCGATGGTCGGGCGGATCGAAGCCGGCATCGCGACAGCAGGCCATCCGGTGGCAGTCGCCCGGTTCGGTTCGCTGTTCCGCTTCGTGTTTCCGCGCAACGCCGATGCCTTCTACCTCGAACTGGCCTGTCGCGGCGTGTATGTCTGGGAAGGGCGCAACTGCTTCCTTTCCACCGCGCACGACGATGCGGCCATCGATCACGTCGTGGAAAGCGTGCTGGACAGCCTGGCGGCAATGCGTGCCGGCGGAATGCTGGACGCAGGCACCCCGCCGCCTTTGTGGCAGGCCGAAGCGCCTGCGCTGCTGCCCGCGCCTTCGTCGCTTGCCGCCCGCGTGCGCGCTGCGCCGCTACCCGATGTCGGCACCGTGCATGGCGAGCGGACCCGCGCCCTTGATGCGGCGGCCACGGCCTATGCCGCGGCGGCCCTGGCCGAACCGGGTGCGCCCGCGCCGCGATCGCGCGCGCAGGCGGATTTGCTCGCCCGCTGGCGCGATGTCGGCGAGGGCGCGCTCGCCGCAGACATTCCCCGGTTGCTCGATACCGCGACGCGCCTGGGTGGCGGGGCGGAGGCGGCGTTGCTGCGCGCCGCCGGCGAAGCGCTGGGGCCGGTGCTGCGCGGCGAGCGCCATCCGCTCGATGCGCTCGCGCCGCAGGGCGATTTCACGCTGCTGAAGGACATTTATGTGCGCCCGGCATTGGCGGCGGCGACCAACGAACTGCTCGGGCGGGCCGTTGCGGCGCTCGTCGAAGCGCAGCCGCCCGGTTCCACGCTCGACATATTGGAAATCGGCGCCGGCACCGGCAGCGCCACGGGCAAGGCGCTGGCGGCGCTGGGCACGCGCTCGGCGCGCTACCTCGCAACGGATATGTCGCTGGCGTTCTTCGATGCGACGCGCTGGCCGCATCGCCACGACAGCCGGCTGCGCTATGCCACCTATGACATGGATCGTGACGCGGTGGCGCAGGGGATGGCGGCATCGGGCTATGATCTGATCATCGCTTCGAATGCACTGCACGTCGCCGCCGACCTGCCGTTCACGCTCGCCCAGATTCACCGCCTGTTGCGGCCGGGTGGGCTGTTGCTGCTGAACGAACTCACCGCGGCGCCGCGCTGGCTGCAACTGGTGTTCGGCCTGACCGATGGCTGGTGGAGCCATCGCGACGCCGAACGACTGCCGGAGACCCCGCTGCTCGCGGCGCAGGGGTGGGAGCGGGTATTCCGCGCCGCCGGCCTGCCGCTGGCGGAGGCGCTGGAACCCGGCGGACTGGGCGATGCGCCGGGCGGGGCGGTGCTGATCGGCCAGAAGCGGCGCAGTGCGGAACCCTCGCGGGCGCAGCGGCAGCTCCATGCGCTGGCCCAGCTCGATCCGGCGGGCGCGCAGGCCTATACGCTTGGCTTCGCCGTGGACCTGCAGGGGCCGGTGGACGAAGCCGGGCTGGCGGCTGCGCTGACGGCAGAGGCGGCAAGCCACGATGCCCTGACCGCCGTGTTCGCGGGGACGGATGCGCCGCGCATGGTGTTCGATGCCGCGCCGATCCCTGCCTGTGCGATCGTGGATCGCACCGGCACCGCGGGCGATGCCGGTGCGCTCGAAGCATGGGAGCGCGCGTTCTTCGATGCGCCGTTCGATCTCGCCCGTGGCCCGCTGTTCCGCGCCGCGCTGCTGCGGCTGGGGGACGGGCGGTGCCGCGTCGCGATGGCATTGCCCCACATCGTCGGCGACGGCGTTTCGCTGGCGACGCTGTGGGAACGCACGGTGCAACGCTATGCCGGCCAGGGACTGCCGGATGCGCCGCGCTTTGCCGATCATCTCGAAACCGAGCGGGCCTGGCTGGCCGGTCCGGAGGCGGCACGGTGCCGCGCCTTCTGGGCGAAGACGGCGTCGGCTCCGGAGCCTGCCGCCCAGGCCGTTGACTGGCGGGGCGGCACCGTGCGTCGATCGATCGGGGGCGCGCTCGTCGATGCGCTGCGGGTACGCGCCGCCGCGGCGGGGATGACGCCGTTCATGCTGCTGTTCGCAGCGCATCGCCTGTTGCTGCGGCGCACGCTGGAAGATGCTTCGCCGACGATCGGCGTGCCGATCGCCGGGCGCAGCCGCGCGGCGCCGGGGCTGGTGGGATATTGTACCCATTTGTTGCCGATCGCGGTGCCGGTGCCGCTCCATGCGACGCTGGACGAACATCTTACCGCGACCCGTGCAGCGTTGTTGGCCGCCTATGCCCACCAGGATCTGCCCTTTGCCGAGATGCCGGGCGGCGGCGGCATCGATCTGACGTTCAATATGGATGCCGCCACGCTCCCGGCGCCGGACGGGTGTACCGCCCGGCAGGTCTTCCGCGATTCCAGCACCGAACCCTTCGCCCTGCGCTTCAACCTGACGATGGCGCAGGATGGGATCATGGTGGAGGCCGGCTATCAGAAGGCCCGCTTCGACCGCGACACGGTGGAGCGGCTGCTGGAGCGCTATCATGTGCTGTTGCGCGCATTCGCCGATGCGCCGGGTGATCGCCGGCTTGTCGATCTCGCGCACCAGACGGCCGAAGACGTGCGCGCGGCGCGCGGGTTGCTTTCGGCACGGCCGCCGCTTGCGCCGCCGCAATCCTTTCCCGCGGCCTTCCTCGCGGCGGTTGCGCGGGCACCGGATTCGCCCGCGATCCGCTGGCGGGGGGAGGTGCTCTCCTACGATATGCTGCACCGGCGAGCGGCGGAGATCGCAGCGGCGGTGGCCTCTTGCTGCCCGCGGGGCGGCATCGTCGCAATCGATCTGCCGCGCGGACCGGATCTGGTGGCCGCGCTGATCGGCACGATGCTGGCGGGCGCTGCCTATCTTCCGCTCGACCCGGCCGCACCGGGGGCGCGGCGGGCGGCGCTGCTCGCTTCGGCGCGGCCGATGCTCCGGATCGGGCTGAACGAGGTGGAGGGGCAGGAGATCCCGACACTGCGGCTGGACCAGCCCCTGCCGCCCGGCAGCGGCGACCTCGGCGCGGTTTGGGGTGCCGAGGATCTCGCCTATGTGATCGCGACATCGGGCAGCACGGGTACGCCCAAGCTGGTCGGGATCGAGCATGGTGCGCTTGCGGCATATCTCGAATCGGCGGCGGCGATGCGCGCGCCAGGCGCGGATGCGCTGGTGGCGGCGGCATCGCCGACGGTGTTCGACGTATCCGTGCTGGAACTGTTTGCGACGCTGTACGCCGGGGGGGCGGTGCTGCTGCTTCCCGACGTCGCCGCGCTGCTCGCCGGAGAGGGGCCGGTGCCGACGACGCTTGGCGGTGTTCCTTCTGCGATGGCGGCGCTCGAACCGCCCGCCGGGGTTTCCGATATCGTGCTCGCCGGCGAAGCGGTGCCCCAGGCGCTGGCCGATCGGCTGGCGGCGATCCCGGGCATTCGTCTGCACAACGGCTATGGCCCTACCGAGACCACCGTGATCTGCCTGCAGACGCAGCTACGTCCAGGCGAGCCGGTGACGATCGGGCGGCCATTGCGCCATGCCACCGCCTATCTGCTCGATCCGGCGCTGCGCCCTGTCGGGATCGGTGAGACCGGCGAACTCTATATCGCCGGTCCGTCGCTGGCGCGCGGCTATCTGGGGCAGCCGGGGACGACCGCGCGTGCCTTTTTGCCCGATCCGTTCGGTGTACCCGGCACGCGCATGTACCGCACCGGCGATCTTGCACAGCTCACGCCTGCGGGCACGCTGCGCTATCTTGGCCGGCGCGACGGACAGGTGAAGTTGAACGGCATCCGTGTCGAACTGGGCGAGATCGAGACGGCGCTCGCCCGTGCGATCGGCTGCCCGTTGGCCGATGTCGCCGCAGTGACGGCGCACGCCCCGGACGGTCGCGTCCGCCTGGTCGGCTTCGCAAGGCAGCCGGTGGCGCTGGACAATGTCCGCGTTGGCCTGGCGACGCTGCTGCCTGCACCGCTGCAGCCCGCGACGATGTTGTGCGTGGAGGCTTTTCCGCGCACGGCCAGCGGCAAGCTCGATCGCAAGCAACTGGCGGTGCTGGCGGCAGAGGCGCTGTTGCCGATTCGTGAGACCGACGGCGGGGCAAGCACGACAACGGCGATGACCGAGGCGGAGGCGCGGATCGCCGCGGCGCTGGCTGCCGCCCTTGGAGTGGAAACGGTGGGGCTGGACGAGGATTTCTATGCGCTTGGGGGGGATTCGATCGTGAGCCTGCAGGCATCGGCCGCCGCACGGCGGGCAGGGTTCATTCTCGATCCCAAGGCACCGCTGCTGCACCGGACCGTCCGCGCCATCGCGCGCGAGGTTACGCCGGAGGCGCCGCAGCCCCAGCCGCTGGCGGTCGCCGCTGCCGAACCCGATCTCGTCGAGGCCGAACGCGATGCGCTGCGTGCGCTGTTCGAAGCGGATGCGACGGCATGAAGCGCGTCGAATCGATCCAGGCGCTGGGGCCGTTGCAACAGGGCATGGTCTATCATGTCGCCGCTGGCGGCGGGGCGGGGGAGCATTTCGTCCAATTCGTGCTCGCCTTCGAACGGATCGATCCCGCGCGGTTGCAGCAGGCCTGGCAGGATATCGTCACGGCCCATGATGCACTGCGCACCGGCTTCAGCTGGGAAGCCGCGCGCCAGCCCGTGGCGGTGGTGATGACTGGGGTATCGCTTCCGTGGTTGGAGGAGGACTGGCGAGGTCTTTCGTCGGCTGCGTTTGCGGATCGGCTTGCGGGGTATCTTGCGTCGGATCGGTCGCGGGGTTTTGAACTGACGCGGGCGCCGCTGATGCGGGCGCTGCTGGTGCGGGAGACGGAGGTTGGGTGGCGGCTGGTGCTGAGCCACCACCATCTGCTGCTCGATGGCTGGTCGGCGGCGCTGCTGTTCGACGAACTGGCGGAGCGGTATCGTGGGCTGGTGTCCGGGACGGTGCCGGAGCTGCCGCAGCGGCGGCCCTATCGGGATTTTCTTGCCTGGCTGGCGGCGCAGGATCCGGCGGCGGCGGAGCGGTACTGGCGGGCGGTGCTGGCGGATGCGCCGGCCACGGGCGTGCCGCTGGGAAGCGCGGTCGAGGCGGGTCCGCGCCGGATGTCGGAAGCGGAGGGCCTGGTGGCGGCGCCGCTCTGGGCCGAGGTGCAGGCGCTGGGGCGGAGCCTGGGGGTGACGGCGGCGAGCATTGCGGCGGCGGCCTGGGGCATCGTGCTGGCGCGGGCGACGGGCGAGGAGGATGTGGTGTTCGGCACCACCGTGTCCGGCCGCCCGGAAGGGCTTGCGGGATCGGAGGTGATGATCGGGCTGTTCATCAACACGGTGCCGCTGCGGGTGCGGGCGGCGTCGGGGGCGCGGCTGGGCGCGTATCTGGCGGCGGTGCAGCAGGGGCTGATCCAGGCGCGCGAGCATGGCCATGTGCCGCTGGCGAAGATCCAGGGCTGGGCCGGGGCGCGGCGGGCGGCGTTCGAGACGCTGCTGGTCTATGAGAATTATCCGGCGGCGCAGGCGGCGGCGGGATCGGCGCTGGGAGTGACGGCGGCGACCAGCCATGAGGAGACGAACTATCCCGCAGCGCTGATCCTGGAGCCGGAGGCCGAGGGGCTGAGGATCCGGCTGCACCATGATCTGGCGCGGCTGGGGCAGGGCGATGCGGCGCGGCTGGTGGCGCGGTTCGTGCAGTTGCTGGCGGCGATGGCAGCGCAGGGCGCGACGGCCCGGCTGTGCGCGCTGGACCATCGCACGCCGGAGGACCGGGCGGCGAGCGCGGCGCTGGCCAGGGTGCGGATCGATGCCGGTGTGCCGGTGCCGCTGCTGCCCGATCTGTTCCTGGCGGCCGCGGCGCGCCATCCTGCGGCACCGGCGCTCCACTGCGGTGCGCAGACGATGGACTATGCCGCGCTGCGCAGCCGGGCACTGGCCGTCGCCCACCAGCTTGCCGCCCGCGGCGCCCGGCCCGGTGCCATCGTCGCCATCGCCCTGGAACGCGGGCCGATGCGCTACGTCGCCCTGCTCGCCATCTGGCTGTGCGGCGCGGCGAGCGCGGCGCTCGATCCGGAGCAGCCGCCGGCACGGGTGCAGGCAGCGGTGGCGGCGCTGTCTCCGGATCTTGTGCTCGTCGATCCGGCGGCGGCGGGCCTGTTCGATCCGGATCGGTGCGTGGTGCTGGGCGTGCCCTCTGGGGCCGGGGACGATGTCGTCCTGCCCCGGCCGGCGCCCGACGACCTCGCCTATGTCATCCTGACGTCCGGCTCCACCGGGCGGCCCAAGCCGGTTGGGGTATCCTATCGTGCGATAGGCCATGTCGCGGCGCCCTATCAGGACGGGCAGGGGCCAACGCGCATCGTCGCCCAGTCTCTCAACCTGCAATTCGATGCGAGCTTTCTGGAGGTCGTGGCATCGATCCTGAGCGGCGGCTGTCTCGCCCTGCCGGTGGGGGACGAGGATTACACGCAGCTGATCGAGCGGGTGGGGGCGACGCATATCGCCTCCACGCCCAGCCTGCTCGCGCTGCTGGCGCCGGCGCAGGGGGCGACCTTGCGCGAAGTCGTCGTCGGTGGAGAGGTGCTGCCGCCCGCGCTGGCGGCGCTGTGGGCCGGGCGCACCGTGCTGCTCAATTCCTATGGCCCGACCGAGGCGACTGTGCACGCAACCCAGGCGCGGGTTTCACCCGGCGGCACGATTACGATCGGCCGGCCGTTGCCGCACGTCGCGGCCTATGTGCTGAATGCGGCGCTACGGCCGGTAGCGCCGGGGGAGCCGGGCGAGCTGTACCTCGCCGGGCCGGGGCTGGCGCGCGGCTATCTGGGCCTGCCGGCATCGACGGCGCGCAGCTTCTTGCCCGACCCGTTCGGGCCGCCGGGTACCCGCATGTATCGCACGGGCGATCTCGTCCGGATCGTCCCGCGGGGCGATCTGCTGTTCATCGGCCGGCGGGACGGGCAGGTGAAGATACGCGGCATACGGATCGAACTGGGTGAGGTGGAGATGGCGCTGTCGGCGGCCACCGGGCTGGGGCAGGGCGAAATCGCGGCGACGCTCGTGCCGGGACCGGACGGGCGTGGGCGGCTGATCGCCTGTGTGACCCGGCCGATCGCGCTGGAGCGGCTGGACGTGCCGCTGGCCTTCCTGCCTCAGGGGGTGATGCAGCTCCCCGAGCTGCCATTGACGGCCACGGGCAAGGTCGATCGGGTGCGACTGAAGGCACTGGCGCAGAGCTATCGCAGCAGCGAGGGCACGGCGGGGGACGCCATCCTGGCGAGCGGGGCAGAGGCCCGGATCGCGGAGGTTTTCGCGAAGGTGCTGGGGCTGCGGGCCGTCGGGCCCGACGATGATTTCCTGGCGCTGGGCGGCGATTCGATCGTGAGCCTGCAGGCCGCGAGCCAGTTGCGGCAACAGGGGATGCCGGTGTCGCCCAGTGCGATCCTGGCGATGCGCACGCCGCGGGCGTTGGCGGCCGAGCTGAGCGACCCATCGGCGCTGCCCATTCTGCTGCCGCTGCGCGACGGGCCGGGCCAGCCGGTGGTGCTGGTCTGCGGTGCCGGCGGCGGCCCGGAGGCCATGCTCGCCGTCGCCGATGGTCTGGGCGAGCGCCGCGTGCTGGCGTTCGTGCCACCGGAAGGCGTGACGACCATTGCCGCGCTGGCCGATCACCTTGCCGACGCCGTGGGCGATGCCTGTGCGGCCGTGATCGGCCATTCCTTCGGTGCCTATGTCGCCGCCGAGGCGGTGCGCCGCCTGCGCGCGCGCGGGGCATCGCCGAGCCTGGTCGTGCTCGATGCCACCGCGCCGCTGCCCGATCGCCCGCGACAGGCGACGCCGGATGCGGCGCAGGCGCTTGCCGCGCTGGCGGCCATGGCGGCGGAGATCACCGGTATGCCGCCGCCCGCCGCGGATCGCGAGGCGGTTGCGGCGGCGTTGGTAACCGCCGGGGTTGCCCGCGACCGCGAGGAGGCGATGGTGCTGATCGCTCGGTCGCAGGAGCATGGCGCAGAGAATGCGCGCCATGTCGCCGCCCCGCTGCCGCTGCCGGCGATGCTGCTGGTCCGGGCAGGCGAGCGGGCCGATCCGCCCCGCCCGTTCGAGCCGCCCGCAAGCCCGGACCCGGATTGGGGCTGGTCCCGCCTCACCGGCGGCCACGTCGCCACCGCCATCGCGCGCGGCAACCATATTTCGATGCTGCGCGGCACCGCCGGCGTCGAACTGGGGGCGATGCTACGCGCCTATCTCGATTTCGAATCGGCAATGCCGCTCGACCAGGAGGAAGCCATTCATGCCTGAAAAGCCCATCGACGATATGACCATCGACGGCGATTGGTTCGCCGTCGTCCGCAACGGGGAAGGAGCCTATGCGATCTGGCCCGCCGGCCAGCCGGTGCCCGCGGGCTGGAGCGCCACCGGCCACGAGGGCGACGCCGATTCCTGCAGCGGTTATGTCGACGCGCATTGGACGGCGATGCAATCGCGCGGTGGCTGAGGCGGGTGCCCGTGCCCCCCGCGTCCGTCGTACGGCGTCAGGCGGGGTGGCGGCACTGCCCCGCGATTCGATCGAGCCCGGCGGCATCCGGCCCCCGGGCGCCGCCGATCGCCAGCGCCCGCACCCGGCCGTTCGTCGCCCGGCGAGCGGCGGAGGTGAGTGCGCCCGAAGGACCTATATCGATGGCGATCGTGCCCGGTGCCGCTGCCTGGATCGCGCGATCGAACCGGATCGCAGCGCGCACCACGCGCCACAGATGGCCGGCATCGGCAGCCGCTATCTTGCCCCCGGCCGCTGCGGAGAGCAGCACCCCCGGCCCCTGCCAGCGCACCGCTTCGGCTGCGGCGGCCACCAGCGTCTGCGCCGGATCGATCAACGGGCTGTGTACCGGTGTCGGAACCGGTACCCGCTGCGCAACCGCGCCTTCCGCCTGCGCCCGTGCCATCACGCGGTCGATATCGGCGTCGGTCGCCGCGAACAGCAGCAGCCCCGGCGCATAGACGCCGGCGAGATGGGCGTCGGTCCAGTATCGGGCGGCATCCTCCAACGCAGGTTCGCCCAGTGCGAACAACAGGGTGCCGCGCGGCGCAACCTGCGCAATCGCCCTTGCCTGCGCCGCGATGAAGGCGAAGGCATCCTCCAGCGACATCGCGCCAGCGATCGCCAGCGCCGCAATCTCGCCGATGCTGCAGCCGAGCCAACCGTCCGCGCGCACCCCGCGATCGTTCAGCGCCGCCGCGCTGGCGATGCAGAACGCCGCCAGCGCCGCCGATCGATATCCCGGCTCGCCGTCCTCGGCCGTACCGTCCAGAAAGGCGCGCAGCGGCTGTGCGAAACTGGGTCGCGCGGCTTCGTCGCACTGGGCGATGCTGTCGGCAAAGCTGCGGTCGGCCAGCAGCGACCGGCCCATGCCCGGCACCTCCACACCCGAGCCCGGCAGCATGAACAACAGCGGCGGTAGCGCGTCCGAATCAGGCACGCGGGTCGCTTGGCTGGCGCTTCGCGATCTGGCGGACCCGGTGCTGGACCGCTTCGCGGCGCAGCTTCCGGCGACTGATGCCGATCGCGCGGCCCGCTTCCGCCGCCCGATCGATCGCCAGGCGTTCCTGGCCGGACGGCTGCTGCTCGATGCGCTGGCGGCGGCGGCGGGGTGTCGCTCTCCCCTGCGCATCGACGACACCGGCAAGCCTTGTTTCGCCGATGGCGGCCCCGATTTCAGCATCACCCACGCGGGCGGCTGGGTGGCGGTCGCGCTGGGCGGTGCGGCGCGCGTCGGCATAGATCTGGAACCAGTGGATCGCACCGTCGATGCAATGGCGCTGGCGCGTGGCGTGCTCGCGCCCGACGAACATGCCGCGTTGCGCAATGCAATGCCTTCTGCCCGCGCCGCGCAGTTCCTGGCGGCGTGGACGGTGAAGGAGGCATGGGCAAAGGCGCTGGGGCTGGGGCTTTCGGCAGACCTTACCCATGCGCGGCTCGATCTGGCCGCTAGCCGCATCACGGTTCCCGATGATTCGGACTGGACGATCGGCCTCTATTGCCCCGAACCGGGGCTGTATCTGTCGCTGGCGCTGCACCATCCCGATCATTCGCCGCCGCCGCCAATCGGTTTTGCGCGTGTCTCGTGGGCGGGGCACCAGCTGCGCTTCGATCATGCGTCGATCAGCCCGGAAGCGGCGAACCGATCGGCCACTTCCGCACGCTCGATCAGCTCGAATTCGTCGAGCAGTGCAAAGATCGCTGCCGATGCGGCGCGCTGATAGGGCTGGATGCGTTCCGGCACATACACCTCGGCCAGGATCTCCTCCGCATGGTGGGGCGCGATCCCGGCATGGGCAAGGTCGATCCCGATATTAACGAGATCGGGCGAAAGGAAATCGAGCAGCAGTTCGGGGATGACGGCGGCCAGTGCCGCCGACTCGCTGCCGCTCTGGTGGAGCAGTCGCGCCAGCAGGTCGCGATAGAAGAGGCCATGGCGCACTTCATCGGCGGCATGATCGCTCAGCACGCCGCGTACCGCCGCCGGCGTCGCATCGTTGCGCCGGGCATCGGAAAGATTGCCGGTGATCAGCATTTCCGAAAGCGCCGTGAACAGGAACCGGTTCAGTTCGCCCCCTTCCTGCGCCATCCGCGCGCGCAGGCGGCGCAGGAACAGCGGGGCCTGCGCCGGTGCCGGGGCGCGCCCCGAAGCCGCGATCACCTGCTGTGTCAGATCGGCGCAGAACAATGCGTGGTAGCTTTCGTCGCATGCGAGGCGATGCGCATCCACCCGTTCCCGCGCGTCGAGCGCAACCGGGCCATGGTCGGCGATCAGCAGCCGCGTGGTATCGGCAACGACGAACATCTCCAGATTGATCGTGAAATCCAGATAGCGATACAGCGCCAGGGTCAGCAGTTCCGGTATCGCCTCAGGATAGCGTGCCAGCACGATCGGGTGGGCGACGACCGGCACCAGCGCGCGCGGGAAAAGATCGAGTGCCAGGTCTTCCGGGTCGATCCGGCGTTGGGGCGCCCGGCGAACGGAGGCGCGTTCGTTCCAGTTCGCGAAGATCGTGCCGCCCGCCCGATCCGCCGCCGCCGTGCCGTTGCGCGGGCATCCGGTTAACTGCGACGCCTGGCAAAAGGCTTCGGCAGCGCATCCGGTGAAGAAACCGGCTAGGCCGCACATGGCTGCGTCTCGCGCACCGGGGCGGGCGGGCGGGCTGGGCGCGGCGTAGGATGGATCGTGAAGCTGGTATCGGGTGCCAGCAATCCGGTGCGCCGCACGGCCCGTAACGGCCGGTCCGACAGGCGAACATCCCAGTGTCGCACCATCTCTGCCAGGATCAGTTTCATCTCGAACAGCGCAAAGCCTGCGCCGATGCACTTGCGCCCGCCGCCGCCAAAGGGCTGCAATGCGAATTTGTGAAAGCTGGCACCCAGGAAGCGATCGGGATCGAAGCGTTTGGGATCGGGGAAAACCGCCGGATCCTGATGGGTCAGGTAGATCGAACTGCGCAGGAAGGTGCCGGCCGGGATGGGATGGCCGCCAATTTCCATCGCCTCCTCCGCAATGCGCCCCAGCGTCATCATGACCGGGGGGAAAATGCGCAGCGTTTCGTTGCAGACCGCTTCCAGATACGGAAGTTTGGCGACCGCTATCGGATCGGCATCTTCGCCCAGCGCTTCCAGCTCGTCGCGCAGCCGCGCCAGCACCGCCGGATAGCGGTTGACCCAATATATCGCCCAGGAAAGCGCCGTGGCGGTATTCTCATGCCCGGCCACCATCATCGTCATCAGCTCGTCCCGGATGTCGCTGTCTGGCAACGGCGCACCGGTTTCGTCGGTCGCCTCCAGCAGGATGCGCAGCACGGTCGGCGCGTTGCCGGGCGCCGCACGATCGGCCGCGATTTCGGCGAAGAAGGCTTGGTCGCAGGCGGTCTGCGCATCCAGCGTGCGGCGCCAGGCCGGCCAGCGGCGCGTCTGCAGTATCGGCAGCCACAGCGCGAGCACGGCGCCCACCGTCGAGGAAAACAGCATCCGGTCGGTCACGTCGCGGCGCAGTTTCTGCCGGCGCGGGCCTTCATGGTCGCCGAACACGATCTGCAGCATCACGTTCAGCGTGATTTCCTGCATCAGGTCGCGGACATTGGTGCCACCACCGGCGCGTTCTCGCGCTGCCATGCAGTCGCGCGTCATCGCCTGGATCGCATTGCCCCAGGCCAGCATCGTGCCACCCGCGAAGGGGGGCATCAGGATCCGCCGCCGATCACGATGTTCGCGGCCCGAAAGCAGCAGCACGGCGCGATCCCCCAGAAGCGGCCGAAGTTCGCTTTCGCCGGGCAGTGCCAGCCGGCGGTCGGTAAACAGCGTTTCCGTCGGCCCTGCACCGCTGATCAGGACCAGCGGCGTGCCCGGCTGGGGCATCGTGAAGATCGGCCCGAACTGCGCATAGGCGCGATCGAGATAGCCGAGCGGATCGCGCAGCCACTGCGCAATCTGTACGGCCATCGGGCCACGGGGTCCGGGGGGGAGGGCAGAGGGGTCCATCACATGTTCCTCAGCTGAGCCCGAAGGCCTGTTGCAGTATGCACGCACTGGCAAAGCGCTGGAGCGTCCGCTCCGCGGCGTGCAGGGTCATCCCCTGCTCCTCGCCCAACGCGGCAAAGCGGCGGCGCAGCGCCGGTGCATCCGCAAAGGGAAGATCGTCCAGCGCGCGCGAGTGCACCAAGTCGCCCAGCCGGGTCAGCAGCGGACCGTCCGGCGCCCGGGAAACCGGCGGCGCCAGATAGGGCCGCTTGCGCCCTTCAAACACTTCATCGGTCAGGAACGGGCGCACCGCGTGGCGCAGCAGCCTTTTGGTGATGGCAGGCCGTTCGGCCGGCGGGCGGCCCCGCACCGCGAACGCCGTTTCGATCATCCGGTGGTCGAGCAGCGGCAGGCGGGCTTCGATCGAGCTGGCGCGTTCCACGCCGTCGCCCAGCGACCGCAGCAGGAAATTGGCGAGCGCCGACCGCGCCCATAGATACAGCGACCGGTCCTGCGGGTCGCGATCCGCCACCGCGCCGGCAAGGTCGAACCTGTCGAGGAACAGGCGTAGCGGATCGGTGGCCCCGAAACGCGCGCGCATGTCGGGCGATAGCAGCGCCATTTCCGCCTGGCCGCGCAGCACGCTGCCGCCCAGCCATTCCGGCATCCCGCCCAGCAGGCGATAGCCGAAGGCGAGCTGCGGATGCTCCGCCCAGGCGGGCGGGCCGGGCCAGAGTTCGTCATAGCCGGCGAACGTTTCGTCCGCGCCTTCGCCGGTCAGCACCACGCGCAGGCCATCGGCGCGCGCCCTGCGGCTGAGCAGCAGCTTGCCGGCGGGGCCGAGATTGCCGATCAGCGTTTCGGTGTGCACGATCGCGCTGTCCAGCGCGTCGGCCAGTGCGTCGGCGGGAGCGTGCACCTCGTTCAGCGCCAACCCCAGCGCCTGTGCGGTGCGTTGGGCGGTGGCGCTTTCGTCATAGTCCGGGTCGTCGAAACGGATGGTATAGGCGGGCACGCTGTGGCCGAATTCCCGGGTGACGATCCCTGCAACCGTCGAAGAATCGACACCCCCGCTCAGATACATGCCCCAGCGCACCGCCGATCCGGGCACCCGCAGCCGCACCGCTTCGACGATGTCGTCGCGCAGGCGCTCCGCGGCATTGGGCAGGTCGGTATCGGGCAGGTCGCGTGCCAGCGGGATTGGAATATCCCAGTAGCGCTGGATCGAAAGTCCGCCATCGCCCAGCGTCAGGAAATGGCCGGGTTCCAGCTGCCGTACCCCGGCGAACAGCGTGCGGCCGGGCGCCAGCAGGCCGTGGCTTTGCAGGAACACGGCTTCCTCGTCCCAGCGCGCCGGCACGCCCATCGCGAACAGTGCCTTCGCTTCGGAGGCGAAGAATGTCTGCCCGTCATGCTCGGCAAAGAGCAGGGGTGCGATGCCATAGCGATCGCGTGCGGCGAACAAGGTGCGCTGTGTCTCGTCCCACAGCACGAAGGCGAATTCGCCGCGCAGCGCCGCAAGGCACGAGGCGCCTAGGCGATGGTGCAGGTGCAGCGCGACTTCGCTGTCGGACCCGGTGCGGAAGCGATATCCTTGTTGGCGCAAGGCGTCGCGCAGCGCTTCCCAGCCATAGAATTCGCCGTTGACGGTGATCGCGCGGTTGCCGTCGGCGTCCGGGATGGGCTGGTGGCCGCCGGCCAGGTCGGTCACCGCGAGCAGCGTGTGGCCCAGTGCCACGCTGCCCCCCGGCGCGAACCAGCGGCCGCGATAATCCGGCCCACGGTGGTGGAGTGCGGCCAGGCCGCGGTCCAGTAGCAGCGGATCGATCGGGCGACGGGGACTGTAGATTGCGGTTATGCCGCACATAGGGGGAAGTTCCTCACGATAGACCGGGAACGGCGGCTGCGGGGGCGCCGAGTGCGCGCGGCGACGGCGCATGGGCAGGCTCGGCTGCGGTATCCAGTGTCGGGTTCGCCGCACCCTCCCGGTGGGTGTCCGGCATCCGCATTGCGTTGATCAGCCCGGTGACGCGGGCGATATTGGCGACGACGACGGCACCGGCAAGCCCGGCACCGAACAGGATCGTCGCGCCGATCACCGCGCCGGTGCTCACCATGGAGATGCGGTAGCTAAGCTGCATGTTCGCATCCAGGCTGCGCGACAGTTCGAACAGCAGGAGCAGCGTCTCCAGGCTCTCCTCGATCATCACAACCTGTGCGGCATCGGTCGCGATCGTCGATGCGCCGTGGAACGATACCGATACCTGCGCCGCCTTCAGGGCGATCGAATCGTTGATGCCATCGCCCACGAAGCACACCGAATGCCCTTCGGCCTGCAATCCACGTACGATCTCCGCCTTGCCCTGCGGCAGCACGCCCGCGAAGTGGCGATCCACGCCCAGCCGCTCCGCCAGCGCGCGTGTCGGCACGGCATGGTCACCCGAAAGGATCACGACGCCCAGGCCCATCGCCTTCAGCTGCCGGATCGTCGATTCCGCGCCGGGTTTCAGCTGGGGCTGCAGCTCGACCGCGCCGATCAGCCGCTCGTCCAGGGCGACGAAGACGAAGGAGTGGCCGATCGCATGGGCGGCCTCCTCGGCTGACCTTGCTTCGGCATCGGCGGTGATATGCTCCGCCTCCAGGTAGCGCAGGCTGCCGACGCGGACGACGCCGTCGGGCAGGTCGACCCGTACGCCGAACCCGATATCGTAGCTGTTCTGGTCCGCCGCCGGTATCGCGAGGCCGGCATCCTGGGCGGCTGCCACGATCGCCCGCGCGATCGGGTGCGTCAGCCGCATCTCGGCGGCCGCGGCCAGCGCCAGCACCCGCGCGGGATCTTCTCCCCAGCCATGGGTGCGCATCAGCAGCGGCTGCGGCAGGGTAAGCGTGCCGGTCTTGTCGAACACGATCGTGTCCACCGATCGTAGCAACTCCAGCGAGCGTCCGTCCTTGATGTACAGTCCGCTCTGCGCGCCGGATTGCAGATGCTTCAGCACCGCCACCGGGCCGAGCACGCGCATCCCGGAACCGAAATCGGCGGCAAGTGCGGCAAGACCGGCGCCTGGCCCCTGCACGGCGAGCGCGGCGGCGCCGACCAGCAGCGACGGTATCGTCGCCTTGTCGGCCAGGGCCATGCCGCGGGCCTCTACCGTCGCCGCATAGCTGTTGGTGGCGTTCAGCGCGGCGCCAACCTGGGCCGCCATCGTCGCGGCACCGGTTTCGCGCGATCGCACCACCAGCCGGCCCGACACCACGATGGTGGATGCGAAAATCGCATCGCCGGGTGCCTTCTCCGCCAGCTGCGACTCTCCCGTCAGGATATGCTGGTCGACGCTGGCCGATCCTTCAACGATCTCGCCATCCACCGGCACCAGATCGCCGGCGCGCAGGACGATCAGGTCGCCCGCTTGCAGGGATTCAAACGCCAGTTCCGTCTCCACCCCGCCGACCAGGCCCCACACGACCCGTGGCTGGCGCGCATAGACGTCGATCAGCTTGCTCCGCGAATGATCTTCGGTCCGGAGTGCGATGTAATTGAAAAGACGGTAAAACCAGTACAATATGACGTTGATGAAAAACCAGCCCGAAACCAGGCTGCACACCATCGTGATGGCGTCGACGACGACGATGCGCGGCTTGCGTTCTACCGTGATCGAATGCCAAGCTTCATAGAAGAGGAAGCGTGCCTGCGCGAGGACCACGCCGGTGACGCACCAGAGCAGAGGCGCGAACAGCAGCTTGCCGATGCCCCCCAGCACCACCAGCCGCGTTGCGGCGGTGAGCTGGCTGCGAGCCCGCACCAGCGGCTCGGCGGGAACGGCGGGATCAGCGGCAGCGCCGTTCCCGCCGAAGTTACGGCCTTCCTCCAGATCGATGCTGGCGGCCGGCGCCGGTGCTTCGGTACGCGGCGTGGACGAATCGGCTGTTGGCACCGGTTCCAGCGCCGCCCCCCGCCACTGCGCGCGCAGGGCCCACAACACGCCGATAGCGATGCACAAGATGATCAGCATGGCCCGCTCCCCCTCGCGCGATGCTGTGACGTCATCGCGAGTGATCATCATTACGTATTTGTCGAAATATGCCAATGATGATTTTGCTTGGCACGCAAGTGTAATCGAAATGTGACTCCGTTTCGATCGTTAAATATATTGCCATTGTTAGAATCGGTGATACTTGCGGTCGTTCCGATACTGCGATTCTGCAGGTCGCTGTGGCCGCGATTTGAGCGACGAGGCCTATGCGCCGTGCCGGGTTGGCCAAGTGGCATAGACAGGCCAAGATCGTGTCCGACCGGCGTGCGGCAAGCAAGACGTTCTTGTGACGGTGGTGGCGTCGGCTCTTCGGAATAGTACGTTCTCGGCGATAGTTGCTGCTGACCATCGCGTATCCGCCGTCTTCAGGCTGCCGTTACGCTTAGGCCCCATCGGTGCGCGCCCAACGGAAATGGCCGCAGCCATTCTCGCAAAGCCATGCATCTTCCGACGGAATGGGCCCCGTTTTTCGATACCCTTTGGGCGTTGGGCGGCGGCGGCGTGATATTGTCGGTCGCTCGCAATGCGCCGGGCATCGGCTCCGACGCATCCCTGGGGGCAGGCCTTGGCCCCCCGCACCGCAAACCGGGTCCGCGGGTTGGAGTACGCTGCCTTGCTCTGTTGTCGCTCCCCCTCCCGATCGGGCGGCGCCGGTCGGTTCTGCCCCTGGTCGAGGGAGCGCAATGGCGATGTTGAAACCCGTGCGCGGGGTTACGCCGGCGCGAACGCACCGTAACCCAACCGTTGCGGCCTTTGCCGCCATGCCTTCCCGAACATAGCGTCCGCCTCGAAAGCAACGAGAAACAGGAGGAGAGCATGGCACGCAAGGTTCGTCCGGTACCCGGCGGGACTGGGGAGAGGCGCAGAAACGCGCGCATCGGCAAAGGGCGGCCTTCGCGGTCCAGGCCGGGGCTGTATCGTTAGAATTTTCTCAAGATAGCACTGCGTTGCTCGGATCTGCCTGTCGGGCGGCTTGCCTGGAAAAGGCGGGGCGCGGGGCGTGCCGGCACCGACGCTGGGGAACAACCATCCGATGCCTTGCGGTACCCGCCGCGTGCATCTACCAAAGCAATGCTTCCGGCATTCCTTGCCGCGAGCGAAGATCGCGCCGGTGCCTCGACGAGAGGCTTAAAAGGGAACGCGGTGAAGGCGGCATGCCGCCCGAATCCGAGGCTGTCCCTGCAACTGTAAGCGGTGAGCGAGACGCACGGGCTTCCAGCACGGAAGCAGCCACTGGGCCCCAGGGCCTGGGAAGGCGTGCATCGAGCGACGACCCGTGAGCCAGGAGACCTGCCGGCGTCTGGTCGCTCTTGCCTTGGTCCAGGGGATGGCCGCGGCACGGTGTACTCCGTCTGAGCGACGAACGAGCGGCGGGAGCCGCATCGGTCACGTGCGTCGGTCGCCCATGGCGTCCGGCCGGCGCCGTGCGCCGACCGTTCGCGTGAACGGCACGCTCCTGCCCGACGTCGACGACGCCGGGGGTAACATTGATGAACGTCCTTTCCCTTTCGCGGTGTGCGGCCGCTTTCGCCGTTGCGGCTACCGCTTGCTTCCAGCCTGCCCATGCGCAGACCGAGGACGCAGCCGATACGCTGGTGGTCACCGGCACCAGCCTGGAGGAAACGCTGCCGCGCCAGCGTGCCCGCTATGGCAGCGATCTCGCATTGCTCACCGAAACCCAGGTCCGGGAAGGCGGCGCGGTCGATGTCGCGACGGCGCTGCGCACCGTGCCCGGCCTCTACGTGCAGCCCGGCAGCGGGCCGTTCAGCTATGTCGACGTGTCGCTACAGGGCTCGCGGACCCAGGACGTGCTGTGGACTGTCGATGGCATCCGCATCAACAACCGGCTTTATGGTGGCACCTCGCCGAACGACACGCTGCCCGCCAGCATGATCGAACGGGTCGAGGTGCTGAAGGGTGGCGAGAGCCTGTTCTACGGCACCCAGGCCGCCGCGGGCGTGATCAATGTCGTCACGCGCGACTTTGCCGATCGCTTTGGCGGCCAGCTGGACGCCGGCGTCGATAGCTTCGGCGGCACCAACCTCGGCGGCTATGTGCGGGGTGGATCGGGAAGGCACCAGTTCGTCGCCTGGGGCGCGTATAATCGCTCCGAAGGCTATCGGCCCTATAGCCGCATGGAGCCCAGCGCAACCGATCGTGCCCGCGGCTACGACCTGTGGTCGGTCGGCGGCAAATATCGCTACGATCTCGGCCCCGACTGGCGGTTCAACCTGCAATATATCCACACCGAGGCGAAGCTCGACAATCTCAGCCCCACCCGCACCCGCGAAAGCCGCAATGATCGCAACGAAGAGATCGCCAGCGTCCGGCTCGATTATGTCGGTAGCGATGTGGTGCAGCTGTTCCTCAAGGGCTATTTCCACGACTGGAAGACCGCCTATGTCCAGATCCGCAACCCGGTAGGCGGCGGCGCACCGATCGTCGTCTATCCCGCCGGCACCTTTTGGGGCTTCAAGGACTATGGCGGCAGCGCGCTGGTCCAACTGCGGCCGCATCGCGGGCTCGATTACCTGATCGGCTATGATTTCCAGCAGTTCAGCGGGCGCGACGATGTGCTGCGCATCGCCGCGACCAAGGAACGGGTCCACGCCGGCACCTTCCAGATCCGTACCAACGACGATCTCTCGCGCCGCGCGCGGCTGTCGGCCGGGCTGCGGTACAATGACGGCAGCGGATCCCGGAAGACGGTGTGGAACGTCACCGGCCGGATGGAGCTGGCTGACAATCTGTTCGCCCAGGCCAATGGCGGCACCTCGTTCCTGCTGCCCAGCGCCTCGCAACTCTACCAGATCGATCCCTGTTGCGAGCGCGGCAATCCCAACCTCAAGCCGGAAGAGAGCCTCAGCGTCAATGCAGGCCTCGGCGGTACGCTGGCGGGCGGGCGTTTCCACTGGCAGGCCACGGTGTTCGCCCGGCGCATCGATCATCTGATCGACATCGATACCGCCAACCCCGCCTATCCGGATGGCATCTACCGCAATTCGGCGTCGCGCGTGAACGTGCGCGGCGCGGAACTGGTGCTGGGTGCGGTGATCGCGGATGCCTGGCATCTCGACGCGAGCTACACCTATGCCCGCGCGCGCAATGCGGGATCGTCGCTCCAGCGCGACCGCACGCCCGAGCAGCTGGCCCGCGGCACGCTCGCCTGGCGGCCGCGCACGCTTCCGGTCGGGGCCAGCGCCTCGGTCAACTGGGTGGGCGATGCCTATGCCACGGCGAGCGGCTTCGGCCGGCGCAACTATGGCAAGTACGCGATCGTCGATGTTGGCGTGCAGCTCTTTCCCGATGCCGCGCGGCGGCACCGTTTCGCCATCAACGTCGAGAATCTTTTCGACCGCGACTATGCGACGCGCGGCTTCCAGTCCGCGGTGCCGGACAGCGGGGTGGGGCGGTTCCTCTACTTCACCCGCGGCGTGCCGCGGACGCTGCGCGTCAGCTACGGCCTGGGGTTCTGACGATGCCCAAGGCGGTCCTCGTCCTGCACCGCTGGCTGGGCGTCGTCATCGGGCTGGTGATGACGCTCTGGTGCCTGTCGGGCTTCGTGATGATGTATGTCGATTATCCGCGGCTCACCCCGGCGGAGCAGGTGCGGGGATTGCCGCCGCTGCGGCTGCCGGCAGCGGCAGCGTTGGCGCGGATCGACCTGCCGGACGATCTGCCCCTGGCCTCGGCGCGGCTGGAGGCCATGGCCGGCCGCACCGTTCTGCGCATCGTCCCCGCCGCCGCACCGGCGCGGCGGATCGAGCAGGCGCGCGCGACGCCGGGCAGCTACGATCTCGCCACTGGTGCGCGCTTGGCCGAACTGGCGCCGTCCGACATCCGCCGGATCGCCTCCGACTATGCCGCGCAGACCGGCATTTCGGGCGCGACGATTCGCATGGCAGAGACCGGCATCGACCAGTGGACGGTGCAGACCTACCGCGCCAATCGGCCGCTCACCCGCGTCGACTATGCCGATCCGGCCGGCACGAGCGTGTACGTTGCCGGCAGAAGCGGCGAGATCGTCCAGCAGACGACGCGCTTCGAGCGCTTCTGGGGCTGGCTCGGCGCGGTGCCGCACTGGCTCTATCCCACGCTCCTCCGCCAGAACGGCGCTGCCTGGAGCCAGGTGGTGATCTGGACCTCCCTGATCGGCTGCTTCCTGACGGTCACCGGCATCTGGGTCGGCATCGCCCGGTTGCGACGGCGGAAGGACGGCAGCTTCGGTTCGCCCTATACGGGGCTGTGGTGGTGGCACCATGTCTTCGGGCTGGTCTTCGGGATGCTGACGCTGAGCTGGGTCGCGAGCGGGCTGCTCTCGATGAATCCCTGGGGGTTCCTCGACAGCCGCGCCGATGCCGCCGAACGCCGGCAACTCGCCGGAACGATGACCTGGGGCGGGGTGCGCGCCGCGCTTGCCCGGCTCGATCGCATCCCTGCCGATACCCGCCGGGTGGAGAGCGTCGCCATGGGCGGACGGCTGTTCCTGGCGGCGATCGGCGGGTCCGGCACCGCGATGCGCTTCGACGACCGGGGCGAACCCGCGCCGTTGCGACGCGAGGCGCTGGCAGCGGCACTTCGCACCGGCCCGCCGCTCGCCAGCCTCCACCTGCTGACGACCGAGGATGCCTATTATTACGGCCACAAGGCCCCGGTGACCCTGCCGGTATGGCGGGCGGTGCGCGCCGATCGCGAGGCCACCCGGCTCTATATCGACGCGAAGAGCGGGAAGCTGCTGTGCGCGGTGGACGGCAATGCGCGGGCCTATCGCTGGCTGCAGGACGGTCTGCACCGGCTCGATCTGCCGGGCCTTCGGTCGCGCCCGGTCTGGGATCTCGTGGTGCTGCCGTTGCTTGCCATGGTCACGCTGGTCTGCGCCACCGGCAGCTGGATGGGGCTGCGCAAGGCGAAACGGGACTTGCGCCGCATGCGTCGGCGATGGCGGGTGCGCGCCGAAGCCCGCCCGCCATCGCGTTCGATCCGGGACCTGCGGTAGGGTACGCGGCCGCGCGCGGCCGGATCAGCGCGCGCCCGCCGCCTTGTCCAGCGCCTGGCCCAGATCGGCGAGGATGTCGTCGCTATGCTCCAGCCCGATCGACAGGCGGACATAGCCGTCCGACACGCCGGTCACGGCCTGCTCCTCGGCCGAAAGCTGGGAATGGGTGGTCGATGCTGGATGGATGGCGAGGCTGCGCGCGTCCCCGATATTGGCGACATGGTAAAAGAGCTGCAGCGCGTTGATGAACGCCCGGCCTGCCGCGCTGCCGTCCGCCAGCTCGAAACCGACCAGCCCGCCCTGGCCGCCGGTCAGCACGCGTGCGGCGCGTTCGGCCTGCACGCCGGTCTGCACCGAGGGATGGATCACCCTTGTCACCTCGGGCCGCGATTGCAGATAGGCGACAACCTTGGCGGCATTCTCGCAGTGGCGCGGCATCCGCAGCGGCAGTGTTTCCAGCCCTTGAAGGATCTGGAAGGCGTTGGTGGGCGACAGCGCCGCGCCCAGATCGCGCAGCAGCACGGTGCGGGCGCGCAGGATATAGGCGATCGGCCCCAGCGGCTTGGCCGCCTGGCTCCAAACCGCGCCGTGATAGCTGGGATCGGGCGTGTTGAGCAGCGGCTGGCGTTCCGGAAACGCTTCCCAGTCGAAATTGCCGCCATCGACGATCATCCCGCCGATCGAGGTGCCGTGGCCGCCGATATACTTCGTCGTCGAATAGACCACGATGGCGGCACCATGGTCGAACGGCCGCGCGATCAGCGGTGCCGCGGTATTGTCGACGATCAGCGGGATGCCCAGCGGCCGGCCCAGCGCCGCGATCTCGCCGATCGGCGCCACGATCAGCTTGGGGTTGGGCAGCGTCTCGACATACCAGGCGCGGGTGCGCTCGTCGCTGGCGCGCACGAACGCCTCCGGATCGGCGGGATCGACGAAGCGGACCTCGATGCCCATGTCCTTCAGCGTATTGGCGAACAGGTTCCAGGTGCCGCCATACAGGTCGGTGCCGCTGACGATATTGTCGCCGGCGCGGGCGAGGTTCTGCACCGCATAGGCCGACGCGGCCTGGCCCGAGGCGACCGCCAGCGCCGCCGCACCGCCTTCGAGCGCAGCGATGCGCTGCTCCAGCACGTCCGTCGTCGGGTTGCCCAGCCGGGTATAGATGTTGCCGAGCTCGCGCAGCGCGAACAGGTTGGCCGCGTGGTCGGTGTCGCGAAACTGGTACGAGGTTGTCTGGTAGATCGGTGGCACCACCGCGCCGGTACTCGGGTCGGCGCGCCAGCCGGCGTGCAGCGCCAGGGTTTCGGGGTGCAGCGGGCGATCGGGCATGATTGTCGTTCCTCTCAAAAGGCGCATCTATCCTGTTGGGGCAATGCTAGCGGGCCGGCGCGACAAGGGGAGATAGTTTTGCTTGGGGCGGTGCGTACCCAATCTCGACGCGCTGCTCATGCGTGCCGGGGCGGAACCCCGGCGCAGGCGGGCCGCAGCGTAGCCGCAAAGCCGATCCACAGCGCAAGGCTCACCAATGCGAAGCTGCCCAATAGGTAGAAGGCGGCGTGAAAGCCGATCGTTTCCGCCAGCCAGCCGCCGATCGCCGGGCTTAGCGAGGCGCCGACGCCCTGCACCGTCATCACCGCGCCTTGCCCGACATTCACCCGCCCGGTGCCGTCGAGCATACAGGCGACCAGCCCCGGCACGGCCACGCTCTGCAACCCTGCGCCGATGCCGTCCAGCGCCTGCACCGGCCACACGCCCCAATGCTCGATGAAGCTGCCCGCCAGCGCGCCGCGCAGCGGCAACGCCGCGAACGAGATCAGCAGCACCAGCCAATAGCCGCGCCCCGCCGCGATCCGCATCGCCACCAGCGACGCGACGATCATCACCGCCTGCGCCACGACGACCGTCGTCGCGGTGAACAGCGCCGCATCGCCCTTGCCCGCGCCAACCACCGCCAGCCCATAGAGCGGGAGCATCGCGCCGTTGCCGAGGTGGAAACACGCCAGCGCCGCCGCCAGGATCAGCAGCGGCTTGGTACGGAACAGGGCGGCGAATCCTTCCGCCTTGCTGCCTTGGTCTTCGCCCGCCTGAGCCTCCAGCCCGCGTGCGGCGGCATGGTCGATCGCGCGTTCGGGGATCAGCAGCACGCAGCTGATCGCGAGTGCGCCGAACAAGGCGGCGAGGAGGAAGATCGCCGACATCCCATATCTCCAGCCCAGCCAGCCGGACAGGCCGGCGCCGACCATGTTGCCGGCATGGTTCCACGCCTGGTTCCTGCCGTTCTGGGCGTTGAAGCCACGCTGGCGGACGATCCCCAGCGTCATGCCCGCCACCGCCGGGCCGATCATCGCGCCGGCGATCGCCGTGGCGATCTGGCTCACCGTCACCACCCAGCCGGCCTGCGACAACAGGATCAGGAACGAGGCGAGCAGCGTGCAGATGCCGGTGACGATTACCACCAGCCGCTTCTTCTCGGTATGGTCGATGAACGCGCCAGCGGGGGCGGTCATCACCATGCCGGCAATCCCGCCCGCGGTCATCACCGTGCCGATCGGCCCCGCGGTCCAGCCGCGCTGTTGCAGGAACACGCCGAGGAACGGGCCGATACCCGCCTGCATGTCCGCCATGAAGAAGTTCAGCGCCTGCAGCGCACGGGTGGCGCGCCTGCGGTCGCCGCCGCCCGTGGCAGTGGGGCCTGTTGCCGTCGCCGTCGCCATCCGCACTGCCTTTCGAAGATCGTGCGGGGCCTAACTGTGCAAAGGTTTGAAATATCCCGGCACCGGCTAATTTGGGTTAGCGCATCGCATCTGCCCGGAGTATTAGCGCCCTCGAACGGGCAGGGCATTCGCTGGATTCCCTGCCCGGGCTGTCGGCATTGGACGTCGGGGCGGTTGCGCCGCGAACGTCCAGCGCCTACCTGCCGCCCATACTGTTACCGCTAACTTCATTATCCAATCGGAGAGATCTCGCCATGGCGCTGACCGGAGAATTGTTCATCGCATCGAAGCGCGTCGCCCGCGACGCCGGCTTCCGCGCCGTTGCCGCCGCCACCGGCAGCGAGATCGAGCCCAGCTTCAGCACCGCGACGCTGGAAGACGTCGATGCCGCCTGCGCCGCTGCAGAAGCCGCGTTCCTGCCCTATTCGAGCCTGTCGCGCGAGGAACGTGCCAAGTTCCTCGAAGCGATCGCCGAGGAGATCGAAGCGCTGGGCGACGAACTGATCGAGCGCGCGATGCAGGAAAGCGGCCTGCCCCAGGCCCGCCTGCAGGGCGAGCGCGGCCGCACCGCCGGCCAGCTGCGCCTGTTCGCCAAGGAACTGCGCCTGGGCGATTATCTGCGCGTCCGCATCGACCATGCAATCCCCGATCGCGCGCCGCTGCCGAAGCCCGACCTGCGCCTGCGGATGGTGCCGCTGGGCCCGGTCGCGGTGTTCGGCGCGTCGAACTTCCCGCTCGCCTTCTCGACCGCCGGCGGCGACACCGCCTCGGCGCTCGCCGCCGGTTGTCCGGTGGTGGTGAAGGGCCACCCGGCGCATCCGGGTACGGCCGAGCTGGTCGCGAGCGCGATTCAGCGTGCCGTGGAAAAGACCGGCATGCCCGCGGGCGTGTTCTCGATGGTCGCCGGCACGGCGAACGAGCTGGGCGAGGCGCTGGTCCGCGATCCGCGCATCACCGCGGTGGGCTTCACCGGCTCGCGTGGCGGTGGCCTGGCGCTGGTCCGCATCGCGCAGAGCCGCCCGGTGCCGATTCCCGTCTATGCCGAGATGAGCAGCATCAACCCCGTCTTCCTGCTGCCGGCGGCGCTGGAAGCCCGCGCCGAGGCGCTGGGCAAGGGCTATGTCGCCTCGGTGACGATGGGCGCGGGCCAGTTCTGCACCAATCCGGGTCTCGTGCTGGCGCTGGAAGGCCCGGCGCTGGAGCGCTTCCTGGCGGCCGCCAGCGAAGCGATGCTCGGCGCGCCGGCGCAGGTGATGCTCACCCCGAACATCCACAAGGCCTATGAGAGCGGCGTCTCGAAGCTCGCGGGCGTGCCGACCGTCGAACAGATCGCCCAGGGCGTCGAGCCGCAGGGCCCGACCTGCGCGCGCGGCGCGCTGTTCACGATGAAGGGCGCGGATTTCATCGCCGATCCGAGCCATGCCGAGGAAATCTTCGGCGCGACCTCGCTGCTGGTGCGCTGCGCCAGCGTCGACGAGCTGAAGAAGGTCATCTCGCTGCTCGAAGGCCAGCTGACCACCACGCTGCACATGGACGACGCCGACGTTGCCATCGCGCAGGAGTTGCTGCCGTCGCTGGAGCGCCTCGCCGGCCGCATCCTCGCCAATGGCTGGCCGACTGGCGTGGAAGTGACCGACGCGATGGTCCATGGCGGTCCGTTCCCGTCGACCTCGGACGGCCGCAGCACCTCGGTGGGCACGCTGGCGATCGGCCGCTATCTGCGCCCGGTGTCGTACCAGGACCTGCCGGAAGCACTGCTCCCGGCGGACCTGCGGGACGGTGCGGGTGTGCCGGCGCGCGTGGACGGCAAGCCGACGGTTTGAGTCGACCTTCCTGGAACTCCCCTCCCGGTTCGGGAGGGGAGCCATACCAAGTTGCACGTATAAGAACCCATCGCTGCTCCCATTTCGTCACCCCGGCGAAAGCCGGGGTCCATTGGGGTCTCGCCATCGGCTCTTGCCGCGAGCGATAGGCGAATGGATCCCGGCTTTCGCGGGGACGACGGCGTGTGGTGGGACGAGTCTGCCTCAATGCGCCTCGATATCAAAAGGCCGTTCCTGCCGTTGCCCATAACGTGGACGCCGTTGAGCCCGCGAGCGTTTGGGCGTAGATGCCGAGCATGAAGTGGCTCGCACTTGCAGCTCTAGGCGTCGTTGGAAGTCTTGTCTTCTTCTCCAGCGGGACACGCAAGCTGAACGGTCATGTCTTCGCCGTTCCGGCAGCGAACGATATTCCGGATAGTTCAACGCCCTTTTTTCTTCCACTTCCCGGACCGGGCGATGGATTCTCCTTCTGTCTCAATCCCGAAGCAGATTTGCGCGCGCAGATTTTGATAGGCGTTGAGAGCAAGAAGCAGATTTGCTCGCGCGCAGCCGGATCGGAGGCGCTCGTAAATCATACGGTCTGCGCTCCAACAATGCCGCCGTGGCGTGGTGTAGCAATGCGGAAAAATAGGGATGGGGTACTCTGGCGGTATGAACTGCCAAGCGCCAGCGGTAACGTCGCTGCCGCGCCGGTGAGTTGCTTTGCGCTTGCAGACAATTCGGGCGATGGCCTGTGCACCGCCCGGCTCCCGTACAAGGATCTGATTTTGTCGATCCATCTGCGGGACAGCCGGATGTCGGCGCTGGAAGCGTCGTATGCGGACGCCGTGAGCAAGCTTGAAAGCTGGGAACGCTAAAGTCTCTTATCCTCCCCCGCCAGGGGGAGGTGGCGCCGTAGGCGACGGAGGGGGAGGTAAGCGACCGACCAGCCGTCGTGCTTCCTCCCCCTCCGTCAGGCTGCGCCTGACACCTCCCCCTGGCGGGGGAGGATCGCAGGATCAGAATTTCGCCTCGCCATAGACCCGGGTGATGTCCCCCTGCCAGTCGCCATGGTAGCGATCGAGCAGCACCTGCGCCGGCACCTTGCCGGTCCGCACGATCTCGCGCAGCGGATCGAGGAAGCCGGACTCGTTGTCCCCCGAGCCGTTCAACCGGCCGCGCGCCTTGAGGCCCGCGCCGGCGATGTCCAGTACTTCGCCGGCAATGTCCGCCAGCTTGCCGCCGCCCGGCAGCGGCGCATCCAGCGCCAGCTTGGGCACCGCGCTGCGCAGCGCCTCGCGGCCTTCCATCGACCAGCCCTTCACCAGATCCCAGGCGGCATCGAGCGCGCCCGAATCGTAAAGCAGGCCCACCCACAGCGCCGGCAGCGCGCAGATGCGGCCCCAGCGGCCGCCGTCTGCGCCGCGCATCTCGAGGAACTGCTTCATCCGCACTTCGGGGAAGGCGGTGGAGAGATGGTCGGCCCAGTCGTCCATCGTCGGCAGCTCGCCGGGCAGGACCGAAAGCTCGCCCTTCAGGAAGTCGCGGAAGCTCAGGCCCGCCGCGTCGATATACTTGCCGTCGCGGTAGACGAAGTACATCGGCACATCGAGCGCATAGTCGGCATAGCGCTCATAGCCGAAGCCGTCCTCGAACACGAAGGGCAACATGCCGGTGCGGGCCGGATCGGTGTCCGACCAGATATGGCTGCGATAGGAGAGATAGCCGTTAGGCTTGCCCTCGGTGAAGGGCGAGTTGGCGAACAGCGCGGTCGCCAGCGGCTGGAGCGCCAGGCCGACGCGGAACTTCTTCGCCATGTCGGCTTCGCTGGCATAGTCCAGGTTCACCTGGATCGTGCAGGTACGCAGCATCATGTCGAGCCCGAGGCTCCCCACGCGCGGCATGTGGCGCAGCATGATCTCGTAGCGGCCCTTGGGCATGATCGGCAGCTCGGCGCGGGTCTTGTCCGGCCACATGCCCATGCCGAGGAAGCCGATGCCGAGCCGGTCGCCCACCGCCTTGACCTGCTTGAGGTGGCGGCCGGTTTCGGCGCAGGTGTCGTGCAGGTTTTCCAGCGGTGCGCCGGAGAGCTCGAACTGGCCGGCCGGCTCCAGGCTGATCGCGCCGTCGGGGCCGGACAGGGCGATGACGTGCTCGCCCTCGTAGATCGGCTTCCAGCCGAATTCGGTGAGGCCGATCAGCAGCGCATGGATGCCGCCGCGCTCTTCATAGCTGGGCGCGCGGTGGCTGCCGTCCATCCAGTAGACGAACTTCTCATGCTCGGTGCCGATGCGCCAGCGCTCCGCCGGCTTCTCGCCCTTGGCGAAATATTCCACCAGCTGGGCGCGATCCTCGATGACCGCCGCGGTCTTGGTCGAAACGGTCTTGGTGCTCATTTTCGCGCCCTTAACGATGCCGACGAAACGACGCCAGCGGATTTTTGTACCGGTCGGTTTACCAGTCGCCGGCGGCGCCCATCCACAGGCTCACCGCCGCCGCCGCCGCGGTCTCGGCGCGCAGGATGCGGGGGCCGAGCGCGATGCCGATGGCTTGCGGAACGGCGCGAATCGATTCGCGTTCCTCGGCGTCGAATCCGCCCTCGGGGCCGACCAGGATCGCGGCGGGACCGGGATGGCCGCGCATTGCCTCCAGCGCGGGCACGCCGCCGGTCTCGTCGGCGAAGAACAGCGCACGGGTCTCCGGCCAAGTGCGGAGCAGCGCGGGGAGCTTCACCGGCTCTACCAGTTCGGGCAGCGCAGTGCGGCCGCATTGCTCGGCGGCTTCGATCATGTGGCTGCGCAGGCGATCGAGGTTGAGCCGGTCGATCACCGTGCGGCGGGTGAGCACCGGCACCAGCCGCGCGACGCCCAGTTCGCACGCTTTCTCCGCGACCCAGTCGATGCGGCCCTTCTTGATCGGCGCGGCGCAGAGCCACAGGTCCGGCACCGCCTCGTGCGAGCGCAGCTGCTCGGTGATCTCCAGCGTCAGGTCGCGCTTGCCGATATCGCGGGCGATGCCGAGCCATTCGCCGTTCGCGTTGTCGAACAACTTCACCGCCTCGCCCGGCTTCAGCCGCATCACCGATCCCAGATAATGCGCCTGCGGGCCGTCGATCCGGCGAAGTCCAGGTTCGAGCGGGCCGTCGACGAACAGGCGGGGGGCGGATTGTGGCGGCCAGGCGGGGGTTGCGGGCATGGGATGGGGCTTTAGCCGGGTGAAGCCCTCCGCGTCCATCGCCCCCCCTCAGCGGCGACCGCGCCGCTTTCCGCCCGCACGCAGTTCGGGGAGCTCCTGCCTGGTGATCCGGCCGTCATGATCGGTATCGAGCAGGTCGAACCGGCGCTTGGCCGCGGCCATGAACTCGATCATCGAAACGCCGCCGTTCAGGCTCGAATCGGCGGCCGTCACCGGCTCGGGGCTGCCGAGATAGTTGAAGCGGGCAAGGCCGCTCAGCACGCGGGTAGAGCCGACATCCGCTGCCTTGACCTGGCCGTCGCTGCCCATGGTCGGGCCGCCGGTTTCGTATCCGCCGCCGCGTGCCTCGGGGGCGAGCACGGTTTCATACACTTCGATGTCGCCGGGGTCGATTTCGCCGTCGCCCTTGCGATCGAGCACCTTGAACCAGCGCGCCGCGTCGTCGCGGAACTCGTCGAGAGTCAGCGCGCCGTCGTGATTGGCGTCGGCGCCGTCGAACCAGGCATCCTGCGGCGCCTTGCCGTCCGGTTGCCCGCGAAAGGGCTCGCCCATCGGGCTGATGAACAGGCCCCGCGGACGCGGCGGCTCCGGCCTGTCCTGCGCGTGCGCCACTCCCGTCAGCGCCAGCAAGCATCCTGCGACCAGCAAACTCCGCATCATTTCCCTCCCGGTCAAACCCACGCGCTCCGCTATGCCCCGATTGGCGCCAAAATATGCCCGAAAAATTTCGGCTTGGGTGCGCGCGTGCATCTATGGCAGCAGGCACGTTATGACCAGCGCCACTCCCATCGTTCCCGATACCGAGCATCGCGGCCTGCTCGGCCTGCTGCCGCGTGCCTGGCGGCCCTATGCGCTGCTCGCCCGGTTCGATCGGCCGATCGGTTGGTGGCTGCTGTTCCTGCCCTGTGCCTGGGGGGCGCTGCTCTCTGGCCTGCCCAATGGCGACTGGTGGCGGATCGGCGCGATGCTGGCGGGCGCGATCGCGATGCGCGGCGCGGGCTGTGTCTATAACGACATCGTCGATCGCGACCTCGACGCGCAGGTCGAGCGCACCCGCAGCCGCCCGCTGCCCAGCGGCGCGGTCTCGGTCCGCGCGGCCTGGACCTGGTTGCTGGTGCTGCTCGCGATCGGGCTCGGCGCGTGGCTGGCGATGCCCTGGCCGGCCAAGCTCTGGTCGCTGGTGACATTGCCGGTGGTCGCCGCCTATCCGTTCATGAAGCGCATCACCTGGTGGCCGCAGGCGTTCCTGGGCATCGTGTTCGGATCGGGCGCGGTGGTGGGGTTTGTCGCCGGCGATCCGGCGGCGGCGTTCGCCAGCCGGCAGGGGGCAGAGTGGTGGCTCTATGCCGGCACGATCCTGTGGGTGATCGGCTATGACACGATCTACGCGCTGCAGGACGTCGAAGACGATGCGATCGTGGGTGTGCGCTCTTCGGCCCGGCGGATGGGCCGCCATGTCCGCGGCGGGGTGGGGCTGCTCTATGCGGGCGCGCTGGCGCTGTGGGGCGCGGCGTTCTGGGCCGTGCGCCCCGATCCGCTGGCGCTGGTCGTGCTGCTGCCAGCGGCGCTGCATCTTGCCTGGCAGATCGCGACGCTCAAGCCTGTAGACGGCGCCAACGCGCTGCATCGCTTCCGCGCCAATCGCGACACCGGCTTGCTGATGGTCGCCGCCTGCGCCGTCGTCGGAATGTCCGGACTTTGATTTTGTCTCCCCGCGCCCCTAGATCGCGGGGATGCTGAACAACGAACAGGCCCTGGAGCGCGCCGCCGATGCGGTGGCGCGTGCCCGCCGCGCCGGGGCCGACGCCGCCGACGCCGTCTTCTCCGCCGATCGCTCGCTCTCCGTCTCCGTCCGGCTGGGCGCGCTGGAGGATGTCGAGCGTTCCGAGGCGCAGGAACTGGATCTGCGGGTGTTCGTCGGCCGGCGCTCGGCCAGCGTCTCGACCAGCGACCTGAGCAGCGACGCCATCGCCACCCTGGTCGACCGCGCCGTCGCCATGGCGCGCGAAGCCCCCGAGGACCGCTGGGCCGGCCTCGCCCCCGAAGACCGGCTGCTGCACGGGCGCCCTCCGCATCTCGATCTCGATGACGGTGCCGAGGTGGAGCCCGCCGCGCTCAAGGCCCGCGCCCTCGCTGCCGAGGAAGCCGCCCGCGCCGTTCCCGGCGTCACCAACAGTGAAGGCGCCGGCGCGGGGGCCAGCCGCGTGCAGCTCGCCCTCGCGACCAGCCATGGTTTCGCCGGCGCCTATGCCCAGTCGAGCCATGGCATCTCCGCCAGCGTGCTCGCCGGCAGCGGCGGCGCGATGGAGCGGGATCATGCCCATCATTCCGCCCGCCACGCCGCGTTGCTCGATTCGCCGCAGGCGATCGGCCGACTCGCCGGCGAGCGCGTCGTCGCCCGGCTCAACCCGCGCAAGATCCCCAGCGGCGCCATGCCGGTGGTGTTCGATCGCCGCGTCTCCTCGGGGCTGCTCGGCCATCTGATGGGGGCGATCTCCGGCGCATCGATCACGCGGCGGACGAGCTTCCTGCTCGATGCGCTGGGCGCGCAGGTGTTCGCCCCCGGCGTGACGATCTGGGACGATCCCCACCGCCCGCGCGGCATCCGCTCGCGCCCCTTCGATGGCGAGGGGCTGCCGGTGCAGCCCCTGCAGATCGTCCGCGACGGGATGCTGGAGACCTGGCTGCTCGAAAGCGCCGCCGCGCGCCAGCTGGGGCTGGAGCCCACCGGCCATGCCACGCGCGGCGGCGGCGGGGCGCCGGGCGTTTCGCCCAGCAACCTCTATATGGAAGCCGGCACGATCCCGCCCGAAACGCTGATCGGCGACATCGACTATGGCCTGTTGGTGGTGGAACTGATCGGCCAGGGCGTGAACGGCGTCACCGGCGATTACAGCCGCGGCGCGGCGGGCTTCCTGATCGAGAAGGGCGAGATCACCGTCCCCGTGTCCGAAATCACCATTGCCAGCAATTTGAAGGACATGTTCCGCGCGCTCACTCCCGCGAACGACCTCGAATTCCGCTATGGCATCAACGCGCCGACGCTGCGCATCGACGGGATGACGATCGCCGGTGCGTGAGCTCGCCGCCCAGGTCGCCGCGATCGCCGCCCAGGCCGGGCAGCACGCGATGCTGCGCTGGCAAAGCGATTTCGCGCGCTGGGAAAAGGCGCCGGGCAACCCGGTCTGCGCCGTCGACCTCGAAGTCGACGCGCTGCTGCGCGAACGGCTCGGGCGGCTGGTGCCGGAAGCCGGCTGGCTCTCCGAAGAAACGGTCGACAATGCCGATCGCCTGGCGGCGGCGCGGCTATGGGTGGTCGATCCGATCGACGGCACCCGCGACTATCTGCGCGGGCGGCCCGGCTGGGCGGTCTCGATCGCGCTGGTCGAGCGCGGCCAGCCGGTGATCGGCGTGCTCGATGCGCCGGCCCGCGGCGAAGTGTGGACCGCGCTGGCCGGCGAGGGGGCGTGGCGCAACGGCGTCGCCCTCCGCGCGGCGGAGCGGACGGAACTGCCCGGCGCGCGGGTGCCCGCGGATCAGCTCCCCAAGGTCGATCGCGATCTGGTGATGGTCCCCAAGCCCAATTCGATCGCGCTGCGCATCGCGATGGTCGCCGCAGGCGAGGCCGACCTCGTCGCCACGCTGCGCTGGGGCCATGAATGGGACATCGCCGCCGCGGTGCTGCTCGCGCGCGAGGCGGGGGCGGCGGTGACCGATGCGCTGGGGCAGCCTCTGGCGTTCAACACCCCCGCGGGCGAGGCATATGGCGTGCTGGCGACGACGCGAGGAATCCATGCAGCCGCAATGGCGCGGCTGGCGGATCGGGTGGAGCCGGGGCGGGGGTAGGGAATTCGCCGATCGGCTCGTTTCTGCTGCTGCGATCCACTCGGGCCGCGGGCTTTCAAAAGGCGCAAAACCAAACCGTCATCCCCGCGCAGGCGGGGATCCATTGGCGCTGAATCTGCGGTGCTTGTTCCAGCACTTTGGCGAATACATGCTCGCCTGTACGGTAATGGCGGTGGTATGCGGGCACCCGTCGCTTCGGTTTCTATGCGATCTACGCCGATGCAAGGGAGGGCGCGCGGCAGTCAAACGCAATGGCCCTGCATGCAATTTCAGGGCAGGCTTTCGGCATAACGGAGGGGATATTGGTATGCGGATCAAATGGGTTCTCACCCTGTGTGCTGCCGCCATTCTGCTCCCGGCGGCATCCGATCCGCCGCCCGCTTTAGCGCCATATTTCCGCGAAGGCAGGTTCGATCCCGGCGATTTCGGCTGGATGCGCGGTCGCTTCCCGGATGCCAGACCGGCGGACGTGCAAACCTATGCGACGATCGAAGCATGGATGCGGCGGTGTTACGAGGACGGCGTGGCGCGCACGCGCGAAGAGCTTGCCGCGATGGGGATCCCGCAGGCGGATCTTTCGACGATAGGGCCGCGTGATCTGCAGTGCGGTGCTTTAATGATGGCGAACTCGGTGCAGACGGGTCGTGTCCGTCAACGTGGTGTAATTTCGGGTGTGGCCCCGGGCCGCATCGTTCAGGCGGCCTTGGGTGCTGGTCTTCGCAGGCATTCTTCGTCCCTTCCTTGGTCCAAACTGTCATAGTCGATGGACCACTCAGAAGGGGGCAGCTCATCTGCAAGCGCTGATTATCAAACTTCATCATGGTCTTAACGAAGAATTGATAAAATGCCTCCGTGTTGGACCGCAGGTGTCCAGATCTAATCAGGTCCTTCTGCACAACCAGCGCGCGGACGCGGAATCTAAATTTCACAGCTGTTTCGAAGAACGCGTCTCTTAAATCGGCGCTGGCTTTGCTGAACTTGTATTCCTTGACGGCCGGCCAATCTCTGCGAAGGGTCTCAAGGGCATCCGTAACGAGCTTCGCTTGGTCGTTATCGTCAAAGATAACCATGGCGACTGCGAAGACTTGCGTTGAACCTTTGTCGAGCTTGAAGCCAGCGTCCCCGCTCTCGTCTATGAATACCAGCATCGTTTGGTCTTGATAGGCGCGCAGAGCAAGCGCAAGAGCCTAAGTAGAGTCGCGTCCATTCATCTCTTGGAATCAGGGGCTGGGCCAGCCAGCAATTCTGGCGAAGGCCGCAAACGATTTGCCAGGAAAAAGGGCCGCGCGGCATTGCCACGTGGCCCTTACAAGCCGTCGGCGCGGGGGCCAAAACCCCCGCGCCGGTTAAGCCTTGTTAAGGAGGCCAGCTATGTCGGCGAGTAGCTCCTCACCTTCCAACGACCGCTCGGTGAAGCGGGCAACGCTGGGGTGGCCTTCCTGCAAAAGGCATGGCCGCTCAAGCTGTTCATTCCGTTCGTCAGGACGCCCACCAATCTCGTGAAGTTCGCCGCTGAGCGGTCGCCGGCTGCTCCTGCGCTGTGGGCCTGGAGCCGCGACTTCAAGGCAGGCGGAGCAAAGCGCGACCTCGCAATCGCGCGTTGGATGGTGGGCAGCGCCGCAACCATGATGGCCGTAGAGGCTGCGCAGAAGGGCCTGATAACCGGGGGTGGCCCCAGCAACGAGAAGGCAAAGAACCTCCTGATTGCCAACAGATGGCAGCCGTATAGCGTGAAAGTCGGCAACCGCTACGTTGCCTATGGTCGCCTCGATCCGTTCTCTACGACAATCGGTCTAGCGGCGGATTACGTCGATCGCGGTCGATACATGACCGACAAGGAGCGTGACCGATATGCCGAAACGTTGTCCGATTGCTGCGACCTTCGTCCACAGCAGCATCTTCGCTTCCATATTCTATCCCCCCGCCAACGCTTGCAGGAGGCGGGAAGCTTAAACCTCGCTTGCCTCGGCTGCCGAGCACTCTTGTTAACGCTTGGGGCGTGCGGGTCTATTCCCCTTTGCGCCAGCCAATGGCCGAGTCGGAGAACGCAAAGCTTCGTGCGCCGGATTACGTGGCGATTACGCACGCGCATTTTGGCTCGCCGGAGAGCGTCGAGAACGTGCGCTAAACTATTGATATAAAATGGCGCGCCCGGCTGGATTCGAACCAGCGGCCCCAAGCTTAGAAGGCTCGTGCTCTATCCAACTGAGCTACGGGCGCGCGTTACGGATGCCTTTAAGCGCAGATTGCGCGAGGGGCAAACGCCTCGCATAGTGGCGGGCGATGAACGATCCGCAGCGCCCTTCGCACGTCGCCGCCCGCAGCCTGGCGGGTGGGCATTTCCGCTATTTCGATTTTGTGATGGCTGCCTTTGTGGCCATCCTGCTGCTGTCGAACGTGATCGGCGCGGGGAAGGTGGCGCAGGTGTGGCTGCCGGGCGTCGGCTATTGGCCGTTCGGGGCCGGCATCCTGTTCTTCCCGATTTCCTACGTGATCGGCGACGTACTGACCGAGGTCTATGGCTATGCCCGTGCCCGCCGGGTGATCTGGGCAGGCACCGCGGCAGTGCTGTTCATGGCGTTCATGTCGTGGGTGGTCGTCGAACTGCCGCCGGCGCCGGACTGGAAAAACCAGGCGGCCTATGCAGTGATCTTCGGGCAGGTGCCGCGGATCGTGCTTGCCTCGGTCTGCGCCTTCTGGGCGGGCGAGTTCGTCAATTCCTATGTGCTGGCCCGGATGAAGCTGTGGACCGGCGGGCGGATGCTGTGGACGCGCACGGTCGGCTCCACCGTGGCTGGGCAGGCGATCGACAGCCTCATCTTCTACCCGCTCGCTTTCTGGGGCGCCGAGGGCTGGACCAACGCGCTGGTCGTGAAGGTGCTGTTCACCCAATGGGCGCTGAAGGTCGGCTGGGAAGTGCTGCTGACGCCGCTCACCTATCTGGTCGTCGGCTTCCTCAAGCGTGCAGAAGGGGTCGACGTGTTCGACGAAGGGACCGATTTCACGCCCTTCGCGACGCGCGTCTGAGCAGCAGCCGGCCGCAAGCCGTAACCGGCGCGAAGGCCTGAAACCAATTCTTTCTGGCGTTCGGGGAAAATCCCCGCATGCTGGTGGGAAATCGGTTGCCAAGGATTCCCGTGCTCGCGTTCAATCCGCTTTATTCCATCGCCGGGGTGCTCGTCGGGCTGCTGGTCGGCATGACCGGGGTCGGCGGCGGCTCGCTGATGACGCCGCTGCTCGTCCTCGCCTTCGGCTTCCATCCGGCCACCGCAGTGGGCACTGACCTGCTCTACGCCTCTGCCACGAAGACCGTCGGTGCCGGGGTGCATGGCTTGCACGGCACGATCGATTGGAAGGTCGTGCGGCGGCTCGCTTATGGCAGCGTGCCCGCGACCATCCTGACGCTGCTGTTGCTGTCCAGCGCGCAGGAGCATGCCAGGAACAGCGGCGGGGTGATTACGGTCACGCTCGGCATCGCATTGGTGGTGACGGCGATCGCAACCTTCTTCCGCAGCCGGCTGGTGCTGTTCATGGCGCCCCGGTTCGAGCGGCTGGGCGATGCGCGGATCGGCTATGTCACCATCGCCCTGGGCGCGGTGCTGGGCCTGCTGGTGTCGCTGACCTCGGTGGGGGCGGGGGCGCTAGGAATGACCGCGCTGCTGATGCTCTATCCGCATCAGGCGGTGAACAAGCTGGTTGGGTCGGACATCGCGCATGCCGTGCCGTTGACCCTGCTCGCGGGGCTCGGCCACTGGATGCTGGGATCGGTGAACGGTTCGCTGCTCGTGTCGCTGCTCGCCGGTTCGATCCCCGGTATCATCGTCGGCAGCCTGCTGGCGACGCGCACCTCGGACAAGGTGCTGGTGCCGATCCTCGCCGCGACGCTCGCCGTGGTCGGACTGAAGATGCTCTTTTGACAACGAAAAGGGCCGCGGTTCTAGGACCGCGGCCCCGTATCCGGTCGTCGCGACGGTCAGGCGACCGCGGCGAGCAGCCCTTCGAACAGCCGGCGGCCGTCGTCGCCGCCATGCGCGGCTTCGATCTTGCGCTCCGGGTGCGGCATCATGCCGAGCACGTTGCCGGCGGCGTTCATCACGCCCGCGATGTTCCGCGCCGACCCGTTGATGTTCTGGCCGTAACGGAAGGCGACGCGGCCTTCGCCTTCGAGGCGGTCGAGCGTCTCGGCATCGGCGAAGTAGTTGCCGTCATGGTGCGCGACGGGGATCGAGAGCTGCTCGCCTGCCTGGTAGGCGCTGGTGAAGATCGATTGGCTGTTGTCCACCACCAGCGGCACGTCGCGGCACACGAAGTCGAGCCCGGCGTTGCGCATCAGCGCGCCCGGCAGCAGCCCGGTTTCGGTGAGGATCTGGAAGCCGTTGCAGATGCCGATCACCGGCGTGCCGCGATTGGCCGCCTCGATCACCGCCTGCACCACCGGCGAGCGCGCGGCGATGGCGCCGCAGCGCAGATAGTCGCCATAGGAAAAGCCGCCGGGCAGCGCGATCAGCCCCAGGCCCTCGGGCAGCTCGCTGTCGCCGTGCCACACCATGTGCGGCTTGGTGCCGGTCACGCTCTCCAGCGCGACCGCGATGTCGCGATCGCAGTTGGAGCCGGGGAAGACGATGACCGCGGTCTTCACAGCTTTTCGACTCGGTAGTTCTCGATCACCGTGTTGGCGAGCAGCTTGCGGCACATCTCGTCGATGGCGGCGTCGCTGGTCGAATCGGCGACGTCCAGCTCGAAGATCTTGCCGGCGCGGACATCCTCGACGCCCTCGAATCCGAGGCCGCCAAGCGCGTTCTGAATGGCCTTGCCCTGCGGATCGAGCACGCCATTCTTCAAGGTGACGATGATGCGGAGTTTCATGGCCGGGCCTATGGCGCGAGAGGGCCGAAGTCGCAACGGTAAAACGTGGAAACAGTCGTTTCCTCCACCGCGAAACGGGGGAGGGGGACCGCCGCCGCAGACGGTGGTGGAGGGGGGAAACGACAAAGGGGCCCGCCTGCGGCGAGGCCCCCTCCACCATTCGCTGCGCGAATGGTCCCCCTCCCCCGGCACGCCGGGGGAGGATACACTATGGCTTACTTGCCCCGCTTCTTGCGGTGCGTCTCGAGGTCGAGCACGTCGGAGCCATCCCCTTCCGGGAACAGGCCGAGACGGCGCGCGACTTCCTGATAGGCCTCGACTTCGCCGCCCAGGTCGCGGCGGAAGCGATCCTTGTCGAGCTTCTCGCCGGTGGCGATGTCCCACAGGCGGCAGCCATCGGGGCTGATCTCGTCGGCCAGGATGATTCGGCCGTACTCGTTCTCCCAGATCCGGCCGAATTCGAGCTTGAAATCGACCAGGCGGATGCCGATGCCCGCGAACAGGCCCGAGAGGAAGTCGTTCACGCGGATGGCCATGTCGGCCATGTCGTGCAGTTCTTCCTGGCTCGCCCAACCGAATGCCAGGATATGCTCGTCGGTGACCATCGGGTCACCCAGCGCATCGTCCTTGTAATAATATTCGACGATCGTGCGCGGCAGCGGCGTGCCTTCCTCGATCCCCAGCTTCTTGGCGAGCGAACCGGCGACGACGTTGCGCACCACCACCTCGATCGGAACGATCTCGACCTGGCGGATCAGCTGCTCGCGCATGTTGAGGCGGCGGATGAAATGGGTGGGGATGCCGATGCCGGCGAGCAGGGTGAACACATGCTCGCTGATCCGGTTGTTCAGCACGCCCTTGCCGTTGATCGTGCCCTTTTTCTGGGCATTGAAGGCGGTTGCGTCGTCCTTGAAATACTGGATCAGCGTGCCCGGTTCCGGACCCTCGTAGAGAATCTTAGCCTTGCCTTCGTAGATTTGCCGGCGGCGTGCCATGTCGGCCTAGTCCCTTGGAAATGCGTTGCCCCGGCTCCACGGGATTTCTCCGCGTGACCGCCGGGGCTCTGGAAGGCCTCGCGCTATACCGCAAGGGGGACGAGGGTGCAATGCGGCGTCGATCCCGAAGCGGCGCGCCGGTTCACACTGGTCGATTGTGGCGGCGGAGCAGCGTTGCCACGGCGATGCCGGCACCGAACACCATCCCCCAGGGCAGCAGATAGATCGCCAGCGAGAGCAGCAGCTGCATGCCCCAGACGAAGGTAGAAGCCGAGCCCTGCACCGCCTCGCCGAGTGCCGCGCCGACGCTGGTGCCCGAGGCAGGGGCAGCAAGCGGCTGATAGTGGATCTCCACCTCGGCCATCGTCACGCGGCCCTGCAGCTCGCGCTGCCAGGCGCGGGCCTTGTCGAGCTCTTCCTGTGCTGCGGTCACGTTGCGTTCGGCTTCGACCAGCTCGCCGACCGATCCCTTGCGGGTCCGGAGCATTTCGGTCAGGCGGGCGACGAGCAGTTCCCGCTGGCGGATGCGCGCACTAGTGTCGATCAGCTCTTTCGATACATCGTCCCCCACCACGTTGGTATTGAGCGCGCGGCCGCCCGCGGCGGTGACCTGCCGGCCCGCCTCGCCGGTGAAATAAGGCGCATCGGCGGCGGCAACGCGGAGTTTCAGCACGGCGCTGCCGGCGCGGCCCTCGGCATCGTCGCGCGTTAGTGCCGCCAGCTGGCAGCGCGCAGGCCCAAGGCGATCGCACAGCGCGCGATGGGCTTCCTGCGTCTCGGCCAGGCGGCCGTCCGGCAACAGGAAGCTGAGCGTGTAGCGATAGGCGAGCTGGGGCAGGGCGACCTTCAGTGGCTCGGCACCCTGCTTGGCCGACGGTTCGCCCGCCGCCACATCCTCGCGCGGCGCGGCTGGCGACCCCTCCTCATTGCTCGAACATCCTGCGAGCAGCGCCGCGCATCCCAGAGCCAGAACTTTGCGCATCGACATTCCCCTTCCTGATGGAGCCCAAATCCCATCACTCCACTAGGACAAAGTCAAGACACAATTTCGCCGCAATTAAGGCAAGAAAGAGGCGTTCTGCGCCATATTTTGCAAATTTGCCCGGCAAGCGCCGTGCCCCCGCAATCGTCCTAAAATGCGAGGGAGCATGAACAGGGATGAATTGATAGGATGACGCGCTTCGGAAAGGCGATGCTGGTGGGCCTTGACCACACCCCGGAAGCCGGCATCAAGCCGTATACCGCACAAGTTGCCGCCGGCATCCGCCGCGACACGCGGCTGGGGCGGCTGCGGCACATGGCCTTCTACAACTATGCCTATAACTACATCTTCTGGCTGCGGACCAAGTCGAACGATCCTTTTCGCCTGCGTAAGCTCGGGCGCATCGAACGACTGATACGCGCGCCGTTCGCACGCATTGGCCGCACTCCCCGCGCCGCGGAATTCCATGACATCGATTTCCATTTCGCCGAAAAGATGCTCGATCCCCTATTGGTCGATCGCATGGCGGCATCGATGTTCGCGCCGCAGACCTTCACCGATCCCTATCTGCCGGGCTTCGAGCATGTCGGCGCGCCGGAGGCGGCCGATCATCCCTTCCTCTATATGGACGCGCAGCGGCTGTTCGAGGACCCGGCCTTTCTGGAAATCTGCTCCAACCCGGAACTGATCGCCTTCTGCCGCGAGGTGCTTGGCCCGCGCGCAGCATTCAGCTGGGCCTGGGCGTGGATTTCGCAGCCGACCGGCTTCGCCTATCAGAACCAGAATTGGCATCGCGATTGCGCTGAGCCGCTCAACTTCATCCGCGTGTTCGTGCCGCTTTCGCCGATCGAGACGCGCGAGGATGGGCCGCTGGAGTTGATCCCGAAAACGTCGGGCTTGCGCGAATTCTATGATGTACGCCGGTTCAGCGACGACGAACTCGAACCGCTCAAGCAGGCGATGGGTGCCGGCGTGGTTCTGGCGGAGAAGGGCGATGTCTATTTCGCGAACACCTTCGCGCTGCATCGGGGCACCCCGCCGGCGCGGCGGCGAGGGATGCTGTCGCTGCTCGTCTCTATCGGTCCGTCGCATCGCACGCCGTCGATCCGCAAGCTGAAACTGCGTGAAGTGCCCGAACATCTGCGGCCCCTGATTGCCCGCAACCGCAGCTTCTTCCGGCATCTGGTACACTGATCCCGAAACAATCGGGATCATAAGGGGAACGCCCTTGGCGTTTGCCCCTCCTGCCTGCTATCCCGTGCGGCGATGACCCTCGACACCGACGTTTCCGAACCCTCCGGCGCCTCCGACGTCCCCTTCGACAGCGCGCTGTCCGAGCGCTATCTCGTCTATGCGCTGTCGACGATCACCGCGCGCTCGCTGCCGGATGTGCGCGACGGGCTGAAGCCGGTGCATCGCCGTCTGCTCTGGGCGATGCGGCTGCTCAAGCTGGATCCGGCGAGCGGGTACAAGAAGTGCGCCCGCGTCGTTGGCGACGTGATCGGTAAATACCATCCGCATGGCGACGCCTCGGTCTATGACGCGATGGTCCGCCTCGCCCAGACCTTCGCGCTGCGCTATCCGCTGGTCGACGGGCAGGGCAATTTCGGCAATATCGACGGCGATAACGCCGCCGCTTACCGCTACACCGAGGCGCGGCTGACCCAGGTCGCGATCGACCTGATGGACGGGCTCGACGAGAATGCCGTCGATTTCCGCCCGACCTATAATGGCGAAGACGAGGAGCCGGAGCTGTTTCCGGGCCTGTTCCCGAACCTGCTCGCCAATGGCGCGGCGGGCATCGCGGTGGGCATGGCGACCAGCATCCCGCCGCACAATGCCGCCGAGCTGATGCAAGCGGCCGTCGCGCTGATCGACAATCCGCAGGCCAACGTTCTCGACTATGTGAAGGGTCCGGACTTCCCGACCGGCGGCATCGCGGTCGACAGCCCCGCCGCGATCGCCGAGGCCTATGCCACCGGCCGCGGCAGCTTCCGCGTGCGCGCCAAGATCGAGAAGGTGACCGAGAAGGGCGGCGGCTGGCATCTCGTCGTCAGCGAGATTCCGTATGGCGTGCAGAAGGGCAAGCTGATCGAGAACATCGCCGCACTGGTCAACGACAAGAAGCTGCCGATCCTCGGCGACGTGCGCGACGAATCGGCCGAGGACATCCGCATCGTCCTCGAACCGCGCAGCCGCACGGTCGATGCCGACACGCTGATGGACAGCCTCTACCGCCTGTCCGACCTCGAAGTGCGCGTGCCGCTCAACCTCAATGTGCTCGACAAGAACCGCACGCCGCGGGTGATGAGCCTGGCCGAGGCGCTGGCCGGGTGGCTGGAGCACCAGTTCGTGGTGCTCCAGCGCAAGTCCCAGCACCGGCTGGAGAAGATCGCCGATCGGCTGGAGCTGCTGCGCGGCTATATCACCGCCTATCTCAACCTCGACCGGGTGATCGAGATCATCCGCACCGAGGACGAGCCCAAGCCGATCATGATGGCCGAGTTCGACCTGACCGATCGTCAGGCCGAGGCGATCCTCAACATGCGCCTGCGCTCCCTGCGCAAGCTGGAGGAGATGGAACTCCGCCGCGAGCAGGAAAAGCTGGAGAAGGAACAGGCCGAGCTGGAGACGCTGCTCGGCTCCGAGGCGCGCCAGCGCACCTGGATGAAGCGCGCGCTGGGCAAGATGATCACGCGCTACGGTCTCGATACCCCGCTGGGCGCCCGTCGTACCGCGATCGTCGAGATGGCGCCGGCGCGCGAGATCCCGCTCGAGGCGATGATCGAGCGCGAGCCGATTACCGTCATCCTCTCGCAGCGCGGCTGGATCCGCGCGATGAAGGGGCATGTCGAGGACGTCAGCGGCGACGCGCTGAAATTCAAGGAAGGCGACGGCCCCTTCCTCGCCTTCCACGCCCAGACGACGGACAAGCTGCTGCTCGCCGCCGACAATGGCCGCTTCTACACGCTGGGCGCGGACAAGCTGCCTGGTGGCCGCGGTTTCGGCGAGCCGGTGCGGCTGCTGATCGATCTGGAGGCGGAACGCCACATCGTCAATCTGCTGCCGGCCAGCGCGGCGGCCAAGCTGCTCGTCGCGGCGAGCGACGGGCGCGGCTTCATCGTGAGCAGCCAGGAAGTGATCGCCGAAACCCGCAAGGGCAAGCAGGTGGTCACCCCGCGGCCGGGCGCACACCTCAAGCTGGTCCGCCCGATCGGCGCGGAGGACGATTTCGTCGCGGCAATCGGCGACAATCGCAAGATGCTCGTCTTCCCGCTTTCCGAGGTGGCGGAGATGACGCGCGGGCAGGGGGTGCAGCTCCAGCGCTACCGCGACGGCGGCCTCTCCGACGTGATCACGTTCAAGTTCGCCGACGGGCTGCGCTGGCGGATGGGCGGGGAGCAGGAACGGTACCGCTCCGAACCCGATGTGATGCCGTGGCGTGCGGCGCGCGGTGCGGCGGGCCGAATGCCGCCGACGGGATTTCCTCGCGACAACCGATTCTAATTCTCTCTTTTGGCGATAAATCCCGGCTGCGTTTCAGAGCGCTTTAACTGTTTGCACGTAAATGGCGGGGGATGGCGTTCCGAAGAGGCAGGGCTCTGAACATGCGCACCGTGGAGCCCACTCCGCGGACGAAGGAACTTCAATATTTGCCGCCCGACGATGTGGCGGCGCTTATCGACTTGCTTCCCGTGCCTGCCGCCGTGATCGAAATGGCGGGCGACGGCCTCGATCTCTTGGCGGTCAACGCCCCGTTTCGCGTCGCAGGCCTGGGTGCCTCGGCAGAGGAATCGCCGGTGATCCGCCTGCTGGGCGGTCGAATCCTGGGGTTCCTTCAGTCGGATGCGACCCAGGAGGAGATCGCCTGGCGGTTCGGCGATGAGGTGGACAGTCGCTATTTCCGGGTGCTGGTGGCTCGCCGCGAACTGGTCGGGTCGCGCTGCCTCATCACGTTGGTGGACCATACCTCGGAGCTGCGGACCGAACAGAGCCTGCGTCGCGAGATGGCGACCGATAGCCTGACCGGACTCTCCAATCGGGCCGGTTTCTCCGACGATCTGGAAGAGCGGATCACGCCGGGCGAGGCGACTCGCCACGCGGTGCTGGTGATCAACCTGGATCGGTTCAGTCGCGTCAATGCGTGCATGGGTGCGCTGGCGGGCGACGAACTGCTGATCTCGGTGGCGCGGCGCCTGAAGGGCGCGCTACGGGGCCATGACGTTCTGGCGCGGATCGGCGGTGACGAATTCGGCGTGCTGATGTCGCTCGATCAGGGGGCGAGCGACGCGGCGCATGTCGCCAAGCGTATCCACGCCGCTTTCACCAATCCCTTCAGACTTTCCAGCTTCGAGATCCGTGTCGATTGCTCGATCGGCATTGCCCTCGGGTCCGATATCGATGGCGATGCGGAGGATCTGATCCGCAACGCCCAGTTCGCGGTGCGCCGTGCGAAGAAGAGCGGGCGTACCGAAATCTACCATACTCGCGCGCTGGATCTCGCGCGGGAGCAGTTCGCGATCGAAACCGAATTGCGCCGCGCGATCGAAAATGGCTGCATGACCCTGAACTTTCAGCCGATCTGCGATCTCGCGAGCGGCCGGATCACCTCGTTCGAGGCGCTGGCACGCTGGACGACCGAGGAAGGCGTGGCAATCTCGCCCAACGCCTTCATTCCGGTGGCAGAGGAATCGGGGCTGATCGTGCCGCTGGGCCGCTGGGCGATCGACGAGGCGGCACGGACCCTGGCCGAATGGGATGCCCGTGCAGGAGGCGATTGCGGCGTGAAGATCGCCGTCAATCTATCGGCGATCCAGTTGCAGCGGGATCATATCGGAACCTTGGTGAAGGCGGCGATCGACCGCTACGGCGTCGCGGGTTCGCGCTTCACGCTGGAATTGACCGAAAGCGCCATCGTTACCGATCCGGATCGCATTGCCCGGACAATGACAGCATTGAAGGATCTCGGCACTACGCTGGCGATGGACGATTTCGGCACCGGCTATTCGAATCTCGCCTATCTGCAAAAGCTGCCGATCGACGTGCTGAAGATCGATCGCAGCTTCGTCACCGGCATGTTGGCGGATCGGGACAAGATCGCCATCATCCGCGCGATTCTCAGCCTCGCGTCGGCACTGGGGATGCAGACGACGGCGGAGGGAATCGAAACCGTCGAACTCGCCCAGACGCTGGCGGCGCTGGGCTGCACCTATGGCCAGGGCTATTATTATGCGCGGCCGTTGGTCGGCGAAGACGCCTTCGCGTTGATCGGCACCCGCAACGCCTGATCGACGGCGGCATCGGCCAGTGCCGAGACGCGGTCGGCGCCGGGAAAGCCTTCCGCGATCCACTGCGCCTCCACGCTGCGCAGTGCGCGGGCGACGTCGGGGCCCTTGGCGAGCCCGCGCGCGACCAGCGCGCCGCCAGTAAGGGGCAGGCGGGGGATGTCCCAGTTCTGCAACTGGTCCCATGCGCGGAAAAGTGCGGTGCCCTCGGGCGCCCAAAGCAGCAGCCGGTCCTCGGCGGTGTCGCGACCCAGGCGGTAGGCGAGGCCGCGCACCGCCTCGATCCCGTCCGCGTCGATGGCGAGTACGAGCCGCTTGCGCTGGGCGTTGGAGAGTTTCAGCCGCGCGCCGATCGTGTCGGCGATGGTGGGATCCTGCGGCAGCAGGGCGGCAAGCCGCCGGATCGGGTCCGCCGCCGCGCCGACCATCGCTTCGTGCTGGGCCAGCGTCGCGAGTCTGGTTGCCGAGTGGATTTCGGGCAGGACGGGCTCGAAAATGCCGCGCTCGATCATGATCCGCACCACCCGAACGGCGTCGCGTGCGATCAGCAGCTTCAGCAACTCGTCTCGAATGCGTTCGCGACTAAGCGCCATCAGGTCGCGCGCGCGCGCTACACAAGCCTCCAGCCCGGCAGGGTCGGGGGTATCGCCGAATCGGGCGAGGAAGCGGAAGAAGCGCAGAATCCGGAGATGATCTTCGGCAATCCGGCGGATAGGATCGCCGATGAAGCGCACCCGGCGCACTGCCAGATCGTCGAGACCGCCGAAATAATCGAACAGGCGGCCCGACGCCGGATCGGCATAGAGCGCGTTGATGGTGAAGTCGCGGCGCGCGGCATCCTCGCGCCAGTCCTCGGTGAACGCCACGGTGGCCCGGCGGCCGTCGGTTGAGACGTCGCGGCGCAAGGTCGTCACCTCCACCGGTCCGCTTGCGAGCACGGCGGTGATCGTGCCGTGTTCGATGCCTGTCGGAACGGCACGGATTGCTGCGTCGCGCAGCCGATCCAGGACCTGCTCGGGTGAGAGGATGGTGGCGATGTCCAGATCGGCGACGGGGGCGCCGATCAGCGCATCCCGCACCGCGCCGCCGACGAACCGGCTGAGCCCTTGGTCGGCACCCAGCGCCGCGGTCAGCGAATCGAGGCCGGGGCGGTTGCGCCATTCGGTTGCGGGAAGGATCAGATCGGCCATTGCATCCGTCGGGATAGATTGATGAGCATCGCGGCGGTGGCACCCCAGATGCGGCGCTCCTGCCATTGAATTTCGTAGTAGCGCCGCTGTCGCCCCTGGTAGAGCGCGTGCTTCTCCGCATGGTTGGCGGCGTCGAGCAGGAAGGCGAGGGGAACTTCGAACACGTCCGCCACCTCTGCCTCGGCGGGAATGAGCGCCAGGTCCGCGGGGACCACCGCTATCACCGGCGTCACGTCGAAGCCGGTCACCGTGCGATAGCGATCCACCGTGCCGATCACGTCCACCCGGTGGCGGGGCAGGGCGATTTCCTCTTCGGCTTCCCGCAAGGCAGCGTCGATCGCGTCGCGGTCTCCGGCATCGATGCGACCGCCGGGAAAGGCGATCTGGCCGGCATGGCGTCGCAAATTGGCATTGCGCTGGGTCAGGATCACGCAGGGTTCGACGCGATCGGTAACGGCGACGAGCACCGCCGCGGCGCTGGGGGCCTGGGCCGGATCGGCAAAGGCCAGATCGCCGGGTAGTAGCGGCACGGCAGGCGCGGGCGCTTCCGCAAGCGCCTTCCGCAGCCTTGCAGCAAGCCTCATTCCGCCGGCTCTAGCCGGAAAAACGCGCCGTCGCTCCATACCCCGGGTGGCGAGGATTCGTTCTCAAGTGCGAGGGCCGCGAGCTCATAATAAAGTGGCCTCGCGATCAGAGCATCCAGGCCGCGGCGGACCTGCAGATAGGGATGGGGACCATCTTCCCGTGCTTCCACCCGCAGGGGATGTTTCGGCCCTGCCACGACGATATCGCCGGTGTTGAGGCGGAACGCGAGGCGGCCAGCGCTGCCGCGCGCTTCGGTCTTGAGCTCGATCGCGACAAAGGGGGCGTCCTCCACCGCGATGTCCAGCTTTTCCACAGGGGTTACCAGAACGAATCGCCCGTCCGGCTCCCGGCGCAGGATCGTGGAAAACAGGCGAACCATCTCCGGCCGCTGGATCATGCCACCCTGGTGATACCAGCGCCCGTCGCGCGCGATCCGCATATCGCTGTCGCCGCAATGGGCCGGATTCCAGCTTTCCACCGGCGGCAGGCGTTGTTCCTCCGCCGCCTTTGCGATTTCGGCGAGCGAAAGGCCGGAGAAATCGGGGGGAGGGGGGGCGGGCATCGCGCTCCTTTACCGGTTGCGCACCCGTTTTGTCGATGTCGCCGGCGCGATGGTGTCGTCAGGCGGCTTCGCGCAGGCGTGGCACGACGGTGCCCGCGCAGTTGGGCACGGCCGATCCGCGCGCCAGGAGCCGGCGCGGTTCGAACGGCCCCGGCAGTCGCCAGCGCCCGGTGCGCGTCGCATCGAAGCCGAAGAAACGACCATAATATTCCGGATCGCCGATCAGCATCAGTGCTTCCGCGCCTGGAACCGCACTGGCTTCGGCGGCGTCGAGCATGTGTTGCATCAGCATCCGGCCAATGCCCGCCTGCTGGCGTGCCGGCTCCACCGCCACCGGCCCGACCATGACCAGCGGCACCAGCGGCCCGATGTCGCTGGCCAACGACACCGGCCAGCTCTGGATCGTGCCCAGCAAGCTACCATCGGCATCGCACGCGGCGAAGCTCAGCGGGCGAATCGGTAGGGTTCCCTGCCGGACCCGATAGGCGGTACGCAGGTGACGATCCGTTCCGAACGCACGATCGAGCAATGCCTCAACGGCACTCGAATCGACCGAATCGAGCGAAACCAATTGTGTCACCGCTGCTTCCTTCGTCGTGCCCCGGCCCCTGTGCCGAAGGGCGCGCGCTTTACCGGCGCGGTGCGGAAGCGCAAGCGCGAATCGTGCAACAGGCGGATGCAGGGAATGCACAGGCTTTCGTCCGTGCCGCCATCTGCTATGGCGCGCGCCTCATCCCCGCGAAAGGCCCATTTGCTTGCCCGACCTATTGCAGCTTCAGGTGCACGACCTCCAGGTGGAACTGCTCACCGGCGTATATTCCGAAGAGACCCATCTGCCGCAGCCGCTGCGCATCTCGGTAACGGTCGATCTCGACGTTCCCGAGCGGTTCATGCCGGATACGCCGCTTGGTGTTTCCAAAAGCTACATGGACCTGAAGCACGCAGCGACCGACGCGCTGCCGAAAGACGTGCATTTCACGCTGATCGAAGCGGTGGCGGAGCATATCTGCGAAACCCTGTTCGTCTCTGATTCGCGTGTGCGCCGGGTCGAGGTACGCATCGTGAAGCTCGCCATCGCCGAACGCGACGAATCCATCGGTATCACGCTGGTCCGCCACCGCCGCTGATTGCCGCGGCGCGCCGCGCGATCAGGCGCAGGGGCCCAGATCGCGCAGCACCAACTGATAATCCTGCCGCGCCGCCGCCGCATTTTCGGGTGATTCGGCGCTCAGCGCATCGGCCGGCAGTTCCTTGGGCAGCCCGCAGGCGAGGCGGAACCACAGGAGCGTATCCCGTTTTGGCGCGCCGGCGCTCTCGTCGACGATATCGCCAAGCGAAACCGCCCAGCGAGTCTGTTCGCCGGGACGGCGCAGTATCTGCAGCGAAATCGGCGCGGCATTACCCGTCTTGAGAAAAATCTGCGTTTCCCCCTCGCCGGGCAGCGCGCCAGGCACGTGGAACGCGTTGCCGATACCGGTGATCGCCGGCGGCGCGTTGGAAGCAACGAGGTCGCGGGTGATCCGGCGGGTGAGGGCGTCCAGCTCCGGGGTCCAGGTGAACGCGCTGTCGATGCCGGTCAGCTGCACTTCGCCGCTCTTGCCCGCCACCGGGCGGGCGAACAACAGCACGCGCTGCTTCTTCAGTTTCGGCACCTTGCCGCGTGCGTCGAGCGGAACATCCGCGACATAGGCAATTTGTGCCGAAAGGGGATTCGATCCGCGAATCAGTGCCAGAACATCGGCCTGGACGTAGAGGCGCGCCCGTCCGGGAGCGAGCGCGGCACCCGAAATCTCCTTGATGCGGATCAAGTCGCGGATGCGCGCATCGATCACCAGCGGTGCACCCACGATTGCCCCCGCAACGGTGGCGTATGTGGGTAGGACACTTCGCGCTTCGGCGCGGATTTGCGTGGTTTGCGGGGCGGTCTGCGCGACAACCGGCGATGCTGCAACGCAACAAAACAGCAGGGGGAGGGCGTATTTCATGCCGGCGGAGCTAGCCGATTGTGCCGATCTTATACAGAAATAATTCTGCCATGCGCACGTTGTACGACCAATTCGTCCGACAAAGAGTTTGCGTCGTCCGTATGGCCACGATACAGACTTGGTGCTCTCGCCATCAGGGGCGCAGTGTGACCCGGGGTGAGCGGACTTGTGCGCGGCAGCCAGCCGGCCAGGGTCGCAAGCAGGATTAGAGGGAGTGACGTTGCCGAATGGCTTACGCTGACCGGAATGTAAGTGGCAGTCGTGTGGTCGCGATCGTTATCGTCGCGATCATTGTGGCTGGCATGGGTTATGCCTTCGTCACAGGTCTGGCATACCAATATATCAAGAAGAAGGCGGAAGAGCTGAAGACCTTCGAGGTCGAAGAGCCGCCGCCCCCGCCGGAGGAAATTCCGCCGCCGCCGCCGCCGCCGGACACGCCGGTGCCGCCGCCCCCGACCCAGGTCGTGGTGCCGCCGGCTATCGTGCAGTCGGTGTCGCCTGCGCCGCCGGTAGCCACCACCAACATCATCCCACCGCCGCCGCCGATTACGCCGCCGGCACCGCCCGCGCCGCCGGCACCGCCTGCGCCGCCGGCTCCGCCGCGGATCGCAAAGCCGCTCAAGCCCCGCACGCCTCCGGGCTCGTGGGTTACGAACGACGATTATCCGGCCGCGGCACAGCGTTCGGGTGATGAAGGTACGGTCGGTTTCCGACTGGATGTCGATGCGACGGGTAAGGTTTCGAACTGCTCGATCACCTCGTCCAGCGGATCGTCGTTGCTCGATAGCACGGCCTGCAACCTGTTGCGGCGTCGCGCACGCTTCGATCCTGCCCAGGATGCGGGAGGGAACAAGATTCCTGCACCGTATTCCGGCCGGTTCACGTGGCGGCTTGAAAAGTAACTCTCCGGTTTCCGGTCCGCCGGGCGCGGCGGACCGGCTTGCGCAAGAAGCTATCTTTTAGAGGAAAGACCCAAAATGCTCACGACCATTCTCGCTGCCGGTGCCGCCGCAGCTAAGGGCGAAAGCCCCTATGGCCTTCAGCAGGCGCTCAAGGAAGGCGGCCTGATCTCGCAGTCGGTGTTCACCATCCTGGTGCTGATGCTCTTCGTGTCGCTCTACATCCTCTTCACGAAGCTGTTCGAGCAGCAGAAGATCATCAACCAGTCGAAGCGCGTCCGCGCCTCGTTCTGGAGCTCGAACAGCCTCCGCGAGGGCGCTGCCAAGCTCGAGAAGAACTCGGCCTATCGCCAGATCGTCGACGACGGCATCGAAGCGCAGGAGCAGTACAAGCTGCTGACCGATCCGGTCGAAGCGCATGACTGGCTGCACGGTTCGCTGGCGCGTTCTGAAGGTTCGATCAACTCGGCGCTGGGTGGCGGTCTCGCCTTCCTCGCGACCGTCGGTGCAACCGCGCCGTTCATCGGTCTGTTCGGTACGGTTATCGGTATCTACCGCGCACTCATCAAGATCGGCTCGGCCGGTCAGGCTTCGATCGACGCCGTTGCCGGCCCGGTCGGTGAAGCGCTCATCATGACCGCACTCGGCCTCGTCGTCGCCGTGCCGGCCGTGCTTGCCTTCAACTTCCTGCAGCGCCGCAACAAGTCGATCGCCGAGAACCTGAACGCGTTCTCGAACGACGTTCTCGGTTACCTGGCGTCGGACGGCAAGGTGCGGCCCGCTACCGCCGCGAAGAAGCCGGCGGTTGCCGCTGCTGCGAAGCCGGCGACGACCACTGCCGGCCAGACCGGCGGCGCGCAGACCCGCTCGTAAGATCAAGGCCGCGGGGCTGCCGCGTGTAGCGCAGCCCCGCCGCCGGACGACGATCCGGCGTACAAGAGGATAGGATTACGCCCAATGGCGATTAGCACAGGCAGCGGCGGCGACGACGCACCGATGTCAGAGATCAACACCACGCCCCTCGTGGACGTGATGCTGGTTCTCCTGATTATCTTCCTCATCGCCGTTCCCGTTGTGATCCAGACGATCGATCTCGCACTGCCCAAGGTGCAGTTCGAGCCGACGACGACCAAGCCCGAGAACGTGTCGCTGTCGATCAAGGGCGGCCCGGACGGGTGCGAGGTCTACTGGGGTCTGACTCGCGTCAACCACGGTGAACTGCTGGACCGTGCCGTTGCGAAGCTGAAGGCGGAAATCGACCGCCAGGGTGGCCCGAATGCGGCTGGCCTCGAGCTTCCCGAGGTACATATCCGCGGCGACATCAACACGCCCTATCGCTGCATCGGCGGCACCATCTATACGATGCAGATGGCGGGCTTTGTGAAGGTCGGGTTCATCTCGGAACCGGAGCCCGGTTCGGGCACCACCCGGCTCTGATCGGCTGCGTTTAAGGAGTTACGACAATGGCAATGAGCGCAGGCCGTGATGACGGCGAGCCGATGATGGACATGAACACGACGCCGTTGATCGACGTCATGCTCGTGCTCCTCATCATGTTCATCATCACCATTCCCGTGCAGACTCACGCCGTTAAGGTGGATCTGCCGCAGCCGAGCACCACGCCGGCCAGCCCCGTCGAGCCGGACAAGAACAAGGTCTATATCGACGCGCAGGGCCAGGTGTTCTGGAACAGCATGCCGATCAACGACGTGCAGCTGCGCCAGTATCTGGATGCATCGCTGCAGCGTTCGCCCGAACCGGAGCTGCACTTTCAGCCCGATCCGGCAGCACGCTATGACGTGGTTGACCGTATTCTTGCGATCATCAAGCGTGCCAACGTGACCAAGCTCGGTTTCGTCGGCAACGAGCAGTATCGCAACGATTTCTGATCCCCGGCGGGGTTCGGAGTATTTTGGGAGGGCGGCCTTTCGGGGCCGCCTTTTTTTGTGCCCACGCCCGGGGGCCTTGCGACTTTCGACCTGTCTGGGGCGAGGTTGGAAACGGCAGGAAGTGCGGCGCCGACGCTGCAATACGCTCTAAGGCAAAATCCGCTATTGCCCGGCTGCAACCTATATGTCACTCATATGTCATCCAACTGTCATAAATATGTAGAGTTGGTGTAACATATGAGAGGAGCGTTGCATGTCGATCAAACTTGTCGCTGCGGCCTTGGCGCCGCTGCTGGGAATGGCAACGCCGTCGCTTGCGCAGGATGCGAGTGTGGCGGCCACGGAAATCAGCACGGGTGCCTTTGCCAAGGCCGAACAGAAGCTGCTGGGTGAGATGCGCGCGAACCCGCGGCCTGAAGTCCTGTTGAACCTCGCGGCCGTCTATTATGGCACGGGCCGGCTTGCCGAGGCAGGCGCGCTCTATCGCCAGGTTCTGGCGCAGGACGATGTGATGCTGGACCTGTCGAATCAACGCAGTGCCGGTTCGCACAGTGTTGCGCGCGCGGGGCTTCGCTATCTGGATCTCCGGCAGCGCACCGCCTTGCGGTGAATTCTGCGTTTCCCGGCGGTGCGGACCTGCCGCACCGCCCCGGCCATGGTCTTCCGGCTTATAGCCGCGGCAGCGTTACGCCTCGCTGCCCCATATATTTGCCGGCACGATCGGCATAGCTCGTCTCGCAGGGCTGATCGCCCTTCAGGAACAGGAACTGGCAGGCGCCTTCATTGGCGTAGATCTTGGCGGGCAACGGCGTGGTGTTGGAAAACTCCAGCGTCACATGGCCTTCCCATTCCGGTTCGAGCGGCGTGACGTTCACGATGATGCCGCAGCGCGCATAGGTGGACTTGCCCAGGCAGATCACCAGCACGTCGCGCGGCACCCGGAAATACTCGACCGTCCGCGCCAGCGCGAAGCTGTTCGGCGGGATCACGCACACATCGGTCTTGCGATCGACGAAGCTGTTCGCGTCGAAATTCTTCGGATCCACCACCGCGCTGTCGACATTGGTGAAGATCTTGAACTCGTCGGCCACCCGCGCGTCATAGCCATAGGAGGACAGGCCGTAGCTGATGCAGCCCTCGCGCCGCTGGCTCTCGACGAACGGCTCGATCATGCCGTGGTGGATCGCCTGCTCGCGAATCCAGCGATCGGAAAGAATGGACATGGCGCGGGTAGTGCGGGGGAGGGGACGCGGCGTCAAGGCTGGGGGTCCGTATGCTCTCACCAGCGTCGTCATTCCGGCGAAAGCCGGAATCCATTGGGGTCGCCGTCGCAGCAGGAGCCACGACCGAGTGGCGTCTGGATCCCGGCTTTCGCCGGGATGACGGACGTGGTGAGGGGGCTCAACTGATCCCCAAATCCCCCGGTCCGAAGGCGTGGGGCAGCAGCTCGGACAGGCGGTAGCTCGCCACCGCGTCGCCCTCGGCCGCACCGCAATGGACCGGCAGGTCGCGCTTGCCCAGTTGCGCCGCCTCGTTGATCACCTGCCGGCACCGCCCGCAGGGGCTTACCGGCGCGGTACCCGTCGGCACGCCGTCCGCCCCGATCGGCCCGCCGATCACCGCGATCGCCGCCACGTCGCGCAGCCGCCCTTGCGCCGAGACCGTCGCCAGCGCCACCGTCTCCGCGCAGAGCGACAGGCCGTAGCTGGCATTCTCGAAATTGGCGCCGGTCACCACGGTCCCGTCGGTCAGCAGCACCGCCGCGCCGACACCGAAGTTCGAATAGGGCGCATGTGCGTTGCGCGCGGCGGTGCGCGCGGCTGCGATCAGCGCGCTGGTGTCGGTGGTCATGAAACTCATCCCTTGATGTGGAGCACGCAGATCAGCGTGAACAGCCGCCGCGCGGTATCGAAATCGACGTCGATCTTCCCCTCCAGCGCCGTCCGCAACAGCTCGGCGCTGTCATTGTGGATGCCGCGCCGCGCCATGTCGACCGTCTCGATCTGTGCCGGCGTCGCGTTGCGGATCGCCTGGTAATAGCTGTCGCAGATCGCGAAATAGTCGCGGATCGGCCGGCGGAAACGGGCCAAGCCCAGCACGATCGTCTCCAGCGGCCTGTCGTCGGCGCGCTTGATCGCCAGCGCCAGCCGCCCTTCCTCGACGCTGATATGCAGCTTGTACGGCCCGGCATAGCCGTCGGGCTGTTCGCGCTGGGGGGCGAAATGATTGTCCTCGAGCAGATCGTAGATCGCGATCCGCCGTTCCTGCTCGATATCGGCCGAGCGCCACAGGATGGTGCGCTCGTCGAGGGTCACGTCGAGGATCCGCGGATCGGCCATAGGGCGCAGCTTTGGGGGCATTCCCCGTTTTCCACAAGCCATGGCGGTTGCCGTTCCCCCTGCATTGGCCGATGAGGGAGGGATGGCACAGCCGATCCCTTTCCCCACCCCGGAGCCCCAAGAGGGCCTCAGCCTCCCCCAGAATGTCGAGGCGGAAGCAGCTTTGCTCGGCGCGATGATGATCGACAACCGAGTCGCGGAAGACGTCCTCCAGAAACTGCGACCCGAGCATTTCTTCGAGCCGCTGCACGGCCGCATCTATGAGCAGATCGCGCATCTGGTCGGCGACAACCGCCTCGCTACCCCGGTGACGCTGCGCCCGCTCTTCGCCAACGATCCCGCGATGAAGGAGCTGGGCGGCCCGGCCTATCTCGCCCAGCTGACCGGCAACCCGGCCAGCCTGATCGGCGCGCGCTCCTTCGCCGACCAGATCTACGATCTCGCCCAGCTCCGCGCGTTGGTCGATGTGGGCCGCGGCATGGTGGAGGGCGCGCTCGACACCAGCCAGGACATCAACCCCTCCAAGCAGATCGAGCAGGCCGAACTGCGGCTCTACCAGGTCGCCGAGCAGGGCGATTCGGAAGCCGGGGTGAAATCCTTCACCCGCGCCGCGACGCTCGCCGTCCGCCAAGCCGAGAAGGCGATGAACTCGGGCGGCGGCATCTCGGGCATCACCACGGGGCTCAGCGACCTCAACGCCTCGACCGGCGGTTTCAACCGATCGGACCTGCTGATCCTCGCCGGCCGCCCCGGCATGGGCAAGACCTCGCTCGCCACCAACATCGCGTTCAACGCCGCCAAGCGCTGGATGGACGATCTCGACGCGGGCATCGCCGAGGAGAAATCGATCGGCGCGCCGGTGGCCTTCTTCAGCCTCGAAATGTCGGCCGACCAGCTGGCGATGCGTATCCTGTCCGAACAGGCCGAGGTCGTCTCGGAAAAGCTGCGTACCGGTCAGCTGAGCAATGCCGAGTTTCAGAAGTTCGCGCGCGCCGCCGGCGATCTGGAGCGGCTGCCGCTCTATATCGACGACACGCCGGGCCTCACCATCGCGGCGCTGCGCACCCGCGCACGGCGGCTGAAGCGCCAGCACAAGATCGGCATGGTGATCGTCGACTATCTCCAGCTGCTCACCGGCTCAGCCAAGGCCTCGGGCGACGGGCGCGTGCAGGAAATCTCGGAGATTTCGCGCGGCCTCAAGACGCTGGCCAAGGAACTCCATGTGCCGGTGCTGGCGCTCTCCCAGCTGAGCCGCGCGGTGGAAAGCCGCGAGGACAAGCGCCCGCAGCTTTCCGACCTTCGCGAATCCGGCTCGATCGAGCAGGATGCCGATATCGTGCTGTTCGTGTATCGCGACGAATATTACCACGATTTCAAGGCGCCGACGAAGATCCCCGACGGCACCGAGACCGCCGAGGAGCGCATGGCCTATGAGGAATGGCAGGCGCGCCAGCTGGAAGTGGCCAACAAGGCGACGGTGATCATCGCCAAGCAGCGCCATGGTGCGACGGGCTCGGTGCATATGCGCTTCGACCGGCAGTTCACCAAGTTCAGCGATCTGGCGCCGGAGGGGTATTGAGGTTCAGTCAGTGGAAATTTCCGTGAGTATCTCCTCCTGTCGCTCACCATCGTCCAGATCTTCGATATCTTGAACGAATTGATGCATCATTATCTCCATCGGTGGCCGAATCCCCTGTGCCAATATTTCATCTCGATCAACTGGGCCACGCCTCAAGCCAAACCCGTTACTTGACAGTCCGATGTCAAACAGGCTTAAGTTCGGGTGATCGGCGAGCATTTTGACAACGGCTATTCTTGCTGCATCGTCGCAGCGGTGGCCAAAATATACCCCTGATATTTCGTAGCTGGAGCCGACCCCCACCTTGTCGCGAATGTCTCGCCATTCTCGCTCGTACTTCCAGTGCGGAGCCTTCGCGTAGAAGTAGGTCTCGCATACCCGCGAGCGAGCGGCTTCATCGCCACGAACCTTCCAGGCGAAGAGATCGCTGGCGTTGATAGCTCGACCCGCATTATAGTTGACTGGCTTTAGGTCCGGGTGGGGCATGGCGGTCGTGCTATATTCTAGGCAGATGCCTTTGTGCTGATCAGCATAATGGCTCCACATCAGTGGCGAATTCCAAGTAGTTCCAAACGAGAGAACACCTCGGCTACCAAATTCACGCTTTAATTCTCTTTTTAAATCCACAGCGATAGCGGCAGATAGATACTTTTGTCGCTCGGCAGACTTTTTTGCAAGGCCGTGTTCATCGGCATTGTAGATGTGATTCAAAAGGTTCTGCTTCGCTTCAGGTTCTCGATCGCGTCCAACCATCGCAAGGTAGACCTTGCCGAGTTCGGACGTTGCCACATCGATTTCAATAATCGGATCGCAATCCATAGGATCATTGAACTCCGAAGGATCGGCGTAAAATGTCTCGCTATCGGTAATCAGTCGAAGCGTCCGTACGTTGAACGTTCGGAATTTGTACAACTTTCTAGGTGTTTTCACGTCGGGTAAGCCCTCGCGAAGTCAGAGTTCGTTAAGCTAATATACGAGCTTTCTGTAGTTTGCAGACTTTTTGTGGTCAGCTAAACCGCAGCCCAGCGAATATTTACCACCATCAAATACTCGTGCCCACAACCCGCCCGATCCCCGCGGTCAGTGCCATCGCCAGCGCGCCCCAGAACACCACCCGCACCACCGGCTTGAGCGGCTTCGCCCCGCCGGTGATCGCGCCCAGCGCGCCGAGCAGGGCGAGGAACAGGATCGATCCCGCCGCTTCCCCCGCCGCCATCCAGCGCATCGGCAGCAGCGCGGCGAGCAGCAGCGGCAGCGCCGCACCCGCCGTAAAAGTTGCCGCCGAGGTGAGCGCGGCGACCACCGGCCGCGCGGTCGTCATCTCGGTGATGTGGAGCTCGTCGCGGGCATGGGCCTCCAGCGCGTCGTGCGCCATCATCTGCTCGGCCACGGCCTTGGCCGTTGCGCGATCGACGCCGCGGGCGATGTAGATCTCGGTCAGCTCGCGCAGCTCGGCCTCTGGGACGGTCGCCAGCTCCAGCCGCTCGCGGGCGAGGTCGGCGCGTTCGGTATCGGCCTGCGAGCTGACCGAGACATATTCGCCCGCCGCCATCGACATCGCTCCCGCCACCAGCCCCGCCACGCCCGCGACGAGCAGCGCCGGCCGCTCGGCACCCGAGGCGGCGACGCCCAGAATCAGGCTGGCGGTGGAGACGATGCCGTCATTCGCCCCCAGCACGGCGGCGCGCAGCCAGCCGATCCGGGCGACGAGATGCTGTTCGCGATGCGGCCTCATGCCCTGCTCCCGGAAATCGATGGTGCGGGCAGGATGCAGGCCCGCGCGCAACGCGGCAACCGGGGAATCCCCCAGGCTGCCCGGCGCCCGTTCACGCAACCGCGCGCAGCGTATCCTCCACCGCGTTCAGATAGCTGGCGCCGAATAGCCGCAGATGCACCAGCAGCGGCCAGAGCCGGTAAATGGGCTGGCGCGCCTGCCAGCCGGGTGGGAGGTCCATCGCCTCGAAGAAACGCGGCGGCGGGGCATCGAACAGGCTGAGCATGGCGGCATCCACCTCTCGATCGCCATGATAGCAGGCGGGATCGATCAGCGCGCTGATCCGCCCTTCCGCCACCAGGATATTGCCGCCCCAGAGATCGCCATGGAGCAGTGCAGGCGGGGGATTCGTCGGCAGCAGCCCGGGCAGGCGATCGGCCAGCGCCTCGATCCGGCGGGCGAGCGGGAGCGGCAGGTGCGGCAAATGGCAGCGTAACCGACGCTCCGCCCAGAAATGCGGCCAATCCGCCATGGCCCCGTTGGGGATGGCGACGCGGCCAAAGGCATAGTCGACGGTCCAGCCATAGCCGGCCCCTTCCACGGCATGAAGGCGGGCGAGCGTGTCGGCCAGGTCCTCCCATGCGGTGCCGAGCGCGCCGCCGGCGGGGCATTGCTGCAACAGCAGCAGATCGTCCGCGAGCGCGAGCACGCGCGGGGCAGGGGCGCCGCTGGCCGCGATCGCCGCCAGCATCGCCGCTTCCACTGCGACCAGCGGCCCCTGTTTGGCGATCGCGCTGCCGCCATCGGAAAGGTGCAGGCGGTGCACGGCGGAAAGGTCGCCGCCGGCCAGCGGCGCGCAGCCCAGAACGGTGGTGCCGAGCGCCGCCGCGGCGCGGGTGGCGAGGGGGAGGTGCATCGGCCAAGTCTGGGCCGCGGCGAACGCTTTGGGAAGGGCGGTACCGCGATCGGCGGGATGGTGGGGCGGGGCTGGACCGGATGGACGGCACAAGCTAAACGATATAACATATCATTCTCATCTGGAGCGCGTACCCGATGCCTTCGACGTCCCAATCCCCCGCTTCCGATTCCCGCCTGCCGGTGACGGTTCTTTCCGGCTTCCTGGGCGCGGGCAAGACGACGCTGCTCAACCACATCCTTGCCAATCGCGAAGGCAAGCGGGTGGCGGTGATCGTCAACGACATGTCGGAAGTGAATATCGATGCCGATCTGGTGCGCGGCGGCGAAGCGGCGCTGTCGCGCAGCGAAGAGGCGCTGGTGGAAATGACCAATGGCTGCATCTGCTGCACGCTGCGCGACGATCTGTTGCAGGAGGTCCGCACGCTCGCCGAGGCGGGGCGGTTCGATTATCTGGTGATCGAAAGCACCGGCATTTCGGAACCCTTGCCGGTCGCCGCCACCTTCAGCTTCCGCGACGAAGCCGGAAAGAGCCTGGGCGATGTCGCGCGGCTGGATACGATGGTCACGGTGGTCGATGCGCTGAACCTGCTCGCCGATTTCGACAGCGAGGATTTCCTGGCCGATCGCGGGGAATCGCTGGGGGAGGAGGATACGCGCAGCCTGGTGGGCCTGCTGGTCGAGCAGATCGAATTCGCTGATGTGGTGATCGTCAACAAGGCGAGCGATGTCTCCCCGGTGCAGCTCGCGCGGGTGCGGCAGCTCGTCGCATCGCTCAACGCCGATGCCCGCATCGTCACGGCGGATCGGGCGCGCGTGGGGCTGGATATGGTGCTGGGCACCGGCCGGTTCGACGAGGAAGCGGCGGCGCGCAATCCGCTCTGGGCGAAGGAACTGTACGGCTATGCCAGCCATCGCCCGGAAAGCGAGGAATATGGCATCGAAAGCTTCGTCTATCGGGCGCGGCGACCGTTCGATCCCGCGCGCTTCTATCGTTTCCTCACCGAAGGCGGCCTCGCTCGGGTGGTCCGTGCCAAGGGCCATTTCTGGCTGGCGACGCGGCCCGATTGGGTGGGCGAACTCGCCGTGGCCGGGCGGCAGACGATGACGGCGCGGCTGGGCCGCTGGTGGGCCTCCGTCCCCAAGCATCACTGGCCGGATGATGGCCGGTTCGAGGAATTCGTGGTGGCGCATTGGGATGGCGATTGGGGCGATCGCCGCCAGGAGCTGGTGTTCATCGGCATCGACATGGACCAGGCGGCGATCACGCAGGCGCTGGATGCCTGCCTGATCGCCGCCGATCATTTCGATCCCCGCGCCTGGACGCGACTCGTCGATCCCTTCCCGGCCTGGACGGCCGAGCAGGCAGCGCTCGCCTGAGCCTGTATCGATTGGTGAGGGGGGTGGGGGGCTGCCGCGTCGGCGGAGCGCCGGTGGCCTCAGAAGGCCGGCTGGTTCGGGTCTTCGTCGCCGGTGGGCGTGTGGATGCCGCATTCGGTCTTGTCCCAGCCGCGCCAGCGGCCGGCGCGCGGGTCTTCGCCGGGCTTGACCACGCTGGTGCAGGGCGCGCAACCGATCGAGAGATAGCCCTGCGCCACCAGCGGATGCACCGGCAGGTCGTGCGCAGCGAAATAGGCGTCGAGATCGGCCTTGGTCCAATCCGCCAGTGGATTGACCTTCAACCGGTCGCCGTCCAGCTCGAAGCGGGGCAGGGCGGCGCGGGTGCTCGCCTGGAACGCCTTGCGGCCGGTGATCGTCGCGGCGACGCCGGCCAGCCCGGCCGCGAGCGGCTGGACCTTGCGGATCTCGCAGCAGCCATCGGGATCATAGGACCAGCGCAGCTCGGTGGCGTCGACCTTCGCGAGCCGCTCGGGATCGGGCTGCAGGTTGCGCAGGTTCAGCCCGAGCCGCTCGACGAGCAGGTCACGATAGGCGAGCGTTTCGGGAAAATGCTTGCCGGTATCCAGGAACAGCACCGGCACGCCGGCGTCGACGCTGGCGACAAGGTGCAGCAGCGCCGCCGATTCCGCCCCGAAGGAGGAGACGATAACCGCCTCCCCGGCCAGGCCGTCGCCCAGCACGCCTTGCAGCATCTCCAGCGTCGATGCGCCGAGGAAACGGGTGTTCAGTCGTACTGCGTCTGCTTCGGTGAAGCGTGGTGCCGTATCGATACGGTCGATCTGTCGTGCGGGGTCAGCCATGTCGGCGTTTCCAAACCGGGGCAATCGGATCGGCTGCCGCCTGATAGCGGAAGTCGTAGCGGTCGAGCGCGGCGGCGAGCGTGTCCGCGTCGACCGGCGCGTTGGGGGCGAAGCTGTCGAAGCCGCAGCGGCGCATCAGCGGGATCTGGTCGACCAGCACGTCGCCCTGGGCGCGCAGTTCGCCCTGATATCCCGCCTCGCGCAGGATGCGGCCGGTGGAGTAGCCGCGGCCGTCGCGGAAGCTGGGGAAGCTCACCTCGATCAGTGCGATGCGATCGAGATGGGGCAGGAGCGCGCGGACATCCTCGCCGCTTTCGATCCGAACCGCCGTGGCGTTCGACTGGCCGAAAAAGCTGTCGAGCGTGACGGCGGGCTCGTCATGCGCCTCGTCGTCGCGGTAGCGCAGGAACTCAACCATAAATGGCCTCCTTGAACGGTGCCATGCCGATGCGGCGATAGGTGTCGACGAAGCGCTCGCCGGGCGTGCGTTCGCGGACATAGACGTCGGTGGCGCGCTCGATCGCATCGACCACGCCGTCCTCGCTGAAGCCGGGGCCGGTGATGTCGGCCAGGCTGACATCCTCCGCACCCGATCCGCCGAGCAGCAGCTGGTAGTTCTCGGTGCCTTTCCGGTCGACGCCCAGGATGCCGATATGGCCGGCATGGTGGTGGCCGCAGGCGTTGATGCAGCCCGAGATCTTGAGCTTGAGTTCGCCCAGGTCGCGCTGGCGCGCCGGATCGGCGAAGCGTGCGCTGATCTTCTGCGCGAGCGGGATCGAGCGGGCGTTGGCGAGGCTGCAATAGTCCAGGCCGGGGCAGGCGATGATGTCGCTGATCAGGTCGAGATTGGCCTCGGCGAGCCCGGCCTCGCGCAGCGCGCTCCACACCGCATACAGGTCAACCTTGCGGACATGCGGCAGCACGATGTTCTGGGCATGGGTCACCCGCAGCTCGTCGAAGCTGTAGCGCGCGGCAAGGTCGGCCATCACGTCGATCTGGTCGGCCGAGGCATCGCCCGGGATGCCGCCGATCGGCTTGAGGCTGATGGTCACGACCGCATAGCCCGGCGCCTTGTGGGCATGGACGTTCTGGTCGAGCCAGACCGCGAAATCGGGATCGCTGCGGTCCACGGTGTCAGGCGCACCGGCTTCGAACGGCGGCGGTGCGAAATGCGCGGCGATACGGTCGAACTCGGCTTGGGGCGGATCGATGCCCAGCGCCTTCACGGCATGGAATTCCTCCTCCACCTGGCGCGCATATTCCTCGGCGCCGAGCGCATGGATGAGGATCTTGATCCGCGCCTTGTAGATATTGTCCCGCCGGCCGTGGCGATTGTAGACCCGCAGGCACGCCTCCAGATAGCTTACGAAATCGGCGAAGGGCACGAAGTCCTTGATCAGATGCGCGATCATCGGCGTACGTCCCATACCGCCGCCCGCATAGATGCGCGCGCCGAGCGCACCGGCATCGTTGCAGACGATCTGGATGCCGATATCGTGCAGCCGCATCGCCGCGCGATCGGTATCGCTTGCTATCACCGCAATTTTAAACTTGCGCGGCAAATAGCTGAATTCGGGATGGAAGGTGCTCCACTGGCGGAGCAGCTCGGCCCAGGGGCGTGGATCGGTGATCTCATCGGCCGCGGCGCCGGCGAACTGGTCCGAACTGATGTTGCGGATGCAGTTGCCGCTGGTCTGGATGGCGTGCATCTCCACCGTTGCCAGCTCGGCGAGGATGTCGGGTGCGTCTTCCAACTTGATCCAGTTGTACTGGAGGTTCTGGCGGGTGGTGAAATGGCCATAGCCGCGGTCATATTTGCGGGCGATGTGTGCCAGCATATGCATCTGCTGCCCGTTCAGCGTGCCATAGGGCACCGCGACACGCAGCATGTATGCGTGGAGTTGCAGATAGAGCCCGTTCATCAGCCGCAGCGGCTTGAACTGATCCTCGGTCAGGTGTCCGGCAAGGCGGCGCTGCACCTGGTCGCGAAACTCCTCGACGCGCGCGGCGACGATGGAGGCGTCATATTCATCATATTTGTACATGGGCGGCCTTAGTGGATGCGCACGGGCAAGAAGAGGGTACGGTAGTGCGCGCTCATATCACCCAACTCCCTGCGGCAGGGTCTGCGGGTTTGAGGGGCAGGTCCGGGCGCACGGTTGGACCGAGCGCGCGGATTCGATCCTTGATGTGCGCTGGACGCGGGCCTTCGGGTGTTATCTGAGCATCGATGACATAGGGCACATTGACCCGACGCGCGGCCTCTTCGGTCGCGGCTAGGATATCGCCCCTGTCGCCCACATCCACCGCTTCACCGATATGGCGCGACCAGCTCTGGCCGGTCCACCAGACTACGTCTCCGCTAGAAAGATCGTTTCCAGTCAGGAGTTTCATACCTGTTCTTCCTTCAGAATTTCGGCCGTGCGTGCCCAACGGGCAAGCTTGTCTTCGGCATCAGCGAGCATCGTCACCTCCCCGACGACGATGATCGCCGGGCTTTGCACCTGTTCGCGCTCCACCATCGGCCCGAGATCGGCGAGCAGCGTCCGCAATGCGCGATGGCCCTCCAACGTCGCACGTTCGAGCACCGCCACCGGCATGTCGGGAGCAACCCCGTCCGCCATCAGCTTGTCGGCGATCGCGGTGGCGGTGGCGACGCCCATGTAGATCACCAGCGTGCGGCCCTTGCCAGCGAGTCCCGACCAGTTCTGGTCCGTAAGGCCTTTGCATTGCCCGGCGACGAAGCTGACCGCGCTGGACCAGTCGCGATGCGTGAGTGGCAGCATTGCTTCCGCAGCGGCGCCCAATGCGGCGGAGACGCCGGGGATCACCTCCACGGGCAATCCGGCTTCGCGCACGGCTTCGACTTCCTCGCCACCACGTCCGAAGATAAAAGGATCGCCGCCCTTCAGTCGCACTACGACCGCGCCGGTCTTGACATGCGCGACGATGAGCGCGTTGATCGATTCCTGTGGTAGCGTGTGCTTCGAGCGGCGCTTGGCGACAGAGATGCGGTGGGCCTGGGGCGCGAGATCCAGCACGCGATCATCGACCAGCCCGTCATGGACAAGCACGTCGCACGCCTTCAGCGCTTCGACGGCGCGAACGGTAAGGAGGCCGGGGTCGCCAGGACCCGCGCCGACGAGGATCACGCGACCGCGCGATTGGGGATCGAGAAGCGATGCCATGGATTGGCAGATGGGCCGACGCCGCGAAACTGGCAAAGCAGGATGCTTTGGGAGGCCGGTAGGCAAACTATTTGCGGTTCTTGTCCAACGTCTTCGTCTATAGGTGTTGATCAGTTTGCGTGCAGCGGAACGGCGCAGTTCCATCGCCTTTGCCGATGGAAGAATGAGCTGCGGCTTAGGGCGTGGCGCGCCAGTCGCCTGATTTGCCGCCGGTCTTGGCGAGTAGGCGGATATCGCCGAGAATCATGCCTTTATCCAGGGCCTTGGCCATGTCGTAGAGCGTGAGCAGCGCGACCGAGACGGCAGTGAGCGCTTCCATTTCCACGCCAGTCTTGCCTTCGGTGGCGGCAGTGGCGGTGGCGGTGACGCCGCACGCGTCCAGATCGAGGTCGATCGTTACCCGCGTGAGCGGCAGCGGGTGGCATAATGGAATCAGTTCCGCCGTCCTCTTCGCCGCCATGATGCCGGCGATGCGTGCGGTGGCGAGCACATCGCCCTTCTTCACGCTGCCTTCCCGGATTGCCGCCGCCGCTTCCCGGGACATGGCGATCCGCCCGCGAGCCACCGCCTCGCGCGCGGTGATGGCCTTGCCAGCGACATCGACCATATGCGCCGCGCCGCTATCGTCCAGGTGGGTGAGTTCGCTCATCCCACCAGCGCGCGGGTCGCGGCTTCGATATTGGTTTGCCGCATTAGCGATTCCCCAACCAGAAAGCAGCGAATGTCGTGTTCGGCCATCGCGTCGAGGTCGGCACGGTTGTTCAGGCCCGACTCCGCGACAAAGGTACAGTCCTTCGGGGCATGGCGGACCAGTTCATAGGTCTTCTGGACATCGACCTCAAAGGTCTTGAGATTACGATTGTTTACACCGATCAGGCGCGACCGGAGCTTGAGTGCGCGATCCAGTTCCGCCGCATCATGGACCTCGACGAGCGCGTCCATGCCCAGTTCGATCGCGGCGGCTTCAATCTCGGCCATCTGGCCATCGTCGAGTGCGGCGACGATGATCAGGATCGCATCCGCGCCCATCGCCCGCGATTCCGCGACCTGCCAGGGATCGATCATGAAATCCTTGCGGATCACGGGAAGATTACAGGCGGCGCGGGCCGCTACCAGATAGTCCTCATGCCCCTGGAAATAGTCATGATCGGTCAGCACCGATAGGCACGCGGCGCCGCCGGCGGCATAGGCGCGGGCGTGGGCGGGCGGATCGAAATCGGCGCGGATCAGCCCCTTGGAGGGGCTCGCTTTTTTGATCTCGGCGATCAGACCGTAGCTGCCCGCAGCGGCGCGAGCATCCAGTGCCGCCTTGAAGCCCCGGGGGGCACTGGGCGTGGGCCAAGGGCGAGCCGCCGCCTTGCGGGCGGTGACCTCGTGGCGCTTGGTTTCGAGGATCTTATCGAGGATGGTACTCATGCGAAGGCGATCCAGCAGTCGAGCAGGGTGTTGGCAAGCCCGTTGTCGAGCATTTCGGCGGCTTCCTCCACCCCTTCGCGCAGGTTATCGGCTCGCCCAGCGACCATCAGTGCCGCGGCTGCGTTGAGCAGCACCGCATCGCGATAGGGGCCATGCTCGCCTTGCAACAGGCGGCGGAGCGCGAGGGCGTTATAGGCGGGATCGCCGCCACGGATCGCTACCAGCGGATGGCGGGGGAGGCCGGCATCCTCCGGCGTTATGCGCGTCGGCAGCGCTGCGCGGCCGACATTCACCACGATGCTGGCGACTTCGGTCGAGAGCTCGTCGAGCGCGTCTTCGCCGGACACCACGGCTGCCGCCTCGACGCCGAGCTGTGCCAGCGCCTCGGCATAGACCGGCGCGTAATCCGGCCGCGCGATGCCGATCAGCTGGTGGCGGACATGCGCCGGGTTGGCGAGCGGCCCCATCAGATTGAAGATGGTCCGCCGTGCGATCCGCCGCCGGATAGGCGCGAGGCGCGCTAGCGAAGGATGGTGATGCTGGGCGAAGAGGAAGGCGATGCCGATTTCGTGCAGGCTCTCTTCCGCCCGCGCTGCGGCGCGATCAAGGTTCAGCCCCAGCGCCTCCAGGGTGTCCGCCGCACCGGCCTTGGACGAGGCAGCGCGATTGCCGTGCTTGGCAACCGGCACACCGGCTGCGGCAACGACCAGGCTGACGGCGGTGGAGACGTTAAGCGTATGGTGGCCGTCGCCGCCCGTGCCGCACACATCGATCGCTCCGGCAGGCGCGTGCACGGGAATGAGCCGGGTGCGCAGCGCGCGGGCGGCTTCAGCGATTTCGATGCTGGTTTCGCCGCGGATCGACAGGGCGATCAGGAACGCCTCGATTTCCGCATCCGCTACCGTGCCGTCGAGAATATCGGCAAAGGCTTGCGCGGCGCTTTCGCGGGCGAGGGGAGAGGAAGGATCCGGGAGCAAGGTCAGGCTGGTCACTCCGTCTCTATTCCGGGGCGTGGCCAGCCTGTCGAGCCAAATCCTGCTGGCGTGCTGTCAGTTTGCCTTTTTGGGCTTGGTGTAGGGCACGAATTCCCCCAGCGTCAGAAAGCCGCGGGGGAAGAAGGAAGCGCGATCGATCAGCCGGACCATATCGATGCTGCAAAGCTGGGAGCCGAACGTGTTGGTGACCAGGATCGAATTGTCATCGAGCTGGTCGGCACCACCGCGCGGCTCGTTGACGTACAGGGTGTTCCCGCTGCGATAGACGATCGCCTTGCCCTCGATGATCTGGCTGGAGCCCGTCATGCTCAGGCTGATGCAGTTGACCGGCTTGCCGGCGACTCGTCCTTCGAGCAGCTTGGCGAGCTTGATTTCCGGGGTGTCGCGCTTGCGCTGGGCGTCGGCGACGGGTGCCGTGAGCAGTGCGGCACCGGCGAGCAGGGTGGCAAGGATCCTCTTCATGCTTTCAACCATAGCATGGCTGCGATGAACGGAGGCTGAAAAAGGTTAAGCCGCGAGCGTTTCCGCAATGCCGGCAAGGCGAAGGAAATTGGCCAGCATCGCAAGGCCGTGCTCGGTCGCGATGCTTTCGGGGTGGAATTGGACGCTATGGATGGGCAGCTGCGCGTGGCGGAAGCCCATTACCGATCCGTCTTCGGCGGTTGCGTTCACCACCAGGCTTTCGGGAATGTCGGTCACGATCAGCGAGTGATAACGAGTGGCGGTGAAGGGCGAGGGCAGGCCGATGAAGAGGCCGGTCCCATCGTGGCGGACCGGTGAGGTCTTCCCGTGCATCAGCCCGCCGCGCACCACGCGGCCGCCAAAATGTTGGCCGATCGATTGGTGTCCAAGGCATACACCAAGCAGCGGCTTGCCAAGATCGGCGCACGCGGCAACGAGATCCAGGCTGATCCCGGCTTCGTTCGGCGTGCAGGGGCCCGGTGAAATCAGGAAACCTTGCGCATTGCTGGCGATCGCTTCGCTTGCGGTGAGCGCATCGTTGCGCACCACCTGCACCTCGACGCCGAGATCCATCAGATAGTGGACGAGGTTCCAGGTGAAGCTGTCGTAATTGTCGATGACGAGGATCATGCGCCCAGACCTAGGCGCTCTGGCGCGGTTGCACAATCCGGCCTTGCCGCGGCCACACTGGCCCGGCAACGCTGTGCCGGCAGGGACGTTGCCCACGCTCAGGAGTATCCGATGCTTACCCGCTTGATGATTGCCACTGCCCTGCTCGCCACACCGGCGCTCGCCCAGACGCAGGACCAGGCTGCCGCCGATGGCCCGCCGAAGCGGGTGCGCAGCATCCTGCTCTACGGCCAGGAAAGCTGCCCCAAGCCGGCCGACCCGGACGAGATCGTCGTCTGTTCGAACGCCGGCGAATCGCCCTATCGTATTCCCAAGCGCTTTCGCGACCAGCCGAAGCAGGACGCCCCCTCGACCAGCTGGACCCGCCGGATGGAAGTGGTGGAGGAAGTAAACGATCGGGGAATACCAAACAGCTGCTCTCCGGTCGGCACCGGCGGCCAGACCGGCTGCACCCGGCAGATGCTCCAGCAATGGTATCAGGACAAGCTGGACCGCGAGACCAAGGCTGCCCGCGTTCCCTGATTGGCCGATCGGCGGGCCGGCCTATTGGCCGAAGCCCGCGTCGCTGGCCCGCGCGATCGCTTCGCGCGCGGCGGCGAACAGTGCGCCGGACTTGGCTTCGCATTCACGCTGCTCATAGGCCGGGTCGGAATCTGCGACGATGCCGGCGCCCGCCTGTACGTGCATCACGCCGTCCTTCACCAGCGCGGTACGCAAGACGATGCACGAATCCATCGATCCGTCCGGCGAGAAATAGCCGACGCCGCCAGCATAGGGGCCGCGGGTCTCTGCTTCCAGCTCAGCGATGATCTGGCAGGCGCGCACCTTCGGCGCCCCGCTCACCGTGCCCGCCGGAAAACCGGCGAACAGCGCATCGATTGCGTCTGCATCGTCACGCAACCGGCCGACCACGTTCGACACGATGTGCATGACGTGGCTGTAGAATTCGACGGTATAGCTGTCCGTCACGCGGACGCTGCCGGGGGCTGCGGCGCGGCCGACATCGTTGCGCCCCAGATCGAGCAGCATCAGATGCTCCGCCCGCTCCTTGGGATCGGCGAGCAGGGCCGTGCGATTGGCTTCGTCCTCGGCGGCTGTGTGGCCGCGTGGCCGCGTGCCGGCGATCGGCCGGATGGTGATCTCGCCGTCGCGAGCGCGTACCAGGATTTCCGGGCTCGATCCCGTCAGGCTAAAGCCGGGAAGATCGAGATGATAGAGGAACGGCGAGGGATTGATCCGCCGCAGCGCGCGATACAGTTCGAATGGCGGCAGGCTGAACGGTGTCGTAAAGCGCTGCGCCAGGACCACCTGAAAGATGTCGCCCGCCGCGATGTATTCCTTGGCCGCGGTCACCATCTCGCCATAGCGGCCAGCCGGCAGAACCGGCGTCGGCTTGATCGCGATCGGGTCGGCACGCACGGGCGCAGGCAAGGCCGCAGTCGCCAGCCGGGCCGCGACGGCGTCGATCCGCTCGGCCGCGGCTTCCGGGTCAGCGCCCGGCCAAACCGGTGCAACAATGAACAGCGAATCCGCAAGTCGATCGAATACCAGCAATACGGTGGGCCGAACGAAGATCATGTCCGGCACGTCGATGGGGCTTTGTGCAGGACGCGGTAGCGCTTCAACCAGGCCGATCGTCTCGTAGCTGAAATAGCCGACCAGACAGGCAAGCGCGCGCGGCAGCGCATCCGGCACGTCCATCCGGCAATCGGCGACCAGCGCGCGCAGCGCGGCCAGCGGGGCATCGCCTGCGGTTTCGAACGCGAGGCGATCGGTGAGCCACTGGCGGTTGATCTCGGCATCCGTACCTGTCGAACGGAACACCAGATCGGGTGCGAGACCGATCAGGCTGTGCCGGCCGCGCACCGATCCGCCTTCGACGGATTCGAGCAGGAAATCGCCGCGGCCCGGCTCGATCAGCTTCAGCGCAGCGGCGACCGGTGTCTCGGTATCGGCAAGCTGCTGCCGCCAGACCAGGGCAGGGCGCCCGGCGGCGAGGGCGGTGCGTGCGGCTTCGATCCCCTGAATCACTGGCCGCCGGCACCCTGACGCTGGAGATCAGCGCGCAAGCGCGCGATCGCCTTTTCGTTACGACGGATCTTTACCGCCTGGGCAAGCGCGGCCGAGAACTGGCGCTCATATTCGGCGGCGCCGAGCTGGTTCAGCGCGTTCTGCAGCGGCTGGATCGCGGCGGCATCGCCAGCGGCGTTGCCCGGCTGAACCGTGTCGACATAGACGACATAATAGCCGCCGCGGTTCGGCGCTTCGACCAGACGGGCCGTCTTGACCGGCATGTCGAACGCCATCTGCAGGAACTTTTCCTTGTCGCGCAGTTCGCCGCGCTTGAGGTCGAAAGGCTTGGGCGGGGCGCCCTTGGTTACCCCGGCTTCGGCCAGTGCCTGCGCCATCGGAATGCCCTTCTGCAGCTTCGGCAGCATCGCCGTAGCTGCGGCGCGTGCCTTGGCCAGCGCCTGATCGAGCAGGTAATCGGCCTTCACCTTGCCTGCGATCTGCGCCAGCGGGCGCGGTGCTGCGGGAACGATGCGCTCCAGCGACACCAGCGCGAATCCGCCATCCTGGCCTATCGGCACCACTTGCGGCTCGTCGCCGGCCTGTTCGAAGCCGAACCCGGCCTTGGTGATTGCCGCCAGATTCGGGTCGGCGGGCACGTCCGGCTTGTCGGCATCGGTTCCCGCTGCGGTAAGCGCCGGCGTGCTGACTGCCGTCAGTTTGGCGTCGCGCACGGCTTCTTCAAAGGTCTTGCCGTCGCCGACGCCGTCTTCGATCGACTGGCGCAGCGTGCCGAGGAGCGCGGCAAGCTTGCGCTTGCGCACTTCCTCCGTCAGTTCGCCGCGCACCTGATCCAGGGTGCGCGCCGCGATGTTCTCCACCTTGGCCACGCGATAGACATACCAACTGGCGCCGAGCCGGGCCGGGCCCTGCACGGCGTTTGCCGGGGCCGCAAAGGCGGCGTCGGCAAAGGCCGCGGAGACCTGCTTTGCAGCAGTCGACTTGTCGGCTGCATCCAGCTTGCGCATTTCCAGGCCTGCAGCCTTGGCGGCGGCGGCAAGGTCTCCGGCCTTTGCCGCTTCGGCCACCTTGCGCGCCGTGCCCTGATCGATGGCTGCGACGAGATCGATCGTGCGCTTCTCCACTGCCGCATAACGGCTGGCGTTCTTCTTGAACGCGTCGGCGATTTCTGCATCGTTGGGCGTTGCCTGCGTCTGCAACGTCTCGGGCTTGGCGAGCGCATAGCGTATCACGCGCCGTTCCGGCACCAGATAGCGGGTGCGGTTGCGGCCATAATAGTCTGCCAGGGTCTTCTGGTCGGGATCGGCGCCAGGATCCATCGCCAGCGACTGGACGAAGCCGATCGTGCCGGTGCGGCGTTCAAGCAGCATCGAGGCATAGGGCAGCACCACGCCGCTCGGCGCTGCACCACGCATCGTTACCGGACCGATCAGCCAGGCTGCGTAGCGCTGGCTGGTCATCGCTTCGCGAAACTGTGCCGGCGTGATCTGATTCTGCGCGAGCAGGCCTTCGAACGTCTGCTGGCTGAACTTGCCGTCCATCCCGGCGAATTGCGGATTGTTCGCGATCGTTGAATCGATCACGCGCTTGCCGACGAACATGCCGCTGTCATGCGCGAATTCGCGGATCGCAGCGGACGTGATGGCATCGCCTACTGCCGCCTCGAATCCGCCTTGTTCCAGGACCTGCGCCATCGTTACCGCCTGGCCTTGCGCCTGCGCGCTCCGGATCAGCCGCTCGATCCGTTCCCGTACGTCCGCTTCGGTCACTTCGGTATCGCCAACCTTTGCCAGCGTCTTGCTGCTCGCCCCGGTGACGGAGTTGCGCAACCCGCTCAGGTCCCCCGCCGTAAAGGCGAAGGCGAGCAGACCAAGGAAGATGAACGCGACCACCACGCCGTAGCGCGACTTGGTGAACTTGCGGAAGGCGTTGAGCATGAAAAGCCGTTCGTTCGAGGATTTTTGCCACGCTTTAGGGTCCATCCTGTGGGACGGCAATGGCCGTCATCGCGTGGCATCTGGCCGTTGCCGCCAATGCGTGCCTTTGGTGCTTGTGCTGGACGACCGGTCCGGTATCGGCTGTTGGAAACGATAGGGGAGTGGAAGATGCGTCGGAAGCTGGTTGCCGGGAATTGGAAGATGCACGGTCTGCGTGCCCATATGGCGGAGATCGAAGCGATTGCGGCGGCCGCGGCCGCCCATCCGCAGGTTGATGTGTTGCTCTGCGTACCTGCCACCCTGATTGCACTCGCGGCCGAGGTAGCCGACAACCTTCCGATCGGCGCGCAGGACGTGCACGAGAACGATCTGGGTGCCCATACCGGCTGCGTATCGGCGCCAATGCTCCTTGAAGCGGGAGCGAAAGTCGTAATCGTCGGCCATTCCGAGCGCAGGGCGGACCAGCACGAGACGAGCCACGACGCATGGGCCAAGGCCGCGGCCGCGCGCCGTCATGGCCTTGGCGTGATCCTTTGTTGCGGCGAAACCGAGGCCGAGCACGATGCTGGCAGGGCCGAACGTATCGTCCAGTCACAGATCGAAAAGTCGCTGCCGGATGGGGCTGCGCCGGACTGGTTGACCATCGCCTATGAACCACGCTGGGCGATCGGCACGGGCAAGACCCCGACGCTCGAGGAAATCGCGTCCATGCACGCCATCCTGCGCGCCAAGCTGCGCGGGATGATCGGAGCGGCCGCCAACGACATGCGCATCCTCTATGGCGGTTCGGTAACGGGTTCGAACGCAGCATCGATCCTGGCCCTGGAGGATGTGGACGGCGCGCTGGTGGGGGGCGCCAGCCTGACGGCGGCGAAGTTCGTGCCGATCATCGAAGCGGCCGCACATATTGCGTAGCCGAAATTAACCAGTTGGGGGGAGTATCGCGCTACAAGGCGTCATGCTTTCGCGGATGCGCCTTGTCCGAACCGGACGAACAAAGCTGGATCGTGCCATTCTGACGGAGCAGTATCGCGTGCTCGGTCAGCAAGTTCCGCTGATGTACGTGCTGGTGTTCATCGATGCACTGTTCCTTGGCTTCGCGACTCACGGATCGGCATCCCCGCGATTGACCATCGGGGCGCCGCTCGTTCTTGGCATCGCGGCGGCGATCCGCAGCCTGTTATGGATTCGGCGGCGGCGGGATGTGATCCCGTCGTTGCGGGCGATCAGGCGGTACCTGATCGGCACGATCGTTGCCGCTGCAGTCCTCAGCCTGGCATTTGGCGGCTGGGCGCTCCTGTTGTTCCCCGAGGCTGACTTGGCGCGGCGCACCTGCATCGCCCTGTATATTTTCATCGGCGCGATCACCTGTTGCTATTGTCTGCAGACCTTTCCTGCGGCGGCGCGGCTTGTGCTTTGCTGCGGGGCGCTGCCGGTGACCCTGTGCCTGCTCGGGTCGGGGGACTGGTTTCTCACCGGGTTGGGGATCGACATGCTGATCGTCTCCGGCGTCGTGCTGCGCATGTTCGAAACGGGCTACGCCGGCTTTGTAGAGGTGATCGCCTCACGGGCGGACATGCTGGCGGAACAGCGCCGGGCGCGCCTTGCCGAACAGCGGGCACATCAACTGGCCTATCACGATCCGCTCACCGGCCTGCCGAATCGCCGTGCGCTTACCGAGTATCTGCGCGTCGCCGAGCACGAAACCTTCGGGCTGATGCTGGTCGATCTAGATCGGTTCAAGTCGATCAATGACGTGCACGGCCATCCGATTGGTGACCAGCTGCTGCGCGCGGTGGCGGGGCGGCTGAGCTGGGTCGTCGGCGTGGCCGGGCACAGCTACCGGCTAGGCGGCGACGAATTCGCGATATCGATCCCGTTCGCTGCGGGCGATCCGGATCGCGTTCGCAGCGTGGCCCATGCGATCGTGCGGGAAGTAGGGCGTCCGTTCCTGATCGAGGATCGGATGCACCATATCGGGGCAAGCGTGGGCATCGCCCTGTACCCGGACGATGGGCGGGAGGCCGACACGCTGATGCGGCGGGCCGATGTGGCGCTATACCAGGCGAAGGAAGCCGGTCGGGGCCGCTATTGTGCCTTTGCTGCGCAAATGGACGCGGAGATCCGCCGCCGCTCCAATATCGAGGCGGAGATGCGCGACGCCCTGATAGAAGGGCATTTCTATCCGCGGTATCAGCCGATCGTGGACCTGCGGACGGGGAATGTCCGCGGGTTTGAACTTCTCGCCCGCTGGCGGCGGGAGCAGGGCGAGATCGGCCCCGACCAATTCATCCCAATCGCGGAGGAGTGCGGGCTACTCAACAAGCTGATGCTCGATCTTCTCCTGCGCGCCTGTGCGGATGCGCGCGAATGGCCGGCGGCTGTCGGCATTGCCATCAACATCTCGCCCGGCCAGCTGCGCGATACCTGGCTCAGCCACAAGATCCTCTCCGTGCTCGCCCGCACCGGCTTCCCGCCGCATCGGCTGACGGTCGAGATCACGGAGAACGCGCTGATCGTCGATGCGGACAAGGCGCACCAAGCGATCGAATCGCTGAAGAACCAGGGCGTCCAGCTTGCCCTTGACGATTTCGGGACCGGCTATGCATCGATTCAGCATCTGCGGATGCTGCCGTTCGACAAGATCAAGATCGATCGGTCCTTCGTCGACTCGTTGAGCGAGGACGCAGAGGCGCTGCGGATCGTGCGCGCGATCCTCGGGCTGGCGGCGACGCTCGACCTCCCCGTGGTTGCAGAAGGGGTAGAAACCATCGAAGCGGCGGAAACCTTGCGCGCGCTGGGTTGCGCGGAAGGGCAGGGATACCTGTTCGGTCACCCGATGGACAAGGCCGAGGTCGAACAATGGCTCGCCGACGGCAAGGTGCCGCCGGCGGCCGAGCAGTTCATCCGCCGTATCGGTTCTTGAGCACCTTCCAGGTGGCGCGCAGGCTGACGGCCTCGGCGCCCTTGGGCCGACCCGGCTTGGCGCTGCTGTTCCAGCAGAAGATATCGAAATGCGCCCATTGCGCCTTGGCCGGGGCGAATTCCTTCAGGAACAGCGCCGCGGTGATCGCGCCGCCGAAGGGCCCTTCAGCGGCGTTTACCATGTCGGCGACGTCAGATTTCAGCAGATCCTTGTACGGATCGTAGAGTGGCATCCGCCAGATCGGATCCGACTCGTCCTCGCCGGCCGCCAGGATTTCCGCCGCCAGCGTATCGTCATTCGCGAACAGTGCCTGGAGATCGGCGCCCAGCGCCACCCGCGCTGCGCCAGTGAGCGTTGCGAAGTCGAACACCAGTTCCGGGTTTTTCTCTTCGGCCTTGGTGAGCGCGTCGCCCAAGATCAACCGGCCTTCGGCATCTGTGTTGCTGTTCTCGACGGTGATGCCCTTGCGCGAGATCATCACGTCGCCCGGCCGTGTGGCCTCGCCCGAGATCGAATTCTCGACCGCGGGGACGAGCATGTGGAGCCGCACCGGCAGCTTGTGTTGCATCACCAGCTCCGCGAGGGCGAGCGCATGGGCGGCACCCCCCATATCCTTCTTCATCAGGCGCATGCCCGATGCCGGCTTGATGTCCAGGCCGCCGCTGTCGAAGCAGACGCCCTTGCCGATGATGGCGATGCGCGGATGTTCGGGGTTGCCCCACTCCAGCTCGATCAGCCGAGGTTCGCGGCCCTTGCCGGCAGCTTGGCCCACGGCATGGAGCATGCCATAGCCTTGTGCAAGCTCGTCGCCTTTCACCACGGTCAGCGTCGCGCCATAGGCCTTGGCGAGTTCCGCTCCCGCCTGTTCGAGGTGCGCCGGGCTCATGTCGTTCGCACCGGTGTTGATCCGGTCGCGGAGCTTGAAGGTGACGGCGGCCATGCGCACGGCCTCCTCCATCTTCACCGGATCGCCGGTGAGCAGCACGCGCGGTCCCTGCGCCTTGGGATCGGCCTTTTTGTACCGATCGAACTTGTACTGCGCGACGAGCCATCCATAGATCGCTTTGCCCGGTTCGACGCCCTCCACGCGGTAGCTACCCTCGGGCAGCGTCTCTGCCAGCTTGGCGAGGCACCACGGCGAGAGCTTGTCGACATTGGCGACCACCGACACGACCGACCAGTCCTCCGGCGAGTCGCCGGGCAGGATCGCGCTCGCATAGCCGACCGGGGCCAGCTTCTGCGCGGCGGCCGCCGCGCGGTGGCGCGGTGGCTGCGCGGCGAGCCAGGCATCATAGCCCTTGGCGTCGATCAGGTGAATGGTGCGAGCGGCCTGGCCGCGATCGGGCTGAACGAGCGTGTTGAGATCCGTCATATGCCTGATCTAGGACGCCACGCGCCCCGCGCCTAGCCCGGACCCCCCTGGTTTTTTGGCCAGGGGCGTCGGATCATTTCGCCGCCGGCAACAACGTCTTCCACCGCGCGTCGAGCCCGGCTTGCGCATGGGCGCGCTTCACCTTCGCCACCAGCGAAATGCCGCGCAGGGTGACGCTGTGCCCGCCGAGGAACTTGCCCGAAATGGTATAGCCGACGTCGTACAGCGCCACGTCCTCATGTGGATCACCGTCGGCGAGGTACTGGGTGACGATCACCACCGGCAGCCGCTCGTCGCCGCGGCTGTTGTCGGGCAGCCCGGCGGCCTCGCGTGCCTTGATCAGCGCATGCTCGAACCAGCCGCCTTCGATGCGCGGCTCGCCGGTGGTCGCGGCGGGCGAGACGCCCAGCGAGGTCGGAAACAGGATCGTCTGGCTCTGCACCGATTGTTCGGACGCCGCGGGCTTGAGTGCAAGCGTCTGCTTGCCGCCATCGGCTGCCACCAGCACCAGCTTCGCCACCTTGGCGGAGGCGCGCTGCTCGGTCGCTGCCTTCTCGGCCTTGGTTTCCCGCCGATCGTTCCAGTTGTTCCACAGCGTCAGGCCGGAGATCAGCACCGCGGCGACACCCAGCACCTCGCCCAGCGTGACCCAGCGCTTACGTACCTTGGCGGCTTCGGCGCGGTCCTTGGCGCGGCTTTCGGCTTCGTCGCTCATCGCGGCATCACCAGGAACTGCTCGAACTTGCCGGTGGCGCCGGGCTCAGCATAGGTGATCGCGATAAGCTGGCGGTCCTTGTAGCGGATGCGATAGTTGCGGTTGACGAAGCCGCCGCGCAGCCGCGCCTTGCCGATCGGCTCGAACGCCAGCGGCTCACCCAAGGGACTCAGGCTGGCGCGGTAATCGCCGAGCGCGGTGGCATCGAAGAAATAGTTCGCATCCTCGGTCATCAGGCTGCGATCGGGGGTGCCGGTGCGGAGCTGATCGAACAGCGTGCGGGCGAGGGCATCGCGCTGCTGGTCGAGCGACGCGGTGGCCGGCTTTTCGACCGGCAGCAGCAGATCGGTGATGCCCTCCGCGATCGCTTCGTGCGCGCCGCCGAAATCGGCGCTGACCAGCGAGACCACGGCGAACCGGGCCTCCGGGATCACGACATTGCTCGAGAGGAAGCCGACGGCTTCGCCGCCATGCGAGATTTCCTTCTTGCCGCCATGCTCGCCGATCGAGACGCCGAGGCCGTAATGGGTTGGGGCGCCGTCGTTCAGCTTCACTTCGGTTTCCTGCACCGCCCAATCCTTGGCCGGCAGCACGGTGCGATCGATGCGGGCAATGTCCCATTTGGCGAGATCGGCGGCGCTCATCGCCAGTTCGCCCGCCGCCCAGAGCCAGCCATCCGCCGCCGGCTTGGCAGGGCGCACCGGGCCGAGCGCATAGCGGTGCGTGCCCTGCGGGAAGCCCTTGCCGATCGCCTTGTCCTGATCGACCGGGTGCATGCCCAAAGGCTTGAAGATCCTAGCATCCAGATAGTCGAGCAGCTTCTGGCCCGATGCCTTTTCGATGATCATGCCGGCGACGACATAGCCGGTGTTCGAATATTGCCAGGCGGTGCCGGGGGCGAAATCGAGCGGCTTCTTCGCCCAGCGATCGACGATCTGCTGCGGCGTGACCGGGGTTTCCATCGCCTTGAAGCTGTAATCCTGCGGCCAGTAATCCTGCAGGCCGGCGGTGTGGCTCAGCAGCTGGCGGATGGTAATCGTGTCGGCATCGGTGACGTCGGGCACCCATTTCGAGACCTTGTCGTCGAGGTTCAGTTTACCCTCGTCCGCCAGCAGCAGGATCGCCGCGGCGGTGAACTGCTTGGAGACCGACGCGATCTGATACCGGGCGTTGGCGTCGGGGCCGTTCCGGATGCCGGGCCCTTGGTCGCCATAGGCCTTGGTGAAGACGATCTTCCCGTCCCGCACGATCGCCACCGAGGCGGAGGGCACGCCGCTGCTCTTCAGCGCGTCGGCGACAATGGTATCGACCTTGGCGGCCTGTTCCGCCGTCAGCTGTTGCGCGGCGGCGGGGGAGGCGATCAACAGGGTGGCGGCAAAAGCGGAACGGAACATCGGGCCTCCGGGAAATGATCCCTGAGGCTTAGCCCGCGCCTCGCACCCTGCCAACGGCGATCAGGCGAGCGGCACGCCGTAAAGGTCGTGCTCGTCGGCATCCTCGATTTCGACGGCCACGATATCGCCCTGGGCCAGATGCCCGGCATCGCGCAGGAACACTTCGCCGTCGATCTCCGGCGCGTCGGCCTGGCTGCGGCCGGTGGCGCCGCCGTCTTCGTCGACGGCGTCGATGATCACTTCCAGCGTGCGGCCGATCTTCGCCTGGAGCTTGGCGGCGCTGATCGCGGCCGTCTTCTCCATGATCCGGGCATAGCGCTCTTCCTTGACCTCTTCCGGCACGGCGCCGGGGAGGTCATTGGCCGAGGCACCTTCGACCGGTTCGAAGCGGAAGGCGCCGACGCGGTCGAGCTGGGCTTCGTCGAGCCAGTCGAGCAGATATTGGAAATCCGCTTCGGTCTCGCCGGGGAAGCCGACGACGAAGGTCGAGCGGATCGCGATGTCGGGCGCGATTTCGCGCCAGCCGCGCAGCCGCTCCAGCACCTTGGCTTCGTTTGCCGGGCGCTTCATCGCGCGCAGCACATTGGGCGCCGCATGCTGGAACGGGATGTCGAGATAGGGGAGCACCAGCCCCTCCGCCATCAGCGGGATCACCTGATCCACATGCGGGTAGGGGTAGACATAGTGCAGCCGTACCCAGGGGGCGATCTGGCCGAGCTCGCGGGCGAGATCGGTCATGTGCGGCACCACCTCCCGGCCCTTCCAGGCGCGCGGCTCCTTGCGGATGTCGATGCCATAGGCCGAGGTGTCCTGGCTGATGACCAGCAATTCCTTGGTGCCGGCGGCGACCAGCTTTTCCGCCTCGCGCAGGATCGCGTCGGGGCGGCGGCTGACCAGGTCGCCGCGCAGCGACGGGATGATGCAGAAGCTGCAGCGGTGGTTGCAGCCTTCCGAGATCTTCAGATAGCTATAGTGGCGCGGGGTGAGCTTGAGCCCGCTGTCCGGCACCAGGTTGACGAAGGGCGAGGGCGGCATCGGCGCCGCATCGTGCACCGCGCCGACCACCTCCTCGTACTGATGCGCGCCGGTAACCGCGAGCACATTGGGGAAGCGGGCGCGGATGACCTCGGCTTCCTTGCCCATGCAGCCGGTGACGATGACGCGGCCGTTCTCCGCAATCGCCTCGCCGATCGCCTCCAGCGATTCTTCCTTGGCGCTGTCGAGAAAGCCGCAGGTGTTGACCAGCACGACGTCCGCGCCGGCATAGTCCGGTGACAGCGCGTAGCCGTCCGAGCGGAGCTTTGTCAGGATACGCTCGGAGTCGACCAGATTCTTGGGACAGCCGAGCGACACCATGCCCACCTTGGGGGCTTCGGGGAGTCGCGTTGCCATGATTGGTCGCGCACATAGGGCTTTCTGCGGAAATTGCCAGCCATGGGGCGTTTACGGATGGCCGCACCGCACCGCCATGGTACGGGCAGGCTGGCAACACCGGGAGATAGCGTCATGACCGCAACTACTGCCGAGCCTGTCCAGTTGGCGACCCGTTCCGGGCTTGTCATCGACGTGCGCACCGTGCGTCCCGATGATGAAATGCTGCTGACCGCGTTTTTCGATCATGTTTCGAACGAGGATCGTCGCTTCCGCTTCTTCACGGCCAGCCCGCACCTCCAGCCGCATCAGGCGGCGACGCTGATCACCGTCGATCATCGGCAGACAGAGAGCTATCTCGCCTTCACGGCGCAGGGCGAACTGGTCGCCTCGGCGATGCTGGCCTGCGACGACGCGCTGGAAACCGCGGAAGTCGCGATCTCGATCCGCGCAGATCGCAAGGGCCAGGGCATCGGCTGGAGCCTGCTCCACTACCTGACCGGCGAGGCCAGGGCACGCGGTGTCAAGCGGCTGCAATCGATCGAGAGCCGCGAGAACCATCTTGCGATCGAACTGGAACGTGAAATGGGCTTCATCGCGCGTCCGGTCGATGGTGATCCCAGCGTCGTCCTGCTGGAAGTTTGCTTTTGATTCCGATCAGGCGGGCGCGCGAAACAGGAAGAACGCGCCCGCCGCGATCAGCGCGAAGCCGATCAGGTGATTGGTCGTGATCTTCTGCCCCAGATACAGCACCGAGAAGCCTGCGAAGACGGTGAGGGTGATCACCTCTTGCATCCCCTTGAGCTGGGCGGCCGAATAGACGGCGCTGCCCAAACGGTTGGCCGGGACGGCGAAGCAGTATTCGACGAACGCGATGCCCCAGCTGATGACGATCACCAGCAGCAGCGGTGCCGATTTATACTTCAGGTGGCCGTACCACGCGAACGTCATGAACAGGTTCGAAACCAGCAGCAGCCCGATGGGCAGCAGGCGATCGATCATCGGCATGGGAAAATCCTTCAGCCAGTATATGCGCAGCGGAGGCGTTGCATCGATTCGCGGTGCGTGAGGTCCAGGTGAAGCGGCGTTACGGTCACGAACCCGGCCTCGATCGCTTCCAGGTCGGTGTCCGGCAGCGGCTGGTGCGGCAGTCGGCCCATCGCCAGCCAGTAATAGGGAAAGCCGCGCGGATCGAGCCGCTTGTCAAGCGCCACCCGGCCATAGTCGCGCAGGCCCTGCGCGACCACCTTGATCCCCCGCACCGCATCGGCCTCGATCGGCGGGAAGTTGATGTTGACTATCGTTCGCGGCGCCCAGTCGAGATCGAGCAGCGGCCGCAGCGCGCGTTCGCCCCATGCCTCGGCGGTGTCGAACGGCACCGCGTCCCCCATGCCGCTGCGGGCATAACGCTGGCTGAGCGCGACCGAGCGGATGCCCGCCAGCGCGCCCTCCATCGCCGCGGACACGGTGCCCGAATAGCTGACATCCTCGGCCAGATTGCCGCCGCGATTGACCCCCGAGAGGATCAGGTCGGGCTTGGCGTCGGCCATCACCTCGGCCAGCGCGAACATCACGCAATCGGTCGGCGTGCCTTTCACCGCATAGCGACCCTCGCCGTGACGGCGGACGCGGAACGGCTCGGTGAGGGTGAGCGAGCGGCCCTTGCCCGATTGCTCCTCCGCCGGCGCGACGACGGTGATGTCGTCGGACAGCGTCCGCGCGATCCGCTCCAGCACGGCTAGGCCGCGGGCGTGATAGCCGTCGTCGTTGGTGAGGAGGATCCGCATCAGCCGCGCGGTTCGAGCAGCGTGAGGCCGCCCAGATAGGGCTGGAGCACCGCCGGCACCGCCACCGCGCCATTCTCCTGCTGATAATTTTCCAGCACCGCGACGAGCGTGCGACCCACCGCCAGGCCCGAGCCGTTGAGCGTGTGAACGAAGCGCGTGCCCTTCTCGCCCTCGGGACGGTAGCGCGCATTCATCCGCCGTGCCTGGAAGTCGGCGCAGGTGGAGCAGGACGAGATCTCGCGATAGCGGTCCTGGCCCGGCAGCCACACTTCGAGATCGTAGGTGCGGGCGGCGGTAAAGCCCATGTCGCCGCTGCACAGCTTCATCCGGCGGAAGGCGAGGCCGAGCTTGGTCAGCACGTCCTCGGCGGCGGCGGTCATCCGCTCATGCTCGGCTTCGGACTGGTCGGGCGTGGTGATCGACACCATCTCGACCTTCTCGAACTGGTGCTGGCGGATGAAGCCGCGCGTGTCGCGCCCCGCGGCACCCGCTTCGGAGCGGAAGCAGGCGGTGAGGGCGGTCAGGCGGAGCGGCAGTTCCTCCTCGCTCAGGATCTTCTCGCGCACCGCGTTGGTGAGGCTCACCTCGGCGGTGGGGATCAGCCAGCGGCCGTCGGTGGTCTGGAACAGGTCTTCGGCGAACTTGGGCAGCTGGCCGGTGCCGAACAGCGCATCGTCGCGCACCAGCAGCGGCGGTACGCATTCCTCATAGCCATAGCTGCCGGTCAGCGTGTCGAGCATGAACTGGCCCAGCGCGCGGTGCAGCCGGGCGGCGGCGCCGCGCACAAAGGTGAAACGCGCGCCGGACATCGCCGCGCCGGTCTCGAAGTCGAGGCCGAGCGCCGGGCCGATCGCGTCATGCTCCCGGGCCGCGAAGGCAAAGCCGGGGACGGTGCCGCGCTCGTGCACGAACACATTGTCATTCTCGTCCAGGCCCTGCGCCACGTCCGGATAGGGCAGGTTGGGCAGCGCCGCGAGCCGGCCTTCCAGTTCCTCGCCCACGGCCTTTTCCTCGGCCTCCAGCATCGGCAGCCGTTCCTTGAGGATCGTCACCTCCGCCATCAGCGCGGCGGCGGCGTCCTCGTCCTTCTTGGCCTTGGCGGCGCCGATCGCCTTCGATGCTTCGTTGCGGCGCGCCTGGCCGGCCTGCAGCTCGGTCACCAGCGCGCGGCGGCGCTCGTCCAGCGCCAGCAGCGCCTCCGACTGCGGCTCCAGCCCGCGTTTGGCCAGGCCCTGGTCGAAGGTTTCGGGATGTTCGCGAAGGAAGCGGATGTCGTGCATGGCACCAGCCTATGGCGGGGGCTCCGCGGCTGCGCAACCCTGCTGGCGGGGCCGCCCAACACCGCGTTCCGGGAACCACGCGGTTGCCGGTCGCCAGGGCTCGGAGCGGATCACTCCTCGTCGTCGAGGCGGGCGGAACGATGCGAAGGCAACGGGCCAGGTGCATGTATTTTTTCGGGACGCTACTTCGCGCTTCTGCAGCTGTTCTTCTATTCGTTTGCCAATGCTGCGGGATATCCTATGGCTTGGATTCAGGCTCCGCTAATTTCCCCCTGACTACAGGGGATTGGCTTTGGTGGCTTGCAAGCATCCGCTTGTGAAGCGCCGAATGCGAAAGTATAGGGCCTGCGGGCAATGCGGTCTTCCGGCGGCTGGCCACCGGGCGACTGGTGTGGAGAGTGGGAATGGCAACTGTTTTGGGTCGTGCGGACGAACCGGGTGAAGGCGTTCCTCCTGCAGCGAATGACGGCGGATCGAGCTACCGTCCGAGTGATGACGAAGAGTTCATGAATCCCAGGCAGCAGGAATATTTCCGCGCCAAGCTGAATGGCTGGAAGGATGCGATCTACCGGGAGGCAGCGGGAACCCTGAACCAGCTCCAGGCCGATTCGCTGCGGGAAGCCGACCTTACTGACCGTGCATCAAGCGAAACCGATTGGTCCATCGAACTGCGTACCCGCGATCGTCAGCGCAAGCTGATTGCGAAGATCGATGCAGCGCTGCGCCGGATTGACGAAGGCGAATATGGCTATTGCGAAGTCACCGGCGAGCCGATTCCACTCGCTCGGTTGGAAGCGCGGCCAACAGCGACGATGACGGTAGAGGCCCAGGAACGGCACGAGCGGAACGAAAAAATCAGCCGCGAGGAGTGACAGGGTTTACCGCTTCGTAGAAGTACGAGGGCTGATTCGGGTTAATCCTTTTGTTAAGGATTTCCTGGCTACGCATTGTTGCGTGGGAATCTGCCTTTGAGAGTGTCGAATGGATCAGCAATCGTACATTCCGGCTAGCGCGCTCTCGGCGGATGATTTTGCCGGCAAGCGTAGCGGTGCCCGCGATAGCCTGTTGTTGACAGCGCAGCTTCGTGTGGATGGAGAAGCTGTCGGTCAGGTGCGGGTCCGCAACCTATCGGCCGGGGGCCTGATGGCCGAATATCCGGAGCCGATCGGGTTGCGCGCGCCCGTGGAGATCGAAGTCCGCGGCGTCGGCTGGGTTTCCGGCAAGATCGCTTGGGCCGCAGAGGGCCGAGTGGGTGTTGCGTTCGACCATGAAATTGATCCCAAGCTGGCCCGGAAGCCGGTTGGCGGCGGTGCGCAGACGCCAGCCTATGTGAAGCCACTCATCACCCGGCGTTGAAGGCGGGGCGGCGCTACTGCCATCTTGCACCATGATGTGCTGACCGGGGCGCGGATATCCGGCGCACTAGCGCCTCCGATTTGGTGGAATAATCAAGGGTGCTGGGGATTGGTCCGGCGGTGTGGGAGCCACGGGTGATCGCGCGAACCGCAATCCGCGCGATCGGTTCGTTGGTGAATAAGCTGTGGAAGGATCGATTATCGCTGCATCTCTTCCTTGACGCGCAGTTTCGCTTTCTTCAATTGGGCTAACAGTATCTGGTCGGGGAGGGGGCGTTGCGACTCCGCGGCGATTCGCTTGTCCAGGTGCGAATGTTTGGCGTTAAGTGCCGAAATATGCGCATTGTGCATGGAAGCGTTCCTCCTTGGTACGTCTAGGGGGCACCAACTACACCATGTTTCTCCGCTTTTGTCGCGTGCAGAATCTTCCCTGATCGACAGATTGGCGAAAACCCGCGATGGGTTGCTGCGCGGGCGAGTGTGTCGTCCGGCAAGCGTTGGGGGGCAGGGATGGACGACAGCGATATCCGGCGGCGTCTGGAAGCGGTGCGTGCAGAGCATCGCGATCTGGATGCGGACATCGCGACCTTGATCGAGGGTGGCAACGGCGATCAACTGCAGATCGCGCGATTGAAGAAGCGTAAGCTGAAGCTGCGCGACGAGATTTCGCTGCTAGAGGATCATTTGATTCCCGATATCATCGCATGAGCCCCGGAGCGGGACGGCGCTGCTGCACATTTGGGCTTTTCCGGGCGTTCCGACCTGTGGCACGGCATAGCGATGCATGCTGAGGGGGCGCTCAAGATTCACCGCAAGCTGGTAGACTCGCTGTATGTCGAGGCGATGGTGCTTGCCGATGAGGCGAGGGGATATTTCGACCATCTCGGGCGCGAAGAGCGCGAAAGGCTCTGTGCGCTAAACCGCGTCGCCTTCTCATGTGAGTCGCTGAAAGTAACGACGCGGCTCATGCACATCATCGCTTGGCTGCTGACGCAGCGTGCCGTCGACGCTGGCGAATTGAGCGTCGAAGATGCACGCGCGCCGGCTCGGCGCATGGGGGAGGCGCCGGAAACCGATCCGATGCTACTCGAAGATCTGCCCGAACAGGCCGTTTTGATCATCCGGGCGAGCCAGGATCTGTATCGCCGGGTATCGCGCCTGGATACGGCTGCCGATGTCCCGGTGGGGGTGACCAGTCCGGCCCGCCGGATGCTGGACCGGCTCGCCCGGGCTTTCTAACCGCTGGCGAGCAGTCGCGTCTTGGCCGCGGCATACTCGCTCGCGAGGCGTTCGATCCGCACGGCGGCGGGTTCGATCGCATGGACGGCGCCGATGCCCTGGCCCGATCCCCAGATTTCCTTCCATGCCTTCGCGCCGGCGAAGTTCATCGCGCTGGGATCGCTTTCGGGAAGGTTGTCGGGATCAAGTCCGGCGGCGACAATCGAGGCGCGAAGATAGTTGCCGTGCACACCCGTGAAGAGGTTTGAATAGACGATATCGTCTGCCCTGCCGTCGACAATCGCCTGCTTGTAGGCCGCCACCGCGTTGGCTTCGTTCGTGGCGATGAAGGGCGAGCCAATATAGGCCAGGTCCGCGCCTATCGCCTGCGCCGCGAGGATCGCGCCGCCGGTCGCGATCGATCCGGAAAGTGCGATCGGCCCGTCGAACCAGTCGCGTACTTCCTGGACGAGCGCAAAGGGGCTCAGCTTCCCGGCATGGCCGCCTGCGCCCGTTGCCACCAGGATCAATCCGTCGGCGCCTTTTTCTATTGCCTTGTGAGCAAAGCGATCGTCAATAACGTCGTGTAGCGTGATGCCGCCCCAGTTGTGAACCGCGTCGTTCAGTTCGGGGCGGGCGCCCAGCGAGGTGATGACGATCGGCACCTTCCATTTTGCGCAGGTCGCCAGATCCTCTTCCAGCCGCGGGTTGGAGCGGTGGACGATCTGGTTGACGGCGAATGGCGCCGCCGGGCGATCGGGATGGTCGCGATCCCATGCCGCGAGCGCCTCCGTGATCTGATGCAGCCATTCGTCGAGCTGGCTCTGCGGCCGCGCGTTGAGCGCCGGGAAGGAGCCGACGATCCCGGCGGTGCATTGCGCGATCACCAGATCGGGAACCGAGATGATGAACAGCGGCGAGCCGATGACCGGGAGCCGCAGACGATCGAACAGCGCGGGAAGTGCCATGCGACAAAGTGATACCGTAACGACGAACGCTGTCTAGGCGCGGCGAACGGACGCTACGGAATGCGCCGCCACGCGGCGGCCTGCGGCGCTACCCGCGATGCGAATCGCGGCTTAATCGAGTCGCGTCAGCCCCTGCGCATAGGTCGTTGCCTTGGCGGCGTAGAGCGCGGCGCTGGCGCGGAGCATCGCCTTTTGCGCGTCGTCGAGCGGGCGGACGGCACGCGCCGGGCTTCCGACGATCAGGTGGCCGGCCGGAAACTCTTTCCCTTCCGTCACCAGCGCGCCGGCGCCGACCAGGCAATCCGGGCCGATGACGGCGCGGTTCAGCACAATCGCTCCCATGCCGATCAGCACGCGATCGCCGATCGTGCAGCCGTGCAGCACGGCATGGTGCCCGACCGTCACCTCCTCGCCGATCGTCAGCGGCGCGCCGGGATCGGAATGGAGCATCGCACCTTCCTGAATGTTGGTGCGCGCGCCGATCGCTATCGGGGTGTTGTCTGCCCGCACCACGGCGCCGAACCAGATGCTGGCAGCTGCACCGACGCGGACATCGGCGATAAGTTCGGCGCTGGGAGCGATCCAGGCATCGGGCGCGACCTGCGGCGCGATCCCGTCGAGGCTGTAGCGCGGCACGATGTTAGAAGAGCGGCGCGCTGAAATCGCTCGGCAGCGGCATATTGACGCCAAGCGCGAAGGCAAGGGCGACCGCGCCCATCAGCAGCGCCAGCGTCGAGGAGAGCGAGAAAAGGCCCCAGCCGACCATCGTCACCATCGGAGAATCCTGGCGTTGTTCACGTCGATTGCGCTGCATCGTCATCAGCACGAAACCCGATGCCATTGCATAGACAAAGACGAAGAATTCAGCCACGTCCACCCACCCCGATCTTGCTCGCAGTGACCGCTAACCCGTTCAGCTTCAACCATCAATCCAGGGTAATTGCGGACTGTCGCACCCATGCGCATTTTGGCCGCAACCGCCGGGAACCTTTTTGCCTTCAAAGCGTAACGCCGCGCTTCCAGATCGCGATCTCGCGCTCGCCATTGCGCTCCGCCGCCGTTTCCAGGCCCGAGGCGATCTCCGCAATCCGCCCCAGCAAGGCCTCGGCAGCTGCTTCCATGCCGGATGCCAGCACTTGCCCGGCATCGAAATCGATCCAGCCCGGCTTGCGTGCGGCGAGATCGCTGTTCGAAGCGATCTTCACCGTCGGCACCGGAAACCCCAGCGGCGTGCCGCGTCCCGTGGTAAAGAGGATGACGGTGGCGCCAGCCGCGGCAAGTGCGGTGGACGAGACCGCGTCGTTGCCCGGCGCTTCCAGCAGCGTGAGCCCGCGCCGGCCGACGCGCGCGCCATAGGGCAGCACGTCGGTAACCGTCGCGTGGCCCGCTTTCTGCACCGCGCCGAGCGACTTTTCCTCCAGCGTGGTGATCCCGCCGGCGATGTTGCCCGGCGAAGGGTTCTCCGAAACCGGTTCGCCATGCCGGGTGAAATAGCCCTTGAAGCCGTTGACCATGGCGACGATCGAATCGAAAACCTCGAGCGTCTCCGCGCGTGCCATCAGCAACTGTTCGGCGCCGAAGATTTCGGGAATTTCCGTGAGGATCGCCGTGCCGCCCGCGGCGGTGACCGCGTCGCTCATCCGGCCCACCAGAGGGTTGGCGGTAAGCCCCGAAAACCCATCCGATCCGCCACATTTCACGCCGAGCACGAGGTCGGCGATCGGGGCGGGCGCGCGCACAGCCTGTTCGGCCTGCGCCACCAGCGCCTCCACCAGCGCCAGGCCTTCCTCTACCTCATCGCCGGCGGCCTGGGCGCCGATGGTGCGGAGATTGGGTTGGGTGATGCCGGGCAGCAATCCCGCCATCTGGTTCGATTCGCAGCCGAGCCCGACAAGCAGCACGCCGCCCGCATTCGGATGGTTGGCAAGCGCGGCGAGGATCGCCCGCGTGCCTTCGAGGTCATCGCCGAGCTGCGAGCAGCCGAATGGATGGGCGAAGGCGTGGACGCCATCGACCCGGCCGGCGAAACGTGCGGCAGCCCGCGCGGCGATCTTCTCCGCCGTCCGCCCTACGCAGCCGACGGTGGGCAGGATCCATATCTCGTTCCGGGTACCCACCCGGCCATCGGCACGGCGATAGCCAAGGAAGGTCGGTGCCGCCGCACGCGGACCCGGCGTTTCGAAGGCCGGGCGATAGCTGTAGCTGCCGCTGCTTTCCAACGCGGTGCGGACATTGTGGGTGTGAACATGTTCACCCGGCGCGATTGCCTGTCTCGCATGGCCGATCGGGAAGCCGAACTTGTGCACCGGCGCGCCGGATTCGACCGCACGGATGGCGACCTTGTGCCCTTTCGGCACATCGGAGGCTACCGTAACGCCCAAGGCGGATTCCCCCGCACGGACATCGCGAAGCGTGGTCGCGACGTCGTCGCGCGGGTCGATCTGAAACAGGGCGAGGCTCATGCGCCGCTTCGTACTGCGCGTCCCCCCGGCGGTCTACCCGGTGCAGTGGCGGCCCGACGCGGGCGCGATCGCGCATTGGGGCGGGGGTGTCCAACTGCGCGCTCGTACGATGGCTGGGTTAACTGGCGGCGCTGGCCGATATACCGTCTATCTATGGTAAATGGATGTGACATAGATGTCGCGTACGTATTTCCCCGGAAGGGTCGCATCCGGGTGGATCGGTTCCAGTAACGTTAACCCGAGCAGCTGCAAGGAGGCTGCGACAATGGGAAGAGGGTCGGAGTGAACGCACCGCCAGAACGGTCTGCGTTGGTTGCGGTGTTGATGCGCAGCTTTCGCTGGACGATGACGTTGGAGCGCAGACAAGCCGTGCGCGCGGTTGCGATCAGTTTCGCGACCGTGGTCGCATTCGATATCATGTCGGGGCCGCAAATCTCTCCCAGCATGGGGTATGTCTTCGTCGAATGCCTCGCGGCGTGGACTCTGCGGGAAGCGGCCGGCATTGCCGTGGTCCTGCTCTGCGTGCTGGCGAATTCGCTGATCAACGGTATCGGCATTGTTGCGTTTGGCGTGCCGGGCACCTTCTCCGCCGGAGTCACCTTGTGGAACATGGGTACGCGCACCCTCACCGCGATCATGATCGTGCTGATGGTGGCGACCCTGCGGCACTCCATCGATCGGGAGCGCTGGCGCGCCTCGACCGATTATCTGACGCAATCGCTCAATCGCGGCGCCTTTCGCAGCCGCCTCGAGCGCGTTGCGAAACTGGCGCATCGTCGCCACGCGAAGCTGTTGCTCGCCTATATGGATCTGGATGGGTTCAAGGCTGTTAACGATCTGCACGGCCATTCGGCGGGAGACCTGGTACTGCGGCGCTTCGCAGACGAGGCGCGTGCCCGCATCCGCGCCGGCGATCTGTTTGCCCGTGTCGGCGGGGACGAGTTCTGTGCGCTGTTGGTCATCGAGCAGGGGGCCGCACCCGAACAGGTTGCGGAAAGCCTCCACGCCCGGCTTAGCGATGCCCTGGGCATGACCGGATTTGGCGTCACCTGCAGTATGGGCGCGGTCATTCTCGACCCGGTCGCCTCGCTGGATACGGAGCGGCTGATTTCCCTGGCAGACCAAGCAATGCTGGAAGTGAAGCGGAACGGCAAGGATGCGATCCGCATCGCCTTCGACCATCCCGATGAAATCGGCCAACTTCGGGCGAGGAGGGCGGCATGACGCTGCAATTCTTCTCGGCCGCCTTTCGGCCCTATGACGAGGCCGCGCGCCAACGGGCCGTCGATGCGATGCCGCCGATTGCGGCCGACGATGCCCGGATGCACGCGATCCTTGAACGGGTGCAATCGGTCCTGAAGACGCCGATGGCGATGTTGACCATTATCGATGGCGATGTGCAGCGCATGCCGATCGCCATCGGCATGGAGCGGATGACCATCAGCCGGGCAATCACCTTCTGCGGCCACACCATCGCGGAGCCGGATGGAATGTTGTGCGTGCCCGATCTCCGCGCCGATCGGCGGTTCCGATCCAACCCTATGGTCGTGGGTGAAATGGGTGTCCGCTTTTATGCCGGTGCACGCGTCATGTGGGGCGGCAACCCGGTCGGGGCGATTTGCGGGGTCGACACGCGCCCGCATGGGCGGCTTTCGGTCGCGCAACGTACCGAACTGGCGATTCTAGCCGCCGCCGCTGCGGCTGGCATCGCCGCGCGTTCCGCGTAACCGGAAGAATCGCCGGCCCCAGAAAGTGGTTGACACTATCTTCATCGCTTGAGAATGACCCCTATTTATAAAGCCGATTTTTTCGGCGCGTTAATGTAACCGGTTACAAGTCGTAGAGGGGATGACGAGGGTGTTCAAGCTCAACCGTTTCAGGGGTCGTTTGGTTGCCGCCACGATGCTGGCTGGTGGCGCGATCGTGCCGGTAGCCGGCGTGCATGCGCAGGTGACGACCGGCAATATCCGGGGCCAGGTGACGGCTCCCGATGGCACGTCGGCCGCAGGCGCGCAGGTTTCCGCGCGCAGCACCGGTACCAACCAGACCTATCGCGCCATCGCCGATGCCAATGGCAGTTACGTGCTGACCGGCCTGCGCCCTGGCCAATATGAGGTCAGCGCGACGGTGGGCACGGAAACCACCCGCCAAATCGTGACGCTCGGCATCGGCCAGTCCGCCAGCCTGGATCTTGGCTTCGCGGCCGACATCGCCGCCGCCGCGCCAGAGGGTGGGGCGGAGATCGTCGTCACCGGTGGGCGGCTCAACGAAACGCGCACCAGCGAAGTTGCCACCAATGTCAGCCGCGAGCAGATCGAGCGCCTGCCGCAGACCGATCGCAACTTCCTGTCCTTTGCCGCGCTGGCGCCCGGCGTGCGCTACAATGATTCGGAAACCGACAAGGGGTTCCGGTCGGGTGCGGCGACGGCCAGCCAGGTCAACGTGTTCATCGACGGCGTCAGCCTGAAGAACAAGTTGCGCGAAGGCGGTGTCGCCGGCCAGCAGAACAGCCGCGGCAATCCCTTCGGCCAGTTGGCGGTGCAGGAATTCCGCGTCCTGACCCAGAACTACAAGGCCGAATATGAGCAGGCCGAATCGGCGATCATCACCTCGGTCACCAAGTCCGGCACCAACGAATTCCACGGTGAGGCGTTCGGCCAGTACACCGACAAGGGATTGAGCCAGAAGAGCTTCATCGATATTCGCGACGGCAATGCGAAGCCCGCCTTTGAGCGCAAGCAATATGGCGTGTCGCTGGGCGGCCCGATCATCAAGGATCGCCTGTTCTTCTTCGCCGCCTATGAAGGCAACGACCAGAATCGCGCGTTCAACGTAAAGAGCAACGGCACCGCCGAGCAGATTGCGGAGTTCGAGCGCTTCTCCGGGCGCAAGATCACCGATTTCCAGGGCGCGTTCGTCAGCCCGTTCCGCGGCGATTTCTATTTCGGAAAGCTCACCCTCACGCCGGATGACCGCCAGGTCTTTGATCTGTCGTTCAGTCGCCGGCAGGAAACGGACATTCAGGGCTTTGGCGGTAACACCGCCTTTGAGTATGCTGAGAACAAGCGCAACAAGGTCGACACCTATCTGTTCAAATGGACCTATAACGGCGACAAGTTCATCAACGAATTCAACGCCAACTATCTGAACTACGAGTTCAATCCGACCTCGCTCAACCCGAACCTGCCGAGCTTCGACTATAGCGGCGTCGTGCTGTTCGGTGGCAAGGATTCCACCCGGCGCGAATTGCAGCAGGGCTACACGATCCGCGACGACTTCACCTATAGCGGCTTCGACAACCATGTGATCAAGGTCGGCGCGCGTGTCGAGGTGACCGACATCCAGTTCGCCAACAACGCCTATGTCCAGCCGCGCTACACCTTCCTGCGCGAGCCGATCAACAATCTGAACTTCTCCTTCCCGGCCGAAGCCCGGCTGGGCCTGGGCAATGGCAATATCCTCGCGTCGAACACCCAGGTCGGCCTGTATGCGCAGGATGACTGGGACGTCACCGAGCGGCTGCAGCTGAACCTGGGCGTTCGCTGGGACTATGAAACCAATGGCTTCAACAATGACTATGTGACGCCGACGAACGCTGCCGCAGCCCTGCGTTCGCTGCCACGGACCAGCTATTTCGATCCCGAGAACTACATCACCAACGGCAACAGCCGGAAGCCGTTCGCCGGTGCGATCGCGCCGCGCTTCGGTTTTTCGTGGGACATCAAGGGCGATCGGTCGACGGTGATCTTCGGCGGTGCGGGCCGCTATTATGACCGCAACAATTTCAACAACACCGTCGATGAGCTTTCCCGGACGATCAACCCGGTGGGCGTGTTCCGCTTCTCCGCGGACGGCGCCCCCCGCAACGGCCAGCCGACCACTGTCTGGAACCCGTCCTATCTGACCCGCGATGGCCTGCTCGCCCTGCGCAATGCCAATCCGCAGGTCTCGTTGCCCGAACTGTTCGCGGTGAAGAACAATGCCAAGCCGCCGGTCAACGACCAGTTCAGCTTCGGCGTCCGCCAGCGCTTCGGCATCTTCGAGGCGTCGTTGTCCGGTTCGTACCAGCGCGGTCGCAACGGCTATACCAATATTTTCGCCACCCGGCGGAACGGCGGTTTGGGCGGGTGCTGCGACACCGCCTCGGCGATCGCCAACGGCTATTCGAACGTGATCATCGGCCTGGACGGGCTCGATACGCGCTACAAGGCGCTCTTCTTCACGCTCGACAAGAACTATACCCGCGCTTCCGGCTGGGGCCTGAACATCGCCTATACGCTCGGCAAGGCAGAGCAGAATGGCGGCGATCTGTTCAGTCTCGATGCGGTGACGCCGAAGGACTATGGCTGGCGGCCGACCAAGGGTGACGAGCGGCATCGTGTCGTCGTGTCGGGCATGGTGGATCTGCCTTATGGCTTCCAGTTCTCCACGCTGAGCACGTTCGGCAGCGGGGCGGCCTATCAGGTGGTGGACAGCACCAATGGCGCATCCTCTGGCTTCAGCCGGTTCACCGCGGCCTATCCGGAGAAGAACTGCATCAAGGGCCTGTTTGCCTTCTGCGAAGTCAACCTGACGCTCGCCAACCGCCTGAAGATTGCCGGCAAGCACCAGGTCGAACTGGCAGTCGACGTGCTCAACGCGTTCAACAACAAGAACTTCACGGGGTTCGACGAGGGTTTCAACAACCAGATCAATCCGGCGACCGGCCAGGTGATCGATCCGTTGCTGCCCGCCAACGGCACTACTGCCTCGGGCCTGCTCACGCTGCCGCGGCGTATCCAGTTCCGCGTCGGCTATCGCTTCTAATCCTGGCCGATCTCGCCGGAATCGGAAGGGGGGCTTCGGCCCCCCTTGTTATGCGTGCGGCGTGGATACTGCCCAAATTTCGCCACCATTCGCCGTCGCTGGGGCACCGGTTGCCTGCTTCAGTCCGCAGAGTTCATTTCGGGTTCATGCCGGAATGGCTCCTTTCCTTGCCATGTTTGTTGCAATGCAGCGCCCACAGCAAGGGAAGGGAGCGGAATGCCGTTTCTCGTAAGTCCGGCACGGTTCCTGATCCATTACGTCACCCAGCGACCCTTGGCGTTCGCGCTGCTGGCGCTGCTCGTCGTCGGCGGGTCGGCGAGCGCCGTGGGCGTGCAATATGCCATGAAGCTGCTGATCGATGCGATGACCGTGCACGCCCCCGCGCGCGGCGCCGTCTATCTCGCGCTGGCCGCGTTCGTCGGGCTGGTGGCGCTCGAAAACGGGCTGGTGCGCGGCGCATCGATGCTGTTGTGCAACATCACCGTGAAAAGCGGGGTGCGGATCCGGCTGGATATGTTTCATTATCTGACGGGCCACCACATCAGCTTCTTCCAGAATCAGCGCGGTGGTTCGCTCGGCCACCGGGTAGGCGCGCTTACCGGTTCGTTCGCGGCGCTTACGCATCGTATCCTGATGGAGATCACGCCGCCCCTCATCGCGTTCGGCGGCGCGCTGCTGATCTTCGCGGCGATCGACTGGCGGATGGCGGCCGTGATTACCCTGATCTTCGCGAGCGCCAGCATCGGTCTGGTGCTGCTCGGCTTGAAGGGCGATCGCCATCACAAGGCCTTTGCCCGCCGTGCCAGCGAAAGCGGCGGCGAGCTGGTGGACCTGGTCGGCAACATCGCGGCCATCAAGGCCTTCGGTGCCCGCCGGCGCGAGGCGGAGCGTCTCCGCGGCTATTTCGAAGCGGAAGGCGCAGCGCAACGGCGCGGCTGGCTGTTCGTGGAGCGCATTCGTGCCCTGCACGACGTCGCGCTCGTTGTGCTGGTCGCGGGGGCGTTGATCTGGGCGGTGGAACGCTGGGCTGCGGGTGGCATCACCGCCGGCGATGTGGTGGTGGTGAGCGCCATGACCTTCCGAATGCTCAACGGATCGCGCGACCTGGCGATGGCATTGATCGATACCAGCCAGCAGTTCAGCTATCTGCGGGAGACGCTTGAGATCGTCGGCACGCCCCATGCCCTTACCGATGCGCCGGATGCCGTTCCACTTCGCGCCGCCCAGGGCAGGGTGCGCATCGACCAGGTTCGCTTCGGCCACGATCCCGAACGGCCGGTGATCCGCGACCTGTCGCTCGATATCCCGGCGGGGCAGAAGATCGGCATCGTCGGGCCATCGGGCGCCGGCAAGTCGACCATCCTGCAACTCGTCCAGCGGCTGCACGATCCGCAGCAGGGCCGCATCCTGATCGACGGGCAGCCGATCGATCGGGTGACACAGGAAAGCCTGCACCAGGCAGTTGCCGTGGTGCCGCAGGAGGTGCTGCTGTTCCACCGCTCGATCCTCGAGAATATCCGTTTCGCCCGCCCGGATGCGTCCGATGCCGAAGTGCGGCAGGCGGCCGAAGCGGCGCATTGCGCGCATTTCATCGCGGCATTGCCCCAGGGATACGACACGGTGGTGGGCGAGCGCGGCACCAATCTGTCCGGCGGGCAGCGGCAGCGCATCGGCATCGCCCGCGCCTTCCTCAGCAAGGCGCCGATCGTGCTGCTCGATGAGGCGACCTCGGCGCTCGATACCGGATCGGAAATCGAAGTGCAGCAGGCGTTGGAAGCGCTGATGGCGGATCGCACCGTGCTGGCCGTCGCGCACCGCCTGTCCACCGTCGTCGGGTTCGATCGGGTGCTGGTGGTGGAGCAAGGCCATATCGTGGAGGATGGTCCGCCGCTGGCGCTGCTGCGCACGGGGGGCGCGTTCCGCCGGCTCTGGGCGTTGCAGGCCGAAGGGCTCGATGCGCCGATCGATCGCTCCGTCGGCATGCCCCGCATGGTCGCCGGTACCGCATGGCGGATGTTGGGCCTGGGCGGAAAGCCGCCGCTCCGGGTGCTGGAGCGCCAAGTTGCGGGATAAGCAGGAAGCCGATTAGCTGTAAACCATAACTGTTATTGACGGAAACTAAATAGAGTGCGACCTTCCTCCCGATAGCGGACTCCGAAGAGAGTTCGAACAGGGGAGGTTGGTATGGCTGGCTTCACTGCGCGCGCGCGGTTGCGCGGTTCCTATGCATATGCGGCGTTTTTTGCGGCGACACTGGGATGCATTCCCGACCCAGCCGCCGCACAATCGGAGGCGACCGACGAGACGACGCAGGAGATCGTCGTCACGGCCCGGCGACGGGCGGAAAGCCTGCAGGACACGCCGGTGGCAATCACCGCGCTGAGTGCGGAAACCCTGCAGGACCGGCAGATCCAGCAGACCCAGGATCTGGAGCGGATCACCCCCAGCCTTCAGTTCAAGCCCGCGGGGCAGCTTTCGGGCAACAGCGCTTCCTCCGTGGTGTTCATCCGCGGCGTCGGCCAGGTCGATCCCACCGCCGCAGTAGATCCCGGCGTCGGCATCTATCTCGACGAAGTGTATCTTGGCCGCGCCGTGGGCGGCACGATCGATTTCGGCGATATCGATGGCGTCGAGGTGCTGCGCGGGCCGCAGGGCACATTGTTCGGCCGCAATACGATCGGCGGCGCGATCCTGGTGCGGACCAAACAGCCGCAGCTGGGCGAATGGAATGGCCGCGCCCGTTTCCGCGCGGGCGCGTATAATCTCAAGGAAGGCTTTGCCGCGCTCAATATCCCGCTGGCCGATACGCTGGCCGCGCGCGTGTCGGGCGGTTTCCGCAAGCGGGACGGCTATGTCATCCGCAGCGTCGACGGGCTGGATCTCGGCAATGAGGATGGCTGGTCGGCCAACGGCGCGCTGAAATGGCAGCCGTCGAGTGATTTCGACCTGTTCGTGCGCGGCGATTATTCGAAGCGGGACGAAAACGGTGCGCCGTTCGTGTTCGCCGGGATCAACGAGCAGGCGCCGGTGGCTGCGATCGCCAGCGTCGGTGCCGGCTGCCCGGGCGCTACCATCCCCTTTGCGCCGCTCACGCCCGGCGATCCGCGTTTCGGCGCCCCCAATGTGCCGATGATCAACGATCCGCGCTGCGCCAATGATTTTCAGGCGAAAGGGCCGTTCGTGAACGGCGGCACAGCTCCCGTGATGAGCTCATCCGAAGTCTGGGGAATCGGCGCCACCGCCAATATCCGGCTGACCGACGTGGCGGCGGTGAAACTGATCTCCGCCTATCGCAACACGGAATCGCGCGGCATCCGCGATGCGGACAACACCCCGCTGCTGTTGATCACCACCGATGTCGGCGCGCAATCCCACCAGTTCAGCCAGGAAGTGCAGCTCCAGCTCGATTGGGGCAAGGTCAGCGCGATCCTGGGCGGCTATTACTTCAACGAAGTCACCAACGAGCGCGCGACGGTGCCGGTATCGTTCCCGCCATCGCCGCCGGTGATCCGATCGATCCTGGCGGGCGGCCCCGGCTCGCGCGATCTCCAGATATCGCGGCTCAAAACGGACTCGCTGGCGGGCTTCGGCGAAGTCAGCGTGAAGCCGGCCGCGGGCCTCGAACTCACCGGCGGCCTGCGCTACACCACCGATCGCAAGACCTATCTGGGCACAGCGTTCAACCTCTTCCCGGCGACCCTGCCCGATCCCGATCCGCTGCCTACCCTGGCGGTACCGGAAGGCGGCCCGCTGTTCCTCTATCATCGTCCCTTTGCGCGATCCTTCTCGGCACTGACGGGATCGGCGAGTATCCAGTATCGCTGGAGCCCCGCGATCAGCACCTATGCGTCCTATGCGCGCAGCTTCAAATCGGGCGGCTTCAACACGCGGTACAATGCCGCGCCCGCCGGCAATGTGCCGGTGCCGTTCGATCAGGAAAGCGTCACCAGCTACGAAATCGGCGCCAAGACGAATATCGGACGGCTCCGGCTGAACCTGGCGGCGTTCCAGGCCGAATATGACGATATTCAGCTGATCTTCCGCCAGGGCGTGGTGCCGCTGTTGTTCAACGCGGGCAAGGCACGCATTCGCGGCCTTGAGGCCGAGGCGAGCTGGCGTGCCCCCTGGGGCCTGATCCTCGATGCCGGTGCGAGCGTGCTGGACGACAAGATCAAGAGCATCACGCCCGTCCCCGGCGCGACCGCGACGGTGACGCCCAGCGACGATCTGCCGCTGACGCCGGATCTGCAGGCGAATATCGGCATCGCCTTCGATCTGAAGCTGGCAAACGGGATGACGCTCACGCCGCGGTTCGACGGCAGCTATACGTCGAAAATCACCTTCATCACCGGCAGTATCCCGCTGATCGAGGAGAATGGCTATTTCGTCGGCAACGCATCGCTGACGCTCAAGCTGTCGGATCGCTATGAGCTGAGCGGCGGCGTCAACAACCTGTTCGACGAGCGTTACCTGATTCAGGGCAACGCATCGCTGGCGACGCTGGGCTATGCCGAGCGCATGTATGCCCGCCCGCGGAACTGGTATCTGCAGGTGTCCGGCCGCTTTTGAGCGGACCCGGCGCGGGGCCCTTCAGCCGTTGCCGAGATCCTCGGCTTCGGCGGAGGGACTACGTCGTTCGATCCGGCTGAGCAGGTCGAGGAGCAGCGAGCGTTCCTCCGGCTGCATATCGGAAAGCATCCGGTTCTCGTGGCCTTCGATCCGCTGCAATGCTTCCGCCATCACCGCTTCGCCAGCGGTGGTCAACGTCAAGGTCAGCGCGCGGCGATCGTTCGCGTCGGTCGCGCGTTCGATCCACTGCTTTTCCACCAGTTCGTTGATCAGCGCGACCATGTTCGCCCGTTTGATCCCCAGCGCGCGCCCGGTGGCACCCTGATTGATCCCGGGGTTCGCCGCGATGATCGAGAGTACGGCCAGCGGCACCTGGCGCAGCCCGGTGCCTTCCATCGCGGCCGCGAAGTCTGCGGAAAAGGCGCTCCACGCTCTACGAAGACGATAGCCGACCAAGGATTCCAGGGCGCCGAGATGCGGTTGTTCGGATGACATATCGGCTTGCAAGCCATGTTTCCCGCGCGCCGTCAATCGGCAGAAGCCTCAAGACTCCAGCCATCCTCCGCGAAAGCCGGCCTGCATCAGCCCGCGTCGGATCGCAGGTACCTTGCGCATGATCCGCCACACGAAATCGCTCCGGTAATTGGCGGCCATCAGCAGGATCGGGCCCTGATCGATGCCGATATAATCATCGTCCACCCAGCCGCGTTCCGGATCCACCTTGCCCTTCACCGGCTCCGGGCTCGTGAAGCGGTAGCTTGGGTTGAGCGAATCCAGAAAGCCATATTGTCCATAGAGCAGGTCGCCATATTCCCGTCGCAGCCGCTCCGCGCAGGGGATCACGATCTCCGGTGCGAAGGGGAGGCAGCCCAGTGCTGCTGTGGGTGCCAGCGTGCCATCGTCGCGTTCGTCCGGCATTCCCAGGGGGCCGCGCGCGGAATAGGCGAAGAATTCGCGCTGCTGTCCTTTGAAGGGCAGGGTGGCATGGCCCGGGCCGTCGCAGGCGGTAAGGCCCCACAGGTCGGCCGAATAGCCGTCCCATTGCATCGGGTTCGCGGTGCAATAGGCCCGCTGGGCATAGGCAGCGCGCCGGCTGTTTTCGAAATAATCCATCTCGGCCGCCTGCATCGCCGTATCGCGGATGCCGCGAAAATCGATCCAGACATGGCTGTACTGATGCCCGAACAGTGGCGCGAAGGCGAGGTGGCGGGTCGCGCCTTCGCCGCGCCAGACCTGGGGGTAGGGGGCCGTCCAGGCCTCCCAGCTGCTCGGCGCCAGCGGGTAGTTCGGCGCCCCCAGGCCGAGGACATAGACGAACATGCCCTCATTATACCCTTCCCAGTTCCGCGCGATGAACCCGCCTCCGGGATGCCAGCCCATCGAGATCGCCCGGCGGCCGTCCTGGAACCAGGCCCAGTCGGCGCGCGCATAGATTGCCTCGGCCAGGCGCCGGATCTCGGCTTCGCGATCGTCGCGGCGATCGAAATACTGGCCGGCGAAGAGCACGCCCATGAACAAAATGGTGCTGTCGACGCTCGAGAGCTCGACATCATGGAAGCGGTGGCCGCGCTCCATATCGATGAAATGGTAGAAGAAGCCCTTGTAGCCGGCATTGCCGCTAGGCTCCGGCCCCTGCGGGGCTTCCCACAGGAAGCGCAGCGTCGTCAGCGTCAGGTCGCGCGCCTCGGCTCGCTTGCACCAGCCGCGCTCGACCCCGACCGCATAGGCGGTCAGCGCAAAGCCGATCGAGGCGATCGAACAGAAGCTCTCCGATGGCCAGCGATCGGGGACCAAGCCGTTGCTGCGGTTCACGCGCTCCCAGAAGAAGCGGAAGGTGCGCTCCTCCAGGTCGGCATACCAGTCGGGAAGGGCGGGTCCGGCAGGAGTACGCACGCCTGCGCGCCCAAGCGTGCCGGCACAACTGGCCAGGGCAGTGCTGCCGACGAGCAGCGTCGACGCGGAGAGCAGGGCGCGGCGGTTCATCTGGGGCAGATCCGACCCTGCCCGAAAAAGCGGGGCGGCGCCATCCGCGCCGCCCCGAGCGGGGGGAATCGAGGCATGACACTCGCTCGGAGCGGGTGTGGAACCGGTTACATTTCTAGCGGAATTTGACGTCATGTCTGTACGAATCTTCATGATGAAACTCAGATCTGTGAATTTGTCGCGGTCGTACCGCGAAGGACGAGCTCGGGGGTGAGCAACACCTCTTCGTTGCCCTGCATCTTGCCTTCGAGCTGATCGAGCAGCCGGGCGACGGCGCGCGTACCCAGTTCGGCGATCCGCACCTGCACCGTGGTGAGGCCCAGATAGCGGGCCAGCGGAACATCATCGAACCCGGCGATGGCGATCGTCTCGGGAATGGCGATGCCGGCCTCGCGCAGCCGGTGCAGGCAACCCAGTGCCATCATGTCGTTGGCTGCGAACACGGCGTCGCAAGCAATCTCGCCGGCCAGAATGCGGCGGGCCGCAGCGTCCCCGGCGCTTTCGTTGAAGTCGCCTGGCAGGATGACCGGGGCGGTGCCTGGCAACAAGGCCTCGAGGCTCCGGCAATATCCTTCGGCGCGCTCGCGGGCATCGACATTGCCCTCGGGGCCGGCCAGATGCACGATCCGCTTGCGGCCGCTTGCCACCAGATGGCGAACCACGGCCTCGGCGCCGGCATGGTTGTCGATGCGCAGCGACGGCCGGGTCGGCGTCGCCTGCCGGCAGTTGATCAGGACCGCGGGCAAGGCGGGCGAAAGCGCTTCTTTCAGCAGTTCCGGCGCGACATGCGGTGCCATAACCAGCAATCCGTCCACCCGCCCGCGCATCGCGCGCAGCGCTTTCATCGCGCGGTCGCTTTCGTCGTGCATGTTCGACAGCAGCAACAGATAGCCGCGCCGGCTCGCTTCGCGGTCCATGCCGCGTACGCATTCCGAAAAGAACTCCCCGTGCAGATCCGGGAGCACCACGCCGATCGAATGGGCGCGCGCCAGGCTCAGGCTGCGCGCGCCGGCATGGGGCACATAGCCCAGTTCCTCGGCGGCGGCGAGGATGCGATCACGGGTGTCGCCGCGAACGTTGTTGAGCCCGTTGAGCGCCCGCGAAACCGATGCCACCGAGACACGGGCTCGCGCCGCGACGTCGCGAATCGTGGCTTCGGTCATGCAAATGCTCTCCTTATGTTTATCGCGGAGCCTGTTTTTCAGGCTCCATCGGCGATTGCAATCCCGGACTGTCGCACGCTATGTAACCGGTTACGGTTTGCCGCGACAAGGCCGAATTCGTGCCGGCGGCGCATTAGGTAGAGGGTTTCAGGCGGATGGTCGACGGCAGGATTTCGAGGCGTGCGGCGCTGCTCGGCGCAGGGGCGATGGCCGCATGGGCGCACAGCCCGGCGCGTGCAATGCTCCGCGAGGCGGCGGCGCTGCCGGTTCCGGCGTTCATCGATGCGCTGATCGCGAAGATGACGATCGCCGAAAAGGCGGGGCAATTGACCATCATGCCCAGCGCGTGGTCCGGCACCACGGCAACCGCGCTCAATCCGCCGACCAACGGGCCGAGCTTCGACGCGCAGTTGGAGGAGGTGCGGCAGGGCCGGATAACCGGCGTGTTCAACGGCAATGGTGCCGAAATGGCCCGCCGGATGCAGGGGGCCGCGCTGCAATCGCGGTTGAAGATTCCGCTGATCTTCGCCGCGGATGTGATCCATGGCCACCGCACGATCTTCCCGATCCCGATTGGCGAGGTCGCCAGTTTCGAACCCGATCTGGCGGAGCGGACCGCCCGCATGGCTGCCTTTGAATCGGCCGCCTCGGGTATCGACTGGACCTTCGCGCCGATGGTCGACATCGCGCGGGACCAGCGTTGGGGTCGCGGCATGGAAGGTTCGGGCGAGGACGTGCTGATCGGTGCGCTGTTCGGCGCGGCGCGCGTGCGCGGATTTCAGGGCAAGGATCTCACCTCTCCCGAAGCGGTCCTTGCCTGCGCCAAGCATTTCGCGGCCTATGGGGCGGCGGAAGCCGGGCTCGACTACAATGCGGTCGACATTTCAGAACGGACGCTGCGCGAGGTTTATCTGCCGCCGTTCAAGGCGGCGCTTGATGCGGGCGTGCTTTCCTTCATGGCGTCGTTCAACGAGATCGCCGGCATCCCCTCCACCGGCAATCCATGGCTGATGCGCACCCTTCTGCGCGAAGAATGGGGTTTCCAGGGCTTGGTCGTTTCCGATTACACCGGTGATATGGAACTGATCGATCACGGCTTCGCCGCCGATGCGCGCGATGCCGCGAAGATCGCGTTTCTGGCGGGTGTCGACATGAGCATGACCAGCGGCTTCTACCGCGATCACCTGCCCGATCTGGTCGCGAAGGGGGAAGTGGACGAGGCGCTGGTCAATGCGTCCGTTCGACGGGTATTGGCATTGAAGGCGCGGCTGGGGCTGTTCGACGATCCCTTTCGGCGCATCGATCGCAAGCGGGAGCAGGCACGTTCCCGCACGCGTGCAGCCATCGATCTGGCGCGAGAATCCGGGCGCAAATCGATCGTGCTGCTCAGGAACGAGGGCGATCTGCTGCCGTTGCCCAAGGTGGGCAGGAAGATCGCGATCATCGGCCCGTTCGCAGCGGGCGCGCATGATCTGGTTGGCCCCTGGGTCGTCTATGGCGACGACAAACAGGCGGTGGACCTGGCCACCGGCGTGCGGGCGGCGGTGAAGGACCCGTCGTCGATCACGGTCGTCGAAGGATCGGGGGTGGAGGCACCCCTCGCCGGCGGGATCGAGGCGGCGGTGGCTGCTGCGCAAGCGGCCGATGTGGTACTGCTCGCCATCGGCGAATCGCAGAACATGTCCGGCGAGGCGCAGTCGCGGGCTGAGATCGTGCTGCCGGCGCCGCAACAGGCACTGGCCGAAGCGGTTGCCGCCACGGGCAAGCCCATCGTCGTGGTTCTGAAGAACGGCCGCGCGCTGGCCCTGGAAGGCGCGGTGCGCGATGCCCCGGCGATCCTGGTTACCTGGTTCCTGGGAAGCGAGACCGGCAACGCCATCGCCGACGTGCTGTTCGGTGAGTACGGCCCGTCCGGGCGCCTGCCGTGCAGTTTCCCGCGCTCGCCAGGCCAGCAACCCTATTATTATGCGCACAAGCCGACGGGGCGGCCCAACCCGTCGGACGACAAGCTGGAGCCCTATAAGGCGCATTATCGCGGAATTCCCAACTCCGCCCTGTTCCCGTTCGGGCACGGACTCACCTACGGCCGGATCGACTATACCGATCTCCAGGTTGCGCCGCAGCTAGCGTGGGACGGCGAAGTGGTCGTCAGCGCTACCATCACCAACCGCGGCCGCCGCGCGGCGGAGGAAGTGGTGCAGCTTTACATCCATGACGTCACCGCCAGCGTCACCCGGCCGGTTCGCGAGTTGAAGGCATTCCGCAAATTGCGGCTGGAGCCGGGCGCATCGGAACGGGTCACGTTCCGCATTCGGCGCGAGCAACTGCAGTTCATCGGCCGCGACAATGTGCCGGTGGTCGAACCCGGCCGTTTCGACCTGTGGATCGCCCCTTCGGCAGAGGGCACGGGACTGAAGGGGCATTTCGAGCTGCTGAAGGGCTGAACCTTGCTGCGCCCGGCCTGGGGGCGAGTTGACGGGGTGTAGCGGAGGGCCCCGCCACAGGATGCGGTCAGCCGGCTGATGACCCTAGCTTCCAATAGGTCGCATAGCGTTCATGTGCGATGCGGTGATAGGGGCGGAGCCGCACCGGCCGTCCATCCGCTGCGGGGATGGTGAACTCCAGCGGTTGCGCACCCGGCCGGATCCGGGTGACCAGTTCTGCTGGCTCGCCGGCAAGCGTCGGCACGGTGAACGGCGTGTCGTTATAGCTGCCATACCGCCGTTCGTTGACGATGATATCGGCGCCGGGCGCCAGACCTTCGCGGCCCAGCGCCCCGGCCAGCACAAGCGGGCCATAGGTGAACGCGACGATGTCAGGCGCCGTCGGTGCGTGCTCCACCCCGGTCTCCATCTCCAGGCGCAATTCCACCGTATCGCCGTCGCGCCAGATGCGTGCGAGATCGATATAGCGGCCGGGTGCGGTTGCGTGCGTCTCCTGCTTGCCGTTCACCAATATGGTTGCGGTCCGGCTCCAGTCGGGGTGGCGCAGGCGGAGCGTGATGTCAGTCGGGCGATCGAGCTGCCAGCGCAGCACGGTGTTCGGCGCTTCCGGAAAGCGGGTCTGCTGAGTCAGCACCGCGCCCTTGTCCCGCCAGCGGACCGAGGAAGGGATGAACAGGTTCACGTACAGCGCGTGATCGTCGTGGAAATAGATCGAGTCGCGATATTTGACGTGGTTTTCCATGCCGGTGCCGGTGCAGCACCAGAAGCTATCCTCCGGCGTGTGGTACAGCTTCATATAGCCGGGCCGCGCACCCTGGAAATAGGTGGCCATGCCGCTGTCCGGGTCCTGCGAGGCGAGGATGCCGTTGTAGAGCGTGCGTTCGTAATAGTCTGCGTATTCGGCGCGTGGATCCTGCAAGAACAGCGCGCGGGTGAGCTTCAGCATATTGTGCTGGCCGCAGGTTTCCGATCCCTTGGCGGAGAAGACGTGCTTCTCGAAATCGGCCCTCGCGAAGAAATGCTCATTCTCGCCGTGCCCGCCCGTGGCGAAGGAGCGGGTGTGCGCCACCGTCTTCCAGAAGAAGCGCGCCGCATCGTGATAGTGCGCATCGCCGGTCGCCTCATAGACGCGCTGGAACCCCACCACCTTGGGGATCTGGGTGTTGGCGTGCATTCCATCGAGCTGGTCGAGCCCGCGTGCCAGCGGCTTCAGCAGCGCCTGCTGCGAGAAACGTTCGGCCAGCTGGCGATACTCGATCTTGCCGGTCATCGCGTAGAGATCGGCATAGATTTCGTTCATGCCGCCATATTCGGTTTCCAGCATGGTTTCGAATTCGGCGTCGGACAGCGGCTTCGTCGCGACGACGCCCCAATCGGCCAGCCGCAAAAGTACTGCGCGCGATACCGCGCTGTCGGCGAGCAATGCGCCGTCGCGCAGGCCGGCATAGATCTTGTGCAGCGTGTACCAAGGAACGCCGGTGATCTTCTCCCCCCGCAGATGCGCCGCCAGTAGCGCCGGTCCCTTGGGAAAGGCGCAGACCAGCCCGCTTTTCGCCGCGTCCTGACACGCGCTCAGTTCCGCGGCGATATAGTCCACCCGCTGCTGGAACTTCTTGTCCCCGGTCGCCCGATAGGCGAGCGCGCACGCGGAGAGATAATGGCCCAGCGTGTGGCCATGGCAGTTGATGTCTTCCCAGGTCGCCTCGGATTCCCAACCGCCATAGACCGGAGCCTTGGGCTTCAGCCCGGCGTTGACGCGGAAGTTGTGCAGCATCCGATCCGGCTGCAGCCGTAGCAGATAGGCTTCGGTCGCGCGCTGGGCGTGGAGGAAGGGGCTGTCGGCCAGATCGACGTCCGAAAGGTCGAAGGGCCGGAGCGGGGGCGCCTTGGGCAGGGCAGGGGGCTCGGCTGGTGCAGCGAAGCTCGCCTGCGGCAGAGTCGCCCACGCGCTTGCCGCAATCGCGCCGAAGCCGCTGGAAGAAAGGAATTTCCGGCGGGATGCGACGGTGCATACGGCTTCGACAGGCATTCAACGCTCTCCGGCTCTGGTTATTACTCAGAGTAACAGATGCGTCGTCGACACCAAGTATTTTCGTGTCCGCTTTGGCAACTTGCGCCAGCATCCCAGAAGAAACGGCGCCACCGCGGGGAGCGGGGCGCCGTTCTTTCTCAACCGTTCCGGACGGGTACGCCCGGATATGGGCGCTCAGCGCTGGCTGACGGGCACATAGTCGCGCTGCGTCGGGCCGGTGTAAAGCTGGCGCGGACGGCCGATCTTCTGCTCGGGGTCCGAGATCATCTCGTTCCACTGCGCCACCCAGCCGACGGTGCGGGCCAGGGCGAACAGTGCGGTGAACATCGTCGTCGGGAAGCCGATCGCCGACAGGATGACGCCCGAATAGAAGTCGACGTTCGGGAACAGCTTCTTCTCGACGAAGTAATCGTCCTTGAGCGCCATTTCCTCGAGCTGCAGCGCAACTTCGAACACGGGGTCCGAAACGTTGAGCGAGGCGAATACTTCGCGCACGGTCTTCTGCATCACGGTCGCGCGCGGATCATAGTTCTTGTACACGCGGTGGCCGAAGCCCATCAGGCGGAACGGATCGTTCTTGTCCTTCGCGCGGGCGATGAACTCGGGAATGCGCTCCGGACGGCCGATCTCGTGCAGCATGTTGAGCGCGGCTTCGTTGGCGCCGCCATGCGCCGGGCCCCACAGGCAGGCGATGCCGGCGGCGATGCAGGCGAACGGATTGGCGCCCGACGAACCGGCGAGGCGCACGGTCGAGGTCGAGGCGTTCTGCTCGTGATCGGCATGGAGGATGAAGATGCGGTCGAGCGCCTTCTCCACCACCGGGTTCACTTCATATTCCTCGGCCGGAACGCCGAAGGTCATGCGCAGGAAGTTGCCGGTGTAGCTCAGGTCGTTCTTCGGATAGAGGAACGGCTGGCCGACGCTGTACTTGTACGCCATCGCCGCGATCGTCGGCATCTTGGCGATCAGGCGGTGCGACGCGATCATGCGCTGCTGCGGATCGGTGATGTCCGTCGAATCGTGGTAGAAAGCCGAGAGCGCGCCGACCACGCCGCACATCACCGCCATCGGGTGCGCGTCGCGACGGAAGCCGCGATAGAAGGTCGCCAGCTGCTCGTGCAGCATGGTGTGGCGGGTGATGGTGTTCTCGAACTTGGCCAGTTCGGCCTGGCTCGGCAATTCGCCGTTGAGCAACAGGTACGAGACTTCCATGAAGCTCGACTGCTCGGCCAGCTGGCCGATCGGATAGCCGCGGTGGAGCAGCACGCCCTCGTCACCGTCGATGAAGGTCAGGCCCGACTCGCAGCTCGCGGTCGAGGTGAAGCCCGGATCATAGGTGAAGGCGCCGGTCTGCGCGTAGAGCTTGCGGATATCGACGACATCGGGGCCGGTGCTGCCCTTCAGGACGGGATATTCGACGTCTTTGCCTGCAATCTGCAGCTTGGCGGTATCGCTCATGTTGTCGTCCTTTCCTTCGACCCGTTTTCAGGCGGGCGTACGCATCTGGTCTGCGATGCGGGCGAGGCTTTCCTCGCGTCCCAGCAACGCCAGGACATCGAAGATACCCGGGGAAGTTCGGCGGCCGGTCAGCGCCGCACGCAGCGGCTGCGCCAGATTGCCGAGCTTCACGCCCGCATCGTCCGCGACGGTGCGTACCGCCGCTTCGAGCGCCTCCGTATCCCACGTTACCAATCCGTCAAGCGCGGTGTGCAACTGAGCGAGCAGAGAGCGTGCATCGCCCTCTAGCAGAGCTGCCGCGTCCGCGTCCAATTCCAGTGGGCGGGTGCGAAAAAGAAAGCCGGCGCCATCCGCCAGTTCGAGGAGATTCGCGGCGCGCGGCTTCAGCGCGGCCATGCTGCGACGCAGAAGGTCGGCTTGCGAGTCGCTGATTTCGAACGGCAGCCGCGTGGCGACGAGATCCGCCAAGCGATCATCGTCGGATTGGCGGATATAATGGCCGTTGAGGTTCTCGAGCTTCTTCAGATCGAACCGGCTTGGTGATTTTCCCACACCCGCAAGGTCGAACCATGCGATGGCCTGTTCGCGACTGATGATCTCGTCGTCGCCATGCCCCCAGCCGAGGCGGAGGAGATAGTTGGACACCGCCTCGGGCAGCAGGCCGAGTTCGTCGCGATAGGCGTCGACGCCCAATGCACCGTGACGCTTGGAGAGCTTGGCACCGTCCGCGCCGTGGATCAGCGGGATATGGGCATATTCCGGCTCGTCCCAGCCCATCGCGCGATAGATCGGCAGCTGGCGGAAGGCGTTGTTGAGATGGTCGTCGCCGCGGATCACATGGGTCACGCCCATGTCGTTGTCGTCGACCACCACCGCCAGCATATAGGTGGGCGTGCCGTCCGAGCGCAGCAGCACGAGATCGTCGATCTCGGCATTCTGCACGGTCACCTCGCCCTGGACATGGTCGCGGATCGTCACCGCACCCTCGGTCGGCGCCTTGAGGCGGACGACGTGCGGCACCGCGGGATCGCCATCGGTGCGGTCGCGCCAGGGCGAGCGGATGCGCAGCGGCTTCTTGGCGGCTTCCGCCTCGGCGCGCATCGCGGCGAGCTCGTCCTGGGTGAGGTAGCAGCGATAGGCCGCGCCCTTTTCCAGCATCGCCTGGGCGACCTCGGCGTGGCGGGCGGCACGGGCGAACTGATAGACTTCGTCGCCGTCCCAATCGAGCCCGAGCCAGCGCAGCCCGTCGAGGATCGCCTCGATCGCCGGCTGAGTCGAGCGGGCGCGATCGGTATCCTCGATGCGCAGCAGGAATTTGCCGCCGTGGTGACGGGCGAACAGCAGGTTGAACAGCGCGGTGCGCGCGCCGCCGATGTGCAGGAAGCCGGTGGGCGACGGTGCGAAGCGGGTGACGACGGGCTTGGCGCCGGTGGTATCTGTAGTTGCGCTCAAGCGCGGCTGCTCCCAGACTGTTGCGTTGATGGCCAGTTCAGCCGCCGAGGCCCCTAGCACGGGGTTCCGCGCCCTTCAAATGGGAGCGGCGAAACGCTTCCCCAAAGGGCAGCGCGTGCTGGAGACGTGGCTGGAGGCCGAACGCGGCCAGATCCTCCTGTGGCTGCCGGTCGCCTTCGGGTCGGGGATTGCCGCGTGGTTCGCCTTGGCGGGGCCGGCGCAGTGGGCGGCGTTTCTGTGCATCGCACTGGGCATCGCGGCTGCGGGGGGGGCGCTGCACGGGCGGCTGGGACGGGTGCTGCTGCTGGGCGGGCTGGCGATGGCGCTGGGCTGTGCGGCGATCTGGCTGCGTGCGGAAAGGGTGTCTGCGCCGGTGCTGGCGCGGCCGGCGGTGGCATCGTTCGAAGGCGTCGTGGTGCAGGCGGATGCGTTCGCGGCACGCGGGTTCACCCGGTTGGTGCTTGCGCCGATCGCCCGCGCCGATCTGCCGCCGCGGGTGCGGGTGAATGTCGATTCGACCGATCTGCCCGCGGGGCTGGCGGCCGGGGCGCGGGTTGCGGTGCGGGCGCGGCTGGTGCCGCCGCCGGCGCCTGCGCTGCCGGGCGCCTATGATTTCCGCCGCGTCGCCTGGTTCGGCGGGATCGGCGCGACCGGCAAGGCGCTTGGGCCGGTGACGGTGCGTTCCCCCGGATCGTCGAGCGGGCAGGGGCTTCGCGCGGCCCTGTCGACGCACATCCAGGCGCATCTGCCGGGCAGTGCCGGCGGAATCGCCAGCGCGCTCGCCACCGGCGACGAAGGCGCGATCGACGAGGCGGACGCGGAAGCGATGCGCCGAGCCGGCCTGGCCCATCTCCTTTCGGTGAGCGGCCTGCACGTCACCGCCGTTACCGGCGCGGCGATGCTGATCGTGCTGCGTCTGCTCGCGCTCAGCCCCACGCTGGCGTTACGCTTTCGGCTGCCGCTGGTAGCGGCCGGTGCCGGCGCGATCGCAGCGATCGGCTACACTTGGCTCACCGGCGCGCAGGTGCCGACGATCCGTTCCTGCGTGGCCGCATTGCTGGTGCTGATGGCGTTGATGCTGGGACGCGAGGCGCTGACATTGCGGCTGGTGGCCGCCGGGGCGGTGATCGTCCTGCTGCTATGGCCCGAAGCCTTGGCGGGCGCGAGCTTCCAGCTGAGCTTTGCGGCGGTGGCGGCGATCGTCGCGCTTCACGAAAACCCCAGGCTTCGGCGCTGGTTCGAACGGCGTGAGGAAGCGTGGTGGCGCCGGCTCGCCCGCAATCTGGGCTCGCTGTTGCTCACCGGTCTGGTGGTGGAGCTCACGCTGATGCCGATCGGGCTGTTTCATTTCCACAAGGCCGGGCTGTACGGGGCGATGGCGAACATCATCGCGATCCCGCTGACGACGTTCGTCGTCATGCCGCTGGAGGCGCTTGCCTTGCTGCTCGATCTGCTGGGGCTGGGCGGCCCGGCATGGTGGCTGGCGGGCAAGGCGCTCGCGCTGCTGTTGTGGATCGCCCATATGGTGGCCGATGCCCCGGGTTCGGTTGCTGCATTGCCGGTGATGCCCGGCGGGGCGTTCGGGTGGATCGCATTCGGCGGGCTTTGGATCGCGCTGTGGCGCACGCGCGTGCGGCTGATCGGGATGATCCCGGTGGTGGCGGGGCTCGTTTGGGCCGCGCTCGCCCCCGCGCCGGATCTGCTGATCACCGGCGACGGGCGCCACCTGGCGCTGCGGGTGCCCGATGGCAGCTTCGCGCTGCTGCGCGATCGCACGAAGGACTTCACCCGCGCGTCGATCAGCGAAATGGGGGGCATTGAACCGGATGCGCTGGCCTCGCTTGCCGAGCGGAACGAGGCGCGGTGCAGCCCCGATCTCTGCGTCGCCGATGTCGCAGGTGGCGGGCGCAGCTGGCGGATCGCGGCGACGCGGAGCGGCTACACGATCGGCTGGCGCGCGCTGGTCGCGACCTGCGCGTCGAGCGACATCATGGTCAGCGAGCGCCGCCTGCCCCGGGGCTGCCGTCCGCGCTGGCTGTTGCTCGACCGGGCGGCGCTGGCCCAAACGGGCGGCGTCGCCATTTCCTTCGCGGGGCGGGGGATCCGCACGGTCGAAACCGGTGCCCAGCATCCATGGCTTGACCCGCCGACGGTTCAGCCCCCATTCGAACGCGGAAAGGGAGAGCCATGATGTTCCGGATTCTCGTGTCTGCTGCAGCACTTGCCTTGGCGCCTTCGGCATCGGCGCAACAGACGGACTGGGCAAAGGTGCGCGCCGAGTGGAACCAGCCCATGGCGCCGTTCCGAATCCTGGGGAACGTTCATTATGTCGGGACGGCGGGCATTGCAGCCTATCTGATCACCAGTCCGCAGGGGCATATCCTGATCGATGGCGGCATGGCGGAAAGCGCGCCGCTGATCGCCGCCAATATCGAGAAGCTGGGGTTCAAGCTGGCGGACGTGAAGATCCTGCTGATCAACCACGCGCATTGGGACCATGCCGGCGGCCTTGCCGAACTGAAGCGTCGAACGGGGGCGCGGCTGCTGGCCAGCGCGGCCGACACGCCGGCGCTGGAGGCCGGTCGGTCCGACTATCGCCCGGACATCACCAGCAGCGCGCCGCCCGTGAAGGTAGACGGCGTGCTGAAGGACGGGGAAGAAATTCACTTCGGCACCAATACGCTGGTCGCGCATCTTACGCCGGGCCATACCAAGGGCTGTACCAGTTTCACGATGCAGGTGCCCTCCGGCGGTGACAGCCTGACCGTGTTGTTCGCCTGTAGCATGAGCGTCGCCGACCAGCCGCTGACGCCGGGCCATGGCTATGACGCGGCTCCGTCCGATTTCCGCGCGACCTTCGCCAAGCTCCGTGCGACGCAGGCGGATGTGTTCCTTAGCTTTCATGCGGAGCAGTTCGACCTTGCCGCCAAGCGCGCCAAGCAACTCGCGGGCGATGCCGAGGCGTTCGTCGATCCCGGCGAACTGGCGCGGCGGGTGGATGCGGCGCAGGCCGATTTCGAGGCCGAGTTGAAGCGCGAAAACGGGAAATGAGCCCTGCCACGCGCATATGGTCGGCGCGATAGCGTGAACGTCGATCCGTCCGAAGGATGGGATGCTATTGCCGAGGCATTTGTCGCAGCCCGATCGAACATCGGGGCGGCTCTGGTGCGGAACTGGGCACGCGAAACCCTGTCACCGGGAGCAGAGATCGTCGACATAGGGTGCGGTTCTGGGGTGCCGATCGCACGCGCGCTTATAGACGACGGCTTCACCGTGTTCGGCATCGACGCCTCGCCGCGCCTCCTTCGGGCCTTTGCACGGCAATTTCCCGCCATGCCGTGCGCTTGCGAGGCGGCCCAGGACAGCCGGTTCTTCGGCCGCCGCTTTGACGGAGCCATTGCGATAGGTCTGTTGTTCCTGCTCGATGCGGACCAGCAATGGCAGGTTCTGGAAAAGACCGCGGCCGCATTGCACCCCGGCGGGCGGCTGTTGTTCAGCGCGCCGCTACAGGCCTGCACCTGGAACGATAGCCTGACAGGGCGTTGTTCCCAATCGCTCGGCGCTCCCGCCTATGCCCGGATGCTTGCGGCGTTCGGCTTGCACCTTGTCCGCCATTTGGAGGACGAAGGCGCAAACACCTATTACGACGCGGTCAAGCAGAGCGCCTGACCGGCCTTCAATACCGCCGCAACAGCCCGGACAGCCGGCCCTGTACACGCACCTGATCCGGCCGATAGCGCTGGGGTGAATAGTCGCGATTGGCGGGATCCAGCCGGATCATCGCGCCTTCCTTGCGGAAATATTTCAGCGTCGCTTCGGCATCGTCGATCAACGCGACAATGATTTCTCCGTCACGCGCGGTCTCGGTGCGGCGTATCAGCGCGTAATCCCCGTCGAGAATGCCTGCTTCGACCATCGAGTCGCCGGCCACTTCCAGCGCATAATGCTCGCCAGCGCCCAGCAGTGCGGCGGGCACCGGCAGCATCGTCGAGCCTTCGAGCGCTTCGATCGGCGTACCGGCCGCGATCCGGCCGTGCAGCGGGATTTCGACCACGTCGTTCGCCGGAGCCGGCGGGGTGGTGGCGCCCGTGGCCGGCTTGGCGGCCTTCGCAACGGTCTTGCGCTCGCCGCGTTCCGGCATCCGCAGCACTTCCAGCGCGCGGGCGCGGTTGGGGAGGCGGCGGATGAACTCGCGTTCTTCCAGCGCGCTGATCAGCCGGTGCACGCCCGACTTCGACTTGAGATCGAGCGCTTCCTTCATTTCCTCGAACGAGGGCGACACGCCGGTTTCGGCGAGGCGGTCGGCAATGAAGCAGATCAGCTCGTGCTGCTTGCGCGTGAGCATCCAATCCTCCGGGTCTAGAACAGACTGCGAACGTTTATGCAATGTTCCGAACCGGTGTCAAGCGATGTTGAGAATTTCCACCATTTCACCGCTTTCCGCCGGTGGGGCATGGGGCTCGCGGATGATCAGGCAATTGCTCCGCGCGAGCGTCCGCAGCATCGAACTGTCCTGTACGGTCGAAGCGAAGACCTTGCCGTCGACCAGTGCGGCGCGCAGATAGTCGGTGCGATCGCCGTTCGCGGGCAACATCTCCCCCAGCACCGCGGTTTGCCCGGGTGGGAATGGATCGGCAGCCCCGGCCCAGGCGGCGATCAGCGGACGGACGAACAGCAGCGTCGTGACGAAGACCGATACCGGGTTGCCCGGCAGGCCTATCACCATCATCGCGTCGCGCCGGCCTGCCATCATCGGTTTGCCCGGGCGCAGCGCGATCCGCCAGAAGTCGATCACCGCACCCGCGGCTTCGAGCGCCGGACGCACGAGATCGTGATCGCCAACGGATGCGCCGCCGCTGGTGACGAGGAGATCCGCGTCCACCGCCGAGAAGGCTTGGCTAAGCGCGTCGATCCGATCGGGCAGGATCCCAAGGTCGATCAGTTCGATCGGCAGGTCGGCGATCTGCGCCGCCAACATCGCGCGGTTGGATTCCGGGAGCTGGGCCGGCCCGATGCGGGCGCCGGGAGGAACCAGTTCGTCGCCGGTTGCGGCGATCGCCACCCGGACCGGGCGATGCACCGCCAGTTCGGCATGGCCCGCGACTGCGGCCAGCGCCAGCCGTGCAGGCGTGATCCGCTCGCCGGCCGCGATCAGGATGTCCCCTTCGGCAAAGTCGAGCCCGCGCCGACGGACGTTGCGGCCGCGATGCGCCGGCCCGTCGCCCTGGAGGTGCAGCGCATCGCCCTCGCGGTCGGCTTCCTCCTGCACCAGCACGCAGTCGGCGCCGGCCGGCAGGGGCGCACCGGTGAAGATCCGCACCGCTTCGCCCGGCGCGACGCTGCCGGGAAAGGCGGCGCCGGCCGCGCTTTCGCCGATCACCTTCCACGGGCCGGGCAGATCATCGAACCGGATGGCATAGCCGTCCATCGCCGATAGATCGGAGGCAGGCTGTGTGCGTCGCGCGACGATCGGTGCGGCCGCCCAGCGCCCGGCCGCCTGGGCCAGCGCTGCGCGCTCGACGGGCGTGCGACCGGCAAGTGCAAGCAGTCGCGTCTGGGCTTCGACTATAGGGAGCAGCGCCATCCCACCCGCTTGGCGGCAGGTGCACGGCGATGCAAGCGGCTTCAATCCGCCGGGATCGTTGCGGCGAGCGTTCGCAAGTCCTGATCGCGCAGTGGCATCCGGAATTCAGCAAGGGTGCGCCCCTGGCTGGTCCGCACCACGCGCACGGGTCCGCCGCCGATTTCCGGCAGCGCTACCCACAGTGACGCGCCGGGGCTGAATCCATGCGCGGCCTCGAATTCCACCTGGCGGGCGGTCACGGCATGAACCCGGCAATTCCACCAGCGCACGCCTTCGCGGACACGGCCCGGCGAATCGAGCCGCAGCGCCAAGCTATCGCGAAGCAGCCCCCCCAGGATCGAGCGTGATCGCGCGGGCTGCGGCATATGTTGCAGCCCGCGCAGCCAGGGGAACAGTGTCTGCCAGCCCAGTTCCTCGACAAAGGCGATGCCGGCGGCGTTTCCGCGCACCCAGCGCACCGTGCCGTCGAGCGGACGCAACCCATCGAAGGTAAGGCCCACCTTGGCATCTGCGACGAGCATTCCGGCGTCCAGGCCGATGCCGCCTTGCGAGATATTGTGCATGGCGAGCTGTTGGATTGTCCCGTTGCAATGGACGCCGACGGTCCGCCGCAGCTCGATGCGGGGAAGGCGCCGATCGCCCGCCGTCGCGCGGGCAAGGTTGCGCGCAACCAGCCCGAGAATATCCACCCGCGCATCGAACGCGAGCCCGATGGCATCGCCTTCGCACCACAGGATACGGGAAGCGATCGGATCCATGCCTTCCAGGAAAAGGCTTGCCCGCGCATCCGCGGCCGGCTGCGCGGTGCAGCGCAATTTCGCGCCGCAGGGGCCGATCCACTGCAGGCCAGCGTCGACCGTGCCGTTCGTACCGGCAAGCGTTACCGGATCCAGCAGGGCATCAGCCCGGGTGCCGCTTCCCGGCGGGGCCGGCAGGTCGGCGATGAGGCTGAACACCGTCGCGGACGTCTGCACCAATTCCATCATATCTCCCCGTCCGTGGCCGGGTACCATGATGGCGCGCGGCTAAAAGGGGGTTAAGCCGATAGGTTGGGAAATCCCTAAGACGACCCGGCCGAGCGCCCCTTTAGTCGTTGCGAAGCCCGATCCCCATCATGGCCTGCACCTGCTCGGCTTCCGATGAAACGACCGGATAGGCACAGTAATCGGAGGCATAGAAAGCACTTGGGCGATGGTTGCCGGACCAGCCGACGCCCCCGAACGGCGCTGCCGAGGAGGCCCCGTTGGTAGGCTTGTTCCAATTGACGATGCCGGCGCGGATTTCTGCCCAGAAACGGTCGTACAAGGCGGGATTGTCGCTGATCAGGCTGGCGGAAAGGCCGTAGCGGGTGTCGTTCGCTTCTTTGATCGCGGCATCGAAGTCGGCCTTGCGAAACACCTGCAACACCGGCCCGAACAGCTCGGCGTCCACCTTTTCGTGCGCATCGGTCATGTCGATCACCGCGGGCGTCAGGAACGGGCGGCCTTCGATCGGCCGGGTCAGCGGCCGCAGCGCGCGTCCGCCGAGGGCGACCAGCTTCCCGGCGGCGTCGATCAGCATGTCCGCGGCTTGATTGTCGATCACCGGTCCCATGAAGGGTTGCGGATCGTCATGCGGCGCGCCGACGATGATCCGCCCGATCAGCGTGTCGAGTTCCGCCATCAGCGGTTCGAACAGCGCCTCGTCCACGATCAGCCGCCGCGCGGCGGTGCAGCGCTGCCCGGCGGACGTGAAGGCGGATTGCACCACCAGCGCCGCAGCAGAAGAAAGCGCCTGCGTGTCCCATACCAGAATCGGGTTGTTCCCGCCCATTTCCAGGGCGAGAATCTTCTCGGGATGTTCGGCGAACTGGCGGTTGAGCGCGATGCCGGTCCCGGCGGAGCCGGTGAACAAGAGCCCGTCGATGCCCGGATGCCCCGCCAGCGCCTTGCCTGCGTCCGCCCCGCCGATCAGCAGCCGTACGCAGCCTTCCGGAATGCCTGCCGCGCGATAGCAATCGACCAGGAATGCGCCCGCCGCCGGTGTTTTTTCCGACGGCTTGAACACCACCGCGTTCCCGGCGAGCAGCGCAGGCACGATATGGCCGTTCGGCAGATGGGCGGGGAAGTTGTAGGGCCCCAGCACCGCGAGCACACCATGCGGCTTGTGCCGCAGCGCCAGGCGCGTGTTTGCCGGGGCGTCGATCTGGCGCTGGCCGGCGCGCTCTGCCTGGCTCGCGATCGAAATGGCGACCTTGCCGATTACGGTGTCCACTTCGGTGCGCGCTTCCCACAGCGGCTTGCCGGTTTCGCGGGCAATCAGGTCGGCAAAGGCTTCCGCCCGCTCGCGCACCACCGCGGCGAAGCGGCGTAGCGCCTCCACCCGCTCTTCCAGCGGCCGGGACGCCCATGCGGCCCAATGCGCCCGCGCAATTGCGACTTCGCGATCGGCGTCGCCAACGGGATGGCGCCACAGCAGCGTGCCGGTGGCGGGCTCGGTGGAAAGGAGTTCCTGCTCGGGCATGGGCCTTCTGGTTTCGTTGTGGAGCGCAAGCGCAGGATCGCGCTTTTGCCCGAAAGCCGGTCGCTAGGCCAGAGCCGCGCCCATCGCGCGGACGGCGGCGATCTTGGCGTAGAGCGGCGCCCAGTCGTCGCGATCTGCAATTGCAGACCAGATCGCTTCGACCTCGTCGATCAGCATCGCTTCGGGCGCGCCCTGCCAATAGCGATCGGCCCCCCGGTCCTTGCGCGCGCGATAGCGTGCCAGATGACGGCGGACCGGATCGAAAACGCTGTCATAGCTATCGGGCACCGCGCCGCCAAAGGCGTCGAAGTAGAATTGGTGCAGCAATGTGCCGCTTTGGTGAAGCGCCTGCTCCAGCGCCTGGGCAAGCGCACGATCGCTCGCATCGTCGCGGGGGCATACGCCCAGACGCCATAGCATCGCCTGCGCCTGTTCGCGGTGAAAGGCTTCGGCAAAGCCTTCCAGCGCTTCGATCAGGGGCGCTTCCTCCGCGATCAGTCGCAGCGAAATCGCGAGCTGCATAACATCCCAGTAGATCGCTTCGGCCTGGCGGCCATAGGCATATAGGCCGGTCTGGTCGAAATAGGCGGCGATGAAATGCGGTGCCCAGCTCGGCGTGAAGCGCCAGGGGCCATAATCGAAGCTTTCGCCCGTGACGTTGATGTTGTCGCTGTTCAGCACGCCATGGACGAAGCCTGCCGCCATGAACCGCCCCGCCATCCGCGCCGTGCGCGCGACGACGCGCGCCAGCAGGCGTGCCGGTGCATCCGGGCCGTCTTGCTCGCCGAAATAATGGTGGAGCGTGTAGGCCGTCAGCTTTCGCAGTCCCTCCAGATTCTCGAAGGCGGCAAGTCGCTGGAACGCGCCGATGCGGATATGGCTGTGGCTGAGCCGGACAAGCACCGAAGAACGGGTGGGCGAGGGCTCGTCGCCGCGATGCAGTGCTTCGCCGGTTTCGATCAGCGAAAAGCTTCGCGAGGTTTCGACGCCCAGCGCTTCCAGCATCTCGGTTGCCAGGATTTCGCGGACCCCGCCCTTCAGCGTCAGTCGCCCGTCGCCGAAACGGCTATAGGGTGTCTGGCCGGAGCCCTTGGTGCCCAGGTCCATCAGTCGGCCGGCATCGTCGGTCATCTGCGCGAACAGGAAGCCGCGGCCATCGCCGATTTCGGGGTTGTACACGCGGAACTGGTGCCCGTGATAGCGAAGCGCCAGCGGCTCCGGCAGGCTGCCGGGCAACGGGTCGAACCGGCCGAAATGGGCGATCCATTCGGCATCCCGCAGCCCGTCCAGTCCCACCGTGGCGGCGGCACGATCGTTGCGGAATCGCAGGATCGCCTGGGGGAAGTGCGCCGGTTTCACCGGATCGAAAAAGCCATCCCCAAGGCTGAGGATCGCCTGTTGCGGAGCGAAGGCCATGCGGCGATATGGGGGACGATGGGTGATCGGCGCAACTATTCCGATGGCTATTGGTGGTCGAAAGACGGCCTGCGGCTGCATTATCGCGACTATCCGGGCCGGGAGGATCGCCCGCCGATCCTCTGTTTGCCCGGCCTTACCCGCAACGCGCGCGATTTCGCCGACCTGGCCGAACGCTTCTCCGGCGAATGGCGCATACTCTGCGTGGAGTTTCGCGGCCGGGGCGAAAGCGCCTATGCCAAGGATCCGATGAGCTATGCGCCGCTCGTCTATTTGCAGGACGTGGAAGCGCTGCTCGCCGATCTGAAGATCGAAAGGTTCGTTGCGGTCGGCACGTCGCTGGGGGGTATCGTGACGATGCTGCTGGCGGCGACCGATGGGGAGAAGCTGGCCGGTGCCGTGCTGAACGACGTGGGCCCGGAACTGAACCCGGCCGGGCTGGCGCGCATCCGCACCTATGTCGGCAAGCAGGTCTGGTATCCCACATGGATGCACGCGGCACGTGGCGTGGCGGAAGCGAATGCCGATGTCTATCCCGACTATCGTATCGAAGACTGGCTCGCGATGGCCAAGCGGCTGCACCGGGTGAACAGCCAGGGCCGCATCGTCCTCGATTACGACATGAAGATTGCCGAGCCGTTCCGCGTGCCGGGCAACGAGGCCGGGCCGGACATGTGGCCGACGATCGATGCGCTCGCCGGCCGGCCATTGCTGGTGGTGCGCGGGGAACGGTCGGACATTCTGCGCGCCGACACCGCCGACAAGATGATCGCGCGTGCGCCGGGCGCAGAATTGGTGACGGTGCAGCATGTGGGTCATGCCCCGACGCTCGACGAGCAGGCGGCGGTGGCGGGCATCGCGCGGCTGTTGGCGCAGGTAGCGCCATAGCGGTGTCAGAGCTTGCCGCTGACTTCATAAACAGGCGCGTTCGACCGCGCGCCTGAATGTCTGAAAATGGTGGTCAGCTGCCGTTGGTCCAGCGCCGAATTGCAGCGTTGATAAGCGCGCGGGATGTGAAGCCAACAACCGCGGCGGTTGCCAACGCGGCCAAGATCAGCCAACGCGGCCAAGATCAAAAGCCAATCCAGATCGTGGCGGCAGGATACGTCCGGAGCGCAATCGCCCAATGCGCTCAATAAGATAACAAATCCGAGGATGGGCACGCCTACTATCGCTGCTAAGGCGCAGCCCCACTTGCCACCGATTGTGCCGCCCGACTTGTACCCCTCGTTCATCCCGACAAACTAGCCGAACCCGGTTTGACCGCAACTGGGCGCTTTCGGCCATTCCAAATCTTATAAGTCTACAGCCCTGGATGCGGCTGGGCGCGGCGGACCGGCAACTGCTTGTCCCGTTCGCCGTTGAGCGGGACCGGCCGTCGCGCTAGCTGCATGGCGACGGTTCCCTGTGCCCCGATCGGAGAGGCTCCATGACGATTATCGTGCACCATCTGGAAAATTCGCGTTCGCAGCGGGTGCTGTGGCTGCTCGAGGAACTCGGCCTCCCTTACGAGGTCAAGCGATATGCACGGGACAAGGCGACGATGCTCGCCCCGCCGGCGTTGAAGCAGGTCCACCCCCTCGGCAAGTCGCCGGTGATCGAGGATAACGGCACCGTCGTTGCCGAAACCGGCGCTATTCTCGCCTATCTGGTCGAACAGGCGGATGGTCGGCTGGGGGCGCCCGCGCACCGGACGGATGCGCTGCGCTACCGCCACTTCCTGCATTATGCCGAAGGCTCGCTGATGCCGCCGCTCTTGGTGATGCTGGTGCTGGCCCGCGTGCCGTTGTTCGGCAAGATGGGCCTCAAGAAGTTTCGGCCGATGGCCGAGGTGCATTTTGACTATGTCGAAGCGGAACTGGCCAGTCGGCCGTGGTTTGCCGGCGACGCATTCACGGCGGCGGACGTCATGATGAGCTTCCCGCTCGAGGCCGCGGTGAAGCGTGCCGGCATCCTGGAAGGCCGCCCGCACATCGCGGCCTTCCTGCAAACCATCCATGCGCGTCCGGCCTATCAGCGCGCATTGGCTGCGGGCGGGCCCTATGCCTATGCGTGAAGCTTGGAGCGAGATGGCGTGATGTGGCCCCGCCGCGTCGTCGCGGCGGGTCAGCCTCCTGTCCTTTCGCTTTGGGCCGGGGGCGATGCTCAGCCGCCGGCATAATCCTCGAACTTGTCGGCATCGTGCGGTCCCCCGGCGGGCAGCGGCCGCACGTCCGGCTCGGCCTCGTCGGGATCGTCGAGCTTGCCTTCCCAGCGCGCCACCACCGCGGCGGCGACGGCATTGCCGATCACGTTGGTGGCGGTGCGACCCATGTCGAGGAAGTGGTCGACCGCGAGGATCAGCAGCACGCCCGCTTCCGGGATATTGAAATGCGCCAGCGTGCCGGTGATCACCACCAGGCTGGCGCGCGGCACCCCGGCAATGCCCTTGCTGGTGACCATCAGGATCAGCAGCATCTGGATCATCGTCGCCCAGTCGAGATGGATGCCATAGGCCTGCGCGATGAAGATCGACGCGAAGGTCATGTACATCATCGAGCCGTCGAGGTTGAACGAATAGCCGAGCGGCAGCACGAAGCTGGCGATGCGTGGCGGCACGCCGAACCGGTCGAGTGCATCCAGCGTGCGCGGATAGGCCGCTTCGGACGAGGCGGTCGAGAAGCCGAGCAGGATCGGATCGCGCAGATAGCGGAACAAGAGGCCGGTGCGCGGCCCGATCACCAGGAAGCAGGCTCCGAGCAGCACCGCCCACAGCGCGGCCAGGCCGATATAGAAGCTGCCCATGAAGAAGGCGAGGTCGCCGACGACGCCGAGCCCCTTGGTGGCGAGCGTGCGGGCGACGGCGCAGAACACCGCGACCGGCGCGAACAGCATGACATAGCCGGTGACCGTCAACATCACCGATACCAGCGCCTCCAGCCCGCGCAGCAGCGGCTTGGCCTTGTCGCCCACCGCCGCCATGCCGACGCCGAAGAACAGCGAGAAGATCACCAGCTGGAGGATGTCGTTGCTCGCCATCGCGTCGATCGCGCTGGTCGGCACGATATGGGTGAAGAACTTGGCGGCATCGAACGACGAGCGGTCGACTCCGCTCGATGCGTTGGCAGGCGGCAGCGGCAGATGCAGCCCGGTGCCGGGCTGAAGCAGGTTGACGAGCAACAGGCCGAGGGTCAGCGACACGAGGCTGGCGCAGACGAACCAGAAGAACGCCTTCAGCCCGACGCGTCCGATCGCGCCCCCGCCGCCCATATGGGCAATGCCGACGACCAGCGTGGAGACCACCAGCGGCGCGATGATCATCTTGATGAGGTGCAGAAACATCTGGGTCGGGATGTCGAGGCCATAGGCGATCGACTCCAGCGTGGCCTTGCCTGCCGGCGTTCCGCCATAGCCGAGATTCAGTCCCCAGCCGATCAGCCCGCCCAGCAGCAGCGCCGCCAGGATGAACCAGGTTAGTCTCTTGCCCACTATCGCTCCCTGCAGAATCGTCGCGCGAAGGAAGGGGATTGTGCGGCTCGGGTCAAGCCCGATGGCATCTCCGGGCCTTGTCGAGGGGGGCCGCTTCGGCCTAGTCCGGTCGGCGAACAGGCGTTGAGGGGGGCGGGATGAGGGCTTGGCGGACGACACGACGGGGCCTGCTCGGCACCATGGCGGCGCTGCCGGCGCTAACGCTTCCGGCGGTGGTGCGCGCCGCCGAGCCTGACCTGTCCGGCCTGCAGGACCTGACCGCCAATGCCCGTCCGATCGGGCCAGAGGAGCGTCGCGCGCGGCTTGCCAAGGCGCAGGCGCTGATGAAGGCGGCCGGGATCGGCGCGGTTCTGATCGAACCGGGGGCGAGCCTCGTCTACTTCACCGGCATCCAATGGGGCCGCAGCGAGCGGCTGACCGCCGCCATTCTGCCGATGGAAGGCGAACCGTGCATCGTCACGCCCTTTTTCGAGGAACCGCGCACCCGCGAGACGCTGGCTGTTCCGGCCGAGGTGCGGGTGTGGCAGGAGGATGCGGATCCCCTGAAAACGGTGGCAGGCTTTCTCGCCGACCGGAAGCTCGCCCGGCTGCCGGTGGGGATAGAGGAGACGGTTCGCTATTTCGCGGTCGGCGGACTGCAGAAGAACGGACTGCGCGTCACCTCGGCCAATTCGGTCGTGCGCGGATGCCGGATGCGGAAAAGCCCGGCCGAACTCGCGCTGATGCAGCTCGCAACCGATATCACTATCGCAGCCTATCGCTTTGTCCATGCGCGGGTCGAGAAGGGGATGCGCCAGCGCGACGTCTCGCAGCTGATGGATGCGGCGACCCGCAGGCTGGGCGGCGATCCCGAATTCAGCATGGTGCTGGTCGGCGAGGGCGCGGCCTATCCGCATGGGACGAAGACGCCGTCGCCGGTCAGCGACGGCGCGATCGTGCTGATGGACTGCGGCTGTAATGTGCTCGGCTATCAGTCCGACGTATCGCGCACCTTCGTGCACGGCAGCGCGAGCGCCCGGCAGCGCACGGTGTGGGAGCAGGTGGCGAAAGGGCAGCAGGTTGCATTTGCTGCCGCCAGGCTCGGGGCGCCGGCGGGCAGTGTCGACGATGCGGTGCGCGGCTATTATGCGTCGCTCGGCTATGGGCCGGACTACAAGCTGCCAGGGCTTTCCCATCGCACCGGGCATGGCATCGGGCTGGACGGGCACGAACCCGTCAATCTCGTCCGGGGCGAGCAGACGCCGCTGGCACCGGGCATGTGCTTCTCGAACGAGCCGGGGATCTATATTCCCGGCAGCTTCGGCGTGCGGCTGGAGGATTGCTTCCACATGACCGAGGCGGGGCCGAAATGGTTTTCGACCCCGCCGGTCTCGATCGACCAGCCGATGGGCTGATCGACGAATGCGGAACGATCAGCCTGATCGACGTGTTTCGCTTGAGCGAACGCCCGTGCGCCCCTAAGTCGGCGGGCATGACGTCGACCAATGATATCCGCCGCTCGTTTCTCGACTATTTCGAGGGCCAGGGCCATGCCCGCGTCCCCAGCGCGCCGCTGGTGCCGCACAACGATCCCACGCTGATGTTCGTGAATGCGGGCATGGTGCCGTTCAAGAACGTGTTCACCGGCCTCGAATCGCGCCCCTACAGCACCGCGACCAGCAGCCAGAAATGCGTGCGCGCGGGCGGCAAGCATAACGATCTCGACAATGTCGGCTATACCGCCCGGCACCATACCTTCTTCGAGATGCTCGGCAATTTCTCGTTCGGCGACTATTTCAAGGAGCAGGCGATCACCCATGCCTGGACGCTCCTCACCAGGGAATGGGGCTTGCCCGCAGAGAAGCTGACCGTCACGGTATACCACACCGACGACCAGGCGTTCGACCTGTGGAAGAAGATCGCGGGCCTCCCCGATCACAAGATCATCCGCATCCCGACCAAGGACAATTTCTGGGCGATGGGTGCGGACGGCCCGTGCGGCCCCTGCTCGGAAATCTTCTACGATCACGGCGAGCATATCTATGGCGGCCCCCCGGGCTCGCCCGAGGAGGATGGCGACCGCTTCGTCGAGATCTGGAACCTCGTCTTCATGCAGTTCGTGCAGGAGAATGATCAGATCATCGGCGACCTGCCGCGCCCGAGCATCGACACCGGCATGGGGCTGGAGCGCATCGCCGCCGTGCTGCAGGGCGTCCACAACAATTACGACATCGACACGTTCAAGGCGCTGATCGACCAGTCCGCCGCACTCACCGCAACGGCTGCCACTGGCGAGCAGGCCGCCAGCCACCGTGTCATCGCCGATCACCTGCGCTCGTCGGGCTTCCTCGTCGCCGACGGCGTGCTGCCGGCGAATGAGGGCCGCGGCTATGTGCTCCGCCGTATCATGCGCCGCGCGATGCGCCACGCGCACCTGCTCGGCGCCAAGGATCCGTTGATGCACCGGCTGGTGCCGTCGCTGGTCGCCGAGATGGGCGCTGCCTATCCCGAGCTGGTCCGCGCGCAGCCGCTGATCGAGGCGACGCTGCTCCAGGAGGAAACCCGCTTCCGCCAGACGCTCGCCAACGGCCTGCGCCTGCTCGACGAGGCGACCCAGGGCCTGAAGGCCGGCGATACGCTGCCGGGCGCGACCGCGTTCAAGCTCTACGACACGTTCGGCTTCCCCTATGACCTGACCGAGGACGCGCTGCGCGCCCACGAGATCGGCGTCGACCGCGCCGGTTTCGACGAAGCGATGGCCGAGCAGAAGCGCGCCGCCCGCGCCGCCTGGAAGGGCTCGGGCGAGAAGGCCTCGGAAGAGCTGTGGTACGATCTCGCCGACGAACTCGGCAGCACCGAATTCACCGGCTATGTCGGCACCGAGGGCGAGGGCCAGGTGGTCGCGCTGGTCAAGGACGGTGCGCGGGTGGAGAAGGCGGTTGCCGGCGACACGGTGACGATCCTCACCAACCAGACGCCCTTCTATGGCGAGAGCGGCGGCCAGATGGGCGATGTCGGCGTGATCGGCAACGACAAGCTGCGCGCGCTGGTGGATGACACGTCCAAGCCGCTCGGCCGGCTGCACGCGCACCATGCCAAGATCGAGAGCGGCGAGGTTGCCGTGGGCGACGCCGTCCACCTCTCGGTGGATGTCGCGCATCGCGATCAGGTCCGCGCCAACCACTCGGCGACGCACCTGCTGCACGCCGCGCTGCGCAAGCGGCTCGGCACCCATGTCAGCCAGAAGGGCAGCCTGGTGGCGCCCGAGCGGCTGCGCTTCGATTTCTCGCACCCCTCGGCGCTGACCCCCGAGCAGATCGCCCAGATCGAGGCAGACGTGAACGCGCAGATCCGCCACAACGGCACCGTCGAGACGCGGCTGATGACCCCGGACGACGCGATCGCCGCCGGCGCGATGGCGCTGTTCGGCGAGAAATATGGCGACGAAGTCCGCGTGCTCTCGATGGGGCTGGGCGAGGATGCGTCCTACTCGGTCGAGCTGTGCGGCGGCACCCATGTCAACGCGACGGGCGACATCGCGATCTTCAAGATCATCTCGGAAAGCGCCGTCTCGTCGGGCGTGCGCCGTATCGAGGCGCTGACCGGCGAAGGCGCGCGGCTGTGGCTCAACGCCCGCGACGAGCGGCTGCGCGAAGCGGCGGCTGCGCTCAAGACCGCGCCCGACGACGTGCCCGCGCGCGTTGCCGCCCTGGTCGAGGAACGCCGCAAGCTCGAGCGCGAGCTGGCCGAGGCCAAGAAGGCGCTGGCGCTCGGCGGCGGGGCAGGGGCTGCCCCGGCGGGTCCGGAGCAGGTGAACGGCATCGCCTTCGTCGGCCAGGTGCTCGACGGGCTGGAAGCCAAGGCGCTGCGCGGCGCGGTCGACGAGGCCAAGGCGCGGATCGGCAGCGGCGTGGTCGCGCTGGTTGCGGTGAACGAAGGCCGCGCTTCGGTCGCGGTCGGCGTCAGCGACGGGATCGGCGTCAGCGCGGTCGATCTGGTGAAGGTCGCGGTGGCGGTGCTCGGCGGCCAGGGCGGCGGCGGCCGTCCGGACATGGCGCAGGGCGGCGGTCCGGACGGGGCCAAGGGCGCGGATGCGCTCGCGGCGGTGAAGGCGGCGCTGGCGGAAGCTGCCGTCGCCGCCTGATCCTCGGGCTCATACCAGGCTGCATTGCTACCGACGCATCCAGCCTCTCCCCGTCATCCCGGCGAAAGCCGGGGTGGGGGACGAGAATGGGTTCTTCTCCGTGCAGGTTGGTATCAGCGCCCGGGGGCGTAACCGTCCTCGGGCAGCACCCAGATCGCCGTCTGGCTCATCTCCGGCCGCAACAGGCCGTCGATGGTGACGTTGACGGCAACCTCGCCCGCGCCCGAATCGCGATAGCAGCGCTCATGGCCGGCGAGCGGCTGCAGCGCTTCCATCAGCTTGAGCCTCGTGCTCGTTTCCAGCGCCGGACTGAGCGCCGTGCCGCTGCTGGTCAGCTTGCCCGCGTTGAAGTCCGCCGGACGGATGCGGCTGCAAACCGCGCCGTCGCGGACCTGCCCGAACGTCGAATATTCGATCACGATCAGCGGATCGCGATTGACGACGCCGGTTACCAGCGCATCGAATGCCCCGTCGCCGCGGAGCGTATAGCGTACGATCGTGCCGCAGGTGCGCGCGCCGCGATCCGGGTCGATGCAACGGATCCGGCCCGCCTTGGCCGGCGCTAGTGGATCGGGGACGGCATCGGCCTGCACAGGCGCGAGCAGGGCGAGGGCAAGGGCAAGCAGCATCTGGTTCAGGCCTCGGTTGGTTCGGCGCTCGGGTTCAGGCGCGATCGGTTCAGCCGCGGTTCGCGCTGCAGGCCGGCGGCTTCCTTGATCGAGCGGCGCATCTCGTCGCGCTTTTCGTGGATCGATGCAATCACGGGTCCGACACCGATGCCGAGATCGACCAGCAACGCCTCGGAAAGTTGTAGCGAGCTTTCCAGCGTTTCGGGAATCGCATCGGTGGCGCCGGCCCGATATAGTTCCGCGGCGTGGCCTGCGTCGCGGGCGCGGGCGATGATCGGCAGGTTCGGCACCCAGCCACGGACGCGCTTGGTAAGGCGTACGGTCAGCACCGGGTCGTCCATCGTCAGCACCAGGGCCCTGGCGCGGCCGAGTTGCAGCTGGTCGACCAGTTCGTTACGGGTAACATCCCCGAACAGCACATGAAAACCGGCGCGGCGCGCACGCACCACGCTGTCGATATCGGCGTCCACCGCGACATAGGGCTTGTCGTGTCGCCGCAGCATCTCCGCTACGGTACGGCCGACGCGGCCGAAACCGATCACGACCGTTCCGCCTTCCACTGGGGCGAGATCTTCGTCGGCGATCTGTGCGCCGTTCTTGCCTTCGATCCGGCGGGCGGCAATGCGGCCTGCTTTCGCGAGCAGCGGCGTGGCGGTGAGGCCGATTGCGGTGACGGCGCTCCAGAACGCCGCGGTGCCCGGCGCGATCAATCCTGCCGCACCGGCCACGCCCAGCACGATCAGCGTGGTTTCCGATGGGCTCGCCATCAGCACGCCGGTTTCCGCGGCCGTACCCATGCGCGCGCCGGAGAATCGCAGCAGCGTTGTCGTCACGGCGACCTTGACGATCATCACCAGCAGGCTGGCACCGAACAATGCGGCCCAGTTGGACGCCACGAAACCAAGATCGAGCTGCATCCCGACGGTCAGCAGGAACACGCCGAGCGCAAGCCCTTTGAACGGCGCGGTAATCGCTTCCACTTCGCCGTGATATTCGGTTTCGGCAATCAGCAGGCCTGCGATCAGGGCGCCGACGATCGGGGAAAGCCCCGCAGCCGTTGTGGCAAGGCTGGCCACGATCACCACGAGAAGGCTTGCGGCGAGGAAGAGTTCGGGGCTCTTGGTACGCGCGGCCTGCGCGAACATGCGCGGCAGCACGATGCGGCCGCCGATGAACAGCACGGCCACGGTTGCGGCACCAACGCCCATCGTCGTCAGGAGGCGGGAGACGCCGGCACCATCCGGGTTTGGCGCCAAGGCACCCAGTCCGAAGATGATCGGGACCAGCGCCAGGTCTTCGAACAGCAGCATCGCAAAGGCTGCGCGTCCGACCGGGCTGGTCGTGCCGGCGATCGGAATCACCAGCGCCGTGGAAGATAGGGCCAGCGCCAGCCCGAGCCCGATCGCGCCGCCGGTACTCAGCCCGGTCAGATAGAGCAGCGCCGCCAGGATCAACCCGGAACCGAACAGCTCCGCGGCGCCGGTGCCGAACACCAGCGACCGCATCGCCCAAAGGCGGCGGAACGACAGCTCCAGCCCAATCGAGAACAGCAGCAGGATGATGCCGAACTCGGCGAAGGGCTCGATCGAGTGCGCGTCCGAGATGGTGAGATAATAGAGCCAGGGCGCACGATCGACCAGGCTACCCAGCCCGAACGGTCCGACCAGCAGACCGGCGAGGATGAAGCCGATGACCGGGCTGATGCGGAAGCGGGCAAAGGCGGGGATCACCAGGCCGGCGGCGCCCAGGATCACCAGCGTATCGCTGAAGCCGTGGTTGGACAGGCTCAGCATGTGGTTTCCTGACGATAGGCGGATGGCGCAGGGAAGGGGCGTGTGGAACGAAAAGGCCGATGGCCGGTGGCTGGTCTAGCTCGCGCGGTCATATTGCTAGGCAGCATGTGGGCGCCGTCAATGCAAGTAGAAAAGCCCGCCAAAGGCGGGCTTTTCCATTCCTTAACCGTTTGGGCGCGGCTTACTGCCAGCTGCCCATCGCGGTTTCGAGGTTGACGCGGATCGCCTCGAAGAACTGCTCGGTGGTCATCCAGGCCTGGTCCGGGCCGATCAGCAGCGCGAGATCCTTGGTCATCTTGCCGCTCTCGACGGTCTCGATGCAGACCTTCTCCAGCGTCTCGGCGAAGCGCGTCACCTCGGGGGTGCCGTCGAACTTGCCGCGATACTTCAGGCCGCCGGTCCAGGCGAAGATCGACGCGATCGGGTTGGTCGAGGTCGCCTTGCCCTGCTGGTGCTGGCGATAGTGGCGGGTGACGGTGCCGTGCGCCGCTTCCGCCTCGATCGTCTTGCCGTCCGGCGTCATCAGCACCGAGGTCATCAGGCCCAGCGAGCCGAAGCCCTGCGCCACCTGGTCCGACTGGACGTCGCCGTCATAGTTCTTGCAGGCCCAGACGAATTCGCCGTGCCACTTGAGCGCCGAGGCGACCATGTCGTCGATCAGGCGGTGCTCGTAGACGATGCCGGCGCTCTGGAACTGGTCCTTGAACTCGGTCTCGAACACCTCGGCGAAGATGTCCTTGAAGCGGCCGTCATAGGCCTTGAGGATGGTGTTCTTGGTCGACAGGTACAGCGGCCAGTTGCGGCCGAGGGCATAGTTCATCGAGGCGCGCGCGAAATCGCGGATCGATTCGTCGAGATTGTACATGCCCATGGCGACGCCGGCCTGCGGGAAGTCGAACACCTCGTGCTCGATCGTCTCGCCATTCTCGCCTTCCCACTTCATGGTCAGCTTGCCCTTGCCGGGCACCTTGAAGTCGGTCGCCTTGTACTGGTCGCCGAAGGCGTGACGGCCGACGACGATCGGCTTGGTCCAGCCCGGGATCAGGCGCGGCACGTTCGAGATGACGATCGGCTCGCGGAAGATCACGCCGCCCAGGATGTTGCGGATCGTGCCGTTGGGCGACTTCCACATCTTCTTGAGGTTGAATTCCTCGACGCGCTGCTCGTCCGGGGTGATCGTCGCGCACTTCACGCCGACGCCGTACTGCTTGATCGCGTTGGCCGAATCGATGGTGATCTGGTCGTTGGTCTCGTCGCGCTTCTGCACCGAGAGGTCGTAGTACTTCAGATCGATATCGAGGTACGGAAGGATCAGGCGCTCGCGGATCCATTCCCAGATGATCCGCGTCATTTCGTCGCCGTCGATCTCCACGACGGGCGTTGCAACCTTGATCTTCGCCATAAGCTCGCTTTCCTGAGACAGGTGGTTTTCGGGGTGCGTCTAGGGGCAAGCCTCATGGGGATCAAGCGTCCGATCCCCGGTCGGACGCTGCGGTCAGTCCTTCCAGGCCCACCAGAGCTGGGCCGGGGGCAGGTTCCACCATTCCATGTCATGGTCGATCCGCTGCCAGTGCGGGGTCAGGAAATTGCGGACGTTCGGGTTGTACTGGTAGACGAGGAAGGCGCCACCGGGCCGCAGCACGTCATGGGTAGCCTTGGCGATCGCGTCGCCGATGCCATCGGGCAGCGTCGAAAAGGGCAGGCCGGACGCAATGAAGTCGGCATGGTCGTAGCCATTGTCCTGGATGATCTTCTTAACGTCCACAGCAGAACCAAGCACCGCCACAAAACGAGGGTCCTCGATCGTCTGGCGCAGGTAGCGGATGAAATCGGGGTTGGTGTCGATCACGATTAGCTTGCCGTCCGGACCGAGCCGATCGAGAATCGGCCTCGAGAAGGTACCCACGCCGGGGCCATATTCCACGAAGAGGCGGGTGTTGCCCCAGTCGACCCGATCCAGCACCTTGCGAATCACGCGGCCGGAGGATTGTGCAACGGCGCCGACCATCACCGGCCGCTTCACAAATTGCTGCAGGAAGAACATCCAGGGCGAGGGCACGCCTGCGGGGCGGCTGCGGCGGGCGCCACGGCGCTTTGCTGCGGCAGTCGAAGGGGGCATGGGCTTCCTTACGAAAATTACGTTTCAAAGACATCGCCTGCGCAAAATTGCGCCAACTTGCAAGCGAACCGCGCTAAATATGGTTTCCCGGCAGGCGCCGCCGTATAAACGCCGCCGCGAAGGATTGTTGCCCCGATGTCGGTTATGAGCCCTCCGCGTCGCATCCTCCCCCTAGGAAATTGGCAGGCAGGCGGCTACACCTGTAAACATGACATCGCTCGACAAGCCTCCGATCGGTACCTCGACGGTGAAATGGCGTTTCCCTGACATCCACCCCGAAGGCCGAAAATATGTGCTGATCGCCGCTGCGATCGCGCTGGTCAGCCTCTGGGTGTGGGACGTTCTCACCTGGCCGTTGATTTTCGTTACGCTGGGCGTCGCCGCCTTTTTTCGGGATCCCGTCCGCGTGACCCCGGTGGAGGACGGTGTGCTCGTCGCTCCCGCAGACGGTCTCGTTACGATGATCCAGCGCGTATCGCTTCCGCCCGAACTCGCCGGTCCCCACGCGCTTGGCACCGAGCCGATGGTTCGCGTCTCGATCTTCATGAGCGTGTTTGACGTGCATGTGAACCGCACCCCGATTACCGGTACGATCCGCCACGTCATCTACATTTCCGGAAAGTTCATGAACGCCGATCTCGACAAGGCAAGCGACGAGAATGAGCGGCAGCATATGGTGGTGGAGGATCGGGACGGCCTGCGGATCGGCTTTACGCAGATTGCCGGCCTGGTCGCGCGCCGCATCGTCGCTTTTGTGAAGCCGGGCGACATGGTTGTCGGTGGCCAGCGCATCGGCCTAATTCGCTTTGGCAGCCGGGTCGATATATTCTTGCCGGAAGAATATGGTGCCCAGGTGATCCTTGGCCAGCGAACCATTGCCGGTGAGACGATCATCGCACGCCGTGGCATCCAAAACGTCGCCGGGGTCGCGCAATGAGCGATTCGCGCCCGCGCATCCGGCGCGGGTTGGGGCGCGCGCCGGCATTGCCCCGCGGCATCCCGCTGCGTGCAGTCTTGCCCAATGCCGTCACCGCGCTGGCTCTGTGCTCGGGCCTGACCGGCATCCGTTTTGCGATCCTGGGCAACTGGGAAGCTGCAGTGCTGATGGTACTCGCCGCCGCCGTGCTCGACGGTATCGATGGCCGGATTGCTCGGCTGGTGCGCGCCGAAAGCCGCTTTGGGGCGGAGTTGGACAGCCTCTCCGATGCGATCTCGTTCGGTGTTGCCCCCGCGCTGATCCTCTATCTCTGGTCGTTGCAAGCGCTGGGGCGGTTCGGTTGGCTTGTCGCGCTGCTTCACGCTTTGTTCTGCGCATTGCGGCTCGCCCGCTTCAACGCGCAGATCGACTTGGTGGCGCAGCCGCACAAATCCGCTGGCTTCCTGACCGGTGTTCCCGCGCCGGCCGGTGCGGCGCTGGCGCTGACGCCGGTCTATCTTTGGCTGTGGACTGGCGAGGCGGTGACCCGAGCACCGGTCGTCATCGCGTTGTGGACCGCTTTCATTGCGATCCTGATGGTTTCCAGTGTCGCGACCTTCGGGCCGAAGATTCGGTTGCGTCAGAATGTCCGCTTCGAAGCGATCGCGGTGCTGGTCGCGCTCGCCGCCGCACTCGTCTCCGCACCCTGGACGACGTTGGCGATCGTCGCGATCGCCTATCTCGCCAGCATCCCGTTCAGCATGCGATCCTATCGAAAGATCAGGCGGCTGCGCGCTGCTGAAGCGGCATCCGGGCCGGTGCCGACCGTATCTTGATCCGTGCAAGGTGCGGCGGCGGGGCGAACGGTGCTGGCGGCACTTTCCCCATCAGCTCCGCAAAGCGATCAAGCTGCTCTCGGATGTTCCCGTAGAGCGACCGGCACGCCAACGCGAATGCAGCCGCGAACAGAAAAAAGATAGCGAATCCAGTCATAACCCGGCTCCCGATCTTCAACGCCGATCCCCGCGGAAACCAAAAATACCCGAACCCACCGGAGCTCGACCTGTTCCGCTGATTGCGCTATGATCGCCATATGTTCCAATATTGTTCCGCGGTCAAGCGATGTTCGAATGATGTTCCATCTTGTATGCCTGAGCACAATCAACTAAGTGGCCCGCCTCAACCCCGCATGGGCAGCATCATAACCCGGTGTTCGGAGCGCTTCCGAATTCCCGCTTCCCAGAGGATCAACCGGAAGGAGTTATCCCTATGGCGGCACCTGTCGTCACCATGCAGCAGCTGCTCGAGTCGGGCGCGCACTTCGGTCACCAGACCCACCGCTGGAACCCGAAGATGAAGCCTTACATCTTCGGTGAGCGCAACGGCGTTCACATCATCGACCTGTCGCAGACCGTTCCGCTGTTCGCCCGCGCGCTCGAGTTCGTCAGCTCGACGGTCGCCGCCGGCGGCAAGGTGCTGTTCGTCGGCACCAAGCGCCAGGCGCAGGAGCCGATCGCCGAGGCCGCGCGTCGTGCGGGCCAGCACTTCGTCAACCACCGCTGGCTGGGCGGCATGCTCACCAACTGGAAGACCATCAGCAACTCGATCAAGCGCCTCAAGACGCTTGAAGAGCAGCTGTCGGGCGACACGCACGGCCTGACCAAGAAGGAAGTGCTGCAGCTCACCCGCGAGCGTGACAAGCTCGAGCTCTCGCTCGGCGGCATCCGCGACATGGGCGGCATTCCCGACATCATGTTCGTAATCGACGCGAACAAGGAAGAGCTGGCGATCAAGGAAGCCAACACCCTCGGCATCCCCGTCGTCGCCGTGCTCGACTCGAACGTTTCGCCGGACGGCATCGCGTTCCCGGTTCCGGGCAACGACGACGCCAGCCGTGCCATCCGTCTCTACTGCGAAGCCATCGCCATCGCCGCGACCCGTGGCGGCCGCGAGGCGCTGATGCAGCAGGGCTATGACTTCGGTGCTGCCGAGCAGCCGCCGGTCGAGGAAGCCGTAGAAGGCTGATCGCCCGCGTCATCGAACCGTAATCGGGGCGGGGCAGGGCGACACGCACTGCTCCGCCCGACTTTTAACTGAGGAATAGAGACATGGCCGAGATCACCGCAGCCGCCGTCAAGGAACTCCGCGAAAAGAGCGGCGCCGGCATGATGGATTGCAAGAAGGCGCTCTCCGAGACTAATGGTGACATGGAAGCCGCTGCCGACTGGCTGCGCGCCAAGGGCCTCGCTGCTGCCGCCAAGAAGTCGAGCCGTACGGCTGCCGAGGGCCTGGTGGGCTTGGCGGTTGCCGGCACCAAGGGGGTCGCCGTCGAGGTGAACTCGCAGACCGACTTCGTCGCCAAGAACGAGATCTTCCAGAACTTCGTGCGCGAGACCACCGCGCTGGCGCTGGAAGCCGGTGACGACATCGCCGCGATCAAGGGCGCCAAGATGGCCTCGGGCCAGACCGTCGACGAGACGCTGACCGCCAACATTGCCACCATCGGCGAGAACCAGGTGCTGCGTCGCGCCAAGAAGGTCGAAGTCGCCAAGGGTGCGGTGATCCCGTACGTCCACAATGCGGCGGCGCCGGGCCTCGGCAAGATCGGCGTGCTCGTCGCGCTCGAGTCGGAAGCCGGTGTCGACGTACTCGAGCCGCTCGGCAAGCAGCTGGCGATGCACATCGCCGCCGCCTTCCCGCTGGCGCTCGACGAGAGCGGCCTGGACCAGGACGTGCTCGCCCGTGAGCGTGCGATCGCTGCCGAGAAGGCCTCCGAGAGCGGCAAGCCGGCCGAGATCATCGAGAAGATGGTGGAGGGCGCCGTTAAGAAGTTCGCGAAGGAGAATGCCCTGCTCAGCCAGCTGTTCGTGATGGACGGCAAGACCCCGGTGTCGGACGTCATCGCCAAGGCGGCGAAGGACTCGGGCGCGGCGATCGTGCTGAAGGACTATGTCCGCTTCCAGCTCGGCGAAGGCATCGAGAAGGAAGAGAGCGACTTCGCTGCCGAAGTGGCCGCGACCGCCGGTCTCACCAAGTAATCAGGCGCGCCGGGGGAGGCCGTTTCGACGGCGTTTCCCCGGCATCCCCGCTTGTTCACGCGGCGCGGCTCCTCTAGGGTCCGCGCCGCTTCGCTGTCCGCTTCTCAAGATTTCAGGAACCTCATGACCGCTCCGACCGTCCGCCGCATTCTACTCAAGCTGTCGGGGGAGGTCCTGATGGGCCAGGGCCAGTTCGGCATCGATCCGGAAACCTGCGAGCGCGTGGCGCTCGAGGTGAAGGAGGCCAAGGACAGCGGCCTCGAAATCTGCATGGTGGTAGGCGGCGGCAACATCTTCCGCGGCCTGGCCGGGGCGGCGCAGGGCTTCGATCGCGCCAGTGCCGATTATATGGGGATGCTGGCCACGGTGATGAACGCGTTGGCGATGCAGAACGCGCTGGAGAAAGTGGGCGTGGATACCCGCGTCCAGTCGGCCATCCCGATGGCGAGCGTCTGTGAGCCCTATATCCGCCGACGTGCCGAACGGCACATGGAGAAGGGCCGCGTCGTTCTGTTCGCGGCAGGCACCGGTCTGCCGTTCTTTACCACCGACACGACGGCTGCGTTGCGTGCGGCCGAAATGAACTGCGACGCACTGTTCAAAGGCACCTCGGTGGACGGCGTGTACGATGCCGATCCCAAGAAGGTGCCGACTGCGACCCGCTATGAGACGCTGAGCTACGACCGCGTCCTTGCCGACAATCTGAAGGTAATGGATGCGTCTGCTGTCGCGCTGTGCCGCGACAATCATATTCCGATCGTGGTGTTCAACATCCGGGGCGAAGGCAACCTCGCTTCGGTGCTTCGGGGCGAGGGTACGTCGACCATCGTTCAAAGCTCGGACGCCGCGTAACTTCCCCGCAACGGATCCTACAAGGAGAGCCGAAAATGGCCGCTTACGACAAGGCAGACCTGGAGCGCCGCATGGCCGGTGCCGTGGAATCGCTGAAGCATGATCTCGTCGGTCTCCGCACCGGCCGTGCTTCCACTTCGCTGCTCGATCCGGTGACGGTCGAGGTCTATGGTTCGCACATGCCGATCACCCAGGTTGCGACCGTCTCGGCGCCCGAGCCGCGCCTGTTGTCGGTGCAGGTGTGGGACAAGTCGAATGTCGGCCCGGTCGACAAGGCGATCCGCTCGGCCGGGCTCGGTCTCAACCCGATCGTCGACGGCCAGACGCTGCGCCTGCCGATCCCCGATCTGACCGAGGAACGCCGCAAGGAACTCGCCAAGCTGGCGAACCAATATGCCGAGAAGGCCCGTGTCGCTGCGCGCAACGTGCGCCGCGACGGCATGGACAGCCTGAAGACCGACGAGAAGAAGGGTGTGTTCGGCGAGGACGATCGCAAGCGCCATGAAACGGAAGTGCAGAAGCTGACCGACGCGACGATCGCGGAGATCGATGCGGCGGCGGCTGCGAAGGAAAAGGAAATCCTGGGCAAGTGATCCGCCCGGGCGTTTCCGTGGCAGCCGGAAGGGCGGGGCGCGGTGGCCGTTAAGCTGGCTTCCGCGTCCGGCGGCGAGGCGCCGCCGCCCCGCCATGTCGCGATCATCATGGATGGCAATGGCCGCTGGGCGAAGAAGCGGCTGCTGCCGCGTATCGCCGGCCACCGTCAGGGTGTGGAAGCCGTGCGCCGCGTTGCGCGCGCGGCGCGAACGCTCGGCATCGAAGTGCTGACGCTGTACGCCTTCTCCTCCGAGAATTGGCGGCGGCCGGAGGAGGAAGTCGGCGGGCTGATGGGCCTGTTGCGGCAGTTCCTGGCCGGTGAGCTTGACGACCTCGTCTCCGAGGGGGTGAAGCTGCGGGTGATCGGCGACTGGCGGCGGCTTTCGCCCGATCTGGTCGCGATGATCGAGGGTGCGGTGGCACGTACCACCGGCAATCCTGGTCCTACGCTGGTGATCGCGCTCAACTACGGCGCGCAGGCGGAGATCCTGGCTGCGGCACGGCGGCTCGCCGAACAGGTCCGGGATGGCGCCGTAGATCCATCGATGATCGACGAGGCTTGCTTCGAAGGCGAACTGGAAACGGCCGGCCTGCCGCCGCTCGATCTTCTGATCCGCACTTCCGGTGAGCAGCGACTGTCGAATTTCCTGCTATGGCAGGCAGCATATGCCGAGTTGTTGTTCGTCGACACGCTGTGGCCCGATTTCGATGAGCGCACGCTTGCCGAGGCGCTGGCGCAATTCAGCCGACGCCAGCGACGCTTTGGCGGCCTGTGAGCAAGAACGCAGATCTTCCGAAGCGTGCGATCGTGGGATTGGCCCTGGTGGGTCTCGCGGTCGCCGCCCTTTGGGCTGGGGGCTATGGCTTCTGGCTGGTCGTCTGCGTGATGGCGGTGCTGATGATCGGCGAATGGGCGCTGCTCGCGGGCGACACCGCCAAGCGGCAGCTGTCGCAATATGTGCTGACGGTACCGCTTGCGATCCTCAGTCCGGCGGCTGCCGGGCCGGGGTTTCTTGCGCTCGGCCTGATCTTCGGTGCCTTTTTCTTCGTGGCGATCGTCACGCGCAATGCCAAGCTGGCGGCGGGCCAGATCTATGTCGGGTTGCCGGTGCTGGCGTTGCTGCTGCTGCGGGCGCATCCGCAGGGCTTTGCTGCAACGCTTTGGACCATGGCGATCGTATGGGTGTGCGACAGTGGCGCCTATTTCGCCGGGCGCGCAATCGGCGGCCCGAAGCTTGCGCCGACCATCAGTCCGAACAAGACATGGGCGGGGCTGATCGGTGGCCTGATCGCGGCGGTTGCATTCTCGGCAGCGTTCTTCTGGCTTGCCCCTGGCCCCGCGATCGATGGTTGGCTGGTCGTCGTGTCGCCGCTCGTCGCGATTTCCTCGCAACTCGGGGATCTCTACGAAAGCCATCTCAAGCGCGTCGCCGGGGTTAAGGACTCCGGCAATTTGTTGCCAGGCCATGGCGGTATTCTCGATCGGCTCGACGGTCTGGTCTTTGCCGCACCGGCCGCAGCGGTGTTTTTCGCGATCCATCATCAGGTGGTACTGGGAGGAGTCTGGTGGTGAAGCGCGTTACGGTTCTTGGCGCGACGGGGTCTGTCGGCAGCTCGACGCTCGACTTGATCGAACGCAACGCCGACGCCTTCGAGGTCGTGGCGCTGACCGCCAATTCCGACGTGGAGAAGCTCGCTGCCGCTGCGATCCGCACCCGCGCGCGCTATGCGGTCGTTGCCGATCAGAATTGCCTGCACGATCTGCAGGACCGCTTGGCCGGAACCGGCGTCGAGGCGCTGGGCGGTGTGGACGCGGTCTGCGATATCGCGCGCATGGGTGCCGACTGGACGATGGCGGCGATCGTGGGCACCGCCGGCCTGAAGCCGGTGATGGCGGCGCTGGAAGGCGGCGGAACCGTGGCGCTGGCCAACAAGGAATCCCTCGTTTCGGCGGGCGAGGTAATGATGGCGGCGGCGCGGGCGCATGGTGCGACGCTGCTGCCGGTCGATTCGGAGCACAATGCCGTGTTCCAGTGCCTCGATCGCACTGCGCCCAAGGGGGTACGGCGGATCATCCTCACCGCCAGCGGTGGCCCGTTCCGTACGATGCCCAAGGATGCGATGCGGGCAATCACGCCGGCGCAGGCGGTTGCGCACCCCAACTGGTCGATGGGCGCCAAGATCTCGGTCGATTCGGCGACGATGATGAACAAGGGCCTCGAACTGATCGAGGCGTTCCATCTGTTCCCGGTTGCGGCCGAGCAGCTGGCGGTGCTGGTCCATGCCCAGTCGGTGGTGCATTCGATGGTCGAATATGTGGATGGATCGGTGCTGGCCCAGCTTGGCACGCCGGACATGCGTACTCCGATCGCCTTTGCACTGGCATGGCCGGAGCGGATGGAGACGCCCTGTGCGCCGCTCGATCTTGCTGCGGTCGGCCGCCTCGATTTCGAGAACCCGGATCTCGATCGTTTTCCCGCTCTCGCTCTCGCGCTCGAGGCGCTGAAGGCTGGTGGTGCGCGCCCGGCGATCCTGAATGCCGCAAACGAGGTCGCGGTTGCCGCCTTTCTCGCCGGGCAGATCGGATTTCTTGAAATTGCCGCAATCTCTGCCGATACGCTAGCGGGCTATGACCCGGCCGCTCCGGACACGCTCGACGCCGTTCTGGCGATTGACGAAGAGGCGCGGCGCCACGCGGTCGAGCGAGTGAAGGATTGCGTCGCTTGAGCCAGACACCCGGCATCCTGTTCACCGTTCTGGCGTTCGCGCTGGTGATCGGGCCGCTCGTGTTCTTGCACGAGCTGGGCCATTATCTTGCCGGCCGGGCCTTTGGCGTGAAGGCGGAGGAATTCTCCATCGGGTTCGGCCGCGAGATTGCCGGGGTCACGGATCGCCGCGGAACGCGCTGGAAGTTCGGCTGGCTGCCTCTTGGCGGATATGTGCGGTTTGCGGGTGACATGAACCCGGCAAGCCAGCCTTCCCCGGAATGGCTGCAACTCCCCGCCGCGGAGCGCGCCAAGACCTTTCAATCGAAGCCGCTCTGGCAGCGTGCAATCATCGTCGCGGCAGGTCCGGTTACCAATTTCCTGGTGGCCATCGTGATCCTGTCCGCTTTTGCGATGCTGTTCGGCCAGAATCGCACGCCATCGGTTGTCGGTACGGTGCTGCCCGGCAGCCCGGCGGCGGCCGCTGGCTTGCAGCCCGGCGACCGGATCGTGGCGCTGGGCGGCCGATCGGTCGCCACCTACATGGATATGGTGCAGTTCACCCAGCTTCGACCGAATGAGCAGGTTCGGATCGACATGGTGCGCGACGGTCAGCCGCGGAGTGTCGATGCGGTCATCGGGACCCGCCTGGAGCGCGATCGGTTCGGCAACGAATTTCGCATTGGCCAGCTCGGCATCGGCGCGGCCGAGTCCGTGCAGGTGCCGGTGGGCGTGTTGGAAGCGCCGCTGGTCGGATTGCGCAACACTGCCGATATCGTCCGCATGACGGTGGATGGGCTCGGCCAGATCATCACCGGCCGTCGGTCCGTGGCGGAACTGGGCGGTCCGCTCAAAATTGCCCAGGTGTCGGGCGAGCGCCTGTCGCTGGGACCGATCGAATTTGCATTCCTGATCGCGCTGGTTTCGATTAACCTGGGATTCATCAACCTGTTGCCAGTCCCCGTTTTGGATGGCGGCCATCTGCTGTTCTACGCAGTCGAAGCGGTACGCCGGCGCCCGGTGGAGCCGCAAGTGATGGAATGGGCGTTCCGTGGCGGCCTGATCGCGATCCTCGCGCTCATGCTGTTCGTGACGCTCAACGATTTAGGCGCTTTCGGCGTGTGGAGAAGTCTCGCCGGCTTGATCGGCTAAAGGGGTTCGGGCAGGGCGGGTTTTGCTCCGCGCGAACTGGCATTGAATTTGGATTCCGACTGGGGTGGGATGGTGACTGCGATTAAGGCAAGCAATTTGGGTGCGCGAGCAACGGCGACGCTGTTGGCGGGTACGATCCTGTCCGGTCTGGTGAGCCCGGCGGGCGCGCAGACCGCACCGCAGCCGGCGGCCGCTCCCGCTGCGCCGCCGCAGGTGGCGGCGCCGGCCGTCACGCGGACGATCAAGTCTCTCCGCGTCGAAGGATCGCAACGCATCGAGCCGGAGACCGTGCTCAGCTACACGCGCCTGCGCGTCGGCGACAGCTACACCAACGAAACCGTCGACCAGGCGATCAAGGACCTGCTGTCCTCGGATCTGCTAGCGGACGTTGCGATCGAAGGCGTGGAAAGCGGCAACCTGGTGATCCGCATCCGCGAGAACCCGGTTATCAACCGCGTCGTCTTCGAGGGTAACAAGCGGCTGAAGCAGGACAAGATCGACAAGGAGATCAAGCTCCGTCCGCGCCAGATCTTCACGCGCACCGCGGTCCGCGCCGATATCGCGCGCATTGTCGAACTATACCGTCGCCAGGGCCGTTTCGCGGCGCGCATCGAACCGAAGATGGTCAGCCTCGACCAGAACCGCGTCGACGTGATCTTCGAAATTCACGAAGGCCCGAAGTCCAAGGTCCGCCAGATCAACATCATCGGCAATGAGGTGTTTTCGGACAAGAAGCTGCGCGCGCAGATGGCGACCAAGGTTGCCAGCCTGTCGCACCTGCTAAGCTCGAACACATCCTATGATCAGGACCGGCTGGCGTATGACCAGCAGAAGCTGCGCCAGTTCTACCTGACCGAGGGCTATGCCGACTTCCGTGTCATCTCCGCCGTGGCGGAACTGACGCCGGACAAGAAGGACTTCATCATCACCTATGTGGTGGAAGAAGGTCCGCGCTATAAATTTGGCCCGGTAACGGTCGACAGCGCGATCCGCGACTTTGATGACAAGAAGCTCGCCGAGGCGCTGCCGATCAAGGAAGGTCAGTGGTATAACGCCAAAACCGTCGAAGATACGATTGAACAGCTGAGCGAAACCGCCGGTCTGTTCGGCTATGCCTTTGCGGACGTTCGCCCCGACTACCAGCGCAACAAGGATGCGCTGACGATGTCGATCAACTTCCACATCGGCGAGGCGAACCGTACCTATATCGAGCGGATCGATATCACGGGCAATCGCCAGACGCAGGACAAGGTGATCCGCCGCGAATTGCGTGTCGCGGAAGGCGATGCGTTCAATACCTTCCTGGTGAAGCGCTCGCAGGATCGCATCAACAGCCTCGGTTACTTCCAGGACAAGTTCGAGATCGAGCGCAAGGAAGGCTCCGCGTCCGACCGCATCGTGCTCGGCGCCAATGTCGAAGAGCGGCCGAACGGCGAACTCACGCTGTCTGCCGGCTTCTCGAGCCTGGAGCGCTTCATCCTCCAGGCGTCGATCCGTCAGCGGAATTTCCGCGGCATGGGCCAGACGGTCAGCATTTCCGCGGACTATTCGAGCTATTCGAAGTCGGTCGAACTGGGCTTTACCGAGCCCTATCTGTTCGACAGCAACATCGCGCTGGGTGGTACGATTTTCCGGCGTGATTACAATAGCTTCAACTTCCTGACCAACAACACGCGCAACACCACCTATCGCCAGGTGTCGACGGGCTTCCAGCTCGTTGCCGGTCTGCCGCTCACCGAATATTGGACGCTGTCCGGCCGCTATTACCTGTCGAAGGACGATGTTACGCTCGACCAGGCGCAGTTCTATACGAACGGCCAGTGCGATCCGGTGAAGGCAGGTCGCTTCTACTGCGAGCAGGTCGGCAACCGTCTGACGTCGCTGGTCGGCCTGTCGCTGATCTATGACAGCCTGAACAGTCGCCTGCGGCCGACGCGAGGCCAGCGCGTGTCGCTGGGTGTCGATGTCGCGGGGCTTGGCGGCAACGTCCGCTATGTCCGCGGGAAGGTGAATGCCGACAAATATTGGGGCCTCGGCAGCGGCTTCGTCTTCTCGCTGAGCGGTGAGGGCGGCGCGATCAAGAGCCTCGATGGTTCCGAAGTTCGCATCATCGACCGATTCTACCTGGGTGAGCCGCAGTTCCGCGGTTTCGATATTCGCGGCGTCGGCCCGCGCGTGCAGCGCTATTTCTACACGGGGGATGCTGCGGCCGGTACACAGCTGCTGAACAGCAACCGCAACCAGTTCGTCGACGACGCGCTGGGCGGTAAGGCCTATTACCTCACCAAGGCGGAACTGGAACTCCCGCTTGGCTCGGGTGCTGCGGAACTGGGGCTGCGTCCGTCGATCTACATCATGGCGGGCTCGCTTTTCTCGATCCGCAGGCCGACGACCAACAACTTCTTCATCCAGGCAGTGGATGCGAACGGCAAGTTGCTGGTCAACAAGGATGGTTCGCCAACGCTGTTGCAGCCCCCGCTCAACGATGCTGCAGGCAACCCGCTCTACACCGTCACCACCGGCGCCTTCCAGGGGCAGGTCACGCGCTGTACCGTCGGCTTTGCCGCGAACGCCAATGATCCTTGCGTCGGCACCTCGGTCAACGCCCGCGCCCTCAACCCGACGGCGCCGTTCCTCGAAGTGTTCCGCGGCAGCACCGCTACCCCACGCATTTCGATCGGCTTCGGCGTCAACTGGAATTCGCCGTTCGGCCCGTTGCGTATCGATGTCGCCAAGGCGTTGCTCAGCCAGCCCGGCGACGACAAGAAGCTAGTTACTTTCAACGTAGGGACCCAGTTCTAATGATGAAGAACCGTGTATTCGCGGCGATGCTTGCTGCTTCGGCGGCGATCGTTGCCACCGTTCCGGCGTCGGCGCAGGTCGCCGGCATCGCAACCGTGAACCAGATGGAGGTTATCACCCGCTCCAAGGCGTTCACCACCGCCGAAACCCAGCTCGATACCACCTACAAGCCGGTGCGCGACCAGATCCAGGCGCGCCAGGCCAAGTTCCAGAGCGATGCGCGCCCGCTGCTGGCGACGGTCGACACGAACAAGGACGGCCAGGTTTCGGAAGCCGAAGAGCAGGCCGCAGCTGCCCGTAAGGACCCGAACTACACGCAGCTCATGACGCTTCAGAACCAGGCGAATGAGGAGATTCAGAAGCTGCAGATGCCGTCGATCCTGGCGGAGCTGTTCGCTTTCGAGAAGATCCTCCAGCTGTATGATGCGGCGCAGATCGGCGTGGTGAATGCCCGCAAGATCAACGTGATTCTGCAGCCGGAAGCGATCGTCTATGCACCGGACGCAGTTGATATCAGCGATGCGCTGGTCGCCGAACTGGACAAGACCCCGACGGTAGCGATTACGCCGCCGGCCAACTGGCAGCCGCAGCAGCGCACGCTGCAGTTCCAGCAGCAGGTGAACGAACTGAAGCGTCGCGCCTATCAGATGGCGGCGATGCGCGCGCAGCAGCAACAGCAGCAAGGTGCCGCGGCAGCCCCCGGTGCGGCCGCTCCGGCAGCCCGTCCGGCGGCAGGCGCCAAGCCGGCCAAGCCCGAACCGCGGTGAGCACGGGCGAGCAGGGGGGCAGCAACATCGGTCCGCTCGATATCGGGCGGGTGATGGCGGCGCTGCCCCACCGCTTTCCGATGCTGCTGGTTGACCGAGTCGAGGAATTGATCCTCGACCAGTCGATCGTGGCGGTGAAGGCGGTGACGATCAACGAAGCGTTCTTCCAGGGCCATTTCCCCGGCCGCCCGATCATGCCGGGCGTGCTCACCGTCGAGGCGCTCGCGCAGGCGGCGGGCGTGCTGGCGGTGGAGTCGCTGGGGCTCGCCGGCTCGGGCAAGCTCGTCTACTTCATGGCGATCGACAATGTGAAGTTCCGCAAGCCGGTGGAGCCGGGCGTGCTGCTCAAGCTCCATGTCGAATTCGTGCAGAAGCGATCGCGTGTTTGCAAGTTCGCCGGCAAGGCGCTGATCGACGGTGAATTGGCGGCTGAATGTGAGTTCACCGCCATGATCGCAGACCCGCCGAGCGCGTGAAGCGTCCCATCTAGAACGGGCAGGGCCGAGACATGGACGCACTGACCTGTTTCGGCCTGTTCGCGGTGACGGCGATGCTGGTCACCTATGCGTTGGAGGCGCAATCGTCGTGGTGGGTGCTCGGTTTTGCCGGCGCCTGCCTGCTCGGTTCGGCCTATGGCTTCCTGCAGGGGGCTTGGCCGTTCGGGTTGGTTGAGGCGGTTTGGTCGCTCGTCGCGCTCTTCCGTTGGTCACGGCGGCGGCATTAAGGTTGCACCGATGCCCAGGCTCTGCTAGGCGCGCGCGTCCGCTGCCGGTCGGAAACCGGCGGCTTTTCTAAGGAATTTGATGTGAAGCAGAATACGCATCCCGATTACCACATGATCAAGGTGCAGATGACCGACGGCACCGTCTATGAGACCCGTTCGACCTGGGGCAAGGAAGGCGATCTCATGCAGCTTGAAATTGACCCGCTCGCGCACCCGGCCTGGACGGGCGGCCGCGGCCAGCTGCTCGATCAGGGCGGTCAGGTTGCACGCTTCAACAAGCGTTTCGGCGGTCTTACGCTCGGCAAGAAGTAATGCGCTACGCAGGGCTCGGCTGAGTTCCTGCGCAGCCTTTTCGATAAAGCGCGCGCTTTGCCTCGGGGCAGAGCGCGCGCTTTTTTGTTTTTGGCTGTGTACCGTCATCGTCGGCAACCGCGGTTGCCGCGAAAAGTCGCGGGGACATTGGCCGCCAACATGGCGGCCGTGGAACGGTTACGATATCGCTTGCCGCAGGGACTGGACGAAATGATCCCGTCGCTCGCTGAACTTCCAAAGATTCTCGGTCCATGGGAGGCTGTTCGAATTTACTCCGCACAGTATTCCGCGGTGGATAGCCTGTAGTCGTTGAATTTCGGATGTGCTCATTCCCAAATCATCCACGCGGCCATGTTCGCCGGAGCTGTTGATGACCGTATCGAACACCCGGGTTGCCTGATCATATTGAGGTTCGTCTAGAAAGGCGAACCATTTTGATACGACCTGGTGAGGATTTTTCGCGATGTCATCGCTGGCAGTGAGGTGGACTCTTTGTGGTCCCAGCATTTCGAGTGCTTCATAGGCCCATTGCGTCGAACGTTCCCAAACCTGAACGGCTTCCTCGATCGCCCGATCGATACCGCCGGCATTTGCGTGGTGGGTCAGGGAGCGCACGACTTCAGCGGGCTCGCGCAACATGAAGATGAATTGCGCACCGGGGAACATTTCGGCGAGACCGATTGCCATGCCGGTATTCTCGGGCGTTCCGTCGATCCAGCGCCGTTTGGCGGCTCTTGGTGAATGCCGGAGCGCGAAATTCGCGTTATACTGGTCGTCCATATTCGCCAGCCGCGCCGTATCGACATTGCGGATGCGTTGTTCCGCCAGTTGCCGATGCAGCCGATCGATGCCCCATCCCTGCAGTTGCAGGAAATCCTGTGCGTCGACCCCATAGGCCTGCGCGGGGCTGTCTTTGGGCTTGTCCGAAAGCGCAAATGCTGCTCGGCTACCCAAATAGAGCATGGTCAACCAGTTCGTCTCTTCGAATGCGGAGATGTTCGGATGTTGACCAATCGCCCAAGTGGCAATGCTGGTCATCGAACGGGGGGCGCCAATCACAAAGATCGGTGCCGGACGTTCGCCTTCTGGCAGCGGCCAGCTTGATTGGAGGGCCTGTCTCTGACGAAATTCAGACCTGGTCGGAATGGTGCGCGTGTCGCGAAATTCCACCTTGCTGAGAACAAGAGAAATTTCACGTACATCTTCTCCGATGCCGAGATCTTTCGGAACTCCGCCTTGTTCGCTCGATATTGTTATATCGACAGCATCGATATTCCACCCCGGAAGCGGCAGGGCGACATCATGCTGTTCCCATTCGCAAGATGCTTCGAGAACGGCTTCCACTCTGCCGTTGACAGCAATCTCCACCAAGAATGGGAAATATTTGTAGAGCTCCCGATTGCGTGTGGACAGGGTGAGAACAATCTCCTTTGAAGGTGTGATATTGTTCAGTTGCAGCCTGGATTTTCGAGCGATAGGGTGATCGGTGGCGATTGAAGCAGTGTTATTGCAGTCAATAATTATGTTGGAGTCCTGAAGTTCGATAATCATCAACAAATATCCAACTGAATATTATTATATAATGTGGCGGCCCAATCAGTGGGGCATTGTACGCACTGGACCAGGGCGGTCATCGCTTAATCAAGCGGATATCGGTTCGACTTTAGGCCTCGGACTGCGTGTGGCAAGTTAAAATGCTATTTGAGGCCAGGTTTATGGAGAAGGCGCGTCGGCCTTGGGCGGGATCTACTCGCCTCGTCCGCGATGGATGGTCGGTATGACAAGGTTCTAGAAAAGCTCGCCTTGCGCGCCCGCTGGTGGCCGGAACAGATCGGTTCGTAAACGGATGCGCTCGCCGTCCAGACCATAACGTTTCACGGCGCGCACGAAGCGGCTGCGCAACAGATCGGCCCAGGGGCCTTCACCGCGCATTCGACTGAAGAAGTCGGAATCATTGTCCTTGCCCCCGCGCAGCGATTGAATTGTTGCCATCACCTTTCCGGCGCGAGCGGGGAAATGGGCATCGAGCCAGGCGCGAAATAGGCCGGCGACTTCCCAGGGCAGGCGAACCGGCAGAAAGAAGGCGCCGCGCGCGCCGGCCTGTGCCGCGCGATCAAGGATGTGCTCCATCTCATGATCGGTGATGTGCGGAATGACCGGCGATATCGACACGAATACCGGCACCCCCGCCTCCGAGAGTGTTTGGATCGCGGCGATCCGCCGCTCGGGATGCGGTGCGCGCGGCTCGACGGTCATCGCGATCCTGGCGTCCAGCGAGGTTACGGATAGCATTACCGCCACCAGCCCCCGTCCCGCCATCGGCGCGAGCAGATCGAGATCGCGGACGACCCGGTTCGATTTGGTGGTGATGGTTACCGGATGGCCGCATTCCGCCAACACTTCCAGGCAACCGCGCGTGATCCGCCACTGCGATTCGATCGGCTGATAGGGGTCTGTGTTTGTCCCGAATGCGATCGGCTTGCAGAGATAGCCGCGCTTGCCCAGTTCGCTTCGTAGCAGTTCGGGCGCGCTTGGCTTTGCGAACAGGCGGCTTTCGAAGTCCAGGCCTGGGGATAGATCCAGATAGGCATGGCTGGGCCGCGCGAAGCAGTAGATGCACCCGTGCTCGCAGCCGCGATAGGGGTTCACCGAGCGATCGAAGCCGATATCGGGCGACTGGTTGCGGGTGATGATCGTGCGCGGCGTCTCAAGCGTCACCGTGGTACGGATCGGCGGCACCGCGCCGTCGACCCCCTCCTGCGCGTCCAGCCAATCACCATCCGCCTCGCGCGCGGGGAGGTTGAAGCGGGCACTCGCATCGTTGGACGTGGCACCGCGAACAGGGCGATTCTTTGCCATTGCGCAATCCTACGGCGCGATATAGAACGAAGCAAGAACATTGAAGGGGAGGGCGATGGCACGACTGAACTATCTGGAGTTGCCGGCGTGCGACGTCGGCAGGCTCAAGGCGTTTTACGGACAGGTGTTCGACTGGCAGTTCACCGATTTCGGGCCAAGCTATTCGGCGACGGCGAGCGGGGACGTCGATGTCGGGTTTGACGGCGATGCGCAGGGGCGCACCCAGCCGCTGCCGGTCATCGCGGTCGACGATCTGGAGGCAGTCTTGGCGGCAGTGGAAGCGGCCGGCGGTACGGTGACGGTGCCGATCTTTTCGTTCCCCGGCGGGCGACGGTTCCACTTCCGGGATCCGCAGGGGCATGAGCTAGCGGCTTGGGTGACGGAGCCATGAGGCGGGTCCTGCTTTCGCCGGGGCCGCACGGTTGGTGGCGGGGCGTCAGCGCTCCTGCAGGCGGCCCATCAGTTCGACGAAGTTGCACGGCTTGTGGCGGATATCGAGCTGGCTGGCGAGGATTCCGTCCCACGCATCGGTGACGGCACCGGTCGAACCGGGGAGCGCGAAGATATAGGTGCCGCCCGCAACGCCCGCGGTGGCACGCGACTGGATCGTGGAGGTTCCGATCTTGGCGTAGCTCAGCCAGCGAAACAGTTCGCCGAACCCTGGTATCTCCTTGTCGCACACACGGGCCAGCGCCTCCGGTGTCACGTCGCGGCCGGTCACGCCGGTGCCGCCGGTGGCAAGGATGACCTCCACGCCCGGCGCAGCAATCCACGCCTCGAACTGGGCCGCGATTGTATCGACATCGTCGGGAACGATCGCGCGATCGGTGAGCAGGTGGCCGGCGTCGGTCAGGCGCTGGACAAGCCGATCCCCCGAACGATCATCGGCGAATGTGCGCGTGTCCGAAATGGTGAGAACGGCAATGCGGACCGGGCGAAACGCAGCACTTTCGTCAATTCCCACGCGCGACTCCGTTGGGAACCCCGGCCGCACCGATGGTGACGGTGGCACCCGTGCCCGGCAGCTGCAATTGCTGCTGGAGCGGGGAGGGCGACGCGGGCTCCGGCGGACGTGGTGGCGGGAAACTGAGGGCCGGCGCGCGGCGCGTGCTGAGCTTCACCGCTTTGGCACCGGCCATGCCAGGGAAGCGCGGCCACATGCCGGCAGCCAGCGCGGCCCGGCTCGCAGAGGCTTTGCCGTCATGCAACTCGTACATCCAGTAATTGCGCAGCACCGTCATCACATAGCCGCGCGTTTCCCAATAGGGGATGCTTTCGATGTAGAGCAGCGGATCACCGCCATCGCGCGAGGCCTGGTTCCAGGCATCGACCGGGCTCGGGCCGGCATTGTACGCCGCGATCACCTTGGGCAGCAGCCCCTGGGTCAACGGCATGTCACGCAATTGCTCGAGATAGGACTGGCCGATCTCCATGTTCACCGAAGGTTTGGTGAGATCGCTGGCCGCATAGGTGACGCCGTGGCGACGGCCCACATCGATGGCGGCACCGGTCTTCACCTGCATCAGACCCATCGCGCCGGCGGCGCTGCGCACCTCGGCATTGAAGCGCGATTCCTGCAACGTATGGGCGAACACCAGCGAACGATCGATCCGCCAGCCGCCAACGGGCGACCAGTTCGGCATCGGATAGCGCGCTTCGACGATCGGCTTCGCGCCGGCCGGTCCGTTATGCGCGAGCCACAATTCGGTCTGCGGCAGGCTCAGTTGCGCGGCAAGGCGGGTGAGCGCGCCATGATCGTCGGGGGTGCAGAATTTGGCCTGGTGGCGCAGCACCTGATCGGCCAATGCGGTTTCCCCGATCTCCGCCAGCGCGGCTGCGACGCGGACATTGGGGCGGCGTTCCAGCGCGGCCCAATCCTTGTTGACGAAGCGATCTCCCTCCAGTCGCCGTTCCGCGATACCAAGGCTGGAGCGCGCGAGCAGGCCGTAGAAGGTCTCCCCATATTGGCTCGCAGCGCGCAGCTTCGGCGCAACCCGATCGGGACGGCCGCACGCCATTTCTGCACGCGCGCCCCAATAGAGGCCTGCCGAGCGCAATTCGGTATCTGCCGCCCGCGTGGCGACGCGTTCGAAGGCTGCGGTGGCGCCTGCGCAATCCTGCTGCCGCCAGGCGGCTAGCCCCTCCGTCCAATCGGCCTGGGGCGCCCATTCGCCAATGCCCTGTTCGGCCCGCGCCGCCATCCGGCGCGCATTGGCGTCGTCCCCAGCGGCGAAGTAGATCCAGGCCACCTTCTGCTGCCATTCGGTCAGCGCCTCAGGCGTCAGATCATTGGCGAAGCGCGCGACCACGGCTTCTGCCGCAGGGCCGTTATCCGTTTTCACATGCGGGGAAATGAGTATGGCGACTTCAGTCGCGGCGTTATCGCTGCGGATCGACCGCGCCCGGCGACGGATCGGCGCGCCATCGAACCAGATCAGGCGTTGTGCGACGGGCAGGGAAGGGAGGTCGGCAACGCCCCGCATCTTTGCGAGACGGGCGAGCTGTTCGGCCTGGGGGAGTTCGGGCGCCTCGGTCAGCAGCGCCACCAGTTGATCGGCCTCGACGCGGGGGGAGCCCTTCGCCGTATAGAGCTGGGCGCGAGCAATGGCGTGCAGCGGGCCCGGTTTCATCGCGTCCAGCTTGATTTGCGCGTCCGCCCAGCGGCCGGCGCGGATCGCGTCGAACACGAACCGGTAATCGGCGCGCTGATCGGGATCGAGCTGGGGCGGAATGCCGTCGTTCGCGTGCCGGGTCGCGGCGGGTGCGGCATCGTCGATTTCCGCCGGGCCGCTTTCGTCGGACGCGGCCAGCGCCGGCGTTGCGATCGGTGCCGCCATGAGGGTGGCGGCGAGCAGGATGCGCAAGTTCAAAGGCTCGGTCCCCGGCTTAGCAGCAACAGATGTTTCCAGGCGTCGCTTTTGGCGACGGGACGCTCGATCAGCAAGCGCGGGTGGAACGTCGCCACAACCCGTGTTGTCGTCCCATAGCGGTTAACGTCATGCGAACGAAGTTCGGGGGGCCATGCATCCGGCCCGAGAACCGCACGGGTGGGCGCATGGCCAAGCAGCAGCAGGTTCGATGGACGAAGCCGCTCCAGCAACGCCTGGGCCAAGTTGACGAGCTGTGGTGCCGCATCCGCGGGAACCTGGCCGGTCAGCGGGCGTGCGAAGCAAAGGGGAACGAGCTGCACCGACTCGCGAGAAAGCCGGACGGCGGAGAGCATCTTGTCCAGAAGCGCGCCCGCCGGGCCACTCCACAGCCGGTCGCTATCTCCGGCCTCGGGCATGTCAATCAGGATCGTCCAGACGGCGTCTGCAACGATCGCAGGTGTGATCAAGGGGGTATGCCACCCCGTTTCCACGGCCTGTTCCCCGACTCGCCAAGCCAGAAAATCCTCGATCCCTTCGGGCATCGTCGATGGCGCGGACGCTACGACCGGCGCGGACTCCAGCGCGGTGCGCAGTTGCGCCGGCTTGGCAAACCAGTCGCGGACATCGTCTTCCACCAGCATGTCGACGCCCGCGGCATCCCACCATGCAAGGGCGCTTGCGATCGTTTCGCGCCAGCTATTGTGTGGTTCGGCCCCCATACCCATCCTTTGAATCCCTGTTGACGACAGGGTCAATCTGGCCGCATCGCCTGATAGACAGAACGTTGCGCACGCACGACGACAGGTGCACTGCAGCAACGATAGACCTAAGGATCGAGGGGAACAAGGATGAGCGAACGGGAGTCGATGCCCTATGACGTCGTGATCGTTGGCGCGGGGCCTTCAGGTCTTTCCGCCGCGATCCGGCTCAAGCAACTGGCGAGCGAAGCCGGTGCCGAGCTGTCGGTGTGCGTCCTCGAAAAGGGCTCCGAGGTCGGCGCCCATATCCTTTCCGGTGCGGTGATCGACCCCAGGGCGCTCGACGAACTGCTGCCCGACTGGCGCGAGGATGGCTGTCCGCTGGCACGGACACCCGTGACGGAGAACCATCATTGGGTGCTCAGCGAAAAGGGCAAGTCGGCGTATCCCGAGTTCCTGACGCCGCCCTATCTGCACAACAAGGGCACCTACACCGGCAGCCTGGGCAATCTGTGCCGCTGGCTGGCTGAAAAGGCTGGCGAGATGGGCGTGGAAATCTTCCCCGGTTTCGCGGCTGCGGAAGTGCTGTTCCATGACGACGGCAGCGTGAAGGGGGTCGCAACCGGCGACATGGGCGTCGCCAAGGACGGCAGCCACAAGCCGGACTATCAGCCGGGCCTGGAGATCCACGCGAAATACACCTTCCTGTCCGAAGGTTGCCGTGGCCATCTGTCGAAGCAGTTGATCCGCCAGTTCGCGCTCGATGCAGACAGCCAGCCGCAGGTCTATGGCATCGGCATCAAGGAGCTTTGGGATATCGATCCGGCGCAGCATGTACCCGGGCGGGTGATCCACACCCAGGGCTGGCCGCTGACCGACGGCAGCAATGGCGGCGGCTTCCTCTATCACCAGGCGGACGGCCAGGTGGCGCTCGGCTTCGTGGTGTGGCTGGGCTACAAGAACCCGTGGCTATCGCCCTTCCAGGAAATGCAGCGCTGGAAGACGCATCCCGAAATCGCCGCGATCCTGAAGGGAGGCAAGCGCGTCTCCTATGGCGCGCGGGCGATCTCCGATGGTGGCTGGCAGGCGGTGCCCAAGCTGGTGGCGCCGGGTATGGCGCTGATCGGCGATTCCGCCGGCTTCCTCAATGTGCCCCGCATCAAGGGTACGCACACCGCGATGAAGAGCGGCATGATGGCAGCCGAGGCGGCGTTTGCTGCGGTCCAGGCCGGTCGTTCGGGCGATGAACTAAGCGCCTATACGGAAGCGTATGAGGCGAGCTGGGTCTACAAGGAACTTCGTGGTGTCCGCAATGTGGCGCCTCTGGTGAAGAAGTTCGGCGACACCTGGGGAACGCTGCTCGCGGGGGTGGCGATGTGGAGCGAGCATTTGGGGCTGCGCTGGCCGATCACGATGCAGCACAAGCCCGATAACGAGGGGCTGCTCCGCGCCGACCAGGCGCCGAGGATCGACTATCCCAAGCCCGATGGCGTGCTCACCTTCGACAGGCTTTCCTCGGTGTTCGTCTCCAACACCAATCACGAGGAGGACCAGCCGGTCCATCTGACGTTGAAGGACAAGGATATTCCCATCGGCTACAATCTGCCGATGTACGCCGAGCCTGCGCAGCGTTATTGTCCGGCAGGTGTGTATGAGGTCGTAGGGGAAGGCGATGATCTGCGATTCCAGATCAACGCGCAGAATTGCGTGCACTGCAAAACCTGCGACATCAAGGATCCGACCCAGAACATCAACTGGGTGGTGCCCGAAGGTGGTGGTGGTCCCAATTATCCGAACATGTAGCGCATTCGTTGCGCTTCTGTTCGCGCTTCCGGCAGCGGCGCAATCGGCGGATCTGACCGACTATGTCCGCGCTCGGGCTGCCGATGCGGCGGGAGCGGCGGACGTGGCGGCGCAGGGCTATGCGCGGGCGCTTGCGGTGGCGCCCGATGATCCGGTGCTCGCGTTGCGGGCCTATCGCCAGGCGCTTATGGTTGGCGATGTTCCGCTCGCGACCCGCGCTGCTGCGGTGATGGAGAAGGCGGGTGTCGCCCCGCCCGACGTCGCGATCTTCGAAATGACCGTGGCGCTTTCGGCCGGCGATGCGCCGCGCGCTGCCGATGCCGTCAAGCGGCTGAAGGGAACGCCGTTCGAGTTCCTGATGCCGATCCTTACCGCCTGGCTGGCGCAGGCGCGTGGGCTGGACGGGGTAGCGGTGCTCGATCGCCTGGAAACAGGTGCGCTGGGGCGGCGCTATGCCGCTACCCAGCGTGCCTTGATGCTGATCGCGCAGGGAAAGAACGATTCCGCCGCGTCGGAAGCGACGGCGACCCTTGCCAGCGAGAGTGACGCCGATGCGAGGATCGATCTGGCAATCGTTCGTGGGCGCGATGGTGGACGATCTCTGCTCGATGGCGGCGGGCCCGAATTGGAAGCGGTTGCTCGCCAACTCGCCGCGCCGCGCCCGGCGACGATCGGCTATGGCCTTTCTAGGCTGTTCGCGACGCTTGCTGGAGACCTGACCGGCGAGCGGCTGTCGACCCTCACCATCTTGTTCAGCAGATGCGCGCTCATTCTCGATCCTGTGGACACGCGTTCGCGCATTCTGCTCGCACGCGGGCTCAGCGCTGCCGGTGCACAAGCGCTGGCGCTCCAGGCACTGGACTCGGTGCCGCGCAACAGCCCATTCGCCCGCCGCGCGGCAAGCGTCCGGGTCGCCATATTGCGGGACCTCGGGCACGTCGATGCGGCACTTGCCGATGCGAAGGCGTTGGCGGAAGACCGGGGCGCAACGTCGCAGGATGTGGAGCGCTATGCTGCCTTCCTGAACGCCGCCGGCCATTATGACGCGGCTGCGCGTGTCTACGGCGATGCGCTTCGACGGGGGGAGGATGCGAACCCCGATCTCCATCTCGATCGTGGGGTGGCATTGGCGCGGGCACGGCGCTGGAGCCAGGCGCTGCCCGAACTGCGGAAAGCCGTGGATCTCGCGCCAAACCGGCCGGATGCGCTGCGGACCCTTGGCGCCGGACTGATCGCGCATGGCGGCGATTCCGCTGAAGCGTTGCGCCTGCTCGAACGCGCACGGCGGGTGGCGCCTGACGACGCCGCAGTCGCCGATGCGCTCGGATGGGCGTATCTGCAACAGGGCGACGTTGCCCGCGCCGTGCCGCTGCTGGAGGCGGCAACCCAGGGGGATCCTGCTGGGACGGCGGCGAACGAGCATCTGGGCGATGCCTATTGGCGGCTTGGGCGGCAGTTCGAGGCCCGATATGCATGGCGCGCGGCTGCCATCCATGCCGCACCGGCCGATGCCGACCGGATCGCCCGGAAGCTCTCGCAGGGGCTGACGAGCGCCACGTGAACACGCTAGGGCGTGGCGATGCCTGATTATCCTACCGTCACCGAAGCCGCGCGGGCGAAGCTCAATCTCGCGCTCCATGTCCGCCGTCGCCGGACGGACGGCTATCACGAACTGGAGACGTTGTTCGCATTCGTCGAGCATGGCGACAGCGTTCGCGTTACCCCCGGTGCGGTGGACAGCTTCACTCTGGCAGGCCCATTCGCCGCGGTGCTGGCAGGAGAGGGGGACAATCTCGTCACGCGCGCGGCGATCCGGTTTCGCGATTGCTTTGGCGGCGGTGCGCATATGATTGAACTGGACAAGCACCTGCCGATCGCTTCCGGCATAGGAGGCGGTTCCGCCGATGCGGCGGCAACCTTGCGGGCGCTGGCGAAGCTGCACGGCGTCGCGCTGGACGATCCGCGCCTGATCGGTATCGCCGACGCGCTTGGCTCCGACGTCCCTGCGTGCCTGCTCGGACGGACAGCGTTCGGCCGGGGGCGCGGGGAACGACTCGTGCCGATCCCCGGGCTGCCGGGCACGCCCGTGCTGCTCGTGAATCCTGGTGTCGCAGTGTCGACCGCGGCGGTATTCCAGGCATGGGATGGGATAGATCGCGGTCCGATCAGCACCGGGAACTTACTGGCGGTGGCGCGGGAAGGGCGCAACGACCTCGAACTGCCCGCGTGCGCCATTGCGCCGGCGATTACTGCGGTACTGGCGGCGCTCGCCGCACAACCGGGCGTGCTGTTGTCGCGGATGTCGGGATCGGGGGCTACCTGCTTCGCGCTGTTCGACGATGCTGCCGCGCGGGATGCCGCCGCGGCGGCGCTCCAGCGCCCGCAATGGTGGATCGCTGCCACCAACTTGGTCTGATCCGGTAAGTAAATCTTCAGGCTTCCACGGCATTCTCATGCGCGGCGGATCTGGCGCAAGGCGAACGTCCGCCCTTGGCTCGCGGGTGCGCTCCTTCGGGGGTCCACCCGCGCGCCATCGCGTGACTTGGTGGTCAAGATGGGGCAGACGCCTCCCATGATCGAACGTTGTTGGATCGCGCGCAGCGATCGTGCAGGTCAGTTCCCCTTCCGACAGGGAAGAAACCAGGTGTTCGCATGAGCGTTGCGGAAGTCGTGCCCGGTGGCGTGCGGGACGTGCTGCTTCTGTGCGACCATGCCGTGAACTCCGTGCCCGTCGATATCGCGCTTGGCATCGATCCGGCGCTGCTCGACCTCCACATCGCTCTCGACATCGGCGCGGCGAGCGTCACGCGTTCGCTTGCCGCAAGGCTTGACGCCCCGGCGATACTGGCCACCGTATCGAGGCTCGTCATCGACCTTCATCGCGAAACCGACCATCCGGGCCTGATACCAGTCACCAGCGACGGGCACCGCATACCCGGCAATGAAGCGGTCGACCGTGCCGAGCGGATCGCCCGATTCCATGCCCCCTATCATCGGCTGTTGCGGTCGCAGGTCCGGCAGCAGCGGCCGGGATTGATCCTGTCGATCCACAGTTTCACACCCTGCCTCGAACAATCGGGTACTCCGCGGCCGTGGGAGGTTGGCATCCTCTACAACCGTGACGCCCGTGCCGCCGCGCCTGCGATGGCCTGGTTGCGAGCGCAGGGCATCGTCACCGGTGACAACGAGCCCTATTCCGGCCGTTTGCTCAACGCGACGCTTAACCGCCATGCCGAGGCGCAGGGCATTCCGTCGATCGCGGTCGAAATCCGCAACGACCTTATCCGCGATACAGCCGGCATAGCATTATGGGCAGAGCGGCTGCACGCCCTTACGCTTTTTCTGCGCAACACTCTTGCGCGAAAGGGTGTTCTCGCGACATAGGCTTGCGCGCCATGACCAACCGATTCGACAAGTCCAAGCTCCCCAGCCGCCACGTCTCCGTGGGGCCCGAGCGCGCGCCGCACCGCAGCTATTACTATGCTATGGGGATTTCCGAGGAGGATATCGCCAAGCCGTTCGTCGCGCTCGCCAGCGCCGGCAACGATAGCGCGCCGTGCAACACCACCCTCGATTTCCAGGCGGACGCCGCCCGCCAGGGCGTGATCGCGGGTGGCGGCATGCCGCGGCGGTTCAACACCATCACGGTGACCGACGGCATCGCCATGGGCCATCAGGGGATGAAATCCTCGCTGGTCAGCCGCGAGGTGATCGCCGACTCCGTCGAGCTCAGCGTGCGCGGGCATTGCTACGATGCGCTGGTAGCCTTTGCCGGCTGCGACAAGTCGCTGCCGGGCATGATGATGGCGATGCTCCGCCTGAACATCCCGTCGATCTTCGTCTATGGCGGCTCGATCCTGCCGGGCCGCTACGAGGATCGTGACGTCACTGTGGTCGACGTGTTCGAGGCGGTGGGCAAGTTCGCTGCCGGCAACTGCCCGCTCAAGGACCTGACCGCGCTCGAGAAGGTCGCCTGCCCGGGCCACGGCGCGTGCGGCGGGCAGTTCACCGCCAACACCATGGCCTGCGTCGGCGAGGCGATGGGTTTGTCTTTGCCGAACAGCAATATGGTGCCCGCTCCATACAAGAGTCGTGAAGAGATCGCGATCGCGGCGGGCGTGCAGGTGATGGACCTGCTGGAGAAGAACATCCGTCCGCGCGACATCGCGACGCGCGCTGCCTTCATCAACGCCGCGCGCGTGGTCGCGGCAACCGGCGGGTCGACCAACGCGGCGCTGCATTTGCCGGCAATGGCCAACGAGGCCGGCATCGACTTCGATCTTCACGACGTTGCAGAGGCTTTCAAATCAACGCCCTATATCGCAGACCTCAAGCCGGGTGGCAGGTATGTCGCCAAGGACATGCACGAGGCAGGCGGCGTCTATATGCTGATGAAGACGATGCTAGCCAACGGCCTGCTCGACGGCAGCTGCCTGACCGTTACCGGTAAGACGCTGGGCGAGAATATCGACGAGGTGACCTGGAACCCCGAGCAGAAGGTGATCTACGACGTGAAGACCCCGCTCTCGCCGACGGGCGGTGTGGTCGGTCTGCGCGGCACGCTCGCGCCCGAGGGCGCGATCGTGAAGGTTGCGGGGATGAAGCGGCTCCAGTTCGAAGGGCCGGCCCGCGTGTTCGATTGTGAGGAGGATGCCTTCCAGGCGGTGGAGCACCGCCAGATCAATGAGGGCGAGGTCATCATCATCCGCTATGAAGGGCCGAAGGGCGGTCCCGGCATGCGCGAGATGCTGTCGACCACCGCGGCGCTCTATGGTCTCGGCATGGGCGAGAAGGTGGCACTGATCACCGATGGGCGTTTCTCGGGCGCAACGCGCGGCTTCTGCATCGGCCATGTCGGCCCCGAAGCGGCCGAAGGCGGACCGATCGCGCTGGTGGAGAATGGAGACACCATCCTCATCGATGCCGAGGCGGGGACGATCGACCTGGTCGTTGCGGAGGATGTGCTGGCCGAACGCCGTGCCCGCTGGCAGCCGCGGGTGAACGATTATCAGGCGGGGGCACTGTATCGCTATGCCCAGAATGTTGGTCCAGCGTTCCAGGGCGCGGTTACCCACCCCGGCGCCAAAGCGGAGCGGCACGTTTACGCCGACATCTGACGCGCGCGCTATGCGGTGAAGGGGATCGGGGCTAAGGACGGGGGATGATACCGCCCGGTGCCCCGATCCTCACCGCCGATGCGATGCGTGCCGCCGAAGAAGCCGCATTTGCGCGCGGCATCTCCCAGGACGAATTGATGGAGCGTGCCGGTGCCGCCGTCGCGCGTGAGGCAGTGCGCTTCGCTATGGGACGGCCGGTGCTGGTGCTTGCAGGCCCCGGCAATAATGGCGGCGATGCCTATGTGGTTGCACGCCATTTGCGGCAGGCCGGGCTGGATGTGCTGGTCGCGGCATCGGGCGCGCCGAGGCACGGTGCCGCCGAACGGATGCACGCGCGCTGGGAGGGGCCGACCACGTCGCTCTACGGCGCGCCGGTGCGGTCGGTACTGATCGACGGGCTGTTCGGAACCGGCGTAACGCGCCCGCTGGAGCGTAGTATCGCCGCTGTCTTTGCCGAACTGGTGCGCGGCGCCGATTTCACCCTGGCGATCGATCTGCCTTCAGGGATGGATACGGATAGCGGTGCGGAACTGGGCGCCCCCCGCGGTATCGACGCGACGATCGCGCTCGGTGCGCTCAAGCCCGCCCATGTCCTGGATGACGGACTGTCGCGCTGCGGCCATGTGCTGCTCGCGGATATCGGTATTCCTGTCGAAACGGGCTGGTACAGCGTTTGCCGACCAGCGCTGGAGATGCCGGGGCCGCAGAGCCATAAATACAGCCGGGGTCTCGTTGCGATCGTCGAGGGCGCGATGCCAGGGGCAGGCCGCCTCGCGGCGCGGGCGGCGATGGCCGGCGGTGCGGGCTATGTCATGCTTGTCGGCCAGACGCCGGTTGGACCTGCACCCGACGCACTGGTTTGCCGGGCGATCGACGATGCGGATGATCTCGCTGATTTCCTCGCCGGCGATCGGATCGATGCGGTGGTGCTGGGGCCCGGCCTCGGCCGCGACCGCCGGGCGGAGTCGTTTCTGCGCGCCAGTCTCGCGGTCGACAAGCCGATGGTGCTGGATGGCGATGCGCTCAGCCTGCTGGGCACCGGCGCTGCGGCATCGCTGGCCGCGCGCGAGGCGCCAGTATGGATCACGCCCCATGCCGGGGAGTTCGATCGGATGTTCGGCGGCGCCGGCAGCAAGATCGATCGGACGTTGGAGGCGGCGGCAGCGAGCGGTGCCACCGTCGTCCACAAGGGTGGCGATACGGTGATTGCCGGGCCGGACGGCAGTGTCCGGGTCTTGACGGGGGCCTCGCCTTGGCTGTCGACGGCAGGCACCGGCGATGTCCTGGCCGGCATATTGGGCGCGCAGGTCGGTCAGGGCAGTAGCGGCGTCGACGCCGCCGCTGCGGCGGTATGGCTGCACGGCCGCGCGGCACAGCTTGCGGGACCGGCCTTTTTCGCCGATCAGCTCGTCGCGGAATTGCCGGAAGCGATCGGGGAATGTCTTTGAGCGAAGTGGAAGTGGTGCGTGTCGCCGCACGGGGCGACGGCGTCACCAGCGATGGTCGGCACGTCGCGCTCACGGCGCCGGGGGATTGGGTGCGGGACGATGGCACGATCCGCGCCGGACCGCATCACCAGATACCGCCCTGCCGCCATTTCCCGTTGTGCGGGGGCTGCCAACTACAGCATCTCGACGATGTCGCCTGGAGCAGTTTCCTTGTCGACCGTGTCGCATCTGCACTCGCCGCGCAAGGGCTGGAAACGGAGATCCGCACGCCGGAGCTTTCGCCGCCGCGCACCCGGCGGCGGGCGACGCTTCATGCAGAACGGCGCGGCAAGCAGGTGCGTATCGGCTTCTCCGAAGCGGGCAGCCACAAGCTAATCGACCTGGCAGAATGTCAGGTGCTGGCACCACCGCTCTTTGCGCTGCTATCCCCGCTGCGCCGCTTGTTCGCGACGCTGCTGCCCGATGCGCGACGGGTGAACGTGCATCTGGCGATGAGCGATCAAGGGCGCGATGTGCTGGTCGAAGGGATCGATCCCGAGGGACTGGCTGCGGCGGAATCGATCACCGCCTTTGCCGAGGCGGAAGGGCTGGCGCGCTTCGCCATTGACGAGGGCTTCGGCCCGACGGCGCGCTGGGAGCCAACGCCTGTTACGATCAGCCTTGGCGGTGTTGCGGTTCCGCTGCCGAGCGGCAGCTTTCTCCAAGCGACTCCCGAGGGGGAGGCGGCACTCGTCGCGGCCGTTCGGGAGGTCGCGGGCGAAGCGGGGACGATCGCGGACCTGTTCGCAGGGCTCGGCACCTTCACCTTCGCGCTGGGCAGTGCGCGGGTTTATGCCGGTGAAGCGTCGCGAGATGCTATCCTGGCGCTCAAGGCCGCCGCCGGCGCCGCGGGACGGCAGGTGTTCGGCGATCATCGCGACCTATTCCGACGTCCGCTGACGAGCGTGGAACTCGACAGGTTCGAGGTGGTGGTGCTCGATCCTCCGCGTGCCGGAGCGCGCGAACAGGCCCAGGCGCTGGCCGGCAGCAAAGCTCCGAAAGTGGCGTATGTTTCTTGTAATCCCAGTACCTTTGCACGGGATGCAGAAATTCTATGCAAAGGTGGCTATCGGCTGGATTGGGTGCAGCCTGTCGGCCAGTTCCGGTGGTCCACCCATGTCGAGTTGGTGGCACGGTTCAGCCGATAGCTAGGCATGTAATGGGCAAGAGCGCGGCAGACCGGCCCGGCCGATTTCTCAAACGGTGTCTTATACCAAGGCTCAGAGATGGTGACTCGCGGGGCTTGCCAGGCGGTCTGCGTCTTGATTCAAGATGGCAAACGGATTGGAGTTTGCCATGCCGATCGCCCTTCGCACGGATTTCGACGCCGCCTCGGTGAGGAAGGCGGCGCGCCAATCCAAAGACGGTGCACAAACCCGGCGCTTGCTTGCGTTGGCGGCGATTTATGACGGGGCGAGCCGGACCGAGGCAGCTCGGATCGGCGGGGTTACGTTGCAGATCGTGCGGGACTGGGTAGTGAAGTTCAACGCGGCCGGCCCAGGCGGGCTGGTCGACCGTAAGGCACCAGGGCAGCCGTCGATCCTCAACGCGACCCACCGCGCGGCGCTGGTCGAGGCAATCGAGCGAGGTCCGATCCCTGCTGTCCACGGTGTGCTGCGCTGGCGGATCATCGATCTGGCGCAGATGTTGTGGGACGACTTCGCCGTGTCGGTATCGCGGCCAACCCTGAGCCGGGAGTTACGGGCGCTGGGCTATCGCAAGCTCTCGGCACGGCCCAAGCACCACGCTCAGGACCCGGACGCGATCGAAGCCTTCAAAAAGGGGGCTTTGCCGCCGAACTGGACAAGGTCAGGGCCTCCCTCCCGCGCGGCACGCCGATAGAGATCTGGTTCCAGAGCCTGCCCCGGACTTGATCCGGGGACGAGGCTCGGATCGGGCAGAAGAACAAGATCACGCGGCGATGGGCGAAGCGGGGGCCCCGGCCTTCGGCACCGCACGACCAGCGTACCAAATCCGCCTATATCTTCGGTGCGATCTGCCCGCACGAAGGCAAAGCGGCAGGCTTGGTGCTGCCGCTCTGCAACACCGACACCATGAACCTGCACCTGGCGGAGATCGCCCTGCACGTCGCGCCTGGCGCACACGCGGTCCTGCTCATGGACCAGGCCGGTTGGCACCGAACGCCGAAGCTTCACGTCCCACCCAACATCTCGATCGTCACGATTCCATCGAAGAGCCCAGAGCTCAATCCGCAGGAGAAGGTCTGGCAGTTCCTGCGCGACAACTGGCTGTCGAACCGCGTCTTCGGCTCCTACGACGAGATCGTCGACCAGTGCTGCGACGCCTGGAACAGGCTCGTTGACCAGCCATGGCGCATCATGTCCCTCGGACTCCGTGCATGGGCGCACGGGTCGTGATCACTGAATCTTGGTATAAGTTGCCGATAATAGTCTGGTACCATCGAAAGTACCATCAGTCCTTCGATCCGATTTTGTCGCGATGAGCGGGGGAGGGGCAAAGGTTACAGGGGAGCTTAAAGGCAAGGGCGCTCTCCCGAATCGTTCGAAGGGCTGGTAGTCTTGTAGACACCAAGCAGGGTCAGCATGTCGTCCGCATCCGATCGCGGCCTGCCCGCCGCAACGATCGCGCCGAAATTCCAGGGCGTGGCGGGACGAATGGATTGGTCATGCGGAGTGGCTTGGCGTCGCAAGCCCCCGTTTGCCGCGCATATTGTCGTGCCCATCATGCGCAACGGCGGGATGATACCGGTCGCCGATCGAGTAGCAGGCAGCCACTGCCATAATCGTCGAGCGCACATCTTCCGCCGATTGTCCTTTCATGCTTTCAGCGCGAAAGTCTCGGCATGAGCGTACATTTCGAATCACTGCGGATCAGTCGCTATCCGGCGTGCTCCTCGATGACGGAACATGTGCACGATGAGCCTAGCCTATGCATCCTGATTTCCGGCGCCTATGAAGAAAACATTCGCGGACGGCGTGACGTCTATTTGGCCGGAAACCTGTCTTTCTGTCCGGCGCATGAGCCGCATTCGCAATCTATCGGCCGAGCCGGCGCTGCGAAGCTGCTGCTGAATCCCACACGCTCCGGCATGGAAATACTTTCTGCCCATGCTCATCTCGACGATGCGCCGGCGATCCGTGGCGAGGCTGTCGCGACAATCGGTCGCCGGATGGTGGCTGAAATGTCGATCGATGACCCATTCTCGGCAATCGCGATCGAGGGGCTCGGCTGCGAATTGGTGGCGATCTTCGCCAGGTCGACCGCGCGGCAGCACGACACGCCGGCGCGCTGGCTGCGGGATGCCTGCGACTATATGGCGGCGCACGCCTGCGAGGCGCGGAGCCTGGGTGATATCGCGGCAGCGGTGGACTGCGACCCGGTCCGCCTGTCGCGCGGCTTTCGACGTGCGCACGGGCACAGCATCGGCGAGCACCAACGCAAGCTGCGCGTTGCGGCGGCGTCCGAACTGCTTGCGACGAGCACGATGCCGCTCGCCGAGGTTGCCCAGGCTTGCGGTTTCTACGATCAGGCGCATCTGACACGCAGCTTCAAGGCGGTGGTCGGCTGCACGCCCGCGGTCTTTCGGAAAGGCGTCTGACGTACAATTGTCCGCTGCGTCCAAGACGGAGGTGCGGAGGGCGGCTTAGCAGGCTGCATATCCGGAGGAGAACGCGGCTATGACCTCACCCCGAACGCGCGGAAGCATGAAGTTGCTGGCGGCCATGTGTATCCTCGGCCTATCGCTGCAGGTGGCCTCTGCGCAGGACGTCGGATCAGGGTTTCGTCGAGCCGATTGGCTTGAGGACTTCCAGCAGCTTAAGGCCCGGCTCGAGCGCGAGTACGTCAATCTCGCCTGGATGGGATCGCCGCAAAGCGGCATCGATGTGCCGCGCCTGGAACGGCGCACTCGGGATGCGCTGGCCACGGCTGCAACGGACAGCGAAGCGGAAAAGGCGCTGCTCGATTTCGTGGCAGGATTTCGCGACGGGCATCTGTCGCCCTTGCCCCGACTGACCGCGCCGACCGTCGCGGTCGCCGCCGAACCGGAAGATGCGGCGCTGGTCCCCGGGGACGCGCGCACCGGCTGCGCAGCGCTCGGCTATGCTGCGACCAGCCCGATCGCGTTTTCGCTGCCGTTCGAAAGCCTGCCGGGCTTCGTCTTGCTCGGTGACGGGCTGGGCGCGCCCTTCCGTAGTGGCCTGATCCCTGGGCCGGACGGCCGCAGGATTGGGATCGTTCGTATCCAGGCGTTCCGGTCGACCGCGTTTCCAGTGACGTGCACGCGTGCCTGGGCTGCGCTCGAAGCTGCCGGCAAGCCGCTTGCTCGTCGTGCAATCGAGGACGGGGCGAGCGACCTGTGGTTCGCCGCCCTTGCCGAGGCGCTGGCAAAGCTGCGCGAGCAAAAGGCCGTCGCGGTGCTCGTGGACGTCGGCAACAATAGCGGCGGCGATGATAGCGGGGACTGGATGCCGCGCATGTTCACCGATCGCACCGTCACGTCCGCGCCGCTTTGGATGATCGACGCGCCTGTCTCGGCCAAATATTTCGACGAGCAGATCCGCTCGATGAACCGAGGTTTGGCAGCCAAGCCCGAGGCCGATGCCGTCAGGGGACTGGAGCAGGCGCGCAGTTTCTTCGAAGCCGCAAAAGCACGTATCGGAAAGCAGCGCTGCGATCTCTCCTGGGTCTGGACCGAACAACGCCCTTGGAATCGGGACGGGTGCAACAATCTCCTCGCGGCCGGCTCCGCAGGCGGCTTTATGCGCAGCCTGCCGAAAGGCGCCTATGGCGATCGCGAACTGGCGAGCCGGCTTTCCTGGTCCGCCGCCATCGCGCCGAATTTCGGCGCCTGGACAGGCCCGGTCTATGTCCTCGCGGATAAGCGCAGCTTTTCCGCTGCGGAGATGTTCGTGGCGACGATGAAGGACAACGGCATCGCGAAGGTGCTTGGCGCGCGTACCGGGGGGGATGGATGCGGATTCATGGCGGATGGCGATCCCCTGGTCCTGACCCATTCGCAACTGCGATTCCGTGTCCCGAATTGCATGCGGCTCCGCGCCGACGGCACGGACGAGGTTGCAGGCATCGCGCCCGATTTCCCGATCGTGCCGATGCAGGGCGAGAGCGCGCGGGCGCGGGCGGGACGCGCACTCGCGGTGATCGCCGGTGACCTTTCGACGGCCAGGTAACTACCCCGCTGCTTTTCCGCCCTGTATGCCTGCCGTATCAGTTCCGGACAAATGCACGAGGGAGAATGCAAGTGAATCGCGCATCTACAGGGTCGCGCGCTGTCCTCTCCATTCTCCCTGCATTGCTGATGCTGGTGTCGGCGGCTCCGCTACCAATGCAGGCCGCCGCGCCGGATCGGCTGCTCGATGCGCTGCTCGCGCGCTTCGACACGGATGCGCATCCCGACCTGAAGGGCGTGGTCGTCCTGCGGGACGGCAAGATCATCGCCGAGCGCTATTATAATGGCGAGACGGCCGATACGCTGCATGACATCCGTTCGGCCGGGAAGAGCATTACTGCCTTGCTGGTTGGTATCGCGATCGACCGGCGGCGTATCGGTAGCGTGGACGATAGCGTCGCGCGCTATTGGCCAGACGCGCGCGGTAGCGCGATCGGTGCGGTGCATCTGCGCGACGTGCTGACCATGCGCTCTGGCCTCGCTGCCTTCGATGAAGATCCAGCCTCGCCCGGCAATGAAGACAGGATGGACGAAGCCGCCAATCCCCTAACGTTCGTTCTGTCTATACCCCGGGGAGATCCGCCAGGGACGCGCTATCGCTACAATTCGGTCACGGCCTACACCGCCGGTGTCGTAGTCGCGAAAGCTACGGGAGGCACGCTTGCGGACTTCGCGCGCACGGCCCTGTTCGCGCCGCTCGGTATTCGCCGCTGGGAATGGGCCACCGATCGCGCAGGCTATACCAAGGGCCAGGGCAATCTGTCGCTGACCGCCCGCGGAATGGCCAACATCGGCGAGATGGTGCGCGAGGGTGGGCAATTCCACGGCCGCCGCATTGTCAGTGCGCGCTGGGTCCGCGACGCGCTGGCGCCGAAGGTCTCCATTGCCGACAGCGATCCCTATGCCGACGGCTATGGATATTTCTGGTACGCCAAGACCTTGACGATTGGCGGCAAGCCCATCGCGGTTTCGTTCGCCTCGGGCAACGGCGGCAACAAGATCTACATCGTGCCCAGCCGGCGCCTCGTCGTCGCGATTACCTCCAGTGCGTACGGCCACGGCTACGGGCAGCGCCGCTCCCAGGCGATACTCACGGCGTTGCTGGCCGCTGATGGCGAAGATCGCGCCAGATGGAATGCCACCTCCAGCGGAACAGGAGACTAACCGGCATGATGCGCAGTTTCGTGCTGGCAGTTACGGGCCTCGTCGCGGCCGTCGCCCCTTCTCCGGCGCAAAACGGCGCGGCGCAACCTCAGCGGTCCCATGCCGCCGTAACAACCGCGCAGGCTGTCTATGACGACGATATCATCCGGTTCTGGCGGGCGTTCGATGCGGTCACGGCCACCACAGACCCGGCAGAACGCCTTCGTTTGATTCAAACGATCTACATCGACCCCGGCACGCCGGGGCTCCACGCGCTCATGACAGCGCGGCGCTATACGGCGCAGCAATATGTCGATGCGATCGTCAAATGGCCGAAATTCTGGAAATCCATCAGGCCTCTGACCGCGCGCTCTCAATTGGCGGCGTCGACCCTAAAAGACGATATCGCCCGGTTCCGACGTCTGTATGCGGAGCTCCGCCCTGCGACGATCACCTATGCGATCGGGGTTTTGCGCACCGGCGGCACGACGACCGGTAACAAAGTCCTGATCGGAGCGGAGCTGGCGCTGGGGGATGAAACGGTCGATGTGTCCGAGTTGCCGGAGCCTCTGCAGAACCGGCTGCGCATCTTCTTCCGCTCCCGCCCCTTCGCGAACAACGCACAGAATAATATCCACGAATATGTCCACACACAGCAGCAGGAGACTCAGGAAACCCTGGCACAACAGGCACTGCGGGAGGGCGTCGCAGATCTGGTCGCGGAATTGATCACCAACCGGAAGCCCGCATTGCCGGTATATACCTACGGGCCTGCCCATGATGCCGCCATTCGGCAGCAGTTTATGGCAGATATGCGGGGGACCAACTATGATAACTGGCTCTGGAATGGGTCGGACAATCCGTTCGGGGTAGGCGACCTCGGCTATTATGTCGGCTATAGCATCGCGCGCCGCTACTATGACGGCGCGTCCGACAAGCGCCGTGCGATCCGCGAACTGATCGAATTGCCCTATGACGACCCAGCGGCGGTGAATGCGTTGATCGAGCGTTCAGGATATCTGGCCGGCAACATCGATTCCGCCACGCATGGGGCGTCCAGTATGCGCAATCGTCCCGCTGCCTTCGCCAGCGTCCGCCCTTAAGCCAGTCGAGCTTCTCGCAGCGGTTAAAGTGCGCGCTCCTGCCGCTCCGAAAAGGGCAAGATCGGGACCGTAACCGCGGGAGTGATGCGCTATTGTTGCCAAGCACGCAGTGGAGGCGAGGACGATGGATGGCTGGATCGCGCGAATGGAGAATGCCCTGGCGACACTGGCAGCGCGACTGGACGATCCGCCACCGCTTGAGGAACTGGCCAGCGCGGCGAACGTGTCGCCGTTCCATTTCCACCGCATCTGGCGCGCGATGACCGGGGAGACGGTCGCCCGCACCGTCACGCGATTGCGGATCGCCAGCGCGCAGCAGCGCCTGGCCGAGCCGGATGCCTCGATCACCTCTGTTGCCATGGAAACCGGGTTCGGCACATCGCAGAGCTTCGCCCGGGCATTCCGCCGAGTAACAGGAATGTCCCCGACCGAGTTCCTGTCGAACGGCGCCGAGCGGATTACCGCCGCGACGGCTGAAGGCGCGCCTTTGCGTATCGAGCTTCGCGAACGCGCGGAGCTGGTGGTACTGCGCAGGGAAGGGGGCGCGTATCGCGAACTGAACGAACTTTTCTGGCAGCTGTGGAACTGGGCTGAAGGCGCAGGCAAGCTGGACGGTCTGCAAGGCATCTATGGTATCCCGCTCGACGATCCGGTCAGCATCGAGGAGCATCACCTTCGCTACGATGCCTGTCTCGCGTTCACCGATCCCGGCAAGCCTCCCGCCGCGTTCGCGCGGGTAACGCTGCCTGCCGGCGACTATGCGATTGTCCGACACCACGGTAGTTACGAGGGCCTGGAGGCGTCAAACCAGCGCGCGATCGACGCGCTACTGGCATTGGCGCGCGATCCCGCCGACTTTCCCCTATTTCACCACTTTCTCGACGATCCCGAGGAGGTGGCGCCCGAGGCGCTGCGTACCGACATCCTGATCCGCCTCGTTCCGGCAGAGAACCGGCCATGCTGAGCCTCGCGCTCCTGCTGGCGGCATCCGCGCCCCAGACGCCGCGCGTGGTGGTGACGGCGATGTTCGAGGCATTCAATCGCCACGATGTGCACGCGATGGCGCAGCTCTATGCGCCGGATGCCCGCCTCACATCGTCCGATTTCTGCGCCGCCCGTGGTCGAGACGACGTGGTGCGGACCTATGACGCTCTGTTTGCGACCTATCCGGATATCCGCGACCAGATCGAGACCATGGTTGTGGAAGGGGATCGCGTCGCCGTGCGCTTCCTGGCGACGAGTCGGTCCCGCGCGCTGGCGATGCCGGTGCAAACGATGATCCGGGTCCGGGATGGGCTGATCGTCGAAGATCATTCAATCTTCGACGCCGGAGGCGGGCGTTGCCAGCCCTGACCGTGTCGCTGCCCTGGGATCGCCGCGCCATTTCAATGTCGTGCCCTGTCGGCTCCACCGGTCAGGACGGTAGTGACTTGTGGATCTTGAAGAACGTCAGGTTCAGGACACGGCCGTTCGACAATGCAAAGCCGATGATCCTGCCCCGACCATCCCGGCGGAACTGCAGAGCCCCGGCGATGGATTGCGTGACGAAGGCATCCGGCTCGCGCAGGAAGCTCGGTTGCTGGCGGATCATCGCCTCGCCAAACGCGCCGCTCAGCCACAGCGCCCCATCCCGTATCTCGACGGTATAGAGCAGCTTGAGTTCGGGGGTGTAATAGTTACCGACATAGTCGAGCATCTGTGCCGCCGTCACGTCGGGGACGTCGGTTGGCGCGATCCGCCTCGCGATACGATCATGGTCTGGTTCGTGGATGACGAGCGTATCGGCGTCGGGGAAGCTGAAGGTGACAGGTGCGTTCTTGAGGAAAAAGTCGCGTGGACCGAATGCGGTCAGTTCGTCCCGGTCCTGCAGGACGAGCTTGCCGTTGCGCAGGGAGACAGCGAAAAGGACGCCAGGTTCTTCCTTGTAAGTGCCCACGAAGGGCGCCAGTTGCTTGTCGTCCAGCAGGACTGCCTGATGCTTGACGCCCACCGCGGTTTCGGGAGCATCGCCGAGATACAGATCCGCGATTTTGCGTGCCAGTTCGACGGGGTTGATGCCTTCGCTGTTGCACAACAGGCTGATCGCCAGATGCCGTTCGGGCAGCATCAGGAAATCGGCGACATAGCCGGGATCGGTACCGCTATGCTCGACGGTCATCGTGCCGCGATATCGGCCGATTTCGAACCCGGCGGCATAGGGCTGGGTCTTGCCCGACGCATCGGGCTGTGTCGCGATCATGGCGTCGAAGATCGCACGTGTTCCGACCCTGGGTGCGTCGAAGTTCATCGCCCAGCGTGCCATGTCCGCGACGCTCGTCTGCACGCCCGTCGCGCCATAGGTGGAGTAGGGCAGCGACCGCCGCTGATACCTGGCACCGGCCGGTGCATAGGGTTGTGCATGGCCGGTACGGATGACGCGGAAATCATCCTGCACCCAGCTGTCCACCATCCCAAGTGGCTGAAACACGCGTTGCTTCAGGAATTGCCCGAAAGGCTGTCCCGACACGCGTTCGACGACAAGCGCGAGCAGCGTGTAATTGCTGTTGGAATAGGCGAAGCGGCTGCCGGGGGGGAAGTTGAGGTCGCGCTGGCCGTAGAGAATGCGGGTCACGTCCTCCTGCGTGATCGTATCTTCCAGACGACGACCCGAAAGCGCCAGCAGACTCCATTGATCGCGCAGGCCGCTGCGATGGTGCAGCAGATCGTTAATCGTGATCGGCATCCCGAAATCGTGAAGCTCGGGCACATAGTTGCGGACATCGTCCCCCAGTGACAGCCTGCCCTCTGCCCGAAGCAGGTGGATGGCGAAGGCGGTGAACTGCTTCGATACCGACGCGATGTGGAAGCTGGTCGTGGCAGTGTTGGCGACCGGCCCCTCGACAATGGCACTGCCATAGGCGCCGGTGAACACCACCCGCTGGCCCTGCGTGACCGATACCGCGCACCCCGGACCGGCGGGACTTTTCCAGCGGTCGAACAGCGTGTCGATCGCGGCGGCCGCGGCAGGGCGATCCCCGGCAAGTGCGGGTGTTGCGAACAGGGCGGCAGCGATGCCGATCAGGGTGGTCCAGGGCAACTTCCGACCTGCGGAACGCGCAATCGCGGCACGCATGATCATGGCTTCGGCCCTCGCAGGTCGGCGAGCGCGGCGCGTGCGCTCGGCAGGGCCGGATCGGGCTGGCGGCCAGTTGCGACATTGCCGATGCCGTAGGACGCCCGCTCCACCATCTCCCCGTCTCGCTGGATCGGGACGGTGCCGCTGAATGCCCGCCGGGCGGCGTAGTCGTCGACTAGCGCCTCCAATCTGGTCGCCGCAGAGGACTGCGCGGCCACTGGCGCCGTGACCACCGGAAACGCCATCAGCGCTATCAGCAGGAGCCTCATCCAAGGGATCATGCACACCGACTCCTTTGCCATGACTACATTTGTAGTCAGCTGCGAATGGTGAGGCAATGCCGGTCGCCATTGCCGGCTGCGGCCCATCTCCAGATGGTCTGACTTGCCGTGCGGACTCTCGAGCCTCAACCAAGGCTTACTCGCGCGGTGCTGCTCCGAACAGGTCATCGGCGAAGAGGTCGATAGCCTTTTGCGAAATGCCGGTATTGTTGAGCAGCACGATGCTTTCCCGCGTGTCGTAGCGATGTGCGAGGAGCGTACGATAACCGTTCAACCGTCCCGTTTCCCATGCCGCCTGGACCGGCTTGCCCGCGATCGTCATCGTGCGCACCCGACCGCCGAGCGAATAGTCCTGCTCGGCCACGCGCACGGTTCGCAGCGCCTTCAGCGATGCCGGCGTGAGGAGCCCCAGGTCGAACACCGCATGTGCCAGGCGCAGCAGGTCGGGCGCCGTGCTGTAATAGCCACCCGAAGCGACCATGACCGGGGTGCGCACGTTCGGCCATTCGACCGGCGGGTCGACCGTGCGATAGGAACGGGCCGAACCGGGTTCGTTCTCGATGCCGATCATAGCAGTCGTACGGTCAAGGCCGAGCGGATCGAGCGTGATCGCGCGCATCGCGTTCTGGAAAGGCCTGCCGGTCACCGCTTCGACGATCGCGACGACGATGAACCAGTTGGTCAGGGCATAATCGAACTTGCTGCCTGGTTCGAAGATCAGATCGCCCGAGGCGAAGCGGCGAACCGATTCCGTGGTGCCAAAATCGTGTGTGACAAGGGCCGGATCGGCCTTCACCGCGCCCGTGAAAGCGTTGGGGATGCCGCTGGTGTTCGACAGTAGATGGGCGAGGGTTACTTTCGCCCCAGTGTCGGCCCGGTAGCCCGGCAGCAAGGTGGCGATCGGCGCATCGAGCGACAGCTTGCCGGCCTCGACCAGCTTGAGCACCGTCACCGTGGTGAGGAATTTGGAGATTGAGGCGATCCCGTACACAGTGTCCGTGGTCGCCGGCGTCTTCGCCGCGATGTTCGCCAGCCCGAAATTCCGGGCGTAGACCAACCTGCCATTCCGAGCCCGGACGATCGTACCGGCGAAACCGTTCGCCTTCACAAAGGCATCGATTTTCGCGTCGTCCCGATGGGCCGCAGCAGATAGGGGCGTGGGCAGCAGGGACGTGATTCCTGCGGCCAGGCCGCCTTGCAAGAGTGTCCGCCGATCGATCGTCATTGGATCGCTCCGGTGGAAGAATGACTTTGCCTTCGATAGCTTGTCTCAAGAAGCGCGTCGGCGAAGTCGCCAAGCTTCTGATAGTCCCAACTCGCATTGTTCAGGACGATCACGCTATGGCCGTCCGCCAGCACGCGCCGGGCCACCATGCGAAAACCGCCGTTGCTGCCATCCTCCCAGGCCAGATCACGCAGCGTGCCGCCCACTCTGGCTGAGCGAATGCGCCCGCCGAGCGCGTAATGCTGTTCTGGCATCTGGATGGTCGTCAGCGCCTTGCGGCTCTCCGGGCGGAGCAATTGGCCGCTCAGCACCGCGTCCATGACGACGAGCAGGTCCGGCGCCGTGGTGTAGAAGCCCCCGGTCATCCCCATGAACCCGGGGATCGGATTGGGTTTCGGCTGCGGCGTGGGCGACAGCGTGGAATAGCCCACTGCCATGCCGGCCTGTTTTGCCGAATCGCCCGCATAGATGCCGCTGTCCGCCAAACCCAGTGGTCGTACCAACAGGCGATCGACCAGCGCCTTGTAGCTGGTGCCCCCGACGCGCTCGACCACGGCCTGCACGAGGATCCAGTTCGACTGGGAATACTCCCATTGCGTCCCAGGCGCGAAGGCCAGGTCGCCACTGGCATAGCGCCGAACCGCCTCCTGCATGTCCAGCTCCACGCCCCGGCTCGCCGGATCGGCCTGTCGCGCCTTGAGAATGTCATTGGGAAGCCCGCTCGAATGGCTCATCAATCGCCGCAGCGTCAGCCGCGCGCCATTGTCGGCCCGATAGTCGGGCAGATACCGGGCGATCGGCGTGTCCAGATCGAGCTTGCCCTGATCGACCAGCTTCAGCACGATGACGGAGGCGATCCATTTGGACATGGAACCGATCTCGAACCGCGACCGGTCGGACAGCGGGACGCCATGGGCAGCGTCTGCCACACCGATCGCGGCGACATGGTCGATCGTCTTTCCCCGCGCCGTCAAAGCAACGCCGTTGAACCCGTCGTCGCGTGCCGCGTCGATCGCGTCCCGCCAATTCGCCGTCGAACCCTGCGGGCCGGGGGGCGCTGCGGTCGCGGCAACTGTCGTCGCAGCGGCAGCCGCCTCGCGTGCCGGTGGCTGTCGCGTTGCCTTCAGCAAGGCATTCACCGACGCGACGGCCGAACCATCGCCGGTCAGCGCGACGGCGGCAAAGGCATGGTCGGCAGGCGCATAGACGACGAGGGCGCTGGCGCCCGGCGTCCCCCCCGCATGGCCGATCCACAGTAGGCGCCGGTCGCCGTCAGGCGCGTCGAATACCATCGCGCCTAGGCCATAGAAAGTGCCGGAGTCGAACATCGGATACAGCGTCCCGGTCATTTCCTGCACCAGCGACGGCGCAATCAGCCGGCCGCCGAGCAGCGCGGACCAGAAGCGCACCATGTCGCTGGCCGACCCGACGATCGGACCGGCGGCACCGGCCCAGCTCGGATCGATCGGCTTCGCCTGCGCGGAGACGAGCGGCGCCACGCCCTCGGCCCCGCCGCCCGGCGGCAGTGCGCGTAGCGACGTGAGGCCAAGCGGCGTGAGGATCCGCGCGGTAATGGCCGCGTCGATCGACCGGCCATCGACTCGCCGAACGATTTCGCCGAGCAGGTCATAGCCGGTATTGGAGTAGCGCCAGTTCGCGCCCGGACAGAAGAGCGCACCATGCTTGCGCGCGATGGCAAGGGTTTCAGCCGGATCGCGATAGCGCGGCGCGGCATGGGCCTTTTTGTCCTCGTTCGCGCTGAAAAGACCGCCCGTGTGCGCCAGCAGATCGCGCACCGTCACGACTTTGCCATTGGGTACGCCGGGGATCCATGTGGACACCGTATCGTCGAGCGACAATTTGCGCTCCTGCACGAGTTGCAGGACGACGATGGCGGTGAAGGTCTTGCCGGCGCTTGCCCAGAACAGGGGGCGCTGGCCAGCCGCGTCGCCGCTCCACATGCCCTTGCCTTCGATTCCCACTGCCGCCGTTATCGATGGTGCATGGGTGGCCGCCTTGATCGCGGCGAGAGCGGCGTCGAGGCGGGCGGTCGTTGCCGGATCCAGCGCGCTATCCGGAACCGCTGCGGGCGGGGGCACGGCCACCGCTGCGTGCAGGGGCCGCCCGGCATAGGGCGCGCGCGCCGTGCAGACGACCGGCTTATAGTCCTCGGCCCGTGCGATGGCAGGCGCCAGGCAGGAAAGCGCCACGAGGATGCCGCCGGCCCTCAGGAAGCGGCTGCGCGCTCGCGCGATTCGGGCAGGCAGGTTCAGCATGGATAAGCCTTGTTGTAGCGGATGAGCCCGTCGAACGGATCGAGATCGGGCGGGCATGGCTTCCTGCTCGCCGCGATAGGCGGCCAGCGGATCGGCGATCTCGGGGCCGCATGGACGCTGATCGAACCTACGCCATTCGCCCGAGAGTTCCGGTTCGGCAGCCTGCCGCCCGTTTGAAAGGAAACGCAGCTCAACAGCCGAATTCGGGACGCTCGAAATCCTCGATCTGCCAGCCATATGCCGCGCGACGTGCGTAGAAGGTATAGAAGCACTTGCGTTCCCTGGTTGTCGTCGGCGCGTATTCGGTGCGACTCCGCGGGTGACCATTGCCCCCGCGCTCGACTCTTGTGGTGGCATCGCCCCCGCTCGTCTCAAATTCGCTCTGCATCCACTGATAGGCACGGCGGCCGTCCGGCAGGTCGCGGACATCGACCGGCGGGCCGTAGCGTGCCATCACGGCCTCGGGAGGCCGGCCAACATAGCCACGCATGATATCAGCGGCGCAGCCGGAGAGGGCCAAGGCGAGGACGAAACAACCGGGCAGGGGGCTGCGGCAACGCAGGACCGGAAGAAACGAATAGCGCTTCATACGCAAACTCCAGTGGATAGCCGCACTTGTTTGCGCTGCGAAGATTGCGTCAGCCTTGCGTCCACACGGCGAACTCCAGCCGGATAATCGTGCCGCCCGAAGGTGCCTCGATCGCAGCTACCGATCCGCAGTGCCGTGTCATGACCTGGCGAACGAGATGGAGACCGAGACCAGCCCCCGTTGCCCGTGGACGCAAACGATGGAAGGGCTCGAATATCCGGTCGCGTTCGTCGGCCGGAATGCCTGGACCGTCATCCTCCACCTCGATCATTCTTCCCGTGATCCGCACGATGATGCGGTGCCCGCCATGCTCCATCGCATTTTGGATCAGGTTCGCGAGCACACGCGCAATCGCTGCGGTGTCGCCGCAGACTGTCTCCCCGCCGAGATCATCGACCTCGATCTCGACGCCGGCCACGAGCACCAGCGGCGCCAGATCCGCCGCAACCTCCCGCGCGATCGCGGCGAGATCGACCGTCTGGCGCAACGGCGCATGGCGGTCGATGCGTTGAAGATCGAGCATCTGCTCGGCGAGGGTGGCGAGACGCGCAACGTCACGCTGTAGCCGTCGTCCCAACTCCGTGTCGGGCGCTGCATCGATCTTTGCCTGGAGAATGGCGATCGGCGTGCGAAGCTCGTGCGCGGCATCGACGAGAAAGCGCTGGTGTCTGTCATAGCCGTCGTCGAGGCGCCGGAGGGCGCCGTTCATCGCCTCGACCAGCGGCACAAGTTCTACCGGGAGGTGGTCTGTCGGCAGTCGAGCGCCGCGGCGATCGATGTCGATTGCGCCCGCCTTCTCCGCGATCATCGCCAAGCCATGGAGCGCGCGCCGCACAATCACTGGCGTTGCAACGATAGTGATCAATGCCAATAGACCGAGCACCGGGATCATCATCAGGTTTGAAAGGAACAGCACGACGAAGGTCGCACTGAACAGGCTGCCTTTGCCGAGCACGGTCAGTTCTCCGGCAGGTCCAGAGGCGCGGCGTACGATGGCCAGATACTGAAACGGCGGCTTCGTATCGCGGATATCCGCGAAGGTGATGGAGCCGAGATGATGAGCCAGCGGACGATATAGCGCCGGTATCTCGCCGAAGGTGATCGTGTCACCGCGATCGCTTCGCGCGACGAACCAGAGGTCGGCGTTGGCGGCACGCAACGCCGCGAACTCCCTCGTCTCCACGATATGGAGCCTGCCATCCACGCCACGTGTCACGGAACGTGCCGCTACTTCGGCGAACTTGGGGCTGACCAGCACGCCCCCCTCGTCGGTGAGGACCAGATAGCCGACGAAGGCAAAGCCGAACAGAAGCAGGATGCTCATCTGGAATCCCAGCAGCCGCCCGATCAGGCGGCGCTTGAGCGAGCCGGGCCGTTTCTTGGTCAATCTTGCCGTCGCAGCAGGTAGCCTACGCCACGAATGGCGTGGATCTCTACTTCAGCGCCTGCTTCCGCGAGCCGCTTCCGCAGCCGGGAAACATGCGAATCCAGCGTATTCGACTGGATCGCATCGTCGAAGCCATAGACCGCGTCCTCCAGCGCGCCACGCTGCACTGTCCGTCCGCGCCGCCGCATCAACGCCGCGAGCACGCGCAATTCGCGGCGCGGCAGGTCGAGCCTTACGCCACCGACAAGCGCCTCGTCGTTTGCCATGTCGTAGACCAGTTCACCCAATTGCACCTGCTGGAGCGGCAGTGCAGTCGGGCGTCGGCGGACCGCACGCATGCGCGCCAGCATCTCCTCCATCGCGAAGGGCTTTGCGAGATAGTCGTCGGCACCGGCGTCGAGCCCGGCAACGCGATCGGGAACGTCGCCACGCGCGGTGAGGACGATCACCGGCACGCCCGGATTTGTGCGCCGCAGCTCGGCGATCGCGTTGAGTCCGTCACCGTCAGAGAGCGTGCGGTCGAGCAGCACCAAATCACTGATGGCAATCGTTGTCGCTTCATGCAGTTCGGCGAGCGAGGCGACATGGTCGACGACATAGCCCTCGCGCTCCAGCACCGCACGGACCGCGATCGCCATCTCCGCCTCGTCCTCGACCAGCAATATTCTCAACCTCGCGCCCTCCCAGGGCCGGGCAGACGGTCGGTCCGACCAATCGCCTGCCCAACCGTTCACGGCTCAAAAGCCGATCGACATTCCGATCTGGACCTTCGACGAAGTCAATCCGCCACCATAGTTGACGCGATTATATTCCGCGCGCGTGAAGACCCCCGGTATGAGCGCGACCTCGGCACCGCCGCCCCACAGGAAGCCGCTCTTGGTGCTGCTTGCATGGACATCGGCAAGGTTCGTTGCCCGGAAATCCGTGGTTTCGCGGGTCCGCAGCCAGCTATACCCCGTCCGACCATATAGCAGCACGCGCGGCGCTGGCAGCACACCGACACGACCAGAGACGTCCCAAGCCCATCTTGGCTTCAGCGCATAATCGCCGATGGTGCTCGCGGCCTTGAGCGTGCCGCCGCCGCGGCCGATCCCGCCTTCGCCGCCGATCACCAGAACGTTGCCGAGCTGGACATCGTAGCCGATATGACCGCGATAGCCGATCCCGCCCTTCTTCTCGTCGAGCATCGAGGCGATGCGGGGCAACGCATAGTCGCCTTCCTGCCAGCGATAGTCGACCGATGCGCCGATCTTGACCCCCGTAAAGGTCACGTCATCGTACGATTGCGCGCGGGCAACAGTGGGTGCCAGCGCCAGGGCGCAGAGCAGCAAACAGATACGCTTCATCACAGATCCCTTCGATCCTTCTACCGGCTGCCCCAAATGCAGCCGAACGCCCGGATGGACACGGAACCTTGTGTCAGCATTGCGGACGCCGGATCCGGCGATCAAAACCGCGCCCGGCCGCCCGCGCCTGCTGCCTGATTCTCTCAAGATCAGAACGCGCGCGCATGGGATCGCCTTTCAGCTATGCCCTCCAGGCGATCCATGCGCGCTGTCCCGCTGAACTACATTGCGCCGACACGGCTGCCGCGTTTTTGACTTGCCTTGACAGTGCGTTTGGCATGATCCAACTCCCCACCATTGGGGGGAAGCATGCGCAAAGCTCTTGGCCTGGCTGCGGTGGCCATTGCGGCGGTCCTTTCAGGCGGGGCCACCCTGGCGACGGACGGCTACACGGGGCCGGTGATCGACACCCATGCCCATGTGCGGACCAGCCAGACCAACGGTTTGACCGACACCCATCCTATGGGCACGGCGGCTCTCCGCGCCCTGGACGCTGCCGCCGGCGTCCAGCGCAGCGCCCTGATCGACATGGCCGACAAGGGCGACATGCCAGCCACACGCGCCCTCAACGACGCCCTGCTCGCGGCGGTGGCGGCCGATCCTGACCATTTCTATCCCATCGCCTCGGTCCATCCGGCGGACGGCGACGCGGCGCTGGCGGAGCTGGAGCGCTTGGCGCGGCTGGGCGTTCGGGAGATCAAGCTGCATCCGAACAGCCAGCAGCTGGATGTCGCCGACCCGGCAGTGGCCCGCGTGACCGAGAAGGCAGGCGAGCTGGGCATGGCCGTGCTGTTCGACAGCTACAACCCGATGGATACCAACCAGCCGGGCAAGCTGATGATGCTGTCGTTCCGGCAACCGGGCACGAATTTCATCTTCGCCCATATGGGCTTCACGGAATTTCGCGAGTTCCAGAGCCTGGCAACGCTGCGCAAGCTGGGCCGCGGCGGCAACGTCTGGCTGGACGTCTCGGCCATCGCCTCGGCTTATGCGGGATCACCGGTGGCGCCGGAACTGGTCTGGACATTGCGCCGGCATGGCATGGACCATGTGTTGTTCGGTTCGGACTGGCCCGTGGACACCCCCGCCGAAGCGTTGAAGGCGGTCCGCGCCCTGGGCCTGACGGCCGCTGAGGAGAAGCTGGTGCTGCACGACAACGCCGTCAAGCTGCTGAAGCTGGACCAAGGCTCGTGAACGCGCGCAGCGCGGAAGCATAGGCCCGGCCAATCGGCAGGACGATCGCACCCGACAGCTCGGCCACGCGACCGTTAGGCCCGGCTTTCGTGCCGTGAAGGTGCCGGACATTGATGGCATGACTGCGATGGATGCGGACGAAATCGGATGGCAGAAGCGCGAGGACGGCTTTCAGCGTCATCGTGACCACGATTTCACGACCATCACGCATGTGGAGGCTACAATAATCATCGTCAGCCTTTAGGAACACGATCTGGGAAGGGGCTACCAGATGGTGGCGGGCGCCGTCCCGCAATGTCACGACCGGTTCGACGGCAGGAATCGCGACCGGCACTTCCGCGACAGTTGCCGGTCGCAATATGGCCCCAATCACTAGCACGATCGCGGCGATGGCGGCAGAAACGTAATAGCCGGTATCGAGGAAATCGGGGCCGGCGACGTACGCCCAGACCGCCAGCGCCGCCGCTATCAGCGCAAGAGCGATCGCACGTCGATCATGGCGGAGGGCTGCCTGCATCGTAAGCGCGGCGATCGCCAGCATTGCGATCTCGAAGACGGCCAGCGACTGGCGGTCGGGCCCGCCGATGATCAGGCACGCCACCCCCATCGCCATGCCGGTGATACCGACGACGATACGGGGCTTGAGCGGCACCAACAGGCGGCTCGTCATGCCAACCAGCAGCAGACCGACGATCACTGTCAGTCCGGTCAGCACCTCCATGCGGGCGAGGTGCCACGGATAGGTGTAGGATATCGCGATCTTGCTGATCTCGACAAAACCCTGCGCGACGATCGCAGCCAGCACGGCCATCGCCGGGGCCGCCTGTCGCCCGATCCGGCCCGCGAGCAATAGTGCGCCGAGCACCAGCAGCGCGACGGCCGGAAGCGCCAGCGTCGCCAGCGTCGGCAGATAGTGGCGCAGCGTATAGCCTTGCGCGTCGCGTGGCGGTCCGGTCGCGATGCGGTGGATCGGCTGCCCGATTGGCAGCCACAGATGATGCGCGGACAGGACGATTGTCACCCTGTTGTCCCCGTCACGGACCAAGGCGCGGGGCACGACCAGTCTGGCGCTATAACGACCCGGCGTTTCGCTTGCCCTGTCCGCGCCAGGGAAACCGTTCGCGCCGATAACGACGCCGTTCCAGCGGACGAGCGCGCTTGCCATCGCATCGATCTCCACCGCGATCGGGTCGCCGATGGCACCGGGTGGCACGCGAACGGTCGTGGAGAGTGTCGTGAGGGGTGCTGTCAGTCTTTCATATTCCGGCGTGACGATACGGCAATGGACCGTTTGTGCATCATCGCACGCCTGCCAGCGAGCCGGCGCGATGGCCCAGGCAGGAGACCCGAAGCACAGGGCCAGTATTACGGCAAAGACACGGTACGCCATCATTCTGCTGATGGTAGCATGGCACTGGCGGTCGTTCACCGATCCGGACGGTCGTCTACCGATCGGTGATGTCCATCCACAGGCGAACACCGGCACGGTCGCCCAATCATTCCTGCGCACGAGTAGCCCGCATGTCCCCGATTCGCTTCGCCACCCTGCTTCTATGCGTCACCACTTCGATCGTCGCCACCTCCGCAGCAGCAGCGGAGAGCTGGATCGTGCGCACCGATCTCTGGGGTAATCCTGCCTTCTCGACGCTCACTGTCGAGCGTCGCGGCAAGGACGTGACCGGCGATCTGGACGGCGACCGCATCGAGGGGCGCGTGACGGGCGACCGGCTCACCCTGACCGCAACCGACGGCAAGGGCCGCACATCGACCTACACGGTGAGGGTACGCGGGACCGAACTGGCCGGCACCGCCGATATGCCTGACACCAACGATCCTGCCGCTCGCGTCACGCATGCGGTGACGGGATGGCGTGTCCCCGAACGCCAGGGCGGAGGTCCCCGCACTGTCGAGTACACGCCGACTGACTATTCCAATAGCTGGAACGCCGATCGCCGTCCGGTGCTGGTCGTCTGGCCGGGCGACACGATCCATACCACCACGATCGATTCCGGCGGGGTGGACAAGGACGGCAAGACCCGCGCCCTGTACGGCAATCCGCAGACTGGTCCGTTCTTCATCGCCGGCGCACAGCCCGGCGATACGCTGGCGGTCCATATCCGCCGTCTCAAGCTCAACCGCGACTGGGCCGACAGCCTCGATGCCATCGTCGGGCGTGCGCTCGGCACGTCGCTGGTGCCGGAGGCGGGCCAGCTCAACAAACCCGTCAAGTGGCTGCTCGATCGTGAGGCCGGTCGTGCCCGTCCCGAGAAGGCCGAGGGCGCGCTTGCAGGTTATTCAGTGCCGGTGAAGCCGATGCTGGGCGGACTTGCAGTCGCGCCCGGGTTCGGGATGCCGGCGATCTCAACCGGCGACACCGGCCGCTTCGGCGGCAACATGGATTTCCCCGAGGTAGCCGAAGGCAACACCGTGTACCTTCCCGTCCAACAGCCAGGAGCGCTGCTCTACTTCGGCGACGCCCACGCTCTGCAAGGCGATGGCGAGACGACGCAATATGCCCTCGAAACTTCGATGGACGTGACCGTCACCGTCCAGCTCATTAAGGGCCGCAGCGTATCGATGCCGCGCGTCGAATCGCCCACGCAGATCATGGTACTGGGCCAGGCCGGCTCGCTCGACGAGGCGCTGAAGTTCGCCAGCACCGGCATGATTCAGTGGCTGCGGCAGGACTATGGCATGACGCTGCCGCAGGTCGCGCAGGTGCTGGGTACGGCGATGCACTACAGCGTCCCCAATCTTGCTGGGCGCAACGTCGGCGTCGCGGCTCGGATCGACAAGGCGCTGTTGCCGGCGAGAGAATAATTTGCATCGTGCAGCGCTTCGGTCGGGTGGGTCCCAAAAATAGCCGATCGGTCGATCGGCCGATCGCGAGAGCAACGCTTGACTATCAATGCTTTGGTGGGGGCATGGGGCCGCGCACCGGCCTTTGCTACAGGATCGCCATCGTCGCACAGACACACCAGTGCCGCGACCTCGGCCTCGGCAGGCGGGATGTACGGCCACCTTGTCGCATTCATGCTGACTGCCATCCGGCATTTTGTGATCTTCGAGCAGCAGCGTCCTCGAAGCGGAGCCGCCAGGCACTTGCACGACGAACTCTATCGCGATGGCCAAGGAGGGCAGGCCTATTTCGGCGCTGTCGAGCAGCTACGCGGCCACTTGGACAGGTGCCTACCGTTCCGCCGCAGCTCGGCGCGAACTCCCAGCCGCCACCGCCTCGACCACACGAGCACGCAAATCATCCGACCGACATTCGCCCATGATCCACCTCCAAAAGAGGTTGAATCACAATCAGCATCGCTCGGGAATCCTTCGATTCACAAAAGCGGCGCGCCGCTCTAAGATCTGGCAGTAAGTACAACATTGCTTCGCCGTAACGGAGTGTACCAGCCGGCTCGGCGCTTACAAAAGCTTACAGAGGCACATTCCTGCGTTGCATTCGGGGGCAAGAAGAAGCGCGTTCTTCTTGCGGAGTCAGAGCACATGATCCTCGAAATCGTCATCGCCTGCGCGCGCCAGGCGGGCATGGCAGCGGTGCTGCTAGCGTCGTCCGTTGCCAGTTCGCAGCCGGTGTCGGTTGCGCCGGTGCAGGTCTCTCGGCCCGGACCGCGCGTGGTGGTCGTCGATCGGACCCGTCCCGGCTGGTGGCGTGGTCGGCCGGAATTCACCGTCTATGCCGGCCCACGGCGAGGCTATTACTTCGCACCCGGCTATGGCTATTATCTGCCGCCGCGCGGGGTCCATGGACGCGTGTGGGTGGTTGGAGTGACCTTGCCGCCGCCGATGCGACGCTATGTCGTCGTCGAGCCGCGCGTCTATGGGCTGCGCAGACCGCCGGCCGGCTATCGCTGGTATTATGCGGGCGATCGCATCGTGCTGGCCGCGATGGCCACGGGCATCATCCTGGAGTCAGTGCCCGGCGGCTGGTAGCGGCGCGTTCAGCATGCCGCCCGAGGATAGTGCAGCACGACGCGGAGCCCGTGCGGCGTCGCCTGCTCGAACCGAACCGATGCCCGGTCGCGGCCGGCAAGCGCGCGCACGATCGCGAGCCCCAGCCCGGCGCCGCCCGTCTCGCGGCTGCGCGAAGGGTCGAATCGCTGGAACGGCAGGCCCAGCCGCGACAGCGCCGCTGCCGGCACGCCGGGGCCGTCGTCCTCGACGGTGATCGCGACCGAAGCATCTCCCGCCGCCGCTGCCGTCACGACCACGCGGGTGCCGTGGCGCAGCCCGTTGACGATCAGATTGTCGAGCACCCGTCGCAGCGCCAGGGGGGTCGCGGCGATGGCCAGGTCGGCGGGCACCGGTGCCAGAGTCACGGCATCGCCGAGCTCGGCATGCGCGGCGACGATTTCGCCGAGCGCGGTCGCCAGTGGCACGGGCTCGGGCCGCGCCGGTGGTGCGCTGTCGCGATCGGCGAGGAACAGCGTGTCGTCGATCAATGCGGCCATCTCGTCGAGGTCGCGCACGGTCCGATTCCGCTGCTCGCCATCGTCGATGAACTCGGCGCGCAGCCGCAGCCGCGTGAGATAGGTGCGCAGGTCATGCGCGATCGCGCCGAGCACCCGGGTGCGCTCGCCAACCAGCGCGCGGATCTGTGCCTTCATCTCGTTGAACGCGGCGGCGAGCGCGCGGATCTCCCGCGGCCCCCGCACCGGCAGGTCCGGCGCATCGAGATCGTCCGCGAACCGGCGGACGCCCCGCGACAACCGCCCGAGCGGCCGCGTCGTCTGCCGTACCGCCAGCATCAGCGCGCCGAGCAGCACCAGCGCCCCGGCTGCACCTACCATCGCCCGGCCCTGGATATAGGCGCGCAGATCGTCGGAGGGTTGGCTGGTGAGCAGCAGGATCTCGCCGTCGCGCAACCCGATCGCCACGCGGATCGGCGCCAGAAAGCGCGCCGGCCGCGCCGCATCGCCGATCCATCGGCCGATCCGCGGTCTACGCCCATCGACACTGACGGCGCGCCCGTTCGCGGCAGCGCGATAGCGTGTGGCGAGGCCCTCCAACTCGTCCGAAGACCGCCAGCGTGGCGGAAGCGCGGACGCTAGCGACAGCGAATAGAGGCCGCCATCGAACGCGCAGACCAGCGCGCTCCGTTGCGCTGCCGGCGCGCGATCGAGCGCGTCCGCGATCGCTGCTGCTTCCGCCGGCTTCGGCAGGCCATAGGAGCGACCCGAGTCGGGTGATCCGGGCAGCACCACCACCGCGATCACCAGCTGGACCAGCAGGAAGCCGATCAGCAGGATCGCCGCCAGCCGCAGCGAAAGGTTCGAACCGATGCTCACAGCCGTTCCACCGCGAGGGTGAACTGATAGCCGCCGCCGCGCACCGTCTTGATAATCGTGTCGCCGCCCGGCGCGCAGGCGAGCTTGCGGCGCAACCGGCTGAGCTGGACGTCGATGGCCCGGTCGAACGGTCCCGCGCTGCGGCCGCGCGTCCAGTCGAGCAGCTGGTCGCGGTTCAGCACCCGCTGCGGATGGGTGGCGAAACAATGCAGCAGGTCGAACTCGCCGGCGGTCAGTTCGATCTCGCGGCCGTCCGGCGCGGACACGGCCCGTGCGCCGACGTCGAGCGTCCATCCCCCGAAGCGATAGCGTTCGGTGGGGATCGGGGCGTGCACCCGGTGGCGCGGGCGGGTCCGGCGCAGGATCGCGCGCACGCGGGCGACCAGCTCGCGCGGGTTGAATGGCTTGGCGAGATAATCGTCTGCGCCGAGCTCCAGGCCGACGATCCGGTCGACATCATCGCTTTTCGCGGTGACCATCAGAACGGGGAGGTCGCCGGCCGCATGCAGGCGGCGGCAGAGCGAGAACCCGTCCTCGCCGGGCAGCATCACGTCGAGCACCGCCAGATCGACGCGGCGACGCTCGTTGAGCTGATCGAACTCGGCTGCGGTCCGGCATCCCACCGCTTCGAAGCCCTCGCGGTGGAGCAGGTCCACCACGAGCGCGCGGATTTCCCGGTCGTCCTCGACGACGGCGATGCAGCTGGTTTCCATGGCCTATCAATAGCGCTGCCAGCGCCGCAGGTGAACGCGGCGAGGCCGCGCCGTTACACTCTGTTACCCTTCGTCACCCAGAGGTCGCAGCGGGATTACAGCCACCCGCTAGATCCAACGCCAGCGGCGGCTTCCGTCGCCTGTGCAAGGAGTGACACGATGTACAAGCATGTTCTGGGCTTCGCCGCACTCGCCGCGGGGCTGACGGCCCTGGCCATACCAGCCGAGGCGCAGGTGCGTCGCGGCCATGCCGTCGTGGGGCGGACTGCTTCGGGGCAGGGCATTGCCCGGTGGCGATCGGCCACGCGGGAGCCAGGCGCGGCGACGGTCCGGCGTGGCCTGCAGCTGTCCGACGGACGCGGCTATCGGCACGAGCGGAGCCGCGACTATGGTCCGGGCCACGCTTCGGTCGATCGCAGCACCCAGTTCAACAATGGGCGCGGCGCCACCATCGCACGCGACGCGAGCTGGGGCGACGGCAGCTTCAGCGGCAGCCGCACGACCACGCTGAACAACGGCGACAGCTATCGCCGCACGACCACCGCCACCGCCAATGGCGACGGCACCGCGAACTATTCCAGCAGCTTCACCGGCCCGCAGGGCGCGACCCGGACGGTTAGCGGCACCGTGCCCACCCGGCGCTGACTCTTTCCCCCGCGGCCGCGTCTTCAGCCCCCTGGGCGCGGCTGCACCCACGCTTCGAGGCTCTCATTGCATGAAGACATATCTGTTCCTTCCGATCGCCCTGCTGATGGCGAGCCCCGCACTGGCGCAGATGCAGCGCGATCCCGCTGCCGCGCTGGCCAATGCCGATGCCGACGGCGACGGCGTGACCACCCGCGAGGAGTTCCGCCAGTCGCGCGCGGCCCGGTTCGACAAGGCCGATCGCAACCATGACGGTGTGGTGAGCCATGACGATTTCAAGCGTCTTGCGCGGTTCCGGCCCGATGCCGTCGAGCGGCTCGACGCGCTGATTGCCGAGGCCGATGCCGATCACGATGGCCGCCTGACCCGAGACGAACTCGCGCGGGCGCCGATGCCGATGTTCGATCGCGCCGACGCCGATCAGGATGGCAGGGTGACCCAGGCCGAACTCGCCGCGTTCAAGGCCAGGGTCGCCGCACTGCGCGATCAGCGCTGATCGTCCCTTCCGCAGCGTTGGCCGTGATGGCATGATTGCGCGCGATCGTCATGCCCGAGCGCCGTCTTCTCCGCCTCGCCGCGATCTGGGTCTTGTGGCTTCTGGTGGCCCTGATCACCTCGGCGCAGACCTATGTCGCCGGCCTTGCCGCCGGAGCGGCCCAGCCCTGGCATGTGGCGTTCGCCAACGGTGTCCTTTGGTATGCGCCCTGGGCGATACTGACGCCGGCGGTGGTGGCGGTGGCGCGCCGCTTCGCCGGCGAGCGGCGCATGCCGCTGCTCGCGGCGGTCCATCTGGCGGCAGGCATCTGCATCGCCATCCTGCACACAGCGCTCTACACAATGTTGAACGCGGTGATCTACGGCAGGACGGCATGGGCCGCCTGGAGCACGGAGCTGCTGCTGCGCAAGCTGACGAGCGCTGTTCATGTGAACCTGATGATCTATGCGATCCTCGTCGGCATCGTGCTCGGCGCCCGTGCCTATCGGGCGCTGCGCGACCGCGAAGTCGCCGCGGCCCGCCTACAGGCGCAGCTCGCCGAGGTGGAGACGGCGGCGCTGCGGGCGCAGCTGCAGCCGCACTTCCTGTTCAACACGCTCAACGCCATCTCGGCGCTGGTGCCTGACGATCCGGTGACCGCGCAGCGGCTGATCGCGCGGCTCGGCGACCTGTTGCGGCTGTCGATCGAGGACCGACGCGCCGAGCGATGCCCGCTCGCCGACGAACTCGAATTCGCAGACGCCTATCTCGCCATGGAGGAAGCGCGGCTGGGCGACCGGCTCCGCGTGATACGCCGTGTCGATCCCGAAGCGCTGGCGACCGACGTGCCGGCACTGTTGCTCCAGCCGCTGGTCGAGAATGCGGTGCGCCACGGTATCGCGCCGATCGTCGCGGGCGGCACGATCGACATCCATGCGGCGCTGCTGGGCGACACCGTCCGGATCGTGGTGGCCGATGATGGCGCGGGTGCGGGCGCGGTGGTTGAGCGGGTCGGCCTGGGCAATGCGCGTCGGCGCCTCCGCCAGTTGTACGGCGATCGGCAGTCGCTGGAGATAGATAGCGCACCGGGAAAGGGTTTCCGCGTGACGCTGATGCTACCCCGATGATCCGGACGCTCATCGTCGACGACGAACCGCTCGCGCGCCGTGCCATTCGCGCGCCGTTGGGCTCGCAACCCGATTTCACTGTGATCGGTGAGGCGGGGCATGGCGCCGCTGCGATCGCTGCGATCGAGGCGCTGCGCCCCGACCTGGTCTTTCTCGACGTGCAGATGCCCGAGATGACCGGGTTCGACGTGATCGAAGCCGTCGGCGTGGATGCGATGCCGCTGATCGTGTTCGTGACGGCGTTCGACGCCTACGCCCTCCGCGCCTTCGAGGAGCAGGCGCTCGATTATCTTCTCAAGCCCTTCGACGATCTTCGCTTTGGTATGCGCGAGATCCTGCGGCAAGGGCGCTATGCGCGCGGCATCATCCTGCTGTCCCTCGATCTCGACCGGCAGGATCTGGACGAACTCCAGGCGGAGGCGGGGAGCACGATCCAGATCTGGTCGCTGGCGCGGCTTGACGAACTCACCAGCGGCGATGCCATTCTCGCAGAGCGGCTGGAGCTGCTTGCCCTCGATACCGCCATGGAATGGTCCCCGGTATCGCCGTTAATCCAGCCACAGCCAACACCGCGTCAGGATTCGTTTTCTCCCATCCGCGTGCCGCAGCAAATGCCAGTAACCGCCGCAGCGATTGCACCACCACTACCGCCGGGAGCCGCGATCGCGGCCCGGTTGCGCGGGACCGCGCCTGGGCACGCAGGCTGGCAGGCCTATGAGGCGGGCTGTATTGATGCCGTGCGGTTTCTCTTCGGTAAGGAGCTGCACCAGCCCACCCGGCAGAAACGTAGCGCAGACGGGCATCACCGCAAGGACCTGATCTGTCGTATCCGCTCGGAGCCAAGCTCCTTCTGGTCAATGATCGAGTCCGATTTCTCGACGCGCTATGTCGTGTTCGAGGCGAAGAATTCGGCCGAGGCGGTCGGCCAGAACGAAGTGGAGCTCACCGCCAAATATCTGTTCGCCAAGGGGCTCCGCACGGTCGCGATCCTGTTTGCCCGTGCCGGCAGCTCCGACAGTGCGCGCATCGCCGCGGAGCAGACGCTGCGGGACCGCGGAACGTTGGTCCTGATCCTCAGCCTCACCGATCTCTGCGGAATGCTCGAGGGCGCGGACGCCGGCGATCCGCCCCAGAACTTCATGTTTGAGAAGGTCGACGAGTTTCTGATGTCGCTGGGCCGCTAATCGCCGCGTTGATATGAAATCTTATAGCTCGCAAACCTCGGATGTGATCACCTGGCTGCAATTTCGTAGGTCGGTCATGGAAGATAGCATTGAGATTCCTGCCCATATCTCACCGTATCCTGGCGCCCATTCAACTGACGCATCAGGCAGCTGAGATGCGCCCTAACCTCGGTCGTGAAACTGCCCGCCAGCCGTCCCGAAAGCGGCCACCATCTATGATATTCGTGAAATTGAACGGAGCTAGCGCAGCTTTTGCCAAAGTCCAAGGGCTGAACGCCAAGCCGTTAGCTTGACCAAAGACCTAGATAAGTGCCTATAAAATCAGGATTGATTGGCTGCGCTTGTCTCGATACGCCCAATGTACGCGGAGAACGAAGATTTACGCTCCATTCTTGACTTTGCAGCTTACGAACCCATCTTCCTCCGACCGCTGGAGGCAGCGGCATACAGGGGATGCATCATGACAGCGAAGGTTCGTATTAAAGCTGGCCCGGTCGAGTTCGAGTACGAGGGCGAGACCGAACTTGGTGTTTCCGACATCAAGGACCTGTTCACGCACATCGAAACGCTCTTCAAGGTACCGGTTCTTGCGGAGGTTCCAGATAGTCATTTTCCGGCGACACCGCCTGCGTCGAATCTATCCGCTGGTGCTGCGCCGCCCCAGAAGCTCCACATTAATAGCATCGCAACCAAGCTGAAAGCCAAGACTGGCCCAGAGGTGGCTGAAGCTGCTGCCGCTGCACTTCAAATTTACGAGCAGAAGCAGACGTTCAATCGCGCTGAATTGCTTGAGATGATGAAAAAGGCCACCATGCATTACAAAGATAGTATGGCTGGGAACCTGAGCAAGATTTTGATCACGCTGGTCGGTTCGAAATTCAATCAGGTTAGCGACGGGGTATATTCGTTGTCTGCGGATGCATATCAGTCATTGGAAGCACAGCTTGCTTGAACCGTCCGGGCTGAAGGACTGGCTGCATCGCGATCTTCCGGTTCGCGATAAGCTCCTGCTAATCTTGGCCACGTTTGATCAGCCAGTACAGCTTTCCGACATGCGAACCCGAGCCGAAGAGGCAGGCTTTAGAGTTCCAAAGAAGTGGAACATGTCCGACGTGCTGGGTCGCAGCGGCGGATTGGGCATCCGTGTTCCGTCAGGATGGGAGCTTACCGACACAGGCAAGAACCATCTCCGTAACCTGGGGGTCGAGTCAGTTAGCCCAGCAGCGATGCAGGTTGCGGCAGACCTCCGCAAGCATCTCGACAACGTGCAGAATGTGACCACACGCGCGTTCGTTGAGGAAGCCATCAAGTGCCACGAGGCGAAGCTGTACCGTTCAGCCATCGTCATGTCGTGGGTAGCTGCGGTGGACGTGCTCTATCGTGAGGTCGTCGCCAATCACCTCGCAGCGTTCAATACGGAGGCCCATAAGGCCAACGCCAAATGGAAGGAGGCGGTCAATGAGGACGGCCTTGCGAAGATGCAGGAGGCCGATTTTCTCGACCGTCTCGTGCCGATTGGCATCATCGGTAAGAACGTGAAGGAGGAGCTGGCGAAGGCGTTGAAGCTGCGGAACGGGTGTGGTCATCCCAACAGCCTCAAGATCGAACCCAATATGGTGGCGAGCCATATCGAAACGCTCATTCTGAACGTGTTCGAGCAGTTCCCAGCCTGATCGTTCCTAGGGCGCAGAGTCGGCAGATTCGCGACATCAATAGAACGGCCCGCTTACACCGAGTGGGTCGGGAGCTGACTGGCTGCTTCCTCAGGCAAGCATCCGTTATCCGCCAGTCAGCAAACGGCCCAGCTTCAGTCGTCACGCCGCACCGGGCTGACGAGTGCTGAACGTCGGCTGCTGATAAGAGCAGACGCTCAACCTGCGGCATCGGAACGACGGGTTCGTGCCACGACTCGGCACTCGATTCCGGCGACAGCCGGCCACAATGTGTCGTTCCGCGGAATGGCCCAAATGGCTGAAATTGCCCAAACCTACCACTTTCCCAGCGCGCAACCGCGGAGAGGCTTTGCTTCCATCACCATTCAACGTCGCGATCGGAGATCCAGCAGGCCGCCATCAATATTCTTCAACATTTGTGTTGGCGGTCCTACCCGCCCAAAATCGAACCAGCCATCGTTACGATCCCGCTCGCGACCAAATTGCCAGCGGCCCCTTCGGCGACCGATTTAATCGAGCGCAACGCGCCTAAGATCTTTGACGGTTCCGGGCTCGAACTGTGGATCGCCGCCTCAAGCATGGCCAGCGGCTCTGCGATTTTCTGACGCTGAGCGTCAGGAAGCGAGGCTTTCGCAGACCGGACCTGCGCGGCGAAATCCCGCACCAGCTCCAAATTGAAGCCCGATTGAATATTAATAGAATTATCGGTCGAATTGATGTTTGCACGAGAATTGCTCCCGTGAAATATATTGGTGATGTGCTGGATCGCCGTCTGCGTCGGCTGAGCCGCCGCCCCTTTGCAAACATCTACCTCGTAATAGGTGATGCCAAGGCCCGAATGCGGAGTGACTTCCATCACGCTATAATCTTCGACCATACTGTTCGGAAGCTTGCGCAGCAGATGGTCGCCGGCATCAATCGGTACTTGTGCCATCATGCAGTTGGATTTTCCCCTTCATCACAACAGCGAGCAGGTCCTCGCGGACGACGCGACCATCAGCTTTTACCAGGTTCACTCGATCCGAATACATGCGCGACAAGTTTACCACGGCTTGATCTCCAAACTTCACATTCTGGCTAATAAATCGCATTCTTTATGACGTAAATGCTCTCACTATCCACCGGAGCTCCAGTAAGCTGACTTCCAGATAGTGACCATGGGGGGGGCGTGGTGACGTCCATCTTGTAAGCGAATTAATAATTCCTACCATTTTTATATTGGCCGTTACATCAATATTTAATGAATGAATCCGAGTGCATTACGAGGATGTTGTCGTAGAAAGGGATGTCCCGCTTGTATTTGGTTTGGGAGAGAGCCAATCCCCACAGAAAAATCAACTAATCCTGTCATTTGATGCCTTCCTTCTTGCGCGACCGTGAGCGACCGTGGCCTTTGCGAATGATCGGCAGGAGTTCCTCGTCCAAGGTCGCAATTCCAGCGTTGATAGCTTCTTCGACCTCATCGACCTCCGGTGGAACGGAGCAGTCCCAAAAGGTGCGCTCGAGGTTTCTCAACGTCTCGTCGCGTCGCTTAGCTTCTTCCTCCGACCGTGCCGGACCTGTGTCTTTGATCGCGCCGTAGGATCGTACGGCAGCGACGACGGCGGCGCGTTGCAGCCAGAAGCAGCTAAGGGCTTTCTCGATTTCGTCATCAAACACGGCCTTGGTCACCGGTAGTATGTCTAGCAGCTGATCCCACCGTTCGGCTTGATTCTGAACACGGGTGAGGGTGACTTGCGCTTGTATGAGCCGGGATTTCTCGCCCTCGTCCATGCCGTCATAGACGGTATCGCTATCGCGGAGGATTTTCTCTGCAGCGTCGTGTTCGCTCCTGAACGAACCACCCGAACGGATCGACTTCATGATCTCGCGCATTTTGTATGCGAGCGCGAGAATCTGCTCGGCCAATTGCATCCGCCGTTCGGCAAGCTTCTGTTCACGCCATTGCTTAAACCCCTGCGTTGCCCCGTAGACGACCGCTACAGCGCCGATCAGCGTTCCGTAGCCGGACAGCATTGTGCCGGTGGCTGTCCAGTCCACAGGGGCATCGCAGAAAGCGATAGCATGGGCTGATGTGCTGCAAAGGCTTGTCACGCGGTCGGCTCCATACTGATCGAATGGATGTTTAAGCCGGGGAAGTGCTTGATCATCATCGGTTTGAACTCTTTGCAGAGCCGGGTCAGTATTTCGACGTTCGCCGAAGACAGTTGCCGAGACGATACGACCATGGTGCCAAGCGGGATGAGGTGGGGGGGCAGTTCGAGCATTTGCTGTCGGGTCGGCAAGAATGAGACGATCTGGCCGTTCACCATTTGCGGGGGAGGCATCAGCGTCAGCACCACGTCGCGCCGTGATTTGTATTCGAGAAGCCCGCGCAGGATAGATTCATGTCGTGCGAGGCATTCCGAGAAATCCATAAGGTAGTCGTCCTGCTTGAGCAGCATCAGCAGGTCTCTTCGCCAGTCGCCAGTCTGCGAACCGCCGCACCAGCCTGTCACGCGCGACGCTGTACCGGAAGATCCAGAAGGGGACCTTCCCCAAGCAGGTGCGTATAGCGACCCGCTGCGCCGGCTGGCGGGAGTCCGCGGTCAACGAGTGGATGCACAATCCCATCTTCTACCATGTGGACGATGTTCGCTGATGCCGACCGTACGTTGACGCCGACCATCAACGCCGACGAGGTTGTGGAAGGCAGAAGGCGCGGGGAGACGAGACCCGATCAGGCCGCCGTAGACGCAGGTTTGCATCATGGACCGTCAGCTTGCTACTGGCCGCACCGGCGAAGCGCTGGGGATCGTTCAGTAATTCGGCAAGACGGTCTCGACCCAAGGTACCGTTGATGTGCCATCGTGGACATAGTCTAGCTTCCACTGTTTGAGGAAACGCGTGATGTAGAAGCTGCTTCGATAACGGAACCATTGATGATAGCGGTTTACGACGACCACCTCTGCTATCGACCTGAGATTGCGAGGCTTGGGCTTGAGCTCGCCAGGCGGGGTGAAGCGGTGGTCAGTCCGGGCCAGTGTATAATGCGCCGCCTCGTGGAAGCGGATGTTCTCGCGCGACAGCCCATCGGGAAGATCATGGTCGGGGGGCGAGTAGAGATAGTCGACCAGCCGATCGAGCCCAAGCTTGCGGAAGCGGTATTGCGAATAATAAGCGAGCGACTCGGTATAGCAGATGAGCAGGGTGCCGCGCCGGCTAAGTTCCTCGAGCGTCGCCAGGACACCTGGATAGAATTCGAGCGTCTGCTGGCGCGCGGCACGGAAGGCGTCTATCGCCGGCGCATAGAAGTCGAGCACGGGCGTGTCGCCAGCCGGGCCGCGCAGAACCTCGAGCTCGCCGATCAGGAACGAATATTCCGACGTGCCGGCCCGCTGATGGACCTTTCGAATCTCCGCAAGCAGGACCGCCTCGTCGAGCGCGCTCAGCCGCAGTAGCTCGGCGAGCATCGCTGAGAAGGCCGAGTGCCAGACATGGACCCAGTCGAACAGGGTATTGTCGACATCGGTGATCAGAACCGAGCGTATCGGCTTCGCGTCTAACCCCATCATACCCCTTAATCGCCACGGCGATGCGCGCATCCTCGATGACCCGGTTCGCCGCAAATCTATCGCCCGCACACCGAGCCGCCAACAGATTTGTTTCGTATATGTTCTTTTTAAGAGCAAGGTGGGATAGTTACGCGGCGCCAGCGGCGATGCTCCGCGCCGGCGTTTGATCTTCGGAAAGCCGCAGCTACTCGACGCGATTGTGCGTAAAGGTAGCTGGCGCGATCATCAGGCCTAGATCGAGGCGGCCTATGCAGGCGGTGAAAACAACCTTCGATTCTGAGGCCCATTCCCGCGAGAAAATCGCAAAGAGCTCCGAGGGCATTCCAACGGTTGCCACTACAGCTAAGAAAAAGTGTGGGACAGAAAGTGGGATTCGCGCCTACCGTATCGTCAGAAATGGCAGAAATTCGCCATTTTTCTGCTTGACGATGGTGACCCCTACGGGACTCGAACCCGTGTTTTCGCCGTGAGAGGGCGACGTCCTAGACCGCTAGACGAAGGGGCCATTGCTTGGCGGAGGCGGCCAATTACGTTCCGGGGCCCGCGCCGTCAAGCAATGTTTTTACACTTGTTTCAGCCCGCCACCGGCAGGCGCAGGCTGCCGTCCGGCTCGTAGGCGACCTCGCTGTACGCCGTCACCGCGTCGAGCGGCAGCGGGCCGTAGATGTGCGGGAAGAGCTGGCCGCCGCGCGAGGGTTCCCAGCGCACCGTGTCGCCCAGAGCGGCGAGATCCACCGCGGCGAGCCACAGGCCCGTCTGGCCGGCGAAATGCTTCTCCAGCGTCTCCTGCGCCTGCTCGGCGGTGGAGAGGTGGATATAGCCGTCGGTCAGGTCGATCGGCGCGCCCAGGAAGACACGCGCGTGCTCGAGCGTGTCCATCTGGTCCTGGGTCAGGATCTTGTAGGCGATGAGGGGCATCTCGGCCATGGCTCAGGCCTCGCCGCCATCGGCTAGGTCTTCGCCCGGCACCGCGTCCGGCGTCGCTTCGCCTGTCACCGCGCCGTCGCCCAGGTTCATCTCGGCCTCGTCCTCGCTCTCTTCGATGCGCGCCGCCGAGACGACATGCTCGTTCGCCGCGACGTTGAACAGCCGCACGCCCGCCGAGTTGCGCCCGATGACGCGCAGGTCGCCCAGCGACATGCGGATCATCTTGGCCTGGTCGGTCACCAGCATCAGCTGGTGCCCCTTGGTTGCCGGGAAGCTCGCCACCACCGGCCCGTTGCGGGCGATGTTGTCGATGTTGGTGATGCCCTGGCCGCCGCGACCCGTGCGGCGATATTCATAGGCCGAGCTGAGCTTGCCATAACCGTTGGCACAGACGGTGAGGATGAACTGCTCGCGCTCCTTCATCTCCTCGTAGCGGTCGGCCGGCAGATCGCATTCGCCCTCGCGCTCGCCCTTCCAGGGCGCGAAGCGGAGATACGAATCGCGCTCTTCCTGGCTCGCGCCCGAGCGGTGGAGGATCGAGAGCGACATCACCTGGTCGCCATCGGCGAGGCGCATGCCGCGCACGCCGGTGGAGGCGCGGCTCTGGAAGGCGCGGACGTCCTCGCCGGGGAAGCGGATTGCTTTGCCGGCGCGGGTGGCGAGAAGCACATCGTCACCTTCGTTGAGCAGGGCGACGCCGATCAGGCGATCGTCCTCGTCCTCGCCTTCGAACTTCATCGCGATCTTGCCGTTCGAGGGCACGTTCGTGAACAGATCCATGCTGTTACGACGCACATTGCCCTTGGCGGTGGCGAACATCACGTGGAGGTTCGCCCATTCTTCCTCGTCCTCCGGCAGCGGGAGCACGGTGGAGATGGTCTCGCCCCCCGCGAGCGGCAGCAGGTTGATCATCGGCCGGCCGCGGGTGGCAGGGCCGCCCTCGGGCAGCTTCCACACCTTCATGCGATAGACGCGGCCGAGCGTGGAGAAGAACAAGACCGGGGTGTGCGTCGAGGTGACGAACAGCTCGGTGATCGCATCCTCGTCCTTGGTCGCCATGCCGGCGCGGCCCTTGCCGCCGCGCGCCTGGGCGCGGAAGGCATCGAGCGGGGTGCGCTTGATATAGCTCTGGACCGTGACGGTGACGACCATGTCCTCGCGCTCGATCAGGTCCTCGTCGTCGATGCCGTCTGCGGCAGCGGCGATCTCGGTCTTGCGCGGGGTGGCATAGGTGTCGCGGATCAGCACCAGCTCGCCGCGCAGCACTTCATACAGCTTCGCACGATTGCCGAGAATCTCGAGCAGCTCGGCGATCGAATCGGCGAGTTCCTTAAGTTCGTCACCGATCTCGTCGCGGCCGAGCGCGGTGAGGCGGTGCAGACGCAGGTCGAGGATCGCGCGGACCTGGGTGTCGGACAGGCGATAGCTGTCGCCGGTGACCTCGGTGTCCACCGCCTCGACCAGGCGGATGTACGGCGCGATTTCGGCGATCGGCCATTCGCGGGCGAGCAGCGCCTCGCGCGCGGCGGCCGGGCTCGACGAGCCGCGGATGATCTTCACCATCTCGTCGAGATTGGTGACCGCGATCACCAGGCCGAGCAAGATGTGCGCACGGTCGCGCGCCTTGGCCAGCTCGAACTTGGAGCGGCGGGTGATGACCTCCTCGCGGAACTTGACGAAGGCCTCGATGATGTCGCGCAGGTTGAGCAGTTCCGGGCGGCCGCCGCGGATCGCTAGCATGTTCGCCGGGAAGCTCGACTGTGCCGGCGTGTTCCGCCAGATTTGGTTGAGCACCACCTCGGGCGTCGCGTCGCGGCGCAGGTCGATGACGATGCGCACGCCCTCGCGCGAGCTTTCGTCGCGAATGTCGGAGACGCCTTCGATCCGCTTTTCCTTGGCGGCCTCGGCGATCTTCTCGACCAGCGCGTTCTTGCCCTGCTGGTAGGGAATTTCGGTGAGCACGATCGAGCGGCGCTCGCCGCGCTGCTCGAATTCGTGGCGCGAGCGGACCAGGATCGAGCCGCGGCCGGTCTGATAGGCCGAGCGGCAGCCCGAGCGGCCGAGGATCACCGCGCCGGTCGGGAAGTCCGGACCCGGCACCAGTTCCATCAGCTCTTCGAGCGTGACCGCGCCATTGTCGATGTACGCCAGGCAGGCGTTGATCACTTCGCCGAGATTGTGCGGCGGAATGTTGGTCGCCATGCCGACCGCGATGCCGCCCGCGCCGTTGACCAGCAGGTTGGGGAAGCGGGCAGGGAGGACCGACGGCTCGCTTTCCGAGCCGTCATAGTTCGGCACGAAGTCGACAGTGTCCTTCTCGATATCGTCGAGCAGCGCCGTCGCCACGCGGGCGAGGCGCGCTTCGGTGTAGCGCATCGCGGCGGGCGGATCGGGGTCCATCGAGCCGAAATTGCCCTGGCCGTCGATCAGCGGCACGCGCATCGCCCAGTCCTGCGCCATGCGGGCCATCGCATCGTAGATCGAGCTGTCGCCGTGCGGATGGTATTTACCCATCACGTCACCGACCAGGCGGGCGGACTTGCGGTAGGGGCGTCCGGCGACATAGCCGCCTTCCTGCGCGGCATAGAGGATGCGGCGGTGGACGGGCTTCAGGCCGTCGCGAACGTCGGGCAGGGCGCGCGCCACGATCACGCTCATCGCGTAATCGAGGTACGAGGTCTTCATCTCGTCGACGATCGAGATCGGGGTAATGTCAGAAGGGTCGGCGAGCATGGTCTCGTCGGTCAAAGCGGTATACTTTCGGGTTTTTGTTACGCTGTGATGGCTCTAGCGGGGTGCACGCCTCCTGCCAACCCCGCGCCCGCGCGTACGCACGCGCGTGGGGAGCATTGGGAGCCAAGTACCCGAATAAACGTTTCTCGTTCGCAATGGCGGTTGTTCAAGCCGCATTCAGCCCGCCGGCCACACGGCAAGCGTGCTTGAATGGTGTACACTGCGCCTTTAGAGGAACCGCGACGCCGCCTGGCCGACGAGGAGAGTTGCAGATGAAGTTTGTTTCGAAGCTTGCGCTGACCGCGATGCTTGCGCTGGGTTCGACCGCGATGGTGACGACGCCGGCGCTGGCCCAGAAGGACAAGAAGGGCGCATCCAAGGAAGATCCCAACGCGCTGAAGGTAAGCGACGCCTTCCGCAAGGCCGCACAGCCGGCCGTGGACGCGGTGCAGGCCAAGAACTGGGCCGCAGCCGCACCGGCGCTCGATGCGCTGGACCAGGTAGCCCAGAACGACGATGAGAAATATTACGCTGCCTATCTCCGTTCGCGGATGAACATCGGCAAGAACGACATGGTCGCGCTGAACAAGGATCTCGCGATCCTGATCGCCAATCCGCGCACCCCGCCGAACGAGCTGGTCGCCTATAAGCGCCAATATTTCTACATGCTCGGCGATCAGGCGATGAAGGACAAGAAGTACCCGGAAGCCATCGACGCGCTGCTCAAGTCGCGTGAGGCGGGTAACAACGAGTTCGATCTCTCGCTCGCGCTGGCCAATGCCTATGCGGCGACCAATCGGCCGAACGAATCGGTTGCCGAAGTGGATCGCGCGATCAAATCGGTGAAGGCCACCGGCCAGAAGCCGCCGGTCGCCTGGTACCAGTTCGCCATTCCGCGCGTTTACGCCACGGGTAATCGCGCTGAAACGGCCAAGTGGCTGCAGCAGATGATCCAGGAATATCCCACCGCCAAGAACTGGCGCTGGGGCGTGATGATGCTGCGCGGCAGCGCCGACCAGGCCGGCACCCGCCTGACCAACGTGCAGCGCATCGATCTGTATCGCCTGCTCCGGGCGACGAAGGTGCTGGCCGACCAGAATGATTATGTCGAATATGCCGAATCGGTGAACTCGGCGGGTCTGCCCTGGGAAGCCGTTGCGGTGCTCGACGAGGGCAAGAGCAACGGCAAGGTGCCGGCCGGAAATCCGGACGCGACCCGCATCTACACGTCGGCGCAGGGCAAGGTGAAGGCGGAAGGTTCGCTTGCACCGCTCTTGAAGCAGTCGCAGGCGGCACCGAACGGCAAGATGGCAGCGCAGACCGGGGATGCCTATCTGGCGTCCGGCGATTTCGCCAAGGCGGTCGAACTCTATGACATCGCGCTTCAGAAGGGCGGCGTGACCGCGGACGAGGTGAACCTGCATCGCGGCATGGCGCTCTACAGCCTTGGCCGAAAGGACGATGCCCGCACCGCGTTCGGCCAGGTCAAGGGCGCACCGGCCGTCGACCTCGCCACGCTGTGGACGGTTGCGCTGGATCTTCCCGCGCTTTCCTGATCGGTTTTCCCGGTCGAGACCCACAAAAGGAAAGGGGCGGCCCCACGGGCCGCCCCTTTTCGTATATCGAGGCCCTGCGCAACGCAGGGGCCATTCAAAGCTCGGGCACGGGTACGCCGGGAAGCGCCTTCGCGGTTCGGATCGTGAGCGAGGTCTTCACATGCTCGACATTCGGTGCCGTGGTGAGCCGCGTGGTGAGGATCGTCTGGAAGCTCTGCAGGTCGGACGCCACGATCTTCAGGATGAAGTCGATTTCGCCATTGAGCATATGGCATTCGCGCACTTCGGGGATTTCGGCGACAAGCTGCTCGAATGCACGCAGATCACTTTCGGCCTGACTTTTCAGGCTGACCATGGCAAAGACGGTGAGGTTATAGCCCAGCGCGCCGGGATCGAGCGCGGCATGATAGCCCTTGATCGCGCCTTCCTGTTCAAGTGCGCGCACCCGCCGCAGGCAGGGTGGTGCCGTCAGGCCGACCCGATCGGCAAGCTCGACATTCGTCATGCGGCCATTTTCCTGGAGTAGTCCAAGGATACGGACGTCGATCTCGTCGAATCGCATTGTGTTCTATGGCTCCTGTGGGGCTTCGTTTCTTATCGCGCGTTGTTAGCACAATATAATTACACGGCAACGCAATTGTCCCACATTGCGACGTGCCGAAATGGACTGTTTCCACGGCGTCTTCGCACCCGCTATGTATGTGTTGCAGCGCAAGATCGCTGCGGGGAAGGGCGTTGGCGTTGCGCTTTGATGATTCGCTGGAAACGGTGTTGGCCGGTGACGTGCAGTCGCCGTTCGGCGCGCAATCGGCATGGCGGCAGATCGTCGATCTGATCGGGCGCGGCCGGGTTGCGCCCGATCATCGCGCGCTGCATCTGCTGGAAACGCTTCGGCACCGCGTTCCCATCGCGGTTCGGGAGGCCAGCGTGCGTACGGTCGAATGGGCCGCGGCCCCGGCGGCGCTGGTCCGCCTGCTGGTGCTGGATGCCTTGCCGATCGCCCTGCCGATATTGCGTGGAGCGCGGATGGCGGACGCAGATTGGCTGGCGCTGCTGCCGCGGCTTACGCCGGAAGGGCGACATGTGCTGCGCAACCGGCGCGACCTTGCGCCGGTGGTACAGCATGGGCTGGAAGCCTTCGGCGCCGCCGATTTCGTGCTGAAGGACCAGCGTGTCGCCCCGGCCGAGGAGGGGGAGAACCAGGCAGGGCTTTTCGCGGTTGCCGATCTGGTCGCGAGGATAGATGCCCATTGGCAGGCGCGCCAACATGCGCAGCCGGGCACCAGGCCCCTCCCGATGCGGGCGAGCGACTTCCGTTTCGAAACGGATGCCGCCGGCATCGTCCGTTGGGTGGATGGCATCGATCGGGCGCCGTTGATCGGCCTTTCGCTCGATTTGCAGGGAATGGCGAGCGGCAGCCGCGTGGACGGGGTGGCGACGGGTGCGTTCCGGCGCCGGGCAGCCTTCAGCAACGCGCGCATGACGATCGAGGGCGAATCCGATGCGGCCGGCGACTGGCTGATTTCGGCGATGCCCAACTTCGAGCCGCTCGGCGGCCGTTTTTGCGGCTATCGGGGAACCGCCCGGCGGCCGCGGATGGACGAGCGCGCGGAGCCGCTGCGGCCCTCTCCGGTCGAACCCGATCTCCTGCGCCAGTTGGTGCACGAGCTGCGCACGCCCACCAATGCCATCGCCGGGTTCGCGGAAATGATCGAGGCGGAGATGCTCGGCCCGGTTCCCCCCGAATATCGCACGCGCGCCGCCTTCATTCGCGGGCAGGTTCGGGAGCTGCTTGGCGCGATCGACGATCTCGATCTGGCAGCGCGGATCGAGAGCGCGGCGCTGGCGCTGGTGCCCGGCACGGTTGCGCTCCGAGGGCTGTTGTCGGGCATCGTTGCCGACCTTTCCGAACTCCTCACGCTGCGGGGTTCGGCGCTGCACCTGCCGGAGGAAGAGGCCTTGGTTTCGGGCGACCCCCGCGCCGTCGAACGCCTGTTTTCGCGTCTGCTGGCCACGTTGGCGTCGGCAAGCACGCAAGGGGAGGGGCTGCATATCCGCTTCGTGCCGGGCGAGGCGGGGATGCTGTCGATTGCCATCGATCGGCCAAGGGCATTGCGGGACTATCCGGGCGACGCCATCCTGGCGATCGACGACGAACATGCCGAGGATCTGGCGTTGCTCGGCGCAGGCTTTGCGCTGCGCCTGGCGCGCAATCTCGCGCGCGAGCTGGGAGGAAGCCTCACCATCGCCAGCGACTGCCTCGCAATCCAACTGCCAATCGCAGATGGCCCCGCGAGAGCGTGTGTCCAGCAGAGCTGAGCACGCGTTGCAGAGCGTGGTGGCGGGGGGCAGCCGGAGAGGCGAGGGGGGCGCGGTCCGCCGCCGACCCCGTTCGGGCGGTGCGCCGATCCTGTCCGAAAGCGAGAGGATGAACCGCACGGTCGGCGCGATGGAAGACATCGATCCGCTGCCAGCCGGCGTCACCGGCGACGGTCGTCGGCAGGCCGCTATATCCAGGGGGCGGGAAAGTGGTCGGGGAGACAGGATTCGAACCTGCGACCCTCTGGTCCCAAACCAGATGCGCTACCAGGCTGCGCTACTCCCCGACGTTCTCGCCGCCTAGGGCTTTGTTGCGCTCTGCACAACCCCGGAAGCGAAAAGGTGCTGGTGGGCCCGGCAGGATTCGAACCCGCGACCTAGCCGTTATGAGCGGCCAGCTCTAACCGCTGAGCTACAGGCCCCCAGCGTGACCGCCCCTAGCGGAGCTTTGGGGCAGCCTGCAAGCCGTTCGCGTGCAACGGTCCGGCCGTTCTGCCCGCGCGGCATGCGGCGATCCGGCGGACGTCGCAGGGGGGCGCGCGCGCTTACTGCAGGTGGGCCGGCATTTTCTCGTCGCTGCGCAGGGTCAGCACCTCGACCCCCTTGGCGGTGACTGCCACGGTATGTTCGAACTGGGCGGAGAGCTTGCGGTCGTTGGTGACCACCGTCCAGCCATCGTCGAGCGTCGTCACGCGGCGCGTCCCCTGGTTGAGCATCGGCTCGATGGTGAAGGTCATGCCTTCGCGCAGCGTCATGCCGGTGCCGGGGCGGCCGAAATGGAGGATGGAGGGCTCCTCATGCATCTCGCGGCCGATGCCGTGGCCGCAATAATCGCGCACCACCGCATAGCCGTGCCGCATGGCGTGTCGCTCGATCGCGGCGCCGATGTCACCCAGCGTCGCGCCCGGGCGAACCTGGGCGATGCCCTTCCATAGCGCCTCCTGCGTCACCTTTACCAGCCGCCGCGCCTGGGGTGAGACCGCACCGACCATGTAGGTCTTGCTCGAATCGGCGATGAAGCCGTTCTTTTCCAGCGTGATGTCGAGATTGAGGATGTCGCCGTCGCGGACGATCGTGCGGGCATCGGGCACGCCGTGGCAGACCACTTCGTTCGGCGAGCAGTTGAGCACGAAGCCATAGCCGTACTGCCCCTTGCTGGCGGGGCGGGCGGCGAGGTCCTCGATGATGAAGCGTTCGACCAGCGCGTCGATCTCCAGCGTCGACATGCCGGCGAGCGGCGTGCGGTCGAGCATCTCGAACACCTGGGCGAGCAGCCGCCCGGCGGTGCGCATCAGGCCGATTTCCTGCGGCGTCTTGATCATTTCAGGCTGCCGCGTGCGCCGCGGCGCCGACCTGCGCCTCGGCGAGCTGACGGCGGACGATTTCGTTGAAGGGGAGGGTAGGGTGCGCCTCGGCGAGCATGCCGATCTTCATCCAATATTCGGCCTGGGCGTTGATCGAGCGGCACAGGACCGCACTGGCGCGGCGCGCCTCCTCGTGGAGGTCGTCGGCGATTTTCACGATGCCCATGGGTACTCCGGGTGATGTGTATACGGAGCGTATATGGTTCGTATATTGGCGAGGGCAAGGGTGCACGGAGTTCAGCCCCTCCCCTGAAGGGGAGGGGCTTATGAAGGGCAAGTTAGCGCGGCAGCGCGGCGGCTTCGCGGGCCTTGGCTTCCACTTCCTCCAGCGAGCCGCTGGTGATCCAGCTGCCGCCGACGCAGAGGATCGGCTCGAACGCCAGCCAATCGGGTGCGGTCGCGGGGGTGATGCCGCCGGTCGGGCAGAACTTGGCTTCGTAGAAGGGGCCGGCGAGCGCCTTGAGGGCCTTCAGGCCGCCCGACGTCTCCGCCGGGAAGAATTTGAAGTGGCTGAGGCCGAGATCCATCCCGCGCATGATATCACCGGCGTTGGCGACGCCCGGCAGATAGGGCACGCCGCTGCGGGCGATCGCGTCGCCCAGCCGATCGGTGAGGCCGGGGGAGACGATGAACTCCGCGTCTTCCTTCATCACCTGTTCGAACTGCCGGGTGTTGACCACGGTGCCGGCGCCGACGATCGCGCCCGGCACCTTCTTCATCTCGCGAATGGCGTCCAGCGCGGCGGGCGTGCGCATCGTCACTTCGAGCACGCGCAGGCCGCCTTTCACCAGCGCTTCGGCAAGCGGACGCGCCTTGGCGGCGTCGTCAATCACCAGCACCGGGATGACGGGCGCGGTGCGCATGATGGCTTCGATCGAAGGGCGGGTATCGCTCACTGTGCATGCTCCTGGGCGAAGGCGGCGGCTGCGCCGTACAAGCCCGGCTGGGGATGGGTAATCAGCTTGACGGGGATCGTCGCCATCAGGGAACGGAAGCGCCCCTTGGCGACGAATCGCTCGCCGAAGCCCGATTGCAGCAGATGGTCCTTCAGGCGCAAGCCCAGACCACCGGCAATCACCACCGCCGAGGGGCCGTGGGCGAGCGCAAGATCGCCCGCCACCGCGCCGAGACTGAGGCAGAACCGGTCGAGCGCCGCCACCGCGAGGCTGTCCTTGCCTTCCAGTGCCAGGGTCCAGATCGCCTTGTCGTCGAGCCGGCTGACGGGCACGCCTTCCAGATCGGCCAGCGTTTCGTAGATCGACACGATCGCCGGGCCGGCGACGATCCGTTCCTTGGAGACGCGCTGATAGGTGCGGCGCAGGCGCTTGACGAAGGCATCCTCGATCGCGTCCAGCGGCGCGAAATCGCTATGCCCGCCTTCGGTGGCGATGATGTGATAGCCGCCGCGATGGCGGAACACCTGCGCGACGCCCAGCCCGGTGCCGGGCCCGCAGACCGTGATCGATCCCTTGTCCGGCAGCCCCGTTTCGGGCCCGCACAGATGCAGGAACGCATCGTCCTCGAGCTGGGCGACGGCATGGCCGATCGCTTCGAAATCATTGACGATCGTCCAGGTTTCGGCACCCAGCCGATCGGGAATCAGCGGCGGGCGGATGATCCAGGGATTATTGGTGAGTTTGATCAGATCGCCGTTGATCGGCGAGGCGACAGCGATCGCCGCGGCCTTGGGCACCGGCCGGCCGAGCTGTTCGCCGAATGCGCGCCAAGCGAGCTGGAGGCTGGGATGTTCGGCGACCTTCTGGGTGACTGGCTCGCTCATCGAGACGACGCGGCCTTCCGCCACCTCCGCCACCGCGAAGCGCGCGTGGGTGCCCCCAATGTCGACGGCGACGACTTCCATCCGATTCCGATCCTCTCTCTTTCGCTTCTGTCAACGTTGCCAGAGCGCGGCGCCGTTCTTCCGCCGTCGCGGGCGCTTGTAAAGCCCGCGAACGGCGTAGATGCGATTTACATGTGTTACAGCCCGGCTTCGTGCAGCATCGCGGAGGCGCCCTTTTCGGCCTCGTCGCAATAGTGCCGCATCATCGCGAACAGCTCGCGGCCGGTGCCGATGGCAGGCGGCGGAGCTGCGGCGTGTTCCCGAGCATTCCATTCCTCGGCAGGGACCAGCGCTTCGAGCACGCCGGCTTCGGCATCGAGGCGAATGATGTCGCCGTCGCGGACCTTGCCGATCGGGCCGCCACCCAGCGCTTCCGGCGAAAGATGGATCGCCGCCGGCACCTTGCCGCTGGCGCCCGACATGCGGCCATCGGTGACGAGCGCCACCTTGAAGCCGCGGTTCTGGAGCACGCCCAGCTGCGGGGTAAGCTTGTGCAGTTCCGGCATCCCGTTGGCGCGTGGGCCCTGGAAGCGGACCACCACGACCACGTCGCGCTCCAGTTCACCGGCCTTGAACGCGGCGAGCACTTCGGACTGGTCGGAGAAGACACGGGCCGGGGCCTCGATGATCCAGCGCTCGCGCTCGACCGCCGACACCTTGATGCAGGCGCGGCCGATATTGCCCTTTAGGATGCGGAAGCCGCCCTCGGGCGAGAAGGCGGTTTCGACCGTGCGGACGATATTCTCGTCGTTGCTGGTCGCGCCATGCTCGGTCCAGACCAGCGCGTCCTCGACGATGTCGGGCTTGCGGCCATAGGCGGCCATGCCGTCCTTGGCGATGGTCAGCGCGTCGCCATGCATCAGGCCCGCGCGCAGCAGTTCCTTGATGACGAAGGACGGGCCGCCGGCATCCTCGAACTGGTTCACGTCGGCCGAGCCGTTCGGATAGACGCGCGTCATCAACGGCACCACGCGCGAGAGGCGATCAAAATCCTCCCAGTCGATGACGATGCCGGCCGCGCGCGCAAAGGCGGGGACGTGGATCAGGTGGTTGGTCGAGCCGCCGGTGGCCAGCAGCACGATCGCGGCGTTCACGATCGCGCGTTCATCGACGACATGACCGATCGGGCGATAGTCGTCGCCGTTCCAGCCGATTTCGGCGAGCCGATGCACGGCGGCGCGGGTCAGCTCCTGGCGCAGCTTGGTCTGCGGGTTGGCGAAGGCGGCGCCGGGGACATGGAGGCCCATCGCCTCCATCATCATCTGGTTGGAATTGGCCGTGCCGTAGAAAGTGCAGGTGCCCTTGCCGTGATAGGCGGCGATTTCCGCTTCGAGCAGTTCCTCGCGCGTCGCCTTGCCCTCGGCGAAGCGCTCGCGGACCGCGGCCTTTTCCTTGTTCGGCAGGCCCGAGCGCATCGGGCCGCCGGGGATCAGCACCATCGGCAGATGGCCGAAGCGCAGCGCCCCCATCAGCAGGCCCGGCACGATCTTGTCGCAGATGCCGAGCAGCGCCGCGCCTTCGAACACGCGGTGGCTGAGCGATACCGCCGTCGCCATCGCGATCGTGTCGCGGCTGAACAGCGACAGCTCCATGCCCTGATAGCCCTGGGTCACGCCGTCGCACATCGCCGGGACGCCGCCCGCCACCTGCGCGGTGGCGCCGGCTTCGAGCGCCCAGATCTTCATCTGCTCGGGGTAGCGATAATAGGGGGCGTGGGCGGAAAGCATGTCGTTATAGGCGGTGACGATGCCGATGTTCATCCGCGTGCCGGACTTCAGCTCCTCGCGCTGTTCATCGGTGCCGGCATAGGCGTGCGCCAGGTTGGCACAGCCGAGCTTCGGCCGGTCATTGCCCGATTCGCGCTCGCGGCGGATGAGATCGAGATAGGCGGCGCGGCCGACCTTGGAGCGTTCGATCACGCGATCGGTGACGGCGGCGATTTCGGCGTGGAGGGTGGTCATCAGACGCTCCAGTGGATGTCGACGGGCAGTTCGGTTTCGGCGAGCACGCGGCCGATCGGCAGCGTCGAGCCCGCGCCTTCGGCAATAGCACGCTCCAGTACGTCGCGCTTCTCCTGGCCGGTGATCGCGATCATCAGCGCGCGCGCCGAGACGATTGCGGCGAGCGAGAGCGACACGCGGGCGACCGGCGCCTCGGGCGGCAGCGGATCGGGCATCACGCCGAGCGCGCGGCGCTCCTTGGGGCCGGTCAGCGCTTCCTGGAGATCGGGGCCGGGGAAGATCGAGGCGGTGTGGCCATCGGCACCCATGCCGAGCAGGCAGAGATCGAGCGGCCAGTGGAAGTCCTGGAGGCGGGCATCCGCCGCGCGGCCGGCGGCCTTGTAGTCGTCGGCCTTCTCGCTGACGACCGGGATCACGCGTGCGCCGAGCGGCAGGAAGACCTTGGCGAGGCCGGTGACGTTCGACATCGGATCGCCCATCGGCACGATGCGATCGTCGGTGGGGATGATCGTCACGCGCTTCCAGTCGAGCTTGGCCTTGCTCAGCTTGGCGTAGATCGGGCCGGGGGTACGACCGCCGGCAAGCGCGATGACCGCGGCGCCGCGCGCGTCGATCGCGCTTTCGATGATGAACTGGACGTCGCCGGCGAGCGCTTCGCCCATTTCGGCGGTGTCGTCATAGTCCCACCATTCGATTTCGGTCGTCATGTCAGCTCCTTGAATTTCGGTGGGACCGCGTCAACGGCCGGGCGGCCGTGCGGGTCCGATATGGGGTGGATTGGGCGATTTGGCATGAACGCGCGGAGGTCCCTCTAGCTGTCATCTCCGCGAAGGCGGGAATCCATTCGCCTGTGCGCTTTGAGGAAAGAACCGACGCCGCCAGGGCAATGGATCCCCGCCTTCGCGGGGATGACGACTGCCCGGGAGGCGGTTCGGACTTTTCCATCACGCCGCCTCTATTCCCTCATTCGTGCCAGTGCACCCCGTCGCGCTCGGTGAGCGCGATCGCGAGCGACGGGCCCCAGCTGCCCGAGGCATAGGGCTTGGGCTTGAGATCGTTGGCGTCCCAGCCGGCGCGGATCGCATCGATCCACTCCCACTGCGCCTCGACTTCGTCGCGGCGGACGAACAAGGTGGGATCGCCCTCGATCAGGTCGAGCAGCAGGCGTTCATAGGCGATGCGGCGGCGGGTGCCGGCGAATTCGGCGTCGAGGCTGAGGTTCAGCGGCACTTCGCGCAGGCGATAGCCTTCGCGATCGAGGCCGGGCTGCTTGGCCATCACCAGCAGCTGGACATATTCCTCCGGCTGCAGGCGGATCACCAGCGCGTTCGGCTGGAGCATCCCGCCGCGTTCCGCGAAGATCGAATGCGGCACCGGCTTGAAGCGGATGACGATTTCCGAACGACGCTCGGCAAGGCGCTTGCCGGTGCGCAGGTAGAAGGGCACGCCCTGCCAGCGCCAGTTGTCGACATGCGCCTTGATCGCGACGAAGGTCTCGGTGCGCGAGGATTTGCCAAGATCGGTGGTATAGTCGCGGACGATCTCGCCCTTCACCGCGCCGCCACCATATTGGCCGATTACGGTAAGGTTCGGCGCATCGGCGATCGCGATCTTGCGGAGCGAGCGCAGCACCTTGACCTTCTCGTCGCGCACCGAGGTGCCGTCGAGCCGGGCAGGGGGCTCCATCGCGATCAGCGCGACGAGCTGGAGCATGTGGTTCTGCACCATGTCGCGCAGCGCGCCGGTATCGTCATAGAAGCCGGCACGGCCTTCGAGGCCCACCGTTTCCGAGACGGTGATCTGCACGCTGTCGATGCCGCGGGCGTTCCACACAGGTTCGAACAGCGAATTGCCGAAGCGCAGCGCCAGGATGTTCTGGACGGTTTCCTTGCCGAGATAATGGTCGATGCGGAAGGTGCGCTCCTCGGGGAAGGCTTCCGCCACGATGTCGTTGATCTCGCGGCTGGACGCGAGGTCGCGGCCGAGCGGCTTTTCCAGGCTGATGCGGACATTGTCGCCCGCCAGCCCGGCCGATTCCAGGCCCTTGATGGTGGGGCCGAACAGCCAGGGTGCCGTCGACAGGAAGATCGCGAGGCCGCCGGAGATATCGCCGATCTTTTCCTTCAGCTCGGCATAGCCTTCGATCGTCGATGCATCGAGCGTCTGATAAAACAGCCGCTGCAGGAAGCTCTGGACAGCGCTGTCGTCCTTGCGATCGGCGGGCAGGAACTGGTCGAGCGCCTTGGCGGCGAAGGCGCGATAGCCATCGTCGTCATGGTCCGATCGGGCGGTGCCGGTGATGGTGAGATCCGGCGGCAGCAGGCCATCGGCGTGCAGCGCATAAAGCGAAGGAAGCAGCATCCGCTGGGCGAGATCGCCGGTGGCACCGAACAGAAGCAATTTGCCGACGGGCTGCTGCATCATTTCCCTCATGATTGGTTCGCCCCGCGAGACACCAATGCGCGCGAAAGATCAAGCCGGAGGTCAACGAAACCCCCTCGCGCCGGAGGCGGAGGGGGAAAAGCGGCCTTACAATACCAACCCGGCCGTGGGATCGAGCCCGGCCATGATGTTGAGGTTCTGGACCGCGGCCCCGGCCGCGCCCTTGCCGAGATTGTCGAGCGTGGCGACCAGCCGTGCCTGGCGGGTTTCGTCGTTCCCGAAGACGCGAATCGCCAGCCGGTCGGAACCGGCATTTTCCTCGATAGCGATCGTGGGAACATCTGCCGGCAGAACCTGCACGACCGGCGAGTCGCGATAGGCGTCGCGCAGCACATTCTCCAGCGCTTCGACCGACGGCTTGCGCGTGAAGGCGAAGAGCGGCAGCGGCACTTCGACCACCATCCCGCGATAGGTGCGCGCGACCGACGGCATGAAGATCGGCGGATGGACGATCCGGGCGTGCTTCTGCATTTCCGGTACGTGCTTGTGCGCCAGCGCGAGGCCATAGGGGCGGTACGCCGTGGTGCTCCGTTCCGCGTCGGCGCCTTCGAACTCGGCGATCATCGACCGGCCACCGCCCGAATAACCGGACACGGCGTTGACGCTCAGCGGGAAATCATGCGGGATCAGCCCGGCGCGGATCAGCGGGCGGACCAGCGCCAGGAAACCGGTCGGGTAGCAGCCGGGATTGCTGACCCGGCCTGCCTCGGCGATCGCGGTCACCTGGCCCGGTTCCAGCTCGGCAAAGCCATAGGTCCAATCCGGCGCGGTGCGGAACGCCGTCGAGGCATCGATCACGCGGGTCCGCTCGTTGCGGATCATCGCGACCGCTTCCCGCGCCGCATCGTCGGGCAGGCAGAGGATCACGAAATCGGCGCTGTTCAGGGCCTCATCGCGCTTGCCCGGATCCTTGCGGTCCTGGTCATCCAGCACGACCAGCTGGATCTCGGGCCGCCCGCCGAGCCGTTCGCGAATCTCCAGGCCGGTGGTGCCGGCGGCGCCGTCGATGAAAACCTGCGCGATCATTCGGATTCCCCCAAAGCCGAAGCATCGATATAGCCGACCAGCGCCGGCCCGGGCGCAACGCCCCAGGCCTTGCCGCCGGCGAATTCAAGCACTTCGAACACGTCGCCCTTCTGCAGGGTCAGCAGCGGCGGATCCGCGCGCGTGGAGGCGGCGTGCAAGGTCGTTTCCTGCCGAACGACGCGCGGGAGCGGCGCCGCATAATGCGGTGCGAATACCCTTCCGGCCAGCCGAATGTCCGCCAGGTCGGGACGCACCGCATCAACCCGCGGATCCATGGTGACCGACCTGCCCCCCAGAGCGAGTCGTTTACGCGTCGGCGCGCTGTGGGACCGGCTCGCTGAGGTGGTTGCCAGCGAGGAAATGCCCGAACTCTGCAAGAAACTCTGCCCCTTCCGCGGTGCGCGCTACGAAGATGTTGCGCTTATCGGTGTCGTCACGTTGGCGGCGCAGATAGCCGAGCGTGCCCAGCCGATTCAAGGCGCGGGTGACGACCGGCTTCGACACGTTCAGCGCCCGCGCCAGCCCGCGCACCGTATGGGGGCCGGGATCGAGATACACAAGCATCAGAAGCGCCATTTGCCGATTGGTCAGGTCGGGCTCTCCCGAACGCACATAATCGATCAGCGTATTCTTCCACGACCCCAGGGTCTGTTCGGACATAGTGTTCACAAGCATCACTCGTTCGTTTCAGGCCCGGCACGGCATCGAACCATCCGAACAAACGCGCATTTTGCGACTAGGTTTCAGTGCGTGTGCGAAATGTTGTGCTAAATCTTCGACGAAAATTCAGCCGGCGCATGGGGTTGCGGATCGGCACGTTCGCGGGGCGCCGAACGGGCGGTTGATTGCCGGGGGATGCTCGCCTATGTCGCCCGCTTCCTGATACGGGCTCCGAAACATCCATGTTCACGTTCCTCCTCGTCGTTCAGTTCATCATCGCCGCCCTGCTGGTGACGGTGATCCTTTTGCAGAAGTCCGAGGGGGGCGGCCTCACCACGGGCGGTAGCCCGGCGGGGCTGATGTCGGCACGCGGTGCTGCCGATTTCCTGACGCGGTCGACCGCGATTCTCGCCACGCTGTTCATCACCATGAGCATCGTGCTCGCGTTCCTTGCGGCAACCCGGCATTCGACGACGATCGATGCGACGTTGCAGCGCCAGGCAGCGCCGGCGGCGGCGGCACCGGCCGTTGCCCCGGCACCGAACCCCGCACCGGCGAATGAGACTGCGGGCAACAGCCAGGTTCCGTTCAGCCAGTAATCTCCGTATTTCGCCGCTTCGGCGGCGGATTGACCGTAAAATTTGCGCAGCCGGCGGATTCGAACGCTTGCCGGTCTGCGCCCTTTGACGTTAGGCGTTTTCTCCCATGGCGCGGTACATCTTCATCACCGGCGGCGTGGTCTCCTCGCTCGGCAAGGGTCTCATGGCAGCGAGCCTCGCGGCGCTGCTCCAGGCCCGTGGCTATCGAGTCCGCATCCGCAAGTTCGATCCCTATCTCAACGTCGATCCCGGCACGATGTCGCCGCACCAGCATGGTGAGGTGTACGTCACCGACGACGGCGCGGAGACCGATCTCGACCTCGGCCATTATGAGCGCTTCACCGGCGTGACGGCACGCCAGGCCGACAACGTCACCTCTGGCCGGATCTACAAGACGATCATCGAGCGCGAGCGGCGCGGCGATTATCTGGGTGCCACCGTGCAGGTGGTCCCGCACGTCACCGACGCGATCAAGGCGTTCGCACAGGCGGAGACCGAGGATCTCGACTTCGTGCTGTGCGAGATCGGCGGCACGGTGGGCGATATCGAATCGCTGCCGTTCATCGAGGCGATTCGCCAGCTGCGCAACGATCTCGGCCGCGGCCAGACCGTCAGCATCCACGTCACCCTGGTGCCGTACATCGCCGCCGCCGGCGAGCTGAAGACCAAGCCGACCCAGCACAGCGTGCGTGAACTCGCGGCGCTGGGCGTACAGCCCGATGTGCTGGTGTGCCGCGCCGAACGGCCGCTGCCGGCCGGCGAGCGCGCCAAGATCGCCCAGTTCTGCAACGTGCCGACCTCGGCGGTGATCCCCGCGCTCGATGCCAAGAGCATCTATGCGGTGCCGCTGCAATATCACGGCGAAGGGCTGGACGGCGAAGTGCTCAAGGCGTTCGGCATCGAGCCGGGCCCGTCGCCCGACCTCAGCCGCTGGAGCGGCATCGTCGAGCGGCTGCAGAACCCCGAAGGCGAAGTCACCATCGGCGTGGTCGGCAAATATATGGGCGTGCCGGACGCCTATAAGTCGCTCACCGAGGCGCTGGTCCATGGCGGCATCGCCAATCGCGTCAAGGTCAACATCCGCTGGCTCGACGCCGAACTCTTCGAGCAGGAACAGGCCGAGGTCGCGGCGATGCTCGAGCCGATGCACGGCATCCTCGTGCCCGGCGGGTTCGGTGAGCGCGGCAGCGAGGGCAAGATCGCCGGCGTGCGGTTCGCCCGCGAGCGCAATGTGCCGTTCTTCGGCATCTGCCTCGGCATGCAGATGGCGTGCATCGAGGGCGTCCGCGCGCAGGGCATCGCCAATGCTTCGACCACCGAATTCGGCCCCACGCAGGAGCCGGTGGTCGGCATGATCACCGAATGGATGACCGCCGACGGCCTGCAGAAGCGCGAAGAAGGCGGCGATCTGGGCGGCACGATGCGGCTCGGCGCCTATCCCGCCAAGCTCGGCGGCAACAGCGTGGTCGCCTCGATCTACGGCACCGATTCGATCAGCGAGCGCCACCGCCACCGCTATGAGGTGAACACCGCCTACAAGCCGGTGCTGGAAGAGGGCGGCCTCGTCTTCTCGGGCATGTCGCCCGACGGCACGCTGCCCGAGATCGTCGAGCGGCCCGACCATCCCTGGTTCGTCGGCGTACAGTTCCACCCCGAGCTCAAGTCCAAGCCCTTCGATCCGCACCCGCTGTTCGCGGGCTTCATCGAAGCCGCCGTCAAGCACTCGCGGCTCGTCTAAGCGCGTGCTGCGACGGGCTTTCGTCGCCGGGCTGGCGTTGCTGGCGGTATCGGCAGCGCCGGTGCCGCAGGGGCGGGCATCGCCGGGCAAGGTCCGGGTACGGCTGGTGACGAGCATGGGGGCGATCACCGTCGCGCTTGATGCCGGGCGTGCGCCGAAGACCGTCGCCAACTTCCTGGCCTATGTCGATGACGGTCGGTTCGAGGGCACAACCTTTTACCGCACCGCTCGGCGAAAGACCGAGCCGACCAAGGGTTTCATCCAGGGCGGCGTCGGCACGGATGCCCGGCGGATGCTCGATCCGCTGCCGCTGGAGCCGACCAGCAAGACCGGGCTCCGCCACTTGCACGGCACCATTTCGATGGCGCACGGGCCGAACCCCAATTCGGCCAACGGCAATTTCTCGATCATGGTCGGCGACAATCCCGGCCTCGATGCGCGCGGCGCCAATCCCGGCTTCGCGGCGTTCGGGCAGGTGGTGGGCGGCATGGACGTGGTCCAGCGTATCCTGGCGCTGCCCAGCGGCGGCGGACGCGACGCGATGAAGGGGCAGATGATCCTGAAGCCGGTTACGATCGTCCGTGCCGAGCGGCTGGACGGGGTGGCGAGGCCGACCGGCCGGGTAAAGCCTTGGCAATTGGGGCTGAAGCCGGCGAACTGAAGCCTTGCAGGTGCGGCATGTCCACCCGCGCCATCAAGAGCTTGCGCTGCCGTTCCGCCCCATGGCCATCATGCAGCCATGGCATGGAGCCGTTTCGATATCGTCGAGTCGTCGAAGGGGGCCGATTCGAAACTCGCCCGATCGCGGCTGGGGCAGGCCGGACTTTGAACAGGTTCTGATTCGACAACACCAGCCCCGATTGCGCCTGATGATCCATAGGTTTGCCAGAGTATGGCCCGAAATGGACGTTCATACCAAGTTGCACGGATAAGAACCCATCGCTGCCACCCTATCGTCACCCCGGCGAAAGCCGGGGTCCATTGGGGTTTCGCTATCGGCCTTTGCTGCAACCGAGCGGCGAATGGATCCCGGCTTCGCCGGGATGACGGCGTGCGGCGGGTTGGGTCTTCCTCGATGCACCTTGGTATGAGACGGGGCCTTAGCAGATATAAAAGACGCCTGATCCAAGAATAGTTCCTGCATGGATAGGGTGCCGAACGTTTGCTACCACGATATCGAGCAAATCGCCGTCGTACCTTTACGTCCGAGTCGGACTTTTCGTGCTTTGATAGTGTTTTCTTTGAAGCGTCATACTTTCGCGGCCCGATGCAACGTTCGGGATTATTCGAAGGGCGATGCAATGATTGCTGTATCGGCACCGATCGAAAGCCAGATCGGCACCGACGAAATCCGGCAGATCCAGCTGCTGGCGGTTCTCCTCTCTGCACTGCCGCCAAAGGGCACGTTGTGCGAGCTCCTGGACACTGCTTCTGCCGCTGAGGCGCACAGCACGATCATGCTCCGCATGGAAAGCCGCCTGTTCGACTGCCCCTTTACCGACACGGCGCTGTTTCTGACGGTAGCCGACCCCGAATTCCGCCGGGACACGGATGATCGCTGGGCCTTCGGCTGTTCCATTCGCTCGGACTGGCGGCAGCGGCTCGCCATAGCGCGCACAGCCGCACCGCCGCCGCGCCTGTCTGTCGCAACTTCAACGCGTTCTACAACAGGGGAGACCATCAATGACGTTGCCTAACATCACGCATGTGTTTGTCTTGATGCTGGAAAACCGATCCTTCGACCATATGCTCGGGGCATCGGGCCTTCCGGGAATTGCCGTTCCGCCAGCGGGCACCTCCAACAGCTATAACGGCGCCAGCTATCCCTTCGGTAATCAACCCCCCGCCGTGATGGCGGTTGATCCGGGCCATGAATTTCCGGATGTCGTTGTCCAGCTCGCAGGCAAAGGCGCCTCCTATCCGTCGGGCGGTCCGTACCCGCCGATAGAAATGAGCGGATTCGTCGCCGACTATGCTTCGTCGCCAAGCTCGGGAGAAGGGAACGCGCCTTCGGCAGATCTGGGGCAGATCATGCAGGGATTTCCGGCCAGCGCGTTGCCTGTCCTCAATACACTCGCGTCCGAATTTGCGGTGTGCGACCATTGGTTCGCATCGATGCCGGGGCCGACCTGGCCCAACCGCTTCTTCGTCGCCGCGGCATCGTCTGGGGGACTGGACCACAGCCCCACCACTGCAGAGATGATCACCTGGGAAACGGTGAAGGGCTTCTCCTTCCCGAACGGAACGATCTTCGACAAGCTCGGCAGCCGCCGCTGGCGCTTGTATGCCGATGGCGTCCTGACGATCTTCGGCGGATTGAAGGGCATTTTCCCGTGGAATATCCACGGGTTCGCCGATTTCGCCGGCGACGTTGCGAGCAGCAGCTATCCCGGCGGCTTCACCTTCATCGAGCCGAACTATGGCAATGTCGTCACCTTCAAGGGCGGTACATCCCAGCACCCGCTGGATACCGTTTCGGGTGGGGAACTGCTGATAAAACAGACCTATGAGGCCATCCGCAATTCGCCGCATTGGGAGACAAGCCTGCTGATCATCACCTATGACGAGCATGGCGGGTTCTTCGATCACGTGCGGCCGGGGCCGGCGCCGGCGCCGAGTGATGGGTCGTCCAGCAAATACAATCAGTACGGCTTTGATTTCAAACAATATGGCGTGCGGGTACCGGCCGTGATCGTGTCGCCGCTTATCCCCAAGGGCTCCGTCAACAGCCAAGTGTACGACCACAGTTCCGTGCTCGCCACGGTAGAAGCGGTGTTCGGTATCGCGCCGCTTACCGCACGCGACAAGGCTGCAAACAACCTGCTCTCGCTGCTCTCGCTGTCCGCGCCCCGGACCGACACGCCGACGGTTCTGCCCAACCCCGCACCGACGCCGACATCCGAGCTTGGCTATGTCGCGCCGCCGCCGGCCAGTTCGACGGTGGACGCGGGGAATCTGCCGGGGTTCCTGCATTCGGCCATGGTGCAGCATGCGGCGATGCTTCCGGAAAGTCAGCAGAATGACCTGCTGGCGCGCGTGCAGGCCATCCGCACCAAGGGTGATGCCGCCGATTACATCATGGAAGCGGAACCCCAGCTGAGGCTTGCGCGAAGCAAGGGCTTCGTCCAGCCTTGAAGAAGAAACCGCCGCCGCCGCGAAGCGCGCGGCGGCGGTTGCCTTCCGGGTATTCGTTGGCGATTCTCGCGCACAGGATCCGGTACCGGCTCAACTCCTGATAGGCGGGGGCGGGGCCGAGGCGGACAGGGGAGTACGCTGCTGGAAGACGCGTTGTCTGAACGTTGCGCGAAACCTCAGGCAACGGTGGACTTGCGGACGATCAATCGCGGTTCCAGGCGCAGGGTTTGCGGTGCGGCGCCGGCCCCTGCGCTCAGATCAAGAACGCGTTTCGCCGCCAACTCCCCCAGCCGATGACTGCTCTGGTCGACGGAGGTCAGCGGCACCCGCAGATATTCGGCATATCGCAGATTGCCGCAGCCGATGAAGGCGATGTCCTGGGGAATGCGCAGACCCGCCTGCATCGCAGCCTCCATGGCGCCGATGGCGGACAGATCATTGTAGCAGAACACGGCGTCCGGCGGTTCGCGCAGCGACAGCAATTCCTGCATGGCATGGTAGCCGGTGGCATCGCCGCTTTCTTCAAAGCCGTCGCGCATCACCACATAGGCTTCGGCAAGGTCGACACCCGCCGCGGCCAGCGCGCGCTGGAAGCCCTGGAGCCGGTCCGCCGTCGGGCTGATGCCGCGCCCGCCGATATGGGCGATCCGTCGGCGGCCGATGCCGACCAGATGGCGCCCCGCCAGTTCACCGACCATCAGGTCGTTGGTGCCGACGAAATCCATCGGCAAATCGAGGAAATGACGATCGACGAGCAGCACCGGCGTGCTCGCTTCCGCCAGCGCCGGAGAGGGATGCGTTGCCGGGCGGCACGATGCCACCAGCAGGACATCGACACCGCGTGCCAGCAGCGTCTTGATTTCCTGTTCTTCGATCTCCGGATCTTCTTCGGAAGAGGCCAGCACCAGCACCAACCCTTCCGACCGCAGCGCCCCGGCCAGCGACCGGGCGAACTCGCCGAAAAAGGGATGGATCAGATCCGGCACGACCAGCCCGACCGCCTGGGACCGTCCACCCGCCAGCGCCCGCGCCAGCATATTGGGCTGATAGTTCAGCTCGCGCATCCGCTTCAGCACGCGCTCGCGGGTCTTGTCGCTGATATCGGTCTGGCCGCGCAAGACCTTCGAAACGGTGACCGTCGAAACGCCGAGATCGCGGGCTATGTCTTTGAGCGTGACCGCCATGGGGGAGCTTTTCAAACGCGTTGGAACCGTTGGGGGCTCTATGCACACACGCCCCCAACGGCGTCCAGTCAGGCGCCTAGTTGAAGCGTGTGCGTGTCCACAATGCCCAGCAGCCCGCCGCCAGCGTCGCCAGCAACAGGGCACAAAGCACGGCAACCCATTCCCATTGCATCGCCAGCGGCGGTACGGCTGCCGCCGCGCCCAGCCAGACGAACAGCGAGACGGCGGCGGCGACGATCGCCCAGTCCCACCAGCGCCGTTCGCCAGACTGCTTGGCGGTCCCGCCATGCTGGGCGCTCAGCGCATCGCCATAGTCAAGGCCATAGCGGTCGCATTCGCGGCGCAAGGCGGCATCCCGGCTGCCCATCTCCGCCGCGCCCGCGGCCGCCGTGCTGATCGCCAGCGCGCCCAGGATCATGAGCAGCGACCCGCCGACGACCAGCCCGATATGGGCGCTGTCGGCCGTCGCCAGCTCGCCGAATACCAGCGCGCCCCAGGCCAGTCCCCAGAGCTGATTGGTATTGGACAGCGGAATGCCCCGGCTGATGCCGAGATATTTGGTGGCATATTGCTGGAACAGGTCGCCGATCACCCACACAAAGCCGCCGAGAAACAGCCAGAACAGCACCTCGCGATGGTGCAGCAGCTGCAGGGCGGAGGAATTCGGGCCGCCGTCGAAGCACCAGGTCAGCGCCAGCATCGTGCCCAGCTCGCCGATCGTGAAGATGGTGACGAACGACAGCGGGCTCATGCCGCTCAGATAGGCTTTGCGATAGGGGACATACATGGTGCCCCACATCAGGCTGGCACCGGCGGCCGCAGCCAGGCCCCGCGCGGCGTGCGGCGATGCCCCGGCATCGTGCAGCGTGCTGAAGCCCAGCATGATGGCAGCGGCGATGATCGCCAGCGTACCGAGCACCACCTTGCCGATGGTGCGCGCGCCGGCACCGCGCATCTCCCGGAACAGCAGCCAGCCCCATAACAGCCCGACCAGCGAATTGGTGTTCCACAGCGGAAAGGCGGTGGCGAGGCCCACATCCCGAATGGCGAAGACGGTCAGCGTGTTCGCAACCGCCCAGAGTGCGCCCGCCAGCAGCCCCCAGAGGATCAAATGCGGCTTGGACGCGATGTCCGAAAACACGAAACCCGTGCCCTTCATCAGCGTCGGGAAGGTCCAGCGCGCCGCAAAAACGCCCGCCACCATGCACAGCGATATGGCGAAGGGCGAAAACCCCGCCGTCACCAATTTGGTCGGCGCTTCCGCGGCGCCAAGCCAGGCGCCGGCGGCCAGGCCGCACAATACGCCCAGCATATGTTGCGGATTGGCCGATGCCGCAGCCGTGTTCTGTGAAGACGCCATGATGGCGCTCCTTTCTTTCCTGGGAGTGTATGCGCCTTCGGGGAGGCGTGTTTTAGTTGAGGATCGCAAGAAGAAGGATGCCGCCGGCAAGAACCAGCGCGGGAATCCAGAACTGAATATCCGTTAGAACTGCGCGCACCATGGACGCACGTATCGCGTGCCGTTCGTTCATCCGCATCCTCGTTTCCTATGGGCTCGCCCTTCTCTCTGCGGGAAGGTTTGGAGCAGGGCTGGAGCGTTACCCATAACGTTGGAGGTGTCAAGGCGCCCTTGCCAGCGGAGCAAAGCACTTGTTGAGCTTTGGCGCGACTTGCGATACGCCGTTACGTAAGCGATAACGCTGGCAGAACAGCAAGACGAGAGGATGTAGATCGATGGGTGCAACCGCGACACAGGCTGTCGATGAAGGCCGCTACAAGGAAGGCAAGGCCGAGGACGCGTTTCGCCAGTATGACGCCGCCGCCGTTCCGGGCGTCGCGCAGTTTTATCGCAACAATCATGAGCAGATGACCGTCGACTATGTGCTGCGCAAGGAAGCCGAATATTTCGGCCTGACGCGGGGACAGAAGTCGATCTGGGAGGCCGCCGAATTTCTGAATGCGCTGGTCGACGAGAGCGATCCGGACACCGATCTGTCGCAGACCGATCACCTGTTGCAGACGTCGGAGGCGATGCGCCGCGACGGACAGCCGCGCTGGATGATCCTGACGGGCTTCCTGCACGATCTGGGCAAATGCCTGTGCCTGTGGGGCGAGCCGCAATGGGGCGTGGTCGGCGATACCTATCCCGTGGGCTGCGCCTGGTCGGAGCATATTGTCTTCCACGAATATTTCGCCGGCAACCCGGATCGCAACGTACCGGAATACCAGACGAAATATGGTATCTACGAACCCAATTGCGGCCTTGAGAAGGTGCATATGTCGTTCGGCCACGATGGCTATATCGCCGAGGTGATGAAGCCCTATCTGCCGGATGAAGCGCTGTACATGCTCCGCTTCCATTCCTTCTATCCGTGGCACAAGCATGGCGCCTATGATCATTTGTGCAATGACAAGGATCGCGCCATGCTGAAGTGGGTGCTGGAGTTCAACAAGTACGACCTGTACTCGAAAGGTCATGCCAAGCCGGACCTGGCCCAGCTGAAGCCCTATTATGATGATCTGTTTGCCGAGTTCCTGCCTGCGCAGCTCGCCTGGTAGAAACCTTGTCGAGGAGCGTCCTGCGGACAACTGTGATGATCTGGCGCGGGCGATAGGCTGTCGTTTACGGATCAGGGCGTTGAGGGGTGTCACCCGACAGGGGTATCGATCGCCGATAGGATCGCCGAGTGGATGCCGATCCGGGCTTCGGCGATGCGCTTGTTGTCGCGGGTGGGGTTCACCCGGTTCGTCAGCAGCACGATGAAGGCGTGGCGACGCCGGTCGATGTAGAGCGAGGTGCCGGTGAAGCCGGTATGGATCAACGCGTCCGGGGATGCGCGCGGACCGGCGAAGCTGCCCGACGCCTCCGTCATGTCCCATCCAAGCGCGCGCGACGTTCCCGGCGGTTCGGACTGGCGGGTGGTGAAGGCGGCGATGCTGGCGGGTTTCAGCAGTCCCCTGCCATGGTGCAGATAGAGTTCGGCGAGCTTTGCGAGATCCCGTGCGGTCGAGAAGAGGCCGGCATGTCCGGCGACCCCGCCCAGCACATAGGCATTTTCGTCATGCACCACCCCCCGCACCAGCCGGTGGCGGAACATGTCGTCCTGCTCGGTCGGCGGAATCCTGGCGAACTGGCTTGCCGGCGGGTTGAACCCGGTATCCTTCATGTTGAGCGGCGCGAAGGCGTTGTCGTGCAGGAAGCGGTCCAGCGGCTGGCCTGAGAGGCGCTCGACGATCTCGCCCATCAGGATCATGTTCTCGTCGCGATACTGATAGCGCGAACCGGGTTTCCACGCGACCGGCATGTGATCGATCAGGGCGAGCAGCTCCTGCCGGTTGCGGCTGTGCTGCCAGAGGAGATCGGTGGTGAACAGGCCGGAGCTGTGGCTGAGCAGGTGGCGGACGGTGATCCGCGCATGTCCGGGCGTGCCGGCAAAGGCCGGGAGATAGGCGATCACCGGCCGGTCCAGGTCCAGCAGCCCGCGGTTGTAGAGAAGCTCGGCGGCGGTGGTGGTGCCGACCACCTTGGTGAGCGAGGCGAGATCGAAGATCGCGTCGCGGGGCATGGGGGGCGCATCCGGTGCGGACGACAGCTTCCCGAAGCTCCGCAGCGCCACCCGCCGCCCGTGCATACCGATCGCGACGACAGCCCCTGGAAAGGCCTTACCCACCCAGGAGTCGATCTCGTCAAAGGCGGCGGCGAACCGCAGGTCGCGCGCCGTGGCGGCGGCCGCACGCCCGGCGCGGCCGGCGAACAGCGGCGCGACGGCCATCGCCTGCACAAAGCGCCGCCGTCCGATCCTCATGGGTGAAGCTCCGTGACGTGGCGAACATGCGCGTCCACCGCCTGACGGCTGAACGGAAACGGCCGCGCCTGGCCGGCCAGCCATGGCGCATAGCTGTCGCGATAATGCGGGGAACGGGGATCGATCGACTGGCCGGGCAGAGCGAGGACGCGGCTGGCATCCCAATTGCCGACATCGCAGACGACCAGGAAACTCGCGCCGTGGCTGACGGTGCAGTCGCGGGCGGCGACATAGCCGCGCGCCATCACGGTGAAGCCGTCGCCGCCCGAACGGCCGCCCTCGATCGCGGGCAGCGCCGCGGCGATTGCGGGGCGGCTCGACAGTGGGTGGCGGAGGACGACGCGGTGGGCATCGCCCCAGCGCCAATCCGCCGGATCGGCACCGAATGTGCGCAGCGCCGCCTCCCAGGCCCGCCCGAGCGACGCCGCCAGCAGCGCATCGCGCGCCGCTTCCGGCTGGGCCCCAAGCCGTGCGTCGGGGCGGGTCAGCAGCGCGAGCATCGGCCGCGGATCGATCGACTTGACGAGGTCACGCGCGGCTTCCGGCACGATCGCTTCCAGGCAGGCCTTGCCGAGTTCGATCCACAGCATCTCGAACAGCGCGGCGGGGGCGCTGTCCACCCCCAGCCGGGCGTCCCAGCCGCGCAGCATGGCGGCCGCCTGCGCCGCCGTGCCTTCGAGCCCCCGCGGCAACAGCGGCACCAGCGCCTGCGCGGGCAGCGACAGATCGTCATGCTGCAACGCCACGCTGTCGTTCAGGCCGTGTCTGCCCGGCCTGCCCAGCACCTGCGCGATGCGATCATAGCGATAGGGCGCGTTCCAGGTGAAGCTCGTCACGCGCTTGCCCGGCGACCAGTCCGGCGGAAGGTTGAACTGGTTGGCCGAGGCGAACCAGCCGCTTTCGGGGTTCCGGAGCGACGGCATCTCCGCGGCCGGGAGGATGCCCTGCCAATCGTATTGCCCGTCGCCCGGCACCGGCAACAGCCCGTCATGCCGGGTGCGGACCGGCACATGGCCGAGCAGCCGCCAGCCGATATTGCCGTCGATATCGGCATAATGGAGGTTGGTCGGCGCCACATGCAGCCGCGCCGCCTGGGCGAGCTCGTCCCAGTTCCTGGCGAGGTTGAGCGCGATGATGGCGAAGGTCATGTTGGCGCCGGGACGCAGCGAGACCGAGGCCATCGCGGTGGCGCGGTGACGGGCGGGATCGTGCAGCAGGACCGGGCCGTGTTCGGCGGTGCGGACCGTCACCACCACATCTGCGGCGTCCTTCACACGGATCACTTCGGTCACCGTTGCGAACCGCTTCCATTGGCCCTGGTGGCGGTAGCATTCGGGATCGTCGGGCTTCAGTTCCAGGACGTACAGATCTTCCTGATCGATATGCGAATTGGTCCGTCCGAAAGCGTAATAGTCGGTATGGCCCTGCATGATGCCGGGCATCCCCGGGCTGCCGGCACCGATCACGTCGAAGCCGGGCGCGGTCAGATGGGCGAGGTGGCGGGGCGAAAAGCCGCCGATGCCGAGATGCGGATCATTGGCGAGGATCGGGCGACCGGTGGCGGAACGCGCTGCCGAGATCGTCCAGGCGTTGCTGCCATGGGCTTCGCGATCGAGCCGATCATAGACCGGATCGTAATAGGCAAGCACCGCATCGCTCCAGGGCAGGGGACCTTCGGTTTCGCCGAGGATGCCCAGATCGGCCTTCGACACGGCCGCGAGATCGAGACCCTCGGGCAGCCGGGGCTTCCAATCCCAGGCCAGCGGCGCGATCAGCGCGTCGAGATCCAGCAATCCGCGCGCGGCCAGCTGGGCGCGGCGGACCTCGTCGGCGGTGCTGCCCATATCGCCGCTGCGGATGCGAACCAGATCGGCAATGTGCCAGTGCAGCGGCCGCAGCTGCAGCACGCCATATTCGGGTGGCAGCAACGACGGGTCTGCTTCCAGCTCGGCGATGCGGGCGTTGATCCCGTCGACATAGGCACGGGCACAGGCTGCGACGTCGGCAGGCAGGCTGGCCAGCTCCGCGTCGACATCGCCGCGATAGAGGCGCAGGCGGGCGGCATGATCATGGGGGACAAAGCGGGCGCCGAACGCTTCCGCCAGCCGGCCGAGATCACGTCGCAGCTGAAGGTCGATCTGGAACAGCCGATCGCGGGCGACGACATAGCCCTGCCCGAAATAGGCATCGGGAATGGAGGACGCCCGGATATGCGGCACCCCCCATGCGTCGTCGGCGATGGTCACGGGGCCCCGTATGCCCATGGCGTTCACCCTCCTCGCAGGCTTGGTACGCCCAATCCGCGCCATCGCCGTGCTGCCCCATCCGGCACAGGCGATCGCCGCACAGGATTGGAGGAGGGCGCGGCGGGGATGGATCACGCGCAGCCCCACAGAGGCGCCATCCCCGCCCTGGCTGCTCACCGCATCTCGAACCGGACGCCGACGCGGAAGGCGCGCCCCAGCAGGTCCGAATAGGTGCTGTTCGCTGCCAGCCCGGTTTCGGGCAGCAGGATCGGATCGCGATCGAGCAGGTTGGTGACGTTCAGGAACACCTCGCCGCGCATGCGATCGCCCTGCGTGATCTTGGCGGTCAGGTTCAGATCGACATAGGCCGCACCCGAAATGTGGTTGTTGTCGATCGTCGGGAACTGCGAGACCGTCGCGGCGGGGCGCCCGACCGGGCAATTTCCGTTGCAGACGATATAGTTGTTACCATAGGTGCCGCTGCTCACGCCGCGTACGGTGCCGGTGACCGAGAAGTGATCGGTCTCGTAGCTGGCGTTGACGCGATAGATCCACTTGGGCGGGCTGATCCCGCTCAGCTGGCCGACGGCATCGACGGGCACCACGTTCGGCACGCCGCTGTCGGTGATGTTGTGGATGTAGCGGGTCGCCAGGCCGTGCAAGGTGATGGCGCCGGGCGCTTTGCCGAAGATCTGGTCGAGCGCGACGCGGTAGCCCGCATCGAAATCGATGCCACGTACCCATTGGCGGGCGAAGTTGAACGGGCTGGCCTTGAAGAACAACTCGCGATCGCCCGTCGGATCGGGACCATAGGCGTTGCAGAACTCTTTCCGCCCTTCATAGCAGCGGTTGATGATGTCCTGCGCGAAGAACTGGCCGATCGCATCCTTCAGCTTGATGTCGAACCCGTCGACTGAGGCCGAGAAGCCGCGCAGGAAGCGGGGCTGGAGCACGACGCCGATATTGACCGAGTCCGCCTTTTCCGGACGGAGATTGGGGTTGCCGGTGGTCAGTTCGCGGAAGGTGACGGTGGTACGCCCGGTCGCCGGGTCGGTCAGCGTATTGGTGCGCGAGGTGCCCGACTGGAACAGCTCGCTGAGGTTGGGCGCGCGGATGTCGCGCGAGCGGGTGGCGCGGAAGCGGATATCCTCGATCGGCTGCCAGGTGGCGCCGACCTTCCACGTCGTGACATAGCCCGAGGTGGAATAATCGGTCGCACGGACCGCGCCGTTGAACTCGATGCCCAGCCCGAGCGGGACGACGGTTTCGAGATAGGCTTCCTTGACGTTGTAGCTGCCGAAGGTGGGCAGGAAGTTGCCGACCGACCAGCCGGTCTGGAAGTCGGTAGGCACGAAGCCGGAAACCGATTCCTTGCGATATTCGCCACCCACCGCGATGCTGACGTCGCCCGCCCAGGTCGCGAACGGCGTCAGCGAGAGGTTGGCGCCCACGACCGTCTGCTTCAGCTTCTGGTCGCGATAGGGATCGCCGAGCACATAGTCGATCGCGGCGGGGTTGGTCACGCCGAGGCCCAGCCGGTTGAGCGGCACACACCCATTGGTCGGTGCGGTGAGCGACGAGCGGCACACCGTCGTCCCCGCCGGCACGCCGAGCGCGTTGCCTGCAGGCGCTGCGACGGCATCGGTCGCGTTGGCCATGCGGGTGGTGTTCATGATGTCGCGCAACTGCTCGTGCGCATTGGTCTCGCCATATTGGGCATAGGCGTTCCACACCGCCTTCTTGCCGAACGCCTGGAACTCGCCCTCCGCGCCGATCGCGTAACGCTGCACATCGCGGGTGCTGTTGTTCTTGCGATAGGGCAGGTCGACGGCGGTGGTGCCGATCGTCACCGAGGTGACGGCGGTGCGCTCCGCCGGGGTGATGAGCCCGGCCGAAACGGCGTTGGCCAGGGCGGTCTGCAAATAGGGATTGGCGGCGCTGAGCGTGGTGCTGGTGGTCAATTGCGGGCCGGCGTTGAACAGCGTCTTCTGCCAGTTGTACGATGCCTCGGCGAAGATCGACACGCCGCTCGCGACGTCGTAGCTCACGCGGCCGAACACGCCGCGGCGATCGTCGTCGGCGTCGAGGCCGATGTTGCGGCCCTGATCGTTCAGCTGCCAGTCGCCGCCCTGGGTGAGCGACGGAGCGGTGGCACCGCCAAGGGCAGGGAAGGTGAGGGCGCCATATTGGAACTGGCGCGCGGCACCGCCATTGCCGAAATAGATGCCACGCAGCCGGTTGGCCACGCCACCGCTGGAATTGAGGATGATCCCGCCCGGGGTCGCGTTGGCGACGCCCACCGGCTGCCGGATCAGATATTGCGGCTGGCCGTTGGTGTTGGTGTAATTCGGGTTGGTGATGCGCACCCGCCCGCGCGCATTCCAATCGCGGTCGACCTGGAAGATGCCGTCGCGGTGCGCCCACTCGCCGCTCAGCAGGACATGGCCGCGATCGTCGCTGCCGAAGGCGGTGCCGGCGGCGAGGCTGAACGAATAGTTGGCGCCGTCACCGCGCCCGGTGATGCCGCTGTCGGCGCTGGCCTTGATGCCGGTATATTTCTTGTCGAGCACGAAGTTGACGACGCCTGCCACGGCGTCCGAACCATAGGCGGCCGAAGCGCCGCCGGTGACGATCTCGACGCTCTTCACCAACGCCTGCGGGAAGGTGTTGACGTCGACCAGCCCGGTTACGGACGATCCTACCGTCCGTCGACCGTCGAGCAGCACCAGCGTGCGAATCTCGCCCAGCCCGCGCAGGTTGAGTGCGTTGATGCCGGCGAGGCCGGAGCTGATCGCCAGCCGCGAATTGGAGGGTCGGGTGGAGCCTGCCAGTGCGGGCAACTGGTTGACGAAATCGGCGATGTTGTTGGTCGGGGACGTGTTGCGGATATCCTCCTGCGTCGCCACCGTCAGCGGCGTCGGCGATTGGAAGCCGTTGCGCACGATGCGTGTCCCGGTGACGATCAGGTCGTCGGGGGAGACGCTCTCCGCTTCGCTGCGCGCCTGGGCTGCCTCGGTGCCGACGGATGTCTCGGTCTGGGCGAAAGCCGGCGCTGCCAGCGCCATCGACAAGGCGGTCAGCCCCGTCCCGGCTGAAAGTAGCCGGCGCCATGATCCGTCGGTCATCTGCAATCCCCCTTCATATATGCGCCTGGAGCGTGATTTCCCTGCGGACGGTCATGTTCTTGTCGCTGATCCGTGCTGTAGGCGATGGTGCCGGGCGAATGCGCGCCAGGTCAAGGCTCCCGCGACAATCGATCGTTGGGTATGCCATAGCCTTGGATTATGGTGCGATTGCGCTGGCGTTGCGCCGCCTTATGCTCCCCTCCACGCGCCACGCCGCCCCTTCGAGGAGCATCGCGCCGCGTGGCTGGCACGAGGGGACATCATGGTCGATCGCCGCAGCTTCCTGTTCGGCGCCACCGCGTTCGGCGCGGTCGGCACTGCGCGCGCGCAGGCGTGGCCGGTCGAGGTGCCTTCCCACGCGACCGTTGCAGGGCTGTCGCAGCCGATCGAGATCGTCGACGACCGCTGGGGCGTGCCGCACATCCGCGCCGCGACCAAGGCGGATGCCTTTTTCGGCCAGGGCTATGTCGTCGCGCGCGACCGGCTGTTTCAGATCGATTTCGGGCATCGCCGTGCCATGGGGCGGATGGCGGAAGTGTTCGGTGCCGATTTCGCCGAACATGATGCCGCTGCGCAGCTGTTCCATTATCGCGGCGATCTGGATGCGGAACTGGCCCGCATTCCGCGACCGGTGCTGGAATGCGTGCGGGGCTATGTCGCGGGGATCAATGCGCGCATCGCGGAGGTGGAGGGCGATCCGACGCTGTTGCCGCTGGAATACCGCATCCTGGGCGTGCTGCCGCTGCGCTGGGAGGTGCGCGACCTGGTGCTGGCGCGTGGCGGTTCGGTCGGCAATGTCGACGACGAGATCCGCCGCGCCCGGCTGGCGGCGATGGACCTGCTCGCGCTGGACCGGCTGGTCGCGCCGCTGCGCCCCGCCATCGCGATGACGGTGCCGGAGGGGCTGGATGCCGCGCAGGTGCGCGAGGCGGATATGGGCGTGCTGCGGCTGGGGCCGCTCCCGTTCGGCCGCGAGACCCCGACCCAGGACCCGGACGAGCTGCTCAGCGCCACCAATGCCGGATCGAACGCCTGGACGGTGGCCGGCAGCCGCACCGCCACCGGCCGCCCGATCCTGGCCAACGATCCGCATCTGGGCATCGGCGGGTTCGGGCCGCGCCATGTTGCCCATCTCACCGCCCCCGGCCTGGACGTGATCGGCGGCGGCGCGCCGGGGCTGGCAGGGATCATGCAGGGGCATACCGATCGCTTCGCCTTCGGCCGCACCAATTTCCACATCGACCAGGAAGACCTGTTCGTGCTGGAGCTCGATCCCCAGGACCCCGAACGCTACCGCCATGACGGCGGCTGGAAGCGCTTCACGCGCGTAGAGATCGATATTCCGGTAAAGGATGCCCCGCCGCACCGGGCGGTGCTGCGCTATGCCGTGCAGGGGCCGGTGGTGTCGCACGACCCCGGCCGGTTGCGCGCGACGGCGCTCGCCTCGGTAGGGATGCAGCCGGGCGGGTCGGGCGCCTTTTCGATGGTGGCGATCAACCTCGCACAGGATTGGGCCAGCCTGCGTGAGGCATTCAAGCTGCACCCGGCACCGACCAATTTCCATTATGCCGATGTGCGCGGACATCACGGTCGGCAGGTGATCGGCTTCTGGCCGCAGCGCAAGCGCGGCAACGGCCTGCTGCCGGTTCCAGGCGATGGCCGCTATGACTGGGTGGGGATGCGCGACTTCCGCGCCTTGCCCAGCGACTATGATCCGCCCGCGGGCTGGTTCGCCTCGGCCAACCAGAACAACCTGCCGCCCGGCTGGCCCGCCGCGCGGAGCCCGGCCTATTCGTTCCGCGACTCCGCCCGCTACGATCGGATCGCACAGGTCTTGTCGAAGCAGACCCGCCACAGCATCGCCGACAGCATCGCGCTTCAGCACGACACGCTGTCGCTGCTGGCCCAGCGCTTCCAGGCGATGCTGCCGCGCCAGCCATCGCCCGGAGCCGCCGCCGCCACGGCGATGCTGGCCCGCTGGGACGCCCGGATCGACGGGGCGAGCGGCGCGGCGGCGCTCTACGAGATCGTGCTGCGCCAGCTCAACGCACAGATGCTCGCCGCGTTGGTGCCGGAAGGGGCGCGCAGCCTGATCCCGGCGATCGAGCCGCCCGAGCTGCTCCGTGTCGCCGCCGAGCGGCCGGACCTGGTCGACGCGTCGCTCGCCGCCAGCTGGACGGAAGCGACGAAGCTGCTGGGCAGCGATCCCGCGGCATGGCGGTGGGACGCGCTCCACCGCGTCCGCATCGCCCATCCGCTGGCCCGCATCCCGGCGATCGCGGCGGCCTTTCCGCCGATCGAGGCGGGCGGCTCCGGCGGCGACAGCTTCACGGTGATGGCGCGCTGGCTGGGCAACGGGCCGGACTGGCGTGTCGGCGGCGGCGCGAGCTATCTCGAAGTGATCGATGTCGGCGACTGGGATCGTTCGGTGATGCTCAACCTGCCGGGCCAGTCCAACGATCCGCGCTCCCTCCATGCCCGCGACCAGACAATTCCCTGGATCGCCGGCACGATGCAGCCCATGCCGTTCAGCCGCGCCGCCGTGGATGCGGCGGCCGCCCGTACCACGCATCTCCACCCCGAAAGGAGCCCGCGATGAAGCGCCTTGTCCTGACTGCCCTGGTCTGGTGTGCCGCCACGGCGGCGAGTGCACCGCGCGTCGATGTCGTGATCCGGGGCGGCACCATCTATACGGGGGCGGAGGCGCCGCCCTTTGTCGGCGATGTCGAGCTGGAAGGCGATCGCATCGTCTATGTCGGCCGTGCGCGCGGGACGACGGCGGGCACGGTGATCGACGCGCGCGGCATGATCGTCGCGCCCGGCCTGATCGACGCGCACACCCATCCGGACAGCTATATCCGTTCGCCCGATGCCAAGGCACGGCTCAACCTGCCCTGGCTGGCCCAGGGCGTTTCCACCGTGGTGATCGGCGTCGACGGCTATGGCACGTTCGAGGTCGCCAAGGATGCCCGCGCGCTGGAGGCGAGCGGCATCGGCACCAATGTCGTGCCGTTCGTCGGCTTCGGCGCGATCCGCGAGCATGTGCTGGGGCAGGACGCCCGCGCGCCGACCCCGGCGGAACTGGCGGAGGAAAAGCGCCTTGCCGCCAGCGCGATGTGCGAAGGCGCCTATGGCCTTTCCACCGGCCTGTTCTACCCGCCGCAGAGCTTCGCCAAGACCGACGAAGTGGCCGCCGTCGCCAGCGAATCCGGCAAGCGCGGCGGCATGTACGACACCCATCAGCGCGACGAATCCAACTATTCGATCGGCCTGCTCGCTTCGACCCGGGAGGCGATCGAAATCGGCCGCATCGCCGGCACGCCGGTGCATTTCGCCCATCTGAAGGCGCTCGGCGTGCCGGTGCAGGGGCAGGCGCCCGCGCTGATCGCCACGATCGAGGCGGCGCGGCGCGCGGGCCAGACCGTCACCGCCGATCAGTATCCCTGGCTCGCCTCGGGCTCCAGCGTCGATGCCGCGCTGGTGCCGAGCTGGGCGATGGATGGCGGCTACCGGAAGCTGCTCGCCCGCTTCGACGATCCGCCGACGATGGCGCGGCTGAAGACCGAGATGGTGGAGAATCTGCGGCGGCGGGGCGGGGCGGAATCGCTGCTGCTGACCGCGCAGGACCAGCCCTGGACCGGCAAGACGCTGGCGCAGATGGCGCGCCAGTGGCAGCTATCGCCGATCGACGCGGCGATCCGGATCCTGCGCACCCCCGATGCGGCGGGCACCGGCCCGGCGGGCACGGACGTGGCCAGCTTCAACATGATCGATCGCGATGTCGATCTGATCATGCGGCAGCCCTGGGTGGTCACCTCGTCGGACGGATCGAACGGGCACCCGCGCCAATATGCCACCTTCCCACGGCTCTATCGCACCTATGTCGTCGAGCGGAAGGTGATCACCCTCCAGCAGTTCATCCGCCGCTCCACCGGCGCGACGGCGGACATGTATCGCATCCCGCAGCGCGGCTATCTGCGGAAGGGCTATTATGCCGATGTCGTGGTGCTCGATCCCAAGACCTACGCGCCGCGTGCCGATTACCTCCATCCGCGTATCCCCAGCGTCGGCGTGGCGGCGTTGTTCGTCAACGGCCGGCTGGCGCTGTCCGACAGCGCGGCGACGGGCGTCGCGGCGGGGCGGGCGCTGCTGCGGCCCCGGCCCAATGGCTGCGGCCAATAGCCCAGCGTTATAGGCGGCGGTGCGAGCGCGATTGGCAGCGCTGGCCCCGCCGCCCCTATCATGCTCGCATCATGACCATTCCCGCTCCCTACCTCCTCTATCTCGGCCATTCCGATGACGAGATCGGCCTCAAGACCTCGCGCGGCCTGGCTGCCTTTCGCGGCGACGATTGCGTGGGGGAATGGCGGCACGACGATTGCCCCTTCACCCTCGGCCTGCCGCGCATGGACGCCGCCGCCGGCCGCGCCGCCGGTGCGCGCACGCTGGTGCTGGGGATCGCCAATCCGGGCGGGCGCTTTCCCGACTGGATGATCGGCGATGCGCTCACCGCGATCCGCGCCGGGCTGAATATCGCCTGCGGACTGCACCAGCGGCTGCGCGACGTGCCCGAACTGGTCGCGGCAGCGGCGGAGGTGGGCGTCACCCTGTTCGATGTGCGCGATGCGCCCGAAGATTTGCCGGTGGGCAATGGCCGGCGGCGGGCGGGCAATCGGCTGCTCACCGTCGGCACCGATTGCTCGGTCGGCAAGATGTACGCCACCTTGTGCCTGCGCGATGCGCTGCGGGCGCGGGGCGTTGCCGCCGATTTCCGTGCCACCGGCCAGACCGGGATCCTGATCGCCGGGGACGGCGTGCCGCTCGACGCGGTGATCGCCGATTTCATCGCCGGCGCGATCGAGACGCTGGCGCCGGCGCGCGACGATGGTGGCTGGGATCTGATCGAGGGGCAGGGATCGCTGTTCCATCCGGCCTTTGCCGGGGTGTCCACCGGCCTGCTCCACGGCGCGCAGCCGGCGGCGCTGGTGCTGTGCCACGATCCGTTGCGCCCCCATATGCGCGGCCTGCCGCACTTTCCGATGCCGGGGCTGGCCGAATGCCTGGAGGCCAATCTCCGCGTCGCCCGGCTGACCAGCCCGGCGGTGCGCGCGGTCGGCGTGGCGCTCAACACCGCCAAGCTGGACGAGGCAGAGGCCCGTCGGCTGTGCCGCGATACCGAGGATGCGCTGGGCCTGCCCTGCACCGATCCCTATCGCTTCGGTTCGGAACCGATCCTCGACTGCTTGCTGGAGACGCCATGCGCCGCACCCTCGACGCTCGCCACGACCGCTTCCCGCTAAGCAAGCCCTTCCGCATCGCGCGCGGGGTGAAGACCGCCGCCGATGTGGTGACGGTGACGATCGGCCAGGGCAGCGTGGCGGGGCGGGGCGAAGGCGTGCCCTATCCGCGCTATGGCGAGACGATCGAAGCCGCGCTTGCCGAGATCGCGGCGGTACGGCCGCTGATCGAGCAGGGCGCCACCCGCGCCGATATCGCCGTGGCGATGCGGGCCGGGGCCGCGCGCAACGCGGTCGATTGCGCGCTATGGGATCTGGAAGCGCGGCTGGCCGGCGCCAGCGTCGCTGTGCTGGCCGGTATTGCGCCGGTCGATGCGCTGGCCTCGGCGATCACCATCGGCATCGATAGCCCCGAGGCGATGGCGCGCGCCGCGCGGGGGGCGGCGAATGTGCCGCTGCTCAAGATCAAGGTCGATCGCGACGCGGCCGACGAACAGATTGCCGCCGTCCGCGCCGTCGCCCCCGCGCCCCGGCTGATCGTCGATCCCAATGAAAGCTGGCGGGTGGAGGATCTGGCCGACCGGCTGCCGATGCTGCGAGCCCACCGGGTCGATCTGCTCGAACAGCCGGTGCCGGCGGGCGAGGATGCGGGGCTGGCGGCGCTGGCCGGCGCGATCCCGATCTGCGCCGACGAGGCGCTGCATATCCGTGCCGACCTCGATCGGCTTGCCGGCCTGTACAGCCATGTCAACGTCAAGCTCGACAAGACCGGCGGCTTGACCGAAGCTCTGGCGCTTGCGGCAGAAGCGAAGGCGCGGGGGTTCGGACTGATGGTGGGCTGCATGGTGTGTTCGTCGCTGGGGATCGCCCCGGCGATGCTGGTCGCGGGCGGAGCGGCGTTCGTCGATCTCGACGGACCGCTCTGGCTGGCCGAGGACCGGGTGGGCGGCGCGCGCGATGATGGAGGCATCCTCGCCGCGCCCGCACCGGGCTTTTGGGGGACGCCGGCTTGCGCCTGATCCGCGGCTGGTTCGCCATTCCGCTGTGGAAGCGCGTGGTCGGCGGGTTGCTGCTGGGCGTCGCGATCGGCCTGTTCTGGCCCGAGGCGGCGGGCGCGATCGGGCTGGTCGGCGCGTTGTTCGTCCGGTTGATCAAGATGCTGGTGGTGCCTGTGGTGCTGATCACCATTGCTGCAGGCATCGCGACGCTGGGCGATCCGCGACGGCTGGGGCCGATCGGCGGGCGCACCGTCGGGCTGTTCGCCGTCACCACGCTGATCGCGGTATCGATCGGCATGGCGACAGGGCTGCTGCTGCGTCCCGGTGTGGCGATGCCGCTGGGCGGCGTGGTACCGCATCCGCTGGGGCCGCCGGTGCCGCCGTCCGAGCAGTTGCTGGCGATCGTGCCGCTCAACATCTTCGACGCGCTGGTGCGCGGTGACATGCTCGCGATCACTTTCATTGCGGTGTTGCTCGGCAGCGGCAGCGTGCTGGCCGGAGAGGCAGGGAAGCCCGTCGTCGCCCTGCTGCAAGGGCTGTCGGCGGTGCTGCTGCATATCGTTCGCGCAGTGATGGAAGTGACGCCGTTCGGCGTGCTGGCGCTGATCGCCCAGGCGGTGGCGGCGAACGGCGCGGCGGTGTTCGTCCATGTCGGCTGGCTCGCGCTGGGGGTGGTGCTCGCCTCGCTGATCCAGATGCTGGTGGTCCATGCCGCGATGATCGGGCTGGTCGCGCGGCTGCCGGTCTTCCGCTTCTTCCGCGGGATCGTCGATGCGCTGGTCGTCGCCTTCTCGACCGCTTCATCCTCGGCCACCTTGCCGGTAGCGCTGCGGGTGGCGCAGGACAATCTCGGTGTGTCGCGCGGCGTCGCCTCCACCGTGCTCCCGCTCGGCGCGGCGATCGGCAAGGACGGCACCGCCATGTATGTCGGGCTGCTCGGCCAGTTTGCCTTGCAGGCGCTGGGGATCGTGCCCGACGCGACGATGCTCGTCACGATGTTGCTGACCGGCGCACTCGCCGCGTTCGGCACGGCGCCGATCCCGTCCGCCTCCCTGTTCATGCTGGCGGCGATGCTCTCGGCAGTCGGCGTGGGGGCGGAGCAGACTGCGCTGATCGTCGGGCTGGTGTTGCCGTTCGACCGGCTGCTCGACATGACGCGCACCGTGCCGTCCGCTTCGGCCAACCTCGCGGTCGCCACGCTGGTCGCGCGCGGGGAGGGCGAGCTGGATGTGGCGCGCTTTCGCGGGCCGGTGGCCGATTGGGATCGGGAGCGCTAGGCTGCATCCATGAACCTGCGCCATATCGAGATTTTCCACGCCGTATACGTCAACGGTTCGGTCTCCGCCGCTGCCCGCGCGCTCAACGTTTCGCAGCCTTCGGTGTCGAAGACGCTCCGCCATGCCGAGAGCCTGCTCGGGTTCGAGCTGTTCCAGCGCTCCAATGGCCGGCTGCTGCCGACCGAGGATGCCCATGCGCTGTTCGCCGATGTCGCCGATATCCAGGAACGGGTCCGTGCGCTGCGCGAGGCGGGGCGCAATCTGCGGATCGGGGCGGGGACGACGCTGCGCATCTCGGCGCTGCCCAGCCTGGGGCTGGGGGTGCTGCCCGATGCGGTGTCGCGCTTCCTGGCGCGGCGGCCGAACGTGCGCTTCGATCTGCAGACCGTCCACCACGACGATCTGCTCCGCAAACTCTATGAGCGCGAAAGCGACATCGCCATCGCCAGCGAGCCGCCGCGCGGCGTGGCGCTTACCCATAGCTGGCTCGGCGAAGGCGAACTGGTCGTCCTCTACCGCGAGCGCGACATGCCGGACGCGCCGCCGCGGCTGGAACTGTCGCAACTCACCGGGCGGCCGCTGATCTCGCTCAAGGGCAGTGGACCGATCGGCAAGCTGCTGTCGGAGGAGATCGACCGGCTCGGCCTGGTGCTCGACGAAGTGGTGGTGGCGCGGACCTTCTACATTGCCGCGGCGCTGGTGCGGGCGGGCGTGGGGCTGGCGATCGTCGACAATTTCACCGCGGCGGCCTCGATGGTGCCGGGCCTCGCGATGCGGCCGCTGCGCCCGTCGATCACCTTCGACGTGCACGCCATCCATCTGCTCGATCGGCCGCCCTCGATGTTGGCCGCCGAGTTTCTGAGCCTGCTGAGCGAGGAGATCGAGCGTCGATGACGTGGAGCCTGTTGCTGCCCCTGCTGTTGCTGGGCGCGCCCGCCGATGCGCCGCTGCCCCCGGAGGTTGCGGAGGCGCTGGCGAAGGCGCCGCCGGGTACCCGGATCGGTCTGGTCGTGGTCGATTCCCAAGGACGGGAGATCGTCGCGTTGCGGCCGGACGAACGTTTCATTCCTGCCTCGAACACGAAGCTGTTCACCACTGCCGCCGCCTTCGCTACGCTCGACGTGGCAGCCCCCGATGCGGCGGGCGGCGCGACCGTGGCGCTGGAGGGGCGTGGCACGCCGGACGTGGTACTGGCGGGGCATGGCGATGCCCGCCTTTCGTCCGCGCCCGATTGTCACGTCGATTGCCTGGCGGAACTGGCGGCGGCGGTCGCACGGCAGACGCGGGCAGTAGGCGATGTCGTCGGTGACGACAGGGCCTTTGCCGACGAACGCTGGCCGCAGGGCATGAGCTGGAACAACATGGCCGGGCCCTATGGTACCGGAATCTCCGCGCTTACGCTGGACGACAATATCGTCACGCTGACCGTGGCGCCCGGCGCGCCGGGAATGCCCCCGAAAGTGACGGGCGACGGCTATTACCGGATCGACAATGGTGCGACGACCGGCGCCGCGGAAAGCCGCCGGACGCTGGCGGCCGCGCGCCTGCCGGGCAGCGACCTGGTGCGCCTGACGGGCAGCATCGCGGCCGCCAGCGCCCCCTATCCGCTGGCGGTGGGGATAGACGATCCGGCGCATCGGGCGGCGTGGCGGTTCGCGCAGATGCTGCGCGCGGCGGGCGTGAAAGTGAACGGGCGGATCACGGTCCGGCATCGCCCGCCCGGCACCGATGCCGCCCCGACATCGCTGCCGGTGCTCGCGCGGCTGACGCCCGCGCCGCTCGCCGAGGATCTGCGCCAGACCAACAAGATGAGCCAGAATCTCCATGCCGAGCTGTTGCTGCGCCGGCTGGCGCCGGGCGGATCGGTCGGGGCCGGCCAGGCCGTGGTGGATGGGGTGCTCGCCCGCGCGGGCGTGGCAAAGGAAACCTATGAATTTGCCGATGGCGCCGGCATGTCCAGCTACAACCGGGTGACGCCAAGGGCGACGGTGGCCCTGTTGCGCTGGGCGGACAGCCAGCCCTGGGGAACGGCATGGCGCGCCACCTTTCCCGTCGCTGCGACGGATGGGACGCTTGCCCGGCGGTTCATCGGTACGCCGCTGGCGGGTCGGCTATGGGCGAAGACCGGCACGCTCAACGCCGCCAATGCGCTGGCCGGCACCATGACCGCCGCGAGCGGGCGGACGCTGACGTTCGCCGCCTATGCCAACGACATGCCGGGTGGTGCAAGCGCAACGGGGGCGATCGACGCGGCACTCGTTGCGATCGCGGTGGCCAACTGAGCCGGCGATCGCATAACCGGGCGGTAGGCAGGCCATAGCCTTCAGGTATCTGGCCGCGCTGCTGCTCCCCGCGCATAATTCGGGCATGTCGAGACACTTCGTTCCTGCTCGCCGCTTCCTGCTCCCTGCATTGCTGATGGGAACCGCGCTGTTCGCCGCCGCAGCCGCCCCGGCGGAACCCGATCACCGCCCGGCGATCGCCCGGTTGCTCGCGCTTCCGATGGCGGTGGGGCTGGTAGGGGCGAGCGACCAGCCGGTATTCGCCTGGGTGGAACTCCGCGCGGGTGTTCGCAACATCTGGCTTTCGTCCAGCCGGGAACAGGCGCCGCGCCGCCTCACGGACCGGACCATCGATGACGGCGTCGATCTCCATAGCCTCGCGTTAAGTCGCGACGGCACGTCCATCGCCTGGGTTCAAGGTGGCGATGCCGAATTTCCCGATCTGCCGCCGCCCAACAGCGGCCATGCGGCAAAGGGCGGCAGCCAAACCATCTGGGTCCGCGCGACGGCTGAGGGCGCGGTGGCTCGGTCGCTGGGGGAGGGGCACCTGCCGGTGTTCTCGCCCGATGGCCGCAGCATCGCCTTTGTGGCAGGCGGGACGCTGCTGCTTGCGTCGGTGGCGGAGGGCGGGCCTGCCACGCTCGCCCAACTGCCCGGCACGATCGAGTATCTGTCCTGGTCGCCGGACGGCAAGCGGCTGCTTTTCGTCAGCCGGCGGGGTGATCACGGCCTGGTCGCACTGTTCGATCTGGCCAGCGGTGCACTTCGCTACCCCGATCCGGCGATGACGCAGGACGTATCGCCGATCTTCTCGCCCGACGGCCGCTCGATCGCCTTTGTCCGGTCCACCCCGCCGCCTTTCGGCGCCACCGGCACAGAGGCTTCCTATTGGAGCATACGCGTCGTCGATCTGGCGACGGGCCAGGCCCGCACCGCCTGGCAGGCGGCGGTCGGGGCGGGCGGGGACTATTATGGTACCCGGACTGCCAATCTGTTCTGGAGTGCCGACGATCGGCTGCTCTTCCCCTCCGAGGCGAGCGGCTGGGTGCATGTGCTGGCGGTGCCGGCCAAGGGCGGCGCCGCGATCGACCTGACGCCTGGCGAGGCCGAAGTCGAGAATTTCACGCTGTCTGCCGATCGCCGCACGCTGATCTTTGCCGGCAATCACGGCGATCTCGAACGCCGCCACGTCTGGCAGCGCCCGCTTGCGGGCGGCAGCGTGCGGCAATGGACGGCCGGGAACGGAATCGAGGGTTTCCCGACCGTGGCGGGAGGCATGCTTGCCGTGGTCGCGAGCGATGTGCGCCGGCCGCCGCATGTCGCGCTACTGCCCCGCGCGGGCAGGCTGGTTCCTCTCGAGACGGATGGTGACCCTGCCGAAACCCGCAATTTCGTCGTACCCGAACCGGTGCGCTTCACGACGGCGGATGGCGTGACCGTGCACGCCACGTTGTTCCGCGCGCAGGGCGGGGGCAACCGGCCGCACCCGGCACTGATCTTCCTCCACGGCGGCCCTCGGCGGCAGATGCTGCCAGCGTTCCACCTGATGCCCTATTACGCCAACGCCTATCTGCTTAACCAGCACCTCGCCATGGACGGCTTCGACGTACTGGCGATCAATTATCGCAGCGGCACCGGCTATGGCCGCGCCTTCCGCGAGGCAGCCGAGACCGGGCGGGAGGGCGCCAGCGAGTATCGCGACGTGCTGGCCGCGGCGCGTTGGCTGGCCGCGCGGGGAGATGTCGATCCGCACCGTATCGGTCTGTGGGGTGGCAGTTGGGGCGGGTATCTGACTGCGCTGGGGCTGGCCCGCGACAGTGGCACCTTCGCCGCGGGGGTCGATCTCCATGGCGTCCACGATCTGGTCCGTGCGCCGCCGCCGATGCTGCCACCCGCTGCGCAGGAGCGCTGGCGTGAGACTGCGTGGCAATCCTCGCCGGTCGCGGCGCTCGATCGCTGGCGCTCGCCGGTGCTGCTCGTCCATGGCGATGACGACCATAATGTCGACTTCGCCCAGTCCGTGCGCCTGGCGCAGGCGCTGACCGCGCGGGGCGTGCCGCTGGAGACGCTGATGCTGCCCGACGAGCGCCACGAATTCTTCCGCTACCAGAGCTGGGTAGAAGCCTATGCCGCGGCAGAGGGCTTCCTCGTGCGCACGCTGGGAAGCTCAGCCCCGCAATAGTGCGAGGGCGTTGGAGGCGAGCAGGCGCGGGGACGGGGCCGATACCGGCAGTGCCTTCGTGGCCGGTCGAGCGATCGGGGACAGCGCGGCGATGCTGGCGGCGGCAAGGAACTGGCGGCGTTCGATCATGGCTGTGCCTCCGTCGTGCGGGCAGGCAGGCCCGCGAGATAAAGCGCGCCGCTCAGCGCATCGCCCAGCGGTTCGCTGAGCCGCGCGACGGTGCGGGCCCGCAGCCACGGCCGCATCTTCGCCGAAAGGCCGCCGAGCAGCGCGCAGCGCGTGGCACCGCGTTCGAAGATCGTCTCGATGAAGCGTTCGATATGGCCGACTGCGTCCTCGACGATCGAGCGGGCGATGATGTCGTCGGCTTCGGCATAGTCCATCACCAGCGGCGCGAAGCTGCCATAGTCGCGCGGGGTAGCCTGATCCATCCAGGCGATGGCGCGGGCGGTATCGTGGCCGAAGCGTTCGGTGACGGCGGTGCTGAGCGGTGTCGCACGGGTCCGCCCGTCCAGCGCACGCAGCGCGTGGCGCATCGCGCTCAGGCCCAGCGCGGCACCGCTGCCTTCGTCCGAAATGGGAAAGCCATAGCCGCCGATCCGGAAATTCTGCCCACCCACGCGCACCTGCGCGACGCTGCCGGTGCCGATGATCAGGACAGCGCCGTCGCCGCCACCATGGGCGCCGAGATTGGCGATGGCGGCATCGGTATCGAACATGGTCGATGCGAAGGGAAAGACGAAATCGTCGAGCGCCGCGCGAACGCCAGGGCGTGAAATGCCGGCGATGCCCATCGCCGCGCGGGTGCCAGCAACCTGCGTCGCATCCAACCCGGCCGCGCGGATTGCCTGTTCGGCTACGTCAAGCAGCGTGGCGTACAGTGTCTGCAATCCCAGCCCGGCGTTGGCGGGGCCGGCCTGGGCAGTGGCGAGCAGCCGGCCGGTAGCATCGACCAGGCGGCAGCGGCAGGTGCTGCCGCCTGCATCCACGCCGAGGAAGAACTGCGTCATTCCGATCCTCCGCTACTGCGTCTGCACTTCTTCCAGCGTCGTGCGGAACCGGCCGTCCAGCCAGGCGGTGATCTCGCGTGCCGCCGGATGGTCGATCGCGCCATAGCGCTCGCGCAACTCGGCAAAGCGGGGGCCGAGATTGTCGAGCCCGGTGTCCTGCAAGGGCAGGATGTCGCGGCGGAGTATCGTCGCCAGTTCGCGGCCGAGCACTGTGGTGGCCGCATCGAGGAACGCCGCGCCATAGGCATAGCGCTCGCCCTCGCGGTAGCTGGCGGCCAGCGTCAGGGCCGGAATGCAGGACAGGATCGGTTGTGAGGCCGGATTGATCGCATGGCCGCTGACATGGTGGCGGATCGCGGCGGGGCGGCCGGTAAAGGCGCGCAGATGCAGGAACTGCGACATGCGGACGCCATCATTGACCGGATAATTGTCCCACAGGCAGACCTTGCGGCCGAGTTCCTGCTGGACCCGTTGGAGATGGGCGACGCCGATCTCGCGCGACACGACTTCCTCGCCGGTCCAATAGACCCGCACCGCGCGATCCAGGTAGCGCCCCAGTTCAGGCAGATAGGCCGGCGGCCGCTTGCCCCAGGCGCGTTCGAGGATGGGATCGTCCGAATAGAAGCTCGGGCAGAAGAACACCTGGGTGGCGCGGCTGTTGTTCGCGCAGAAATCGACCAGTTCGGCCTGTCCGCGTGCGAGATCGGGCAGTTCGGCGGGCAGGTCGTCGAACAGGATGGCGAGGTCGTCCAGGCCCAGCGCATCGAGCTGTCGCAGCTTCTGCTTCAGGGCGGCGCGCGATTCCTCGCCGAACGGGTGGGTGCTGCCGACCGGCGTCAGCGCCACGCCGAAGCGAACCTTGCGCGCCCTGCATTCGGCGGCGAAGGCAGCGAGCGCGGCGAACTGCTCGGGCGGATGCGGCTCGCGCCAGCGACGGCGCAGGAACGGGTCCGCCTTGGGGCCGTAATGGTAGAAGCGATAGCCGGCGGCCGCCAGCGTCCGCAGGACGGTGGTGCGGTCCGCCCAACTCCAGGGCTTGCCGAAAAAGCCCTCGATCACGCCCAGATTCAGCGCCATGCATGTCCCTTCCGGTGGTTTTCCCCGCGCCGTGCCATCGCGGCGACCGCCTCCCGCAGCACGGTCTCCTGCAGCGCATTCAGCGCGGGATAGGGTTCGCCATCGCGCCGGTGGAGCCGATTGGTCAGCAGCACGACGGTGAGCCCAAGCCGCGGGGAGAACGCGAACCAGGTGCCCGTAAAGCCGGAATGGCCGTAAAAGGGCGCAGCGATCCCGCTAAGTTCGGTCTTGTGGAAGCCCAGGGCCTGATCGGGATCAAAGGGCGTCTGCTCGAACGCGGCGATCGTCTCTGCCGGTGCGAGCCGCCAGCGCCCGTAGCAGCCGCCGTTCAGCAGCGTCTGGGCGTAGCGGGCCAGATCCGTCGCGGTCGAGAACAGCCCGGCGTGACCCGCGACGCCACCCCAGCCGAGCCAGGCATTGGCGTCGTTCGCCTCGCCGATCAGCATGGCGCTGCGATAGCCGGAAAAGGGCTGGACGGGCGGAAAAGGCGCGGCGGGATAGGGCTTGCCGGTTTCCGCCATGCGCCGCTGGTACGCATCCCCTTCTGAAGTCGCCGCGGCGCGCCGGCCCAGCGCCGGTGCGGGGAGGAAGCCGGTGTCGACCATGCCGAGCGGGCGATAAACCGTTTCGCGGAGATAGCGGTCGAGCGGCATCCCGGCGGCCTGGACGACGATCGTGCCGAGCAGCATGAAGCCGAGATCGGAATAGGCGAAGCGCGCACCCACCGGGTAGCGCAGTGGCAGTGCCGCCAGATAGGGCAGCACTTGGCCCGATGTGTCGCGGTGCAGCCAGGTCGGTTGCCATTCCCATAGGCCCGCGCGGTGGGTGAGCAACTGGCGCAGGGTGATTTCCGCCTTGTCGGTGTCCCGGAACCCCGGCAGCAGCATCCCCAGCCGGTCGTCGAGCGACAGTCTGCCCGTGCCGACGAGATGGAGGATCGCGGCGGTGGTCGCCTCGACCTTGGTGACCGAGGCCATGTCGAAAAGCGTGTCGATGGCCATCGCACGTGGCTTGGCTAGCGGCCGCAGCGTCCCCTCCGGCGTGGAGGCCAGCGTCTGGGCATCGCCAAAGGCGGCGCGATGCACGATGCGCCCCCGTTCCGCCAGCAGCAGGACGGCGCCGGGGTAGAGCGTACCGACGCCGGTACGCACCGCCGTTTCGAGCCTGGCGTAGCGGGTGCCATTGGGCGCGACGGGCGTGGTCTGGAGCTCGGGACAGGTATCGACGGTTGCAGCCAGCGCAGCGGCTGGCGCCAGCAATGCCGCGCACGCCACCAGCCGCCCCAGGGTCATGCGGGTGCGGGAACGGCCTTCACGCGGGTTACGGATCGTCATGCGCTCCATCCTCCCAGCCATAGCACGCTGCCGTCGGGCACCCCATTCCACCAGGACCGGCAGCTATAACGGCCGGCCATGGCCCAAGCTTTACAGGGGTCGGAAGGATATGCGACCCGTTCCGCGGGTGAAGGCGGCAGGTCCGGCGAGCACTTCCTTCCAGAATGGGTGGCGACAACGATGGCACTCTCCTTCACGCTGGCAGACTGGATCGTGATCGCGGCTTATTTCGCGATATTGCTGATCGGCGGTTGGGTGTTCATGCCGCGCCATACCGAAACCGCGCGGGATTACTTCCTTGCCGGCGGAACGGTGCCTGCGTGGCTGGCGGCGGTCTCGGTGCTGTCTGCGACCCAGTCGGCGGCGACCTTTCTCGGCGCGCCCGACTATGGCTACAGGGGGGACTTCAGCTATGTCGGCTCCAACCTGGGCGTGCTGCTGGGAGCGATCTTCGTAGCGCACGTGCTGATCCCGCGCTTCTATGCCGCACGGGTCACTACAGCCTATGAACTGCTGACCCAGCGGTTCAGTACACGCGCGACCCGCTGGGCAGGGGGCATGTTCCTGGTCGGCCGCGTCTTTGCGGGGGGCGCGCGCATCTACCTCGCCGCGATCGCGATCGCCATGGTCGCGACGATGACGGTGAGTGCGACGAGCATCCTGTTCGCGGCCGCCGCATTGGTGGCGGCCAGCTTCCTGTTCACCTTTGTCGGCGGGCTGCGTTCGGTACTGTGGAACGACCTGGTGCAGTTCGTCATCTATCTGGGATCGGCGATCGCGGTGCTGGTGTTCCTGCGGCTATCGATCCCCGCGACCAATGCCGAGATCCTGCAGGGGCTGGCGTATACCCCGGAGGGCATCAACAAGCTGCGCCTGTTCGACCTCTCGACAAGCCTGGACAAGCCCTTCTCGCTGCTCGCCATCGTCACCGGAGTGACGTTGCTGCACACCGCGTCGGCGGGGATGGACCAGGATATGACGCAGCGGCTGCTCGCCTGCCGCGACGCGCGGACCGGCGCGCGGGGCCTGTATCTTTCGGTGCTGGCGACCGTGCCGGTGGTGGCGCTGTTCGTCACCATCGGCCTGCTGCTCTACATATTCTATGATCGACCCGATCTGATGCGCGGCGCGACGGCGCAGGCCGGCCAGCAGTTCGGCGGCGAGAAGATCAGCATCTTCATGCACTATATCCTCACCGAGGTGCCGCCCGGGCTGCGCGGGCTGGTCACCGTAGGCATCACCGCGGCGGCGGTGGCGACGACCAATTCGGCGCTCAACGCCATGTCTTCCGTGCTGATCCAGGACTTTTATCGCCCTTGGCGCGAGAAGCGCAGCGCCGCCGCAGACCGGCATTATGTCGTGGCCGGGCGGGTGGGCATGGCGCTGATCGGGCTGGCGATGCTCGCCATGGCGGTGGCATCCTATTTCTGGCAGCACCATTCGAACATGGGGCTGCTGGAATTCGCGCTGCAGGTGATGGTGTTCGCCTATGCGGGGCTGCTCGGCGTCTATTTCGCCGCGGTGTTCACGGCGCGGGGAACCACGGGTTCGGTTATCGCCGCGTTGCTTGCCGGCTTCGCCACGGTTTCGCTGCTCCAGCCGGCGATTGCACGCGCGATCGGATTGCCAGCTCCGTTGACGGCCCTGGCGTTTCCTTTCCAGCTTTGCATCGGCACGCTCGTCGCCTTCCTCATTTGTATCGCGCGCGCCTCGCCCAGCGTCGCGCGCGGCTGAAAGGACGCAGTGCCATGGCAACTGAAAAGATCGATCCCCGCTACGAAGATATCGATCAATGGCCGATCGCCCGCGCGGTCGAGGCAATGGTGGACGGTCAGGCGGCGGCGATCGCCAGTGTTCGGGGGCTGACCGGGCCGATTGCCGCGGCGGCGGAAGCAGCGGGGCTGCGGCTCGGGAGTACGGGCCGGCTCGCTTATGTCGGCGCCGGTACCTCCGGGCGGATTGCCGTACAGGATGGGGTGGAGCTTTATCCTACCTTCAACTGGCCTCGTGCGCGGGTGCATTTCCTGATGGCCGGGGGGCTAAAGGCGCTCACCGAAGCGGTCGAAGGCGCCGAGGATGATGCGGAAGCGGGTGCGCATGCGGTTCGGGAAGCAGGGTTTGGGGCGGCAGATGTGGTGGTGGGCCTCGCAGCGAGCGGTCGTACGCCATACACCGTTGCGGCGATGCGCGCAGCGCGTGCCGCTGGCGCGCTGACGATCGGCATCGCCAACAATCCCGCAACGCCGCTGCTGGACGCGGTAGACCATCCTTTGCTCGTCGACACCGGGCCGGAAGTTGTCGCCGGCTCTACCAGAATGCAGGCCGGGACGGCGCAGAAGGCCGTCCTGAACCTGTTGTCCACCGCGATCATGCTGCGCAAGGGGCTGGTCTATCGCGGCCGGATGGTGAACATGCGCGTATCGAACGCGAAGTTGCTCGCGCGGGGACAGCGCATGGTAGCGGATCTTGCACATGTCGATCGCGACGCTGCTGATGCCGCTCTCGAAGTCGCCGATCGCGACGTGAAGACGGGCGTCTTGATTGCCATGGGCGCGAGCCTTGAAGAAGCGAGGGCGCTGCTGATCGCAAGCGATCTGAATTTGCGTGCCGCGCTACGGCTTTGGCGCCGCGAAGCGTAGCGCGTGGGGCGGACCCTCGCCGACACACCGATCCGGCAGCTTGCCGGTGCGATCAGGGCTGGCTGGATCTGCGAGCAGGCCCGCCCGCAACCTGGAACGTAGAGCAGGAAGCGGGCTGCGCCGGCACGCGTCAATTTCAACGACCGCCTTCCCCCAGCCGTTCCGCCGCAAGTCCCTAAAACAGGTTAAGACCCGCCGGGCGGCTAGCGCGGATCGGCCGAAGAACGATCTGCTAAAGGGCCGTCAGTCGCGCCAGCTGCGATCGATTCGGTCTACCAGCCGCACCATCGCTGCGAAGTCCGCGGCGCCGGGGCCGCCGGGGACCTGCGCCATGTGCACGTCGCGCTGGTGGACGGCGACGACCTCGGGGGCAATCTCGATCGGCTGGCCCATGCCCATCGTCGCGACCTGGATCTCGCAGGCGCGCTGCAACGCCCAGTGCTTGACGAACGCCTCCGGCAGCGTGCGCCCCATGGCGAGGATGCCGTGATTGCGCAGCAGCATGACCCTTTTGTCACCCAGGTTGGCAAGCAGCCGTTCGCCTTCCTCGTCGCGCACGGTGACGCCTTCGAAATCATGGTAGGCGATCTGGCCGATGAAGTTGCAGGCGTAGAAATTGGTCGGCCGCAGCCCGCCTTCCAGCGACGCGACCGCCATGCCGGCGGTAGTGTGGCTGTGCATGATGCAATGGGCATCGGGCAGGTGGCGGTGGAACAGCGCATGCTGGACAAAGCCCGCCCGGTTCACCGGATAGGGCGAGTCGTCGAGCTTGTTGCCGTCGATATCGATCTTGACGAGGTTGGAGGCCTTTACCTCGCTGAAGTGCAGCCCGAAGGGATTGATCAGGAAGGCCCCCTCCTGATCCGGCACTTTGACGGTGATGTGGTTGTAGATCATCTCCGACCAGCCGAGCATATCGAACACGCGGTAGCAGGCGGCGAGTTGCTGCCGCGCTTCCCATTCGGCATCGCTGGGCTTGGGAGCTTGGGCGAGCGCGGTTGCCATGGAACCTCTCCGATATATGTTTTAGAGGTTTGGGTATGCCATGAAGCGAGTGATTTCCACAAGCTTCAGCGGAAGCCGTATGGCACTGCCCGGCGGCGATCGGGGTCGATCTCGATCATCGATCCGGCGGGCGGGAAGGCGCGCTGGTCACAGTCCAGGCGTGGGCAGATGCGGCACGACGCGCCGATCGGGGTGGCGGCGCCGCCGGTGCGCAGCGCATCGGCATAGACGAAGTCGGCGGCATGGGCTTCTTCGCAACCCAGTGCCACCGCATAGCGCCGCGGCGGACGGGCGAAACTGCCCGAGGGTTTCACGAGCCCCTTGGCCATCGACACATAGCGGGTGCCGTCGGGCATCTCGGCGAGCTGGACGAGGATGCGATCGGGGATCGCCACCGCCTCATGGACGATCCATAGCGGGCACGCGCCGCCCAGCGCGGCGAATTGCAGGCGTGTGGCCGAGTGGCGCTTGGTGATGTTGCCGGCCATGTCGACCCGGCAGAAGAATACCGGCAGCCCCTGCGCGCCGGGCCGCTGGAGCGTCGAGAGCCGGTGGCAGGCCTGCTCGAAGCTCACCGCGAAGCGCTGACGCAGGCGATCGATGTCGTGGCGCAGTTCATAGGCGGCGGCGCGGAAGCGGCCATAGGGCATCAGCAGCGCGCCCGCGGCATAGTTGGCGAGCCCCACGCTCAGCAGTTCGCGCGCGGCCGGCGCGGTGAGCCCGGCCCGCTCGATCACCACGCGCATTTCGTTGGCGAATTCGTAGCGCACCAGTCGATGCGCGAGCAGAAAGGCGCGGCTTTCCGGCGGAAGCGCATGGTTGAGCGCGAGCGTACGTGCGGCCTCGTCGAAGCGACTGAGCTCGCTGCCGTCGCCTTGGGCGCCGATCACCCGCACGCCGTGCCATAGCCGCAGCCGATCCTCGAAGGCACGGACGATATTGTCGTCCTCCAGGGCCAGCGCATCCGCCAGCAGCTCGGCGGAGCGATCGATGGCGTCGATATAGTTGCCCTCCGCCTGAAACCAGTCGCGCACCTCCTCCCAGGGGAGGGGCGCGGCGTCGCCGGAGCCGGTGTCGAACCGGTCGTCGAGCACACGCAGCTGCTCCTGGCTGCGGCGATAGGCATCGTGCAGCGCGACCATCCGCCGGGCGAGCAGGGGCTGCTGCTCGATACCGCGGCGGATATCGGCCTCATCGATCCGGTCGGTGGGAACACTGCTGTCGGTCGCGGCGTCGATCGCGCGGAGCAGTGCGGCCGTACCGTCCTCGCCATTGATCTCCGCCGCCTCGACCGGAAATTCGCGGGCCAGCGCCAGCAACACGCCATCGGTGATCGGCCGGTCGTTGTTCTCGATCTGCGAAAGATAGGAGACGGAGATGCCCAGCCGCTGGGCCATCCCCGCCTGGGGAATGTTCAGGCGGCGGCGTAAGTCGCGCAGGCGGAAGCCTTCGAACAGGCGGCGGCGGGGCAGGGGCTGACTGGCCATGGGAATGCATAATCTGCAAACCTCATCGCCGCAACTTTGCAACATTGCATTTGCGACAGGGCCATGGCCCGGTGCAGAAGCCCCGTCCACGGAGAGAGATGCCGATGTCGTCGACGATCGAGGAACTGGAACGCCGCCGCGCCGCCGCCCGTCTGGGTGGTGGTCAGAAGCGGATCGACGCGCAACACGCCAAGGGCAAGCTGACTGCCCGCGAGCGGCTCGAGATATTGCTCGATCAGGGCAGCTTCGAGGAGCTCGACATGTATGTCGAGCACAACTGCACCGATTTCGGGATGGAAGCTCAGGTGATCCCCGGCGACGGGGTGGTCACCGGATCGGGCACGATCAACGGCCGCCTCGTCTTCGTGTTCAGCCAGGATTTCACCGTGTTCGGCGGCTCGCTTTCCGAGCGGCACGCGCAGAAGATCTGCAAGATCATGGACATGGCGCTGAAGGTCGGCGCGCCCGTAATCGGCCTTAACGACAGTGGCGGCGCGCGCATCCAGGAGGGCGTCGCCTCGCTCGGCGGCTATGCCGAGGTGTTCCAGCGCAACGTGCTGGCGTCGGGTGTGGTGCCGCAGCTTTCGCTCATCATGGGGCCGTGCGCCGGCGGCGCAGTCTACAGCCCCGCAATGACGGACTTCATCTTCATGGTGAAGGATTCGTCCTACATGTTCGTCACCGGCCCGGATGTAGTGAAGACCGTTACCAACGAGATCGTCACGCAGGAGGAGCTGGGCGGCGCGGTGACGCATACCACGAAGTCGGGGGTCGCGGATGTGGCCTTCGAGAACGATATCGAGGCGCTGCTCGCGGCCCGCGACTTCGTGGACTTCCTGCCGGCCTCGAACCGCGAGGCGCCGCCCGAGCGGCCGAGCGATGACCCCTGGGACCGGATCGACGAGAGCCTCGACACGATCATCCCGCCCAACGCCAACCAGCCCTACGACATGCACGAGCTGATCCGGAAGACGCTCGACGAGGGCGAGTTCTTCGAGCTGCAGCCGGCCCATGCCGGCAACATCCTGATCGGCTTCGGCCGGATCGAGGGGCGCACGGTGGGCGTGGTGGCGAACCAGCCGATGGTGCTGGCGGGCTGCCTCGACATCAACGCCTCCAAGAAGGCGGCGCGCTTCGTGCGCTTCTGCGACGCGTTCGAGATCCCGATCCTGACCTTCGTCGACGTGCCGGGCTTCCTGCCGGGCGTGGGTCAGGAGCATTCGGGGATCATCAAGCACGGCGCCAAGCTGCTCTTTGCCTATGCCGAGGCGACGGTGCCGAAGATCACGGTGATCACGCGCAAGGCCTATGGCGGTGCCTATGACGTGATGGCCTCCAAGCATTTGCGCGGCGACCTCAACTATGCCTGGCCGACCGCCGAAATCGCGGTGATGGGCGCCAAGGGCGCCGTGGAGATCATCTTTCGGGGGCGTACGCCCGAGGAGATTGCCGAGCGCACCGCCGAATATGAACGGCGCTTCGCCAACCCGTTCGTGGCGGCGAGCAAGGGGTTCGTCGACGAGGTGATCATGCCGCACTCGACCCGGCGGAGGATTGCGCTCGGCTTGCGCAAGCTGCGGAACAAGCAGCTCGAGAACCCGTGGAAGAAGCACGACAACATCCCGCTGTGATGCGGGTCTGATCGAGGACTGCGATGAAACTCGGCCGTCTCAACCATGTCGGCGTGGCGACGCCGTCGATCGAAGCGTCGATCGCCTTCTACCGCGACGTGATGGGGGCGACGGTGATCCGCGCGCCGTTCGACCTGCCGGCGCAAGGCGTCAAGGTGTGCTTCGTCGACACGCCCAATAGCCAGATCGAGCTGATCGAGCCGCTGGGCGAGGCGTCGCCGATCCATGGCTTCCTGGCCAAGAACCCGGCGGGCGGGCAGCACCACCTCTGCTACGAAGTGCCGGACATTCACGAGGCCAAGGCCTGGTTCGAGGCCAAGGGCTGCAAGGTGCTCGGCGAACCGCGCATCGGCGCGCACGGTACGCCGATCTTTTTTGTCCACCCCAAGGATATGGGCGGGGTGCTGACCGAAATCATGGAGACGCCGCGTGAAGGGCATTGAGGATAATTCCCTCTCCCCTTGTGGGAGAGGGAGGGAGCGACGCAGTCGCGGAAGGGTGAGGGGGTTGTGTCCCGATACGTCCCCCTCATCCTTCCCGCTGATTGCATCAGCGGGCCCCTTCCTTCTCCCACAAGGGGAGAAGGAAAATGGCTGACAAACCCACGCTCGATCAATGGTCCGCCGCCGCCGCCAAGGAGGTGAAGGGCAAGGACCTTAGCTGGCAAACGCCCGAAGGTATCGCGGTCAAGCCGCTCTATACCCAAGAGGATGTGGCGGGCGTCGACCCCGGTCTGCCCGGCTTCGCGCCCTTCACCCGCGGCGTCCGCGCCTCGATGTATGCCGGGCGTCCCTGGACCATCCGCCAGTACGCCGGCTTCTCGACTGCCGAGGAATCCAACGCCTTTTACCGACGCAACCTGGCTGCCGGGCAGAAGGGCTTGTCGGTCGCCTTCGATCTCGCCACGCACCGCGGCTATGACAGCGATCATCCGCGCGTGGTGGGCGATGTCGGCAAGGCGGGCGTGGCGATCGACACGATCGACGACATGAAGATCCTGTTTGACGGCATCCCGCTCGACCAGATGTCGGTCAGCATGACGATGAACGGCGCAGTCATCCCGGTGCTCGCCTTTTTCATCGTCGCGGGCGAGGAGCAGGGGGTTCCACAGGAGAAGCTCGAAGGCACGATCCAGAACGACATCCTCAAGGAGTTCATGGTTCGGAACACCTATATCTACCCGCCCGAACCGAGCATGCGGATTATTTCAGACATTTTCGCCTATACCAGTGCGAAGATGCCGAAATTCAACAGTATTTCCATCTCCGGCTACCATATGCAGGAAGCCGGCGCCACTCAGGTGCAGGAGCTTGCTTTCACCATCGCCGACGGCATGGAATATGTGAAGTACGGCGTCGCCAGCGGACTGGATATCGACAAGTTCGCAGGCCGGCTGAGCTTCTTCTTCGCAATCGGTATGAACTTCTTCATGGAAGTGGCGAAGCTACGGGCCGCGCGGGTGCTGTGGCACCGGGTGATGACGCAGCTCGGTGCGCAGGACGAGCGCTCGAAGATGCTGCGCACCCATTGCCAGACCTCGGGCGTGTCGCTCACCGAGCAGGACCCGTACAACAACGTCATCCGCACGACGATCGAGGCGATGGCGGCGATGCTCGGCGGCACCCAGAGCCTCCACACCAACGCGCTCGACGAGGCGATCGCGCTGCCCACCGACTTCTCCGCCCGCATCGCCCGCAACACGCAGATCGTGCTGCAGGAAGAGACGGGGATGACCAAGGTCGTCGATCCGCTGGGCGGCAGCTATTATGTCGAGAGCCTGACCCAGCAACTGGTCGACAAGGCCTGGGAGATCATCGAGCGGGTCGAAGCCGAGGGCGGCATGGCCAAGGCGGTCGCCGCCGGCTGGCCCAAAGCGATGATCGAGGAAGCCGCGGCCGCCCGTCAGGCGCGGGTGGATCGCGGCGAGGACGTGATCGTCGGTGTCAACAAGTACCGGCTGGCGAGCGAGGACCTGCTTGAAACGCTCGAGGTGGACAATGCCGCCGTGCGCGAGGGCCAGATCGCCCGCATCCAGCGGGTGAAGGCATCGCGAGACGAGGTGGCCTGCCAGGCGGCGCTCGATGCGCTGCGTGCGGGCGCGAAGGGGGGCGGCAATCTGCTGGCGTTGGCCGTGGTCGCGGCGCGGGCGCGGGCGACGCTGGGCGAAATCAGCGCGGCGATGGAAGACGTGTTCGGCCGCTACGCCACGCAGCCGACGCCGGTGAAGGGCGTCTATGCGGCACCCTATGCGGAAGACAGCCGTTGGGCGGAAGTCCTGCGGGGCGTCGAGGCCGTGGAGCGCCGTCTCGGCCGCAAGCCGCGGCTGCTCGTCGCCAAGATGGGGCAGGACGGGCATGATCGCGGCGCCAACGTCATTGCCTCGGCCTTTTCGGACATGGGGTTCGAGGTGGTCAGCGGCCCGTTGTTCCAGACGCCCGAGGAAACCGTGGTGCTGGCGCTCGACAGCGACGTCGATGTCGTCGGCGCGTCCAGCCTTGCGGCCGGGCACAAGACGCTGATCCCGGAACTGATTCGGGGTCTGCGCGAAGCGGGGCGGGGCGACATCAAGGTCATCGCCGGCGGGGTGATCCCGCCGCAGGACTACGAGATGCTGCGCGCGGCGGGCGTGCAGGGCATCTACGGGCCGGGTTCGAACGTCGTCGAATGCGCCGCGGATGTGCTGCGCCTGCTCGGCCACAACATGCCGCCGCTCGAGGCGGCCGCCGAATGAGTCTGGGCTTCTCCGTCGAGGCGCTCATTCCGCGCGCTCGCGGCGGCGGAGCGCTGCGCATGGGGCTGGTGCGGGTACCGGAGGCCGAATGGCTGACGCCTGCGGCGGATCTGGCGGCGCGGGCAGCGGTGTTCGCGGACGTGCCGGATTGCGTGCAGGTGTTGCCCGAGGCGGAGACCGCTGTGAACGAGATCGCAGGGATGCTCTCACACCGCGACCTTCAAAGCCGTCATCCCGGCTTCCGCCGGGATGACGGTCTGGAGGGAAAGACCGCTCGCGCCGCCGCCGCTCTCCGCAGCGCCGCTGCAGGCGTGTGGGAGGATCTGTGCATCCTCACGCCCGACGCTTCCGGCCAGTACCGCCTCACCGCCGCCGCGCTGGCCTTCCCGACCGACTGGCACCTGCACGAAAAGCTCGGTCACGCGCTTACCCCCATCCATGCGCCGATCCATGGCTATGCCGAGCAGCTGGCCGCGGGCGTCGATCATTTCTTCGCCACGCTCCAGCCGGGCGCGATCTTCGGTCGTACCAACTGGTTCGTCGTGGCGAGCGATGCCTGGCGATACCTGCCGCAGGACGAACCCGAAGTCCGCTTCGCGCATGTTACCGCAGAGAATGCCAGCGCGACGCTGTTCGTCCGCTGCGAGCGCCAGACGCTGCGCCGCCTGCCCCAAAGCGGGGCAGTGCTGTTCACCATCGGCATCCATGTCGAGCCGCTCGATCGCCTGAGCAGCGAGGCCGTCGCCCGCGTCGCCCAGTCCGTCGCGGGGATCAGCAGCGGCGAGCACGAACGCCGCGCTGCGCCCTTTTACGCGGAGGCCCTCACCCGCTATGCCGAGCGGCGTAACCGTTCACCGGAGTTGCTTGCTTGACCCTCGAATCCTCCCCCGTCCGCACCGACTGGACCCGCGACGAGATCGCCGCGCTGTTCGACCTGCCGTTCACCGAGCTCGTGTTCCGCGCGGCCGAAGTGCACCGCGCCAACCATCCGGCAAACCAGGTCCAGCGCTCGACCCTGCTGTCGATCAAGACCGGCGGCTGCCCCGAGGATTGCGGCTATTGCAGCCAGTCGGCGCATGCCGAGACCGGCCTCAAGGCGACCAAGCTGATGGACCCCCGCGCGGTGCTGCAGGCGGCGGCGCAGGCCAAGGACCATGGCTCGACCCGCTTCTGCATGGGCGCCGCCTGGCGCAACCCCAAGGACCGCGACATGCCCGCCATCGTCGAGATGGTGAAGGGCGTCCGCGCGATGGGCATGGAAACCTGCATGACGCTGGGCATGCTCACCGACGAGCAGGCCAAGACGCTCGCCGATGCCGGGCTCGATTATTACAATCACAATATCGATACATCGCCGGAGCGGTACGGCGAGGTGATCACCACCCGCAGCTTCGAGGAGCGGCTGGAGACGCTGGAGCATGTCCGCGAGGCGGGCATCAACGTGTGCTGCGGCGGCATCGTCGGCATGGGCGAGACGCGCGGCGACCGGGTGGGCTTCATCCACGCACTGGCGACCCTGCCGGTGCATCCGGGCAGCGTGCCGGTCAACGCGCTGGTGCCGGTGAAGGGCACGGTGCTGGGCGACATGCTGGCGGACACGCCGCTGGCGAAGATCGACGATATCGAGTTCGTCCGCACGGTGGCGGTGGCGCGCATCACCATGCCGCGCTCGATGGTCCGCCTCTCGGCCGGCCGCGAGAGCATGAGCGACGCGACCCAGGCCTTGTGCTTCCTCGCAGGCGCCAATTCGATCTTCACCGGCGACAAGCTGCTGACCGCAGGCAATGCCGGCGACGACAAGGACGCGGCGCTGTTCGCGCGCCTCGGCATCACGCCGATGGCGGCGGAGTGCAAGGTGGAACTGGAGGCGGCGGAGTAACCATGCGCCGCCAGCTACTGACGGCGATTTTCTTGGTTGCCTCAGCCATGCTGGCGTTGTGGCTGTTCGGCGAGTGGTACGTATACGGCATGGCGGAGTTTGATTGCGCTGACCGATCTGGCGACGTCCAAGCCTGCGCCCGGGCAATTCAGTCTTCAATAGAAATCAAAGCTCTTTGCGGTCTGATCGCCTGGATCGTCGGGTGCTTTCTCATGCTTCGCGAGTGGAAAAGGCACTAATGTTCAAGAAAATCCTCGTCGCCAACCGTGGCGAAATCGCGTGCCGGGTGATGCGCACGGCCAAGAAGATGGGCATCGCCACGGTCGCGGTCTATTCGGATGCGGATGCCCGCGCGCCGCATGTGCGGATGGCGGACGAGGCGGTGCGGCTCGGGCCCGCGCCGGCGGCGGAGAGCTATCTCCGCGCGGACCTGATCCTGCTCGCCGCCAAGGAAACCGGCGCCGATGCGATCCACCCCGGCTATGGCTTCCTCTCCGAGCGCGAGAGCTTCGCCAAGGCCTGTGCCGAGGCGGGGATCGCGTTCGTCGGCCCGCCGCCGGGCGCGATCGCGGCGATGGGCGACAAGATCGAATCGAAGAAGCTCGCCAAGCAGGCCGGCGTGAACGTCGTCCCCGGTTTCGTCGGCGAGATCGAGGATACCGAGCATGCGGTGCGGATCGCCGGCGAGATCGGCTATCCGGTGATGATGAAGGCCTCGGCCGGCGGCGGCGGCAAGGGCATGCGGCTGGCGTATAGCGAGCAGGACGTTCGCGAAGGCTTCGAGGCGACCAAGCGCGAGGGGCTGGCGAGCTTCGGGGACGACCGCGTGTTCATCGAGAAGTTCATCGAGAGCCCGCGCCATATCGAGATCCAGGTGCTGGGCGACCAGCATGGCAACATCGTCTACCTCAACGAGCGCGAATGCTCGATCCAGCGCCGCCACCAGAAGGTCGTCGAGGAGGCACCGTCACCCTTCGTCACGCCGGAGATGCGCAAGGCCATGGGCGAGCAGGCGGTCGCCTTGGCGCGGGCGGTCGGCTATTACAGCGCGGGTACGGTCGAGCTGATCGTCTCGGGCGCCGACAAGACGGGCCAAGGCTTCTACTTCCTCGAGATGAACACCCGCCTCCAGGTAGAGCATCCGGTGACAGAAGCGATCACCGGGCTCGATCTGGTCGAGCAGATGATCCGCGTCGCCGCCGGCGAGAAGCTTGCCTTCGGCCAGGACGAGGTGAAGCTTAACGGCTGGGCGATCGAGAACCGCGTCTATGCCGAGGATCCCTATCGCGGCTTCCTGCCGAGCACCGGGCGGCTGGTGCGGTACCGGCCGCCGGCTGCCGAGAAGGCGGGGCAGGGCTATATCCGCGTCGACGACGGGGTGACCGAAGGCTCCGAGATCAGCATGTTCTACGATCCGATGATCGCCAAGCTGGTCACCTGGGGGCCGACCCGCGACGAAGCGGCGGACCTGCAGGTGCACGCGCTCGATCGTTTCCGGATCGACGGCATCGGCCACAATATCGATTTCCTCTCGGCGATCATGCAGCATCCGCGCTTCCGATCGGGCGAACTGACCACCGGCTTCATCGCCGAGGAATATCCCGAAGGCTTCCACGGTGCGCCGGCCGACGATCAACTGGTGCGCCGCCTCGCCGCGGTCGCCGTCGTGCTCGACCTCGCCCGCACCGCACGGGCCGCGGAAATCTCCGGCCAGCTCGGTGCGGTCGCGCTTTCCACCGAGCGTTCGGTGCGGATCGGCGAGCACCGTTTCGAGGTGACCGTCGATGGCTGCGAGAGCGGGTTGCTGGTCAACCTGTCGAGCGACTCGCCGCCGCTGGAGGTTTCCGGTCATTGGCGCCTGGGCGAGCCACAGTTTTTCGCCCGTATCGACGGGGTGGAGTTCGCAACCTCGGTGGATCGTATGCGCAGTGGCTGGAAATTGACGGCACACGGCGCCGCCCATCTGGTGGAGGTGCTGCCTCCGCACGTCGCGCAATATCGCGATCATATGATCGCGAAGGTACCGCCCGACATGACCCGTTTCCTGCTCGCCCCGATGCCCGGCCTGTTGACGCGGCTGCACGTGCAGCCGGGGGACAAGGTGGAAGCGGGACAGGCGCTCGCGGTAATCGAGGCGATGAAGATGGAGAATATCCTGCGGGCAGAGCGGGCAGGGGTGGTCAAGGCCGCGAACTTCGCGCCCGGCGACAGCCTGACCGTGGATTCAGCCATCCTCGAATTCGAATAAGGAATTGGTTTAACGATGCTTTTTGCGCGCTGTCCCGTTTGGGTGCGGCGGAATTGGGCTTACGCCTTGCGTTTCTGTTGCATCTAGGCTTGTCGTCCACCCGCGATCTGCGCAACGTGGAGCGAATCCTTGCGGCGCTTGGGGCAATCGCGGGATATCGGAGGGGGTGGGTCCGGTGCAGGAAGAAGACGGTTTCACGCGCTGGATCGAAGCATGTGCCGCGGGTGAAATGCTCGGCATTGCCTCGGCGGCTTTGTGGTGGGTAACCATCGATCGGGTCGATCTCGGTGCGGCGGGTGGTCCCGCGGACTGGCTGCTGTTCATTGGCAAGGCGGCTAGCGGATTGGCACTGGGTTTGGTGCTGGGCAGTCTGCAAAGCTGGGCGTTGAAGCGGCAATTTCCGGCGCTGAATACGCGGCTATGGGTGATCGCGACCACGATCGTCTCCGTTGCGCTGTTCGCGGTCGCCGCCTGGTATTCGGTGTTTTTGCCGTTCGATCAGCAAAGCTTGGTGCCGGTGGCGCATACCCCATTCGAAACCGCCATCACCTCGGCCGGTTTCGGTGTTGCGCTCGGCATTCTGCTCGGGATCGCGCAAGCGGTCGTACTACACGGCGCGGCCCGACGCGCGTTCTGGTGGATCCTCGCGAGCGCCCTGGGATGGGGAGCCGCGTTGCCTTGCATCTACCTCGCCGCATCCGTCGGGAGCAGCGCGCCGGGATCCCTGGAGATTGCAGCGCGTGGCGTGGTTGGCGGCGTCGCTTCCGGCATCGTTCTGGCCGGGATTACCGGAATGTCGTTTGCAGTGATGCGGCTTCGGGTGCGAGCGTGATCGGACTTAGAGCGCGATGACACGATGTTGCCCCACCATGAGCTGCTAGCCTCGCCCTAGCGTAGGTGCGCCGCGAACAGCTCCAGAATTTCCGTGTAGAGGGCTCGCTTGAACGGAACGATCAGGTCGGGAAGCGCGCTCGGCTCTACCCAGCGCCAGGCGCGAAACTCCGGTTCGGCCGTCTGGATGTCGATGTCGTTATCTTCGCCAAGGAAACGGAAGAGGAACCAGCGCTGCCGCTGACCGCGCCATTTTCCCTTCCAGATCTTGCCGACCAGATCCTCTGGCAAGTCGTAGAATAGTTCGCCGGGCGATTCCGCGAGCAGGTCCGCGTGGTGCCGAGCGATGCCGGTTTCTTCGCCCAGTTCGCGGAAAGCGGCGTCCAGCGGCTCCTCGCCGGGATCGATCCCGCCCTGCGGCATCTGCCAGGCTTCCACGACAGAATCGAGGCGCTGGCCAACGAACACCTTGCCCTCTCGATTGAGCAGCATCACGCCGGCACAGGGGCGGTAGGGGAGCGAAGCAATATCGGTCATGGGCGTTCCCTATCGGCTGGTGCTCACGCGCGGAAGGGGTGTCTTTCGCGTCCTTGTCGCGCATCCTACATCGCTGCAGTGATCCCTGTCGTCCACCACCCCGATTATGTCGCGCCTGCGCCCGCGGGCTCCGCCTATTTGTGGAACAAGAATGGCCTTGTCCGCGATCTGCTGTTGGCGGCGGGGAGCCGTATCACCTGGCACGAACCGGATCCGATGCCGCAATCCTGGCTGGAGGCGGTGCACGACCCCGACTATGTCGCGGAAGTGCGCGAGGTGCGGGTGCCGCAGCACAAGACGCGACGGATCGGTTTCCCTGTCACCGAAGCCGTCGCCCGCCGCGCCGAACGTGTACCCGGCGGAACCTTTCTCGCAGCGCGGCTTGCCCAGCGCCATGGCTATGCCGGCAACAGTGCCGGGGGCAGCCACCACGCGCTTGCCGAAACCGGTGCCGGATTCTGCATATTCAACGATCTGGCGGTCGCTGCCGTGCGCCTTGTCGAAGAAGGCCATGCGCGCCGCGTGTTGATCGTGGATTGCGATGTCCATCAGGGTGACGGCACCGCCGCCCTGACCGCCGGTCGGCCGGACATCGCCACCTATTCGATCCATGCGGAGAAGAACTTCCCGGTACGCAAGGCGCGTTCCACCGTCGACGTCGGGCTTCCCGACGGCACCGGCGATGCGGAGTATCTCGACATCCTGGCGGGCACGCTGCTGCCGCTGCTGGCGAGCTTCGACCCGGAGATCGTTCTATATCAGGCGGGCGTGGACCCCTATGCCGGCGATCGGCTTGGCCGGCTTGCGTTGAGCGAGGCCGGGCTGGTGGCCCGCGATCATTGGATGGCAGAGACGCTTCGACGGCGCTCTGTCCCGTTCGCCAGCGCGTTGGGCGGCGGTTATGGCGCCGATGCACTGGAAGTGGCGGAGCGCCACGTCGCCTCGATCCTGACATTGGGCGCAGCCGCGCTCGGCGCTTGCAACCGGTCGGCGCAAGGCGCATCTGACCGCGCATGAGCCAATATCCCGCGCTTCGCCTGCGCCGCACCCGGGCTTCCGCCTGGAGCCGGCGTCTCCACGCCGAAACCGTGATCACGCCCGCCGATCTGATCTGGCCCTTGTTCGTCACCGAAGGCACGGACGAGGAGCCGATCGCGGCACTTCCAGGCGTTTCGCGCTGGGGCCTGAACGGGATCGTCGCGCGCGCGCGCGAGGCTCGGGACCTTGGCATTCCTTGCCTTGCATTGTTCCCCAACACGCCGGCCGGACTTCGCACCGAAGATGGGCGGGAGGCGACCAACCCGGATAATCTGATGTGCCGGGCAATCCGGGCGATCAAGGATGCCGTGCCGGAGATCGGGGTGCTGACCGACGTTGCGCTCGATCCCTATACCAGTCACGGCCATGACGGGATCGTCGATGCCGCCGGTTATGTGCTGAACGACGAGACGTCGGCCGTGCTGACCGAACAGGCATTGGTGCAGGCGGCGGCGGGTGCGGATATCGTTGCGCCGAGCGATATGATGGATGGCCGGGTGGGCCAGATCCGCGAGGCGTTGGAGGAGGCCGGCCATCGCAACGTGCAGATCATGGCCTATGCCGCCAAATATGCGAGCGGCTTCTACGGCCCGTTCCGTGATGCGGTGGGGAGCCGTGGGCTGTTGAAGGGCGACAAAAAGACCTATCAGATGGATCCCGCCAATGCCGAGGAAGCGTTGCGCGAGGTTTCGCTGGACCTGTCGGAGGGCGCCGATAGCGTGATGGTCAAGCCTGGGCTGCCCTATCTCGATATCATTCTTCGCGTAAAAAATGCTTTCGAAGTTCCTGTATTTGCCTATCAAGTTTCGGGCGAATACGCGATGATCGAGGCCGCTGCCGCGGTAGGCGCGGGGGATCGTGAGGTGCTGGTGCTGGAGACGCTGCTGGCGTTCAAACGGGCAGGCTGCTCCGGCGTCCTCAGCTATCATGCACCGTTGGCGGCGCGGCTGCTGGGGGCATGATCGAAACGGCACGGCTGCGGCTGCGGGTGCCGGAAGCGGGGGATTTCGACGCCCTTCACGCGCTGTGGAGCGATCCTGTGGTGATGCGCGATCTCGGCCCGGTGAAGACGCCTGCCCATAGCGAGGCGACGCTCGCGCGGCACCAGCGCTATCGCGACAGCGATGGTCTCGGGTTTTGGGTGGTCGAGCTGCGAGACGAACCGGTGGTCATCGGGTTTTGCGGGCTGAAACCCGGGGCACCCGGTACGCCGATCGAGGGAGAGCTCGAAATCGGGTGGATGTTCGCATCTGCCCATTGGGGGCAGGGTTATGCGCAGGAGGCTGCCCGAGCCAGCCTCGATTGGGGATGGGCGAACCGGGATGCCGCGCATATTGTGGCGATCACCGCCGCAACGAACCAGTCCAGTCGCAAATTGATGGGGCGGCTCGGCATGACGTGGTTCACCGATTTCGACCATCCGGGTTTTCCATTCGACAGCCGATGGCGCGAAAGCACCGCCTACCGCATCGTTCGCCCGTGAGGGAAGGCGAGCGCGAACCGCGCATGGCGGTCGTCGCGCGACTTACGCCGGCGCTGTTCGTCACCGCGATTCTTCTTGGCTCGTTCCTGCTGTTTCTGGTCCAGCCGCTGATCGCGCGGATGGCATTACCGCGGCTGGGCGGGGCGCCTGCCGTGTGGAACTCGGCAATGCTCGTCTACCAGGGCTTGCTGCTGGCCGGCTACGCCTATGCGCACCTGCTTCGGCGTCTTTCCGCGCGTTGGCAGGCAGCCGTCCATTTGGCACTGCTGGCCATTGCCGCCGGCTGGCTGCCGATCGGCCTGGCGCGGTTTTCCCTGCCTGCCGGTGCCGAGCCGGCGCTATGGGTTCCCTGGCTGCTGGTCGCCTCCATCGGGCCGTTGTTCCTGGCGGTCTCCGCCCAGGCGCCGCTGCTCCAGCGCTGGTTCAGCCTTTCGACGCACGGGCGCGATCCATATGCGCTATACGCCGCATCGAATATCGGCAGCTTTGCCGGCCTCATCGCCTATCCGCTGCTTGTCGAACCCCTGCTGACGCTGGGCGATCAACGGCTGCTGTGGAGCGCCGGATATTGTCTGCTGCTCCTGCTCGTCGCGGTTTGCGGGACGCGGTTGCCGCGCACGGGCGCGGCGGTGGCGCTTGAACATATCAGCCCCGCACCTTCGGGGACGGTCTGCATTCGCTGGATGCTGCTCGCGCTGGTGCCGTCGGGCCTCATGCTCGCTACGACGACGTTTCTCACGACCGATATCGTCGCGGGGCCCTTGGTGTGGGTATTGCCCTTAGGCATTTATTTGCTGAGCTTCACGGTGGCGTTTCGCGAATCCGCGCTGATCGCGGAATTATCCGCGAAACTGATGCCGGTGCTGCTGCTGATGTTCGGCGCCACGATGATCGCGGGCAATCACCAACTCGCCTATGTCAACGCGCTGATCGGCCTGTTCCTGCTGTTCGCGGTGTGCGTCGCGTGCCATGCCCGGCTCTATGCCCTGCGGCCTGCACCGGACCGGTTGACCGGCTTCTACCTGGTCTTGGCGTTGGGCGGGATGCTGGGGGGCGTTTTCGCCGGGTTACTCGCGCCGCTGCTCTTCGACTGGACCTATGAGTATCCGCTGCTGATCCTCGCGGCCGGCGCGCTGGTGCCGCAGTTGCCGCTATTCGCTCCCTTCGGCGCGATCTGGCGCAGCCGCGGCCGCCGGGTGCTGCTGCTCGCCTTCTGCATGGCGGTGGCAGTGCTGGTCCGCGCGGGCAGCGATCCGGACTGGTTGGGAGCGATGCACACCCAATTTGCCTTTGTGCTGGTCGCTCTACTGGGCCTGCTCGCAATCGGCTGGCGGCCACCGTATCTGATCGCGCTCGCGGCGGGCCTGTACCTGTTCGGCGGGCAGGATGCGATCAAGACATCGCTGCAAGGCGACCGCACCCGCAGCTATTTCGGCATCTATACGGTTAGCGACGGTCCTGACGCGCGGCGGCTTGCCCATGGTACGACCCTGCACGGCATCCAGCTGAAGGGGGCGCGGGCGCTGCGTCCAACCACCTATTATCAGGCGGGTTCCGGGGTGGGGGCCGCATTGCAGGCGAGCCCGATGCTGTTCGGCGCAGCAGCGCGGATCGGCGTGGTCGGCCTGGGAACCGGCACGCTTGCCTGCTACGCGCGTCCCGGTCAGCACTGGCGCTTCTTCGAAATCGATCCGACGGTCGTCCGCATCGCCCGCGACAGCGGCGCATTCACCTTCCTGCGGCACTGTACGCCCAACGTCCCGATTACGCTGGGGGATGCGCGCCTGCGGCTGGCGGAAAGCGCGCCGGCGAGCTTCGATCTGCTGGTCCTGGACGCTTTTTCCTCGGACGCGGTGCCGATCCACCTGCTGACGCGTGAGGCCTTTGCCGGCTATGGCCGCGTCGTTGCGCCGAAGGGACTGCTGCTCGTCCACATTTCCAATCGCTTCCTGGCACTCGGACCCGTCGTTGCCGGCGCGGCTGCCGCAAGCGGATGGCAGGGCATTCGGATGGTCCACGCACCCAGCCGGAAGGAACGGGAAGAGGAGGGCGCTACCTCCGACTGGATCGCGCTGAGCCGCAGTCCCGAGACCCTCGCCGCGCTGGATGCGCGGAACCCGCATTGGCGCCGCCTGACGATGCCTGCGGATCGTGCTGGCTGGAGCGACGACTATGCCTCGGTGGTACGCGCGTTGCGGCTGTTCCACCCTGCGGAGGCGTGGGCCGACTAGCCGGCTTTCAGCGCCGCTTCGAGCGTGCGGGCCCGATCTTCCTGTGCGGCGACGCGTGCGCCTGCGCGGGTTATCGCGGTGTCGAGTGCGGAATAGGGGGCCAGCCCGGCCGCCCCGCGATCGATGGCAAGCTTGTCCAGATCCGCCAGCGCGACGCTGGCCCGCGCATGGAGGCCATCGAGGGCGCTGAGCGCCGACTGCGCATCGAGCCAGGCGGAAGTGCCCGGCGCCGCACCCCGCGCGCGGGCGATCTTCGCGTCCGCATCCCGGGCCGCTGCGGTGAAATCGCGATCTGCCGCGTCGATCGCTTCGACCAACGCAGCGATGCGCGAATCGAGTTCGGCATCCGTGCCCGGCGGGGGCACCGGCCGCTTCGGCTCGCTGAAATCGGCATTCTCCGTCGCGCGCGGCAGCAGCGAAGGATAGCGGGTGCTGGTGTGCGCACAGCCGGCCAGCAGCGCTGCGGATACCGCAAGGGGGAGAAGCGATCGCATTCCTCCGCCATATGCCCGTGGAAAACTTGGCGCAACGGGGTTGCACTCTGCGTCGAGCGCCGATAAAGGCTCGCCTCCACCAGGCGCCCGTAGCTCAGCTGGATAGAGCATCAGACTACGAATCTGAGGGTCGGACGTTCGAATCGTTCCGGGCGCGCCATTACCCCCGCCAGAGCCTCGCTCGGCGGGGGTTTGTGTTTCTGGTCCCGTGGGCGGCGTTCAATCCGCCGGATCGAGGCGGTCGAGGATGCAGCCGCCCGCCATCAGCACCGTGACCGCGCAGGCCGCGAAGAGGATCTTGCCCAGAATGCCCGGATATTGGGCAAGATACTGGGCGCCCCGTTCGGCCGCGCCGTTCGCCAGGCCGAAGATCACGAGGAATGCTTCGAACTTCGATTTGATGACGAACAGCCGTCCAATGCGGTGGACCATGGCCGCTGCGGTACCAAATATGCCGGCCCGCAAACAATCTGATAGGCTGGCTCACCTGTCTCGTAATTCGACAATCCCCAGCACATCGAGCAGTGCCCGGCGCGCCGATTCGATCCGGTCGAGCAGGGCGGGCTCCGCGAGCTGCGTCGGATCGATTGCTTCGGGCCAGTGGGTTTCGATCACCGCGGCGATCCGATCGAGGCGCGCGGCATCGACCAGGAACCGCGGATCGACGGTCGCAGGATCCGCGACGACGCGCAGTCGCAGGCACGCCGGCCCGCCGCCATTCGCCATGGATTCGCGCACATCCACCACTTCCACCTGCCGGATCGGGCCGTTGCCGGCGAGATGCGCCTGCAGCCAGTTCCAGACGCTGGGCGTATCACGCGCCTCGCTCGGCACGATCAATGCGGTGGCACCGCTCGGCAGGGCGACGAGCTGAGCGTTGAACAGATAGGAGGAAATGGCATCGGCGAGGCTGACCTCGGCATCGGGCACTTCGACGATTTCGACCTCCGGCAGCGCGCGATGCAGTTGCTCGTAAAAGTGATGCTTGTCGGCGAAGGCCTTTTCATGCGCGAACAGCACGCGACCATTGGCGACGGCAACGACATCGTTGTGAAACGCGCCAGCGGCGATCGCTTCTTCGGATTGCTGGACGAACAGCGTGCGATCGGGATCGAGCAGATGACGCCGGGCGATGGCGGCGCTGGCATCGGGGTGTTGGCGCGCGGGGAAGGGGCCGCCGGCGATCCCATAGACGAAAACCTCCACGCCCTGCGCATCGTGCGCCGGCGCCAGCCGCATATGGTTCGCCGCGCCCTCGTCTCCGAACGGCGCCGGCACCGGCGGATGGACCACAAAGGCGGGGTCGGCGAAGGCGAGGCGGAGCTGGGCGAGCGTTTCGGGCCATTCATGGCTGCGATGCGGCAGCGTGGCGAGATTGGCGACCGTCAGGTGGCAGCGCCTGTCCGCCGTATCCGGCGCAGGCGAAACGGTGGCGGCATTGGCTGCCCACATCGGCGAGGCGGAAAGCGCCTGTGCCTGGCTGTGCGGCGGGGCGTGCGCATAGCTGAGCCCGAGCTGGGCGAGCCAGGCATGATCCGGGCGCGCGTGCGGCAGAAGGATGCCCTGCGGCAGGCCGAGGGCGAGGTTCGCCCGCATCTTCGCAATGCCCTGCAACGCCGCGGCGCGGGGATGCGACCGCTGCCCGCGATTGCGCGTCGCCGCGAGATTGCCGGGGCTGAGCCCGGCATAGTTGTGGCTGGGGCCGACAATCCCGTCGAAATTGATTTCTGTACGCATCAGCGTTCGATCCAGACAATTGCGTCGCCGGGGGCGACCCCAAGCGCTTCGGCGGCGGCGGGATCGATCGTTACGCCGTCCTGCACCTCGCGGACCTGCGCCAGCGCGGCGTGGAATCCGGCGAGGCGGCCGGTTGCGGCCAGCGCCGGCTCGCCCGCGGGATCGATCGCGACGATCGTGGCCCGGCGCGCGTCCCGAATGGTCTTCACCTGATCGGTGCGGGCCGTCATGGTGGGGCCACCATCGAAGATGTCGATGTAATTCTCAAATGCAAACCCTTCGTTTTCCAGCATTCGCATGGCTGCGCGGCCGGAGGGATGCGGCAGGCCGATCACCGAACGGGCGCTTTCCGACAGCATCGCGGTATAGACTGGATGCTTGGGCATGAGATCGGCGATGAACTGGTTGCCATGGGTGGCGTTGAATTCGTCCGCCTGCTGGAAGTTCATTCCGAAGAAGCGCCCGGCCACACCGTCCCAGAAGGGGGATCCGCCGGCTTCGTCGATCACGCCGCGCAACTCGGCCAGAATGCGATCGGCAAAGCGCGCCCGGTGCTGGGCGATGAATAGATATCGGCTGCGGGCAAGCAGCAGGCCAAGCCCGCCGGCGCGCTCGCCGGGATGCAGGAATAGCCCGCCGACTTCGGTGCAGCCTTCCAGATCGTTCACCAGGCTGAGGATTTCGGCGCGAAAGGTGCGCTTCAGTTCCTGGCTGTGCTTGGTGACCGTGCCGATCCGATAGCTGTAGAACGGCCATTGCTGCCCGACGCGGGTGAAGATCTGGCAGGTGCCGCGGACATCGCCGGTTTCGATATTCTCGAGGATCAATACGAACAGGTCGTCCGCTTGGGCGTGGTCATCGCGAGCCAGGGCCGCGTGGCTGCGCTCTAGCTTGGCGCGAAGGGCGGGCTTGTCCGGCGGAAGATTAGTGAAACCTCCGCCAGTTAGCTTTGCCATCTCATATAGATGCTGAAGATCTTCATCGCGCGCGACGCGAATGCGGAAGGTCATGGATGGCCCCGTTGGATAAGACGCAGGATGGTGAGGGCGGAGAGCGCGGCGCGTTCGGGCAGGCTTTCGGGGATCAGGAATTCGTCGGCGGAATGGATCGCGCCGCCGCGTACGCCCATCGTGTCGACCACGGGCACGCCGCACGCCGCGATATTGTTGCCATCGCAAACGCCGCCCGTGGCTTTCCAGGCGATTGGAATGCCGAGATCGGCGCCGGCCTGCCGGACCAGGCCGAACAGGCGGTCGGCCCCCGCATCGATCGGCTTGGGTGGCCGATTGAAGCTGCCATGCAATGTGATCCGAACCTCGTACCGCGAGGAAATATCGGTGATTGCGGCTTCGATTGCCGCTTGGGCCCGGGCGATCGCGGCTGCATCGCTTGGGCGAAAGTTGACGCGCAGGACGGCCAGATCGGGGACGACATTATTGGGGCCGCCGCCATCGATCCGCGCGGGGTTGACGCTGAGGCCGGGCGCGCGGGCGTCGGCCAGGCGCACGGCCAGGGCTGCCGCCGCAACCAGGGCGTTGCGACCGTCTTCGGGGTTGCGGCCAGCATGGGCGCTGCGGCCGCACACCACCAGCGAGAAATTGCCGGTCCCGCCGCGCGCGCCGGCCAGCGTGCCGTCAGGCAAGGCGGGTTCATAGGTGAGCGCCGCCATCTTGCCCCGAGCAGCCTCGGCGATCAGGCGCCGGGACGAGAGCGAGCCGGTCTCCTCGTCCGAATTGATCAGCACGACATAGCCGAACCGGGCAGCGAGCGGGCTTTGCTCGACAGCTTCCAGCGCGGCGAGCAGCAGCGCCAACCCGCCCTTCATATCAGCGGCACCGGGTGCATTGAGCGTGCCGTCCGTCCGCCATTGGCCATGCTGGAACACGTGATCGGCACCGAACACCGTATCCATATGGCCGGTGAACAGCATCTGGATTGGCGCTTCCGGCCGTACGACGAGATGGAGATGCTCACCATGGGCCAGCGGCTGCACACCCCCATCGGGAGTTACGGTTTCAACCGGCTCGGGCGGCACCAGCGCCAACGCGCCCGGCAGTGCGGAGAAGGCCTCGGCCAGCGCTTCCGCCATGCGCTGCAGGCCGGCAAGATTGCGGGTGCCGCTGTTGATCGCGGCCCAGGCCTCGGTTCTGGCAAGCATCGGCGCTGCCTGCGCCCTCTCGATGGCTGCCCGTTCGATCGCGGAAAGCTCGTTCATGCGGGCGGTGGTAGCCCGGAAGCGGGAACCTGAACACCCCCGACCATAAACTCTCAGAAATCGACGACGAGCGCAGCCCGGCTGGTGGTATCGGTGCTCAATCGGCCGAGCGGCGGCGCGCTTTCATACTGGACGGTGTAGCTGAACTGCGCCGAAAGCGGGCCGATCAGGCGGGCGAGCAGCGCCGATTTGGTGGAAACGGTGCTGTTGTCCTTTTCCAGATAGGCCGATGCCGTCTGGGTGATCGTCATCCCGCGCGAGAGCTTCCAGCCGAGATCGAGCGATCCGCGGGCGGCGATGTTGTTTTCGGTCGGCGCGCCGATGAAGCGTGTGTACCGATAGGCCGGGCCGAGTTCGAGATCGAGCCGGATCGCCGAGGATTTGATCGCCGAATAGCCGGCACCGCTGGACAGTGAGATACGATCGCTGAAGCCGGAGAAGCGATCGCTTTCATATTGCGCGGCACCGTAGAGATAGGCGCGGCTGTCGAACTTCCAGTTCGGCTCATAGGCGAAGAGATAGCGCTCGCGCGTGGTGAGCCCCAGGCTTTCCTGATAATCGGCCTGTGCGCGCACCTTGTGGCGCCATTCGATGCCTTCGCGCTTCACCTCGGCAACGGCGGTCACGCCGATATTCTGCGAGTTGCCGGTAGTCACGTAGCCGCCAAGCTCGATATGGCCCTTCACAAGATCGAGGAAGGTGGCTTCGCGCAAGGCCTGTTGCGCGACTTCGCGGCGTTTGCTGCGCCAGTCGCTGGCGATGCGGGCGACCAGTGGAGCGCTCGCCGGATCGGCAACGCGCGCATATTTGACGATCACCGACACGTCCGCTTCGTTGCCGGTGCTCATCGCAGCATCGAGCATCGCCTTGATCGATGCCGGGATCGTGGGATCGTCGGTATTGGCGAGCAGCAGGGGGAGGGCGAGAAGCAGGGCGCGCATATCCTTGCCCTAGACAAAGATTTCCGGCGCAAAAAGGGCAGCGCGCCGCAACTGCGCACCGGATGAGCCGAGTTGTTGCGTCCGGACGGCGCAACCGTCCGCCGGGACAGCTTGCCGGGCAGCCCCCGTGCGCCGAGAGAAGTCGGCGCGGCGAAGGAGGCTGGGTGGATGGGGCAGCGTGTGGTGGTGCTTGGCGCCTCCGGGGGAATCGGTGCAGCGCTGGTGGCGCAGCTGGCTGCCGATCCGTCGGTCGAGCAAATCTATGCCGGCAGTCGGCGCGGGGCGGTCCAGGACCTGCCGGGGATCGTGCCGTTCGCGTTCGACCTTGCCGATGCGGCCAGTATCGCCGCAGCGGCGCAGCGCGTGGGGGAGGATGGCGCCCTCGACCTGGTGCTCGTCGCGACGGGGATGTTGCACCGGCCGGGCGGGCCGATGCCGGAAAAGAGCTACCGCGCGCTTGATGCGGCCGCGATGGCGGAGATGTTTCAGGTGAACACGATCGGCCCGGCGCTGATCGCTCGCCATTTCTTGCCGCTGCTGGCGCGCGATCGGCGTGCGGTCTTCGCAGCGCTTTCCGCCCGCGTCGGCTCCATCGCCGATAACCGGTTGGGCGGCTGGCACAGCTATCGCGCGTCCAAGGCGGCATTGAACATGCTGCTGGCCACCCTGGCGGTCGAACTGCGCCGAACGCATCCGCACGCGATCGTCGCGGGGCTGCACCCCGGCACCGTCAAAACCGACCTGTCCGCCCCCTTCCAGCGCGGGGTCCCCGCCGAACGGCTGTTCTCTAGCGAAACCAGCGCCCGTCAGCTGCGCCGCGTATTGGAGCGGCTGACTCCGGAGGATTCGGGTGGGTTCTTCGCCTGGGACGGCACCCGGATCCCCTACTAAAGGCCAAGCCTTTCGGCGACGAGCGCACGCAGCTTTACCCGTGCCCGCAGCCGCGCCGCGAGCAGCGCCATGCCGCTGACCTTGCGCTGCACGAACAAGGTGTCCGCGGGCGGGATATGCCAAATCGCGCGGTCCTCCACCATCGTCATGCCCTCGCCGCGAACCGCCTGGAGGAAACCGCGATCGGCGAAGTCGAAGTCCGCGGCCCGGTCCGTCTGCGCGAGGATCAGCCCGATCATCCGAGCGATCGCTTGGGGGTGACGGGCGAGGGCTGCCGGACTGAAGAACCCCAGATCCAGCGCCGCCGCGCGGACGCCGGCCCTGTCCGCATTAAGACCAGAACGCAAGAGAAGGCGGTATCCCACGGACAAGGATGGTGGAACCGGCATCGCGGCGCCGAAATCGAGCAGTACCAGCCGGCCCGTTTCGGGCTGATAGCGATAATTGGCGAAGTTGGGATCGGTCTGGATGAAGGCGAATTCGAACAGTTCGCGCAGCACCAGATCGATTAGTGCCGTCGTCACGCGATCGCGGATTTCCTGGGGCTCGGGCTCCAGCACTTCGATCGGCCGGGCCGCGATATAGTCCATCGCCAGGACATTCTCGGTCGAGAATTCCGCGATCGGACGCGGGACCAGATAGCGGTCGTCCCCGGCCAAGTGATCAGCGTAGCGCGTCATCATCGCCGCTTCGCGCCTATAATCGGCCTCGTCGTGCAACTGGCGCTTCGCCTCCGCGAGCAGCGGCGCGATATCGAGCCCCTTCGGCAACAGACCCGAAAGACGAAGCAGGGCCGCGACATTGTCCACATCCGCATCGATGCTCTGGCGGACGCCGGGATATTGCACCTTGATCGCCACCGTCCGGCCGTCCGGCAGGCGGGCCCGGTGGACCTGGCCGATCGATGCCGCCGCGATCGGCTGGGCTTCGAACAGCGCGAAGCGCCGCCGCCAGTCGCCGCCCCATTCGCGCGCGAGCACCTGCTGGAGCTGGGCCGGGGGCATGTGATGCGCACGGTCGCGCAGCCGGGCCAGGATCTGCGTCAGCTCCTCCGGCAGCACGTCCCCCGCATCGAGCGAGATCATCTGGCCGAGCTTCATCGCGGCACCGCGAAGCTGCGAAAGCTGCTCCGCCGCGCGTGCGGCATTGCCGGGCGTCAGCACCAGATCGCGCAATTGCGGTCGCTCGCCTGCGACGATCCGCTTCGCACCTTCCGCGAGCACATTGCCGGCGACGCTGCCTGCCAACCGCCCCATCACGCCAAGGCGCGAAAGCCGGCTCTTGGGTACCGCGCGCGCGCGCGGTTCGCCCGTTCGATCATCGGCCATGTCGATTTCCTTCCCGCAGCCATCGCTGCAATCTTGGCCGAACGCGTAGGAAGCCACGATAGAGCCGTTCGAGCAGCCAGAGCATCCCCGGCAGTCGGGCCGCGAGCCCGAGTGGCCGCAAAAGGGGGATCGCGCGCCACATGGCCGCGAACGCCGCAGCACCACTGTGGAACCGCCCCTGCGCATCGCTGACATGGAAGCGGGCGAGGAGGTCGCGGCGATCGATCGGGCAACGGCTCCGCTCGTCCCCGACATCGACGAAGCGCAATCGGTGCCGCGTGTCGAGACGGCGCATCAACGCAATCTCGCGCGTGCAGAGCGGACACCCACCATCATACCAGACCGTGAGCACATTCTGATCTGCCATCGGCACGCAATCCTCAACAACGGGCCCGCAAAGCCCGGCTCAGGCAGCGGCTGCGGCGGTACCGATCATCGCGCCGAGCCGATGGCCGGACAGCCAGGCAAGCTCCACGCGTGGCCCTTGCAGCCAATCGCCGCACGCGCCGAGCCGCAACTGTTCGTTCCACAAGGCACCGGTATCCGTGCCCGGAGTCATCGCAAAGCGCCAGCGGTGGGTGGCAATGTAGCGGATCGACGGCAAGGGGCCTTCCGCGTGCGAGAGCAACGCCTGGAGCAGTGCCTCGCCCACCGCATCGCCGGCATCTTCCAGATGCAGGGCCGACCACGAACCATGCGCCTGCACCACCCAGGCTTCGCTCCCATCACGACCGGGCTTGGCACCATCCCGCGCCGCCCAGCCGATAATGCCCTGTTGACGGATGCAATCCGCCGCCACCGGCAGGCGATCGTCAAAAGCGATCATCGCCGTCCAGCATGGCTGGGATCGCGCTGCCATGGCATGGGCGGCCATGCGAAGATCATGTGCGCCGAGAAAGGCAGCAGCCTGTTCCGCCGGCAGCGCCACGATCGCCGCATCATATGGTCCGTGCTCGCTTTCCTGCAGGCGCACGCGCCACCCCTGCGCGCTCCTGGAAAGCGCCATGGCATGATGCCCGAAATGCACATGATGGGCCGAGGCCATATGCCGGACCGGGGCATTCATCGCCGGCGTTCCCACCCAGGCATCTTCGCCTGCGGCATGCCAGGGGCTGGCGACGCCGAGCGCGTGCCAGGCGCTGACCTGCCGTCGAAACCGTTCATCCCGCACCGTGAAATACTGCGCGCCGTGATCGAACTGCAATTTATCGCCGTCGAGCTCGACGCGGCGGGTGGACATGCGCCCACCCGGACCGCGCGCCTTGTCGAACAAGGTCACCTGATGGCCCGCGGAGTGCAGTGCATCCGCGCAGGCCAGACCGGCGACGCCGGCACCAAGGATCACGATGTCCATCGCCGCGCGCTCGCTCAGTAACCCATGAGGGAGAGTATCTCCGCGCGACTGCTCTTGTCGTCCAGGAAGCAGCCGCGCAGGCGGCTGGTGACCATGCCGACGCCCGGCGTCTTCACGCCACGTCCGGTCATGCAACCATGTTGCGCCTCGATCACCACGGCCACGCCGGCCGGCTGGAGATGATCCCAGATTGCCTGAGCCACTTCCGCCGTCAGTCGTTCCTGGATCTGCAGGCGCCGTGCATAGCCGTGCAGCACCCGCGCCAGCTTCGATATGCCGACCACCCGGTTCTTCGGCAGATAGGCGATCGATGCCTTGCCGGTGATCGGGGCCAAATGGTGCTCGCAATGCGAGTGGAACGGAATGTCCTTCAGCAAGACGATCTCGTCATAGCCCGCCACTTCTTCAAAGGTACGGGCCAGGTGCGCACCCGGATCCTCTTCATATCCCTGGCAATATTCCAGCCAGGCTTTGGCATAGCGCCGCGGCGTATCGCGTAGCCCCTCGCGCTCCGGATTTTCGCCGACCCAGCGTAGCAACGTTCGCACGGCTTCCTGCACCTCGTCCGGCACCAATTCGGCGCCTTGATCAAGTTCGGCCCCTTCTAAATCGTTGCAGAAGAAGTTCATTGGGCCTACCTTTTGTTACACCGGCGGTTGTCTGGGAAGCCGGCATCGAGCGTCCTCCTGATGAGGAACCGGGCGGAAACCCGGAACATGGACAAAAGGGTATGCGCGTTTGCGCTACCCTATAGATGCAGAAGGCGGAGCAATGCCCCTTACGGATATGATCGCAGGCAGCGCCGTTGCCGCGGTGCTCAGTGACCCGAGGCTACCGGACAATCCCATTATCGACTGCAATGAGGCCTTCATTGCGCTAACCGGCTATCGTCGGGAGGAAATCATCGGCCGGAACTGCCGGTTCCTTTCCGGCGACAAGACCGAACCCTGGCTGAGCGATGCCTTGAGCGCGGGCGTGCGGGAGAAGCGCCCGGTCATGGTCGAGATCCTGAACTACAAGAAGAACGGGACCCCGTTCCGCAACGCCGTGCTGGTCGCACCGATTTTCGGCGAGGACGGCGAACTCGAATACTTCCTCGGTTCGCAGATGGAAGTGGAGGGGCCGGCCGAGGGTACAGCCCATCGCGCGACCATCGCGCGCGACAAGATCGACGGGCTTTCGCCGCGCCAGCGCGCCGTGCTGATCGCCATGGCGGCCGGGAAGCTCAACAAGCAGATCGCCTATGACCTCGGCCTGACGGAACGGACCATCAAGATGCACCGGGCGGCGATGTTCCGGGCACTTGGCGTGCGCACTGCGGCTGATGCCGTGCGGATGGCGATCGAAGCCGGCTATTGAACCGCGCGCCGCGTGCCGATGGGGGCACGCAAACGAAAAAGGGCGCCTCCCGCAGGACGCGCCCTTTCGTCTGCCGGTGGTACCGACTGCTGCGGGATCAGTTGCCGTTGCCCGCCGCCACGTCGTCGCCCGCGCTGTCGGTTGCGTTCCCGATCAGCGCATCGGCCTGCGCGTTGGCGGCGTTGTCCGCTTCGTCCTGATAGATCATGGCGTTGGCCTCAGGCGAATAGTTCGAGCTATCCGCCACATTGCTCTCGCCGGCGCCGCACGCTGCGAGCGGCATCAGCGCGACTGCCGCGGCCATCAGGCGAAGCTTCGTCATCGGGGTGCTCCCATCTCTTCAATCGTTTCGCTTGCGGCCCAATCGGCCATCCAGCGAGATGCATGGGCTGTGCCAGCCAACCCGTCAATTGGAAATGTGTTCGCGCCGGGCGTTATTGCCATGATTTCGCCCCATTTCGGCGGGGGCGGGCGCCCGGTGCAGGAACGCAGATCTCGTCTCGAAGGGCGCGGGCATGGGGGACCCGCGCCTCCCGACGATCAGTGCTCGGCGCTGACCGGCCCGATATCTTCCGGCGCGTTCGCGGTGATGGCGAGCATCGCCGCCCAGGCGGCGACATTCTGCCGCAATTGCTCGGGGTCGATCTTGTCGAGCGTATCGTCGGGCGTGTGGTGCAGATCGAAATAGCGGATCCCGGACTGCGCCATGCCGATCGTGCCGACGCCGCCGCGGAGGATCGGTTCGACATCGGTGCCGCCATGTGCGGCTTCGCGGCCGCGTTCGATACCGATCGGGTAGAGCGCGGTTTCCAGCCGGTCCGCGATGCCCTTGGCGCCGGACGGAAGGTTGGTTTCGAACTTCCATACGCGATCGGCGCCGAAATCCGATTCCATCGCCAGCACATGCCGCTCGCCGGCATGGGCCTTGGCATAGGCCTCGCCGCCGAAGCCGCCGACTTCCTCCGCACCGAACCAGACGACGCGTATCGTGCGCCGCGGCTGGCCGAGCTTGGCGGCATGGAGTGCCGCGGCAGTGGTGATCGCGACGCCGGCACCGTCATCGATCGCGCCGGTGCCGAGGTCCCAGCTGTCGAGATGGCCGCCCACGACGATAATGCCCGCGTTGGGATCGCTGCCGGGAATGTCGGCAATCACATTGCCTGACTCCGCTTCGCCCTTGAACTGGGGGGTGATGGCGAGACGCAGCTTCACCGGACCGCGCTTCACCAGTCTTACCAGCTGTTCGGCATCGGGAACGGAAAGCGCCGCCGCTGGGATCGGCGAGACGCCTTGGGCCCAGGTGGTGACGCCGGTGTGTGGATTACGGTGATGATCGGTGCCGATCGAACGGATCAGCACTGCCGCTGCGCCTTTGGTGGCAGCGATGCTCGGCCCGGCGCGGCGAACGGCGCCGTAATAGCCATATTGCGAGCCATCCTGGGTCGGCACCATCGCGTGATCGATGAAGGCGATCTTGCCCTTGAGGCTGCCGGTGGGCGCCGCCTGGAGATCGGCGAGGGAGGGGAAATAGGCGATCTCGGCTTCCAGCGGCTGCACGCCGGTGGAACCGGAATAGCCCAGTGCCGCGATGGCAAGCTTCTGGGCCGCGCTGCCCAGTACTTCGGCGGTCTCGGCGCCGCGCACCCACACCGGCATGCGATAGGTCTCGATATGCACGTTCTTGAAACCCAGCGCGGTCAGCGTCTTGACGGCCCATGCACGCGCACGCGCCTCCGCCTCGGTGGCGGCGAGGCGCTGGCCGACTTCGGTGGTGAGGCCTTCCACGACATTCCAGGCCACCTCATCCCGCATCGCGGCATCGCGCACGCTCGCCACCTGGGCGGCAGTCTGCGCGAGAGCGGGAAAGGGCAGGGCGAAGGCGGCAGCTGCCGCGAGCAGGAGGCGCTTGGTCATGCTGCAGATGCTAACCGGCAACCGGGCAATTGCAATGGGCGTCCGTGCAGCCGCCGCCGGGTGTCCGGAAAAGTCTAAGCCAGTCGTCACAAAATCTTCTGAAGGAACGGTTTCCGCAATTTTGGCCTGAATGATCGTTCTTAACGCGGCACCACCGGAGATGCACTAATCAGTATTTTTCCGGAAGGTCAAAAGCAGAATTTGGAAAGTCGAGCTACGCAAAGCATCTCTACAATAGCGCAAATGCATATTTTTGTAGGGAGGATGCCGATGAAAATCGCGCTCATGACTTCGATTGCGTGCCTCGTTTTCGCCGGACCCGCCTTCGCCGGGCCGGACGGTTCAACGCCCGTCGGCGGCGCTACACATGCAGATGCCGGCGACCAGCAGACGACGCCTGCCACCAAGCCGAACAAGGCAGTGTTCTCCACGGGGGTCGCCAAGGGCCGCGATCTGCTGGACAGCGCCATCTCGACCAGCGCGATCGGCGAAGACCGCATCGAGCAAATCGGTGCCCGCTCGCTCGGCGAAATATTGCGCACGGTTCCCGGCATCCGCGTCGAGGACGTGGGAAATGGCGGCTATGCCAATTACACGATCCGCGGCTTGCCGCTCGCGGGCACCGGCTCCAAATGGCTGCAATTCCAGGAAGACGGCTTGCCCGTCCTCGAATTCGGCGATCTGTCGAACTTGACGAACGACATGCTCGTCCGGCCGGACCTCAACCTCGCCCGAATCGAATCGATCCGCGGCGGGTCGGCGTCCACGTTCGCGTCCAACTCGCCGGGCGGTGTGATCAACTTCATCTCGAAGACCGGGGAGGAGGAAGGGGGCTCGATCCAGCTCAGCACCGGGCTGGTCGATTATGACATCACCCGCGGCGATTTCGAATATGGCGGTCGCCTTTCGAGCAACCTGCGCTTTCACATTGGCGGCTATTATCGCAGCGGCGCGGGAACGCGGGATCCAGGAGCCGGATCGTTCCACGGCGGTCAGGTCAAGCTGAACGTCACGCGTGAATTCGCCAACGGCTATGTCCGCGTCTATGCGAAGCTGCTGGACGATCGGCAGGCCTATTATACGCCGGGGCCGATGCGCGTCACCGGTAGCGATGCCGATCCTACCTATACGCCGATCGCCAATTTCGATCCGCGAGTGAACAACACCATCTCGAAGAACCTGCCGATAGTTTCGGGTGTGGGAATCGACCCCAAGGTCATCCGCAGCCCGCTTTCGCAAGCCTGGCGTGCCAAGTCTAAGTCTTTGGGTATGGAAGCGAAGTTCGACATCGCGTCTTGGACTTTCGTAAACCGGACGCGATACAGCGACATCTCCAACGCCATCGGTGGCTCCCAGCCCCTCATCGTCACGTCGGCCGGTGCGTTGGCCGCCATGTTCGGTGGGCCCGGTGCGACATTCTCCTATGCCAGCGGGCCCAATGCGGGCCAGGCGATCACCAATCCGGCGAGCCTGAACGGGAACGGGTTGGCGGCCTTTACCGCCTTCAACACGCTGGGCAGCCCGAAAGCCAACTATTTCGTCAACGACTTCCGTGGATCGCGGGTGTGGAAGATCGGCGGCGGCGATCTGACGGTGACGGGTGGCGTGTACAAGTCGCTCCAGAACTTCACGACCCTGCTCGCGATGGATACCGGCTATCAGGATTTCGCCGGACCCAATTCGGCGCTTCTCGACTTGCGCACGGCCGGCGGCACGAAACTGACCGACGGCGGCATTGCGGCATACAGCGTGTGGCCGCTGACGGCCGCGGGAAACCGCTATGCCGATGTCGATTACGACATCACCGCGCCCTATGGATCGGTTAACTTCCACACGGGGCGGCTGTCGATCGGCGGCAGCCTGCGCTACGACAGCGGCAAGGTGAAGGGGCAGCGCTACGGCATCGAACTCGGTGGCAACCGGACGCGCTGGCGCCCGTTCGACGTTAATGGCGACGGCGTGATCACGCCGCCGGAACAGGTGGCCGACGGTATCCAGGGCGACCAGCCCGGCCCGGTGGATTACGCCTACCATTTTTTCAGCTATTCGTTCGGCGTGAATTTCCGCATCTCGCAGAGTTTCGCGGCGTTCGCCCGCTACAGCAAGGGTGCCCGCGCCCTGGCCGACTCGATCTACTTCACGCCGACGATCAATGCGGTAACCGGCAAGCCGGCGAACAGCCGCGATACCTATAACCCGGTCCGCCAGGCGGAAGCGGGCGTGAAATATCGTACGGACGCGCTGACGTTGAACCTGACCGGCTTCGTCGCCAACACGGCGGAACAGAATTATCAGGTCAACGCCGATGCCAACGGCGTCCTCACGCTCGTGCCGTTCAACCGCAGCTATCGTGCCTATGGTGCGGAGTTCGAGGGCAGCTATCAGCACGGCCCCTTCAGCCTGAACGTGGGTGCGACCTACACCCATGCCGAAATCAAGAGCGACAGCACCAATGCGGCACTGGCCGGCAACGCGCCGCGCCACCAGCCGAAGCTGATCGTGCAGGCGATGCCGGTCGTGGATCTCGGTCCGGTCAGCTTCGGTTCGTCGGTGGTCTATACCGCCTCCAGCTATGCGCAGGACGTCAACAAGCTGAAGATGCCGGCATTCACCACGGTCAACGCATTTGTTGAATATCGTCCGGTCGACCGGATTACCCTGTCGGTCAACGGCAGCAACCTGTTCAACGCGCTGGGCGTGACCGAAGTTACGCAGGGTAGCATCCCTGCGGACGGCATCGTCAGCGCCCGCGTGATGAACGGGCGTACGGTTGCCGCGGCGGTGCGCTTCAACTTCTGACACCCTTCACAAAGAGCACCCCGGGGACGCCCCCGCCGGATCGATCCGGCGGGGGCGTCTTCGTTGTTGCGTGCGCCCCGCGTTGCCAAGCGGCGGCGGCATCGCTACATGCCCCAGGACTTTCCAGCATCCAGAATTTCGCAACGGAGATCCGCCACCGTGGCTGCGCAATACGCCTTCGTCATGAAGGACATGACCAAGACCTTCCCCGGCGCCCCCAAGCCGGTGCTGAGCAACATCAACCTGCAATTCTATCAGGGCGCGAAGATCGGCATCGTCGGCCCGAACGGCGCCGGCAAGTCGACGCTGATGAAGATCATGGCCGGCATCGACAAGGATTTCTCGGGCGAGGCGTGGCCGGGCGAGAACATCACCGTCGGCTATCTGCCGCAGGAACCGCAGCTCGATCCGACCAAGACCGTGCTCGAAAACGTCAAGGACGGCGCGCGCGAAGTCGCGGACATGGTCGATCGCTTCAACGCCATTTCGGCCGAGATGGGCGATCCCAAGGACGACACCGATTTCGACGCGCTGATGGAGGAGATGGGCGACCTTCAGGCCAAGATCGACGCGGTCGACGGCTGGAGCCTCGACAACCAGCTCGAAATCGCGATGGAGGCACTGCGCTGCCCGCCGTCCGACTGGTCGGTCGAAAACCTGTCGGGCGGTGAGAAGCGCCGCATCGCGCTCACCCGCCTGCTGATCCAGAAACCGTCGATCCTGCTGCTCGACGAACCGACCAACCACCTCGATGCCGAAAGCGTCAACTGGCTGGAAAACCACCTGAAGGAATATGCCGGCGCGGTGCTGATGATCACCCACGACCGCTATTTCCTCGACAATGTGGTGGGCTGGATCCTCGAGATCGACCGCGGCAAGTATTTCCCGTACGAGGGCAACTACTCGACCTATCTCGAAAAGAAGGCCAAGCGCCTCGAGCAGGAAGACCGCGAGGCGACCGGCCGCCAGAAGGCGATCAAGGACGAGCTGGAGTGGATCCGGCAGGGCGCGAAGGCCCGCCAGACCAAGTCCAAGGCGCGTATCAAGAAGTTCGAGGAACTGGTCGCCAGCCAGGAAAACCGCACGCCGGGCAAGGCCCAGATCGTCATCCAGGTGCCCGAGCGCCTGGGCGGCAAGGTGATCGAGGCAAAGAACATCTCCAAGGCGTACGGCGACAAGCTGCTGTTCGAGAATCTCTCGTTCATGCTGCCGCCGGGCGGCATCGTCGGTGTGATCGGGCCGAACGGCGCCGGCAAGTCGACGCTGTTCAAGATCATCACCGGCCAGGAAACCCCGGATACGGGCGAGATCGACATCGGCGCGACCGTGCGCCTCGGCTATGTCGACCAGAGCCGCGACCACCTCGACGACAGCAAGAATGTCTGGCAGGAAATCTCGGACGGCCTCGACTATATGAAGGTCAACGGCCACGACATGTCGACGCGCGCCTATGTCGGCGCGTTCAACTTCAAGGGCGCGGATCAGCAGAAGATCGTCGGCAAGCTTTCGGGCGGTGAACGCAACCGCGTCAACATCGCCAAGATGCTGAAGCGCGGCGGCAACGTGCTGCTGCTCGACGAACCGACCAACGACCTCGACGTGGAAACGCTGGGCGCGCTGGAAGAGGCGATCGAGAATTTCGCGGGCTGCGCCGTGGTGATCAGCCACGATCGCTTCTTCCTCGATCGTCTGGCCACCCACATCCTCGCCTTCGAAGGCAACAGCCATGTCGAATGGTTCGAAGGCAATTTCGAAGCCTATGAGGAAGACAAGCGCCGTCGCCTGGGTGATGCCGCCGATCGTCCCACCGCGCTGGCCTATAAGAAGCTGACGCGCTGACCGGAATCTCCCCTGCCTGCACCGCTAAGGGAGCAGGCGGGGGAATGCGGTCCACAACGCCGGCGCGAAGCCGAGCTAGACCTGCATGTCGCTGCGCGCGTTCAGGGCGGCGACGACGCCGGTATCGAGTTGCAGGTGGCGGCCCGCGCCGAACGCGAATGCGATGCTTGCCTGGCTGGCGTTGATCGCCCCGCTTATCCTATAGCGCAAAAAGGCGAGATTGGTCGAACTGCGTTCCAGCGCAGCATCGCCTGCAGTAAAAAAAGCCAGAGATTCAGGCGGTGAACCGCTTCGTAAAGCCTTTGTGCGATCGATCTTCTGGCACGGCGTCACTATCGACATGTTCCACCCGGGCGAGGGGCGGGCCTTCACGGCACGCTTCTACCAGATGACCAAGTGCTGCTTCGTCCCCGGATGCGACGATTTCGACGCGACCGTCCTTCAGATTGCGTACCCAGCCGGTCAGCCCGCTCCGCTGTGCGGTCCGCACGACCCAGTCGCGATAGCCGACACCCTGCACCCGTCCCGAAACAAGAATTCGCTGCTGCGCCATAGGCTCCCTTCACCCTTGCCCGATGATCCGGGCGCTTCCCATCTGTAGCAGTATGGGACGGATGGGCACCGGTGCAAGGGAACGGCCCGCCGCAACTTCGGCAGTTCCCGGCGCGTCAGGGATAGGTGATCGCGACCACTTCATATTCGCGCTCGCCGGCGGGTAGGGTCACGCGGCGCAGATCGCCGATCCGCGCACCGCGCAGCGCGCGGGCCAGCGGCGCATTCCAGCCGACCAGGCCCTTGCCGGCATCGGCCTCGTCGTCGCCGACCAGGGTGAGGACGCGCTGATGGTCGTCTTCATCGGCGATCGTCACTGTCGCGCCGAAGAAAACGCCGCTGCGATCTTCCTGACGAGTGGGATCGATCACTTTGGCCGCCTTCATCCGCTTGGCGAGGAAGCCCAGCCGGCGATCGATCTCGCGCAATCGCTTGCGGCCATAGATATAGTCGCCATTCTCCGAGCGGTCGCCATTGCCCGCCGCCCAGGCGATGGTATCGACCAGCTTGGGCCGTTCCTCGGCGAACAGCTGGTCATATTCGGCCTTGAGCGCAGCATAGCCTGCGGGCGTGATATAGTTCGGGCGATCGTTCATCAGGCCGTGCGCTATCAGCCCGGCCGGTTCTTGCCCAGATACCAGCTGAGGTTCGCCGGCCCGGGGCTGCGCGCATAGGACCGGTTCATCAGATCATAGACCACCGCATTCTCCAGCACGCGCTGGACATAGTTCTTGGTCTCGAAGATCGGAATCTGCTCGATCCAGCGCACGACATCGCCGCCCGGCAGGCGGGGATCGCCATAGGCCGCAATCCATTTGTTCACATTGCCGGGACCTGCATTATACGCCGCCACGGCGAGCGGATAGCTGCCGCCATAATAGGATAGCATCCGCTGGAAATAGCTGGAGCCGAGCTGGATGTTGTAATCGGTATCGGCGTTGAGCGCGCCGGCATCATATCCCATGCCGAGCTTGCCAGCGGTTTCGCGTGCCGTGCCCGGCATCAACTGCATCAGCCCACGCGCGCCGGCGCGGCTCACTGCGTCCTTGTTGAACTGGCTTTCCTGCCGGGCGATGGCGTGGATGATCGTCCAATAGTCGCGCTGCCCCTCGGGCACCTTCACCGAAGGATAGCCCGCCGCGCTATAGTCCGACAGCCCGTTCTGGAGCGCGCTGCGCCCGACCATCACGCCCAGGTCCGGGCGGCCAAGCGTACGGCTCAGCTCCGCTGCGAGCAAGTGGTCGTCGTCGGTGGTCGCTGCCTCCGCGATCTGGCGCAGGAACACGCTCTGGTCGCCGCGATTGCCCATCGAACCGAGCAATTGCGCCGCACGGACGATCTCGAGCCGGTAAAAGGCGTCGCGGGCGGTGGGCGTGGCGGTCTTGCCGCTCAGGTCGCGGGGCCCGCGCAAGGGCTGCCCCATCCGCTCGACGGCAAGCTGGCCATAGAATAGATCGGGGAAACCGCCGGCACGCGCGTAATAGCTTCGGGCCAGCGCCTGATTGCCCGCGGCCTCTGCGGCGCGGCCCGCCCAGTACAAGCCCTTGGACTGCGTCTGCGGCGTCTTCGACCCGCGACCATAGCGATCGAACATGCCGATCGCATCGCTCGGCCGACCGAGATTGTAGAGCGCGACCGTGCCCGCCAGCCAGGTTAGGCTGGTGTAATCGTCGCGAACGCCAAGCGAGAGGTCGCTGATATCGATGCCTGCGGGCAGGGCATCATCGACCTGGGAGGCGATGCGGAACGCCAGGTCGTACTGGCCGTCCGTCGCCGCCCCGCGCGCGGCGGACAGCAGGACTTCGTAGAATTTTTCGGCATCGCCCGGATAGCCGGAAAGCCGCCGCGGCTGGGCGAGATAGGCGCGCATCGCCGGAGACTGGCCCGTTTCCCGCAGCCAGCGCGCGCGATCAGCGATGTAGCCGGGATCGCTTTGCCCCAGCGTGCCGGCCAACGCCGCCTTTGCCGTGACATCGGCGCTGTTGGTTCGAAAGGCGATCCGCGCCTCGAACAACGGGCGGCGGGCAGGGGAGGTGTAGGGCAGTTGCCGTATCGCGATGCTCGTTGCGCCTTGCCAGAGCAGCATGTCCTCGCGCGCGTCATGATCGGCGGGCAGCAAGGCCGAACCGAAGCCGGCGAGCAGGCGGCTTTCGTCGCCGACCCGCAGGATGCCGGCGCGCCAGGCGCGGCGGGCCTGATCCTCCGCCTCGGCGCGACGGCCGCTGGCGGCGAGCGCTTCGGCATAACGAAGCCGGCCCGCAGGAGTGATCGGGGGAAAGCGCGTGAAGAACCGGATGGCGAGGTCGGGATAGCTGGCGCCGCTATCCAGAATGGTCTCCGCAGCAGCGCGCCGGCTCTTCTCGCCGGGCCAGCCGGGATGGGCGAGAAGGAAGTTGGCATAATCCGAAAACGGATAGTTGTCGGATTGCTGGAGCCGCTTCCATTCGACGAGCGCCGTTCCCACCGGATCATATTGGGCCTGCGCCTGGGGCATGAGCCCGCCTGTCAGCGCCGCCAGCGTCGCAGGCGGCACCTGCGAGGAGGCGACCAGTCCCGAAATCCCGGCGAACAACAACGCGCCTTTGATTACCGTACCGACCATGCTGGACATGATAGGACATCGCGCCGTATCTGCCACCCCGTTTCTACCGAAAAAGAGGATGATTCCGCGCGATGTTTTCAGGATCGATCCCCGCGCTGGTGACGCCGTTCCGCAACGGCGCGTTCGCGGAGGAGGATTTCCGCGCGCTCGTGGAATGGCAGATCGGCGAAGGCTCCGCCGCGCTGGTGCCCTGCGGCACCACCGGCGAGGCCGCGACCATGCCCAAGGACGAGCATTTCCACATCGTGCGGGTATGTGCCGATCAGGCGAAAGGCCGGGTGAAGATCCTCGCCGGGGCGGGCTCGAACGACACCAAGGTGGCGATCGACAATGTCCAGGCAGCCAAGGACGCAGGCGCCGACGCCGCGCTGATGGTGCCGCCTTATTACAACCGTCCGAGCCAGGAAGGCATTTTCCGCCACTTCGCGGCGGTGGCGGAAGCCAGCGACCTGCCGATCGTGCTGTACAATGTGCCCGGCCGCACGGTGACCGATATCCAGCCCGCGACCATGGCGCGGATCGTGAAGGCGTTTCCCGAGACCTTCGTCGGCGTGAAGGACGCGACCGGCAACCTGAGCCGCGTTTCCGAACAGCGCGCCGGCTGCGGCGCTGGTTTCGTTCAGCTGTCCGGCAATGACGAGACGGCGCTCGCCTTCAACGCGATGGGCGGGGTGGGCTGCATCTCGGTGACGGCGAACGTCGCACCGAAGCTTTGCGCGGCGTTTCAGGCGGCCTGGGCAGCCGGCGACACCGCAATGGCGCTGGCCCTGCACGACAAGCTCTATCCGCTCCATATCGCGATGTTCACCGATGCGTCGCCGGGGCCGGTGAAATACGCGGTGGGTCGCGTTCGTCCCGGCTTCCCGCAGGAATTGCGCCTGCCGATGACCGAGGCCGGCGAGGCGAGCCGCAAGGCCGTGGACGAGGCGCTGGCGGTCGCCGGCTTGCTTTGAGGTTTGCGCCGGAGCGCCAACAAACGGCTGGCGCTCCGGGCTCTGCATCCCTACATCCCACGGCCTTATGGCCCGTCCGCGTCCTACCCCCTTTGAGAAAGTGAAGACCGTTGCCGAGAACCGGCGCGCGCGCTTCGATTACTTCATCGAACAGACCTATGAAGCCGGTCTCGTGCTCACCGGCACGGAGGTAAAATCGCTACGGTTCGGCGAGGGTTCGATTGCCGAGGCCTATGCCGAGATCAAGGATGAGGCGGTGTGGCTGGTCAATGCCAACATCCCCGAATTCAGCCACGGCAACCGCTTCAACCATGAGCCCAAGCGCCCGCGTAAATTGCTTCTCAACGAGCGTGAGATAAACAAGCTGCACGGAGCGGTTGCACGCGAAGGCATGACGCTTGTGCCGCTATCCGTGTACTTCAACGGCAAGGGTCGCGCGAAGGTGGAGCTGGCGCTGGCGAAGGGCAAGAAGACGCATGACAAGCGCGAGACCATCAAGGAGCGGGATTGGAAGCGCGAACAGTCGCGCATCCTCAGGGACCGGGGCTGAGATGCCGCGTCATCGTGTGCGTCGCATGGTGAACAAGGCGATGCCGAGCCGCGATTCGATCGAGAACAACCGCTGGTTGCGCCCTGTGGCGAGCCGGGTGATGCATTCGTCGCTGTGGCGGTTTACCCGGCGATCGGTCCCGCGCGGCGTGGCACTGGGGATGGTGACCGGTATCCTGGTGCCGATGGGGCAGATTCCGGCCTCGGCGGTGCTCGCGCTGCCGCTGCGTGCCAATATCCCGGCCGCCGCCGCGACGACCTTCTTCACCAACCCGTTCACTACGCCACCGCTCTGGATCGCTGCATACTGGCTCGGCAGCTGGATGTTGGGGCCGGGCGGCGCGAAAGAGGTGGTGGAGGCAACGCCCGGTTGGGTCGACTGGCTGCTGCACGACGCAGGCCCAGCGACCGCCACCGGGTTGGTGACGATCACGGTCGCGCTGGCGGTGCTGGGTTATTTCGGCAGCGCGTTGTTATGGCGACTATGGATCGCCGGGAAATGGCGCCGCCGTAAGGCGGCGCGGGCGGAAGCATCGGCAACCCGATAACCCCGCCGCGGTGGCATTGACGATGCGTATTGATCGCCTAATACGGTGAAATAATCTTTCGCATGAGGTCTCACAATGCGTCTCTCTCTGCTCGCCACCACGATCCTTGCCGCGCCGGTCCTGCTGGCGGCTGCCGCACAAGGGCAGAACAGCGCGCCGCAACCGGCTGCACCGGCGAAGGCGAACAAGCCGGAAATCGGCACCTATGGCTTCGACACCGCCGGCATGGATCGCTCCGTCAAGCCGGGCGAAGATTTCTACGCCTATGCCAATGGCACATGGGCGAAGAACACGCCGATCCCGGCGGACAAATCCAACTATGGCGCGTTCAACGTGCTCGCCGACCTGTCGCGTCAGCGCACCCAGGCGATCCTCGATGAAGCCAAGGGCGATCCCGCTTCCAAGATCGGTCTAGCCTATGGTACCTATCTCGACACCGCGGCGATCGAGGCCAAGGGGCTGACACCGATCAAGCCCTGGATCGATCAGATCAAGGCGGTGCAGGCAGCGTCGGGGCTTCCAGCGCTCTATGCGCAGGCATCGCGCAACGGCGTGCAGGTGCCGTTCGGTGCCTATGTCGGCCAGGACGACAAGGAACCCGAAGTCTATGCGCTGAGCATGTACCAGAGCGGGCTGGGGATGCCGGACCGCGACTATTATCTGTCCACCGATGCCAAGCTGGCGGAAACGCGGGCAGCCTATGTCAAGCACTTGACCAACCTGCTCACGCTGGCCGGCGAGCCGGACGCGGCAGCCCGCGCGGCGGCGATCGTCGCATTCGAAACAGAAGTGGCACGGGTCAGTTGGACGCGCGCCGACAGTCGTGACGCCAACAAGACGTATAACAAGCGCACGCTGGCGCAGCTCGCCCAGGAAGCGCCGGGATTCGATTTCGCGACCTTCTTCAAGGGCATCGGCGCACCAGTCGACAGCGTGATCGTTGCGCAGCCGAGCGCGGTCGCCGGTATCGCCAAGCTGGTTCAGTCGACGCCGATCGGCGTGCTGCGCGATCAGTTGATCGTGCGCTCGCTCTCTACCTTCTCGGACGTGCTGCCGAGCGCGATCGACAAGGAAGTCTTCGCCTTTGACGGAACCGTCCTGTCCGGTACGCCGGAGCAGGAAGCGCGCTGGAAGCGGGCAGTCGATTTTACCACCGGCGCGCTCTCGGACGAAGTGAGCAAGATCTATGTCGCCCGCTATTTCCCGCCGGCGACCAAAGCGGCGGCCGACACGCTGGTGAAGAACGTCATCGCCGCGATGGACGCGCGGATCGACAAGCTCGACTGGATGTCGCCCGAAACCAAGGTGAAGGCACATGAGAAGCTCGCCGCCTTCACCCCCAAGATCGGCTATCCCGATCGCTGGCGCGACTATTCCTCGCTGCGGATCGTTGCCGGCGATGCCTTTGGCAACGCGCTGCGTTCCAACCAGTGGCAGCATGACGAGAATGTCGGCCATCTCGGCAAGCCGCTCCAGCGCTGGGAATGGGGCATGACGCCCATGGAAGTGAACGCCTATGCCAATTTCGGCATGGTCGAAATCGTGTTCCCGGCCGCGATCCTCCAGCCGCCCTTCTTCGATCCCAATGCCGATCCGGCGGTGAACTATGGCGGGATCGGCGCGGTGATCGGCCATGAGCTGAGCCACCATTTCGACGACCAGGGTGCGAAGTACAACAAGGAAGGCAGGCTGACCGATTGGTGGACGCCCGCCGATGTTGCTGCGTTCAAGGCGCGTACCGATGCGCTGGCGGCACAATATGATGCTTATACGCCGCTGCCCGGGATGCATGTGAACGGCCGCCTGACGCTCGGCGAGAACACCGCGGACCTGGCCGGCCTGTCGGTGGCCCATGACGCCTATGTGAAGTCGCTGGGCGGCAAGCCGGCGCCGGTGATCGGCGGCACGACGGGCGATCAGCGCTTTTATCTCGGCTGGGCACAGGTCTGGCGCCGCAACTATCGCGAAGCCAATCTGCGGCAGCGGTTGCTGACCGATCCGCACTCGCCGTCGGAACAGCGCGCCTGGGTCGTTCGCAATCTCGATCCCTGGTACGGTGCCTTCAAGCCCGGGGCGACCGACAAGCTGTTCCTCGCACCGGCGAAGCGGGTTCGCATCTGGTGAGCCAGCCGATCTCCTGCGGGCTCGGTCCCGCAGGAGATCGTTTGGATGCTTGACGGTGCGGCTGCAACCGCACATCGGTGATGGATGGCCGGTTTGCCAGCTGCGGATCTTCCGAAACCTTCGCTCCTGCTGCCGCTGGCGGTTGCGGTGTGCACCGGCATTGCCACGGCTGCGCTCATCCTGTTCACGATCGGCGACCGCATGGTCGCGATCGGCTTTCTGGCCGCAGCCCTGCTGGCGGCGGGGATCATGATCGGCGCCGCCCGCCTTTTTCGTTCCCCCTTGCATGTGGAGCGCTACACCGATTGGGCGATCGCCCACGCGCTCGCCTCCGCCAGCGACGACGCCTTGGCGGTGACGGATCGCAGCGGGCGCCTGGTCTGCGCCAATCCGCGCTATGAGGCGCTGTTCGGCGGCTGGCCGACCCCGCCAAGCCTGCCGATCGGAGAGGCGGGTGCGCAGGCGCTGGGGGCCTGCGCGCGCGCGGCATGGCGCGATGGCGAAGCGCGGTGCGGCGATGTCCATATCTTTGGCGCCAAGGTGGCCGTACGGGTCGCGCGGGTAGGCGACGATTCGCTGGTTTGGCGCTTCATCGGGGTGAACGCGCTGGATCTTGCCGTACAGATCCAGGGACTGATCGCTGGCCCCACGGGAGATCGGCTGGGCGGGGCGGGCGTCATGGTCGTGCTGGTCGCACCCGATGGCCGCATTCGATCCGCCAACCGTGTCTTCAAGCAGCGCGCGCTGGGAGACGCCGATGGCGGAGCGGAGGGGCTGGATTTCGCGCGTCTGCTCAGCACCGATGCGCGCGGCCAGATCTGGTTCGAGCGGGAAGGGCGGGAAGCGACGCCGCTGCGCCTGCTCCAGATACCGTTTCTCGATGGGGAGGATGCCCCGCTGCTCGTGGCGCTTCTCGACGAGGAACCCCTGGCGATGAGCCTGGGCGGCAGCAGCTCCACCGATGTCCGCTCGCTGATCGCGCTGCTGCCGACCGGGCTTGCGCTGGTCGATCGGGACGGCCGGTTCGTGACGATGAACGAAGCGTTCATGCGCTCGGCGAGGGTGCAGGGCGCGACCCCACCGCTCTATCCCGGCGATCTGGTGATCCGCGAGGACAAGGCCGCGCTGGCGGATGCCGTACGGCGGTTCGCGGGCGGCGCGCCCAAATCGCTCGAGATCACGGTGCGGCTGAAGGATACCGCGGAGGATCCGGTTGCCATCACCATTGCCGGTGCCAGGGGCCTGGGGGATGCGGCGGTGTTGCTCAGCCTGCGCGACATGGGCGAAGAGGGGAAGCTGAAGCGGCAGGTGGCGCAGGCGACCAAGATGCAGGCGGTGGGCCAGCTTGCCGGTGGCGTGGCGCACGATTTCAACAATATCCTCACGGCGATCATCGGCCATTGCGATCTGATGCTGATGCGCCACTCCCCCGGCGACAGCGACTATGACGATATTCAGCAGATCCGGGCCAATTCGAACCGTGCCGCCAGCCTGACGCGACAGTTATTGGCCTTTTCACGCCAGCAGACGCTGCGCCCGCAGGTCCTGCAACTGCCCGACATCATTTCGGAGGTGTCGAACCTGCTGAAGCGATTGCTCGGCGAGACGGTGACGCTGGACGTCAAGCACGGCCGCAACCTGGGGCCGGTGCGGGCCGATCCGGGGCAGTTGGAACAGGTGGTGGTGAACCTTGCGGTCAACGCGCGCGATTCGATGCTCAGCAGGAATCCCAGCGGCGGCGGATCGCTGACGATCGAAACGCTGGCAGTCTCGGCTGCCGATGTGCGGCGCATGGACGATGACGTGCTGCCGGTGGGCGATTATACCGCGCTTCGCATCTCCGATACCGGCACCGGCATCCCGCCCGAGATCCTGTCCAAGATCTGGGAGCCGTTCTTCACGACCAAGGAGGTCGGCAAGGGTACCGGTCTGGGCCTCTCAACCGTGTACGGCATCATCAAACAGTCGGGCGGCTATATCTTCGCGGAGAACAGGCCATCGGGCGGCGCGCAGTTCACTATCTACCTGCCGGTCCATGCCGCGCCGGAGGCTGCGGTGGCAAAGCTGCCGGTGGTGAAGGAAAAGCCCGCCGACCTATGGGGATCGGGCACGATCCTGGTGGTGGAGGATGAGGATATGGTCCGCGCGATCGCCGAACGGGCGCTCAGCCGCCAGGGGTATACGGTCGTCACTGCCGAAAATGGCGAAGTGGCGCTCGAAACGATCGAGTCGATGGAAAAGCCGGATCTGTTGCTGTCCGACGTCGTGATGCCGGTGATGGACGGGCCCAGCATGGCCCGCAAGGTGCGCGAGCGATGGCCGGACCTGCCCATCTTGTTCATGTCCGGATATGCCGAGGAACAATTGCGGCGTTCGATCGATCTCGAGAACGTTGCCTTCCTCCCGAAACCCTTTTCCGTACAACAACTTGCCGAAGCGGTGCGGGATATCGTGGCATCTGAATAAGTGCTTGGCACGCAATGACTTTCCTGCGAAGGGGGAAATATGCAGGGACCGCGTAACATTCTGATCGTCGAAGACGAGCCGCTGATCGCCATGATGCTGGAGGACTTCCTCGATGCATTGGACCGGGTGGCCGCCGGCACCGCGGACAGCGTGGCCGAGGCACTGGAGCGGATCGGGGCGGGGGGCATCGATGCCGCCATCCTCGACGTCAATTTGCGCGGTGGCGAACAAAGCTGGCCGGTGGCCGATCGGCTGGCAGAGTTGGGTATTCCTTTCGTGCTCGCAACCGGCGGCACGGACGACAGCATCGCGCCGAGCCACCGCGATCGTCCGGTGCTCTCCAAGCCGTTCACGCTCGACCGTGTCGACAAGGTGCTCAGCACGCTCAGCTGAGCCTGTCGGCAAGGGTTGTGCGCAGGGCAGGGGCGACGCTAAAGCCCCTGCACCATGACCGAACTCCCCAAGACCTTCGACCCCGCCGACATCGAATCCCGCTGGTACGCCCATTGGGAAGACGAAGGCCTGTTCCGCCCCGAGCGCACCGGCGCCGAGCCCTGGACGATCGTCAACCCGCCGCCCAACGTGACCGGCAGCCTCCACATCGGCCACGCGCTCGACAACACGCTGCAGGACATCCTCGTCCGCCACGCGCGGCTCAAGGGCAAGGACGCGCGCTGGGTGGTCGGCACCGATCATGCCGGCATCGCAACGCAGATGGTGGTCGAGCGCCAGCTCAATGCCGCCGGTAGCAAGCGCACCGACTTCACCCGCGAGGCGTTCGTCGATAAGGTGTGGGAATGGAAGGCGGAGAGCGGCGGCGCGATCACCCGCCAGCTGCGCCGGCTCGGCTGCTCGATGGACTGGGCGAACGAGCGCTTCACCATGGACGAGGGCTTTTCCAAGGCCGTCCTCAAGGTGTTTGTCGAGCTCTACCGCCAGGGCCTGCTCTACCGCGACAAAAGGCTGGTGAACTGGGATCCGGGCCTCGGCACCGCCATCTCGGACCTCGAGGTCGAGACCAAGGAAGTCCGCGGCAACTTCTGGCACCTGCGCTATCCGCTGGCGGACGGCTCGGGCTTCATCCAGGTCGCGACGACGCGGCCCGAGACGATGCTGGCCGACATGGCGGTCGCCGTGCATCCCGAGGACGAACGCTACAAGGCGCTGATCGGCCGCCAAGTGAAGCTGCCCATCACCGGCCGCCTGATCCCGATCGTCGGCGACGAACATGCCGATCCGGAACTCGGCTCGGGTGCGGTGAAGATCACGCCGGGGCATGATTTCAACGACTTCGAGGTGGGTGTTCGCGCCGGTATTAAAGCCGGCGAGATGCTCAACATGCTCGATGCCAAGGCGGCGATCTGCCAGACGCAGGACGGGCTGGTGCCCGCCGAGCTGATCGGGCTCGACCGGTTCGAGGCGCGCAAGGCGATCGTCGCGCGGCTGAAGGACGAGGGCTTCCTCGTGCCGTTCGTCGACAAGGAAGGCGCCGAGCACGACGCCGAGCCGCGCACGATCCAGACCCCCTATGGCGACCGCTCGGGCCAGGTGATCGAGCCGTGGCTGACCGACCAATGGTATGTCGACGCGGCGACGCTCGCCAAGCCGGCGATCGAGGCGGTCCGCTCGGGCGCGACCAAGATCGTGCCGAAGAGCTGGGAAAAGACCTATTTCAACTGGATGGAGAACATCCAGCCCTGGTGCGTCAGCCGCCAGCTCTGGTGGGGCCACCGCATCCCCGCCTGGTTCGACGCCGATGGCAAGCCGTACGTTGCCGAGACCGAGGAAGAGGCCCAGGCACAGGCGGGCGAGGGTGTTGCGCTCACCCGCGATCCCGATGTGCTCGATACCTGGTTCTCCTCGGCGCTGTGGCCGTTCGCGACGCTCGGCTGGCCCGAGAATAGCGATCCCACGCTGGGCGGGCGCTATTCGAACGACGTGCTCATTTCCGGCTTCGACATCCTGTTCTTCTGGGATGCGCGGATGATGATGCAGGGTTTGCACTTCATGCGGCAAGTGCCGTTCAAGACCTTGTATCTGCACGGTCTTGTCCGCGCGGCGGACGGCCAGAAGATGTCCAAGTCCAAGGGCAATACGGTCGATCCGCTGGGCATGATCGACAAATACGGCGCCGATGCGCTGCGCTTCTTCATGGCGGCGATGGAGAGCCAGGGCCGCGACATCAAGATGGATGAGAAGCGGCTAGAGGGCTATCGCAACTTCGCGACCAAGCTGTGGAACGCCGCGCGCTTCTGCCAGGCCAACGGCATTGCCGCCAGCAAGCAGCTTGAGGCGCCGACTGCGGAACTCGCGGTAAACCGCTGGATCATCGCGGAAACCATCGCGACGGTGCAGGCGCTGGACCTCGCGCTCGCCGATCTGCGCTTCGACGAGGCGGCGAACAGCATCTACCAGTTCGTCTGGAGCCGCTTCTGCGACTGGTATCTGGAGCTGATCAAGCCGGTGCTGCAGGGCGAGGGCGTCGACGCTGCGCAGGCAGAGGAAACCCGCGCCGTCGCAGGCTGGGCGCTCGACCAGATCCTGGTCATGCTCCATCCGTTCATGCCCTTCATCACCGAAGAGCTGTGGTCGAAGATGGGCCCGCGCGACCATGACCTGATCGTCGCGAAGTGGCCGATGGCCGATGCGCGTGCGCTCGATCCGACGGCGGCGCAGGAGATCGACTGGCTGATCCGGCTGGTGAGCGAGATCCGCTCCACTCGTACGGATCTTAATGTTCCGGTATCTGCCAAAGTTGATTTGGTTGCTTGGGCGGACACAGAACCGGAGGTTATCGAGAGGCTGATCCTGAACGAACCAGCACTAATTCGCCTGGGACGAATTCGGGAAATCAAGGCAACTAACATCGGCGTGACTGGGGCCGCTGCTCAGCTGGTATTGGACGGTTCTACGTTCGTGTTGCCACTCGAAGGCATCATCGACCTCGAAGCCGAGCGCGCGCGCCTCACCAAGGCGATCGCGGCGGCCGAGAAGGAGCGCGACGGGCTTGCCGGACGGCTCGGCAATCCGAGCTTCGTCGAGCGGGCCAAGCCCGAGGCGGTCGAGAAGGCGCGCGCGGATCATGCCGAGAAGGCGGCGGAGGCCGAGCGGCTTTCGGCGGCGCTGGCGCGGTTGGGGTAATCCCTACATCTAAGTCCCCCCTCACCCTTCCGCGCCTTCGGCGCTCCCTCCCTCTCCCACAAGGGGAGAGGGATCGGTGGCGTCCAGCTCCCTCTCCCCTTGTGGGAGAGGGAAGGGGCCACTGCCGAAGGCAGTGGGAAGGGTGAGGGGGACTGTGGTTCAGGTCGAACTGCCGCCCGGCACCATCACCTCGATCACCGCCGGCGCCACCTTCGCCGTCACCGGCGTCTTGGCCAGCACCTCGCCGTCGATCGAGATCGGCAACGGCGGCTCGGTCGCCACCCGCAACGATTGGCCGCGGAAGCTCTCCACATCCTCCTTGCGCGCCTCCAGCCGCAGGACCGAGGCCGCCCAGTTGCGCACCAGCCGCGACTTCACATGGCCCTTCACCACCTGGACGACGATCTCGCCCGAACTCACGTCGGCCTCATCGACCAGCTCGGTGCCGCCATGGAAGGGGCCGTTGGAGATCCGAACCTCCACCGCGCGTAGTCGCTGCGCATTCGGGCCCTCGCCGACGATCACCGTGAACGGCTTGAACTTCAGAAACTGGATCGCCGCCCAGCTGAGATAGCCCATCCGTCCGAACCAGCGCTTGGCGTTGTGCGGCACGGTCTGGGCGATCTGCGGCGACAGGCCGATCGCTGCGGTGCTGGCATAATAATCGTCGTTGATCATGCCCAGGTCGATGCGTTTCGGGCGCCCGTGCAGGATCGTGTCCACCGCGCCGTCCACGTCCAGCGGGATGCCGAGCGAGCGGGCGAAGCTGTTGGCGGTCCCCAGCGGCAGCACGCCCAGCGTCACGCCCGCGCCGACCAGCTTGTCGACCAGCCCGCTGATCGTGCCGTCGCCGCCGCCCAGGATCACCAGTTCCGGGCTCTTTGCCAGTGCCTTGGCTAGCGTTGCTTCAAGCTCGTCCGGCTGCTCCACGGCATGCGCATCCACCGCCATCTCCTGCCCGTGGAAGCGGGCACAGGCGCGGTCGAAGAAATCCTGGCCATGGCGGGACTTGGTATTGACGATCATCGCCGCCGAACGGAATGACATGGGGACCCCTTGAATGATGACGGGTCCGTAACGCACGGTTTTGCCGATCGGGTCCGTAGCCCCTGTTCCAGTGGACAGTTGCCAGCGACAGACCTTGTGCGTTTTTGGCGACATGCCTGTCCCCGTTCTCCTCTGGTTTCGCCGCGATCTCCGGCTCGCCGATCAGCCCGCTCTCGCCGCCGCCCTGAAGGCCGGCACCGTCCTCCCGGTCTATGTGCTCGACGACGAGACCGCGAAACACCGCGCCATGGGCGGCGCATCGCGCTGGTGGTTGCACCACAGCCTTGCGTCGCTGGATGCCGCGTTGCGTGAGAAGGGCTCGCGCCTGATCCTGCGCCGTGGTCGAAGCGAGGAAGCGCTCGCACGTCTGGCGGATGAAACGGGCGCGGACACGGTCCACTGCATCCGCCATTATGAGCCTTGGTGGCGCAATGCGGAGCGCGCGGTATCGAAGCGGCTGACGCTCTGCTGCCATGACGGCAATTACCTGCTGCCCCCCGGCGCGGTGACGAGCGGGGCGGGCAGCCCGTACAAGATCTTCACGCCCTTCTGGCGGTCGCTGCGAGATTGTCTACCGCCGGCCCCACCGCGGCCGACACCGTCTCGCATTGCCGCGCCCGCGCACTGGCCGGCCAGCGATCGACTGGAGGATTGGGCATTGCTGCCCACGGCGCCCGACTGGGCAGCTGGATTCTGCGCGGAATGGACGCCGGGCGAGGCGGGCGCGCATAAGCGGCTGCGCCGGTTCAGGGACCATGCTGCGCGCTATGACGACACCCGCAACCTGCCCTCGATCGAGGGTAGTTCGCGCCTCTCGCCCCATCTTCATTTCGGCGAGGTATCGCCTGCGCAGGTCTGGCACGCGGTGGCGGACGCGGGCGGCCAGGTGGAGGCGTATCTGCGCGAACTGGGCTGGCGCGACTTCGCCCAGAACCTGATCTGCCAGTACCCCGACTATGCCGCCAGGAACGGCCGCCCGGCCTTCGATGCCATGGAATGGCGCAGCGGCCAGGACGCCAAGGACGATCTGCGCGCCTGGCAACAGGGCCGTACCGGCTATCCGATCGTCGATGCGGGCATGCGTCAGCTCTGGGCGACCGGCTGGATGCACAATCGGGTGCGGATGATCGCGGCGAGCTTCCTGATCAAGCATTTGCTGATCGACTGGCGCGAAGGGGAGCGCTGGTTCTGGGACACGCTGGTCGATGCCGATTACGGCAGCAACGCGGTGAACTGGCAATGGGTATCCGGCTCGGGCGTCGACTCCAGCCAGTGGAGCCGGGTGATGGCGCCGCTGTCGCAGTCCGAGAAATTCGACGCCGCGGGCTATATCCGCGCATGGGTGCCCGAATTGGCGAAGCTTTCCGATGCGGCGATCCATGATCCGGAAGAAGCGGGGTGCCGACCGCGCGACTATCCCGCCAAGCGCATTAACCACCGCGAAGCCCGCGAACGGGCGCTGGCGGCGGGACGCGCGGTTCGCTGAAGGGCTTGCCCCGTGCGGTCAGGCGTGCATGAATCGGGGCATGAATGCTCCGGGGCACGATACCGCACGAGTCGCCGTCCGCGGCTCGGGGCCGCTGGCTCTCTTCGGCCATTTTTTCCACCGACAGCTCGATCGTCTCGATCGCGGCATCGGCGAAGGTAGCCTCGAAGTCTTCACGCCGGACGGCCAGGCGCGGCTGCTCGGCGGTGCTGCGGCGGGTCCGATGGCGGTGGTCACGCTGCACAGCTGGCGGGCGCTGGTCCGGCTGGCGACCGGTGGCTCGGCCGGCTGGTACGAGGCGTGGGAGAAGGGCGAATGGTCGAGCCCGGATCCCGTGCAGCTGTTCGCGCTGTTCAGCCGCAATCGCGCGGGGCTTGCGGCGCAGGCGCGCTCGCGGGGGCTATCGCTGCTGCCGCGGCGGCTGATGCACTGGATGCGACGCAACCACCGCGGCGGATCGCGCAAGAACATCGCGTTTCACTACGATCTTGGCAATGATTTCTACACGCGCTGGCTCGACCCCGGCATGAGCTATTCCAGCGCGATCTTCGCCGATACGGGCGAGGCGCTGACGGTAGCGCAGGACCGGAAGCTGCAGGCCATCCTGGATCGTACGGCGACCGGCCCCGGCGACACGATTCTCGAGATCGGCTGCGGCTGGGGTTCCTTTGCCGAACTGGCGCTGCGGCAGGGACGCAGGCTCCACGGCATCACCCTCTCCACCGAGCAGAAGGCCTGGGCCGAGGCACGTACTGCCGGAATGGAAGGCGCGGGGTTCAGCCTGACCGACTATCGCGACGTGACCGGGCAATATGATGCCGTTGCCAGCATCGAAATGGCGGAGGCGGTGGGTCGCGAATATTGGCCAGCCTATGTATCGGCCATCGCGCGGGCGCTGAAGCCCGGCGGCCGGGCGGCCTTGCAGATCATCACCTTCGACGATGCGATGTTCGAAGGCTATGCCCGCAACGTCGACTTTATCCAGACCTATATTTTCCCAGGCGGTCTGTTGCTCAAGGAAAGCGAGTTCCGCGCCCTGGCCGAGGCCGAGGGGCTGGAATGGTGTGATCGCCATGCCTTCGGGCTCGATTATGCCGAGACGCTGCGGCGCTGGCGCGCGAGCTTCGACGCAGCCGCTGCCTCGGGCTTGTTGCCTCGGCAGTTCGACGATCGCTTCGTACGGCTTTGGCGCTACTATCTGATGTATTGCGAGGGCGGGTTCCGCGGTGGCGGGATTGACGTAATCCAGATGACGTTGGTGAAGCGGACCTGACTCCGCTCAGCCGCAGCGCGCGTCCGTGATCGTGCCGGCTTTGTCGACATGGAGGTTCAGCCGGTCGACACGGAAGTCCATGGTCACCGCCGATCCTGGCTCGATCCAGCGCAGGCGCTTGGCGCCGGAACGCGCAAGGGCGTCCGCTTCGATGGCCTGGGAACGGGGTTTCCCCTTGAGGCCCAGCACGCGATTCGCATCGCACTCGACGCCAGGGGGCAGCGGTTCGGCCTTTTTCTGCTGGGCGCAGCCGGCAGTGCCGACGAGCAAGGCGATCAGGGCGACGCGCCCGATCATGACGGCTCCTCCGTCCGGGTCATCTTGAGCTTGCCGTTGCGCACCGCGAAGCCGAGCTGGCCCTCGACCAGCGCCAGCGCGTCGCGGCCGAACTGCTCGTAGCGCCAGCCCTCGAGGATCGGTAGGTCCTTGCGCACTCCGGCGGCGAGCGCCTCCAGATCCTCCGAACGAGCGAGCAGGCGCGGGGCGACGTTGACTTCCTTGGCGCGGATCTTGAGCAGCAGCTTCAGCAGGTCGGCGACCAGTGCGCCGTCCTTGCCCAGCGCCGGCTTGCGTTCCTCGCGCCCGGGCATTTCGTCCGCCGGCATCGGCTTGGAATCGGCGATCGCCGCCATCATCCGGCCGCCAATGTCGTTGCCGGCCCAGGCGGCGGAGAGCCCGCGCACCTTGGCGAGGTCGGCCTGCTTGCGCGGCGGGTTAGCGGCGATGTCGGCCAGCGTCTCGTCCTTGACGATGCGGCCGCGCGGCAGGTCCTTGCCCTGCGCCTCCAGTTCGCGCCAGCGGGCCAGGGCCTTGAGGCGACCGAGTACCTCGGGCTTGCGGCTGTTGATGCGAACGCGCTGCCACACCTGATCGGGATCATTGCGATAATGCTCCGGATCGCTGATCCGCTCCATTTCCTGGTCTAGCCATACGCCACGGCCGGTCTTGCGGAGCTTTTCCAGCATCTTCGGGAAGATTTTTGAGAGATGCGTGACGTCGGCGATGGCATAGTCGATCTGGCGCTTGTCGAGCGGACGGCGTGCCCAGTCGGTGAAGCGGGCGCCCTTGTCGACGACGATGCCGAGATAGGTGTCGACGAGGTTCGAATAGCCGATCTGCTCGCCCTGGCCGAGCGCCATCGCGGCAACCTGGGTGTCGAACATCGGGTGCGGGGTCTTGCCGGTGAGGTTGTAGACGATCTCGATATCCTGGCCGCCGGCGTGGAAGACCTTCAGCACGTCCTCATTGTCGGTCAGCAGGTCGAGCAGGGGTCCCATGTCGAGATCGGGGGACTTGGGATCGATCGCCGCTGCCTCCTTGTCGTTCGCCACCTGGATCAGGCAGAGCTCGGGCCAGTAGCTGTTTTCGCGCATGAACTCGGTGTCGACCGTGATGAAGTCGGACTGCGCGAGGCGTTTGCAGAGATCGGCGAGGGTGACGCTGTCTTCGATCAGACCATGAATGTGCATCGGATGCCCATATACCGGTCTTCGGGTTGACAAAAGTGGGGTGTGACCGGAATGCGCGCGGTCATAGTGTTTCAATATCGTCGCGCCGGCCCGGACCGGCACCGCCAAGCGTGGCGGGAAGACGCCAAGGTGAGAAGAACCGCATCATGCACGCCTATCGCACGCACACCTGCGCCCAGCTCCGTTCTACGGATGTCGGGCAGACCGTCCGCCTGTCGGGCTGGGTGCACCGCAAGCGCGACCATGGCGACCTGGTGTTCGTCGACCTGCGCGACCATTACGGCATCACCCAGATCGTCACCGACGCCAGCGGCCCGGCCTTCGAGGCGATCGAGTCGCTGCGCTCCGAATCGGTGATCACCGTCACCGGCACAGTCGTCGCGCGCGACGCCAGCGTGGTGAACCCGAACCTGCCGACCGGTGAGATCGAGGTCCGCGCCGCCGAGGTCACCGTCCAGTCCGCCGCTGCCGACCTGCCGATGCCGGTGTTCGGCGAGCAGGAATATCCCGAAGAGATCCGCCTGCGGAACCGCTATCTCGATCTGCGCCGCGAGAAGGTCCACAAGAACATCCTTCTGCGCTCGAACGTGATCGCGTCGCTCCGCCGCCGGATGATCGACCAGGGCTTCACCGAGTTCCAGACGCCGATCCTCACCGCGTCGAGCCCCGAGGGCGCGCGCGACTATCTCGTCCCCAGCCGCGTCCACCCGGGCAAGTTCTACGCGCTGCCGCAGGCGCCGCAGATGTTCAAGCAGCTGCTGATGGTCGCCGGCTTCGACCGCTATTTCCAGATTGCGCCCTGCTTCCGCGACGAGGACGCCCGCGCCGATCGCAGCCCAGGTGAATTCTACCAGCTCGACTTCGAGATGAGCTTCGTGACGCAGGACGATGTGTTCGCCGCGATCGAGCCGGTGCTGCACGGCGTTTTCGAGGAGTTCGCCGACTGGGAAGGCATGGGCCGCAGCGTCAGCGCGCTGCCGTTCAAGCGCATCCCGTACCGCGAATCGATGCTGAAGTACGGCAACGACAAGCCGGACCTGCGCAACCCGCTGGTGATCACCGACGTGTCGGACTTCTTCAAGGCCTCGGGCTTCGGCCGCTTCGCCTCGATCGTCGAGGGCGGCGACGTCGTCCGCGCGATCCCGGCGCCGGGCACGCACGAGAAGTCACGGAAATTCTTCGACGACATGAACAGCTGGGCGCAGTCGGAAGGCTTCCCGGGCCTCGGCTATGCGACGCAGAAGGACGGCGTGTTCGGCGGCCCGATCGCCAACAACCATGGCCAGGACGGCATGAAGGCGATTGCCGAGGCGATGGGCCTGGGCCCGAACGACGGCATCTTCTTCGCCGCCGGCAAGGAAGCCCAGGCCGGCAAGCTCGCCGGCCTGGCGCGCACCCGCGCTGCCGAGCAGCTGGAGCTGATCGACAAGAAGCGCTTCGAGTTCTGCTGGATCGTCGACTTCCCGATGTTCGAATATGACGAGGACGCGAAGAAGGTCGATTTCAGCCACAACCCCTTCTCGATGCCGCAGGGCGAGCTGGAGGCGCTGGAGACCAAGGATCCGCTCGACATCCTCGCCTATCAGTACGACATCGTCTGCAACGGCATCGAGCTGTCCTCGGGCGCGATCCGGAACCACAAGCCGGAGATCATGTACAAGGCGTTCGAGATCGCCGGCTATACGCAGGCCGATGTCGACACCAACTTCTCGGGCATGATCAACGCCTTCAAGTTCGGCGCGCCGCCGCACGGCGGTTCGGCCCCGGGTGTCGACCGCATCGTGATGCTCCTCGCCGACGAGCCGAACATCCGCGAAGTGATCGCCTTCCCGATGACGCAGAAGGCCGAGGACCTGATGATGCACGCGCCCTCGGCCGTCAGCGACAAGCAGCTGAAGGAACTGCACATCCGCCTGGCGCCGGGCGTCGACGGCCCCAAGGCTAGTTGAGCCGATGTCGGCGGTCATGCGCGTCGCGGTGTTCAACACCAAGGCCTATGACCGCCGCTTCCTGACCGAGGCAAATGCGCGCTTCGGGCATGACCTGACCTTCCTCGAACCCCGCCTCGATGCGCTGACCGCCACGCTGGCGGCGGGGCACGAGGCGGTGTGCGTGTTCGTGAACGACGGGGTCGACGGGAAGGTGCTGGAAGCACTGGCCAAGGCGGGCGTCCGGCTGGTGGCGCTGCGCTGTGCCGGGTTCAACAATGTCGATCTTGTCGCGGCGGAGCGGCTGGGCATCGCCGTGGTGCGCGTGCCCGCCTATTCGCCACATGCGGTGGCGGAATTCACCATCGGGCTGCTGCTCGCGGTAGACCGCCAGATTCCGCGCGCTTGGTCGCGGGTGCGCGAGAACAACTTCGCGCTCGACGGGCTGATCGGCCGCAACTTGCACGGCCGTACCGTCGGCGTGGTTGGCACCGGCAAGATCGGCGCGCTGGTCGCCCAGGCACTATGTGCCGGCTTCGGCTGCACCGTGCTGGCGAGCGATCTCCATGCCGATCCCGAGCTGGAGGCGATCGGCGTCCGCTATGTGCCGCGCGACGAGCTGCTGCGCACCGCCGAGATCGTCACGCTGCATTGCCCGCTCACGCCCGACACCTACCGGCTGATCAACGCGCAGGTGATCGCCGAGGCGCGCGACGGCCTCACCATCGTCAACACCAGCCGAGGCGCGCTGATCGACACCGCTGCGCTGATCGACGGGCTCAAGGCACGCAAGATTCGCGCGGTTGCCCTGGACGTGTACGAGCAGGAGGCCGATCTGTTCTTCGAGGATCTGTCGAACGAGATCATCGCCGACGACCAGTTCCAGCGCTTGCTCACCTTTCCCAACGTGCTCGTCACCGGCCACCAGGCCTTCCTCACCGAGGAGGCGCTGTCGGCCATCGCCGAGACGACGCTCGCCAGCATCGCCGATTTCGCGAACGGCAAGCCGCTCGCTAACCGCGTCGATGCAGCCTTGATCGCGCCGGCGCGTTGAGGCGCCCTATGACGATCGACCTTTCGGACTATGAAGCCGGTCTCTCGCTCGACGGGGACTATGAAACCGAGCTTGCCAAGTTGCAGAAGCGGCTGAGCCATATCCAGACCGCGCACATCATCCACAAGCGACGCGCGATCGTGGCATTCGAAGGCTGGGATGCGGCGGGGAAGGGCGGTGTGATCAAGCGCCTGACCGCCGAATGGGATCCTCGCTATTACGAGGTCTGGCCGATTTCCGCGCCTACACAGGAGGAACTGTCCCACCACTTCCTCTGGCGTTTCTGGCAGCGGCTGCCCGCCCAGCACAACATCGCGGTATTCGACCGCACCTGGTACGGCCGGGTGCTGGTCGAGCGCGTCGAGGGCTTTGCCAGCGAACGCGACTGGCGGCGAGGCTATGCCGAGATCAACGATTTCGAGGCGCAGCAGGTCGATAACGGCGCGACGCTGGTGAAGATTTTCCTGCACGTCACGCAGAAGACCCAGGACAAGCGCCTGCGCGACCGGCTGACGCATCCGTGGAAGCGGTGGAAGACCGGCGCCGAGGATTTCCGCAACCGCGCGCGTCGCGCCGACTATCTCGATGCGATGCACGAGATGTTCCACGAAACGAACACGCCGCACGCACGCTGGACGGTGATCGATGGCAATCACAAGAAGGCAGCCCGCATTGCCGCGCTGACGGCTATCGCCGAACAGCTGGAAAAGCACGTGCCGATGGTCCCGCCAGAGCTCGACCCGGAAGTCGTGAAGGTGGCGACGGAAGCGCTGGGGAAGTTCTGAGTTTCCCCTACCTTCGTTTCCCTCCCGCTTGCGGGGGGTGGGGGGAACGGGGAGTTTGGGAGTGCCGGCGCGGGCCAAGTCGTCCCCCACGCCCCCTCCCGCAAGCGGGAGGGGAGCGCAGCCTTAGAAGGTCGAGCTACGCCGCGGCAAACGCGCCGTTTTCGTCCATCACATGCAGCATACCGTCGGCGATTGCGAAATAGGCGCCGTGGATGGTGAGATTGCCTGCCGCCTCCCGCTCCGAGACGAAGGGGAAGGTCCGCAGGTTTCGCATCGATACACGGATCGTTTCGTGCTCCATCGCGCGCACGGCTTCCGGCCCTTCGCCATATTCGGCACGAACCTTGTCCCGGGCCTCGTCCAGCATATCGACCCAGTGCGCGATGAATCCGCCTTCGCCCTGCTCGGCATCGGCGAAGCGCTGGGTGAGCGCCGCATGCGCACCGCCGCAGGCCCCATGGCCCATGACGACGATCTCCTCCACCTTGAGTTGCGTCACGGCGAACTCCAGCGCGGCCGAAACGCCGTGGCGACCGCCATCCGTCTCGTACGGCGGCACGAGGTTGGCGACGTTGCGCACGACGAAAATTTCGCCGGGCGACGTATCGAAAATCTGTGCCGGGTCTACCCGGCTGTCGGAGCAGGCGATCACCATCACCCTCGGGCTCTGCCCCTCAGAAAGCTCGGCCCAGCGCGCACGCTGCTGGCTCCAGCCTTCGTTGCGGAAGCGGTGATAGCCGCCGATCAGTTCCTGAAAATCTGCCATTCGTTTCGCCTATCCATCCTTTTGCAACTTGTCGACGGAGACAACGCCCAGACTCCGCATGCGCTCCCTGCAACGCCATGCGCAATTTCCGGGACTGGCGAAACGCGTTCGGGCGCTCTATCTGCCCCCCATGAACGAGCAGACTCCGCTGCCGCGCCCCGAGCGCGTCCGCAAGCCCGACTGGATCCGCGTCAAGGCCCCCACCTCGGAAGGGTTCGCCAAGACCCGCGCGCTGATGCGCTCCAAGAACCTCGTCACCGTGTGCGAGGAAGCCGCCTGTCCGAACATCGGCGAGTGCTGGACCAAGAAACACGCGACGGTGATGATCCTGGGCGACGTCTGCACGCGTGCCTGCCGCTTCTGCAACGTCAAGACCGGCATGCCGCGCAAGGTCGATCCGCTGGAGCCCCAGCACGTCGCCGAGGCGGCGGAGCAGATGGGCCTGGAGCATATCGTCATCACCTCGGTCGACCGCGACGACCTGCCCGATGGCGGCGCCAGCCAGTTCGTCAAGGTGATCGAGGCGATCCGCAAGGCCAGCCCGACCACCACGATCGAGATCCTGACGCCGGATTTCCGCAACAAGCACGAGGCCGCCGTCGAGGCGATCGTCGCCGCGCGACCGGACGTGTACAACCACAATCTGGAAACCGTCCCCAGGCTCTATCCGATGATCCGTCCGGGCGCGCGCTATTATGCGTCGCTTCGGCTGCTGGAGACGGTGAAACGGCTCGATCCGTCGATCTTCACCAAGTCCGGCATCATGCTGGGTCTCGGCGAGCAGCGCCTCGAGGTCCATCAGGTGATGGACGACATGCGCTCGGCCGACATCGATTTCCTGACCATGGGCCAGTATCTCCAGCCGACGCCGAAGCACGCCAAGGTCGAGGAGTTCGTGACCCCGCAGGCGTTCCAGGCGTACGGCGCGATCGCTCGAGCGAAGGGCTTCCTGCAGGTCGCCTCGTCCCCGCTCACGCGCTCCAGCTATCACGCCGGTGAGGATTTCGCCGAGATGCGCGCGGCCCGCGAGGCCAAGCTGGCAAAGGCGAGCGCCAAGGCCTGATGCCCAAGCACAGCGAAACCCGGCATCTCCCCTATACGCCGGAACAGATGTTCGATCTGGTGGCGGACGTGGCGCGCTACCCCGAGTTCCTGCCCTGGGTGAGCGCGATGCGCGTCCGCTCGTCGAGCGACACCCAGGTCGTTGCGGACATGATCGTCGGCTTCAAGGGGCTGCGCGAGACCTTCACCTCCCGCGTCGCCAAGGTGCGGCCGGAGAGCATCCATGTCGAATATGTCGACGGGCCGCTCAAGCACCTGTCCAACGATTGGAAGTTCCGGCCGGACGGGCAGGGCGGCTGCTATGTCGATTTCTGCGTCGATTTCGCGTTCAAAAACCGGGTGTTCGAGATGCTGGCCGGCCAGGTGTTCGATCGCGCGCTCCGCAAGATGATCGGTGCGTTCGAGGAGCGCGCGGCCAAGCTTTATGCGGATTCGGGTTCCTCTGCCGGAACCTCGGGCGACGGCATCAACAGGTCGAGCGCGCACAACGCCGCCTGAAGGCGGATGCCGCCACGGCCATTATCCTCGAAATGCCGCGCGTCGGCGACGACGTGCTTGGGATCGGCACCGCGGATCGCCTGGGCGAAGACGACGGTGCCGACCGGCTTGTTCTCGGTCGCCCCGCCAGGGCCGGCGATGCCGGTGATCGCCACCGCGACGTCGGCCTTGGTCCGCTCCAGCATGCCCTGCGCCATGCTCCAGGCGACCGCGATCGACACCGCGCCGAAGGTTTCGAGCACGTCGAGGCTCACCTTCAGCACGTCCATCTTGGCGTCGTTGGAATAGGTGACGAACCCGGCGTCGAAGACGTCGGACGAACCCGGCAACTCGGTGAGCGCGGCGGATACAAGACCGCCGGTGCAGCTTTCGGCAACGGCGACACGGCGACCGGCAATCCGGTTTGCGTCGATTACGTTGCGCGCGGCTTCTACGAGCTCTTTGGGAAGAATCGTGTCCATAACGGCAGCCCCCTTGCCATTGGATGACGGGTGTTACGAGTCAGTTCCTTGCAGGTACGCGTACGGTTGCGACAGCCTGCGCCGCCATGCCCTCGCCGCGGCCGGTGAAGCCGAGGCGTTCGGTGGTCGTCGCCTTCACGCTCACCTGTCCCGGATCGAGACCAAGGATCGCCGCGATCGAGGCGCGGATCGCCTCACGGTGCGGGCCGATCTTGGGCGCCTCGCAGATCAGCGTCAGGTCGATGAAGTCGAGGATGCCGCCCTCGGCCGCCACCAGCGTGGCGGCATGTTCGAGGAAGCGGGCCGAGGCCGCGCCGCGCCACTGCGGGTCGCTGGGGGGAAAGTGCATGCCGATATCGCCCGCGCCGATCGTGCCGAGCAGCGCGTCGGTGATCGCGTGGAGCGCTACATCGGCGTCGCTATGCCCTGACAGGCCCTTGCTGTGCGGAATGCGGACGCCACCCAGCCACAGCGCCTCGCCCTCGGCAAATCGGTGGACGTCATAGCCGGTGGCGGTGCGGACGCGCATCGCCGAGGCCAGCCGCGCCTCCGCGGCGGCGAAGTCGGCGGGATGGGTGATCTTTTCGAGCATGGGGTCTCCGGGGACAAGGGCGACCTGGCCGCCGACTGCCCGCAGCATCTGGGCGTCGTCTGTCGCCTCCTGCTCGGCGGGCCAGCGGCGATGGGCGTCGAGAATGGCGTCGAAGGCGAAGGCCTGCGGCGTCTGCACGCGGTAGAGCCGGTCGCGCGGGACGGTGTCGCCGATCACGTCGCCTGCCCCGCGCACCAGTGTGTCGGCAACGGGAAGGGCCGGGATCGCGCCGCCTTCCGCATCCAGAATGGTCAGCAGATCGTCGATCACGCGGGCCGGCAGGAAGGGGCGTGCGGCGTCGTGGATCAGGACATGGCTGAACCCTCCGGCGAGCAGCGCCTCCAGACCGTTGCGCACAGACTCGCGCCGGGTGGCGCCGCCGGTGACGAAGGGCGTGGTGCCGAGCGCCGCTTCAAGCAGCGCCTCCTGACCGGCGCCGATCACGGTCAGCACCACGTCGATCTTCGGATGACTGGCGAGCGCCTGATGGGCGTAGGCGAGCAGCGGCTTTCCGCCGAGCAACGCATATTGCTTGGGCACGCTGCCCCCGGCGCGGGTGCCGCTGCCGGCGGCGACGAGGATGGCGGCGGTCCTGAACGCGGTCATGGCGGAGCGCCTAGCGAAGTTTGCGGGGCAGGGGTAGGGCCGCGGTCCCCCGGCAACGCTATGTCATAGCGGCTGGGCGGGGCGCGGATTTCTGCGACCTTGCTCTTGCCGCACGGTATCGCTACATCGCCTGCCTGATTTTCAGGCAGAATTGATGCGCGAACTCGCCCCCATCCAGATCGGCCCCGTGCGGGTCGAAGCCCCGGTGCTGCTTGCGCCGATGACAGGCGTGACCGACCTGCCGTTCCGGCGGGCGGTGCGGCGCTTCGGCTCGGGCCTCAACGTCACGGAGATGATCGCCAGCGCCGCCGCGATCCGTGAGACGCGGCAATCGGTGCAGAAGGCGGCCTGGGATCCGATCGAGGAACCGGTGTCGATGCAGCTGGTCGGCTGCACCCCGCACGAGATGGCCGAGGCGGCCAAGCTCAACGAGGATCGCGGTGCCGCGATCATCGACATCAACATGGGCTGCCCAGTCCGCAAGGTGACCAACGGCGATGCCGGCTCCGCACTGATGCGCGATCTCGACCATGCCGGTGCGATCATCCGCGCCTGTGTCGACGCGGTTCAGGCGCCGGTGACCGTCAAGATGCGGATGGGCTGGGACCATGACAGCCTCAACGCCCCCGACCTCGCGAAGATCGCGCAGGACCTCGGCGCCAAGCTGGTGACGGTCCATGGCCGCACCCGCAACCAGATGTATCGCGGCTCGGCCGACTGGAGCTTCGTGCGCCGGGTGAAGGATGCCGTCTCGATCCCGGTGATCGTCAATGGCGACATCTGCTCGGTGGCCGATGCGCGTGAGGCGCTGGCCCAGTCGGGCGCGGACGGCGTGATGATCGGCCGCGGCGCCTATGGCAAGCCGTGGATCCTCCGCCAGGTGATGGACGCGCTGACGGGCAAGGGCGACAAGCCCGAGCCGTCGATCGAAGAACAATATCGCGTCATTACCGAGCATTACATCGAGACGCTTGCCCATTATGGGAACGAGGTGGGCGTCAACATGATGCGCAAGCATCTCGGCTGGTACACCAAGGGGCTGCACGGCTCGGCCGAGTTCCGCAACAAGGTGAACCAGGTCGTCGATCCGGTGAAGGTGCTCGACATGCTGGCGGAGTTCTACGAGCCGTGGCTTTCCCGCGCGGCGGCCTGAGGCGGTTTCGCCCCCAGGCCGTAGAAGGACCGAGCTTCGCCGAACTGTTTGGCGCGCTGCCAGTGGCGGTGCTTGTCCTGGATCCCGATGGGCGCATCGCCCATGCCAACCCTGCCTGCGAGGTGCTGCTCAACCATAGCGAGACCAGCATGGTCGGCCAGCCCTACGACGCCGTCCTGCTGCCTCCCGAGGACTATGCCGGGCGCCAGGAGGGGCGCGGCTTTGCGGCGTTCGACGCAGAGATCGAGGCGGTGCGAGGCACGCGGCTGCGCGTGGACTTCCTCGAGACGCAGGTGCCGGATCATCCTGGCTGGCGGATCGTAACGCTGCACCACGCCCCCCAGGCGCGCAGACTGGCGCACGGGCTGGATCGCACCGCCGGCGCGCGCGCCGCGATCGGCGCGGCGGCAATGCTGGGGCACGAGATAAAGAATCCGCTCTCCGGAATCCGCGGCGCGGCGCAGTTGCTTCAAAGCGGCGGTGATCCCGAAAGCAACGAAGAACTCACCCGCCTTATCACGACCGAAGTCGACCGCATCGCCGCGTTGATCGATCGGATGCAGGATTTCACCGATACGAGGCCGCTCGACCTGGCACCAACCAATATCTACCCGTTGCTCGATCATGCCCGCCGCGTCGCGCTGGCAGGTTTCGCGCGGTCGATCGCGATCGAGGAATGGTTCGATCCCTCGCTGCCACCGGTGCTGGTCGATCGCGATGCGTTCTTGCAGGTCCTGCTCAATCTGCTGAAAAACGCCGCCGAGGCACTCAAGGATCATGCCCACCCCCGCATCATTCTTTCGACCGCCTTTCGCCATGGCATGTCGGTAAGCGTCGGCGCCGGCCAGCCGCGTCGGCCGCTGCCCATCGAGATCTGCGTGATGGACAACGGCCCCGGCGCCCCGGCGGACATCGCCGAGCATTTGTTCGAGCCGTTCGTGTCGGGCAAGCCGGAGGGCAAGGGGCTTGGGTTGCCGCTCGTCGAGAAACTGGTGCGGGATATGGGCGGCATCGTCCAATATGCCCGCGAACGCGAACCGGAGGTGACGGTGTTCCGCATTCTTTTGCCGAGGGCCAGCGCATGACGCCAGGCTCGGTTCTTGTCGTCGATGACGATGCGGCGATCCGCACCGTCGTTGCCGCCGCGCTGAAACGGGAGGGGCATCGTGTTGCCACCGCCGCAAGCGTCGCGGAGTTGCGGCGTGCGCTGACGACGGGGATGCCCGATGTGCTGGTAACGGACGTGGTGTTGCCCGACGGCAATGGACTGGACGTTGTTTCCGGCCTGATGGCAGCCCATCCGACATTGCCCGTTATCGTCTTCTCCGCGCAGAACACGCTGGCAACGGCGGTACGGGCGACCGAAGTCGGCGCGTTCGATTATCTGCCGAAGCCGTTCGACCTCGACGTTCTGACGCAGGCGGTACAGAGTGCGATCGCGCGCGGCCGCCGGCGCCCCGCGGACCAGCCGGATGCCGAACAAGATGGCGGCCCTTCGTTGATCGGCCGTTCGCCGGCGATGCAGGAGGTCTATCGGGTCATCGCCCGCGTCGTTTCCAACGACCTGACGGTGCTGATCAGCGGCGAATCCGGTACTGGCAAGGAACTGGTGGCCAAGGCCATTCATGATCTGGGCCCGCGCCGTCGTGCGCCGTTCGTGGCGCTCAACATGGCGGCAATTCCCCGCGAACTGATCGAGGCGGAGTTGTTCGGCCATGAGCGCGGTGCCTTCACCGGCGCGCAGGCGCGCGTCGCCGGCAAGTTCGAGCAGGCCGCCGGCGGTACGCTGTTTCTCGACGAGATCGGCGACATGCCGATGGATGCGCAGACGCGGCTGCTACGCGTGCTCCAGTCGGGCGAGTTCACCACCGTGGGCGGTGCGCGCACGATTCGCGCCGACGTACGGATCGTGGCGGCGACGAACAAGGATCTGGGCCAACTGGTCCAGGTCGGCCAGTTCCGAGAGGACCTGTTCTACCGCCTCAATGTCGTGCCGATCAGCCTGCCGGCGCTGCGCGAGCGCCGCCAGGATATTCCGCTGCTCGCCCGCCACTTCCTCGATCGTGCCGCCGAAGATGGTTTGCCGCGCAAGCAACTCGATAAGGATGCGGTTGTCTTGCTCGAGACGCTCGACTGGCCGGGGAATGTGCGCGAGCTCGAAAACCTGATGCGCCGGCTGGCGGCATTGTCGCGCGATGAGTGGATTGACGCCGCCGCACTCCGCCGTGCCCTGGGCGAAGGAGCGAATGCGGCACCGACCGCGCGTGATGCAGGCATTGAAACGGCCATCCGAACCCGACTGGAACGCATTGCGCTCGAGGAGCCGACGGCGCTGGATGATGGCACGCTGTACGATCGCATTATCGGCGAGGTGGAACGTCCGCTGATCGAAATGATGATGGCGCGCCACCAGAATAATCAGCTGCGCACTGCAAGGGCGCTGGGCATCAATCGAAATACGCTTCGCAAGCGATTGGATACATTGGGCATTGGATCGGGGATTCGCGTCGAGGATTGAGCAGGCGGCCGGGCCGTTCAGGCATATCCAGGGCGAGTGCCATCCCTTTCGCGGGGAAAGACCGGCGGCGATGCTGCGTCCCGTCCGGCCTTTCCCACGATTGATGCCGCCGAGACACGTTTACACCAATTTATGTGTTCTTTCGGCCACAATCGGCGTGTATCAAGGTCGCAATGGACGGCGCAGATCCAACGAGTCTTGATCCTGCACAGGATTGGTCACGCTCTGGCAGGGTGGTTCGGCTGGTCGAACTCCTCGTGCTGTCCCTCGCGCTAGCGACACCCGTCATCACCTATTGGTTCATCGGGCATCAATCGAACCAGCAGCTGTTCAGCCCTGGCATTGCGGCAACGCTGCTGCTGATCAACCTGCTGCCCTATGTCGCGCTGATCGTGTTGATCGGAAGGCGCATCGCGCTGAACCGCACGGCGCGCTCGGCGCTGGCCGGCGGCGGCAGGCTGCATGTTCGCCTGGTGGCGGTGTTCACGCTGATGGCGAGCGTGCCGATCGTGCTGACGGTGATCGCGGCATCGATCATGTTCCAGTCCGGCATCCAGCTGTGGGGATCGCAGCGGGCCAGGGCGGCGCTGGATACCGCCTCGGCGATATCGAAGGAAGGCAAGACACTCGTTGCCAGCCGCTGGACGCTCGAAGCGCGAACGATGGTGCATGATCTTGTCGAAAGCTGGCCGGAGATAACGCCGCAATCCCCGGTGTTCCAAGATTGGTACCTGCGGCAGGTCGTATATCGCGGGCTATCGCAGTCGGTTCTGTTTCGCGTTGTCGATGGCAACAAGGTGGATGTCATCTATTCACTTCAGGCGCCCTCGGCATCGGTTTTCGCGCGAAGGGTTTCGTCCAGCGTGCTGAAGGTCATGAAGGACGGCGAAAGTGCGACGAACTTCGACTCCGAGATGCTCTGGGTCGTCACGCCAATCGATCGCTCCACCAATCTGTTCCTGTACGTCGCCACACCTACCAACGTGGACTTCCTCAATCGCCAGAATGTGGCGGCGGATCTGATCGGACATGAATTCAGCGCGCTGATTGCGCGATCCCGCGCGCTGCAGCTCCAGTTCAACGCAGTGCTTTTCGGTGTCGCGCTGTTGATCGTCGGCATTGCGACCTGGATTGCGCTGGCGGTGGCCGATCGCCTCGTCCGGCCCGTGGACCAGCTCGTCAAGGCTGCCGGGCAGGTGGCGGACGGCGATCTCTCAGCCCGTGTGCCGACACCGGAACGGATCGACGAAATCGCCACCCTCGGCATTGCGTTCAACAGCATGACCGAACGCCTGAGCGCGCAGACCAACGCGCTGGTAACCGCGAATGCCCAGCTCGACAGCCGCCGTGCACTGATCGAAGCGGTGATGTCCGGGGTGTCTGCGGGGGTGATCGCAATCGGGGCGGACCATCACGTTCGACTGATCAACGCCTCTGCTAACGCCCTGCTGCGCCACAAGGCTGAGGACGCGGTAGGAAAGCCGCTCCATGCGCTCGCGCCGGAACTGGATGCGTTGCTTGCCAGCGGTAGTCGCGAGGGAATTGTCCAGATCGCCAGCGACGGGGATGCCCGCACCCTGGCCGTCAAGATCACCTCGGACGAGGGGGGGCAGGTTCTCACCTTCGACGACATCACCCAGCAGTTGAACGACCAGCGACGTGCGGCCTGGGCGGACGTGGCCCGCCGTATCGCGCATGAGATCAAGAACCCGCTGACGCCGATCCAGCTCGCCGCGGAACGTCTCCAGCGGCGCTATGGCAAGCAGGTGGATCAGAGCGACGGCGTATTTGCCCGTCTCACCGACACGATCATACGCCAGGTCGGCGATCTGCGGCGGATGGTCGATGAATTCTCTTCCTTCGCGCGGATGCCGAAGCCGGTATTCCGTCGTGAGTCGCTGCTCGATATCGCACGACAATCGATGTTCCTGCACGAGGTCGCGCATCCTGCGCTACGCTTCACGCTCGACGCACCGGATCCGGCACCGACGTTGATATGTGACCGTCGGCAGATCGGCCAGGCGCTGACCAACATCGTCAAGAACGCCGTTGAAGCGATTGAGGCGCGCACCGATGCGGCCGGCGGCGACGGCAGTTCGGTACAAGGAGAGGTGCACCTCTCGATACAGGCGGGCGCAGACGACAAGCTGGTGCTGACCCTCGCCGACAATGGCGTGGGCCTCCCGGTAGAACGCGACCGGATCGTCGAACCCTATATGACGACGCGCAGCCGCGGCACGGGTCTCGGGCTTGCGATCGTCAAGAAGATCGTCGAGGAACATTGCGGCACGATCGCCTTTGCCGACCGCCCCGGCGGCGGCACGCTCGTGACGCTTTGCTTCGATACTGCGATGCTCGCCAGCGTCGCCCTCACCGATACGCCGGACGATGCGAAGGATTCGCGGCCGGCGATGCTCACCCGAACCGGAAGCAGAATATGAGCCTGGACATTCTCGTCGTCGATGACGAACGCGACATCCGCGAACTGGTAGCCGGCGTCCTCGAGGACGAAGGCTATGATACCCGCAATGCCGCCGATAGCGATTCTGCACTGGAAGCGATTGCCGAACGGCGGCCGAGCCTGGTGCTTCTCGACGTGTGGCTGCAAGGTTCCAGGCTCGACGGGCTTGAACTGCTGGATGAGATCAAGCGCCGCGATCCCTCGATCCCGGTCCTGGTGATTTCCGGCCATGGCAATCTCGACACCGCGGTCGCGGCGATTCGGCGTGGCGCCGCCGACTTTATCGAAAAGCCGTTCGAAGCCGAGAGGCTGTTGTTGATGGTTGCGCGTGCGACCGAAACGGAACGGCTCAAGCGCGAGGTTGCATCGCTGCGCGCGGTGGCGGGGCGGGGTACCGATCTCCACGGGGCGTCCAGCGCGATCAACTCCGTTCGCGCGACGCTGAAGCGCGTCGCTTCCACGGGTAGCCGCGTGCTGATTACCGGCGGGGCCGGGGTGGGCAAGGAGATCGCCGCCCGGCTGCTTCACGGCTGGAGCCAGCGTGCCGATGCCCCCTTCGTGATCGTCAGTGCGGCGCGCATGACGCCCGATCGCGTCGACGAGGAACTGTTCGGGGTGGAAGAAGGCGGTGACCTCGTTCGTCCCGGCCTGCTCGAACAAGCCCATGGCGGCACATTGTTCCTTGACGAGATCGCCGACATGCCGGTCGCCACGCAGGCGCGTATCCTGCGCGTGCTGACCGAGCAGAGCTTCAGCCGCGTGGGCGGCACCCGGATCGTGAAGGTGGATGTCCGCGTGGTTTCCGCCACGGCACGCGACCTGATGGCGGAAATTGGCGCCGGGCGGTTCCGTGAAGACCTGTATTATCGGTTGAACGTCGTACCGGTACCGATCCCGCCGCTGAGCGATCGTCGGGAAGACATTCCCGCGCTCGTCGAGCATTATGTCGCACATTACGCCGCCGAGCGGCGCGTGCCGACGCCGGAGATCGCCGCGGATGCGATGGTGGCGCTGCAAAGCTATGACTGGCCGGGCAATGTGCGGCAGCTTCGCAACGTCGTGGAACGAACCGTAATCCTTGCTCCCGGGGACAGGATCGGCCGCATCGACGTGGATCTGCTGCCGCCGGAGGTGTTGGGCCGCCAGGGCGAGGGCACGAACAGCATGGCATCCAACGCAATCATGGGGGCGCCGCTCAAGGAGGCCCGCGAGAGCTTCGAGCGCGAGTATCTGCGCGTGCAGATCCGGCGCTTCTCCGGCAACATTTCACGCACCGCGAGCTTCATCGGCATGGAGCGATCGGCGCTGCACCGGAAACTCAAGCTGCTTGGCATCACCGATGCCCGCGACGATTGACCTTACCGATAGACGATGCGCACGCGCGCTTCGACGGTGTAGCCCTTGATATAGGTCGGCATGCGCATCGCGGTATCGTGCCACACGGGGATGGCGGCCTGCTTGCTGCCTTCGATCAGGATGGCGGATGCGATCGGGCGCCCCAACTCCTGATAGAGGCCGATTTTCGAACTCGCGCACCCGCCGATCACATCGAACATGCCGGTAACGAAGATCGATTCCGATTGCCGGGCGATCGCCCAGCCGACACGGCACTGGACCTGCAGGTCGCCGAGCCGCAGGTCACTACCGCTTGTGTTTGGCGATAGCACCCAAGGGCGGATACGCAGCGCCTTTGGGCGACCGACATGGACCAGGTGCCAGCTATTGCCGGCGACCTCCGGGATGGCGATCCGGTGATCCTCCCCTATCGTTAGCGGGATGCGGGTGTGACCATCGGAAAGTGCGAGCGACACGCCCGCCAGGGAAGGATCGCCCTGACGCGCGGACACTTCGAACCACAGGCGACTTTGGGGCGCAAAAAAAGGCCTATGCTTGCGGAAGGCCTTGAGTGCTGCCTCAAATTGCTTGCCGTTGAGCGGATAGTCACGGCTTGAAGCGGTAACGACGATGTCGTTTTCGGCGTTCCTATCGTTTTGCTGGTTGCCCGCTTCGATCGGAAGAACGGGCGCGAGTACTAGCGATAGTATTTCGAACATTCCAATCTCTCCTGGACTGTCCGGTGAGTGCAACATCGAATATTGTCCAAATATCGGCACCTGCAGGACGGCATGATGTCCGTAGTCGGATTGGTAGGGCGAGACATGAAGCGCCGCTATGGACGCAGCGCGGTAAACGTCCTAGATTGTGTCCCGGCGCCGGGGTGGCGCCGACCCTGACGCCGGGAACGGCGCATCGCGGGACAAATCCCGCCAAGAATAAAAGGAGCCAACCATATGGCAGAGAAGCAGACTTCGCTTCAGGACCTGTTCCTAAACTCGTTGCGCCGGTCGAAGACGCCGGTCACGATGTTCCTTGTGAAGGGCGTCAAGCTCCAGGGCATCGTCACTTGGTTCGATAATTTTTCGGTGCTGCTCCGCCGCGACGGCCAGTCGCAGCTGATCTACAAGCATGCCATTTCGACGATCATGCCATCGGGCCCGATGGATCTGGCCGCGCTGCTCGACGCGGCCGGCGAATATCAGCACAAGAACCCTGTGTTGCAGGAAATCTTCCTCAACGCCGTGCGCAAGGCGCAGGAAAATGTTACCATGTTCCTCGTGAACGGCGTGATGCTTCAGGGGCAGATTGCGGCGTTCGACCTGTTCTGCATGCTGCTCCAGCGCGAAGGCATGGCCCAGCTGGTGTACAAGCACGCCGTCTCCACCATCCAGCCCGCGCACCCGCTGAACCTCGCCGAGGAAACCGCCGGCGGCGACGGCGATTGATCCCCGCATGAGCACTGGTTTCGAGCGCGACCCCGACGAATTCGCGCGGGGCGCAAGGGCGCTCGTCGTCTATCCGGATATGGGGGGGAGCTCGCGCGACTCCGAGGCGCGGCTGGAGGAAACCGCCGGCCTCGCCGCCGCGATCGGCATCGACGTGGTCGAACGGGCTGCCGTTCGGCTGCGCCAGCCCAAGCCGGGCACGCTGATCGGCTCGGGTCAGGTGGAAGCCCTGGCCGAGACGGTGCGCGACGGCGAGCTGCAACTCGCGGTGTTCGACGCGGCGCTGACGCCGGTGCAGCAGCGCAACCTCGAGACCGCGCTCGGCTGCAAGGTGATCGACCGCACCGGCCTGATCCTGGAGATTTTCGGCGAGCGCGCCCGCACGGCGGAAGGCCGGTTGCAGGTCGAGCTCGCCCATCTCGACTATCAGGCGGGCCGGCTGGTGCGCAGCTGGACCCATCTTGAGCGCCAGCGCGGCGGCTTCGGCTTCCTTGGCGGCCCGGGCGAGACCCAGATCGAAGCCGACCGCCGGCTGATCCGCGACCGCATGGCGCGGCTGCGGCGCGAGCTCGATCAGGTCAGCCGCACCCGCACGCTCCATCGCGATCGGCGCCAGCGGGCGCCCTGGCCGGTAGTAGCGCTGGTCGGCTATACCAATGCCGGCAAGTCGACGCTGTTCAACCGGCTGACCGGGGCCGAAGTTATGGCGGAGAACCTGCTCTTCGCCACGCTCGACCCGACGCTGCGGCAGGTCTCGCTACCCGGGATCGACAAGGCGATCCTGTCGGACACGGTGGGCTTCGTTTCCGAGCTGCCGACCCAATTGGTCGCTGCGTTCAAGGCAACGCTGGAAGAGGTGGTGTCGGCCGACCTGCTGATCCACGTCCGCGACATCGCCCATCCCGACAGTGAGGCGCAGCGCGTCGATGTCGAGAAGGTGCTCCAGGAGATCGGTGTTTCCGAGCAGACGCCGCGTTTCGAAGCGTGGAACAAGCTCGACCTGCTCGATGACGAGCGGCGGGAGGATGCGCTGGCCGATGCGGCGCGGCGCGAGGATGTGCGCGTGTTGTCGGCGCTGACCGGGGAGGGCGTGGACGCGCTGGTGGAAGGCGTCGCGGCCCGGCTAACCGAGGGGCATCGACGCTACACGCTGCGGCTCGATCCTGCGGACGGTGCGGCAGCGGCATGGCTGCACCAGCACGGCGAAGTGATCGACCAGCACATCGAGGATGAGCAGGCGGTGTATGAGGTACGGATGGCGCCGCGTGATTACGAGCGGTTCGTCACGCGAGGGTAGGGGCGGGTGTCGTGCCGATCGCGACGCCCATCGCCGGCCATCTCGTCTCAGCCGCGCTTCACCGCCTGCCAGAGCGCTTCCTTGCCGTCGAGATCCAGGCCGACAAAAGCCTCCCCTGCGCGCATCTCCATCGCCTTGAACCCTCGTTCGAACTTGCCGTTCGCCGCCCGTAGCGCCGCTTCGGGATCGACGCCCAGCTTGCGGGCATAGTTGACCACCGCAAACAGCAGGTCGCCCACTTCCTCGGCGCGATCTTCGTCGTTCTCGGCGGCATCGATCTCCGCCAGTTCCTCGAAGATTTTCTCCAGCGCACCCGAAGCATCCGGCCAGTCGAAACCGGTGCGCGCCGCGCGCTTCTGGAGCTTTTCGGCACGCAGCAGCGCCGGCAGGCCGATCGCAACCCCATCGAGCGCGCTGCTTGCTCCCTTGGCGCCGCGCTCTTCGGCCTTGATCGTTTCCCAAAGGTGGTGCCCGCCCTCGGCGACGTCGCCGAAGATATGCGGGTGGCGGCGTTCCATCTTGTCGCTGATCGACGTTACCACATCCGCCAACGCGAATTCTTTGGCCTCCTCGGCGATTCGGCTGTGGAAAACGACTTGGAGCAGCAGGTCGCCCAATTCGTCCTTAAGGTCGGCGATGTCGGCGCGCTCGATCGCGTCCGCCACCTCATAGGCTTCCTCGATCGTGTAGGGGGCAATGGTTTCGAACGTCTGCGCAACGTCCCATTCGCAACCATGCTCTGGATCGCGCAGACGCGCCATTATCGCCACAAGACGATCGATGCCGGTGGGGGACGTCATGAAAAAGGCCTCCTGCGCGCGGTGTACGCGGACAGGAGGCCCATGAAGGTCGCGCGCGGCTTAGGCAAGCCGCGCGAGGCTATCAATCGAGGCGGCGCCCCAGTTCCTTGTTGAAATAGAGCGCGATCAGCGTGCCGGCAGCGCCCGAGAGCAGGTACAGGCCCGAAGCGATCACCCCCCAATTGGCCGCCAGCAGCAGTGCCGCCAGCGGTGCGAAGCCGGCACCGAACAGCCAGGCAAGATCGGAGGTGAGTGCCGCACCGGTATAGCGTGCCCGCTTCGGGAAGTTGCTGGCGACTGCGCCTGAGGACTGGCCGAACGCCAGGCCGAGCAGGATGAAGCCGAGGACCATGAACACGACTTCGCCGGCATTGCCCAGTTCCAGCAGCTGCGGTGCAAAGCCGGAATAGGCGGCGATCGCGGCGGCGGTATAGGCGAGCAGCGACCGGCGACCGATGCGATCGGCCAGCAGGCCCGAGATCACGATCGCGACCACGCCGCACGCCGCCGCACCGACTTCAATCCACAGAAAACGGGTCAGATCTTCGGTGGTGTAGAGGGCGATCCACGAAAGCGGGAACACGGTCACCATGTGGAACAGCGCGAAGCTGGCCAGCGGCGCGAAGGCGCCGATGATGATGTTGCGCCACTGCGCCTTGATCGTCGCGGTAACACGCGAAGGCGTAAGTTCGCGGCTTTCGAACAGTTTCACATATTCGGGCGCGACCACCATGCGAAGACGCGCGAACAATGCGACGACGTTCAGTGCAAAGGCGACGAAGAACGGATAGCGCCAGCCCCAGCTCATGAAATCGGCGGAATCAAGCGCGCCCAGGAAATAGGCGAACAGGCCGCTCGCCACGATCAGCCCGAGCGGGGCACCGAGCTGCGGCACCATCGCATACCAGCCGCGGCGATCGGCAGGCGCGTTGAGCGCCAGCAGCGAGGCAAGCCCATCCCAGGCCCCCCCCAAAGCGATGCCCTGCGCAATACGCAGCGCCGCGAGCATCACCGCCGACCATGTTCCGATCGCGGCATAGCCGGGCAGAAAGGCCATGGACACCGTGGCGGTACCCAGCAGGAACAACGCGAGCGTCAGCTTGGCGCCGCGGCCATGTCTGCGGTCGACGCGCATGAAAATCTGCGTCCCGATCGGCCGGGCGATAAAGGCGAGGGGGAAGAGCGCAAACGACCAGAGCGTACCCGACACCCGGTCCAGATAGGGAAAGACCAGCGCGGGAAACACCAGAACCGACGCGATCGCATAGACGAAGAAGTCGAAAAATTCGGACGTTCGTCCTATGATCACGCCGATCGCGATATCGCCGGGGCGGAGGTGATCGTCACCGTGCGAGGTGTTGATCAGGCGGGCGTCATGTTCGATCCGAGTCGAACCAAGCTGAGCATTGGCCATAGGTTATGTGTACCGCAAAGCCTTTGGGAAAGCACCTAGGGAATGTCGCGGGTTGCAGCCATAGGACAAATTGTCCTATTTCGCACCTGCACAACAATCCCTAACTCGCGGCCGCTATGTTTCGATCCATGCCCCCCTTCCGTCGCGCCCTTCGGCCGACGGCCTTGATCGCTACGCTCGCCGCCCCGCTGGTTCTAGGCGGGTGCGACCTTGTGGTGATGAACCCCTCCGGCGACGTTGCGCGTCAGCAGGCTGACCTGATTCTCTGGTCGACCTTCCTGATGCTGCTCATCATTGTTCCGGTGATGGCGCTCACGGTGCTGTTCGCGTTCAAATATCGCGCCAGCAACCGCGATGCCGAGTATCAGCCCGACTGGGATCACTCGACTCGTATCGAGCTGGTGATCTGGTCGGCGCCGCTGCTGATCATCATCGCGCTTGGCGCGCTCACCTGGCTTGCAACGCACAAGTTGGATCCATACCGGCCGCTCGACCGTATTGCGCCGGGCAAGCCGATCACGGCGAATGACAAGCCATTGGAAATCCAGGTGGTGTCGCTGGATTGGAAGTGGCTGTTCATCTATCCCGAGCAGGGCATCGCCACGGTGAACGAGCTGGTGCTGCCGGCGGACCGGCAGGTCCGATTCCGCCTGACCTCGTCGAGCGTGATGAACACCTTCTACGTTCCGGCGCTGGCAGGCATGATCTACACCATGCCGGGCATGGAGACGAAACTCCATGCGGTGATGAACAAGGTCGGCAGCTTCGAAGGCGTGAGCGCCAACTATAGCGGCGCCGGCTTCTCCGACATGCGCTTCCCGACGCTTTCGGTCGATCCTGCCGGTTTCGAGCAGTGGGTTGCGAAGACCAAGGCGAGCGATACCGCTCTCGATGCCAGCGAATATCTCACGCTCGAAAAGCCGAGCGAGAAGGTGCCGGCGATGCATTTCGGCACGATCGAGGCCGGGCTGTTCGATCGCATCGTTCAGATGTGCGTGAAGCCGGGCAGCACCTGCACGTCGCACATGATGCACCATGGTTCGGGTGCCCAGCAGGTCGCACCTCCGGTAAACGACAAGCCGGGCGAGGGCGCGGATGGCGCCCTGATGAAGTCCCCGGATGAGATGAAGACCAGTCCGCACCTGATGCACCCGCACGGCGCTCCCGCCGGCAAGAGCGAACCCGGCGCGGAATCGAACCGTAACATGACCCGCATGGACGCGCCGGCCTATCCCGGCCGCGCGGCGGCGGGCGAGGCTTGAGCACTGCCATGTCTGAGACTTTGACCAAGATGATCTTCGGTCGGCTCTCGCTCGAGAGTCTGCCGTTGCACGAGCCGATCGTCGTCGCGACCTTTTGCGGCGTTGCGATCGGCGGCATCGCGCTTCTCGGCGCGCTGACCTATTTCCGCCTGTGGGGCTATCTCTGGAAAGAGTGGTTCACCACCGTCGATCACAAGCGCATCGGCATCATGTACATGGTGCTGGGCTTGGTGATGCTGCTGCGCGGCTTTGCCGATGCGATCATGATGCGTGCCCAGCAGGCGATGGCGTTCGGCGCCAACGAAGGCTATCTGAACGCGCACCATTACGATCAGATCTTCACCGCGCACGGCGTGATCATGATCTTCTTCGTCGCCATGCCCTTCGTCACCGGCCTCATGAACTTCGTGGTGCCGCTGCAGATCGGCGCGCGCGACGTCAGCTTCCCGTTCCTGAACAATTTCAGCTTCTGGATGACGGCGGCGGGTGCGGCGCTGGTGATGGCCAGCCTGTTCATCGGTGAGTTCGCGCGGACCGGCTGGCTGGCGATGGCGCCGCTCTCGGGCCTCGACTATTCGCCGGATGTCGGCGTGGACTATTATATCTGGGCCTTGCAGATCGCGGGCGTGGGTACCTTGCTGTCGGGCGTCAACCTGGTCGCCACCATCGTCAAGATGCGCGCGCCGGGCATGGGCCTGATGAAGATGCCGGTCTTCACCTGGACCGCGCTCGCCACCAACATCCTGATCGTCGCGGCCTTCCCGGTGCTCACCGCCGTGCTCGCGATGCTCAGCCTCGATCGCTATGTCGGCACCCAGTTCTTCACGAACACCGGCGGCGGCAACCCGATGATGTACGTGAACATGATCTGGATCTGGGGTCACCCGGAAGTGTACATCCTGATCCTGCCCGCGTTCGGCATCTTCTCCGAAGTCACCTCCACCTTCTCGGGCAAGCGCCTGTTCGGCTATACCTCGATGGTCTACGCCGTGCTGGTCATCACCATCCTGTCCTACCTCGTCTGGCTCCATCACTTCTTCACGATGGGCTCGGGCGCGAGCGTGAACAGCTTCTTCGGCATCACCACGATGATCATCTCGATCCCGACGGGTGCGAAGATCTTCAACTGGCTGTTCACCATGTACAAGGGCCGCATCCGCTTCGAACTGCCGATGATGTGGACGATCGCCTTCATGCTGACCTTCGTGATCGGCGGCATGACCGGCGTGCTGCTGGCGGTTCCGCCCGCGGACTTCGTGCTGCACAACTCGCTGTTCCTGGTCGCGCACTTCCACAACGTGATCATCGGCGGCGTGCTGTTCGGCCTGTTCGCCGGCATCAACTACTGGTGGCCCAAGGCGTTCGGCTTCAAGCTGGACAAGAAGTGGGGCCTGGTCTCCTTCTGGTGCTGGGTGGTGGGCTTCTGGGTGGCGTTCACGCCGCTCTACGTCCTCGGCCTGATGGGCGTGACCCGCCGTCTGCGCCACTTCGAGGATCCGAGCCTGCAGATCTGGTTCGTCGTCGCCGCGATCGGTGCCGCGATCATTGCGGTCGGCATCGCCGCCTTCCTGCTCCAGATCTTCGTCAGCATCCGCAACCGCGAGGCGCTGAAGGACGAGAGCGGCGATCCGTGGAACGCACGCACGCTGGAATGGGCGACGTCGTCGCCGCCGCCGGCGTACAACTTCGCGTTCACGCCGATCATCCGCGACCTGGATGCCTGGTATGACATGAAGGCGAACAACGCGAAGCGGCCGGTGGCTGGCTTCCTGCCGATCCACATGCCGAAGAACACCGGCGCCGGCATCATTCTCGCCGGGTTCTCGCTGGTCTTCGGCTTCGCGATGATCTGGTATGTCTGGTGGCTTGCCGCCGCATCGTTCCTGGGTCTGGTCGTCACCGCGATCGCCCATACCTTCAACTATGATCGCGACTTCTACATCCCCGTGGAAGAAGTGACCGAAACCGAGAATGCGCGCACCCAGGTGCTGGCGCGGCTGGGAGCTTGAGGCGATGAGCGCCACGACTGTACAAACGGGTGACACGCCCGTCTTCTACCAGCTCGAGGAGGAGCATCACGAACCCGGCGGCAGCACGCTGCTCGGCTTCTGGATGTACCTGATGAGCGACTGCCTCATCTTCGCGATGCTGTTCGCGGCCTGGGGCGTCTATGGCACCAGCTTCGCGGGAGGTCCGACCTCCCACGAACTGTTCAAGCTGCCGCTGGTCGCGGTGAACACGGCGATGCTGCTGTTCTCCTCCATTACCTACGGTTTCGCGATGATCGCGATGCAGGAGAAGCGCCAGGGTGCCGTGCAGGCCTGGCTGGCGCTGACCGCGGTGTTCGGCGCGGCCTTCCTCTGCATCGAGCTCTACGAGTTCTCGGAGCTGATCCATGAAGGTGCGGGGCCGTGGCGCTCGGCGTTCCTCTCGTCCTTCTTCACCCTGGTGGGCACGCACGGCCTGCACGTCACCTTCGGCCTGATCTGGCTGTTCACGCTGATGGTGCAGGTGGCGCGCAAGGGCCTGATCCCGGCCAATGTCCGTCGCCTCCAGTGCCTGTCGCTGTTCTGGCACTTTCTCGACGTAGTCTGGATCGGCGTCTTCACCTTCGTCTATCTGTTTGGAGCCATGCGATGAGCGCGGACACCCACGGCCATCACCACGGCCATGATCACGGCCATGACGCGCCGCATTCAACCCGCGGCGGCTACATCACCGGCTTCCTGCTCTCGGTCGTCCTCACTGCTATCCCGTTCGGGATCGTGATGGGCGGCTGGATCGCCGACACCCGCGTCGCGGTCGCGATCTGCGCAGGCCTGGCGATGGTGCAGATCGTCGTCCACATGATCTACTTCCTCCACATGAACAGCAAGTCCGAGCAGGGCTGGACGCTGATGGCGCTGATCTTCACGGCGATCATCGTCGTGATCGCGCTCACCGGCTCGCTGTGGGTCATGTACAACATGAACCTCAACATGATGCCCGGGATGGCTTCCGGCGCCGGCATGTGAGCCGGCCAGCTTCCCGCAACTGGATGGCGATCGCGCTCCTGCCGCTGATCGCCATCCTGCTCGGCCTCGGGATCTGGCAGGTCGAGCGACGCAGCTGGAAGCTGGCATTGATCGACCGGGTGGAGCAGGGGCTGGCCAAGGCGCCGGCTCCCGCACCCGGCCCTACCGAATGGGCCGCCATCGATGCGAACGCAGCCTATCGCAAGCTACGCGTTACCGGCCGCTATATTCCCTGCCGCACCAAACTGGCTCAGGCCGTCACCGATCTCGGCGCCGGCAAATGGGTGATGACCCCGCTGCTGTCCGATCGCGGTTTCACCGTTTTCATCAATCGCGGGTTCCTGCCCGATGGGCAGACCTTGCCGCCGTGCAAGACGGTCGCCAACAGAACGGTGGTCGTTACCGGTCTGCTGCGCCTGAGCGAACCCAAGGGAGGTTTCCTACGTGCCAACGATCCCGCCGCGGATCGCTGGTACGCGCGCGATGTTCAGGCGATGGGGCAGGGGCTTACCAGGCTCGCTCCCTATTTCATCGACGCCGATCGTAGCGGAGACGGCTGGCCGCGCGGCGGCATGACCGTCCTTCGCTTCAGCAACAGCCATCTGGTCTATGCGCTCACCTGGTTCGGCCTCGCGGTTCTTACCGCTTGGTTCGCGTGGCGAGCCTGGCATGGCCGGGATACCGCATGAATCCATCGGCGCCGGAAGACGCGGCACGCCGCAATCTTCTGCTTCTGGTTCAGCTTCGCTGGCTGGCCGTACTGGGCCAATTGACGACAATCCTGGGGGTGCATCTCGCCTTCGGTGTGCGGTTGCCGCTAGTGCCGATGCTTGCGACGATCGGCGTGCTGGTCGTGCTCAATCTCGCAATGTTCCCGGCGCGCGCGCTGCGCCCGGCCAGCAACGCCCAGGTTCTGGCCGGTTTGCTGGTCGACGTCCTGTGTCTCACCGTCCTGTTGTACCTTAGCGGGGGGGCGACCAACCCGTTCATTTCCCTATATCTGCTGCAAGTCGTTCTCGGCGCGGTGTTGCTCGAAACCGGGTCGAGTTGGGCGCTCGTGCTGCTGACCAGTGCTGCCTTCGCCTTGCTGGCGCTGGTGCACCGTCCTCTCACGCTGCCGGTGCCGCTCGCGAGCACTCTTTCCGGCCCCTTCCTGTTCGCGCTGTGGTTCAACTACACGTTGACCGCGACGCTGGTCGTCCAGTTCGTAACCCGTATCGCGCGGAACCTGCGCGATCGGGACGCCCGTCTGGCGGAACTGCGGCAGCGCGCCGCGGAAGAGGAGCACATCGTGCGGATGGGCCTTCTTGCCAGTGGGGCTGCGCACGAACTGGGCACGCCGCTGGCATCGCTTTCCGTCGCGCTTGGCGACTGGCGCGCGGATGCGAAGATCCGCCGCGATCCGCAGCTGAGCGCCGAAGTGACGGATATGCAGACGGAAGTCGCACGGTGCAAGGCGATCGTTGCCGGTATCCTCTTTGCCGCGGGCGAAGTGACGGGAGAGGCACCCGAACGCACCACCTTGCGCCGCTTCGTGACCGGGCTGATCGAGCATTGGCCGCGGAACGACAGCGTCACGTTGGACTATCGCGTGCCGAGCGATCTGCCGATCGTCGCGGATCGCGCGCTCGGTCAGGCGATCGTCAATCTCCTGGACAACGCGATCGAGGCGGGCGCCTCGCGAATCCGCCTCGCAATAAGCACGACGGAAGATGTGCTGGCACTCTCGGTACGAGACAATGGGAACGGTTTCCCCGATGCCATCCTACAACGGATCGGCCAGCCCTATAACAGCAGCAAGCTACGGCAGGGGGCAGGGTTGGGGCTGTTCCTGGCGCATAATGTGCTCCGCACGCTTGGGGGCGCGGTCGAGGCGTGCAATCTCGATGGCGCTGGCGCGGAGGTTGTCTTGCGCGTACCGCTTCGCGCGCTTGCACTCGAGGATACAGATACAGGCGAATGAGCGACCACAGGCTGTTGATTGTCGAGGATGACGCGGTTTTCGCACGAACGCTGGCACGATCGTTCGAACGGCGCGGCTACATGGTGGAGGTGCTGAACGGACCGGACGACGTGGAGTCCGTCGCCCTGCGCCTCCAGCCGGATCGCGCGGTGGTGGATCTGCGTCTGGGCGGAAGTTCCGGGCTTGCCTGCGTCAAGCAACTCCATGCGTTGGCGCCAGAGATGCGCATCGTCGTCCTGACCGGGTTCGCCAGCATCGGAACGGCAGTGGAAGCGATCAAGCTAGGTGCGACCAACTATCTGATGAAACCCGCCAATACCGACGATATCGAAGCAGCGTTCGAGCGGGTGGAGGGGGATGTCGAAACCGAACTGAAAGCCCGACCGACCTCGATCAAGACGCTCGAATGGGAACACATCCACCAGACGCTGGCAGATACAAATTACAATGTCTCCGAAGCGGCGCGACGACTAGGCCTGCACCGCCGCACGCTTGCCCGGAAGCTGGACAAGAAACACCTCTGACATAGCGGATCAGTGGAGGATCTGCGGCTCGGTTGCCGGCATCAACCCGGTCCGTTGCACGGCAAGCGCGTGCGAATGCCGCAGCATCTTGGTCGCCCGATCGAAATTCACCGCTGGGGAGAACAGATGCCCCTGACCGAAGGCGCAACCGATACTGCGCAGTCGTTCGGCCTGCAGCTCGGTCTCCACCCCTTCGGCGATCACCTTGATGTCGAGTTCGTTGGCGATGTGCAGCACACCCTCCACGATCGCCCGGCTGGCGCTACTCTGCACGAGCTGATCCGTGAAGGTCTTGTCGATCTTAAGGAAGTCGACGGGCATGGTGAGCAGATGGGTGAGAGAAGCATAGCCGGTCCCGAAATCATCCATCGCCACCGCCAGGCCCTGCGCTCGGAACCAGCGCAGGCAATCGGCTACCACGGTATCGCCGCGGCCGAGATACACGGTTTCGGTGATCTCCAGCGTTAGGTGACGCAAGGGTACGCCATAGTGTCCGAAGGTCGCGGGGATGAGCTCCCGCAGTCGGCCGCCGTGGAAGTCCCCGGAGGAGAAATTCATTCCGACATGCAATGGTGCGATGCCATGATCGCACCATTGCCGGAGATCCTGCGCGATACGATCCAGCATCCGCTCGGTAATCGCGCCGGCGACCTTGCCATCGGTGGTTGCTTCGAAAAAGGCCGCGGCGGGAACGATCTCATCGCCGTCGCGGATCCGGCAGAGCGCTTCGAAGCCGAGAACGTCGCCGGTGCCCAGATCGAAGAGCGGCTGATAGAAGGGGACGAGACGATCCTCCGCAAGAGCGCGTTCGACGAGATTGATCGCTTCCAACCGCTGCGCCATCCGCGTGGCGATTCCGGGCCAATAGCGGACGAAGCTGCCCCGCGCGGTTTCCTTTGCGTGATACAGCGCCAGATCGGCATTGATCCGCACCTGCTCCGGCGTCTCACCTTCGCCGATGACCGCGCCACCTGCCGTACCGCGGGGAACAACGTTGCGTTCACATTCCTCGGTGGGGCGGGAAAGGGCGCCCAGCAGCCTGCGTGCGGTTTCCGCGGGATCGGCGAGGGCGGCGGGGCTTTGCAGCAGCACTGCAAACTCATCGCCACCCAGGCGATAGGCACGATCCGGAGCGGCGGCTTCAGCCAAGCTTTTCGCGGCGTGGACGATCAGCGCATCGCCGGCGACATGGCCGAAGGTATCGTTGACGATCTTCAGATTGTCCAGGTCCACGAGGATCAACCCCCAGCTGCCGGGATCGCAGTCGAGGTCGCTGAGAGAGGCGTTGAACGCCGAACGATTGGGCAGCCCGGTCAAGCCATCCTGCAACGCCCGCCGAACCTGCTTGGCGCGCCAGATATCCTGTTCGATCGCGATCGCGCACAGGTGGAGGCAGACCTGCACCATGCGGCGCTCGAGCGGAGTAGGGCCTCGCGGGGTACGGTAGTAGAAGGCGAAGACCCCAACCACCTCGCCGCGGCCGTTCTTGATGGGGCTGGACCAGCACGCCCGCAGTCCGAGTGGCAGAACCAGGTCGAGATACTTCGCCCAGTTTGGATCATGTTCGATGTCGATACTGGCGAAGGGCTCTCCTTGGAACGCAGCGGTTCCGCACGAACCGACCTTAGGGCCGATCATGAGGCCATCGATCGCCTGCAGATAATGTTCCGGAAGCCTGGGAGCGGCAATGGGATGCAACCTGCCAGCGACATCGACGCGCATCAGCGAGCAGATTACGTCGGGGATCCGTATTTCAACCTCACGGCAAAGACGGTCGGTAACCGCCGTGAGATCGGCACCCTTGGCTACGAGTTCCAAGATGTCGTTCTGCAGCGAGATGTCCACGCGACCGTTCACCCAAAGGAGGTATTGCAGACATCTGCATATATCCGGTTTCGCATATAATAACGGCAGACGTCGCAAAACTACGTAAGCCCGGCCCGGCGGCTGGCGCATTGGCCAGCACCCTATGGCTGGGAATGCCCGCCCAATGGCGGCCGGAAGCGAATCCACCAAGGTTACAGACAGTCGGTCTGTAGAACCCTCAAGCGGCTGAGCACCGCAGATTGCCTAGGTTCGCACTTCGATTTGGAATCCGCCCACCCCGCAACCCTGAGCCGATAATCTACATTATGTAAACTTCATGCCTAGACCGAGCGTTCCTAGCTGCTCTTGCCGTCGCAATCAGTTTCGTTGGCTTGTTTCGGTGCCTGCCGTCGGGCGGACGGGTTCCAGCACCAGAACATTGCCTTCCACCCGCCAGCTATGAAGCCGTGAGAGAAAGTTCATGCCCAGCACATCGGTGTCGCCAAAGCTCGCTGACATCACGACGCCGACATCGTGCATCTTTAGCGGTCCAAGCGTCAGATCGGCGATCCGCCCGCGCTGCGCCGCGACGTTCCCGTTTGCGGTCGCGATGATGGCCGGAAGCCCGTCGGCGGGCTGAATCCCGGCGCTCTTGGCGGTATCCTGCGAAACCGCGGTCACCGTGGCGCCGCTGTCGACCAACATGTTACGTTCGACCCCGTTGAGCTTCACGCGGGCCCAATAATGCCCGTCCGCGCTCATCCGAATCCGGACGGTGGAGCCTTCCGCCTGCTGCTCTTCCAGGCCGAGCCTGTTGCTCAGCGATGACCAGGCCGCCGCCAGTTCGTAGCGATGCGCAACGGCAAACAGCACCACAAGGATGATGGCAGCCCACCCAAGCGTCGCCCGAACCAGCATGTTCAAGCTCATACGGCGGACCGAAAGTGCACTGACCACCAGCACGAGGCAGCCGATCAGCCAAACCAGATTCACGCCGTCGCTGCCATTCATGCGCGCAGTTCCAATCCGTCATACCCAGGCTCGATTCCAGCGGGCAATTCCGTAGCGAGCGTCGCATAGTCCATAGACTGGTCCATATGGACGAGCACCGCCCGCTGTGGCTCAAGTTCCTTGATCCACCCCAGCACGGACTCCAGATGCGGATGCGTCGGGTGCGGTGCACGACGCAGCGCATCCACAACCCACAAATCCAACCCGCGATAGTGCTCGCGCATTTCCGCGGTCATCGCGTGAAAGTCGGTAGCATAGCCGACCGAGTAGTTCGCCAGTTCGAACCGCAGCCCTGCGGAGGTGATCCCGCCATGCGGCTGGTCGACCACGCGAACGACGATATCACCGACCGTAAAGACATCCGCCATCGCGCCCATGTCAACCACTGGAGGGTAATATTTCCCCCTTCCCTCAAATATATAAGGAAATCGTTTGCAAATTTGTTCGAAGGTGAAGGGGCGCGCCCATCCAGGCACCGGCTGCCCCCCCCGAGCGTGCATGATCTGGCGCAGATCGTCGATGCCGTGGCAATGATCGGCATGGTCGTGCGTCCACAGGACGGCGTCCACGGTCGAAACCTCCGCAGCAAGCAGCTGCTCGCGCAGATCCGGGCTGGTATCCACCAGGATCGTGGTCGTTTGACTACGAACGAGGATCGATGCGCGCGTTCTGCGGTTGCGCGGATCGGCCGGATTGCACGCGCCCCAATCCTGACCGATCCGGGGAACACCGGACGACGTGCCGGATCCGAGGATTCGGACGCTCAGCACAGGCAGCCTCCTGCCCGAGTCACGCTGTCGTCTTTGAGAACAGCGTGTGGAAGTTGACCCGGGTCGCCTCGGCCAGCGCTTCCGGATCCTCGCCACGGAGTTGCGCGAGGAACCGGCAGGTATCCGCCACAAAGGCCGGTTCGCCCGTCTTACCCCGGTGCGGCACGGGCGCGAGGAAGGGCGCATCGGTTTCGATCAGCAGCCGATCGAGCGGCAGCGCGGCGGCGGTTTCCTGCAGGTCCCTGGCGTTCTTGAACGTCACGATACCGGAAATCGATATGTAGAAGCCGAGTTCCAGCGCGATCTCGCCGAAGGCGCGGCTCGCGGTGAAGCAATGGATGACGCCGGGGAAGGCCCCCTTTCCCATTTCCTCGCGCAGGATTTCCGCCGTGTCCTCCTCGGCGTCGCGGGTGTGGACGATGATCGGCAGTTGGGTCTCGCGCGCGGCCGCGAGATGGGCGCGGAAGCTCGCCCGCTGGCGGTCGCGGTCGCTATGGTCGTAATAGTAATCGAGACCGCTTTCGCCGATACCCACCACGCGCGGGTGCCGGGCGCGTTCGACCAGCTTGGCGGTATCGACATGGGGGTGCGTATCCGCCTCGTGCGGGTGGATGCCGACGCTCGCCCACACATCGGCCTCGCGCTCGGCAACCGCGATCACCTGGTTCCACTCGTTCTCCCGCGTCGAGATGTTGAGCATCGCCACCACACCCGCGTCGCGCGCGCGCGCCAGCACTTCGGGCTGCTGCTCGCCGAGACCCTTATAGATCAGGTGGCAATGACTGTCGGCGAGCTTCATGCGTCCTCGGAGGTTTTCAGTTCAAGTCGCGGGAAGATCGGGATTGGGGCGGCGACTCTAAAGTCGGACGTCGCCAGTCTCTCATACCAACCAGAGTCCGCGTACGCATGCTGATCGCGTTCGTCGGCGAGAATGCCCATCGCGTCGAGGAGGCGTGTCGCAGACGCAGGTACAACTGGAAGGATCGCAATCGCAAGGTCCCGAATGCAAATGAACAGCCGCGCAAGCACGACCTTCATCCGCTCGGGGTCGGTCTTGCGGAGTTTCCAAGGCTCTTGAGCATCCACATACTGGTTGCACGCGAAAACTGCTCGTATCCAGTCTTCGATACCTTGGTTAAGTGCTAGATCAAAAAAGGCTCGCGGAACCTCCACGCTTGTTGCGTAGGAAACTTTCGCTGCCAAATCGAGGTCGGCTTCCGTCTCCTTTCCACCGAACGGCAGCGCGCCATCGAGGTTCTTTGCGATCATCGAGAGTACACGCTGCGCCAGATTGCCAAAGCTGTTCGAGAGATCGGCATTGGCGCGGGTGACGATCGCCTCGTCGCTGAACGTGCCGTCCTGGCCGAAGCTGACGTCGCGCAGCAGGAAATAGCGCAGCGCGTCGACGCCATAGGTCTCGGCCAGTTCCATCGGGTCGACGACATTGCCGACCGACTTGGACATTTTCTCGCCGCGGTTGAGCAGGAAGCCGTGGCCGAACACCTGTTTGGGCAGCGCGATGTCGGCCGACATCAGGAAGGCCGGCCAATAGACGGTGTGGAAGCGGACGATGTCCTTGCCGATCAGGTGCAGGTCGGCCGGCCAGTAGCGCGCGAGCCGCTCGGCGTCGTCGGGGAAGCCGGCACCGGTCAGATAGTTGGTCAGCGCGTCGACCCAGACATACATGACGTGCCCCGGCGAACCCGGCACCGGCACGCCCCAGTCGAAGCTGGTGCGGCTGACCGAGAGATCGACCAGCCCGCCCTCAACAAAGCGCAGCACCTCGTTGCGGCGCGATTCCGGACGGATGAAATCCGGGTTGGCGGCGTAGAAGTCGAGCAGCGGCTGCTGGTACTTCGAGAGGCGGAAGAACCACGTCTCCTCCTTGGTCCACTCGACCGGCGTGCCCTGGGGCGAGAGCTTCTGCCCCCCTTCCCCTTCCTGCAGTTCCTTCTCTTCGTAGAAGGCCTCGTCGCGGACCGAGTACCAGCCCTCGTAGCGGTCGAGATACAGGTCGCCTTTGGCCGCCATCTTCTCCCAGATCGCCTGGCTGGCGCGGTAGTGATCGGCTTCGGAGGTGCGGATGAAGCGATCGCACGAAATATCGAGTTTCTCCGCCATCACGCGGAAATAGCCCGACATTTCATCGGCAAGCTCGCGCGCGGTCAGGTCGCGGGCGCGGGCGGTCTGCACCATCTTGAGGCCATGCTCGTCGGTGCCGGTCTGGAAGAACACGTCGCGACCCTGCTGGCGCTGGAAGCGCGCGATCGCGTCGGCGGCGATCATCTCATAGGCATGGCCGATATGCGGCTTGCCGTTGGGATAGTGGATCGCGGTGGTGATGTAGAAGGGGTCAGCCATGCCGCCGCTTTAGGATGCGGCGCAGCAACGGGCAACCTGTACGCTCAGCGCCGCGCGAGCCGGGCGAGAATGCCGCTCATTTCGAACACGGTCGCGGTGGCATCGAGCGACAGGCCCAGCGCCGCCCCGGCCAGCTCCCGCGCGGCGGCATAGGCATCCAGCGCGGTCCGCAGCGCCTCCCCCTCCAGCCGCTTCGCCCGCGCGGCGATGAAGCTCGGGGAACGCTCCAGGAACGCCTCGTAGCGCGGCTGCGCGGCCTTCAGACCGAGCTGGCGGCCGAGCCGGGTGCGCACGGCATTGTCCGGATCACCATAGTCGGCGAGCTGGACCATGTCCGCCTCCAGCGCCGACAGGTCCAGACCCGCGAAACGCAGCGCACGGCCCGGCGAGCCCTCGGCCGCCTCGACCAGCGCGGCAATCTCGATCTCGCTCGCCTCCGGGATCTGGCGGCGGAGCACCGTGGTCGTCTCAGCGTCAGACAAGGGCTCGAAGCGGAGCAGCCGGCAGCGCGAGCGGATCGTCGGCAGCAGCCGGCCCGGCGCATGGCTCACCAGCAGGAAGATCGTCCCCGCCGGCGGTTCCTCGAGGTTCTTGAGCAGCGCATTGGCCCCGGCCCGCTCGAGATCGTCGATCGCGTCGATGATCACCACCCGACGCGGCCCCAGCGACGGCTTGGTTGCGAACAGCGGCTGCAGGCTGCGCACCTGCGCGATCGTGATCGAGCGGGCGAGCGCCTCGTCCGGCTTGTCCGCATCCTTGGGCAGCCGGGCGAGGATCTTGAGGTCCGGATGGCTGCCCGCGGCGATCATCGCGGCGGTGCGGCTGGTCTCCGGCACGTCCCAGCCGGGCAACAGCCGATCGGGCTCGAACGCCTCCGCCAGCATCCGCGCGGCGGCGGTCCGGGCAAAGGCCCCCTTCCCCACGCCCTCCGGCCCGGCGATCAGCCAGGCATGGTGCAGCGCGCCGCTCGCCATGGCGGCGGCGAGCGCGTTGCGCGCATCCTGGTTGCCGATCAGGGCGTCGACCAAGTCGATCAGGCCAGGTGGAGCAGCGACATCAACCCGGCCCAGGCGCGGCCGAAGAACCCGGCCTGGCCGACATCCTCGGCGGCGACCAGCGGCAGCACCTGCTGCGGCATGCCTTCGCCCTCGATGATCAGGTCAGCGATATGGTCGCCCTTGTGGAAGCCGGCCTTGACCGGCCCCTGATAGACGATCTTACCAGTCAGCTTTGGGCTCAGGCCCGCGGGCAGCGTGATGTTGAGGTCGCGCGGCGCGATCACGGCGACATGATTTGCCGTGCCGCCCTGCACGGATACGTCGCCGACCGCGCGGTCCTTCTTGACCACGGGTTTGGTCTTCCAGGCGGCAAAGCCCCAGTTCATGAAGCGAACGGCCTCGGCAGCGCGACCGCTATAGCTGTCGAGCCCGGCAATCACCATCACCAGCCGTCGGCCATTCTGCTCGGCCGAGCCGGTAAAGCCATAACCCGCTTCTTCGGTATGACCGGTCTTCAAGCCATCGGCGCCCGCCACCTTGCCGAGCAGAGGATCGCGGTTTGCCTGGGTGATATCGGCACCCGCACCCAACGTCTTGCCCCAGCTGAAGGTCGGCAGCGAATAGAAGGATTTGTACAGATCGGGGAAGTCGCGGATCGTCGCCGCGGCAAGATGCGCCAAATCTCGCGCGGTCACATAGGTGCGGCCTTCATCCGGCCAGCCGTTCGAGGTGCCGAAATGGCTGTTGGCGAGGCCGATCTTCTTAGCCCGATCGTTCATCAGGTTGACGAAGCCTTCCTCGGTGCCTGCCACACCTTCGGCCAATACGACGCAGGCATCGTTACCGGACAAAGTGACGATGCCCTTCAGCAGATCGGCGACGGTCGGACGCTCACCGACGGCAAGGAACATCGTCGAACCCTGCGAATGCCACTTCTTCCAGGTCTCAGGGCGGACTTCGATCGGCTGGTCGAGCTTCAGTTCGCCCTTCTTGATCAGGTCGAAAGCGACATAGACCGTCATCATTTTCGCCATCGAGGCGGGCGGCATGCGGCGGTCGGCATCCTTGGCGAACAGGACCGCGCCAGAGGACATGTCCTCCATATAGGCGATCGGTGCCGGCGTCGGGAAATCCGGCCCGGCGGCCTGCACAGGAGCGGCGATGGCGAGCGCCAGGAACGAGATGGCAGCGAGCTTCTTCATGATGTCGGTCCAGAACGCAAAAAATTACCCCAAGTCGGGCGGAAACGGGCGCGCATCTCCCGCTAGAGCCCGAATGACCCCTTTGCTGCTCCGTCACGCCGGTCGACGCATCGAAAGCAAAGCAAGCCATGCTCCGCCTTTACGGATCCCGATACCGTCTGGGCAAGCATCTCCTCGCAGAATGGCGGAGAAAGTGAACTTGGTACCTCAACGTTCCACGGCATCGGCGAGCAGGCCGACGGAGAGGGCATAGAAATTGGAGCAGTTGTAATCGAGGATCACCCGGTAGTTGCCGGTGAGCAGATAGGCGGTTGCACCCGGGCCGTCCGGCTCGAGCAGCGTCGCCAATACGTTGTCCGCGGGCCAGGTGCGCGTTTGTGGCGCAAGCCCCAGGGCGCGCCATTCGGCGATCGTTTTCCAGCCGCTTTGCCGCGCGTGCACGCGCGGGCACCTTGGGCTGGTCGTGCGATTGGCAAGCATGCGGCGATCGAGCCCCGGCGGTACCGAGACGGCGAATCCCCACGGCACGCCCGCTCGCCAGCCGGCATTGACGAAGTAGTTGCCGATCGAGGCAAGCGTATCGGCATCGCTGGACCAGATATCGGCAACGCCGTCGCCATCGCCATCGCGAGCGAGACGAAGATACACGCTGGGCAGGAATTGCGGGCCGCCAAAGGCACCCGCCCAGCTGCCCACCAGCTTGGCGCGCGGTATACCGCGGTCCATCATCTTCAGCGTGGCGATGAACTCTTCGGTGAACAGGGCGCGGCGACGCCCTTCATAGGCCAGACTGGCCAAGGCCCGTGGCAGATCGAACCCGCCCATCACCCGCCCATAGTTGGTCTCGTGCCCCCAGATCGCCACCATGATCGATTCGGGCACGCCCGTTTCGCGCTCGATCGCCGAAAGTCGCGGCCGGGCGCGCTGATACGCTACCCGCCCCCGATTGATGCGATCGGCGTCGACATGGCGTGCACGATATGGCGCGAAGGCGGGAATCGGCGCATTGGGCCGGCTTTCCGGCTGCTGCCGATCGAGCTCCACGACGCGGGCATTGTAGGTCAGCGTCGGGATCACCGAATCGATCGTGCTGGACCGAACCCCAGCGGCGGCCGCTTCGGCGGACAATGTCTTGAGATAGGCTTGGAACCCGGCCTCATCTTGAGCGACCGCCGGCAGGATCGGCAAACCAATGGCGACCAGGAGCGCGGTTAGACAGACGCGATACGAACGAAGGAACGGCATATCGCCGCTGTTGCACAGCAATCCGCTGGCCGAAAGCCCGGGCCTTCAGCAACGCGACGAAAACGCTCTTGTGGGCCATAAGCTGATCGTCGGCGGAATCCCGGGATGCGCAGAACGATTGATCCGGAGGCAAAGTGCGATTAGGCGGTGCGCCACCCGGAGAGATGGCCGAGTGGTTTAAGGCAGCGGTCTTGAAAACCGCCGTGGGTGCAAGCTCACCGTGGGTTCGAATCCCACTCTCTCCGCCAGCCGCCATCTGTCGGCTGTCACAAATCATCGCGCGACACACTGTTTTCTGCGCATTTCTGCCATGACTGCGAGTCATCGGCCTGCGGCACCACGAAAGATAGCCGACGTATCGCGCGACGGTTCGCTAACGGAAAGCTGCAGCCGTCTGACCGGGCCCATAAGTCGGAAACCGCGTTACACCGTGAAGATGCGGACTGCTTGTGCGAGGGCCGTCAGCGGATCGCCTTGCGGGACGAACTCGTGCGCTACATAGCCCTGAAAGCTCAGGTCCGCGATGGCCTGCGCGACAGCCCGCCAATTGACCTCTTGCGTGTCGTCCAGATTGTGGCGTCCCGGCACGCCGCCAGTATGAAAGTGCCCGATCCAGGGAATGCTGGTGCGGATCGTGTGGATCAGATCGCCTTCCATGATCTGCATGTGGTAGATGTCGTAGAGAAGCTTGACCCGTGGCGAGTTGACTTCCTTGGCAACGCGCACCCCCCAGGCCGTGTGATCCGCCATATAGTCGGGATGATCGACCCTGCTGTTCAGGAGCTCGACGCAGATCGTGACGCCGGAATCCTCGGCGATACGCTTCACCCGGTTCAGGCCGATGATGGTGTTTTCCGCGCCTTCGTCATCGGACATGCCACGGCGGTTTCCCGAAAAGGCGATCACGTTGGGAACACCTGCCTTCGCGGCAAGCGGAATGCCGGCGCGGAACGCCCGTTCGATCGCCGCATGATTTTCCCGTCGATTCAATCCATTAGGGATCGTCATGAGGTCGGCAGCATAGCCCATGGTGCAGCGCAGGCCATAGCGGGCGGGAATCGCATATTCGCTGGGTTGCAACAAATCGATGCCCTGTAGCCCGATCCGCGCCGCTTCTGCGCAGAGACGATCGAGCGGAATATCCTGATAGCACCAGCGACTGACCGACTGCTTCAGCCTGCCTGCCGCCGTGGCCGACGCCGGAAAAGCAGCCGCCGCACAAGCAGCGAGCGAAGCGTTGAGGAGGGCGCGACGTGTGATCATCCTCCCCCGATACTGGAAATCCATCGCCGCCACCATGGGCTGCCCCGGCGCCATTGTCGGCACCGGGACGGCCCTGGTGGTTCAGAACACGAAATTCACCGCCAGCGCATAGGTGCGCCCGAAATAGGCGGTGTAGAGCGGATCCTTTCGTACCGTATCCACCGTCAGGCGGTTGGTCTCATTGGTGATGTTCTGCACTTCCGCGATCAGCTTGATATGATCGGTAAGGTTATACGAGGCCGAGGCATCGACGAAGATCGACCGGGCATTCGCTGTCGAGTCCGCGTCTACCGACCCGCTGGGGACCGCCGTCAGGAACGACGAACGATAATTGACCGTCGAGCGGATGCTGAATTTGCTGTCCTCGTAATAAAGCGTGCCGCTCGCCGTCTCGGGCGACAGGCCGACCAGCGGCGCCGTGCGCGAAAGCGTCGGCGAGATGATGTAGTTGATGTTCGAACGTACCCGGGTGAAGTTGCCCAGTGCACCGAAATTCTTGAGGAAGCCAGGCAGGAAGGTGAAGGGCAACTGCAGGTTTACCTCGACGCCGCTCAGCGGCCCGCCCGGCGTGTTGTTGCTGCGCTGGACGGTGAACTGGTCGTTCGGGCGCAACTGCGTTCCGTTCAGCAGCGACAACGGCAAGCCGATGTCCTGAAAGGCCAGGCTGGTGCTGGTCGTCTGAATATAGGTCTCGATATTCTTGTGGAAGTACGCGACCGAGAGCAACGATCCTGGACGGAAATACCATTCCAGCCCCGCGTCCAGCGTGTTGGCGCGGATCGGATCGAGGAACGGGTTGCTGAACGACGCCGTCTGGATCGCCAGGTTCGCTGATCCAGCCGGGATCAACTGGCCATAGGCGGGCCGTGACATCACCCGCGCGGCAGAAAAACGCGCGATCAGGCTTGGCGTGATGTCCAGCGCGAGGTTCATCGACGGCAGCCAGTCTTCGTACGACCGGCTGACATTGGAGATCTCGAAGCGCGAGGGATAGAGCGACCCCGCAGGCGCCGCAGTGGTGATCGGGCCATAGGTATCGAGGCTGGTGCGGACGTAGCGCACGCCCGCATCGCCGCGCAACTTGAACGGCAGGACGTTCTCGGTGTCGAACTTGGCCATCAGATAGCCCGACGTGTACTTTTCGCTAACACCACCATAGGTGCCCTTGGCGCACTCGATGCTGCAATAGACGTAGTTCTCGAGGCCAACGACACGCCGGAACTTGTCCGGATCGATCGAGACGAAGTCCTGCAGCTGGCCACCCAGATTCTTGCCGATGCCGCTGGTGACGAAACTGAAGTCGGCGATAGCCGCACCGGCCGGCAGCGCCAGCGGCGTGTTGGTGGCGAGTTGGCGCTCGCGTGCGGTATATTTGTTGGTGCGATACTGGCCGCCGGCCTGGATGGTGAAGGCCGGCGTCACCATCCAATCGGCATTCAACTCGAACGTCTTGCTGGTGATCGTGTTGCGGCGGATGAAGTTCGAAAGCTGACCGCGCTGGTCGCCATTGGTGAGCGGCGGACCGAACTGGAACAGCGCGGGGTTGGTGGTATCGATCCCGTAGCCGATCTTCGGGATGTTCGGATTGTCGCGGAAGTCGATCGACCAATTGCGCGTGTCGTTGGAATCGATCGCCACCTGCAGCCGGTTCACATCGAGCTGCGACTGGTTGACGCCAGCCAGCCCGAACAACCGGAAACTGTCCGAAAAGCGGTGGTCGAAGTTCAGGTTCGCTTGCTTGTATTCGGACGTGAAACGCTCATCCTGCATCTCGGAACGCAGGTCGACGCCGTCGAACAGGCCGTGGATCAGCGATCCGTTGCCATCCACCTCGATCTCGCGCACCGACGTCAGCGGCTGGCCGTTGTTCGAAATGGCGCGGCCGAACGAGCGCGCGTCCATCATCGTGTCGAGCCGCTTGACCTTGAAGCGCGAGTAGAGCCCGTCGATCGAGATGTCGGTATTGTCGTCCGGCTTCCACTGCACCGTCAGCGAGCCGGCGATGCGCTCCTGGTTCTGGCTGCCCTTCACCGGGCGCGGCAGGCGTGGCAAATAGACGCCGCCGCCGGGCTTTCCGTTCACCCCGGTGCGGCTCATGATATAGTCATAGGCTGCCTTGTTTCCGGTGCGCGGATTGTTGGTGCTGCAATTGTTCGCATCTGCGCCGATCGACGCGCCGCTGGGTTGGGTGTAGCCGGACACCGGGCTGTTCACGGGCGCGCCCTTGTAGAGGTATCCGACGGGGGTGCAGAACGGGAAGATCACGCCGGCATTGGCCGATCCCGCGGGCTGCGCTAGGCCATAGACGGTGGTCGGCACGACATCGGCCGCCGAATAGGCGTACTCGTCGATATGCCGCTTCGAATAAGCGAGACTGCCCAGAAGGCCGAACGTGGTGCCGAACTTCTTGGACACAAGCGCAGACAGCCGCGGATCGGCTTCCTTGCGGATATCGTTGTAGATGCCGCGCGCGGTCGCGGAGAAGACGAAGTCCTTTTTCTGATCGAACGGCTTCGGCGCGCTTAGATCGACCGTGGCGCCCAGCGAGCCTTCTTCCACATCGGCGGAGGTGGTCTTGCGAACGGTCAAGGCCGAGAATATCTCGGTGGGGAACGTCACGAAGTCGAACGAGCGGCCTGTCGCCACGCCGCCACGAATGTCGCTGCCGCTGACCTGCGACACGCCTTCCATGCCGTTGATCCGGACACGGGTGAACTGCGCACCGAGGCCACGGACCGAGATGTTGCGCCCCTCGCCGCCATCGCCACGCGACAGCGCCACGCCGGGGATGCGTTGCATGGATTCTGCAAGATTGGAATCCGGGAATTTGCCGATGTCCTCGGCGACGATGCTGTCGACCGCAGCGGTTTCAGATCGCTTCTGGTTCAGCGCGCTATTGAGCGACGCGCGAAAGCCGGTGACGACGATCTCATTGGCCTGTGCGTCATCTTCCTGAACGACCGAAGGCGTTTCCTGCGCGGTTTGCGCAGCGGCGGAAGTCGCGATCAGTGCAGCAAGCACGCTGGACGATACGAACAATACGCTTTTGTGGCGACGATAGGTGCCCACATCCCCTCTCCCATTTCGCGCGCACTCGTGCTGAAGCTTTGCGGTGCGCGGTGGCGCCGCCCCCATCTTCGGGTTTACGGCTGCGACACTGCGTATCAGGCGAATTGATGTCTGGCAACTGGGCCAGACCAATTAGCGCAAGTCGTTCTTTCATGTCAGGCAAGATGGATAACCCGCTTGCAAGTGGTCCGACCAAGCCGTATCTCTATCGAATAAGGGAGCTTTTCGCCGTAGCCTTTGGCAACGGACGGAGCCGTTACACGCATAAAGGGGAGAGACGGTGGTTCGTACACTCGCGCTGGTTGCAGTGGCTTCGCTGGCTTCGGCCATACTCCCTCTCCAAACCACGCCGCCGGTCCGGGCCGCGCAGGCAACTGCGCCCTGGCGAGACCTTATGCCCAAGCCCGGACTCGCCGGCTGGCACCGCACCGGGGGGAACGCGATATACAACGTTGTTGGCGAAGAACTTGTCGGCCGCGCGGTAGTCAGCAAAGCCAATAGCTGGCTGGTCTCGGACCAGCTGTACGGCGACTTCATCGTCGAGTTCGACGCGAAGACCGATCCGTCGCTCAATTCGGGGATGATGATCCGGGGCCAGAGCCGGCCCGACTACCGGAACGGCGTGGTGTTCGGCTATCAGGCGGAGATCGACCCCTCGCCGCGCGCGTGGAGCGCTGGCATCTACGACGAGCAGCGCCGCCAATGGCTGTTCACGCTCGGCCGCAACGAAGCCGCCCGCAAGGCCTTCAAGCCCGGCGACTGGAACCACTATCGCGTCGAGGCAATCGGCAACCGCATCCGCACCTTCCTCAATGGCGTGCCCGCGGCGGACATCGTCGACGATACCGATGCGCGCGGCTTCCTCGCCTTCCAGGTCCATGCCCTGCCCGACGCGGTCGCGGCCAAGGGCCCCGAGGTGCGCTTCAAGGGGCTGCGCATTATCACCGACTCCCCTGCCTGCTATGCGCTGCCCGAAACCAAGGTCGAGCAGCAGGGCTGGCAGCCGAACCGGCTCACCGCCGCAGAGCGTCGCGCCGGCTGGACGCTACTGTGGGACGGCCGGACGTCGAAGGGCTGGCGTTCGGCCAAGGGCGGCGGTTTCCCGGCCAAGGGCTGGAGCATCGCCGACGGGATCCTGACGGTCGAGAAGAATGGCGGCGGCGGCGACATCGCCACGGCGGCCAACTATCGCAACTTCGAGCTCTCGGTCGATTTCCGGCTGAGCGAGGGTGCCAATAGCGGCATCAAGTATCTGCTGCCGCCGCTGCAGAATGGCGGCGTGTCCAATGTCGGCTTCGAATATCAGCTGCTGGACGATGCACGGCACCCGGACGCCAAAATGGGCCGAGACGGCAACCGAACGCTGGCCTCGCTCTACGACCTGATCCCGGCGCGCAACCTTTCCGATCCTTCGAGCCCCGGCAAGCGCGGCAATCCGCCGGGCGAATGGAACCGCGCGACGATCCGGGTGCGCGGGACCCATGTCGAACACTGGCTGAACGGCTTCAAGGTCGTCGAATATGAGCGCGGCTCGGATGCGCTCAAGGCGGCGATCGCCGAGAGCAAGTTCGCGAAGGTCACCGGCTTCGGAACCTCGGCGGAGGGCGCGATCCTGCTGCAGGATCATGGTGACCGTGTCGACTTCCGCTCGATCAAGCTGCGCCGCTTCTGAGGAGTCTGCGCTGCACGGTTGAAATCACGACTATAAAGAACCGAGGGGAAGCACTGCCATGTTCGACCGTCGAACGATGATGAAGGGCGCCGTCGCCACCGGCGCGATGGCGATCAGCGCGAGCAGCTATGCGCGCATCCTGGGGGCGAACGACCGCATCCGCGTCGGCATCGTCGGCGTCAACGGCCGGGGCCAAGCGCATATGAGCGCCTTCGCCAAGCAGCCCAATGTCCAGGTCACCCATTTCGCCGATGTCGACTCCACGGTGCTCGCCAAGCGCGCCGGGGAGTTCGCGCAGCGGCACGGCAGCAAGGTCGAGACCACCGGCGATTATCGCCGGCTGCTCGATACCAAGGCCGTGGACGTCATCACCGTCGCGACCCCCGACCACTGGCACGCCAAGGTCGCGATCGACGCGATGAACGCGGGCCGCAACGTCTATATCGAAAAGCCGATCGGCATCGCCCCGGCCGAAGGCGAGGCGCTGATCGCCGCGCAGAAGCGCACCGGCCGCGTGCTCCAGGTCGGCAACCAGCAGCGCTCGAGCGTCGAAACCCGTCAGCTGCTCGACCTGATCCGCGCCGGCGAGCTGGGCGACATGTACGAGGCGCAGACCTGGTATGCGAACAACCGAAAGTCGATCGGCAAAGGCCATATCGTACCGCCGCCCGCCAATCTCGACTGGAATATGTGGCAGGGGCCGCGCCCGCGCGGGCCGTACCGCTCGAACCTCGTCCATTATAACTGGCACTGGTTCTGGAAATACGGCACCGGCGAGATCTGCAACAACGCGATGCACGAGCTCGATATCGCCCGCTGGCTGATGGGCGTCACCTACCCCAGCACCGTCACCGCGCGCGGCGCCCGCCGCTTCTACCAGGGCGACGACTGGGAGATGTACGATTCGCTCGCGCTGAACCTCGGCTTTGACGGCGGCCGCACGATCCGCTGGGACGGCGAAAGCTGTAACGGCATGCTCCGCTATGGCCGCGGCCGCGGCACGCTGCTGCTCGGCACCAAGGGCTCGGCGGTGGTCGATCGCAATGGCTTCGAACTGTACGATCTGGCCGGCAAGAAGCTGCGCGAAGTGAAGGCGCCGGCGGAATCGGAGACGACCGGCACTGTCGGCGAAGGCGTGCTCGACCTCTATCACGCCGCGAACTTCCTCGGCGTGGTCCGCGGTACCGAGACGGCCCAGCACTCGCCGATCCAGGAAGGCCATATCAGCACCACGCTCTGCCACCTCGGCAACATGGCCTATCGCACCGGCGGCGCGATCACCGTCGATCCCGCGACCGGCAAGCCCAGGGAGGCCGCCGCGTTGAAGCTCTGGGCGGTCGACTATGAGCCCGGCTGGGAGGTGCGCGGCTGAGATGACGGACATGGCGGCGAGCGTGGCGCGGTTCACCGCCATGGGGACGCGGGTCGAGCTGCACCTGTTCGGCTGCGACGACCCCGCCCCGCTCGCCGCCGCCAAGGCTGCGATCCTTTCGGTGGAGGACGCGCTGACGATCCATCACCCCTCGCCCGCCACGGCGCTCAACGACGCGCTCTCCACCGACGGGACCGCGACGGTGGAGGACCGGCTCCTATTCGCCGCGCTGCTGCAGGTGGATGCGCTCTGGCGCGAGACCGGCGGGCTGTTCGACCCCAGCCTCGGCCACTGGTCTGCACTCACCATCGACCGGACGAATCGCCGCGTCTCCACCGCCCGCCCGCTGACCTTGGACTTCGGTGGCTTCGGCAAGGGCTATGCGCTCGACCATGCGGTCACCGCGCTGCTGGCGATGGGCGTGGGATCCGCCCTGCTCTCCGCCGGCGAAAGCTCGATCGCGGTGCTCGGCCCGCACCCGCTCGGCGGCGGCTGGCCGCTTGCCGTGCCGCACCCCGAGGACGAGGGTGCCTGGCTGGTCGAACTGGAGCTGCAGGACGCATCGCTGTCGATCTCGTCCACCATCGGCGCCGGCGCCGCCAAGCCGGACCGCGCCGCGATGATCCGCCCGACCGACGGCGCGATCGTCACCACGCCGGCCACCGCCGTCGCGGCCGCCGCGACCGGCGCCGAAGCCGAGGCTCTGAGCACCGCCCTGCTGGTCGCCGACCCCGCCGCGCGCGAGCGGCTACGCGCCGCCGCCCCTGACCGCCGCTTCCTCTTTCCCCATGCCGCGCCCGTCGGCGCCAAGCGAGCACTGGAACCTACCGCATGACCGACGACGATTTCGCGCTCTCCCGCCGCACCTTTCTCGACCGGGTGCTGCTCGCCTCGGCCGGCCTGGGGATGAGCACCGCCGCCCCATGGGCCGCGCGCGCGGCAGAGGACATCCCAAAGGGCCAGCGCGTTCGTATCGGCGTGATCGGCACCGGGGATCGCGGCCGCACGCTGATCCAGAACCTCAACAAGACGCGCAACTGCACCGTCGCTGCGCTGTGCGACACGTTCGAGCCGCACATGGCGAAGGCCCGCGCCTATGTGCCGGCGAACACGCCGGTCTTCACCGATCATCGCAAGATGCTCGAGGCGCGCGAAATCGACGCGGTGGTGATCGCCACCCCGCTCGACCTCCATGCCCGCCAAACGATCGACGCGCTCGACGCCGGCTATCCGGTGTTCTGCGAAAAGGCGATGGCGCGGACGATCGCCGATTGCAGCGCGATGGTCACCCGCGCTCGCCAGCGCGGCAAGATCCTCCAGATCGGCCATCAGCGGCTGTTCAACCCGACCTATCTGAATGCACTCAAGCGCGCCCAGGCCGGCGAGATCGGCCCGATCACCCAGATCCGCGCCAGCTGGCACCGCAACCGCAGCTGGCGCCGCCAGATCCCGCCGGGCGGCACCGAGCGCGAGATCAACTGGCGGCTTCACCGCGATCGCTCGGCCGGGCTGATGACCGAGCTGGCGACGCACCAGCTCCAGGTCGCCAACTGGTTCATGGGCGGTCTTCCCACCCGCGTGATGGGATCCGGCAGCATCTGCTTCTGGAAGGACGGCCGCGACGTCTACGACCAGGTCGCGCTGATCTATGATTATTCGGATGGGCGGAAGGTGATCTACACCTCGATGCTCAACAACGCCCGCTATGGCTGCGAGGAGCAGATCCAGGGCAGCAAGGGCACGATCGAGCCCGAGCTCGGCCGGATCTACCAGGAGGTCCAGCCCGGCGCCGTCCCCGCCCTCGCCCGCATGCGCGCCGACGTGCAGGCCGGCCGCAAGAACACCGTGCCGATCGGCGGCGCGACCTGGTTCCCCGAACTCCCCGTCACCACCCCCGGCGATTCGCTCGGCTGGGGCGAATATGACGAGACGATGCTCCAGTTCGAGGGCTTCGGCGAAGCGGTGCGCAGCGGCAAGGAAGTGCCGGGCCTGCTCGCCCAGGCCTATCACGCCAGCGTCGCCTCGCTGCTCGGCGAACAGGCGATCGATCAGGGCAAGGCGCTCGCCTGGCCGACCGACCTCGTCACCTTCTGACCTTCTCCCAAAGGGATAGCATCATGGACATGATCGACCGCCGCCTGCTCCTCGCCAGCGCTGGCCTCATCGGCGCCGGGCTCGCCGGAACTGCCCGCGCCCAATCGACCGCGCAGGGCAACGGCGTCTCCGCCAATGCCGCGCCGACCGGACCGGACCCGAGCGCCAAGGACCGCATCCGCTTCGCCGTGATCGGGCTCGACCATTCGCACATCTATGCGATCACCGACGCGCTGATCCGCGGCGGCGGCACGCTGGTGGCGGTGCATGCGGGCGATCCCAAGCAGCTGGTCCCCTTCCGCGCCCGCTATGGCGACGTGAAGGTGGCGCGCAGCGAAGCCGAGATCCTGGAGGACAAGAGCGTGCAGGTGGTCGCCAGCGCGTCGATCCCCAATCTCCGCGCGCCGCTCGGCGTGCGGGTGATGCGCGCGGGCAAGGACTTCCTTTCGGACAAGCCCGGCATCACCAGCCTCGCCCAGCTCGCCGAGGTGCGCCGCACGATCGCCGAGACCAAGCGCAAGTTCGCGATCATGTATTCGGAACGGCTCGAGGTCCGCGCGGCGGTGAAGGCGGGCGAGCTGGTCCATGCCGGCGCGATCGGCCGCGTGGTGCAGACGATCAACATCGCCCCGCACCGCGTGAGCGCGCCGAGCCGCCCCGAATGGTTCTGGGACGTCGCCAACTATGGTGGCATCCTAACCGATATCGGCAGCCACCAGGCCGACCAGTTCCTGTTCTATACCGGCTCGACGGAGGCGCAGGTCGTCGCGTCGCAGGTCGGCAATTTCGCCACGCCGAACCGTCCGAAGTTCCAGGACTTCGGCGACATGATGCTGACCGGCAGTGGCGGCACCGGCTATGTGCGGGTCGACTGGTACACGCCCGATGGGCTGCCTACCTGGGGCGACGGCCGCGTCTTCATCCTCGGCACCGAGGGCTATATCGAGCTGCGCAAGTACGTCGACATCCAGGGGCGCCCGGGCGGCAACCACCTGTTCATCGCCGACCGCAAGGGCATCCGCTACATCGATTGCAGCAAGGTACCGTTGCCGTTCGGGCCGCAGTTCGTCACCGACGTCGTCGAACACACCGAAGTCGCGCAGAGCCAGTCCCAGGCGCTGCTCGCCGCCGAGCTGGTGCTGACCGCGCAGGACAAGGCACGGACGCTCGAAGGCGGCCAGCGCCCGCCGTTCCAGGGCGGCTGATTCCTCAGCAAGGGTGGGGCGGACCATCCGTTGGCGGGCAATACGCCCCCGTTTGGCGTGATCGATAGAATGGAGCCTGCCCGGCATGTCGAACACCGTCGCGCCGAGCCCGTCGAACGGCCCAGGATTCAACATCGGGTGGATCTTCGCGGTCCTCCCCGTAACCAGGCACGGCGAAATCAGCTGGCCGCCTTCGTCTTCATTCGAACGCCCACGAGAAGCGGGCGCTCTCGCTTGCGATCGCGGCGTCGACGGTACCTTGGCTCGCCGCGCTGACGCTGAGTATTCCCAGATAATCCTTATTGGATCGCGTCACGCGGATGTGATCTCCGGGGTGTCGCAAGCGGCGAAACTGGACGCGCAGATCGCCTTCGATCCGCAGAGAATCCTCCGGGGCCGCGCATAGGGTTCCTGCCCTCTCGGTCGGGAAATATCGGATGCCAGCCACTCTGTCCGCCAGATGAAGCCCCTCCACCGGTTCGCCGAGATGGATGCACAGGATCTTGTCGAATAACGCAATATCCAGCGTGTGCTCGAGCATGAACTCCATATGGTCGCCGACGGTCCGGTAGTTGATCTCGATGATCCGGGGCCCCTGCGGCGTAAGCACGAACTCCGTGTGGCAGGAACCGAAGCACACGCCGACCGCCCGGATCTGGCGCACGACCTCGTCCCGCTGGGCGCCGGTCAGCCAGTCGCCCCAATGTCCTTCGATCTCGATAAAGTCCGGCGGCGGACTCAAGGTCACGTGGAAGCCGCCCAGCACGTGGAGGTTCTGACCGTCCCCAAGCGTCTCCAACGTGTAGAGTTTGCCCGCGATATAGTCTTCGATGAGAACGGCGCGGCCTGGATCGGCGCTCCATATCGTCCGGCAATGGCCGCGCAGTTCTTCCGCGTCGGCGCAGAACCGCACAAGTTGGCTGGCAACGCCTTCGCGCGGCTTTGCAACGCACGGAAACGGCACGTCGGAAAGTTCGGAAAGCTGATCTTCCCGGGTCACCACGGCATACCACAGCGTATCGATGCCGAGTTCGCGGAATTGGGCGCGCATCGCAGCCTTGTTCTTGGCCCGATAGGTCGTTTTCCAGTCCTTGCCGGGCAATCCAAAGTACGCTGCCGCCAACGCCGTACTGGTTTGCAGATGATCGCTGTTGGAAAAGATGGCTGCCGGTTTGGGATCCGTCCGGGTGATGGCATCGATGACCGCGAAGGGATCGAAGACGTCACACTGAAGGATATGGTCGGGATAAGCGGCCCGGTCTTTGGCGGCGAAGTAGCGCCGGTGGGCTTCCGCCTGATCGGTCAACAACGTCACATTCAGGCCCAGGCGCCTTGCCGCCGGCAGAAACCCCTCGTTTACGGCGTCGGTCAGCACATGTGTAAGCAGGATGAGTGCCGGCATGGGGATGTCCTTTCGGAAAGCAGGATGTCACGGTCGCTCCGATCGGCGGCCTTTCGGTGCATACGCTCAATGCGCTATAAGTGCAATTGACTCGCAATAGCGAATCAATTTATGTCATAGGCATCGGCGGCGCAGAAGTTGCCCCCGCCCATCCGAACGGAAGGAGCTGCCATGCAATTCAAGGAACTGTCCGTCGGCAACACGCCCCTCGTCTCCCTCGACCGCATGTTTCCGCCGGAGGTGGTTCCGGTCTTCGCCAAGCTCGAAATGCTGAATGTCGGCGGCAGCGTGAAGGATCGTACTGCGCACCACATGGTGTCTCAGGCACTTGCTGCCGGGCGCATCACGGCGGACAGCCACCTTGTCGAAAGCTCTTCGGGCAATCTCGCCATCGCCTTGGCGATGATTGCCCAACGCCAGGACATCCCCTTCACAGCCGTCGTCGATCCCAACCTCGCTCCCGCTAATCGGTGTCTTATCGAAGCGTTCGGGGGACATATCGATCTCGTCACCGAAAAGGATGAAGGTGGCGGCTATCTGCAAACGCGTATCCGGCGTGTGGACGAACTGCTCGAGTCCATCCCTGGCGCGGTGTGGCTCAACCAATATGCCAATCCGGACAACTGGCGCGCGCATTACCACGGCATCGGCGAGGAGATTGTCCGCGAAATGCCGGTAGAACCCACGCACGTGGTGGCGGCCGTTTCCACCTGCGGAACGTTGATGGGGCTGGCACGCCGCCTGCGCGCGCGCTGGCCGAAGATCGAAGTCATTGCAGTAGACCTCGAAGGATCGGTGATATTTGGCGGCCAGGGCGGCAACCGGCAAATCCCAGGCATCGGCGCGAGCCGCGTCCCGGAACAACTTGCCCTGCCGGAGGTGGATGCGGTGGTCTACGCGACAGACTGGGAGTCCGCGATTGCCTGCCGGCGCCTGGCGAAGTGCGAGGGCATCTTGGCAGGGGGCTCTTCAGGAACAGTGATGGCCGCGATCGCCAAGTTGATACCTAGACTGGACAAGGGATCGCGCATCGTAACCCTGCTGCCCGATCGCGGCGAACGCTATCTCGACACCGTCTATGATCCCGATTGGCCGGCCCAGGAACGACGGGTGACCAAGGCCTTCGAGGCGTCTTACCGCCGGCTGGGCGAACGACCCACCCGGGTGGACGACGGGCGGCGGCCGGTGCCAGCGGCAACGTCCTCGTGGATGCCGCCCGCCCATATTCTGCCGAATGCCGCTCAGCCGGAGGGCCTGGCACGATGACCGTCGCTACGCTGCGATACCTGTCCCGCGCCGACATCGCGGCGCTCGGGGGCGATCATTCGGATCTGTACATGCACGCGATCGAGGCCGGTTTCCGCAGCCATGCCAGCGGCGATTTCGTGCAGCCGCTCAAGCCTTATCTGCGCAGCCCCAGAACCCGACATATCGCGGATCGCATCATCGCGATGCCGGCATGGATTGGCGGCGATCAGCCCGTCGCAGGACTGAAATGGATCGGATCGAAGCATGACAATCCGGCCAAGCGGGGAATCGAGCGAGCGAGCGCAGTCATTGTGCTAAACGATCCCGAGACCAACTATCCGATGGCGATCCTGGAAGGCGCCCTGCTGAGTGCGATGCGAACCGCGGCCGTCACCGGTGTGGCAGCGCGCCAACTGGCGCGCCGGGGCTTTGAGGACGCGGCCATTATCGGCTGTGGCCCGATCGGAGAACGGCAGGCGCAGATGCTGCTCGAACAGTTTCCGGAGGTGAAAGCGTTGCGGCTGTTCGATCTAGACGAGGCGGCGGCTCACGTCCTTGCCGCCCGGCTGCGGCGGCGCTTCGATGCGTTCGCAGTCACCATCGCGCCCAGCGCCGAGGCGGCGGTTCGTGACTGCCCGGTCGTGATCACCTGCACGGTGACGGACAGGCCCTACCTCGCTTTCGACTGGCTGAGCAAGGGCACGTTCCTGGCCAATGTGTCGATCATGGACGTGGAGCGGGACGTGTTCCTCAAGGTCGACAAGGTTGTTGTTGATGATTGGGGGCAGTCTAACCGGGAGAAGAAGATCATCAACTTGATGGTCGAAGCGGGCGAGTTCTCACGCGAGCAGCTCCATGCCGAGCTTGGCGAGATCATCGTCGGGTCGCGGCCCGGCCGCGAGACGGAGGACGAGATCATCCTGCTCAATCCGATGGGCATGGCGATCGACGACATCGTCTGTGCGCAGGCGATCCTCCGCCGGGCCGAAGAGAGGAACGTCGGTACGGTGCTGCCGCTCTTCTAGCCGGCCCCTTTCCCACGCCCTTGAAGGACCCGCCCGATGCCGAGCGCCCTGCCCGTACCCCAAGCCGCCGCCGACCGTGCTGCCGCCGTCCGCGCGGCTATTGCCATCGAGCGGCTGTTCAACACATGGCTGCGAGAGCGCATCGCTGGCCCGATGCCGGTCGAGGGTGCGCCGTACGTCTGGGATCTCGGCACCCATCAGCTGCGTGCCGTGTGCCGGCGGGCATCGCCGGGGGGATTCCATCGCTGGCAGCTGCCGGCGCGGATCGAGGCAGCCGACGGGCGCGCGACGACCACCGACGATCCGCTCCTGATCGCGCGCCGGATGGCCGACGCGCTCTCGCAGGAGGGCGGTTCCGCATCGCAAGCGGCAACGCAGCGCCTCCTTGCGGCGATCGCGGGTGCGGAAGGGCATGGACGGGCCTGCGCGGCGCGCCCGGCAGCCCCCTCCCCGATCGGATTGGAGCAAAGCCTTTGGCACGGGCACCCTTTCCACCCCTTCGCCAAAGGCATCGACGGCTTCTCGCCGGAAGACATCGACCGCTATGCCCCGGAACGCGGGCATGGCTTCCAGCTGCGATGGATCCTCGCCGATCGCGCCATCGGTGCCGCCCGCTGGCGCGACCCACAGGCCATGGACCGCATGACCCGCATCCTGGCCGACCTGTCCGGACTGCCGCAACGCGCGATCGGCGACCGGCTGCTGCTTCCGAGCCACCCCTGGCAGGCCGCACGTCTCGAAGCCGATCCGTCCTTCGCCGCGCTGGTCACGCAGGGACGCGCCATCCTTACCCTCCCGACCGGGGCGACGGTGCAGCCGACATCGTCGGTTCGCACCGTCTTCGCGCCCGGCGGTAACCTCTTCCTCAAGCTGCCGATCGCGGCGCGGATCACCAACTTCCTGCGCACCAACCCGCGCGACCAGATCGGCCGGAGCATGGCCGCGGCCCGCGCGCTGGCGGCGATATCGGCGGAAGTTTCCGCCTGTGGCCTCGACATTCTCGACGAGCCCGGCGCCGTCTGGGTGGATCGCCCGGACCTCGAAGCCGTCACCGGTGTCGTCCTTCGCCACGGGCCGGCACGGGAAGCCTTCGTCCTGGCAGGCCTGCTGGAACCCTCCCCCCATGACGGCACGCCGCTGCTGGCCGCGCTGGGCTGTCGCCTGTCCGACGCCGCCGACGCGCACGCCTGGCTGCGCAGCTATGTCCGCATCGCCGTCCTTCCGCCGCTGCGACTGTTCGCCCGCACCGGGATCAGCCTTGAAGCGCACAGCCAGAACAGCCTGCTGGCGCTGGAAGCAGGCCGCCCCGCCCGGCTGATCGTTCGCGACCTGGAAGGCGTGAGCATCGCCCGCGACCGCTTCGAACATATCGCGCCGCCGCTCGATCTCGATCCCTCGGTTTTCTTGCCGGCCGACGAAGCACGGCATCGCCTCGCTTATTATCTGGTCAGCAACCAGCTGAACCACGTCGTCGCGACGATCGCGCGACTGGCCGACGTGCCGGAACCCGGCCTCTGGCACAGCGTCGCCGAAGCGCTGGCGGAGGCGGACGAAGACCGCGAAACCACACGCCTCGTCGCATGGCTTCTCGCCCTGGAGACCCTGCCCGCCAAAGCAAATTTCACGAGCTGCTTCGCCGGGCGCGGCGAACGTCCGCACTATGTGGCGATCGCCAATCCGCTGCGCGCGGCGGCCGCGCGATGACCTTGCTGAAACCAACCGCGGCCCAGGTTGCCGCGCTCGTCGACGGCGATCGCCCGGTCTGCGCCTTTCTGCACGATCTGGACGCCCTGTGCCGTCAGGCCCGGTCGATGATCGGCGCGCTGCCGCCGGGTGCGGAACTCTTCTATGCGGTCAAGGCCAACAATGCCGCCGAGACATTGCGCGCGCTTGCCCCCCATGTCGCAGGGTTCGAAGTCGCCTCGGCCGGCGAAATCCTGAAGGTGCGTGCGGCAGCCGGCCCCGATGTGCGGATCATCATGGGCGGGCCCGTGCGCACGCACGCCGATATCGCGCTGCTCCTCGCGCAGCGCGTGGAGCGGCTTCACGTCGAAAGCGTGCAGATGCTGCGCATCGCAAACGCGGTCGCGGCGGAGGCCGGCACGACCTTGCCCATCCTGCTGCGCGTGAACCTTGCCGGCCCCGTGCCCGGCGCCACGCTGACCATGGGCGGCGTGGCGACCCAGTTCGGCATCGCGCAATCCGACATCCCCGATGCGCTGCGGATGTTGAAGGAATGCACGGCCCTTCGGTTCGACGGGTTTCATTTCCACACCGTGTCGAACAACCGCGATGCCGCCGGCCATGCCGCGCTCTGCACGATGGAACTGAACCTCGCACGGGCATGGGCGACCGAGCATGGACTGGACCTGCGGATCGTCAATCTCGGCGGCGGCTGGGGCGTCGATTATGCCGACCCGAACTGGCGGTTCGATGTGGCAGGCTTCGCGCGCGCGCTGGCTAGCGCATCGGCCGGCGCGCCGGCATTGCAGTTCGAATGCGGCCGGATCCTCGCCGCCTATCACGCGGTCTATGTCTGCGAGATCCTCGACATCAAGACCGTGCACGGACGTGCGTTCGCGCTGCTCCGCGGCGGCAGCCATCATTTCCGGCTGCCGAGTTCCTGGGTGCATGATCACCCCTTCCTGGTCCTGCCGCGCGATGCCTGGCCGCATCCCTGGCCGCGGCCCGAACTGGCCAACACCATGCTGACGCTGACCGGCGAACTCTGCACGCCCAAGGATGTGCTGGCCCGCAATGTGCCCGTCGCCCGCGCGCGGATCGGCGATCTCATCTGCTTCCTGATGGCCGGCGCCTATGGGTGGGAGATTTCCCATCACGATTTCCTCAGCCACCCCCATCCCGAGCGCATCTATCTTGGCGAGGCGGCGGCATGATCGCGGTACCGGGTCCGGCATCGTCGGCAGGCGCCATCGCGTGGGCGCCCGGCGCCCTTGACTTGGATCATAACGCACCCCTAACAGCCGCAGAGTGCGATCGACTCGCATTAGCATATAATAAGGGGCTGCACATGGTTGCGATTACCTGGAATTCCCGCATCGTTCGGATGCACGCTACGCTCTCCAAACTGGCCCTGGCAGCCGCACTTCTGGCGTCGCCGACGGTGCGGGCGGCGGAAGAGAATGACCAGACCGCCGGTGCCGCTCCGGGACGCGATGACATCGTGGTGACCGGCACGAACCCCACCTATCGCATCCGCGATACCGCAGCGCTGAAGCTCGACGCACCGTTGCGCGATATCCCGCAGACGATCGACGTGATCCCCGATCAGGTGATACGCGACCAGCGCGCGCTATCGCTGCAGGACGCCGTGAAGAACGTCGCCGGCATCGGCATGGCGACCGGCGACGGCCAGCGGGACCAGTTCGTGATCCGCGGCAACATCGCCTATGGCGACCTGTTCATCGATGGCGTGCGGGACGACGCCCTGTATTTCCGGGACCTGTCGAACATCGAGCGGATCGAAGTCCTGAAGGGGCCGGCATCCGTTCTGTACGGGCGTGGTTCGTCCGGGGGCCTCATCAACCGCGTTTCCAAGAAACCGGGCACCGAAGGCGGCGAGGTCGTCCTCAGCTACGGTAGTTGGCAGGACAAGCGCGGCGAGATCGATCTGGGCCACGTCTTCGACGGCAAGCAGGTCGCCGTTCGCCTGACGGGTGCGATCGAACGGTCGGACAGCTATCGCGACCAGGGGTTCCTCAAGCGCGAAGCCATCGCGCCTTCCATCGTCTTTGCGCCGAGCGACCGCACCCGCATCCTTCTTCAGGCGGACTATCTCCGCGATCGGCGGGTGACGGACAACGGCATTCCCGCGTTCCGGGGCCGCCCGGTCCAGGTGCCGCCCTCCACTTATTATGGTGCCGCCAACGCCAAGGACGTGGATTTCAGCCAATCGGAAGTATGGTCGACGACCGCCACACTCGACCATGCGTTCAGCGATACGCTGCGGCTGCACAACGCATTCCGCTATTATGACTACACGCTCGATCGACAGAACACGATCCCGAACCAGGTCAATGAAGCCGCCCGGACGGTGACGCTGAACCGCCAGAGCACCGATCGCGCGGAGCATGGCTGGTTCAACCAGCTGGAGCTCTCCGGCACCTTCGCCACCGGGCCGCTGGAGCACAAGCTGCTGTTCGGGTTCGAAGCCGGCCGGCAATCCAAGGACGAGTTGCGCATCGATCGCGCGAACATCGCCACCGTGGATCTGTTCCATCCGGTCCTGCCGGTCCTGCCGCTGGCCGTCGCCGCCAATCCCGGCACGAACCGGACGGGGATCTACACAACGCTCGGCTTCTACGCGCAGGACATGATCGCGCTGGGCGAGCATTGGAAGCTGCTCGCCGGGCTGCGCCACGATCGTTTCCGCCAGGAGGTGGATCAGCGGATTTCGGGACAGCCCGATCTGGCGCGGACGGACAATTTCTGGAGCCCGCGGATCGGCCTGGTCTGGCAGCCGACGCCGAGCCAGTCCTACTATGTTTCCTGGAACAAGTCGTACCAGCCCTCCGGCGAGACGTTCGCGCTCTCGACGAGCAACGCGGACATCGCGCCGGAAAAGACGATCAACCGCGAAATCGGCGCCAAGCTCGATTGGTTCGACGGCAAGCTCTCCACGACGATCTCGGCCTTCGACCTCAAGCGTTCGGACATCAAGGCAACCGATCCGGTCCTGCTTCGGGTCGTGCCGGTCGGGGTCCAGCGGACGCGCGGGATCGAGCTGTCCGCCCAGCTCGAACTGGCCAAGGGATGGCAGGCGATCGCCAGCTACGCCTATCTCGATGCGCGCATCACCAAATCGCCGGCGCTCGATTCCGGCGTGCCCGTGCAGGGCAACCGGCCGACGCTGACGCCGGTGAACAGCGCGAGCCTGTGGCTGATGCGGAATGTCGCGGGTCGCTACGGCGTTGGCGGCGGCGTCAACTATGTCGGCGATCGTCAGGCGAACCTCGCCAACACCGTCATCCTGCCCGAATATCTGACCGCCGACGCCATGGCATGGGCCCGCTTCGGCAAGCTCAAGGCCCAGCTCAACGTCCGCAACATCTTCAACCGTGACTACATCGTATCGGGGCACGGCACCGTCGGGAACCTCAACATGCCCGGCGCGCCGCGGTCTGCGATGGTCACGCTGCGATACGCGATCGACTAGCCGGCGCCACCGGCCACGCCACCCTCAGGAGAGAACCCCATGAACATCGCTGCCGCCGTACATTCTACGCCTTCGGTTCGTGCGCACGGCCGGTACATCCTGCGGCGCGTGGCCGATTGCCTGGTGCGCGAAAACTATCGCGGGATCGCGTCCGGCACGATCCTTCCGGCCGGGAGCGCGCCTTTCGACCGGCTGATCGCATCGGCGGGCCACTATCTCGCCTATGCGGATGCGGGGGGTGGCACGCTGTTCCTGCCGGTCGAACCCGATGGGTTCATGCAGGCATGGCGGGTGTGTGCGCCCCCCTTTGTTCATGTCGGCCGGCAGGGCGCGCGCCTTATCGACAGCGTCACCGAGCTTCTCGAGATCATGAAGGCCGGACTGGACGACGAAGACCGCGCAAATCTGTCGACCTTTCTGGAGGAATGCCAGGCAGCGATCGAACAGGGTGCGATCTGCGAAGCCGCACGCCACGTCCCGCCGGGCGCTGCCGAACAGCTGCGCGGCCATCCCGAATGGCATCGGGCGATGCTGGCCAACGACCGGCTGGCATCCCTGCTCGATCATCCCTTCTATCCGACCGCCCGGGCGAAGCACGGCTTCTCCGCCGATGATCTGATCGCCTATGGTCCCGAATATCAGCGAGCCTTCCGGCTCGCCTGGCTGGCCCTGCCGCGGGAAGGCCTGTCGCTCCAGGGCGAGCCCCCTGCCCTGTGGCCGTCCTTCGCCGATATAGGGCTCGATCCGGGGTTGGCGCGTACCCATGCGCTGTTGCCGGTCCATCCGTTCATGCGCGGCGGGAGGCTCGACCAGATCCTGGCGGATGCGGGGTTGCGGGATCGGGCGCATCTGGCGCCGCAGGACTATCTCGACGTCGTCCCCACGCTGTCCGTCCGGGCGCTGGCGGTCGTCGCCGAACCGGGGCTGCACATCAAGCTGCCGCTTGCGATCAGCACGCTCGGGCGTCTCAACCTGCGGGCGATCAAGCCGAGCACGATCAACGACGGGCATGTGGTCCATGCGTTGCTGGAAGCGATCCGCGCCGAAGACGCCCCGCTCCGGGAGCGGCTTCTCCTGACCGACGAGAGCGTGGGCGCACATCATGGCGGGGCGCGTTTCCTGGCCTATATCGTCCGCCGCTACCCCGATGGCCTGGACGATTGCGAGCCGGTACCGGTCGCCGCACTGCTGGCGCCGATGGCGGATGGCCGCCCCGCCGCGCTGCACCTGGCCGACCGGTATTTCGGCGGCGATCTCCTGCGGTTCCTCGCCGAATTCTGCGACCTGCTTCTGGGCGTCCATCTCCGCCTGGCGGCACGCTACGGGATCGAGCTGGAAGCCAACCAGCAGAACGCCGTCCTGCTCTTCGATCGCTGCGGAGGCGGCTTGCGCCTGTTGCTGAAGGACAATGATTCCCCGCGGATCGATGCCGCCGCGCTGCGTGCGGCATTCCCCGGCGCGCAAGGCTGGATCGATCGGCTGCAGGATGCACGCATCCCCCAGACCGATCCTGCCGCCATCGCACAGATGCTGATCACCATTACCGTCCAGCTCAACCTGGGTGCGGTGCTCGAAGGGCTCGGCCGCCATGCCGGCCTGCCCGGCGCATACCGGCCCTTGTTGCGGGCGTCGATCGAGCGGCAGCTGGACGCTCTGGCAAGCGAGGGTATCGACATCGCCGCGCTACGGGGCGCGCTGCTGGAAGCGCGGAACTTCCCGATCAAATATCTGCTGCGCGCCGCGACGCTCGAAACGCGCAAGGCGATCGGCGCGGCCGACGTCAACAAGGCCTATGGCGATACGGCCCCCAATTTTCTCCGCGGCGCGTCGGGGCGGTGAGCCCGACGCGCATCAAGGCGACCGTGCTCGTCTGCCATTTTGCCGGCGCGTTCGGCCCCATGGGGCTGCCGCCCTTTCTGGGCCTGATCCTTGCCGGGATCGCGCCCGGCGCGGGGGATCGGCTGATCGGCTGGCTCTATATCGTGCCCACCGCGTGCCTTGCGCTGGCGGCGCCGTTCTGGGGCCGGCTGGCCGATCGCTGGGGGCGCAAGCCGCTGTTGCTCCGCGCGCAGATCGGCCTGGCGATCAGCTTCCTCCTGGCGGGGCTTGCCGGGTCGCTGCCGGTGTTCGTGATCGCGCTCTGCCTGCAGGGGCTGCTGGGGGGCACCTTCTCGGCCAGCAACGCCTATCTTTCGGAAGCCTTGCCGCGCCGCGAATTGTCGCAGGCACTGAACCTCACCCAGGCGAGCGCGCGCCTTGCGCTCATCCTGTCGCCGGTGGCGGTGGGGTTGCTGATCGATGCGCATTTCGTGCCGCAGAATGTCTATTTCGTCGTCGCGCTGCTGCCGTTGGCCGCCGTGGCGATGCTGCTGCCGCTGCCGGCCAGGGGCGCTCCGACATCCGATATCGTCGCGCTCGCGGCTGGCGCCGCCGGAAGCCGCCCCGCCCCGCCGCCGCTGCCCCGCGGCGCGATCATGGCCGCGCAGACCGGCTTCACCCTTGCGATGATCTCCACCTTCCCGTTCCTCGTGCCCTACAGCATGAAGGCCTTCGGGGTCGGCGCCGGCACGGCCGGCTGGCTCTTCGGCGTGCCGCATATCGTCTACCTGTTCGCCTGCCTGCCCCTCGGCAGGCATTTGCGGGACCGCGATCCCGCGCCCTGGTTCGCCGCGGGCTGCCTGATCGTGGCCGCGATGCTTGCGGTGCAGGCAGGTACCGTATCGCTGGCGCTCTTCACGATCGCGCGGCTGGCGATGGGGATGGGCATGACCCTCGGCTATGTCGCGCTCAACGCGATGATCGCCAGGACGATCGAAGACGCCAGCGCCGGCCGGATGTTCGGCTGGTTCGACAGCGGGGCCAAGCTCGCGACGATCGCCGCCAGCATCGGCGGCGGGGTCATCGCTGCCGGCGTCGGGATCACCGCGCTGTTTCTGGCGGCGGCACTGTGCGGCGTGCTCACCGCCGTCACGGTGCTGCGCCTGCGCGGAACAACCACGCTCCCCCGCTCGGCCGCCGCGGAATGAACCGCGACCGCCCTGCCACGCGCCCCAACCTCTTCTGCAGCAAAGGAGAATATCGATGCTGATGTCCGAACTCGGCATACCTGCGCGTCCTGCGCAGGGGGACAGCCGCCGGCCGATCAAGCTCAACCTCTATCGCGACTATGAGGTCGAGGCGGTGGCCAACGCCCTGGCCGACAAACCCCTGCTGCACATGGGCGTCCGGCTGGATTGCCTGATGGTTTCGGACTCCTATCTGATGACCCATCTCGGGCGGGAAAGCACGCGGCTGGCGAAGGGCGAGCAAGCGCTGTTTCTTGAGATCATGACCGGCCTGGTGCAGGAGGTTTCCCACCGGACGCGCCAGCTCTTCCCGGTCGATACCCCCTATATCGTTGGCGACATGCCCGATGGCTCGGCGGCGGATCGCGAAACCGCGGTTCGCAGCGCCGATCGGATGCGGCGTGCCGGCGCCGATGTCGTGAAGCTCGAAGTCCATTCGGATGCCGTCATCCCCGTGATCGAACGGCTGGCGCGAGACGGATTCCGAGTGATGGCCCATTTGGGCTACACCCCGCAGGGAAACGACGGACGCCGGGTCGGCGGCTCGCTGGACGGCGCATATGCGCTGTTCGCTTCGGCTCGCCGGGTCCGGGATGCGGGCGCGGAAAGCATCGTCCTCGAGAAGGTCGACGAGTTCGTCCACCGCGCCCTTGTCGATCGCCCCGACGCGCTGCCGAGCTACGCCATCTTCAGCGGCAAGTCGGAAACGGGCGGCCAATCCTTGAATATCTGGGATTCCGTGTTCAAGCCCGGCTTTCGCGCCCGCTACTTCCCGCCCACCGCGATGGCCACGAAAGACGCCTTCCCAGAAGCCTATTCCCCCTCAAGGATCGCAGGGCATATCGGTGCCCTGCTCGCGTTGACCGCGACAGGCGAGTTCCCACTTTCCCCACCCAGTATCTTATCGATCGACGAGGTGACGACATTGGCGCGTTGCGATCCTTGGCAGCACGAGATGTCGCAAACCGCAGCCTGCGCACATCCAGTCGGCGTCTAAAGGTAGCTAGGCAGCCCGCGCCGGCGCGCACATGGATCCCGTTCCAGGCGCTGTCGCGCTCGTGCAGGTATCGCCGCGGGCGCGGCATCGAAAGACGGGAGCGTCTTCACGGACAAAAACCGCCCTAGCCAAAGCGGAAGCCGCTCACCGCCCAGCCGAATACATGGTCGCGATAATCGCACACAGCCGCATCCTCCCCACCCGCGCCGAGCGCCACCATCAGCGGCAACAGATGCTCCTCGCGCGGATGGGCGAATTCGGCATAGGGCAAGGTGCGCCAGGCAAGGATGCGGGCTTTTCGCCGCGCGGGATCGGGATCGGTCGCCGCCGCGACCAGCGCTTCGTCCCACGCATCGGCATAGGGCGTCACCTGCGGACCGCGGGCGCGGAGATTGTGAAAGCTCATGCCCGAACCGACGATCAGCACCCCTTCATCGCGAAGCGGCGCCAGTGCCCTGCCGATGGCGACATGGGCCGCGGGATCGAGATCCGCACGCAGCGAAAGCTGGGCGAGCGGGATGTCTGCCTCGGGTATCGCGACCTTCATCGGAATGAACACGCCGTGATCCCATCCGCGCGCGCTTTCAGCGGCAGTGGCGAAGCCCGCTGCGTCGAGCAGGGCCTTGGCGCGCATCGCCACCTCGGGCGCGCCCGGTGCGTTCCATTCCAGATGATAGGTGTGCTCGGGGAAGCCGTAATAGTCGAACAGCAGCGGCTGGCCGTCGCCGACATGCACCGTCACCGCCTGCGACTCCCAATGGCCCGACACCAGCAGGATCGCGCGCGGGCGTTCCGGTAGGGAGGCGATCAATCCCGCGAGATAGGCCTGCATCGGCCGCCACATCGGATCGGGCGGCCCGCCGGCCGGGTCCATGAAGAAACAGGGTCCGCCGCCATGGGGGATGAAAAGCGCAGGCAAGGTCATCCCGGCAATGTCGCGTAGCGGGGCACTGCCGACAATCCCGGTTTCGGAAACCCGTCGTTTCCCGCTAGGGTCGCCGGCATGACTCGGTTCACCGTCAACAACCAGCCGGTCCAGTACGACATGGATCCGCAGACGCCGCTGCTCTGGGCCCTGCGCGACGCATCCAACCTCACCGGCACCAAATATGGCTGCGGTACCGGCGATTGCGGCGCCTGCACGGTCGATATCGACGGCGCCGCCCGGCTCGCCTGCCGCGAGACGATCGGGGCGATCGAAGGTACTTTCGTAACCACGATCGAGGGCCTCTCCCCCGATCGCAGCCATCCGGTGCAGCAGGCCTTCCTCGCCGCCAACCTCGTCCAGTGCGGATACTGCATTCCCGGCATGGTGATGGCGGCGGCGGTGCTGATCCGTACCAACCGCAACCCATCCGAGGAAGATATCCGCCAGGGCATCCCCAATCTCTGCCGCTGCGGGATCTATCCCCGCCTGGTTGCGGCGATCCAGGATGCGGCCCGCATCGCGCGCGGCGACCCGGCGGACGATCAGTGAATTCTTTCATTCGGCTGACGAGCAAGTTCAGAACCTGCTCAGCCGATCGCGCATATCAGGGCAGCATCGGCCCGGCGCCTTCGCCGCGGCCACCGGAGAATGGTTCGATGAAGAGGATGCTGTTGGCGGCCATCGCAGCCGCGACCGCGCTGGTTCCCGCCGCCGCCCTCGCGCAGGAACGCGGCGAACATCGTGGCGGGTGGAGTCGCCCGGAAGGTGCACGCCCGCAGGGCGGCCCAGGCTGGCAGCGCCCGCCGGGTGCGCCGCAGCCCCAGGATCGCGGCAACTGGCAACGTCCGGCGGGTGCACCAGGCTGGCAACGCCCGCAAGGCGGCCCCCCGATCCAGGATCGTGGGGAATGGCGCCGGCCGGACGGACAACCCCGACCCGCCTTCCAGCAGCCCCAGGGCGCCCCCGTTGCCCCGCCACCGCCGCCCCAGCGGGACTGGCGCGGTGGGCCGCGCCCGGACTGGCAGAACCGCCCAGACGCGCCGCACGATCAGGCCTGGCAGGATCGTCGCTGGGGCAACCAGCCCCGCCCCGACTGGAACCGCGGACGCGACTGGGATCGCGGACGCGACTGGGATCACCGCGCCGGCGACCGCCGCTGGAACGATCGCCGCGACTGGGATCGCGTCGATCGCTGGCGGGGTGATCGCGGCGTGTGGAGCAATGGCTGGCGCAACGACCGCCGTTACGACTGGCGCGCCTATCGCGACTATAACCGCAGCCTCTATCGCCTGCCGCGCTACTATCCGCCGGCACGCTGGAGCTATGGCTATCGTCGCTTCACGATCGGCTATCGGATCGACAGCTTCCTGTTCGCGCCGCAATACTGGATCAGCGAACCCTATTCCTATCGCCTGCCGGACGTGTGGGGGCCGTATCGCTGGGTCCGCTATTATGACGATGCGCTCTTGGTCGATGTCGATACCGGGCAGGTGGTCGACGTGATCTACGGCATCTTCTGGTAATCCATTCAACGCCCTGCACGCACCTGGGGCCGGCAGCGATGCCGGCCCCTTTCGTGCGCGCGGGAGGGCCTTGCAATCGCCGGGCCCCGGGGCAAAGAGTTCGCCCGTGAGCAAGACGACCAGCAACAGCAAGGGATCGCCCTCCCCGGAACGGGCACGGATCGGCCGGGAGGTCGCTGCGCGGTTGGACGCAAACCCGAACGTCCGGCGTGCCAAGGTGGATCTCGCGCAGGTCTATACCTATCCCGATTTCCTGAGTGATGCGGATTGCGACACGCTGATCGCCCTGATCGACAGCAATTCGCGGCCCTCGACGCTGCTAGCCGCGACCGACGACCCCGATTACCGCACCAGCGACAGTTCCGACCTGTATCGCTGGGCGCCCGACGTACAGGCGATCGACGATCGCATCGCCGATCTGCTCGGCATTCCGCCCGAGAATGCGGAAACGATGCAGGGCCAACGCTATGCGCCCAACCAGCAGTTTCGCGCCCATTGCGACTATTTCCACGAAACCAGCGGCTATTGGGACAAGATGGTCGAAACCGGCGGACAGCGTACCTGGACGGCGATGGCCTATCTCAACCATGTCGAAGAGGGTGGCGCCACCTGGTTCCCGCGCGCCGGAATCCGCTTCAAGCCGAAGCGCGGGCTACTGGTGATCTGGAACAACATGGCGGCGGATGGCAGCCCCAACTATGACACGCTCCACGAGGGGATGCGCGTGGTGGAAGGCACCAAATACATCATCACCAAATGGTTTCGCGAAAGCGCGTGGATCAAGGCGCCGATCCAGACCTATCGTTCCGGCGTGGTGGACGCCGACGCGGACTGACCGTCGGCGCCACGCCGTTCAAAACAGCATGATGTCGTCGAAGCGGGTCAGCGCATCGCCGCCGCCTGCCCCACCGACGCTTTCGTTTGCGCCCGGGCGGCGCCGCGCGCACAGATCTGGCGCAGATGCTTCAGGCCGCGTGAGGAACCAGGCCTCCGCCCCGCGCGCCTGCTTCTCGGGTGCCGCGGGCGGGGCAGCCCCTCGACAAGTGGGGGCACACCGGCCACATCGGGTGGCATGTCCCCCGCCCTCAACGTCCACCGCTCGATCCTGGGCCAGCCCTGGCGCTGGCGCGGCCTTGCCGCCGATGCACGCGACCCGAACTTCGCGCCCGACGATCTCGTGACCCAGTTGCTGCTCACCCGGGGCGTCGATCGCACCGATCTCGAGCGGCATCGCAACCCGAGCATCCGCGCCTTCATGCCGGACCCTTCGATCTTCCGCGACATGGACCGCGCCGCCGAACGCCTTGCCGATGCCGTGGAGACGCGCGAGCGGATCGCGATCTTCGGCGATTACGATGTCGATGGCGCCACCTCCGCGGCGTTGCTGATCCTGCTGCTGCGCGACCTTGGCCTTGAGGCGACGCCGTATATCCCCGATCGCCTGATGGAGGGCTATGGCCCGTCAGGTGAGGCGCTGGTGCGCCTGAAACAGCAGGGGCATGGCCTGATCGTCACCGTCGATTGCGGCGCCCAGGCGTTCGAGGCACTGGCGATGGCGCGCGACGTGGACGCCGACGTGATCGTCGTCGACCACCACAAATGCGCCACCGAGCTGCCGGTGGCGCTTGCACTGGTGAATCCGAACCGGCTCGACGAGGCCGAAGGCGCCGAGCACGGCCATCTCGCGGCGGTGGGCGTTGCCTTCCTGCTCGGCGCGGCGCTGGTGCGGACTCTGCGTGCGCGCGGTTATTTTGCCCAGCGGGCCGAACCGCGCCTGCTCGATTTGCTCGATATCGTCGCGCTCGGCACGGTTGCGGATGTGGCCCAGCTCAAGGGCCTCAATCGCGCCTTCGTGGCGCAGGGCCTCAAGGTGATGGCGCATCGCCGCAACATCGGCCTGGCCGCGCTGATCGAAGCGTCCCGCCTCACCCGCGCGCCGACCTGCACCGATCTGGGCTTCGCGCTGGGGCCACGGATCAATGCGGGCGGGCGCGTGGGCAAGTCCGATCTGGGCGTGCGACTGCTCACCACCCGCGATCCCGCCGAAGCCCGCGCGATCGCAGGGCAACTCGATCTGCTCAACGAGGAACGCCGCGCCATCGAGGCCGAGGTGCAGGCCGCCGCCGAATCGCTGTGCCTGGTGGGCGGCGACCGGATGGTGGCCCTTGTCGCCGGTGAAGGCTGGCACCCCGGCGTGATCGGGATCGTCGCAGGCCGGCTGAAGGAAAAGCTCGGCAGGCCGGCACTGGTGATCGCGATTGGCGAGGATGGGATCGGCAAAGGCTCCGGCCGTTCCATTCCGGGCGTCGATCTCGGCGCGGCGGTGTTGGCGGCGAAGGACGCCGGGCTGCTGATCGCCGGGGGCGGTCATGCCATGGCGTGCGGCGTGACCGTGGCGGGCGATCGCATCGAGGCGCTGGCGGCGTTCCTGGAGGCGCGGCTCGCCGAACGAATCGCGGCGGCTCGCGGCGAACGCGCGCTGCTGCTCGACGCGGTACTGAGCCCGGCAGGGGTGAACCCGTCGCTGGTCGAGGCAATGGAGGCCGGCGGGCCCTACGGCATGGGCTGGCCCGCGCCTCGAATCGCAGCGGGCCCGGTGCGGGTGCTGAAGGCCGACATCGTGGGCAGCGGCGGCCATGTGCGGGTGATCGTTGCGGGGCCGGACGGTGGCAGCCTGAAAGCGGTCGCATTCCGTCAGGCCGAATCGGAACTGGGCCAGGCACTGCTCTCCGCCCCCTCGCACCGGCGCCTTTGGCTGGCTGGCCGCGCCAAGGTGGACACCTGGGGCAGTCGCCCCGCAGCGGAAATGCACATCGAAGATGCTGCATGGGCGGAATGAGTGCTTGACGGCTCCGAAATCCCCCCCTATTCGGCCGCTCCACGCCACGCAGTTGGCCCCTTCGTCTAGCGGTTAGGACGCGGCCCTTTCACGGCTGAAACACGGGTTCGATTCCCGTAGGGGTCACCATTTTCAAGCAGAAAATGGCGCAACACAGTCCGTTTAGGCGATTTGGCCTGATGGTACCCCACAGTTGGTCCCACACATTCTAGTTGCTTTAGCGGCATGAGTTGATGCGTCTTGAGCGATTGGAAAGGTCCTTAACTAGGAGGTTCGCGAGCTCGTCTCTTCGATGGGTGGAGCTTGGGAAAGGGTCATCGTGCGTTCGAACTTGATTGCGAGTTCGATCGACGATCCGACATACTAGCTTTTCGGCGCCGCGGCTGGAAACGTTCGACTACGGCGAAATCGGTTACCTAGGCAGCTGCATAAGCACTATCTGGAGATGTCAGGCTTCGAAGCGGCCCCTCTCGGCCGCTCAGCAACACGTTTTCCGTTACCATGAGCGGTCCTTCCGATTCCCGGCTCTGGATCCTCAAGACCGGATGCCGGCAGCCGTGATGATTTTTCATCCCCAAGCCGAACGCGCGGAAGCAACTTGAGCCTGATGGATCAAGTCTCGGACCACCTGCTGTCCGCGGACTGTTTTCAAACGACGGGCCGGGAGCAATCCCGGCCCCCTACAGCCAAGCATAAGCCTCAAGCGAAAGACCGCGCGCGATCGGGCAGCGCCCCTCGCAGGTGTACGTCGCGCTGAAACGATCGAGGATTCGCCCCAATTCTGTCCACGGTAAACGTCGCCGCCTGTGCGCTCAACGATGTCACTTCGATCGAGAGATTGCGTGCCGCCGCCGAGGTCTGTTCCACCATCGCCGCATTCTGCTGCGTTGCTTGGTCCATCGCGCCGAGTGCGGCGCTAATCTCCGTCATTGCTGCGGATTGCGCTCGGCTGTCCTCCGCCATGGTGCCGAGCAGGCCGTGCACCGACTCTACATCTTGAGCGATGTCGACAAGGGCGGTATCCACCCGGCGCACTGCTTGCACCGCCGCAGTTATGTCGGCCTGGGTCGCGGTCAGCTGGTCGCGCGCGATCCGAGCTTCCTCTTCCGCCCGCATCGCCAGTGCCGAGACGAGATCGGCGACCACCGCGAAGCCGCGGCCGGCATCGCCAGCTCGCCCGGCCTCCACCGCCGCGTTCATCGCCAGCACGCGAGTTTGGAACGCGATCTTGTCGAGCCCCTCGATCACATTGTCTATGCCCTCGGCGCTGCTGCTCACCCGTCCCATCGCCTGCATTGCTTCGTCGGCAGTTGAGCGGCCGCCTTGCACCGTCAGGATCGCTTGGTCCGCGCGCTTCAGCGTCTGGTCGGAGGCGCTTGCACCAGCGCGCAACCGGCCGTCGATCTGCACCAGCGCGGCGCTGGTTTCCTCCAGGCTCGCCGCATTACTTTCGGTGCGGCGGGCAAGGTCCTCGGAGGCCTGGGCGATTTCCTGCGATCCGGTGCGGATCGTCTGGGTGCTTTCGCCCACCGCGCCGATCAGGTCGCGGAGGCTAGCGAGCGCGGTGTTGAAGTTCTGCTTCAGCCCCTCATATTCGCTCGGAAAGGCCTGGGCGATATCGACGGTGAGGTCGCCCTTGGAAAGGCCGCCCAGACTGGTGGAAACCGTCTCGACGACGAACTCGGTCTTGGCCTGCTCGTCCACCCGCCGGGCGAGATTGGCCTTTATGTCCTCCTGCATCTTGCGCAGCGCCTCGGCCAGCGTGCCCACTTCGTCCGCCTGGTGGATCGCCAGCGTCTGGTCCAGCTGCTCCTTGGCGATGCCGTTGGCGAACTGGGCGCACTGGCTAATCGGCGTCGCGATGCGCTTGGCGGCCAGGCCGATCGCGAAAACCGCGCCGACCGCGACGCCGATGCCGATCAGCAGCTGCAGCACCATGCTTGTGATCGCCTTGGCGCTGAGCGAGCCGCTGAGCGTCTCCGCCTGCGCCATCACCAGCGCGCGCGGGACCGAGATCACCACCGACCAAGGCGTCTTGCTGCGGCCGAGCGTGATCGGCGAATAAACGTCGATACTCGGCTGCTTGGGATCGTCGATCACCCGCGCTTCGCCGGTTTTGACGATTTCGGCGAGTTGCGCCCAGTGCGGATCGGCGCTGGCGGCGGCCTTGCCGATCGTCTCGGGCGCGGCGCTATTGGCAGCGATCAGCCCGGTATTGTTGACGATCAGCACCACGCCCTTGCCCGAGAACAGCGACGCGTTGGTCTTGCTCGCCACCTTCTGGAGAAAATCGAGATCATAATCGGTACCGGAGACGCCGACGAAGCGGCCATGCACCGTGATCGGCACCGACATGGTGGCCAGGAACACCTGCTTGCCCTGCACGATATAGGGCAGCGGGCCGAGAATGCTTTCCTCGCCACTGGCCTTTGGGCCGAGATACCAGCCGCCTTTCACCAGCCCGTTCGGGTGGCGTTCGGCGCTGTCATATTCTACAAGAGGCTGGATCGCGACATTGCCGTTCGCGCCGCGCGTCCAATAGGCGAGGAAACGGCCAGTGCTGTCCGATCCGGCCGCGCGATTGTTGGCAAAACCGGCATCGTTGCCGTCGATCGCATTGGGCTCCCAGGCCGAATAGGTGCCGTTGAAGCTCGGATTCTGCTCCAGCACATGGCGCAGCAACGCATTAAACTGCGCGCGGCGTTCGCCAGGCGCGGTGCGTTCTGCGAGCACCGAAAAGCTGTGCGCGTCAGTGCGCGCGGCATCGAATGCGACGTCGAGGGCGCCTTTGATCCCCTGCGCCTCTACCGCAGCTCGGTTCTGCAGCATGTCCTTCGCTTGGGCGCTCACAATGGTGCCGACCTCCCGACCGACGAAAGCATGCGAGTTCCAAGCAAAAATCGCGCTTGCGAGCACGAGGATCATTACTGTCGCTGTCAGGAAAAAACCTGCTATCAAAGCGATCTTGCGCTGTAGCGAGGTCATTCTATTCAGATATCGCATTGCGTTCATTATTGACATCCTTCCAGGTCCGTAACTCGGCACCCGCCGACGGCAACCCCTCCCTTTTCTTGTAGGCACATGGGGCGGAAGGCATTTTCTTCGATCGAAATCTCAGGGTGAATGCGTCTCGCATTTGAGACAACGCGTTGAATATTGATTTTCTGTCCAAATGACGGCATCCTGGTGCGCCTGTATGCAAAAGTAAATTCCCCAACTTACTTCGTATCTTGGCAACAAATGCTCAGAGGCAGTCCAGATGATGGGCTTGGCGACAACTCGGGCGCTCAATCTATTTAACCAGAAGCCGAAGGTGGCGCCGCGGAGCACCTCACGCGGATCGTGCCACGCTCCGCAGCGATGGACCGAAGCCGGCAGCTGCGCCGATCAGCTGTCAGGCTTGAAAGGTTCCACCTTGGCGTTTTCTGGTGACTGACCGGCGGCCTTCGTCAAACCGTGCATTCGGCCAAGCAAATCAGAGCATGGCGCTTTGGCGACACTTATATCGAGCGCTGACGCGACGATGCCTCTGGGAGCGGTTGCAATGACGGTGTCACCGTCCGGATGGTTCGCTCATGCCCTCTCGAAGCTGCTGCACGACCATGGGATCCGCCAGCGTAGAGATATCGCCGATCTGATCAGCCTGACCTTCTGCCAGTTTGCGCAATATGCGCCGCATGATCTTACCCGATCGGGTCTTTGGAAGCCCTGGGACGAACTGGATGACATCCGGTGTGGCTATTGGCCCGATTTCCTTGCGCACCAGGCTCCGCAGTTCCTTCCGTAGCGCCTCGCTTCCCTCCTCTCCTGCATTCAGCATCACGAAGGCATAGATTCCCTGCCCCTTGACGTCGTGCGGCATGCCTACGACGGCGGCCTCGCTCACCAGTTTGTGCATGTCCAGCGCGCTCTCCACTTCCGCAGTTCCCATGCGGTGCCCGGAGACGTTGATGACGTCATCGACCCGACCGGTGATCCAGAAATAGCCATCTGCGTCGCGGCGCGCCCCGTCGCCGGTGAAATAGGTGCCCGGGAAGGTGCTGAAATAGGTTTGGAAAAACCGTTCGTGATCGCCGAAGACGGTGCGCATCTGGCCGGGCCAGCTGCGGGTGAGGACCAGATTGCCCTCAGCCGCGCCAGCCAGCGCTTGGCCTTCGCCATCGACCAGCTCGGGGCTGACCCCGGGCAGGGGAAAGGTCGCGCTGCCGGGCTTGGTTGCCGTCGCGCCCGGCACGGGAGCGATCAGCGCCCCACCCGTTTCGGTCTGCCACCAGGTATCGACGATCGGGCATTCTCCCCGACCGATCCTCTCGTGATACCAGTCCCATGCTTCGGGGTTGATCGGCTCCCCCACCGTTCCGAGCAGGCGGATCGACGATAGGTCGTGGGGCGTCACCCATCGGTCTCCCTCGCGCATGAGCGCGCGGATCGCCGTCGGTGCGGTGTAGAAGATCGTCACGCCCAGGCGCGCGCTCGTTTCCCACAGCCGGCCCGGATCCGGGTAGTTGGGCACGCCATCGAACATGACCGTCCGCGCGCCGTTCGAGAGCGGGCCATAGACGACATAGCTATGCCCGGTGATCCAGCCGATGTCGGCGGTACACCAGAACAGGTCGTCGGACACGTCCCGTCCGTGCTCCGGTCCGAACAGCAGGTCATATGTCAGCGTGGACCACAGCAAATAGCCCCCGGTGGTATGGAGCACGCCCTTGGGTTTGCCGGTCGAGCCGGAAGTGTACAGGATGAAGAGAGGATCTTCGGCATGCATCGCCTCGGGCGCGCAATCGTCGGGGGCGGCGGCGCAAGCCTCCTCCCACCAGATGTCGCGCCCCTCCCGCATCGACACCGGGCCACCGGTTCGCCGCATGACGATGACCGAGCGAACCCCGCTTGCCCGCTCCAGCGCGCAATCGACATTGGCCTTGAGCGGAATCCGCTTGCCGCCGCGGGTTCCCTCATCGGCGGTGACAACGAAAGTCGCGCCGCAATCGATGATCCGGTCGGCCAGGCTTTCGGGCGAAAACCCGCCGAACACCACCGAATGGACCGCGCCGATCCGTGCGCAGGCGAGCATGGCGATCGCCGCCTCCGGCACCATCGGCATGTACAGGGCCACGCGGTCCCCCTTGGCGATGCCGTTGGCTTTCAGGACGTTGGCGAAGCGACAGACCTCGCGATGCAACGCGCGATAGGTCAAACTACGCCCTTCACCTGGCTCGTCGCCCTCGAACACGATCGCTGGCTGATCGCCGCGCGCCTCGAGATGGCGGTCGAGGCAGTTGACCGACACGTTCAGTTCGCCATCGGCAAACCAGCGTATGCCGAAGTCGCGCTTGTCGAAGCTGCTCTCGTCCGCCCTGGTCGGGAAGACGCTCCAGTCGAGGCGGCGCGCCTCCGCAAGCCAGAAGCCGTCCGCATCCCGATCGTGCGCTGCCTGCATCGCGCGAAGCCGATCTGCCCGGTGCAGCATGGCGATTTCCCCTTCGTCGTAGGCGCGGCTCCGCACGAGGAAGCGCCGGCCCGTCCCGTTGTCGAGGCTGAACATGCCGCCCCGCCCTTCCACCACGTCCAGGATCAGCTGCGTGTGCTTCCATGCCGCGAACTGCCCCGCCCCGATATAGACCGGGGTGGTGTCGATCGTACCCAGCAGCACGTCCGCGCCGCCGAGGCGGAACTCGCTGCGCGGGTAGACCATGGGACTGGAGCCGTCGCAGCACCCGCCGGACTGGTGGATCAGCACCGGACCATGGCGTGCAGCGATTTCGGCCAGCAGCCTCGCGGCTGCTTCCGTGGCAAGCACGCGGTGGACGGGGCGAGCCTGTGACAGGACCGCCCCGCCCATCGGCGCACGGCTCGTCATCATTGCGTCAGGTCGAGCACGGCGCGCCCGTTGATCTGTCCCTTGCGCATCCGCTCAAACACCGAATTGATATCGTCCAGTTTGGCGGTGGAGATGGTCGCCTTCACCTTGCCGTCACCGGCGAAATCGAGCGATTCCTGTAGGTCCAGTCGCGTGCCGACGATGGAACCGCGCACGGTGATGCCGTTCAGCACCATGCCGAAAATGTTGAGCGGGAAGTCGCCCGGCGGAAGTCCGTTGAGCGCGACGGTGCCGCCACGCCCGACCATGCCGACGGCCTGTTCGAAGGCCTTCTCGCTCACCGCCGTGACCAGCACGCCGCGCGCGCCGCCGCCGGTCATTCGCTTTACCGCGGCGGCGGGGTCCTTTTCGGTCCGCGCGTTGACGGTTTCCTTCGCGCCGAGTTCGCGTGCAAGCGCAAGCTTGGCGTCGTCCACGTCCACGGCGACCACGTCCAGCCCCATCGCGACCGCATATTGCACGGCCATGTGGCCCAGACCGCCGATACCGGAGATGACCACGGCATCGCCGGGCTTGGTGTCGGTCATCTTCAGCCCTTTATAGACCGTGACGCCCGCGCACAGTACCGGCGCAATCTCGTTGAACCCGATATTGTCGGGCAGGTGACCGACGTAATTGGGGTCGGCCAGGACATAGTCGGCGAACCCGCCATTGACCGAGTAGCCCGTGTTGCGCTGGCTTTCGCAAAGCGTCTCCCATCCGCCCAAGCAGTGGGTGCAATGGCCACAGGCGGTGTAGAGCCAGGGCACACCGACCCGATCGCCCTCCTTCACATGGGTTACCCCCTGCCCCACCGCGGACACGAAGCCCACGCCTTCATGCCCGGGGATGAAGGGCGGGTTGGGCTTGACCGGCCAATCCCCCTCCGCCGCATGCAGATCGGTGTGGCACACGCCCGATGCCTGGATCGCCACCTGGATCATGCCTGGCCCGACTTCGGGCACCGGCACCTCCTCGATCCGCAGGGGTTCGCCGAAGGCGCGCACGACGGCGGCTTTCATGGTCTTCGTCATGATGTCTCTCCTGGATTCTCTTTTGGGCACGGCGCGGCGAGGATTCGCCGCAACGCACCGCTCCGCCCTCGCCTCAGAAAAAGCCGAGTTTCTTCGGGCTGTAGCTGACCAGCATGTTCTTGGTCTGCTGATAGTGATCGAGCATCATGCGATGGTTTTCGCGCCCTATGCCGGACTGTTTGTAGCCACCGAATGCGGCATGGGCGGGATAGGCGTGGTAGCAATTGGTCCACACGCGCCCTGCCCGGATCGCGCGACCGAAGCGGTAGCACGTGTTCGCATCACGGCTCCACACCCCCGCTCCCAGGCCGTAGAGCGTGTCGTTGGCGATCTGCAGCGCCTCGTCATGATCCTTGAAGGTGGTCACGGCGAGTACGGGGCCGAAAATCTCCTCCTGGAAGATACGCATCCGGTTGTTGCCCCGGAACACGGTCGGCTTGACGTAGTAGCCGCCCGCGATTTCGCCGTCGAACCGCGCGGCCTCGCCACCGGTCAACAGTTCGGCGCCCTCCTGCTTGCCGATGTCGATATAGGACAGGATTTTCTGCTGCTGTTCGGACGAGGCCTGCGCGCCGATCATGGTTTCCATGTCGAGCGGGTTGCCGGCCTTGATGGCTTGTACACGGGCGATCGCGCGCTCCATGAAGCGATCGTAGATGCGTTCATGCACGAGCGCGCGGCTGGGGCATGTGCAGACCTCGCCCTGGTTCAGCGCGAACATCACGAAGCCTTCGATCGCCTTGTCGAGATAGTCATCGTCGTCACGGCACACATCCTCGAAGAAGATGTTGGGGCTCTTGCCGCCCAGCTCGAGCGTTACCGGGATGAGGTTCTCGCTGGCATATTGCATGATGAGACGGCCGGTGGTCGTCTCCCCGGTGAAAGCGATCTTTGCGATGCGGCTGCTGCTGGCGAGCGGCTTGCCCGCTTCCAAGCCGAAGCCGTTGACCACGTTCAGCACGCCGGCGGGCAGCAGGTCGCCGATCATTTCCAGCAGCACCATGATCGATGCCGGAGTCTGCTCGGCAGGCTTCAACACCACGCAGTTGCCCGCGGCCAGCGCCGGCGCAAGCTTCCACACCGCCATCAGGATGGGGAAGTTCCACGGGATGATCTGGCCGACCACGCCCAGCGGTTCGTGGAAATGATAGGCGACCGTATCCTGGTCGATCTCCGAAATGCCGCCTTCCTGCGCACGGATGCAGCCCGCGAAATAGCGGAAATGATCGATCGCCAGCGGGATGTCGGCCGCCACCGTCTCGCGCAGCGGCTTACCATTGTCCCAGGTTTCCGCGACCGCGAGCTTGAAGAGATTTTCTTCCATCCGGTCGGCGATGCGATTCAGGATCAGCGCGCGCTCGCCGGCACTGGTGCGGCCCCAGGCGTCCTTGGCGGCATGGGCTGCATCGAGTGCGGCTTCGATGTCGGCCGCCTGACTGCGCGCAACCTTGCCAACGGGCTTGCCGGTGACGGGCGAGATATTGTCGAAATACCGCCCATCCTTGGGCGCCGTCCACTTGCCGTCGATAAAGTTGTCGTACTTCTCTGCGAAGGGCGCGCTCATGGAAGCTGCCGGATTGGTTCGCATATCCATCATTCATCCTCTCACGTTGCCGGATGCTCCGGTCTCGAAGAGGATGATTTCGTGAAACAGCGGCACTGAGAAGAGTGGACAGTGCGAAGGGGGGGCGGCACTGTCTCGTTGTCGAGACAGCTTGACGGCACCTCGTGTCAATCGCGCGTCAAGCCGACCTTCTCCATCCGTCGATAGAGCGTGGCGCGTCCGATCCCGAGAGCCCTGGCGGCACGCGTTGCGTTTCCATCCGCCTGCGCCAAAGCGCGTCGCAATACCGCGCGTTCCGAGTCGCGAAAGGATGCGGCCTCGCCGCCGCCGAGGATGTCGGCAGCGCTTCGACACCCGGTCAGGCATGCATCGGTAAGATGAAAGCGATGGCGCGCAGCGTGCGTGGCGCCGATCACCAGATCGTCGCGATCGACTGCCAGCAAAGCCGAATCGCCCCCTGGAAGGTTTGCATCGATGATGCGATGCCCCTCGAAGTATCGACGAAAGATGCCGCTTTCGATCCGCCGCGCGGCGTCCTGAACGATCTTCTGGATCAGAGAGCCCATCGCCATCGTATGGTCGTCGCGGCAATTGGAGATATCCAGCGCGCCTACCAACTGCCCCGCTGCGTCTCGAACCGGAGCATCCATGCAGCTGATGCCGATGTTCCGACTGGCGAAATGCTCGTCGCGGTGGATCGTGATCGGCCGACCTTCCACGAGGCAGGTGCCGATCCCGTTAGTGCCTTCGCGGCTCTCGCTCCAGACGCCACCTGGCGTCAGCCCGACCTTGTCGAACATCTCCCGATCACCCGCGCTGCTCCGCGCTTCGAGGATGACGCCTTCATTGTCCGATAGCATGACGGCGCAACCGGTGACTGCGACGATCTGAAACAGCTGGTCGAGCAGAGGGCGCGCGACCTCGAGCATCAGGCCATGACGCTGCCGCCGCTGCGTGAGATCGCAGCCCGATACCAGATCGGATGCTCGCGCGGCGCCCGCGTCCAGTCCATGCTTGAGGCCCGATCGACACCAGCTTGCCGCGACGAAAGATCTCGCGGCACTCGAGGACGAGTGCAACACCTCCGCCACCGAGTCTTCGTGCTGAGCTGCCATAACATTCTCATAGCTAGTTTCGCGCAGGATGACGACGGAGGAATCGGCAATAAGCTTGCCTCCGCTGCCGATCCTCAATTTTCCGGCTTCATCATGGTGCGCAGCTCAAAACGAGCTCCACTCCCCAGCGCTGGAAGAGGATGTAATCGAGCGTCCGGGCTTCTGCTGCGCGTAAGCCTCCGGCTTGTTCCAGCCGGAACGGACTGCGACCCGCTCTGTTGGCTGACCAATGTTGAAATGCGAAGCAGCTTGGGTCAGCTGCATCACTTCGCTTGCGAGATTGCGCGCCGCGGCAGATGTCTGCTCGACCATCGCCGCATTCTGCTGCGTGGTTTGATCCATCGCGTTGACCGTGTCGCTGATCTCGCTAACAGCGTTCGCCTGCGCGTTGTTGTCTTTAGCGATGTTGCCAAGGAGGTCATGCACCTCGCCAACGTCATTCGAGATTCCAACAAACGCGCCGTCGACCTTAGGCACCATTTCCACGGCGGATAGAATCTCGGATTGTGTGGTGGTAAGCTGATCACGAGCCCGTCCGGCTTCCTCCTCCGCGCGCATCGCAAGAGCGGACACGAGATCGGCGACGACAGCAAAGCCGCGTCCGGCTTCGCCTGCGCGACCAGCTTCGACAGCAGCGTTCATGGCAAGGACGCGCGTTTGGAAAGCGATCTTGTCCAAACCTTCGATGACGCTGTCGATTCCTTTCGCGCTATCCGAGACTCTCCCCATGGCCGACACCGCATCATCGGCGATAACTCGCCCATCTGCGACCGTCGAGATCGCAGCATCCGCACGCGAAACCGTCTTGGCCGCCGCAGCAGCCGTTTGCTTCAGGCGGCTGTCCATTTGGGTGATTGCCGCGGTGGTTTCTTCCAAATTCGCGGCGTTCGCCTCCGTTCGCCGCGCCAGATCTTCAGAAGCCGTTGCAATCTCGTTGGCGCCACTCTCGATGGTGGTGGCACTAAGAGAAACTGCTCCGATCAGCTCCTTCAGACCTTCCAGCGTCAAATTGAAATCATCTCGCAGCGAAGCGTAATCGGAAGGAAAGCTGCGTGAGGTGGAAATTGTGCTGGGTCAGGGTGGGACGACCGCTGAGGCTTGCCGGCGTATCGCGGTCAGCG
>NZ_QENQ01000001.1:1805234-1856630 GCF_003096275.1 Sphingomonas pokkalii
CCAGCACCCAAGGCCGCCTGAACGATGCGGCCCGGGGCCACACCCGAAATTACACCACGTTGACGGACACGACCCGAAAGGGTCATCATGCACACATCAAAACAAGTACTTACCGCGCTGCAGCAAAAACGGGGCCCCAGGGGTCAGGCCCCACTCGCGTCTTCGTAAATCGGGTTCGAAGCACAAACGTGATCGGGTTGGGCAACCACGAACGTCGGAGATGTCCCATGATCGCTCGGTAGCCTCGACCAGAATGCGTCGTTTGGCGATCGACGTGGCAACGGCAGCGTCTCTATCGCGGCCTGAGTCAACAGGAACACGCCACTCTCCGCCGTCGCAAGTGTGCCGGTCATGACGGATAGGCAGGCGACGAAACCCGACGCGCTTCGGTCAACGTGCGCGCGTGCATCGAGGCGGCGCGCGTGCATTTCGGTGGCTCGGATCTGACGATGATACGGCGAAGTTTAGGTCTTTATCCATTGCGTCAGCGGATCTTGAGTATTTTTTGCTTTGTGCATGGTAAATTATTCGCGGGACACTGCTTCTGTATTGGACTGAGAAGCGCATTTTATAACGCAGAGGCGATGACGTAGCCGCCAACACTGATCACGACGGCAGCGAATCCACGTTCTAATAGCCCCTTCCTGGCGCTGAGCGCCTTGCCCAGCGATATTCCTGCCAGCGTCCCGCCAACCCCGCCCATGATCAGCACCGCCGTTACGCTCCAGTCGACCAGACCGGACAGGGCGTAGGAGGTTGCCGTCGTGAGGCCGAGCGCGCTGACCACGACCAGCGATGTGCCGATCGCGAAGGGGAGGGGCATGGCCGTCGCGAGGATCAGCCCGGGCACGATCAGAAATCCGCCGCCGATCCCGAAGAAGCCGGCCGCCAGCCCGACGGCGAGGCCGATCGGTACAAGCCGGGGCAGCAGCTTCGCGGCGCTGCTGCGGGTGAGGCGGACGTCGGGAGCCTCGGTTGCGCGGCGCTTGCGTAGCATGGACAGGCCGACGCCGATCATCAGCAGCCCGAACAGGACAAGCAGCCGCTTGCCGTCGAACGTCTTGCCGAGTTCTGCGCCCAAGGCCGCCCCGATCATGCCAGAGACTGCGAAGACGCCGGCGCATCGCCATTTCACGCGTCCGGCCCGGGCATGGCCGAGAAGGCTGGCGAGCGCGTTGACCGTGACGGCAACGGCAGCGGTGCCGATCGCGGCGTGCGGCGATCCGATGCCGACGACATAGACCAGCAGCGGTACGGCGAGGATGGATCCTCCTCCGCCGACCAGGCCGAGGACCAGACCGATCACGCCGCCGGATGCGAGCGTGGCGAAAAGCGTGGCGGTGTCCATGCGCGCCTCAAGCGCCTGCGCGCCGATTCCATGGCATCAACCGCAACAGGTTTGCCATCCCGCACCAGCCGGTACTGCCGGCGAACATCAGCCCCGCGCCGACAAAGGCGGACAGGCCCACAAATCCCGGGGCGACGAAGAGGCTGAGCAGCACCCCGGTCAGCACCAGCGCGCCTGCCGTGATCTGCACCTGGCGCATGATCTCGATCGGCTGCGAAGGGTCGGCGATCACGGGATGGCCTGCCGTCCGCCATGCATCGATGCCGCCTGCGAGGACATAGGACGGGGCGTCGCCTGCCGCCGCGCGTAGCTGTGCCGCGTTCGCTGCGGTGCGCATGCCGGAACGGCAGTGGAAGATGACCTGGCGCCCGTCGCGGGGCAACTCACCGATCCGCTCGAGCGGGACGTTCAACGCGCCGGGGATGCGCGCGCGTGCATGTTCGTCGGTGCCGCGGATGTCGACCAGTCGCGCGCCGGCCTCGATCGCGGCGCGGGTGTCGGCTGGGGAGAGGGGGGCAAGCGTCATCGCATCAATCCTTGCAGTAGAGCTGGTACAGCGTGGCGAGCAGCGTTTCGACGCGCGGGTCGGCGATGGCGTACCAGAGCGTCTGGCTTTCGCGCCGATAGGTAACGAGGCCCTCGTCGCGCATCTTGGCGAGGTGCTGCGAACATGCCGATTGCGACAGCCCCACCTCGCGGGCGAGATCGCCGACCGTCCTCTCGCCATGCTCGACAAGCTTGCACAGCAGCATCAGCCGCCGCGCGTTGCCGATCGCCTTCAGCGTGTCGGCAACCTCGCCGGCCTTTGTCTCGAATGTCGCCAGGTCCATCGGCGGTTTGAGCATCATGTGAACTCCATTAGTACTTGCTTATGTAGCATCCTCTAATATATTAGCAAGTGCCAACGGAGGAAATCATGACGCAGCCCTGCATCGAAGCGTTCTTCGACGATGCCACCTACACGATCAGCTACCTCGTCGGCGATCCCGCCACGCGCGTGGCCGCGGTGATCGACCCGGTGCTCGACTTCGATCCGGCGAGCGGCATCGCCGATACGCGCTCGGCCGAGGCGATCCTTGCCTTCGCACGCGATCACGGCTGGCGGATCGCAATGGTGCTGGAGACGCATGCCCATGCCGACCACCTGTCGGCCGCGCCATTTCTCGCAGCGCAGACCGGGGCCTGGGTCGGTATCGGCGTGCATATCCGCGATGTGCAGAAGATCTTCCGTCCGGTCTTCGCGATGGATGACCTGAAGACCGACGGGTCGGATTTCGACCGGTTGTTCGAGGACGGGGACCGCTTCGCGATCGGCACGCTGGCGGTGGAGGTGCTGCACGTGCCCGGCCACACGCCCGCCGATCTGGCCTACCGGATCGGCGATGCGGTCTTCGTCGGCGACACGCTGTTCATGCCGGATTATGGCACCGCGCGCGCCGACTTCCCTGGCGGCGATGCGCGCACGCTGTACCGCTCGATCCGCCGCCTGCTCGCGCTTCCCGACGAAACGCGGCTGTTTCTGTGCCACGACTACAAGGCGCCCGGGCGCGACGACTATCGCTGGGAGACGACGGTTGGCGAACAGCGCCGATCGAGCGTCCATATCCATGACGGTGTAAGCGAAGATGCGTTCGTGGCGATGCGCGAGCGGCGCGATGCCGGGCTGCCGGTGCCCAAGCTGTTGCTGCCCTCGATCCAGGTCAACATTCGCGCCGGGCATTTCCACCAGGCCGAGGCAAATGGCGTCACCTATCTGCGCATCCCGGTGAAGTGGAAGACGAAGGAAGGCCCGCCCGCTTAAGCATCGTCTGAGGGGACGACCTCGATGATCGTGTCGCCGGGCTGGAGCGACCGTGCCTCGGCTTGCCAGAAGCCGTAACGCTGGCCGCCGCGATACAGGCGCAGGCCTGCGCCGGTGGTGATGGCGGACAGCGGCGATCCGATCTCGCTCGCGGCCACCGCGCGTTCACGGAGCGAGACGGCGCCGTGGAGCCCGGCCAGGTCCATCATATACTCGGCGAGATGCGGGCCGGTCGTCGATCCCGCCAACAGCAATCCGGCGAAGCTTGCCGGATTGATCACGGTGGTGGCGCCGGCCTGCACGGCCAAAGCTTCATTGTCTTCCGATCGGATGACGACGCTGATCGGAAGCGCGGGGGCCAGGCGTCGCGCGGTCAGCACGATCAGGATGGACGTGTCGTCGCGCCCCGCCGCGACGATCATGGCGCTGGCATTTGCCACCTTCACGGCGTCGAGCGTGGCGTTGCGGCTGGCATCGCCTTCCAGCACCATCACGCCTTCGGCCTCGGCACGGGCCACCGCGTCGGCGTGCGGATCGATCACCACGATGGCATCGTGCGGCTTGCCCCGGCGGAGCAGTTCGGCCACCGCCTCCGTGCCGCTCGTTCCATGGCCGGCGACGATGACATGGCCATTCAGATCGCGCTGCAGGTTTCGCATTCGCCACTTCTCCCAGACCCCGCGCAGCACGAAATCATAGGCCGTGCCGAGAAAAATCAGCCAGACGAACAGCCGCACGGGGGTGACGACGAACGTATCGAACATCCGCGCCCGGTCCGTCACTGGCACGATGTCCCCATAGCCCACCGTCGTCACGGTGATCATGGTGAAGTACACCACATCGACGAAGCTGACCTTGCCGTCGGTATTGTCGCGCAGCCCGTCGCGATCGACCCAGTGGCCGGCAAGTGCGACCCCGATCAGCGCAAGTGCCAGCGCCATCCGCCAGCCCAGCGACACCCAGGCGGGCGTACGCCCACGATGGCGCAGGACGGGCGCTTCTCCGATCCGTCGACGAGGATTGCGCCGGGCCATCGCCCGGGGGTTTAGCGCGGTGTCGCATCGCGAGGCAACCGCAGCCATTCGGCGCTTTTTCGACTGTTACGGAACATTGCTACCAAGGATTCGCTTGGGGTCTGAACCTGTTGCCTTCGCAGGCCGAACGGTTGCGCCGTGGCCGTCCTGCGCTCTCGGGAGACCCCATGATGTCCGACGTCCCAGCAAGCAGCCGCGCTCTCTTTGGCGGACCTCCCCATCCGACGTGGACCGGGCGCGTGGTCGGTGCGGTGCTGGCGTTGATCGGGCTGGTGCTGGCGATCGGCGGCGCCTGGCTGGCGGTGCTCGGCGGGTCGCTCTACTATCTCGTCACCGGCGTCGCGATGGTTGGGGCAGGGGTGTTGCTGGTGCGCGGGCGGACGCTCGGCGGCTGGATCTATCTCGCGATCGTTGCCCTCACCTTCGTCTGGGCCTGGTGGGAAGTCGGCGCCAATGCCTGGGCGCAGGTGCCGCGGATCATCGCGCCCGTCGTGCTGCTGGTGGCGGTGCTCGCGGCGATGGCGACGATGAGCGTCCGACGTGCGCGGTGGCGGTTCACGCTGGCTGGCGTGCTGGCCGCGGTGGCGATCACCGGCTTGGATCTTGCGGTAGCCGCCGGCGGTCAGCCCGGGTGGGTGCAGGGCGCGCTGCCCGCGCCGGGTACGCAGGGCATGGCCGATCCCTCGGGCCAGCAGACCGGCGCCGACTGGCCGAGCTATGGCGGTACCGGCAGCGCGAGGCGCTATTCCCCGCTCGCGCAGATCAACGCGTCCAACGTCGGCAGCCTCAAGCGCGCCTGGCTGATCCACACCGGCGACATGCCCAACTCGCCCAGGATCGCCAAGACCTATGGCGCCGAGAACACGCCGCTGAAGATCGGCGACAGCCTGTATCTCTGCACGCCGAAGAACATCCTGATCGCGCTCGATGCCGCCACGGGCGAGCAGCGCTGGCGCTACGACCCCAATGTGCCGGATAAGGCGATCCCGTACACGGCCGCGTGCCGGGGCGTGGTCTATTATGCTGTACCCGGCATGGCGGCGGACCAGCCCTGTGCGACGCGCGTGATCGAAGGCACGCTCGATGCGCGGCTGGTCGCGGTGGATGCGCGCAGCGGCCGGCCCTGTGCCGATTTCGGCAGCAATGGCCAGGCGGATATCAAGCAGGGCATGGGGCAGGTACCGGCGGGCTATGTCTCGATCAGTTCGCCGCCGACGCTGGTGCGCGGCGTGCTCGTCGTTGGCCATCAGGTGCTCGACGGGCAGGACCGCTGGGCGCCCTCGGGCGTGATCCAGGGCTTCGACGCGCGCACCGGCAAGCTGCGCTGGGCGTGGGACATGATGCACCCGGAGTGGAACGGCTATCCGCTCGCGGGGCAGGAATGGGCGCGCGGCACGCCGAACATGTGGACCATGGCCAGCGGCGACGAGCAGCTCGGTCTGGTCTACTTGCCGATGGGCAATGCGGCGGCGGACTATTATTCGAGCCTGCGTCGGCCGGAGGAGAACCAGTTCGCCACCTCGCTGGTCGCGCTGGACGTGACCACCGGCAAGCCGCGCTGGCGCTTCCAGGCGGTGCGCAAGGATGTTTGGGACTATGATTTCGGTGCGCAAGCAACGCTGGTCGAGTACAAGGGCGTGCCGGCGATGGTGCTGCCCTCCAAGCAGGGCGATATCTACATTCTCGACCGTCGCACCGGCCGCCCGCTGACGCCCGTTGGCGAAATCAAGGCGCCTCAGATTGGCGTCGAGCCGCAGCAGCGCGCGGCCACCCAGCCGGTGTCGCTCTGGCACACGTTGCGTAAGCGCGACCTGACCGAGCGCGACATGTGGGGCATGTCGCCGATCGACCAGATGGTGTGCCGCATCCAGTTCCGCCGGGCGAGCTACAAGGGCTTCTTCACGCCCCCCGAGGCCGACCGCCATTCGATCGAATATCCCGGGTACAATGGCGGCACCGACTGGGGCGGCATCGCGGTCGACCCGCAACGCGGCGTGATCGTCGCCAATTATAACGACATGCCCAACTATGTCCGGCTGGTGCCGCGCGCCGAGGCGAACAAGCGCGGCTGGCAACCGCGCGACCAGGCCCGCGGCAAGATCGGAGGGGCGGAAGGCGCGGGCGATCCCCAGGCCAACACGCCCTATGCGATCGACGTCAATGCGGGCTGGCAGCTACCCTTCACCGGCATGCTCTGCAAGCAGCCCCCCTATGGCGGCATTCGCGCGATCGATATGGCGACGGGCAAGACGATCTGGGACCGCCCGCTGGGCGAGGCGCGGACCAACGGGCCGTTCGGTATTCCCTCGATGCTGCCGATCACCATCGGTACGCCGAACAATGGGGGATCGGTAGTGACCGCGGGCGGGCTTATCTTCGTGGCGGCGGCGACCGACAACCTGATCCGGGCGATCGACCTGCGTACCGGCAAGACACTGTGGAAGGATGTGCTGCCGGCCGGCGGCCAGGCGACGCCGATCACCTACGAGATCGGCGGCAGGCAGTATCTGGTGATCTATGCGGGCGGCCATCACTTCATGAAGACGCCGATCGGGGACGAAGTGGTGGCCTATGCGCTGCCCTCTTGAGGCGAGGTGGCCGGTAGATGGAGACCAACACGGCGTTCCCCGTTTGGCTGCACAGCCTGGCCATCGCATCGCTGGCGATCGCTGGAGTCTGCGCCGCCGTCATTGCAGTAGACGTGCTGCGCCGACCGCAGAAAATGGCCATCATGGCACTGGTCTGGCCGCTGACCACCTTGTTCGGCGGGCCATTATGGCTCGCCGCCTACTATTTCTGGGGGCGCGGGGACGCCGCCGACCCGCCTTTTGCGGCGATGGTGCTGAAAGGATCGAGCCATTGCGGCGCCGGTTGTGCCCTCGGCGACATCGTTGCGGAGTGGACGGCCTTTGCGTTTCCGGTCGTCGCGACCTGGTTTGGTTGGCATAGCCTTTTTCACGAGAAGCTGTTCGCCGTGTGGATCGGGACTTCCTCCTGGCGTTCCTGTTCGGCGTGGCTTTCCAGTATTTCACGATACAGCCGATGCGCGGGCTCCGTCCGCTGCAGGGGATTCTCGCCGCGCTCAAGGCGGACGTTCTGTCCATCACGGCGTGGCAGATCGGCATGTACGGTTTGATGGCGGCGATCCAGTTCCTCTGGTTCACCCCGGCCTATGGGGGAACCGCTGCGGTCGCCACGCCCGAATTCTGGTTTGCCATGCAGCTGGCGATGCTGGCCGGCTTCGTCGCCAGCTATCCGGTGAACTGGTGGCTGATCGAAGCCGGGTTGAAGGAGAGAATGTGATCGATCGCTGCGAGACGTCCTCGGCAGGAGACCTGCGCCGTTTGGGAGACCACGACTTTCGCAATGCACATTCGCGATTGTATCTACTGCAATGGAATCAATCGGTTGGCGGGTGTAGTGTTGCGTCGGTCCGCATCCGGGAGACCATGCCTTCCGCGACCGCAGGGCCGTACGATCATCCACGGCATAGAACCGGGAAGCGCCATGGCAGAGGATTCCAAGACCGAATTGCACCACTCGCTAAATCTTGCGGGTTTCCGTGCGCTGGCGACGGCCGCCGGCCTGTTGCGGTTGTGCCGCGAACTCGAAGCGGCAAAGCTCCTGCCACCTTCAGCAATCGATCGCGTGCGCGACGCGATGTTCAACGAGCTGATGGAGCAGGCCGCCCCCGCGCGCCGGCACGATGCAGCATTCGCGGCGCATCTTCGGCGCAGGCTGGAGGGCCTGTTTTCCGGCGCGGAGCGGCTCGGCGACACGCCTATCCTGCCTTCCTGACGCTGCGCGCTGCAAGCGTGCGACCACTGCGCTACCAGATGGCTATCAAGGTGCATGGTGGGCATACGACATGACAGCGCGTCCTATCGCTTCCGAGGCTGGATCCCAACATGCGGACGGAGCAGGGATGCTTACCGTTGCGGTCAGTGGCTCGTCGCACTCCGAATGGCTGGTTGAGCAGGCGGAAGCACTTGCGACGCGGCTGCGCGTCCCTTGGGAAGCGCTGCATGTCGAGACGCCCGCCGCCGACCGCGATTCGCCACGAGGCCTTCGGGCCGCGGCGGCGCTTGCAATGGCGGCCAGATTGGGAGCCACGATCGCGCGGGTGCCGGCAGCATCCGCTGCCGACGGCATCCGTGCGCATCTTCGCACCACGCTCATCCGGCACCTCGTGCTCGGCCACACCGCGGAAGGGCACCGCCACTGGTTCCGCAATCCCGGAATTGCCGACCGCCTGCTTGCAGAGGAAGAGGATTTGGCGGTCCATCGCTTCACCCATGCGCGCGAGAAGGACCACGGCCGACGGATCAGCAGCGCGCGGCCGGCCTCGTCGGTGCCCGTTCGCCATTACCTGCTATCCGCGGCTGCGGTTGCGCTGACGTTGGTGGTTGCGGGCCTGTTGCAAGCCTTTGTCGGGCTCCGGCCGCTGGATCTGCTGTTCCTGTTCCCGGTGATCGCGGCGGCCGCCCGGCTCGGGCTTGGCCCGGCATTGCTTGCGGTCGTCCTTTCCGTGCTCGGCTATAACTATTTCCTGCTGCGCCCGCTGAATGCTTTCAGCCTGCACGCCCCGCTCAATCTGGTGATGGGCGGGGTCCTTGGGGCGGTGGCGGTCTATACCAGCACGATCACCGCACGGCTGCGCGGCCGGCTGGTGCTCAGCGACCGTAGCGCGCAGGAGAATGCGAGCATCGCCACGCTCGCGCAGAAGCTGACGCGGGACGCCGATTGGGATACGACGGCGCGGACCGTCTGCGAACATGTCCACCGCCTGTTCGGCGTGCAGACGACGATGTACCGCGAAGTCGACGGTGTGCTTTGCCATGTGGCATCGATCCCTGGCGAGGTCCGGCTCGGGCCAGTAAACCAGGCAGCGCTCGACTGGGCCTGGACGCGGGGGGAGGCTGCCGGTGTGGGAACCGCTGTGCTGGGTGCAGCGGATTGGCAGTTCCACCCGTTGAAAACCTCGCTGGGCACGCTGGCCGTGCTGGGCCTTGCGCGCGACGACGGACGGGATCCGGTGAATGCGGTGCAGAAACTGCTGCTGCAGACCCTGGTTGCGCAGGCCGCCTTGGCGCATGAGCGGCTTCGGCTCGAAGACAGGATGCGCGAGGCGGCGCAGGCATAGGCCGCTGCTTCGGGGCCTTCCGGCGGGTCGATGCGTTTGGGCTCGGGAAGGAGAAACGAGCATGCTGTTCGCTGCACCGGCACTCGGTGAAGGTCTCGCATGAAGGCCGCCTTGGTCCGCCTCGCCGATCAGCTCCGCCAGAGCTACTGGTTCATCCCGACGGTGATGACGCTGGCGGCGGTACTGCTGGCCGGCGGCATGGTGTGGCTGGACGGGCAGGACGGATCCGGCTGGATGGACCGCTTTGCCTGGCTGCATGCCTCGCGACCCAGCGGCGCGCGGCAACTGCTCTCCGCGATCGGCGGATCGATGATCACCGTGGCCGGCACCGTCTTCTCGGTGACGATCGCGGCGGTCGTCTACGCTTCTGGCGAATATGGGCCGCGACTGCTCAGCAATTTCATGCGCGATCGGGGCAACCAGATCACGCTTGGCACCTTTATCGCCACCTTCCTCTATTGCATCATCGTGCTGCGGACGGTGCGATCCCCGGAGGAGTCCGGTGCCGCCGCGTTCGTGCCGAATCTCGCGGTGCTGGTGGCGTTGCTGCTTGCTGTATGTTCCGTGGGCGTGCTGATCTTCTTCATCCACCACGTGCCGCAGCGCATCCACATCAACAGCGTGATCGAGGACATCGGCCGCCGCTTGCTGCACGAAGTGGACCGCCGCTTCCCGAGCGTGATCGGTACCGCCGACCCCGATGCCGTCGAGGCGGAAGCGAGCGATCGCCTGGAGCCGGACGGCAGCCCGCGCGCGGTCGGGGCGCGGGGCACCGGCTATATCCAGCTGATCGACGAGGATCTGCTGATGCGGGCCGCTACGGATTCCGATCTGGTGTGCCGCATCCGCTACCGCCCGGGCGATTTCGTGCATGAAGGTCGAACGCTGCTGGAACTGTGGCCGGCAGAGCGGTGCGACGATGCGTGCATAGGCCAATTGCAAGGCGCGTTCGCGCTCGGCGCCCAGCGTACCGCGTTGCAGGACCTGCGCTTTCTGATCGACGAACTTGTCGAGATTGCCGACCGGGCGCTCTCGCCCGGCATCAATGATCCCTTCACTGCGGTCACTTGCATGGACTGGCTCGGGGCGGCGCTCTCGGATCTCTGCCGCAGGAAGCTGCCGGAGCCGCTGCGTCGGGACGAGGGCGGAGCGGTGCGCGTGATTGCGCAACCGCTCGACTTCGAAGCGCTGCTGGAACGATCCTTCGGTGCCCTGCTCCAGCATGCGGGGACCAGCACCATCGCGGCGATCCATTACCTGCACACGCTGGGCGAGATTGCCGCGGACTGCGACAATGCCGATCGCCGCGCGCTCTTGGCACAATGGGTGGAGCGGATGGCGCGGAGGGCCGGTGACGCCCTCGCAGATCATGATGCGCGGCGCGTGTCGGACATGGCGGCGGCTGTCCGCCGGTCCCTCGTCAACGACGACGAATGACGGCGCACGCACGACGAACCGAAGCATATCGTCCTGCATCTTGCAGCCTTCCGCTGTAAGCGGTTGGCAAAGGGAGAGTTGTTTGCCGTTCATCGTCACTGCCGCCCGTGCTGGCATACGCCTTGCGCCGGTCGTCCTGCTCGCCGCCTGTGTTCCCGCCGTACCCCCTGTCGCTGTAAAGGCACCGACACCGCCGCCCATTGCACGCCCCACGCTGGTCGCGCCGCCGATCGACGCAACCTCCGCGGCCCCGAGGCCCAGGCGGTCCGACGAGCCGCCGGCCGCCTTGCTCAATGCGGTGCAGGCCCTCGGCGCAGGATTCCAGGGGCAGGTGGCGATCTCGGTGCGGGATATCGACCGCGGCTGGATGGTCGCATGGAACGGTGACCGGCCGCATCCGCAGCAGAGCGTCAGCAAGCTGTGGGTGGCGATCGCCGTGTTCGACGCGATCGATCACCAGCGCCTGTCGCTTGCCACCCCGGTGACGGTTACCCGTGCCGATCTAACCGTCTTCCATCAGCCTATCCGCCCGCTCATCGGACCGAACGGCTATCGCACCACGGTCGGCGCGCTGCTCGAATGCGCGCTGACCCGCAGCGACAATACCTGCAACGACGTTCTGCTGTGGAAGGTCGGCGGTCCCGCCGCCATCCGCCGCATGCTGAAGGAGAAAGGCATCGACGGCGTCGGGTTCGGCCCCGGCGAGCGCGAACTCCAGGCGAAGACCGCGGGTCTGGTCTGGCGGAAGGAGTGGGCAGGCGGCTGGGGCTTTCTCCAGGCCCGCGCGGCGATGCCTGCTGCCGAACGCCGCAAGGCACTCGATCGCTATCTGGCCGCGCCCTATGACGGCGCGACCGCCAATGGCGTGACGCTCGGGCTGTCGCTGCTCGCGCAGAACAGGCTGCTCGACCGCGCCTCCACCGATCGCCTGTTCCGGATCATGCTGGCGAGCAAGACAGGCCCCTTGCGGCTGAAGTCCGGCCTGCAGCCCGGCTGGAAAATGGCGCACAAGACCGGCACCGGGCAGGAACTCGGCAATCTCGCCACCGGCTATAACGATGTCGGCCTGCTCACGGCACCCGACGGGCACCGCTATGCGGTGGCGGTGATGATCGCGAGCACCCGCCAGCCAATCCCGGTGCGAATGCGGCTGATGGGTGACGTCACCCGCGCGGTGATCCGCACGGCGGAATGAGGCACGTCTTCGCTTTCCGGGTGGAAATCGCCTAACCTGCGTTCAACGAACAGAAAAAGGGACGAGGATCGCCTTGGACGACGCCATCGAAGCAACGGATCGCCGTGCTCGCATGCGCGAGCGCCTGTTGCACCTTGCCCTGTATCGCTGGTGGCGCCAGTCGGTGGTCGCGCCGATCGACCACGAGGCGGTGGTCGCCCGGATCGTGGAGGACAGCGGCTGGTCTGGCCGCTTCGCCTTCATGACGATGATGTCCGCCGGCATTGCGGTGCTGGGGCTGCTGCTGTCCTCGCCGGCGGTGGTGATCGGCGCGATGCTGATCTCGCCGTTGATGAACCCCATCCTTGGCTTCGGCTTCAGCCTCGCGCTGTTCGATTTCGTCGAGCTGCGGCGGTCGCTCAAGGCGCTGGCGATCGGCGCCTTTGCCGCCGTCGCCTTCACGGCGCTGATCGTTACCATTTCCCCGCTGCAGGCGCCGACCTCGGAGATCGTCGCGCGCACCCGGCCCAATCTGTTCGACCTGGCCGTCGCGCTGTTCGCGGCGCTGGCGGGTACCTACGCCATCATCCGCGGGCGCGGCGAGACGATCGTCGGCGTGGCCATCGCCACCGCATTGATGCCGCCCCTGGCGGTCGTCGGCTATGGCATCGCCACCTGGAACGCGCCGGTGGGGATGGGCGCGCTGGCGTTGTTCGTCACCAACTTCATCACCATTGCGCTCTCCGCCACGGCGATGGCGCGTTTCTACGGCTTCGGCCATCATCTCTCGAGCCGACAGACCTGGACTCAGACGGCGATCCTGATCCTCGTCTTCGTCGCGATGGCGATCCCGCTCGGCATTGCGCTCAACCGCATCGGTCGCGAGGCGGTGGCGGTCACCCAGGCGCGGACGCTGCTCACCGAGCGGTTCGGCGCCAAGGCGCGGGTCACGCAGCTCGACCTCGACTTCACTGCCGAGCCGATCGTCGTCCGCGCCGTGGTGATCACGCCCCAGGATGCGATGCAGAAGACCGCGACCATCCAGAAGGCGTTGGCGGCGCAGCTCGGTCGCCCCGTTCGCCTCAATCTCGATCAGGTGCTGCTCGGCGCCGGTGCCGACGCGCTGGCGGCGCAGCGCGAGGAGCTGCGGCGGGCAGGGGAGGCGTCCAATCAGGAGACGCAGCGCGCGACCGAAATCGCGCAGATGGTGGCGCTGATCGCCGGCCTGAAACCGGATGACGTCACCGTCGATCGCGACCATCATCGCGCTACCGCCGCCGCGATGCCGCTGCCGGGAGCAGGGATCGAGACCTATCGCATGCTAGAGACGCGGGCGGCGCAGCGCGCGGGCGACTGGACGGTGGCGATCGTTCCGCCCCAGGGGCCGCTGCCGGAGATCGACTTCGCGGACAATGTCGATACCCTCGACGCGCGGGCGATCGAGGCCGTCGCTGCGTCGATCTGGGCAGCGAGGCGCTGGAATATCGCAGCCCTCGGCGTGCCGGGTCTGCCCGCGGGTACTACGCCAGCGAAACCCAACCTCACGCAGCGACGCGCCCTCGCCATTGCCGAGCAGTTGCGCCGTGCGGGCCTCGCCGCAAGCGCGGCCCCGCCCGCCGGGCAGCGCTTTGCGCTCGTGCCCGCGCCGGTTCTGCCCTAGGAGTTTTCTCCCGCCCAGCCGCAACAGGAGTGCCCGCCTTGAACGAAATCGGTCTTCCCGAACTCGGCATGCTGCTGATCGTCGCGTCGCTGGTGGCGATGATCTCGCGGCGGATCGGGCTGCCCTATACCGCCGGGCTGGTGCTGGCCGGGATCGCGCTCGCTTTCCTGCCGGTGGGTGCCAACCTGCCGCTGTCGCGCGAGCTGATCTTCAACGTGTTCCTGCCGCCGCTGATCTTCGAGGCGGCGTTGCAGCTGCGGTGGCGGCGTTTTCGCGAGGAATTGCCGCTCACCGTCGTGCTGGCGTTCCTCGGAGTCGCGATTTCGGCGCTGCTGGTTACGGCGGGCATGCACTGGCTGCTCGGCTGGAGCTGGCTGGGCGCGGCCTTCTTCGGGGTGCTGATCGCCGCGACCGATCCGGTCTCGGTGATCGCGGCCTTCAAGGAAATGAAGGCCGAGCCGCGGCTGAGCATGGTGGTGGAATCGGAAAGCCTGCTCAACGACGGTGTGGCCGCCGTGGGGTTCGCGATCCTGATCGCGGTTGGCGAGGGCGGTGGGCTCAGCGTCGGCGGCATCGCCACGTCGCTGCTCTGGACGGTGTTCGGCGGCGTGGCGATCGGCGGCGCGATTGCCTTCGTCGTGCTGACGGTGGCGGGGCGGACCGAGGACCATCTGGTCGAGGTGACGCTGACCACCGTGATCGCCTGGGCGAGCTTTCTCCTCGCCGAGCATGTCCATGCCTCGGGCGTGTTCGCCGCGCTCGCTGCCGGGATCATCGTCGGGGCGATCGGCCCGCGCGGCTCGATCTCGGTTGCCGGGCGCCAGCATGTCCAGGATTTCTGGGCCTATGCCGCCTTCCTCGCCAATTCCTGCCTGTTCCTGCTGATCGGCAGCCATGAGGCGCACCAGCCGATCGCGCTGGTGAGCGGCGCCCTGATCGCGGGGATCCTGCTGACGCTGCTCGGCCGCGCGGCGGCGGTCTATCCGCTGGCGGCGCTGTTCGCGCGCACGGGGCTGAGGCTGCCGGCAACCTATCAGCATGTGCTCGTCTGGGGCGGGCTGCGCGGGGCGGTGGGGCTCGCGCTGGCGCTGGCGGTGCCGGCGAACGTGGCCGAGCGCGGGGCGATCGTCGTCGTCACCTTCGGCGTCGTCGCCTTCTCGATCTTCGCCCAGGGCCTTACGATGCCGCCGCTGCTCCGTCGCTGGAAGCTGACTGACTCGGCGGACGCCGAGCATTGAGTCAGGGGCCGATGTCAATGGCGTCGGCCTGCGTTCTGGTGTGCGCACCATCGTCGAAGCCGAGCGCCCGCGCGACCGGGCCGTTCCAGTCATAGGGATCGGTGCGGACCGTCACCCGGCCGGTCTCGTCGACAAAGGCATTCTGGTAGAGCAGCCGCACCGGGATGCGTACCGGCAGCGGCACGAAGGTCTGCGCGCCGCTGCCGCTCGCCGCCTGCCATCGATCGGCCACCCCTTCATCCTCGGCGAGCAGTTGCGCAAAGCCCAGCGCGTCCTCCACCCGGACGCAACCATGGCTTAGGTGCCGCTGGCTGCGCTCGAACAGGCCCGGCGCGCTGGTATCGTGGAGGTAGATCGCCTGGTCGTTGATCATGTCGAACTTGACCATCCCCAGCGCATTGTCCGGCCCAGGCTGCTGGACGATATAGCCGCCCCGGCGCACCATGTTGTGGCTGGCGAGATAGTCCGGGCCGACATGCGCCAGCTCGGTATTCTCGATCGACTTGGGGATCGTCCAGGTCGGGTTGGCGACCAGCCGGTAGATCGGCGAGGAGAGCAGCGGCGTCTCGCGCCCTGGCTTGCCGACGATCACCTTGCGGCTGTCGACCAGCATGCCGTCGCGGTAATAAGCGAGGCGCGCGGCGGCGATATTGACGTCGATCCGCGTCGCCGGCGGATTGCGCGCCAGCCAGCGCAGCCGCTCCAGCGCGACGGCGATCGCCCGCGCCCGGTCGGCGGGGCTGAGGTTGAGCACTTCGATCGTGCGCGGACCGACGACCCCGTCCTCGGCAAGGCCATAGTCGCGCTGCAACGCGCGGACCGCATCGGCGATGTCGCTGGTGTAGAGGCGCGAGGGGGCGGGGCGGACAGGCGCGGTCGAGCCGGGGGTGAGGAGATAGCCTTCGGCCGCGAGCTGCTTGGCGATGGCCGGCACGCGGTCGTCCTGATCGCCGGGGCGGATCAGGCCGGCGGCGGCGATCCGGGGCGCGCCGCCGCTATCGCGCTGCTGCTCGGCCACCGCGGCGCGATAGGCTTCGGAAAGCTGGCGATAGTCCGCGTCCTGCGGGGCGAGGCCTGCAAGCCAGCTCGTGAGCTCGCCGCGGTCGAGTGCGCTCGCCAGCCCTGCCACGACATCGATGTCCGGGCGCGGCAGGGTGTAGACCGCGTGCAGCGTCGCCGGATCCACCACGCCCGTCGCCAGTGCTCGGGCATAGCGGAGCGCGGCGCGGGTAAGCGCCACGTCACGGGCGATCGGCGTCTCGCCGGCCTCGATCGAAGGCAGGAAGGGCAGCCGATCGAGCCCATGGTCGGCACGGCGGGCGATGACGTCTTCGAGCGCACGCGACGCCGCCTCGTTCCAGACGAGGCGCCACCCCACGCGCTCGTAGAAGCGCTGCAGTTCGGGCGTGTTGGCGAGCGATCGGAGCGTCGGCGCGGCATCGCCGGCGGAGGTTGGAACGCCCGAACGCTGGGAAATGGCGGCGGCGGCGGGAAGCGTGGTCGACAGAAGCAGGGAGGCTGCAACCATGCAACGAAATCGAAGGTTTGAAGCAGTCATGTCCTTGCAAACGCATCCACGCCACCGATCGGTCCATCGCGCCTGCGCCTCGTCTGGACGGGCATTTTGGCGGTGACGCCAGCAATTCTCAGCGCCGCCGTGCTGCTGGGCGCACTGATACTGTTCGTCTCCGAACGGGTGCGCCACGATCTCGTCGCGCTGCTGGCGCTGCTCGCCTGCGTGCTGCTCGGCCTCACGCCGCCGGGTGAGGCCTTTGCCGGTTTCGCCGATCCTGCGGTGATCGCGGTGGCGGCGGTGCTGGTGATCGGCCGCGCGATCGAGCTGTCGGGCGTGGCCGCCAGCCTGTCCCGGGTGCTGATGCCGGCGCGTGCGGGCTTCACTGTCCGGCTGGCAGTGTTGCTGGTGGTAGGCGCGTTTCTCTCCGCCTTCATGAACAATATCGCCGCGCTGGTCGTGACGATGCCGATCGCCGCGCAGGTGGCGCGGGAGGCGAAGCGGCCGCCTGCCGCGACGCTGATGCCGCTTGCCTTCGCCACCATCCTGGGCGGCATGACGACGCTGATCGGGACGCCCGCCAACCTCATTCTGTCCTCGGTGCGCGCCAAGGAGCTGGGCACGGGCTTCGGCTTCTTCCAAATGGCGCCGGTGGGGGTGGCCGTGTCCGCGGTGGGGCTGCTGTACCTCGTGCTGGTCGGCTGGCGGCTGCTGCCGGTGCGGCAGGGGATGGACCGACCGGTGCGGCCGCCCTGGCGTGTGTACGAGCTGACCGCCCGAGAGGCGCTGCCGTTCGCAACTCTGCTTCCCCGTCTGCGGGCGGCGGCAGTCCGTCTGCTTGCCGTCTTCCGGGAGGGGCATCGCGTGCATCCCGAGGTGCAGCTGGAAGCCGGCGACCGCCTGCTGGTCGTGTCGCGCCGCCAGCAATGGGACGCTGCCGACGCGGCCGGGCTCGCGGCCGACCTCCATGTGGCGGACGACGACAGCGTCACGGCCCGCGTGGTCGTGGCACACGGCTCGTTCCTCATCGGGCTCAGCCATGAAGCGGTTCGTATCCGCAGCGGCGATACGCTGACGGTGGTTGCCGTGGGACCGCGGGCCGCGCGACGGCGCGCGCCGCTGCCCTCACTGCGGATCGAGGCCGGCGACCAGCTGTTCGTGCGCGGCCGCCCGGCGGATCTTGCCGACTTTGTAGGCAGCGCACGGCTGCTCGAGATCGACCGGGTCGATCGCCTACCGGTGGCCCGCCGCCGTGCGGCGCCGATTGTGGCGATCTTCCTCGTCGCAATTCTCGCGATCGTCGGGTTCGGGGCGCCGCCGGCGCTCGCCTTTCTTGCCGCTGCCGTCGTGCTGGTCGCGACGCGGCTGATCGGCGCCGACGATGTGTACCAGGCGATCGACTGGAGCGTGATCGTGCTGCTCGCGGCGATGATCCCGGTGGGCCACAGCTTCGAGACGAGTGGTGCCGCCGCCGTCGCGGCCCAGTGGCTGGGCACGACGCTTGCGGGGCTGCCGCCCGTGGCGGTGATCGGCGCCCTGTGCGGCATGACCCTCTTGTTGTCGATCTTCCTCAACAACGTCGCAACGGCGATCATCATGGGCCCGCTCGCCATCGATGCCGCGCGGGTGCTTGGGATCGCCCCCGATGCCGCACTGCTGGCGGTGCTGATCGGCACGTCGGCAGACTTCCTCACGCCGATCGGCCACCAGAACAATCTCCTGGTGATGGGGCCGGGCGGGTATCGGTTTACGGACTATGCGCGAATGGGGGGACTGATGGTCGTGCTGGTCGTCGGAACGGCGGCGGTGGTGCTTGCCCTCCCATAGCGCGGCGCAACCCCGCGGGGGACCATCCGTTTCACATGGATGGAGCCAGGCACCTTCTATCCGATCCACATTGCTTGGGGCGAGGCGCTGCTGCGGATCGGCGCCTCGCTGCTCCTGCCGCTGCTGATCGGGCTGGAGCGGTTCCTCCGCCGCAAGCCGATCGACTATCGTCCGTTCGTGATCGTATCGCTGGGGGCCTGCGCGCTCTCGCTGGCGATCCTGGAACTGGCGGTGCGGACGCGGGATCCGCAACTGGACGTAGGCCCCGGCCGGGTCTTCGCGGGCGTGATCACCGGGATCGGCTTCCTTGGGGCCGGCGCGATGTTCCGGGAGGAGAATTACGTGAAGGGGGCGGGGTCCGCCGCGTCGATTTGGGCGGCGGGCGTGATCGGCATTCTGTGCGGCATCGGCATGCTCTGGCTTGCCGTCATCCTGGCCTCGTCGGTGCTGCTCCTCCTGCTGTTAAGCGGCCCCTTCACGCAGAAATATGATGCGGAGTGATCAGGTCACCTTCTTGTAGACCGTGAAGCCTAGCACGAAGAGCACCAGCGCAACCACGAGCGCGATCCAGAACAGAAGCTTGGCGATGCCCCAGGCTGCGGCCGCGGGTCCGCCGAAGCCAAGCACGCCCAGCACGGCGGCAAGAATGGCGAAGATGAGGGCCCATTTGATCATGGTGTGTTCCTATCCGCTGGAGGGGTGGGTGCGGCGATCGCCGCCGCACCCTTTGCGTCGTCAGGCGTAATAGCCGGTGACCTGCGCCTCGTAGGCGCGATCCCAGACCGGCTCGTGGTCCCGCGCATAATGCGGTCCACCGCGCAACTGGTCCGCGTCACGCTGGACGACATAGCCCGAGCGCTCCTCGTCATAGCTGAGCTCGTTCCACGGCAGCGGGAAATAGTCCTCGCCCATGCCGAGGAAGCCGCCATAGCTCACCACGGCATGGCGAACCTTGCCGTCACGCTTGCCGAGCATGAGGTGGTGGATCGAGCCGATCTTCTCTCCGTCGCGGCCATAGACGGCGGTTCCCTCGACCTTGGCGGACGAGATCATGTCCTGGGTTTCATTGCGATCGAGCGTGTTGTTGTCTGCCATTGGGCATCTCCTTTCGGATGGTGGATGGTCCCTTTGGGCGTTCCCTGAACGCGCCGCCCGTGGCGCCCCGATCGGGCGCTCGCTAATGCTGCAGCGATGTCGTGGCGGTCTCTAGGGCAACGGGTCGTACCCGATCATGTTCCGTGGAAAAGGATTAATGCCCGAATTGCAGTGCTGGAGGGCTGTCATCTGCGGTGGAGCGATCTCCGGCTTCGACGATCGTAAGGCGATCAGCGCGCCTTCCATCGCTCCAGCGCGCTGAGGACGTCGCCGGTAATCTGCCGAGTGGAGAACCCGGTGAGGTCGCGCGACTTGACGGGCGGAAGCGTTTCCACGGCAAGCGACCAGCCGATGCTGCGGCGACCTTCAGACGCCTCGAGCGCCGTATAGGCGGCCAGGGGGCGAGCGCGCGGCAACAGGCGATAGGTGAACGGTCGTTCGCTCTGGCTGCCGACGATAAGCGCCACCTGGCCTTCTTCGATCTCCAGCAGCAGGTCGGTCCAGCCCTCGGCCTGCATCGCCGCGTACACGGCGCGTAGCGCGGGTTCGCCGTTGCGATGTAGCTGTTCGAGAATGTCGGACCTTCGCGCAGGCAGCACCAGCCGCTTCAGGCGTTCGCTGATCGCAGGCGCTTCGTCGGGGATCGCTACGCCGGCCAAGTCGGCGTTGGTTTGTCTCACCAGCCCATAGGCGAGCAGCAGCATGATGAAGCAGAAGGGCAGCGCCGCCAGCAGCGTCGCCGCCTGGAGCGCGCCGAGCCCGCCTGCGACGAGCAGCAGCGTCGCCGTCGCGCCCAGCAGCACGCACCAGTACATCCGCTGCCAGCGCGGGGTGTCTTCCTTGCCGCCAGAGGCCAGCGTGTCGATCACCAGCGCGCCGGAGTCTGCGGATGTGACGAAAAACACCGCCACGAGCAGAATGGCCAGGGTGGAGGTGACGCTCGCCGCCGGCAGATACTCCAGGAACTTGAACAACGCGGTCGAGAGATTCGCCTGCACCGCCTGGGCGATCCCGCCCGATGCCACGCCCAGATCAAGCGAGATCGCGGTGTTGCCGAACACCGTCATCCACAGGAAGGTGAAGGCGGTGGGCACGAACAGCACGCCGGTGACGAACTCGCGGATCGTCCGCCCGCGCGAGATGCGGGCGATGAACATCCCGACGAAGGGCGACCAGGCGATCCACCAGGCCCAGTAGAACAGCGTCCAGTCCGCCATCCAGGCGCGCGGCTCATAGGCGTAGAGGGTGAAGGTACGCATCACGAAGTGATCGAGGTACAGGCCGAAATTCTGCACCAGCGCGCGGAGCAGGAACAGGGTCGGGCCAAGCACCAGCACGAACAGCATCAGCAGCACGGCAACCGTGAGATTGAGCTCGGACAGCCGCCGGATGCCGCGATCCGCGCCGCTCAGCACCGACAGCGTCGCCGCCCCCATCACCAGCACGATGACGACGATCTTGGTCGTCAGCGTGTCGGGAAGCGCATAGATATAGGCGAGGCCCGCGGTCATCTGTGACACGCCGAAGCCCAGCGAGGTGGCGACGCCAAACACCGTGCCGCACACCGCGAAGATGTCGATCGCGTCGCCGAGCGGCCCGTGGATGCGCTTGCCCAGGATCGGCGCCAGCCCCGAGCGCAGGGTGAGCGGCAGATCCTTGCGATAGGTGAAATAGGCGAGGCTCAGCCCGACCAGCGCGTAGATCGCCCAGGCATGGACGCCGTAATGGTGGAAGGTGATCGCCATCGCCTCCCGCGCTGCGTCGATCGTGCCGCTCTTGGCTTCCGGGGGCGAGATATAGTGCTGGATCGGCTCGGCGACGGCAAAATACATCAGCCCGATGCCCATCCCGGCGGCGAACAGCATCGCCAGCCAGGAGAGATAGGGGAAGTCCGGCTCTGCATCGTCCGGCCCCAGCTTGAGCTTCCCCGCCGGGCCGAAGCCGAGCGCGAGGACGACGACCAGGAACACCGCGACGGCGGCGATGTAGAACCAGCCGAACGTGTCGATGGTCCAGGCCTGCGCCGCCTTGAAGGCGAGGTCGGCGCTGCCGGGCATCGCGATGGTGACGCCGAGCAGCGCCAGGATGAGCGCCGAGGCGCCCCAGAATACGCGGGGGTTGATTGCACTTTTCAGCATAGTTGCACGGCTGAACGCCGATCGGGCGAAAAGGTGGCCGCAACTGCCGTCGCGCGCCACCTGGGGGTTCAGTGCGGCGCCAGCCCCAGTTCGACGCCGGTCTTGTCGTGGAGCGCGAAGCGATCGACGAGGTCCGCGCTCGCACGATTATAGCCGATCACCTCAACGGCACGGCCGTCGCGGCGCAGCCGCGCGACGATCTTGTCCAGCGCGGCGACGCCGGAGATGTCCCAGAAATGGGCCGCCGTCACGTCGATCACCACTTGGTCCGCGCGATCCTCCCCTTGGAAGGCGCGGGAGAAGCGGTTGACGGACGCGAAGAAGATCTCGCCCGAGACCCGGTAGGCGGCGCGCGTACCGTCTGCGGAAAGGTCGCGCTTCACCGAGAACATGCGCTGCACCTTGCCCGCGAAAAAGATCCCGGAAAGCAGGACGCCGGCAAGGACGCCCAGCGACAGGTCGTGAGTCGCGACCACCACCACGACCGTGGTCAGCATCACGACGGAGGAGGTCGGCGGGTGCCGGCGCAGGTTCGCGATCGAGTTCCAGCTGAGGTGCCGATCGACACCATGATCATCACCGCCACCAGCGCCGGCATCGGGATGCGTCCGACATAGGGGCCCAGCACGGCGAGGAGGAAGAGCAGGAAGGCGCCCGCGACGAAGGTGGACAGGCGGCCTCGGCCACCGGACGTGACGTTAATGACGGACTGCCCGATCATCGCGCAGCCGCCCATGCCGCCGAACAGGGCCGCGACGATGTTCGCGCCCCCTTGGCCGCCACATTCCCGGCGCTTGTCGCTGTCGGTGTCGGTCATGTCGTCCACGATCTGCGCGGTGAGCAGTGATTCCAGCAGGCCCACCGCTGCCATGGTGAGCGCATAGGGTAGGATGATCCGCAGCGTCTCCAGGGTGAGCGGGACGCGCGGCAGGGCGAAGCTCGGCAAGCCCTGCGGCAGCTTGCCCATGTCGCCCACCGTATGGACCGGCAGCGCACACGCGATGCTGACCGCGCTCAGCAAGAGTATGGCGACCAGCGGCGAGGGGACCGCCTTGGTGATGCGGGGGAAGCCGTAGAGGATCGCGAGGCCGGCGGCGACCATCGCATAGGTCTGCCAGCCGACATTGGTCAGCTGCGGCAGCTGCGCCAGGAAGATCAGGATGGCGAGGGCGTTGACGAAGCCGGTGATGACCGAGCGCGAGACGAACTGCATGACCAGGTCGAGCCGGAGCATGCCCGCGACGATCTGGATCAGGCCCATCAGGATCGTTGCCGCAAAGAGGTATTCGACGCCGTGTTCGCGCACGAGCGGCCCGACGAGGACGGCGACCGCCGCCGTCGCGGCCGAAATCATGCCGGGACGTCCCCCGATCAGCGCGACGGTCATCGCGATCGCCACGGAAGCGTAGAGCCCCACGCGCGGGTCGACCCCGGCGATGATGGAAAAGCCGATCGCCTCGGGGATCAGCGCCAAAGCGACGACGATGCCGGCCAGCAGATCCCGGCGAGCGGTGATGCCGTCAGTGAACCACTGGCGGCGGTACGCGGTAAAGTCGAAAGTCATTGAAAATCCACAACAGGGCACGCGGCGCCAAGCAGCGCCGACAGGATTGGTGCGTGTTGTTGTCCGGCGGATCGGCGGCCGGAATAGCCACCCGGAATTTCACCGGGTCCTTGCGAATGTGGCAGCGCATAAAGGCTTGGCGGGATCGACGCAACATGTCTGCGCCAAGAAGACTTCTGCGAGGGAGGGGCGTGGCATCTGAAGGGCTCGGGCGGGAAGGGCTCGGCAGTCAAATCAAGCGGTCGACGAAGCCCACGACCAAGCGCGCTGTTGTTAATTGGGCGCAGCCGCGTGGATCGTGTCGATCACCGCGCGCAGGGCCGGCGCCATCTGCCGCTGCTGGGGGTAGCAGAGATAATAGCCTGGAAAGGGGACCGACCAGTCCGTCAACAGTGGGACGAGTTCGCCCCGCGCGAAGGCGTCGACAACGGACTCCTCCTTGAGGAAAGCGATGCCGACCCCGGCCAGCGCCGCGTCCACCATCACCGCTCGGCTGGTGGTGATCAGCGGACCTTCCACGGCGACCGAGAACCAGTGCCCCTTCTCGAAGAACTCCCACGCATAGGGCCCCGGCTGCCCCGGCCAGCGCCAGCGAATGCAGCGATGCTGCAGCAGGTCCTTCGGCGTTTGCGGAACCCCGTGCTCGGCGAGATAGGCCGGCGCCGCGACCGCCAGCTGCCGAATGTCGCCGCCGAGCCGGAGTGCGACCATGTCGCGCTCGATCAGTTCGCCGATGCGGATCCCGGCGTCATAGCCGCTGCCGACGAGATCGACGACCATGTCGTCGATGGTGAGGTCCAGCGTGATGTCGGGGAAGGCGCACGCCAGTTTCGGCAGGATCGGCACCACGAACCGGTCGGCGGCGGCATGAAAGCAGTGCAGGCGCACGGTGCCGGTCGGCTGCCGGGCGGCACTGCGGGCCTGTTCCAGCGCGCCGGCGAGGCTGTCGATCGCCGGCGCGACCTCGGCAAGCAGGGCGGTGCCGGCTTCGGTGAGCGAGACGCTGCGGGTGGTCCGATGGAGCAACCGGATTCCCAGCCGTTCCTCCAGCCCGCGGATCAACTGGCTTAGCGCCGAGGAGGAAACCCCCAGCTGCTCCGCCGCCCGGCTGAAACTGCGCTGCTCGGCCACGGCCGCAAAGGCGCGCAGGGCGCCGAACTCGCTGGGATGGATCATGCGGCGCATCTCAGCATTGTGAAGCTGGCCTTACAAGCCCGGGTAGCAGCTGGCCGATTATGCGGTCCAACGGAAGGGCTACATCCGGCGGCGAAGGAGAACAGCAATGAAGACATGGTTCATTACCGGCATTTCCCGCGGGCTCGGCAAGGCTCTCGCGCAGGCTGCGCTGGCGCGCGGCGATACCGTCGTCGGTACGGTGCGCGATGGCGCCCCGTACCTCGATGCAGGCAGCGGCACGCTGCATGTCATTCCCGTCGACCTCACCGACGCGGCGGCGATCGCGCCGGTAGTGCAAGCCGCCTTCGACAAGGCCGGGCGCATTGACGTGCTGGTCAACAATGCCGGCTACGGCCTGCTCGGCGCGCTGGAGGAGGCGACCGATGCGGAGTTCCAGCGGCTCTTCGCGGTCAACGTCTTCGCGCCTTTCGCGGTGATCCGGGCAGCACTTCCGGCACTGCGCCGGCAGGGCAGCGGTCACATCCTCAGCATCACCTCGATCGCGGGGCGTGCCCCGGCGGGGTCGTCCGGCCTCTATTCCGCGACCAAGTCGGCGCTCGAAGGGCTGACGCAGAGCCTGGCGCAGGAAATCGCGCCCTTCGGTCTCAAGGCCACGGCAATCGCGCCCGGTGCTTTCCGTACCGACTTTCTCAGCAATCACTCGATCCGGCGCAGCCAGGGCGCCGGCGCGCATTATGCGGAAAGCGTCGGGTCGGGGATCGCACGGCTGGATGCGATGGCCGGGCGCCAGATCGGCGATCCGGACAAGGCGGCCGCGGCAATCCTCGAGCTGGTCGACGCGCCCAACCCGCCGCTGCACCTGCTGCTCGGGAGCGACGCGCTGCGGCGCGCCCGCGAGAAACTCGACGCGGTGATCGACGAGATCGATCGCTGGGAAACGGTGACGCGCTCAACCGATTATCAGCAAGGCGTCTGAGCGACCGAACCTGGGCGGCCTTCCCTCTGGATCAGAGGGAGGGCCGTCTCCAAGGCGTGGTTCGTTTGCGGATATCGGGGAGGGCGCGCTACAGCAGCAGGCCCACGAAGGTCAGCAGGACGGTGTACCAGCGACCCGGCAAGCATGGCGAGTAGCGTAACGACATGAGCGACCAGAAAAACGGCGTACTGGTTCAAGCCCGGCGGATCCCGTTCCCCTCGTCGGTAAGCAAGGAAGCGCGGGTCCGTCTCGAGCGGCAGGTAGACGAGGACGGCGTTCCGCTGAATGCGCGCTACACCATGCCATCACCGGACGACCATGCCGGCTGGATGCAGCTCAAGGCCGCCGCGGAAGGTCACTATGCGGCAGCGGTGAAGGGGCTTGCCGGCACCTTGCGCGCCACCGTCGAGACCGTTCGAACCGGTACGGCCACGATCCATGTCGCGACGCCCGAAACCCTGGGTGTGCCACATCGTGCCTATGTCGATTTCCATGGCGGAGCATTCGTGTTGGGCGGCGGCGAGGCCTGTCGGATGCAAGCGCAGATGCAGGCGGATCAACATCAGGCGATCTGCTACGGCGTCGACTATCGGATGCCGCCCGAGCATCCCTATCCTGCAGGCTTGGACGACGCGTTAGCTGCGTATCGCTATGTGCTGGACCGGCACCCGCCGTCGCGCATCGTCGTGGGCGGACGGTCTGCGGGCGGCAACCTCGCCGCCGCGATGCTCCTTCGCGCCAAAGAGGAAGGGTTTCCCATGCCTGCCGGGTTGATCCTGCTTTCCCCGCAGGTGGATCTGACCGAATCCGGCGACAGCTTCCAGGTCAATCAGATGGTCGATGTGGTGCTGCCCACGTCGCTGATGCGGAACAATGAACTCTATGCCGGTGGGGCGGATCTGTCGGACCCCTATCTCTCGCCCCTGTTCGGAGACTTGACGGACTTTCCGCCGGCCTTCGTCCAATCCGGCACCCGCGACCTGTTCCTGTCCAATGCGGTACGAATGCACCGGGCGCTGCGTCAGGCAAACGTGGCCGCCGAACTGCACGTGTTCGAGGCGATGCCGCACGGAGGGTTCCAGGGCAACACGCCGGAGGACGATCAGCTGGCGGTCGATATATGCCGGTTCGTACAGGCTCGGTGGGGATGAGGCATTTTCACTGCTCCCGCAACGCTCAGGCGACGTAGCGCTGTCGACTAACGAAGCTCCTGACCAACTCAAGCCGTTCCCATCAGCGGATGCGAACGGCCGCTCCCGTTGAGCCTGCGGCTCAGTAAACGCCACCGATATCGAGTGGAGCTGTAGTTTTTCACCTCGGCTCCAAGCGCGCGGATTGCCAACCAACGGCCAAGTTTCGAGCGCCAAGCAGCACCTGAACGAACGACCGCTTCCGCCGCGGTGAATGGCCAGGACGGGTCATCTCGCCAATAGCAAGAGGCCCGCTGTTGACCGGAAGCGAACCGATTAAGGCCCAGTACACGAACGGCGGCTGTTGTCAGAGACCGTCGTTTAGCAAGCTGTTTCGGAACGACCGCTTCGTCCCACACCCGGTCAATCGTTGCCTCATCGCTCCGGGGTCGGAGCAGCCTCATATGTCATCGGATCATCAAGCCAGCAGGTAACAGCAGACTCGCGCCAGCCGATACAGCGGGTGCTAATCTGCGTGCTAGCGGGGAAGGTGCCTGCTTCCATCTTCCGGTAAAGGGTAGAACGGGTGAGGCCTGTTAGAGCGAGGACGGCCTTGAGCCGGAGGATGCGGTCCGTGGCGTTGGAGTGCATTGCTATCACCTTGCATCGTTCGGGGGGTGGTGGAGGGTTTCGACACAAGATGGACCCGAACGGCTTGCCGGCAGAAGGGCTCGTCTGGGGCTGAAATGGCGCTGTTTGGTGCAGGCTGGTATGTACATCGACTGGGATCGCCGGTTGTGCGAGCGGTCCGTCTGCCCAAGGGTGTCACCGACGAGGTCGCAGCGCACCTGAGCCTGCATGGCACAAGTCAGAGACTTTGCGTCCTTGCCCTTCGTTCCCACTTTGTTCTAGCTAGCGCTCCGCTGCCGATGCGGCGATTCGATATCATTGGGAGCTTCGGCATGGAGCACGACCTCCAGTTGCGCGCTGCTGCGCGTGCGATCTACGACGCCTGCTATCCGAGCGAGGAATGGGCGCCGTTTGGCTTCGACGAGGCGGAGCGATTCAGGACCATCCACTATCGCCAGGCGGTCGGCGCGGCGCTGCAGGCGCGTCGGGCGCTGCACGATCGCGCGGTGCAGCTACTTCATCCGCACGACCAAGATGTACGACACGCTGATGCAGATGGGCCGCTGGTTTGGCTATCGACCGCGCTACGCAGATCTCTGCCGGCTCTATACTTCCCCTGTCTTGGTGCGCTGGTATCGCCATATCGCGACGGCTACGGCGGAGCTGCGCGAGGAATTCGATCTAGCCTTCAGCACCGGACAGACACCGCTCCAGTTCGGGCATCGGGTCCGTACTCATCCGGACGGACTCCTCATCACGGCGGCGAACAAGATGCGCGCCGGCACACGCGTGCGCGCCGGATTTTCGGGGACGATCTCCGAGACCGTGTCGTTCGAGGAAGGACAGGCCAAATCCAACTTTGACGCCTTCGAAGCATTCTTCCGGCGCCTTCCTGCGCAGAGCGGCAAGGGAAGGCAGGTTTGGGACGAGGTCGATGGCAGGGAAATCGTCACCCTGCTTCGGCAGGTCGAGACGTCCCGCGACTCGTGGAAGGCCAACAGCCGCGCGCTAGCCGAATATGTCGGGAACCGAGTTGCCGCGGGGAGGCTGAAGACGTGGACCGTGATCCTAGCCGGCAATGGCCGGTCGAAGGTCTCGCGTCTCATTGGCCCCTATGAGGTTACGCTGACCGACCGCGAACCCGACCGGCACGGCGGCGACGGCAGGATCACCATCGGGCGCCTGGTCAGTCCCGCCGACGAGGTGGCCGATCTCGACCGTACGGCGCAGGAACGGGCAATGCAGCACACGATCGATGCCTGGGAGAAGAAACCCGAGCCCAAAAAGGATCGTCCGAAGACAGCCAGCGGTCCGTTCATCCGCCGCCAGCGAAGCCACGATCGGGGTCTGCTCATCGTCTATCCGATCGACGCCGGACTCCCCGGCGATCTGCCGCTGATGGGCTTTGCCGTCAGCTTCCCGTTCGATGCCGGTGCGCCACTGCTCGACTATGCAGAGAACAGCGTGAAGCAGCTCGAGAGCATGTTCGAATGACGCCCGAGCGAATGATGGAAGCGTGGGAGAGTCTCGGGCAGGAAACCGCCCATCCTGCCGGAATCCAGCGCGTGCGGCTCGACACGGAAGCTGCAGCCGATCTGTTCGCCTGCGTCTTCTGGCCAGCCGGCCGCCCGGGCCTGCTGATCGAAGGCGATGGGGCCTATCGGCCGGCCGGTGACCGCATTCCGACGTGCCGCGGGGTGCGGACGGTCCACGAGGTTGTTGCGGGCCCGCCGGAGCGCACCGTCCTGCGCATAATCCTCGAGGACGACAGGCTGCTCGACATCTTCGCCGTACTATCCGCGGATCTGATTGCGACCGCGGCGAGCGAGTCGACAGTAGCTGCTGCCCTTCGGCGGCGCATCGATCGGATCTGCCTGTGGCAGGGCCTGTTCGAGCGCGTTCCAGTCGAAGGCCTGTCCGAGGAACGGCAGCGCGGGATGATCGGCGAACTGCTGATTCTCGAGGCGCTTCGGGCTATGCCGGCCTGCAGGACAAGGTCGACTTCCACACCTGGACACTGCTTAAGGGTGTGGCGCTATCGACCCTGCTCGGCGTGGGCTCGGAGCTTACGGTTTCCGGTGACAGCGATCTGGTTCGCGCGATCCGGCAGTCGACGCAGCAGAATGTCGCACGCGCGGGCGACCAGATCACCTCGCGTAATCTGAACATCCAGCCGACGCTCACAATTCGCCCCGGCACCAACGTGCTGCTCGTGGTCCACAAGGACCTGGTCCTCGCGCCCTGGCGCGGATAGGAGGCCGACATGCCTGATTTGAAACTGGCAAAGCTACCGGATCGAAAGCCCGTCAAGCTGGCGATCCTCATCACTCCCGACCTGCACCAGCGGCTGCAGGACTATGCTGCGCTATATGCCGACACTTATGGGCAGAAGGAGGAGATAACGGATCTAATCCCGGCCGTGCTGGCGTCCTTCCTCGATAGCGATCGGGGGTTCCTGCGGAGGCGTGGAGCCAGCCGGTGACATCCGGACCAAGCGGTGGAAGGCTGGTTGCTGGCCAGCTTGCGATTTTCGGCTCTGCCGGAAGCGGAGCCGATCTCGCGAGAGTGTCCGATCCCATAAGAACGTTTGTCGAAAGGAGCGGAGGGGCGCGTATGGACGCGCCCCTCCGCGTCGGCCGGCCTATGACTGCCAGCCTGGCGGGCTCCGTACGGGTTCGCCGTCATCCCCGCCACCGCCCTCGATCCGCCCCACCGTGCGGCGTCTCCGGCGGTCCCCGCGCTTATCGGGTCCGGGTCCCCATCATCCCGCTACTCCGCCGCCTCAGCTACGGGCGCGATCGTGTCGATTTCCCCGATCGTTTGGAGTTCCTTCAAGTATTCGGGCCGGTGCTGGGCGATCCACCGCACGATGCGGTCGTTCCCGAGCAGCGTGCGGACATAGGCACGCGCCACTGTAAGATGCAGCGTGTCGACGCCGTATCGATCTTCGACAGACTTGACCTGCATCTGGAGGCCGACAAGCTCTCGCTCCATTCGGGCCATCTGTTCGCTGGAAACCGACGCGGGCCGCTTTGCGGGAACGTGCACCAACTGATCTTCCGGTGTGGCCGCGAGCATTGCCTTGGCGAACACGACCGTGAAGTTCTGTTGTCCCGTCATGAGCTCCGCGGCCTCGATCTGCCGTATCGGGGACATGCGCCGCAGGACGTCGAAGACGGCTATCGGACAGGGCGCGTCTTTCAGGATGTCAATGACCTCGGTGCAGATCCCATTGAGCATCCGCGAGCGCCGATGGATCGATGCAACCTCGAGTCCAAGCGCTTCCGCGATCTTCGCTTCCGGTACGCCGCGCTCGATCGCGCGTCGGACCATGCGATGTTCCTGGATTGCCGCCAGACGATTTATTCGCTTGTTGTAGGTGTAGCTCTCATCATCCGTCGAGATGATGCAATCCACCTCGAGCACTCCAAGATCCCGCAGTGCTTCGATACGTAGATGACCGTCGAGCAGCAAGAACTGGCCGCTCTGGGTAGGGTTGGGAGCAACCACCGGCGCCTCGACAAGCCCGATCGCGCGGACCGAGCTCATAATCTGTGCGTACTTCTTGCTTTCCTTCACGCCTGGGCGGAGCGCTTTGAGCGGGATCAGGTCTGACAACAGGATCCGCTTGGTTTCGCCCTGGAAGGAAAGCTTGATCGGGTGGCGCGAGGTCATGAGAGGCTCTTTCCATATACACGTGCCGCCAACGCCCTAGGCATCGTGTCCAGTCCTTCAGCCCTCAGCAACGTCCCGAAGCTTTGCTCGCTGACGAGATCCTTCAGCGCTTCGATGACGAACAGCAGGCGCGCCTGGGTAAAATCCGACTTCTTGACCAGGACACGCTGCTTCTCCGCCTCCTGTTGATAGAGGCGCACCATTTCCGTCGCGGTGATACGCCGCCGTGCGGTGCGCCTTCCCAAGCCGCTGTCGGGAACGCCCCGGCGCTGTCGCAGTCGCTGATCGAGCATTCGGCGAACGGCGCTCAGCTTCTTGCCTTTCAGCTTGCCGCCTTCATAGGCTTCGAGCAGCAGGCCCTGGGCATCTTCGGACTGGGCCCGGGCTATGTCGATCGCCAGGCTCACCGGGATCAGACCGGTCTCCACGGCCGCCAACAGCCGCTCCTCCCCACGTTCCAGAAGCTGACCGATCATGTTCGCCCAGCTCGGCGTGCAACCGATCTTCTCCGCAATCTGCACATCGTTGTACCCGCGGCGACGCAAGGAGCCGATCTCGTGCATGATGTCGATCGGTCGATGCTGCCGTCGCGCAATGTTTTCGACCAGGCTCATGACCAGGCATTCGTCTTCTTCGGCGTCGATGACGACCGCCGGAATTTCCGACGCGCCGAGCATCCGCAGTGCTTCCAGTCGGCCTTCCCCGCAGATCAGATCGAACGTGTCGCCGTTGCCGGTCGGATTGCGCCGGACCGTCACGGGCCGCTTGAGGCCGATCGCGTCGATATTGTCGACGATCTCGCGATGCTGCCGCCGGTTGCGGACCCTTGGATTGAGCACGTTGATCCGATCGATCGGTATCGATGCGATGCGCTGCGCATGGCTGGGAACGGTCATGCCGCCACCGGAAGACGGATGCGCCTGGCGAGTTCATAAAGGGGGGCGAGCGTCTCAAAGCGATAGGCGTCGAGCGACAGCCCATTTTCCTCAGCAAGGCGCACGTCTGCACTGACCTTGTCGATGCGGGGGAAAAGATAAAAATCGAGAGGGCCTTCGTTGCGGGCGTCCATCCGGATCGCAACGGTGATGTCGGGTGCAACGCCCGTGTCGAAGCGGATATTCCACCGCAGCGACCCCGCCTGGGTTCGCCTGCAGCGCGCGATGAGGATCGAGACGGACATCTCGTTATGCACCGTAAGGAGCCCGTCGGCTGACACGCGGGACACTGGTGCTCCAACGGCTGCGAATCCATCGACGACTTCGTCGATGACCTGCGGGTGCATTCGCCTGAGGGCCTGGTTGATGGCGATGTAACGATAGTCGCGTCTCGGCCGATACCCGACCAGGCTATATGCTCTCAGCAGGCTTCCGAACCGCGAACGATAGCTGCTGCTGGACGGCAAACCGTCAGCTTCGTCGATGATCATCCCGGACAGCAGGTTCTCGGATTGGAACAGGCTTCGAAGGCCCTCCAGCATCTCTTCGTCGCTAAGCCGGAACGCACGTGCCCTGATGATCGCCTGTGCCGCCTCGAACAGATCCCTGTCGATCAAAGCCGGGAACGCATCTTCGGCGCGAATCCACATGGTTGGATCGTTGCGGACCCGCTTCTTCTTCAGCTTGAAGGAAACGCGGTTCCAGACATTGTTGCCGATGTACTTTTCATTGATGAGTATCTGGTGGACGGCGCCGCGGGTCCAGGGGCGGCCGAGATCCGTGACGAAGCCCCGCTCGTTCAGAGCCGCAGCGATATCGCGTTCGCCCTGTCGATCATGCACGAAGGCTCGGTAGATTTCGCGGATGATCGCGGATTCGTTATCCGGACCGGGGGCCAGCACCACGCGGTCGGTCTGGATGCTTTTCTGCTCGCCGCGCTCGAGCGCCCCCTTGATGGCGCCGGATTGGTCGACGAGCATCCGGCGCAGCCCGAAGCCTGCTGGGCCCCCTTGCCGAAAACCGAGTTCGATCAACCTGCACTGGCCGGCGAAAACTTTGGTCGATAGCTCCCTGCTGTACTCGCCCGCCATGGCTCGTTTGACGCCTTTTACTATCGTCGAGATTGGACTGCCGTCATTCTCGAACTGCTCGGCGCAATAGTGGACGGCGATCCCAGCGCGGCGGCAAATATACTCGTAATAGGCGCTCTCATCGGCATCCTGAAAACGGCCCCACCGGCTGACGTCGTAGACGAGTATTGCTTGGTAGTCTGCGACACCGGCGCTGACATCATCGATGAGGCGCTTAAGTGCGTCGCGACCATCGATGCGGAGACCGCTCTTGCCTTCGTCCGCATAGGTTCGAACGATGGAGAAGCCTCGAGCGGCGGCATAGTGGCGGATGGCCTCCGCTTGGTTTTCCGTGGAGTAGCGCTGATGGTCCGTCGACATCCGGACATACTCGGCAGCCCGCATACCGGTCGGTTCGTCTGAATGCTGGGTCTGCGGGACTAGCCAACTCTCCACGCACTGGACCTCACTGTTCGTCGTGCGGCGCGGTGCCTGACGATTCCCGGGTTGGTTGAACGCAGGACTGATCCCGCACGTGTGACGACATAGCGGGAAAGGAATGGAAAGGTGTTTCCGAAAACGGGCAGCAATTTACATTCCAGCAGCGACGAGGCCGATCTGGCGCTACTGATTTCGCGGGCGCTATTGGCAGAACTGGGTGCAAGCCACCGGGCAACGAAGACGGCGATGGGGTGGACAGGGGCAAGCGAGCGGACGGTCAAACACTGGCTGGCGGCGACCCACGTGCCACAGGGCAATCATCTTGTGTCGCTGGTACGGCACTCCGATCAGGTTCTCGGCGCCATTCTTGTGGCGGCGGGTCGAGGAGACTTGCGGATTTCGCTGGAGTTGAACTTGGTGCGGGTCAAGCTTCTGGAACTTGCCGCACTGCTTGAACGCGCTTGAAGACAGATGGGCCCCTTTCGATCAGGAAATCGAGAATCGACCGCGGATCATGCTTCAGGAAGTACTAAAATGGTTCGTCCGGCGAGGGTTCGTGTCCGGGTTTCGGACCGAAATTTTTGGTGGGCCACGAGTGGGCCACGGCATTTCGGAAATTCGAAGAGTGGCGGTTTTCTGCGATTTCTGGAGGTGGATGTGAGTCCGGTCAGGGCACCAGTGCATATTGAGAACATTGTGGAAATCTGCGGAAAGCTGCGATAAAATCGCGGTTGACAGTCCCGTGTTTTCTCATTTTGCTTACAGGACTCATATCTAACGCTGAAACCCGCAGAAAATCGTCAGTTCTTCCAGGGCCTGAGATCCGTGGCCCCTTCGTGGCCCACCAAAAAATCTGGTCCGAAGCCCGGACACGAACCCTCGCTCGATGAACCAATTTGGTACTTTTTAGACCCGAGTCGCGGCACTCTTACGGGTGGGTCTATCAACCATCTATTGCCCTCATTCCTGTTCAAGGAGGAGAAGCGCAAGGCGGAGTCGGTCGACCGCTGACCGCGCGGCACGGCGCTGGTTAGGTCGGGCCTTGCCGCGTTCCATAAGGATAAGGTTATCAGCCTCACATGCGCATCTAAGCGATCAAGGATGCCAGCAGAACGACTTCCCGCTTCGGCAACTGTCGCTAACGGGCATGGACGCAAGCTACCGTCTGGATCAGCTCTGAAATGGTCCGCGACGGCAACCCGAATGATCCGTTTGCAGATCTTTTGATGGAAGGATGATCCGTAGACATGTCATCTTCGAAAAGACGGTGGGTGGGCAGACGAACTCAGCATTCGAAAGCTTTCCGCCAGAGCAGTGTTCGGGGTAGAAGCGTTGAAGCCGAGCCATGTTCATATCATCGGTTCGCTCCGAGTCGTAGCTTCCAACGAGCCGCGCGCCTTGTGGGATGAGCAGGATGCGCCCGGTGGGACTGTCAAACACACTCGCTGTCACCTGTGCCGTGACCAGGCCGGGCAGATCGGACCGCAGACCGGACATCAGGCTCGCCGGGATCACACTGCCGGCGAACAGGAGATAGGGGGGCCGCGCGGCTTCCAGCCTGTGCGGATTGGTGTCAGCCAATGTGTTCCGCGTGGCCATGAACTGGGCCTTGCGGCTCTGCGCATTGGGATCGCTCCGGGTCGATTGCCAGCGTTGGCGCCTCCGTGGTCACGGGTGTCGGCGGAGCAGCGATCTCCGCTGACACCGGCGCCGATGGACTGCTCTGGTTCTGCACCAGCAGTCCCGATGCGCGTGCTGCCTTCAGCTCGGCAAGCTGCCGCTCGCGCTCCTGCGCCGCGGTCTGCGCCTCCGCCCGCCCCGGCCTGTCCGCGTCATTCACCTCCACTTCGGCCGCCATGCGGCGCTGGCGCTTAAGGATGGAGCGCAAATCGCGGTGTGCATTCGGGCGGGTCGCGCACTCATTCTGCGATGGTCGGACATTTTCGTCACGAGCACGCCCCAACCGGTCCCGGGTGCGCACGAGCCGGCGGCGGTCTGACGTCAGCCTCTCCGCGACGAGGCTCAAACAAGAATGGTCCCCCGACCATATATTTTATCTAGAACTTCGGCGGAGCAGGTGAAATGCTTCGCCTCAGGATCGAACCGTGGCGAACGCGCCAGTTGCTCTGCCCATTGGGCAGCGGCGCGCGCGCCCCAGGCGTCCGGAGGCAGCGCGATCGGTGTCCTCGCGGTACCGCTGAACCGTTCGGCGACAAAGTCATAGAAGCTACCGCCGGTGTTGCGAAACGCCGCACCGCTTTCCGTCCCGTAGAAGACGGCGGCAATCTCCGCGTCCGCGCCCGCATGCAGATTCCAGGAACAGGCAAGCCGCACATCGGTGCCGCCGGCACGAAAGGCCGCCAAGGCAAAATCCTCGACCTGTCCGGTCGCGACGGGCCCCCCGCTCGCACGAAGAGACGCTGTGACCCCTCCCACCTCGGGAAACCCCAAGGTCCAAAGCGCAAGGTCGACCAGATGCACGCCAAGGTCGATCACGCAACCACCACCAGACTGGGCTGGATCATAGAACCATGGCTTGTCCGGCCCGTATGCATTGTGGAAGACCAGATCGGCCGCGAAGACATGGCCAAGCGCCCCGCCCCGCACCAGCTCGAAGATTGCTCGCATCCCTTGGGTATGGCGATAGGAAAGGTCCACGCCGAGCAACCGATCTGCCGCGCGCGCGGCGGCGACCACCGCCCGCACTTCGGCGGCGGTGCGGCCCAGCGGCTTCTGGCAGAACACGGCGATGCCGGCTTCCAGCGCGCGGATGCTCTGCGTGGCATGCATTGCACTCGGCGTGGCGATGACGATGCCGTCCAGGCCAAGCGCCAGCATCGCCTCCAGCCCCTCGACCTGTTGTGCCCCAGGCGCGAGGGTGCGTGCCTGCGCCGCGCACGCAGCCGATGGATCGGCGAATACGACCGCCTCGATGGCACCGGCGGCGAGCATCGCTTCCATCCGGTGACAGCCGATCCAACCGGTGCCGAGGAACCCGACACGGGGCTTCATCGCAGCATCACCAGCGCCTTCACGAAATGCCCCGGCTTGTCCCGCGTCGCGGCCAGCGCCTCGCCCAGCTGTTCGAGCGTGTATCGATGGGTATAGAGCGGCGCCGGATCCAGCCGGCCGCCCGCGACCGCATCAACCGCCGCGCGCAACCCCTGCATCTGCACGGCGGGATCGCGCTCGTGCGCATTGATCACGTCGATGCCCTTCCAGTTCCAGTTCTGGAGATTGACCTGGCGTGGCCCGTCCTGATGATAGCCCGCGACGACCAGCCTGCCGCCAAATCCGATCAGTTCGCCCGCCAGGTCCAGCGGCCATTGCTTGCCGACCGCTTCGATGACGCGGTCGCACATCCCCTCGCCGGTCAGCGCCTTCACGGCATCGATGATCGCATGATGATCCTGCATCGGAATTGTCTCCGCCGCACCGTAACGACGGGCGAGATCGAGCGACTCCTGCCGCCGCGAAATCGCGATCACCCGCGCACCCGCATCGCTGGCGAGCCTCGTCAGTACCGCGCCGAGAAATCCGATACCGATAATCGCCACCGTCTGGCCGGGCCCGATATCGCTGCGTCGAAAGATGTTGAATGCACAGCCCAGGGGCTCGCCCGGAAAGGGCTCGCCGGAAAGGGCGTCGGGGAGCCGCACCACCATGTCGGCCCTCGCAACGTCGTAATCGGCGAAGCTGCGGAAGGAGAGCGATGCCACCCGATCGCCCGGCGACAGGCCTTCCACGCCGGCGCCTACCACGTCGATCTCCCCCCAGCCCTCATGGCCCAGGCCGCCGGGATCGCCCGGAAAACGGCTCCAGGCTTGTCCCTGCCAGGGTTCGACATTGGACGCACAGACGCCGCAGCCCTCCAGGCGGATGCGCACCTCGCCCGGGCCGGGCACCGGAAGCGTCGCGTTCTCGATCCGAACCGTCTCCGGTCCTTCAAGGATCGCGGCGCGCATCATGCGCCGGCTCCCTGCAACCAATGGACTTTGCCTGCTGTTATCGAACGATGATCGAACCACACCAGGGCATGGGGGCCACGCTCCGCCAGAACATCGACGATCTCACGTCGCGGCAACGCGAGGACGCGGAGCGCGCGACGTTCAGTGACAAGCTGGCGGATCGGATCACCCGATTCACGGGATCGATGATGTTCGTGGCCCTGCATCTGGTCCTCTTCGGCGTTTGGATTTCGGTAAATCTGGGGGTGCTCCCGGTGCTGCCGCGCTTCGACCCGACCTTCGTCGCGCTGGCGATGGTCGCGTCGGTGGAAGCGATCTTTCTTTCGACCTTCGTCCTGATCAGCCAGAACCGCATGGCCGCCATCGCGGATCGCCGCGCGGACTTGGACGTGCACATCAGCCTGCTTACCGAGCACGAGTTGACAAAGCTGGCCGGGCTCGTCGAACGGATCGCGGAAAAGCTGGAGGTCCGCCCGGACGATCCCGCCTTCGCCGAGATCCATGCCGATGTGCAGCCCGTGCAGGTGCTCGACGCGCTGGACGAGAGCCGCAAGGAAAAGGGGATCGACCGGTGACCCACCCTCATTTCCCCGCAATGAAGGCTTGCACCGCCGCATATGCCACGTCGTCCGGCATCTGCTCGGGCGGGTGCTTGCAGAACCATGCCGCCGCCGGGAGGATCGCCCCGGACAATCCGCGGTCCAGGGCGAGCTTGGCGCAGCGGATCATGTCGATCGCAACGCCCGCGCTGTTCGGACTGTCCTCCACCGACAGACGCAGTTCCAGGTTCATCGCCACCCCGCCGAACATCCGGCCTTCCATCCGCAGGAAGCAGATCTTGTTGTCGTTCTGCCAGGCGACATAGTCGCTGGGGCCGACATGGATGTTCTCATCCGCCAGCCGGGTTTCGGCGACAGACTGCACCGCTTCGGTCTTGGACTCCTTCTTGGAGGCCAGCCGCGCGCGATTGAGCATGTTCAGGAAATCGGTGTTGCCGCCGGTGTTGAGCTGGTAGGTCCGCTCGAGCGTGACGCCGCGCTTGCGGAACAGATCGGTCAGCACGCGGTGCACGATGGTGGCGCCGAGCTGCGCCTTGATGTCGTCCCCGATGATCGGCACGCCCGCCGACGCGAACCGTGTCGCCCAGGCAGGGTCGCTGGCGATGAATACGGGGATGTTATTGACGAACGCCACCCCGGCCTCCAGCGCGCATTCGGCGTAGAATTCGGTCGCCGCCTGGGATCCGACCGGAAGATAGTTCATCAGCACGTGGGCATGGGTATCGCGCAGTGCCCGGACGACGTCGTCCTTGCTCGGTTCCGCAGCGTCGGCGCGGAGGAAGGTGCGGTCTTCCGGATAATCGGCCATATGATCGGCGACGCCGTCCAGCACCCGGCCCATCCGCACCTTGGCGCCGGTGTGGCGCACCTCGTCGCAGAACATGGCGGTGCAGTTCGGCTTGGCAAAGATCGCCTCGGCGACGTCCTGGCCGACCTTGCGCGCGTCGACGTCCCAGGCCGCCACCACGCGAATGTCGCTCGGGGCATAGCCGCCCAGTTCGGGATGCATCAACCCTACCATGTCGTTGGCGCCGGCGCGATAATGCGCGATGCCCTGAACGAGCGAACTGGCGCAATTACCGACGCCGACCAGCGCGACATTGATGGCATGGCGGTCTGGGGCGAGCATCACGCGGACTTTCTTTCGGCGGCGAGACGCTCGTCGCGGTTGAACAGCAGGGGATTGAGCTCGGGCTGGGCTGCCGCCAGCGCCGCCGGGCCGGTCGACGGCGCGATCGTCGCGGTGCCGGCGTAGCGATCGATCATCCAGGCGCAGAAATCGGCAAAGGCCTGGGGATCGCGCGCCGGGCTGGTGTGGTGCGGCTCGATGCCGAGATGCGCGGGTGTGAAGCAGAAGGTGACGGTGACATCGAAGTCGGCCAGCGCCTCCATCTTACGATCGAACCAGTCGACGGCATTCTCGCGGAAGCTGTCGGCCCAGCTGAGCCCGGTGCGGATGCGCCGGGTGCCCAGCCGCTTCATCCACGCTACCGCCTCTTCCAGTCGGGGATCGTGGAAGTGAAACCACTGCATCAGCCCGATCTCGGCCGCGTGCTCCGCATAGACGTCGAGCGCAGGCTTCGCCGTGCCGTCCTCACGAATCAGGCCCAGATAGAAATGCCGGTAGTAGGAGGATCCCTCCGCCTCCCGGTGTCGGGTCTCGGCACCCCAGCTGGTCGGCAGGTCGAACAGCGAATACCAGAAGACGCGCTCGGCTCTGCCGCGCAGCAGTTCCGCCGTTCGGCGCAGGCCGAAGACTTGCACCGCTTCGTCACCAAAGGAGCTGACGCCCACCTCGGTCACCCAGATCGGCTTGTCGGTCACCGCCTGGATCTCCGCGATCTTGTCGGGCCAGGCGGCGAGCGGCCACAGGTTCCAGTCGAGCGGGAAGCCGTGCACCGCCACCACATCCACCGCCTCCAGCGCGCCATGCGCCTCCATCCGCCGCAGCCAATGCGGGTCGATCGGCGACATGCCGCCCAGCACGCGCGGCAGGCTGGGGTTCACCGCACGGATCGCGGTACCGGCTGCGATCACATGGGCGGCGAGCATCGACCAGTCCGGGTCGACCGTCGCATCCCAGTGCGACTTGTTGTTGGGCTCGTTCCAGAGCATCGCCGCCTCGATCATGCCGCCGGGCTCCGCAGGGGATAGACGGCGGTCGGGCCGTATTCGCCGAACGGCACGTCGGTGATGCGACACCAATAGACCTCCGGCTCCGGATTGGCCTCGATCGTGAAGCCGGCCGCGCGCAGCATCGCCTGGCTGGCTGCCGCGTTCGGCGCCCACCAGTTGGTCCAGTCGCCCGCAAATTGCCGCTCGATGAAATGCAGCTTGGGATAGCCAGGATCGTCGAAATACGCCGGCGGATCGAAGGTGCCGGGGATGTGGAAGGGATGGTCGTCCGGCACGGCCGCAAGCGCACCGGATCCCTGCTGCATCGTCTGAAAAAGCAGGTGCGCGCCAGCGACATGTTCGCGGATCAGGTCCAGCGCCAGCAGCGGATGGCGCAGATGGTAGAGCACCCCCATGAAAATCACGATGTCGAACCGGCGCCCCAGCGCCGCCACGTCGTACACGGAACATTGCTCGAACCGGACGTCTTCGAAGCCCAGCGCCTCGGCCGCGAACCGCGCCTGGGCGAGGTACCGGGCGTCGCTGTCGATGCCGAGCACCTCGCCCGCCCCGCGCCGCTTCATCTCGAACGCGTAGAAACCGGCGTTGCAGCCGATATCGAGTACCGAGCGTCCCTGAAGATCCGCAGGCAGCGCATCCGCGAACCGTGCGAACTTGAAGCCGGGATAATCGCCCAGAAAGTGATCAGGCGCGGTCTCCACCCCCTTGATGCGGAGGTTCTGGAACCAGGGGCCCAGCGCATCGACACACCGCCGCAGGTCGTCCGTCGGTTCGGTTCTTGACTTGGCGAGGTTCGTCATTCCGGTCCCCTGTTGAGCGTTAGCAGGCGCGCTCCCCAATTGCCGATCAGCAGCGTGCTGACCGATCCGGGGTCCACGTCGAAGGCAAGCAGGCGATCGAGCCCGAGGCCGATATACTGCGCGACCACGCCCCTGATGATGTCGCAGTGGCTGACGCAGAGCACGGTCCCGCCCGCACCCCGTCGCGCCAGCCCCTCGATATGGCCGACCGCCCGGGCGGTGGCTTCGGCCATGGTTTCCCCCTCCGGCGCACGAGCTGCACTCCGCTCCCGGTTCCACACCTGCCACTCGGGATCGTGGTCGAGGTCGGCGAAGCTGCGGCCGGTCCAGGCGCCGAACGCCACTTCGTCCAGCGCATCAACCACTTGGACGCGCAGCCCGATGCGGCCGCCGATGATTTCCGCCGTAGCGCGGGCGCGTTCCCGGGGGCTGCAATGGATCGCGGCAATCGGCTCCTCACGCGCGAACCGCGCCGCCAGCCACTCCGCCTGTGTCCGCCCCGCCGGGGATAGCGGCGATCGGGCACTGCGTCCGCTCAGCACGCGACCGAGCTCGTCGTGAGCGCCGTGGCGAATCAAATGCACTTTTGCAGTCATTGGAATGTTCGCAACCCACAGCATCAACTTAGATGCTGCAAAAACAACCCACCTTCAATAACAGTTCCAAATAACATAGATCATATTCAAATATTCCGAGATCCACATAAGGGCTTACATACATCAATATTGGGAACATGATGAAGAAGAAGCTGTTAGATCGATCACCAGAAAGTCTTGGTAGCGATTTACCGCGCCACAACAACTTACCCAGGTTAATCTCCAAGCGGGGAACGAGAAGACATGGTGGAAAAGGTGCTCGTAACGGGCGGCGCGGGATTCATCGGCTGCCAGGTCTCTGCCGAGCTCCTGCGAAGGGGACATCAGGTACGTGTCCTCGATTCCCTGCTGGAACAGGTGCACGGGGGGCGCGCGCGCCCCGAGGCGCTGGACGAGCAGGTCGAACTCGTCCGCGGCGATATCCGCGACGGCGATGCGGTCGCCCGCGCGCTGCAAGGTGTCGACAGTGTGATCCACCTTGCCGCCGAAGTCGGCGTCGGCCAGTCGATGTACGAAGTCGAGCGCTATACGTCCGCCAACGACGTCGGCACCGCCGTGCTGTTCGAGCGACTGATCGACGCCCCGGTGCGCCGGGTTGTCACCGCCTCGTCGATGAGCATCTATGGTGAGGGCCTGTATCGCGACGAAGACGGCAATACGGTCGAGAATGCCGAGCGTGGCATCGTCCGCGACGGCCAGCAGCAATGGAACCCGCTCGACGTCAAGGGCCGCCCCCTCTCGCCGGTCGCCACGCCCGAATGGAAGCGCCCCAGCCTCGCCTCGATCTACGCGCTGAACAAATATGTCCAGGAGCGCACCACCCACATCATGGGTGCACCTTATGGCATCGAGACCACGTGCCTGCGGCTGTTCAACGTCTATGGCCCTGGTCAGGCGCTTTCGAACCCGTACACCGGGGTACTCGCGATCTTCGCCTCGCGGCTACTCAACGGCCAGCGGCCGATGATCTTCGAAGATGGCGAGCAGCGCCGCGACTTCGTCCATGTCAGCGATGTCGCCCGCGCCTTTGCCGACGCGCTGACCCTGCCGCAAGCCGCCGGCAAGACCTTCAACATCGGTTCGGGCAAGGATCGCTCGGTCACGCAGGTCGCCGAGGCCCTTGCCCGCGCCATGGGTCGCAACGACGCCGCGCCGGAGATCGTCGGGAAGACCCGGGTCGGCGATATCCGCCACTGTTTTTGCGATACCAGCCTGGCGCGCGAGACGCTCGGCTTCGAGGCGCGGCAGGATTTCGAGGCAGGGCTCGCCGAGCTCGCCGACTGGGTACAACAGCAGACTGCGGAGGACCGGGTCGGCCAGGCACGCGCCGAACTGGAGAAGCGGGGTCTGGTCGCATGAACGACGTGGACCAGCGGCCGCTTCTGATCACCGGAGGCGCCGGCTTCATCGGATCGAACCTCGCCGATCGGCTGGCGCGACAGGGCGAGACGGTGGTGATCTACGACGCGCTGCGCCGCCCCGGCGTGGAGCGCAACCTCGCCTGGCTGCAAGGGCAGCATGGCGACCGCATCCGCCCGGTGATCGCGGATATCCGCGAGACGGCGAAGCTCGCCGAGGCGGTCCGTTCGGCCCGCGCGGTGTTCCACTTCGCGGCGCAGGTGGCGGTGACGACCAGTCTCGCCGATCCGACCGAAGATTTCGAGATCAACCTCGCCTCGACCTTCGCGCTGCTCGAAGCCGCCCGTGATTCGGCGCCCCCCCCGCCGGTGATCTTCGCTTCCACCAACAAGGTCTATGGCGACCTTGCCGATCTGCAATTCGCGCTGGACGACAAGGGGTATCGGCCCGTCGACCCGGGCGTGCGGGCGCACGGCATCGGCGAAGGGCGGCCGCTCGATTTCCACACCCCCTATGGCTGCTCCAAGGGCGCCGCCGACCAATATGTGCTCGATTATGCGCGCAGCTACGGCCTGCCCGCCACCGTGCTGCGGATGAGCTGTATCTATGGCCAGCGGCAGATGGGAACCGAAGATCAAGGCTGGGTCGCGCATTTCCTGATCCGCGCGATCGAGGGGGCGCCGATCACCCTTTATGGCGACGGACACCAGGTACGCGACATTCTCGACGTGTCCGATGCCGTCGATGCCTATATCGCCGCATGGCGACGGATCGGTCGGCTTTCGGGACAGGCGTTCAACCTCGGCGGGGGGCCGGACAACGCCGTCAGCCTCCGCACGCTGCTCGGGCATGTCGAGGCCATCACCGATCGTCCGCTCGATCTCCGATTCGACGACTGGCGCGCGGGCGACCAGCGCTATTTCGTCGCTGAGACCAGCAGGGCGCGGACGCTATTGGAACTGGGCACCCCGATCGGTTGGCGGGACGGCGTTACCGCCCTCGCGCGCTGGCTGGCCGAGCAACGCGGACTGCCCCTCGGTCGATCGATGCCGCGGGCGCCGCTGGCGGCAACCGCGCTGTGATCGCCCCGGCGCCGCTGCGACTGCTGCTCACCACCGACGCGGTCGGCGGCGTATGGCAGTACAGCATCGACCTTGCCGCCACGCTGGCCGAGCAGGGCGTGGACACGCTGCTGGTCCAGCTCGGGCCGCGGCCGAGCGATGCACAGCGGGCGGAGGCCCAGGCCATCGACCGCGTGACCCTCGTCGAAACCGGGCTGCCGCTCGATTGGCTGAGCGACGGGCCCGGCCCGGTGCGTGCCGCCGGCGTGGAGATCGGCCGACTGGCGCGGCTGCATGGGGCCGATCTTGTACAGTGCAACATGCCCACGCTCGCCGCGACGGCGGCGCCGGGCGTGCCGGTGTTGGCGGTCACACATGGCTGCGTTTCCACCTGGTGGCAGCATGCCCGGCCCGGCGTGCCGCTGGATTCCGGTTTCACCTGGCATCGCGCGCTGACCGAAGAGGGGCTGCGCGCCGCCGACCGGGTGATCGCGCCGTCGGCCGAGTATGCCAAGGTCGTGCATCGCCAGTACGGGCTGCCGACAGTGCCGAGCGTGGTGCACAACGGCCGAACGCCGCTGGTGACGCCGCGGCGCGAACCGGTGCAGGACTGCGTGCTCACGGTCGGACGGCTGTGGGACCCGGTGAAGGGTGCCGATCTGCTCGACAGGGTTGCAGGAGAACTCTCGGTCCCGTTTCACGCCGCCGGCGCCACGACCGGACCGCATGGCGAGACGGCACGATTGCACCATCTGCACCTGCTCGGCCAGCTCGACAGCGCGGCACTCGCGCGGCGGCTTGCGGCACGCCCGGTGTTCGTCTCCGCTGCGTGCTTCGAACCGTTCGGCCTTGCGGTACTGGAGGCGGCTACCGCCGGTTGCGCCCTGGTGCTGGCCGACATTCCGGTGTTTCGCGAACTGTGGGACGGCGTCGCCCTGTTCGTGCCGCCGCGTGACCCGGCCGGATATTACGGCGCGATCGAACGGCTGATCGGCGATCTCGCGCTGCGCTGCCGCCTGGGGGATGCCGCTGCTGCGCAGGCGGGCCGCTACACGCCCGCCCGCATGGCCGACGCCATGCTCTCCCTCTATCGCCAGCGCCTCGCCGAGCGCGCGCCCGCCGGAAAGGTCGCGGCATGAAGATCGTCTATTTCACCCATTCGCTCGCGTCGTGCTGGAACCATGGCAACGCGCATTTCCTGCGCGGCGTACTCAGCGAACTGATCGCCCGCGGCCATGACGTGATAGTCTGGGAACCGGAGGACGCCTGGAGCCTGAACAACCTGCTCGCCGATCATGGCCAGCCAGGCCTGGCGGCCTATCGCGAGGCCTATCCCGAGCTGAAGTCCCGCACCTACACTCCCATGTGCACACCCGCAGAGATGATCGGGGACGCGGACCTCGTGATCGTCCATGAGTGGAATGATCCCAGGCTGGTTTCCCGCATCGGCCATGCCCGCGCGATGGGCGGCAATTTCACCCTGTTCTTTCACGACACCCACCACCGCGCGGTCAGCGAGCCCACGGCAATGCGGGCCTATGACCTGAACGATTATGACGGCGTACTAGCCTTTGGCGAGACGCTAGCCGAGGTGTATCGCGGCTGGGGCTGGGGCGATCGCGTCTGGGTGTGGCACGAGGCCGCCGATCTCCGACGCTTCCGGCCGCCAACGCAGGAGAGCGAACGCCAAGGCCTGGTCTGGATCGGCAATTGGGGCGATGGCGAACGGACCGAGGAGCTGGAGCGCTTCCTGTTCGAGCCGGCCGCCGGGGCGGGCCTGCCGCTCGACATCTACGGTGTCCGCTATCCCGACGACGCCAGGGCAATGCTCGCCCGGCACGGCGCGCAGTACCATGGCTGGGCACCGAATGCCCGCGCGCCCGAGATCTTTGCGCACCATCTCGCCACCGTTCATGTGCCGCGGCGCTATTATGCGACGATCCTGCCGGGCATCCCGACCATCCGCGTATTCGAGGCGCTCGCCTGCGGCATCCCGCTGGTCTCCGCCCCCTGGAACGATGCCGAAGGGCTGTTCCGGCCGGGCGCCGATTACCTGGTTGCCAGCGATGGTGCCGAGATGACCCGCCACCTCGTCGCACTCCGCGACGATGCCGGTCTCCGCGCCTCGCTGGTCGCCAACGGTCTCGAGACGATCCGCACCCGCCACAGCTGCGCGCACCGCGTCGACGAACTGCTCGCCATCGTCGCCCGGCTAGCGCCCCACAAACCCATCGAGGAAGCCGCATGAAGATCGCATTCTACGGATCCAGCCTGCTCTCTTCCTACTGGAACGGCGCCGCGACCTATTATCGCGGCATCCTGAAGGCACTGGCTGCACGCGGCCATGACATCCGCTTCTACGAACCTGACGCCTTCGACCGCCAGCAGCACCGGGACATTGATCCACCGGCCTGGGCCAAGGTCGTCGTCTATCCTGCCACGGACGAGGGCCTTCGCAGCGTCCTCGCCGAGGCGCACCATGCGGATGTGGTGGTGAAGGCAAGCGGCGTCGGCATCTTCGATCGCGAGCTTATCGAGGCGCTGCGCACCGCCCCGCGCGCCGATGCGCTGCGCATCTTCTGGGACGTCGATGCCGCAGCGACACTCGACGAAATGCGCAGCGATCCGGCCCATCCAGTGCGCGCCATGCTTCCCGAAATAGACCTGGTCCTCACCTATGGCGGCGGCCCGCCTGTGATCGATGCCTATGCGGCGATGGGCGCGCGGGAATGCATCCCGGTGTACAACGCGCTCGATCCCGAAACGCACCACCCGGCCCCTGCTGATCCGCGCTTCGCCGCCGATCTGGCGCTGCTCGCCAACCGCCTGCCCGATCGCGAGGCGCGGATCGAGGAGTTCTTCCTCCGTGCCGCCGCGCTCGCTCCCCGCCGCAACTTCCTGCTCGGCGGCAATGGCTGGCATGACATGGCAATGCCGCCGAACGTCCGCGCGATCGGCCATGTCGGAACCGCCGATCACAACGCCTTCAACAGCGCGCCCCGGGCGGTACTGAACGTCGCCCGCGATTCGATGGCGGCCATCGGCTTCTCCCCCGCCACCCGCGTGTTCGAGGCGGCGGGCGCGGCGGCCTGCCTGATCACCGATGCATGGGAAGGCATCGAACTGTTCCTGAGGCCCCAGGAAGTGCTCATCGCCCGCGACGGGCAGGACGTTGCCGAGCATCTCGCCACCCTGACCCCCGAACGCGCCCGCACGATCGGCGCCGCGGCGAGGGTTCGCGTGCTGGCGGAGCACAGCTACGACCTGCGGGGCGCGCAGGTCGATGCAATCCTCAAGTCGCGCCGAGCTCGCGAAAGGAAGGCCGCATGAAGCTGGTCGTCCTCGGCCTCAGCCTCGGCTCCTCCTGGGGCAACGGCCATGCCACCACCTTCCGGGCGTTGCTCCGCGCCTTTGCCGCGCGGGGCCATGAGGTGCTCTTCCTCGAACGCGAAGTGCCCTGGTATGCGGGTCCGCATCGCGACCTGGTCGATCCCGATTTCTGTCGGCTCGAATATTACCGCACGCTCGCCGATCTCGACGGCTGGCGCGCGCAGATCGCGCAGGCCGATGCCGTGATGGTCGGATCCTATGTGCCCGACGGCGTCGAGATCGGAACCTTCGTCCAGAAAATCGCCAAGGGCGCCACCGCCTTTTACGATATCGACACGCCGGTCACCCTCGCCAAGCTCGCCCGCGGCGACTTCGAGTATCTCACGCCCGCGCTGATCCCCGGCTATGACGTGTATCTGAGCTTCACCGGCGGCCCGACACTGGATCGGATCGAGCGCGTGTTCGGCAGCACGGCCGCGCGCGCTCTTTACTGTTCCGTCGACACCGAGGCCTACCGCCCGCTGCAGGTGCCGAAGCGCTGGGATCTCACCTATCTCGGCACCTATAGCCCCGATCGTCAGCCGACGCTGGAGAGGCTGCTGCTGGAACCCGCCCGCCGCCGCCCGGATTTGCGGTTCGCGGTGGCGGGCCCGCAATATCCGGACGAGATCGACTGGCCGGCCAATGTCGAACGGATCGCACATTTGCCGCCGGCCGAACATCCGGGCTTTTATTCCGCCTCGCGCATGACGCTGAACGTCACCCGCGCTGACATGATCGCGGCAGGCTGGTCTCCGTCGGTGCGGCTGTTCGAGGCGGCGGCGTGCGGCACGCCGATCCTCTCGGACCGCTGGGAAGGCATTGAAAGCCTGTTCGTACCCGACGACGAGATCCTGCTTGCCGACACGACCGCGGACGCCCTCGCAGCCCTGGATGGCGACGTCGAGGCGATCGGCAAAGCCGCGCGCCGCCGCCTGCTCGAACGCCACGACGCCACCCACCGCGCGGCGGAACTGGAAGCGCATCTCGACGAAGCGAGGGCGCGCCGCCGCAACACGCGTCCAGAGAGGAATGCCCCGATGACGACGAAACAAGAAAAGTCCCTGATCCTGGTCGCCGGAGGCGCCGGCTTCATCGGTTCGCACCTCTGCTCGGCGCTGCTCGATCGGGGCGAACAGGTGGTGTGTCTCGACAGCCTGCAAACGTCGAACCTGTCCAATCTGTGTGCGCTGGAAGACCGGCCCGGCTTCGAGTTCGTGCGCGGCGACATCGTCGATGCGCTGCCGGCAAGCATTCTGGAACGCGCCCACCGCTTCAAGCAGATCTACAATCTCGCCTGCGCGGCCTCGCCGCCGCAATATCAGGTGGATCCGGAGCATACGATGCTCACCAACGTGGTGGGTACCGATCGCCTGCTGCGCCTGGCCTCCGCAGCTGGTGCGCGGTTCCTGCTCACCTCGACCTCGGAGGTCTATGGCGATCCGGAAGCGCATCCCCAGCGCGAGGAATATCGCGGCTGGGTAAGCTGCACAGGGCCCCGCGCCTGTTACGACGAGGGAAAACGCGCAGCGGAAGCACTGACCTATGATTTCTGCCGCACAGGCCGGACCGAGGTGCGGGTTGCGCGCATCTTCAACACCTATGGGCCGCACATGCACGTCGATGACGGGCGGGTCGTATCGAACCTGATCGTCCAGGCGCTGTCCGGCAGGCCGCTGACCCTGTACGGCGATGGCAGCCAGACCCGCAGCTTCTGCTATGTCTCCGATCTGGTGCGGGGCCTGATCTTGCTGATGAACAGCGACGTGACCGGCCTCGAACCCGTCAATCTTGGAAATCCGCACGAGATCACGGTTGGCGAGCTGGCGGAACACATCGCGGCAATGGCAGGCACCCCGCGGGCGGTGGAGTATCGCCCACTGCCGACGGATGATCCGCGGCGGCGCCGGCCCGACATCGCGCGCGCGCGGGAGCTTCTCGCTTGGGAACCGAAGATACCGCTCGCGATCGGCCTGCAGAGGACGTTCGACTGGTTCGCAGCAACCGTCAAAGGGCCTGGCTTTGGATCGGAGTTGGTGAGGGTAGCGGCCGAGTGACGCCGTGTGCCGACGCCTCTTCCGCCATGGCGGGCAAGGGCGGAGGGGCGTCCTGTTGTCAAAGCAGCGACGCGCGCGGCGGCGTCTGCGATGTTCCGCAGAGGCTGTTGATCGGACATCGAGCTGCGCATTGCGAGCCGCTACCCGCCCGCCGGCCGCCCTATGCCTCTCTCGTCAGCAGGTCATGCCGAGTGAAGCGGCCTTCAATCGTCCTTTCGATCCCCTTTCAGCGGCAAGACGGTCCCACGCATCACCGGTGACTCGGCACACCATGCTGCTGGGGCACGCGGATCTTCTTGAAGATCCAGCACATCGGAGGGATGCCCGGCGCTGGATCGCTCGAGATGCAGTTCGGCGAGCGCACAATGCGCCTGCACCGCCTCCGGGCAAAGAGACCGCTGCGCGGCGTTGAGTTCGGCAACCGCGCGGGCATAATGATAATCATCGATATCGCGCATGATCGTCTCCGCTTGTCTTGACGACGAGCTTGCCTGATGGTGTCTACGTGCGCGCTTACCTTGTATAGGCCGTGCGACGAACCGTTCAGGCAGTCACGCGAGCGGGCGTTCGGCCAAGTCGGTGTGAAAGCGCAGCCGGGTCTAGAAGCGTCACCAAGCTGCCGCGCCATTCCAGGTCCCCGTCTCGTCGCGCCTGCTGGAGCATGCGGTTGATGTGGACGGGCGTCAGGCCGAGCGCGTCGGCCAGCATCTCCTGCGTCAGCGGTACCTCGAAACTGTCGCCCTGAACCAAGTCGGCAAGCGCCAACCGTTCGTGGATTTCCAGCATCAGATCGCAGATGCGATCGAGTGCATTGAGCCGCCCCAGCCTCGTGATCTGGGCAAGGAGATAGGCCTCCTCCAAGGCATTGCTTGCCGCATATGCCTGCCGAAGTTCGGGCAGGTCCACGTCGGGCACGGTGGCTACCTTGGCGTCGGTCAGGGTCTGCACCGTGGACACCGCCAGCGGCCGGTCATGCCGGCACAAGCCGATCAGGTCGCCCGGAAGCAGAAAGCTCAGGAACTGGCGACGGCCGTCCGCCAGGATTCGAACGCGCGCAGCCCATCCGCTGACAAGCAGCATCGGCTCTGGCACCGCTCGCCCTTCGATCAGCAGTTCACGCCGCATCGGCACGCGCCGCGGCTCCCGCACCGCAAGGGCGATCAGGTCACGCGCGGCATCCCCGAGCGGCGCGATGCGGGACAGGCGATGGAGAGCCGGCGAATCGAAGGTGGACACAGGCTTCGCGAACATCATGGACACAAGGCATCTCCCAAGAGCGCGCGGAGGTGCGCCGTTAGCGTACGAAGCTGGATGGGCTTGGTAAGTCGGGGAACGTCCCGAAACTGCTCGGGCAAGGCCCAGGTGTCGTAGCCGGTCAACAGCAGATAGGGCACGCTACGCCGCGTTAACGATTCGGCGATAGCATAGGAAAATCCGCCTTCCAGATGGACGTCGAGCACCGCGGCATCGAGGTGCTCGCCATCGGCCAGTGCCAATCCCTGATCAAGTTGCGGCACGGGGCCGACGACTTGGGCACCGGCATCGGTGATCGCCCGCGCCACGTCCATTGCGATGAAGTACTCGTCCTCCACGACCAGAACACGCAGACCCGAAAGCGTATCATCCATGATAAAGGTGCTTTCCATCGCGCGCCGGATCATGCCGGGTTGCCCGGCAACGGCAGGGAAATCGTACAGCGCGCACCCCCGCCGGTGAAGACAAGCTCCGTCTCTGCGCCCAGCCGATATGGAAGGCCTTCACGAATGAATTCACTTCCAAATCCCTGATGGCCAGGAAGAACTCCTACCATGGGAACGCCCTGCTCCATCCACTTAAAGAGCAAATGCGGCTCGGAACCATATCGCAGGTTAATCGACCAACGAATTTCTATGCGGGCGGCCGGAAACTTGAAAGCACCATATTTGATGGCATTGGTGATCAGCTCATGCAGCGCGAGGCCAATGATTTCCGCGCTCCTGGAATCAAGCGCCACATCGGGACCGTCCAAGAGGACCCGCGGGTCGCTACCGAAGCCGGCGGCGAGCAACTCCTCGCGCAACAGATTTTCCAGGTCGAGCGTCGCGCCTGGGTTGCGTGTCGCGATCACATGCGTACGGGCCAAGGCGTCCAGGCGACCCTTGAAGTGCAGCGCGATGTCCTCGATCGGCCCGCCGGCCTCGACGGTTCTCGCGAAGATCGATCGCACGACGGCGAGGAGGTTGCGCACGCGGTGCTGCAACTCGCCGATCAGCATGCTCCGAGATGCCGCCGCATGGTGGCGTTCGGTGACGTCGATCATCGCGCCGATCAAGCGGATCGGCCTTCGCGCGCGATCATAAGAAAGGCTGCCGTGCCCCAGAATCCGGAGGATAGTGCCGTCGGGACGCACGATGCGATACTCGTGTCGATACGTGCCGTCGCCGGTCAACGCGGAGCGAACCACCGCTTCGGTTCGGACGCGATCCTCCGGATGGAGGCGATCCGCCCATGCCCCGTAACTGGGCTCCACCGCACCGATCGTATA